>CAWGUH010000030.1:0-18793 GCA_963825715.1 uncultured Alphaproteobacteria bacterium | reverse complement strand
ATTGCGGTTGCGGCCGTTTGAAGATCCCGACCTAGTTGCTCGGCAGGAGGGAGGAGCGCGATCACCGGAGTGCCGGGGATGGCGGTGCGGCGGTGGCGGAGCGGTTTACTCGGCCGGCTCAAAGGTCACCGTCGCGGTGGGCACGAAACCACCAGGCAGTCCGATATAGGAGACCTTCACGCCGGCGAGATCGCCCACGGGCATCGGCGGGCCGAAGCCGCCGAGGCTGATGCGATCGCCGGGGACGAGGGTCTCGCCGATGGCGGCGAGATGGTCGGTGAGGTAGAGCACGGCGTTGATCGGGTTGCCGAGGATCGCGGCGCCGGGAAATTCGCCGATCAGCGCGCCTTCCGCATCCTGAAGCCGGACGATCATCGAGGCGAGGGCGATTTCCCAGGCGGCCGGATCGTCGATCGGGATCGGCGTGCCGGTCACGCCGGACCGGGCGCCGACGTTGATCGCGGTGATGATGTCCGCGTCGAGTTTCTCGCCCGGAGCGACCATCAGATCCGCAAGCTCGACGAAGGGCACGAAGCTCTCGAGGGAGGCGAGGACTTCCGCAACCGTCGTCGCCTCCATGACGGCCGAATCCTTGACCACGACGATGGCATCGGCCTCGACCAGCGGCCGACCACCGAAATCGCGAGGGATCGTCTCGCCTTCCTCGAGCAGCATGGCCGAATGGAGCTGGCCGACGACCGGCTCGGTGACGCCGAACTGCTCCTGCGCCGCCTCCGAGGTGAGCCCGACCTTCCAGCCGGCGGGCGGGCCGGCGACCTCGTCGAGCGCCGTGTTGAGCGCGCCGCGAATGCAGAGCGCGGCCGCTTCATCGGCAACGGCGGGAGACGAGATGGTTTCGCGGGCCTCCCAGGCACGGGCGATCCCGGCACCAAGCGCATCGGTCTCGGGGGCGCAATCGGCCCGGGCAGGAGACGCGGAGAGCGTCAGGAGAGCGAGAAGGACGAGGCGCATGGCGAAGTCTCCGAGGATGGCATATCCGGGGGTCGGCAGACACAACTTTACGCGTGCAAGTCCCGGATCGCAAGCCCGTGGCGCCGGTCGGGAGCCTCTGCTACGGCAGGGACATCATGCGCGTTGATCCCCGCATCTTCCTCGATCCGCTGCGTCTCGTGGCGGTCACCTGCCTGATCGGGTTTGCCGGGGCGGGGCTCGCGACGCTGGCCGGCCTGCCGGCGGCGGCGTTGATCGGCTCGGCGGTGACCGTCTCGCTGGTGACCTGGGGCGGGCTGAAGACGCGCATGGCGGAAGGGCTGCGCAATGCCGCCTTCGGGGTGATCGGCGTCTCGCTCGGGGCGGGGTTCACTCCGGACGTGATCGGGCAGATGGCGGCCTGGCCGGCAAGCCTCGGGCTCCTGCTGGCTTCGGTCGCGACAACGATGACGGCGGCGACGCTTCTCCTGATGCGAGGCTTCGGCATGGGGCGCGACACGGCACTTCTGGCGAGCAGTCCGGGAGCGCTGTCCTACGCGATTGCCCTTGCGGCGACGGGGCGCGGCGATGCGGTGGCGGTTCTGGTGGTGCAGGGGCTGCGGCTCCTGCTGATCGCGACGACGTTGCCGCTGCTGCTGACGGCACTTGGCGGACCGCCTGCGGAGGCGCTGAGGCCGGCCCTGACGGAGACGACCGGTCCGGCTGTAACGCTCGCCCTGCTCGCATTGACGGGCGTTTTCGGCTGGGCCGGGTTGCGGCGGGGCTGGCCGGCGGCGTTCCTGCTCGCGGGGATGGCGTCGAGCGGGATCCTCCATGCCGTGGGGCTGGTAGAGGGGCGGCCGCCGGGCTGGCTGACCTTCGCGGGCTTCACGATCACCGGGGCGGCGATCGGGGCACGGTTTTCCGGAGTCGAGGCGGCACTCTTGCGTCGGCATGCGGCGGCGGCGCTGGCGGTGACCTTGCTCGCCTCGGGGATTGCGGCGGGCTTCGCGGCGCTGGCGGCATCCGTTGTCGGTATTCCGTTCACGCAGGCCTGGATCGCCTTCGCGCCGGGCGGGATCGAGGCGATGGCGGTAATGGCGCTTTCGCTCGGCTTCGATCCAGCCTTTGTCGCCACACATCATGTCGCCCGGCTGCTCATCCTGTTCGCGCTGCTGCCAGTGCTCATGAAGCGCCTGTCGTAATTGCTGCACGTGCGTGATTGTCGGGGCCTCGGGGGAAGGCTAGCTTCCGCGGAGAGGGTCTTGCAAGGGGAGCGGAGATGAAGATCGGGATCGTCGGAGCGGGGATGGTCGGCAGTGCCGCGGCCTATGCGATCGGGTTGCGGGGCGTGGTGGGCTCGATCGTGCTGGTCGACCGGGACGCGGCGCTGGCGAAGGCGCAGGCGCTCGACATCTCCCATGCGATGCCTTTCGCCTCGGCCACCATCGTGAAGCACGGCGACTATGACGCGCTGGCCGGTGCGGCGGTGGTGATCATCGCAGCCGGCGTGAGCCAGAAGCCGGGCGAGAGCCGGCTCGACCTGCTCGGGCGCAATGCCGAGGTGTTCCGGGAGGTCATCGGCGCGGTGATGGCGGTGGCGCCGGAGGCGATCCTGCTGGTCGCGTCGAACCCGGTGGACATCATGACCCATGTGACGGTGCGGCTGTCGGGGCTGCCGCCGCAGCGGGTGATCGGGTCGGGTACCATTCTCGACACCGCGCGGTTCCGCAGCCTGATCGGGCTCCATCTCGGGATCGCGCCGCAATCGGTGCATGCCTATGTTCTGGGCGAGCATGGCGACAGCGAGGTGCTGGGCTGGTCGGGGGCACGGGCGGGGTCGGTTCCGCTCAATTCGTTCGCGGCGCAGGTCGGCGCGCCACTGACGGCGCATCTGCGCGGCGAGATCGACCGGGACGTGCGCCATGCGGCCTATGCGATCATCGAGGGCAAGGGCGCGACCTGGTACGGAATCGGCGCCGGCCTTGCGCGGATCGTCACGGCGATCACCCAGGACCAGCAGGCGGTGCTGTCGGTCTCGATGGTGACGGCGGAAGTCGAAGGCGTACGGGACGTTGCACTCTCGGTGCCGCGGGTGGTGGGCCGCGAAGGCATCACCGTCGATCTGGTCCCGGAGCTCGATGCGGGCGAGCACGAGGCGCTGGCGGAGAGTGCGCGGATCCTCAAGAAGACTGCAGACGCCGTGGTGCCGTGAGGCTGTCAGGGCAGAGCGTCGAGCACGGTGCCGGCGATGCGGGCGGTCTCCCCCCAGCCGGGCAGCGCCGCGCCGGCTGTGCGGGCGGCAGTGGCCATGGCCTGGCGTAGGGCGAAGTCGGTCAGAAGGCCGCGCAGGGCGGCAGCGAAGGCTTCCGGGCTGTCCGGGGGGACGAGGATGCCGGTCTCGGGCGGCACGGTGTCGGGGACGGCACCGGTGCGGCACGTGACGATGGGCAGGCCGTGGACCAGCGCCTCGTCGAAGACGATGCCGTAGCCCTCGTAGCGGGTGGCGAGCGCGAAGATCGACTGCCGCGCGGTAGAGGGCGTCCGACGCTCCTGCGACACGCGGCCGCCGAGGCGCACGCGGTCGCCGAGGCCGAGGGCTTCGTGCTGGCGCGGCGAGGGCTCGGCGCAGGCGGGGTCATAGGCGCTGCCCACGATCACCGCCTGCCAGTCGAGATCGGTGAGCCGGCGCGAGCGCGTCGAGGAGGATGTCGTGGCCCTTGCGCGGGTGCTGGATGCCGACCGACAGGATCAGCGGCGGCGTTGATCGGGGCGGTCGGGCCGTCGGGCCGGTCGATCCCCGGGCGGGCGACGGTGATCCGGCCGGGCGGCACGCCATAGCGCCCGCCGCAGGATCGCACGCGGTGTGGGGGCTCGGGACGAGGACATGGCGCGGCAAGGGTGAGGTTGTCGCGCTCGGTCGGTGAAGAGATGGCCCGGCGCGCGTCGCTCGAGGCCGCTCTCCAGGGCGAGGGGGTGGTGGATCATCGCGACGATGGGCGCGCGGACCGTGCGCGAGGCCGGTCGGTGTCGATCGAGCCGAAGACGAGGCCGTCGAGGATCAGCGGCCGCGCCGGGTCGAGGGCCGTGAGCTGGGCGACGGCGTCGGCCATGTCGGCCGGGCCGGGATCGGGGAAGGTCGCGGCGAGGCGGAGATGCGTGACGTCGCGGCCGGCGCCGCGCAGGCCCTCGAGCAGCCGGCGCTCGTAGATGTAGCCGCCGGTCAGGGTCTCGATGTCGCCCGGGATGGCGAAGGCAGCGGGGCGCGGGCCGGGGCTCATCGGGTCAGCTGCTCGGCAGCGTAGCGGGCGAGGATGCGGCGCTCGACGGCGCCGACGGCGGCGTAGCCGAGTGCGGAGAGCACGGAGACCACGACGACCGCGCTCCAGAGCATGTCGTAATCCGAAAGCGAGGCGGAGAGCGCCATAAGGCTGCCGATGCCGTTGCCGGTAGCGAGCCACTCGACGACGGTGACGGCGAGGACCGAGGCCGGGACACTCATGCGGGCGGCGGCGAAGAAGGCGGGCAGCATGGCCGGGATGCGGACGCGCAGGAGGCGGGTGATCGGGCCGGCGGCGTAGGTGTCGAACACGTCCATGATCTGTCCCGGGGCCTGCCGCAGCCCGTGCAGGCAGGCGACGAAGGTGGGGAAGAACACCATCAGGGCGACGAGGGAGACAGTGCCGACCGCGCCGCGCCCGAGCACGAGCACGACGAGCGGGGCGGTGGTGACGATGGGCACCGAGCGCAGGGCGATGGCGACGGGCATGGCCGTGGAGGCGAGGGCCGGCACGAGGACGAGGAGCATGGCGAGGCCGGCGCCGAGGGCGAGGCCGGCGAGGTAGCCCGGCAGACAGGTAGATCGCGGTCTCGCCCAGCGCCGCGGCGAGGATGGCGCGGGTGGCGGCGGCGTCGGGGGCGAAGACGAGGGCATCGAGCACCTCGGCCGGGCCCTTGGCGAAGAACGGATTGAGATCGAGGAGCGCTATGGTGCCCCACCAGAGCAGAAGCGCCGCGGCGGTGACCACGAGGGCGTGGCGCAGGGCCGGCAAGCGGCGGGCGGCGGGATCGGCGATATCCGGCGGGGCGAGGATCACCGGCGGGTCCGCGAGCAGCACGCGCCGCGCGAAGCGCCCGATGGCGACATAGGCGACGATCGCGACGCCCGAGGCGACGCTGGCGAGCGCCCAGGTCATCTCGACGTCGAGTGCCCGCATGGCGCGGATGGTCAGCACACCCATGCCACGCTCGGCGCCGGTGAACTCCCCGATCATCGCGCCGAGAAAGGCGGCGGGGGCGGCGATCTGCAGGCCGGCGAAGAAATAGGGCAGCGAGGCCATCGCCCGCACATGAACCAGCGCCGAGAACCGGCCGCGGCCGTAGCTGCGCACGAGGTCGAACCAGCTCGCCGGGGCGGCGCGCAGGCCGACGAGGAGCGGGATCAGCGTGGTGTAGTAGACCGCGAGCGCGGCAAGGGTGATCTGCGGCCACGGGCCGGGGCCGAAGGAAACGCGCAGGATCGGGCCGATCGCGACCAGCGGCAGGCAGAAGACCAGAAGGGCGAGGCTCGCGATCACCCTCTCGCTGCGGGGCCAGACGAAGGCGACGGTCGCCAGCGCCATTGCGGCGAGATTGCCCAGAAGGAAGCCTGCGACGGCATTCGCGAGGGTGACAGCCGAGCGCGCGGCCGGTGAGCCCGGGATTGTCGAGGAGCCAGATCAGCACCTCGGAGGGGGCGGCGAGCAGATACGCGCCGCTCAGGCTGCGCGCGGCGAGTTCCCAGAGGAAAAGGACGACGACGACACCGAAGGTGGCGGTGCCGCCGGGAAGTCGGAGGCGCCGCCCGAGGGGAACCGCCGGGATGCCCGCTTCGGTCACTGCGCCGCGAGCGATGGACGTGCCTCGGCCATGCCCTTCGACAGGGCCATCGAGACATCTTCCACGAGGGTGGCGAAATCCGCGCGCCGGACGAAATCCGGCTCCCGAGGGCGCGGCAGATCGACGGCGATATCGGCAGCCACGCTGGCGGGGCGCGGCGAGAACACCACGATCCGGTCGGCGAGCATCACCGCCTCGGTGACGGAATGGGTGACGAGAAGCGTCGTGGTGCCGCGCGCTTCCCAGATCCGGGGCAGATCCTGCGCGAGTTGCTGGCGCGTCAGCTCGTCGACCGCGCCGAAGGGCTCGTCGAGCAGAAGGAGCTGCGGTTCGGTCACGAGGGCACGGGCGATGGCCGCCCGCTGCCGCATGCCGCCCGACAGGGCGCCGGGACGGGTATCGGCGAAGCCGTCGAGGCCGACGAGGGTGACGAGCTGGTCCACGGCCTGCGCGTCGGCCGGTTTCCGGGCGAGGTGGAGCGCGAGATCGATGTTGCCGCGCACGCTGCGCCACGGAAGCAGGGAGGGATCCTGGAACGCCATCGAGAGACCGGCGCGGCGCACGGTCTCGGCGGGGGGCAGACCGCCGATGTAGATCGCGCCGGAACTCGGCGCCTCGAGGCCCGGCGATCATGCGCAGGATGGTGGACTTGCCGCAGCCCGACGGGCCGACGAGCGCCGTGGTCCGGCCGGGCGCGAAGGTGATGTCGAGCGGCGCAACCGCCGCCACGCCACCCGGAAAGGTCTTGGCGAGCGCCGTGCAGACGATCTCGGGCGGCGGGGTCGAGCGGCTCATCGCATCAGGCGCCATGGACCTCTTCGAGGATCGAACGGTCCCAGAGATCGGGGGTGACGGTGCGGCCGAGCAAGGCCAGCGTCTCGATGTTCGCCGCGACGGTCTCGTCGGTCCACCAGCCGAAACCGAATTCATCGGTCAGGTCGGAGAACATCAGCGGCACCTGCCGTTCGGCCTGCATCAGCTGGGTGGCCTCGTCGAGACCGGCGTCGGGATGCATCTCGAGCGTCAGCGCGACGGCGGCGGCGAGGTCCTCGCGGTAGGCCTCCCAGCCGCGCACTTCGCCCGGACATGAGCGCGACGAGATCGGCGCGGCGATTGGCGAGGCTGTCCTCGGTGGCGATGTAGGTCTGGCTGTGGATCGCGTAGCCGTGGTCGGCCATCAGCATGGTCACGCTGTCGATGCCCTCGATCGCCATCGCCACCGGCAGGTCGGTCTCCCAGCTCAGCAGGCAGTCGACCTCTCCGGCGATCAGCGGCTGGGCGGAATACTGTGTCGGGATCACCTCGATCGTGTCGATATCGACGTCGTTGAGGGTGCAGAGTGCCTGGAGGACCGGCATGTTGGCCAGCGCCATGCCGAGCCGCTTGCCCGACAGGTCGGCCGGCGCGTTGACCGGGTTGGCGGGCAGCGAGGTGATGACGAAGGGGTTCTTCTGCATGGCGACCCCGAGGATCTTGAAGGTGGCGCCCTCCGCGACCGCGGCCGCGGTGTAGTCGGCGGCCGACACGCCGACCAGCGCGGTTCCCGCCACGACGGGCGGTTCCACCGGGGCGTTCGGGCCGCCGGGAAGGAGCGCCACATCGAGCCCTGCCTCGGACCACCAGCCGCGATCCTGCGCGATGTAGCTGCCGGCGAACTGAACCGAATGAAGCCAGGAGAGCTGGAGGCCGACGGGCGTTTGCGCGAAGGCTGGGCGGGGCACCATGCCGAGCATGCCCGCTCCGAAAGCGGCGCCACCCGATGCGATGAGGTTGCGGCGCGAGATCTTTCTCGAGTTCATTTTTCGGATACTCCCCGTTTTCCGGTCCAAACCCACAACTCAGAGCCTACGTACGAGGTTGCCGATGACAAGGGCGGAACGCCGCTGCGCGACCTTTGGCCCTTGCCCGCACCATTTTGCCTATATTCCGGGCGGTGCGCCGCGCGGCATGCGCAGAAGCGGAACGATCCCGGGCAGAACGGCGGCGATGAAGACGAGCCCGAAGGCGAGGCTGGCGGCGAAGCCCTGCGTCGCGGTGGCGCCCACCAGCGGGAAAAGGGCGGCCGCGGCGCCCTCGCGCAGACCCCAGCCGCTCACCGAGATCGGGATCAGCATGGTCAGGAGGATGAGCGGCACCAGCGCGAAGATGCCCACCAGCGGCAGCGGGGCGCCGATGGCAATGGCGCAGAACGCGAAGGCGGCGAGGTTGCAGGTCGCCGTCGCGAAGCTGAGCGCGGCCTGCCGGGGCAGCACGCTGCGCGAGAGAAGGGCGGCGTCGAGGGCGTCGTGGAGACCGGTGACGAGCCGGCCCGCCGCTCCCGGGAGCCGCGCCCCGGCCCAGATTGCGGCGATCGCCCCGGCCCCGCCGGCGATCAGGAGACCGACCGTGACCGCGACCCAGTGTGGCCAGTCGAGACCGCCCGGCGCCCACCAGGTCACGAAGAAGGCGCAGGTCATCATCAGGAAGAGCGCGACCTGCCCCGCCAGCCGCTCGAAGATCACCGCCTGTCCGGAACGGACCAGACCTGCCTGACCCCGGGCGCGGACGGCCCGGCCGGCATCGCCGACCATGCCGCCGGGCAGCGACTGGTTCACGACCTGCGACAGGTAGTACTCGCGCACCGCATGGCCGACATCGAAGGTGATGCCGAGGCGGCTCGCGGTCAGTCGCCAGCGCAGCGCCGAGAGCACGGTCTGGAGCGTGAGCGCGGCGAAGGCCGCCATCAGCCAGAGCGGCTGGGCGCCGGCGAGCTTGCGCAGGGCCGCGCGGCCGTCGATGAGATTGAACAGAAGCGCGATCACGGAGACGGCGACGGCGATCTGGGCCGCGCGGATCAGCCAGGCCCGGGCCCTCGGCGAGAGTGCCATCAGCTGGCCCCTCGGCGCGGCGTCGCTGTCGCTGTCGGTGAAGGCGTCGAGGAACATGTCGCGCAGGCGGTCCATGCGGAGCACGGTGCCGTCCGGGTCCGGCACGAGGCCTTCGGTCCAGCCCCAGGCCTCGGCGCGCGCGACGAGATGCGCGGGGCCGATGAGATGGACGGGCACGTCGGGGCGTTCGTCGAGTGCGATGAAGCCCGCGGCCTGATGATCGCCGACCACGAGGATCAGCGGCGGGTCTGCGGCATGGCGGGCCGCGTAGTCGGCGACCGTGCGCAGCGCATAGTCGATGGCGAGGCGATACTGGAAGCGCACCCGGTCACGGTCGCGCCAGACGATTTCGGGGCTGTCGCCGGAGGTCGCCATCGCGTCGAAGACCTCGCCGTCGCCCAGGCTGTCCCAGTCGAGCAGTTCGGGGACCGGGACCCAGGGGGCGTGGGAGGAGACGAGGGCAACCTGCGCGAAGAGAGGGCGTGGATCGGACGCGCTGCGCAGCTTGCGGTCGAGGGCTTCCAGCGTGAACTGGTCGGGCATCGTGACCCAGTTGAAGGGCTTGCCGCGATACCCGAGATCGGCAGCGGCCAGCACCGTGTCGAAGCCCATCGTGGCTGATTCCGGCCAGTCCATGGTGATCGCGGGCATCACGGCGGCGGTCCGGAAGCCCGAGCGCGCCGCGATGTGAAAGAGCGAGTCGCGGCCGCTGGCCAGCGCCGCGCCATGGGTGGTCTGGCTGTCGACCCAGAGGCCGTTGGCGAGGGTCGCATGGGCGAGCCAGCTCTGGCCGCCGCGGGTGGGCGAGGCCATGAAGCCCGAGCGCATCGCGAGGCCGAGGCCGTCGAGGCGGGTTTCGGCCGCGGCGAGGCTGGCTTGGTGAACCTCGGCGAAATACGGCGTGTCGAAGCTGGTCCGCCCGTAGCTCTCGACGAAGATCACGAGCACGTCGCGGTCGAGCGCGTCGAGGAGACCGACCCGGTCGCGGAAGGGATCGCTGGCCGCGGCGAGACGGAATGCGCGCAGATCCTCGACGGTGCGCAGCGCCATCCCGATGCGCTCGAGGCCGATCCGGGCGGTGAAAGCCGTGCCGGGTGGCGCGACCGGAAGCTCCCAGCGGCCGCTGGTGTGACCGACGTCGGCGGCCGCGAGGCCGGCGGCGAGGAATGCGCCGGCGAGCGCAGCGCGCGAGAACCGGAGCGGCAGGTCGAGGCGCAGCCAGATTCCGGTCGCCCACCAGAGAAGTGCGGCCAGAAGGGCGATGGCGAGAAAGCCGCCGAGGACGGCCAGCATCGCGAGCACCGGCCCGACCGCGCCGGTGAGCAGGTTCATCAGCGCGGCGACGAGGGGCATGTCGGAGACCGGGTTGAAGCCGCGGCCCAGTGCCGTGAACATCGCGAAATCGGCGGCCTTGCTGACGGCGATCACCGTCAGCACCGAGACGGTCAGGATGCGCAGGGTCGTCCCGATCCGGCCGGGTCCGGCGGCGGCGAGGCCGAGCAGGATGACCGGCAGTTCGAGGGGAAAGAGGAGCAGCGCGTCCCAGGCGAATGCGGCGGGATGGTTCGGCTGGATCAGAACCAGATGGAGAAAGGCCGCCGAGACGACCAGCGAGAGGGCGGCGCGCCAGGTCATGCGCGCGACCGTCGGAGCCAGAGGATGTCGCGCCCGAACGACCAGAGAACGGCGGCAGCGGCGATGATCACCAAAACGGTCGAGAATGGCGGAGTGACGAAGGGAAGCTGCAGCGCGATCAGGGCGAGGAGTTGCAGTACGCAGACCGCCTTGCGGCTGAACCGCTCCGGGAGGGGGCCGTTCAGCCAGGGCAGCGCGAGCCCCGCAAGAACATAGACATAGCGCACAAGGCCGAGGAGCAGAACGATCGGCCCGGCGCTGCCGTCGATCAGCGCGTGGACCGCGAGGATCAGGGCGAAGGCCGAATCCACCTCGACGTCGAAGCGCGCGCCGAAACCGGATACAAGATTGCTGCGCCGGGCGAGCCATCCATCGACGCCGTCGAAAGCGAGCACGACAGCGGAAAGTCCGACGACGAGCCATGCCGAGGCCCCGTCGAAGAAGAGCGGGGCCACGAGGGCCGAGACGAGGACGAGCCGACCGAGGGTCACGACGTTGCAGAGGCCGAGCACGGCGATGCGGATAGGTCGCGCGAAGGAGGCCGCCGAAAAGCACTGTCATCACGGTGTAAAACACTGCAGATATGAGGATGGCCACGTCGGTGGCTTCAGTCATCAGTAGCGATTGTGCGTAGAGAAGCACACCGAGCCCGCCCAGGGCGGTCAGCGCGTAAGTCCGGAGCGGTGATACCCTGGAGCCAGGCGCCGCGAGCCGCCCCTCGCGGCGCCGGAAATCCGACTGAAAAGAGGCCATTGCGCTAATGATAGCGTCGCGGGTCCGCCGTCAAGAGGCCGGTCCTGCCTGCTTGAAGCGATCGGGCGCGAAGCTACCTCTCGGGCTCGGGGAGGATCAAGCATGACCGAACGTATCGACGGTTTCCGGACACCCGCCCGCATCTTTCACTGGGCCACGGTTGTGTTGGTCCTCTTGATGATCCCTGCCGGCCTCGTCATGGTGCAGGACGGGCTTGACCGCACTGTGCAGAACGCACTCTTCATCTTTCACAAGAATGTCGGCGTCCTTGTTCTTCTGCTTGTCCTGGCGCGGCTCGCCTATCGCCTCGCCGTACCGCCCCCGCCTCTGCCGGCCGGTATGCCCGCCTGGCAGCACAGGGTCTCCGGCATCACGCACGGACTGCTCTACGCGCTGCTGATCGCCATGCCTGTCGCGGGCTACGTTCGCGTCCGGGCGGGCGGTTTTCCGATCGAGGCGCTCGACGCGCTTGGCGTTCCGACGCTCGTTCCGCGATCAGAATCACTGGCGGAACTCGCGAAAATGCTGCATTGGCTCGGCGGCTTCGCACTCGCAGCACTCATCGCCCTGCATGTTGGCGCTGCATTGTTTCACGCCATTGTGAAACAAGATGGCGTGTTTTCGCGCATGTGGCCGCTCAAATCACCGAATTGAAGGCAAATTTCCGCCGGATGGGAACCCGTCAGCGACTTGCCCTGTTGATCTTCCGTTGCTGCGGCGCGAAACGAGAGCGCTTGCCCTGAATCCGAGTCGTGCATTTTGTCTTTCCTCGATACCCGCGCGCTGCCACTACGCCTGTCCGCCTTGCCTCAGGCCATGCGGCCGAATGCCCGCCAGGTGCTTGGCGGGCTGACGGCCGTATTCACGATCGCCGTCGTCGCGACCTTCGCCTTCGCACTCGAGTCCCGCTCGCTGCCGTCGCTGGTCACACTGGTTCTGGTCACTGCCAGCGTTATCTGGATCGCCGGCGGTGCGGCGACCTCTCTCGTCGGCCTGTTCATGACGCCGAAGATCCCGCTTCCGCCACCGGTTGGCTGGAGTCCACAGGGGCGAACCGCAATTCTCGTCACGCTTTGCGGTGAACCTCCACTGCCTCTCGCGGTGCATCTTGCAAATCTTGCACGGGCCTTCGGCCGTGAAGGTCTGAGCGAGACCTGCGAGATCTTCGTGCTGTCCGACACGTCCGGGGCGCAAGCGATCGCCGTGGAAGAGGCCGTGATGGCGCCTCTCGTCGCGGCAGGCATCGTGCGATACCGCAGACGGCTTGCGAATACCGGACGGAAACCCGGAAACATCACGGACTGGCTCGACAGGACAGGTCCGGATTTCGACTACATGCTCGTTCTCGATTCCGACAGTCGCATGAGCGCGGACCGCATCGGGCGCATGATCCATCACATCGAGACCCGGCCCGGGATAGGCCTCCTGCAGGCCGGGATCGCGCTCGTGCCGGCCGAGACGCGCTTCGGCAGGCTCCAGAGGATCACCGGGCGGCTCGTCGGTCCGGCCTTCGTGCGCGGTTTCGCGGCCTGGACCGGCAAGACAGGCAATTACTGGGGTCACAATGCGCTGATCCGGACGCGGGCGTTCCGCGAAGCGGCCCGCTTGCCGGAGCTGCGCGGCAAGGCCCCGCTTGGCGGCAGCATCCTGAGCCACGACATCGTCGAGGCGGCATGGATCCGTCGCGCCGGCTGGGCCGTGGTGGTGGATGCGAGCCCGGGCGGCAGCGCCGAGGACGGGCCGCAGACACTCGAGGCCTTTCATCGCCGCGACCGGCGCTGGTGTCAGGGCAACCTCCAGCATCTCCTGATCGTCGGCGCGCCGGGGCTGCATTCGACAAGCCGGATCCATATGGTTTCGGGCATATTCGCCTATCTTGCAGCGCCGTTGTGGCTCGGGCTGGTGCTTCTGATGGCAACCGGCGCGGCCGCCGTCGAAAGCGCCCTGCCCTTCGCGCTGATCCTTGCCCTCCTGATGGTACCGAAGCTTGCCGGGCTCGCCGCCAATGCTGCGCCGGCGCATGAGTCCGGCGCGGCTGCGGATCGTTCTGAGGGCCTTCGGCGCCGAGCTTGCCCTTTCGGCGCTGATCGCCCCCCTGATGATGGTTCGCCAGACCTGGTCGGTCCTCGAGGTTCTCGCAGGACGCGATTGCGGCTGGAAATCGCCGCGCGGGCAGCGGACCCCGATTGCCGCGCGGCGGGCCGGAGGTGCTGTCCGGCGGCGGGCTCGCGCTGGTGGCAATGGCGTCCGGAGCATCGGCGACCGTCTGGATCCTGCCGATCGTCCTGCCGCTGCTGGCTGCACCGTTTCTCATCGACTGGCTGGAGCAGACCGCGTGATCCGTCGACATTTCCTCGCATCGGCGGCAGCCATGCTCGCAGCACCCGCCTTGCGGCTTTCGGCGCAGGAGGCCGGCGGATCGCTGCTGGATGTCGCCCGCGCCACCGCTGCCCGCCCCTACGTTCCGAACACAACACCGCTGCCGCCACCCTTCGCCGACCTGACCTACGACGCCTTTCGCGGGATCCGGCCGATCGCCGGCAAGGCGGCCATGCTGCCGGTCGGGCCGGATTACGCGGTCGATCTCCTGCCTCCGGGCCTCTACTTCCCCGACCCGGTCACGTTCGAACTGGTGGATTCGGACGGGACGATCCGGACCGTTCCGTTTTCGCCGGCATCGTTCACCTTCGAGCCGCGGTACTTCGACGAGATCCCGGAGACCGCGCCCGGAGCGGGGTTCACGGGTCTCCGGCTGCGGCATCCGCTGAACACGCCCGACGTGATGGACGAGTTCATGGTGATGCAGGGCGCGAGCTATTTTCGCGCCATCGGCCGGGCCATGGGCTACGGGCTTTCGGCCCGGGCGGTCGCCCTCGGAACCGGCGGGCCGGAACCGGAGGAGTTCCCGCGCTTCACGCAGGTCCGGCTGCATCCGCCCGACGCGCAAGGCGCGCGGATCGAGGCCGTCCTCGACGGTCCCTCGCTGGCGGGATACATGGATCTGCATGTCGTGCCGGGCACGGACACGGTCATGCGGATCGAGATCACGCTTCTCCCACGGACCGAGATTGCCCATGTCGGGGTGGCTCCACTCACCTCGATGTTCCTGAAGGGACCGTTGCGCGCGGCCACCTCGGACGATTTCCGGCCGCGGGTCCACGACAGCGACGTCCTGTTCATCGAAAACGGCTCCGGCGAACGGCTCTGGCGTCCGATCACCAATCCGGCGCAGATCGAGACGTCGGCTTTCGGAGACGTGAATCCCCGCGGCTTCGGGCTCTTCCAGACAGCCCGGGATTTCGAGGCTTTCCAGGATGCCGAGGCGAATTATCACGGCAGGCCCTCCGCCATGGTCCGACCGCGGGGCGACTGGGGCGCCGGCGCGGTGGTCCTCGTCGAGATTTCGACCGGTGACGAGTTCATGGACAACATCGTGGCCTTCTGGCGCCCCGAGGAACCCCTCGCTGCGGGCAGCGAGCACCGCTTCGACTACGATCTGACCTGGACGACGGCTCCGCCGGAGCAGGAGGCGCGGGCGCGAATCCTCCAGTCGCGCAGCGGACGCGAGCATGACCGTCCGGGGACGCTGCGCTATGTCATCGACTTCTCGGGCAGCGCCGAGGGGCTGGTGCCGGAGATTGACGTTGCGGGGGAAGGGGCCGAGGTTTCGGGCGCGAGCCTCGTGCAATTGCCGGATGACCATGGCACCCGCCTGACCTTCCGGCTGACGCCGAACTCCGCTCCAAGTGCGGAAGTACGGGTCATGCTGCGGGACACCTCCGGAGCACCGGTCAGCCCCGTCTGGCTGCACCGCTGGACACCGGCGCGGGACGGCGGCGTGTAGGCCGACCCGCCTGCCCTTGCCAAGTTCCGCGGCGGACGCACTTCCGGGGGATGTTGCTGCTGCTCACTCCCTCCACGGTCATCGACCCTTCGGCGCTGACCGTGTCGTCGGTGCCGCGTCAGGTCCTGGGGCGAAACCCGAAGGTCCGACCGAAGCGCCGGCCTTTCGGGGCGGTCTGGTGGCGGCTCTTCTTCGAGCACGCCCTCGCCCGCTACGTCGTCGCACTCGCGCCATTTCCGGTCGCCATGGTGATCTGGCCGCATCTGGCGCTGCCCATCAGCCAGGCGCCCGTGCTGATGTTCGGGATCGTGCTCTTCATCGAATTCGAACGTTCTGTCCGTTCCGACGCCGACACGGCGGCGGGCCCTGATCAGCGAGGCCGATGCCGGTCGGGGGCTCGATCTCTTGACGGTCCGGGCGCGGGCCGCACTCACGCGGATCGCCGCCGGGCGCGATCTTTCCGGTGCAACACTGCATCTGGTTGTCGAGCAGTCGGCGATGGCGCGGGTCGAGCCGCTGACCTTCGTCTCCGTCCAGAGCGAGGGCGCGGTGAGGGCATTTCTCGAACTCGACGAGGCGGAGCGATCATTCCTGCGCGAAACCCTGTTTGTCGAACCGTTCGACGAACGCACGCTGCTGAAGATCAATCTTGCCGAAAACAGGTTCCTGCGCAGCATCGCTCTGGAGGCCGGGAGCGTGTCGGCCCATGCGAGGCTGGCCGCCCTGGGCCGCAACCGGGAGCTTGCCGGAACGGGCTGACGGCGGATGTCACCGCTCGAGGCCGATCACCCGACCGAAAGGTGGCTTGCGGGCCGGACTGCCGTCGGGCACCGCCCAGATCACCGGAACGCGGCGCGGGGCAGGGCCGAAAGGTCCGTCGAGGTCGGTAAGCACGACGATGGCCGAGGGGTCGAGACGGACGGCCTCGTCGATGACCTCGACAAAGGAGGTGCCGCCGTCGCGGGCGAAGGCGATACGGGCAATCTCGCTCTCCCAGTGGTTTCCCTGCATCCGGCTGCGCGACCGCAGGCCGTCGTCGAAGACCAGAACATGGATCTCCGCCCCGGTACGCCGGCCGATCCCGGCAATCTGGGCGGCAAAAAGGCCGAGACGCGCGGTGTCGACCGAGCCGGAACTGTCGATGCAGACGGCGATACGCGGAACCTCGACGCTGCGTTGCGTGCCGGGCTGGAAACCGGGGGTGGCGCCGCCGTGCTGCCGGGCCTCGGCATCGCGAGCAATCCAGCGGCGGGCCGGGCGGTTCCAGGCCGGATGCGACGCGTCGATCAGCGCCTTGGTGACGAGACCGCGCAGCGTGACCTCCCATGCGAACCCGGAGCGCGGGAGGTCGAGGATGCCGGTTCGCAGCATGCCGATACCGCGTCCGGCCCGGCGGCCGGCCTCGAGCGCCCGGGCCATCAAGTGCGCCCAGTCGGTATCCTCGAGAGCTTCGGTTCCCTCCGGGTCTCCGGGTCCTCTGGCATCGATATCGACGGCGAATTCATTGCGGCGGGCATAGTCCTGCGCACGGTCGGTATCGGAGGGGCCAGCGGCACTGGCGGACCGACCGGTCTCCTGCCGATCGCGCCCGGGACTCCGCTCCGCGGCCCGAGAGGCAAGGCGGACATAGAGCTTTTCGGCATCCCAGTTCGAGAGCGCCTGTGCGGCCGGGCTTTCCTCGCCGAGGACTTCCGTCAGGAGAGCCATGAGCTCCACCCGGGGCCATGGCAGGGTGTGGCCGGCAAGCAGCAGGGTATGGTTGAGAATTGCATCCGTGGCGAGGTTGAAGAGCCTCGCGTCGAACCGATCCCCGAAGCGGGTTTCCATCGAACGGGCGCGGCCCGGATGCCTCAGGGCGACATGGAGGATCTGATGGGCCGCGACACCCGCCTGTTCATGCGGCGCCAGGTTCTCGAAAGCCGGGCCGTAGCTGATCGTGACGCCATCCGTCCAGGCCGGAGCCGCGGCGTCGCCGGGAGGGCCGGGCGCATCGCGATGCCGGCACCAATGCGACAGCGCCCCGAAGGCCGGATCGGTTTCGCTCAGCCGCTGCAGCGCCGCCGTGGCCCGCCGCGAATGGCGCTCGCCCTGCTGCCGGGTCACTCGAGCCCCAGTGACTGACGCTCCGCGGCATGGGCCCGGTAGGCGCCCGACGCGAGAAAGGCTTCCCCGAGGCCGAGATCGAGACCCTTTCGGATCAGCATCTCGAAGCCGTAGGTCGTGAGCTCGGCAAGCGGCATCCGGGCGAATTCGGGCTCGGGGCGGGTATCGGCAAGCTTGCGGATGCCCGACATGATGTCGATCACATCGGCCGCGTTTCGGGCGTCGAGAATGCCGACGAGCCCCGAGACGAGCGCATTCAGGCCATGCATCGTCGCAGGATACATCGCGATGCGCGACCGGGGGTCCTGCGCGAGCATCTCGGTGACCTGCACGGTTGCGGCTATGTCGTCGGCGATCAGCACGAATTCCGCCGCAACCGCCTCACCGAGCGAGCCCGCGACCATGACATCGCGCATGCGCCTCTCCGGAACGACATGAAGGATCTCGCTGACGCGCTCCCACGAGCGCGGTGTCGCGGCGATCATGTGCCCCCGTTCGAGCGCCGTTTCGGTCGTTTCGAGGAGATCGGGACGCGTGCGGATGAAGCCGACGACCGCCGGATGAAGGCCCCGGGGGATGGCGTAATTGTCCAGCCAGTCGGCAGCGCTCACTTCCAGTCGCATGTGAATGAGGCGATCGGACAGGGCAGTCCCCATCTCGTAGGCGATCGCACCATCCTCGACCATGTTGCCTGCGGCGACGACGAAAACCCCCTCCGGCAGGACGTGCGGCCCGACGCGGCGTTCCTGCAGCAACCCGTAAACCGCCGGCTGGAGCATCGGCGCGGCAGCCGTCAGCTCGTCGAGGAAAAGGATCGCCGGGTGCGCCGGATCGTCGGGCAGATCCTCGGGGCGGTACCACAGCGTGCGCCGGGTTTCGTGATCATAATAGGGCAGGCCCCGAAGATCCTGCGGCTCGATTGTCGTCAGTCGCAGATCGTAGAGCCTTGCTCCATGGGCGTCGGCCAGCTGGCGCACGATCTGGGTCTTGCCGACGCCGGGTCTGCCATGAAGCATCCACGAAGCCGTCAAGCCCCCGGCGGCCTGCGCTTGCCAGCCGGCGCTCAACACGCCAAGCGCTTCACCGGTGCTCACCGGCATGGCATTGACCGGCAAAAGAAAATCCTCCTTGCTTGACGAGTCTTGACGCGCCGGAGCGGTCGAACCAGCCAAGAGGGGAAGTGGTCTCGCTGCCGGCGGAGTCCAGCCCTCGGATACTGCGCCATGAACGACCGGATCGTTGACGCGATCATTGTGGAGGCGCACCGTCCGCGACTGACTCAGGCCGTGACGGGCGGTGGCCTTCCCGAAGGCTGAAAGCCTCGACCCACCCGGTAGGGCAATCGCGAAGGGCACCGGACGTTCAAGCGCGGCCCGAAGCCCCATTTCCAGCGTCCCAAGCGCCGCGACAAACCAAGACGTGCGTCAAGTCCCCACAGCAATTCCCGCGCAACGTCAAAGCACGCTCTCGGATACCGCGCCCGCACTCCAATCGTTTCTGTGTCTGAATACCAGACAATGGACCCGGACCACCGGCCCCACGTGCAGACGAGGACATCGGCGTGTCCACTGGGAACATGGCCCATGATCGGCAAAGTAGACACCGATCGAAGGTTCGTGGCGTCCCGAACTGTCGCGCACGCCTCGATCAGAGGGACTTGCCAAGACCTGAATGGCGACCGGCGCCCGAGCGAACCGTCCGGCCGGACGGGACACCGTTTGCCTTCACAGGCGTTCGCTGCGGGCCTCAACCAGTCGCACCCTAGTCTCGCGGGAGAAGTTGG
>CAWGUH010000029.1:0-17346 GCA_963825715.1 uncultured Alphaproteobacteria bacterium | reverse complement strand
TGAGGCGCCCAACGAAAGTGTCCCACGGCGTGGTGTAGGATCGCCGGTCCTCGGAGAGGTTCGAAGCTGATCAGGTCGCCGCGGCGTGCAGCCTGACGGCAGGATTGTCGGTGACGCGGGCGACGGTTTGAAGCGACATGTAGCGCCGCGCGGCGGTCCATTCGTCGTTGGTCTCCAGCATCAGCGCGCTGACGATGCGGAAGATGACGTCGTCGTTCGGAAAGATGCCGATCACGTCGGCCCGCGGCCTGATCTCGCGGCTCACCCGTTCGAGTGGGTTCGTCGATGCGATCTGGGCCCGGTGATCGCCGGGGAAGTCCATGTAGGCGAGGACATCGTCGCGGGAGCCATCCATGAAGGCGCCGAGCTCTTCGACCTTCTCGCGCAATGCGTTGGCGACGGTCTCCCACTGGGCCTCGGGGCGATCCTTGCGATGGGCAAATCCATTTCTTGCTCCAGCGTGATTCCGTGGTTCAATAGGGAAAAGGCGTTCACACGGCTCGGCCGTGTCCGATGAGGGGCCTGCGGCCTCGAGGGCAGCTTCGAGCCGGAGCGGATGCGGGCGGGCGCGCGACGAGGAGCGGGGAGCGAACTGGTCGGCCATCGCTCCACTTTTCTGTCGCGGAGGGGAGTGCGCGCGTGGTCCCGGAGAAAGGGGAACATGCCGACGCCGATGTTGATCGTGTCGTTGTGCAGCAGTACGATCTGCGGCGCCGCAGGCTTCAAAAAGAAACGAATTCCTGCGGCGCGGTGGCTGACAGATACCTTCAACCCTCCTGACCGGAAAATCACGATGATCGGACGCGACAGCTACAGGTCGAATTTCTCGCTGAGGCCTTCATTCCTCCTCGCCCTCGTCGTCGTTCCGGGTCTCGCCCTTGCGGAACCGCCCGGCGAAATCAGCCCCGAGGATGTGATCCGGCCGCCCGTCACGTCGCCCTACGCGTTCCGGGACTTTCCCGACCAAGTCCTTTTCGGCGACATGCACATCCACAGCAACCTCTCGCCTGATGCTGGCCTGCTCGGGACATCGCTCACGGCCTCCGACGTCTACCGCGCGGCGCGGGGTGAGACGGTGATGTCGAACACCGGGCAGCCCTTCCGGCTCGTCCGGCCGCTCGACTTTCTCGTCCTCACCGACCATGCCGAGGCGATGGGGCTCGCCCCCATGGTCCGCGAGGCGAACCCGCTCCTCCTGTCGTCGGACGTCGGGCGCCAGATGTACGAGGGGTTCAACGGCGGTCCGGAGGCCGCGATGCAGGCCTTCGGGCTGCTCCTGAGCTTCGCGGCGGCGGGTACCGACCCCTTCGTCGACATCGACATGGCGGGCTCGATCTGGTCCGATTTCGTCGAGACCGCCGACCACCATAACCAGCCCGGCGTCTTTACCGCCATGACCGGCTTCGAATGGACCTCGCAGCCGGACGGCAACAACCTCCACCGCATCGTCGTCTTTGCCGACGGCGCCGAGAAGACAAGCCGCGTTCGCCCCTTCACGCTCTTCGACAGCCAGGACCCCGCGAAGCTCTGGGATTACATGGAAGCCTACGAGGAACTGACGGGCGGACGCGTCTTTGCCCATGTTCACAACGGCAACCTCTCGAACGGGCTCGCCTTCACGGCGGCAACCTTCGACGGAACGCCGATGAGCGCCGACTATGCCGCGCGGCGGTCGCGCTGGGAGCCGATCATGGAGATCACCCAGATGAAGGGCGACGGCGAGACGCATCCCTTCCTCTCTCCCGGCGACGAATTCGCGGACTTCGAACGCTGGGACGTGGGCAACCTCACCGGCTCGGCGCCCAAGACGCCCGAGATGCTGCGCTACGAATACGCCCGCTCGGCGCTTCTCACCGGGCTTGAGGTCGAGGCGGCGGTGGGCGTCAACCCCTTCGACTTCGGCTTCAACGGCACGACCGACTTGCATACAGGCCTCGCCTCGAGCGGGGAGAACAACTACTTCGGCAAGATGGCCGGGGCCGAGCCCCGCCCCGGCCGCTTCGACAAGGAGGTGATCCCGGCCTCGGATCCGGCGCTCCGGATCATCACGGCGCAGGAATTCAGCGGCCGGCCTTACCGGTGTCTGGGCGCGTGAGAACACGCGCGAAGAGATCTTCGACGCCATGCTGCGCAAGGAGATCTTCGCGACGACCGGCACCCGCCTGCGCGTGCGGCTCTTCGCGGGCTGGGAGTTCGAGGCGGGCGATGAGCTGGTGCCGGACTTCACCGGGCTCGGCTACACGAAGGGCGTTCCGATGGGTGGACGCCTCAAATCTCCGCCGGACGGGGCCGCGCCCACCTTCGTCGTCCGTGCGCAGCGTGACCCGGACTGGGCCAATCTCGACCGTGTCCAGATCATCAAGGGCTGGATCGACGCCGACGGAACCTCGCAGGAGCGCATCTACGACGTGGCGGTTTCGGACGGCCGCGAGATCGGCCCGGACGGCCGGGCGCGAGAACCGGTGGGGAGCACGGTGGACATCGGGTCGGCGACCTTCGCCAACACCATCGGCGCGCCGTTTCTCGCGGCGCACTGGAGCGACCCCGATTTCGACCCTGCCGAACGGGCCTTCTATTACGTGCGGGCGCTCGAGATCCCGACGCCGCGCTGGACGACCTATGACGCCGTCCGGTTTGGAGTTGGCCTGCCACCCGAGGTTCCGCCCATCGTCCAGGACCGCGCCTATTCCTCGCCGGTCTGGTATACGCCGGGTGAGTGAGAACAAGGGGCCGTCAGGATGCCGCGCCGTGACGGGGGAAAGTCCCTCCTGCATCCGGAGGACGCCCGCTCGACGGGTCCGGCTTCATCCCCCGGGGGGGTGGCCGGCGACCTGATCGAAGAGAGCGCAGGCCGCTCAGGGTTCTCCCGGGCGCGGATCTCTAGCCGCGATCCAGCCGGCGAAAGCCCGGCGACGGCTACGCGCGCAGCACTCAGCGCGCGGGGTTCGGCGTCCCTCACTTCACCGGCAGGACTTCCGGCATGTCGTAGGCCTTGAAGGCCTTCACGTCCGGGCCACAGGCGCGGATCGGAAAGTTCCAGCACGAGCTCGGTGCGGACCGCTTCGAGCAGCGGCAGGTCGACCTGGGGGATGTCGTTCTTCGGCGCGGCGCCTTCGATCGCGAATTGCGGCTGAGGCTGCTCGACGATCTGCCTGACATCCTCTGGCATGTCATCCGGTCCCGTCCGGATTCCGATGGCCACGTAATCGGTAGCGACATCCCCGGGCGCGAACGTCTGGTCCCGGCCGCCATACAGGTGGAAGGGCATCGTGTGATCCTATCCATGACGTGGATCGACAGGAAGCGGTCGCCGGCCTCGCTCGGAGTTTCCTGGCATTCATTGCCCCGTTAGCCCCTGTGTCGCCAGCAGATCCAAGAGCATCGGAGGAACCGGGTGAAACTCCGGCAGACCCAGTTTGAGACACCGCGGGGATTTTTTGTTTCCCGCCACAGGACGCGATGGCTGTTCCCGGCACGGGGCGGGCGTTCAGCAAGCATCGCGGGTGAGTCCGCCACGGGCTCGAAGCAGTGATCCGGGCGTTTTCGTCGGATGACGGGTTCGCCGCGGCGGCAGTCCCGGCGATGGTCGATGGCGGTGCTTGCGGCACCGTGACTGACCGAAGGCAAAAGCTGGTCGCTGCGTTCAGCCCCGTCCGATGAAGGGCATGGTGGTGGCCATGATGGTCATGAACTGCACGTTGGCCTCGAGGGGCAGGTCGGCCATCTGCACCACGGCCCGGGCGACGAGGTCGGCGTCCATCGTCGGTTCGGGCCTCAGGCTGCCGTCGGCCTGCGGCACGCCACCGGACATCCGCGCCGTCATCTCGGAGGCGGCGTTGCCGATGTCGATCTGGCCGCAGGCGATGCCGAAGGCCCGGCCGTCGAGGGAGAGGCTGCGGGTGAGCCCGGTGATCGCGTGCTTCGAGGCGGTGTAGGGTGCGGAGCCGTAGCGCGGCACATGGGCCGAGATCGAGCCGTTGTTGATGATGCGCCCGCCCTGCGGGGACTGGTCGCGCATCATGCGGAAGGCCGCGCTGGCGACGAGGAAGGCGCCGTCGAGATTGACCGAGACCACCCGGCGCCAGAGGGCGAAGTCGATGTCACCGGCGAGGGTCGCGGGCAGGTTGGCGCCGGCATTGTTGAAGACCACGTCGAGCCGGCCGCAAGCCTCGGCGATGCGGGCGAAGAGCGCCTCGACGGAGGCGGGGTCGGTCACGTCGCACGGGACGGCGAGGCCGGCTGGGGCGTCGGCGGGCAGGCTCGCGGCGACGGTTTCCAGCTTTTCGGCGGTGCGCGCGGCGAGAACCACGGTATAGCCTGCGCGCGCGAAGGCCCGCGCGGTGGCGGCGCCGATGCCCTGGCTCGCGCCGGTCGACCAGCACGACGCCCCTGCCGATGTCGCTCATGCGCAGCCCTTCCCAGTGCCGTGGTCCAGCCAGCCGAGACCGTCCTCGGTGCGCCCCGAGGGACGGTACTCGCCGGCCACACGTCCGTCATAGCCGACGCGGGCGAGGGTTTCCATCAGGTGGCCGAAGGCGAGCTCGCCCCGGTCGGGCTCGTTGCGCTCCGGCACGCCGGCGACCTGCACATGGGCGAGCAGGGGGGCCACGCGCTCGATCAGCCGGGTGAGATCGCCCTCCATGATCTGGGCGTGGTAGAGATCGAGCTGCAGGCGGAGGTTGCCCGCGCCCACGGCGGCGATCACCTCGAGAGCCGCGTCGGTGCGGGAGAGGTGATAGCCGGGCATGTCGCGGTCGTTGATCGGCTCGAGGGTGAGGACGAGACCGGGCAATTCCGCGGCGGCGCGGGCGCAGGCGCGGCGGAGGTTGGCGATGAGGGTGCGCCGCGCCTCCGGGCCCGTGGCGAGGCCGGACATCACGTGGAGGCGTTCCGGGGCGAGGATGGCGGCATGGCGCAGCGCCTCGGCGATGCTCGCCTCGAAGCGCGCCTCGGCGCCGGGGAGGGCCGCGAGACCGCGTTCGCCGGCGGCGGCATCGCCGGGGGGCGCGTTGATGAGCGCGAGCGGCAGGCCGGCTTCGGCCAGCCAGCCGGCGATCGCTTCGGGCGGGTCATCGTAGGGAAACAGGATCTCGACGGCGGAAAAGCCGGAAGCGGCCGCGGCGGCGGGGCGGGCCGCCATCGGGCGGTCGGTGAAGAGCCAGGTGAGATTGGCGCAGAAGCCGGGGGTCACGGGCGGTCGGTGCGGGCGGTCACACCCCGCCGCCGCCGGTGGCGACCGCGACGGTCCAGGAGGTGAGCTCCTGCAGGACGGCGGTCGTCGCGGCATCGAAGGCGGCGACGATGTCCGGGCTCGCTTCGGTCGGCACGCCGACGCGCTGCTCGAATCGCCGGGTGGCAACGAGCCGGGCGTCGGCATCGCGCAGCAGCGAGGCGGTGAGGCGGACGCGCACGGTGACCGGCGGACCGCCGGCGGGGCCGATCTCGGCCTGAAAGGCCTCGATGTCGGTGATCAGCGTGTAATCGGCGAGCGGACCGACGGCGCGCGTGGTCACGAAGCCGAGCCGGCCGGAATTGGTGAGCGAGCGGGTGACGAGCTGCTGAAGGTGGAGCGGGGCCGCGTCGACCCACCGCGCATCAGGCAGGAAGGTCACGGCGCGGGGGCCGGGCTTGATGACGATGCGGTCGGTGGAGAGCGCGCCGGAGGCGGTCGGCATGTCGACGAAGATCGTGCGGCCGACGGAGGAGAGGCTGGCGCCGGCTGCCGCGACCGGGGTGAGTTCGTAGGTGGCGAGCGGACGGGCGGCGCTGTCGAGCGAGGCGAGGGTGCCGCAGCCCGACAGCAGCGCCGCGGCGAGGGTGAGCGCGGCGGCGGCGCGGGCGCTGGCTGTGCGAGGTCGGGCGGAACGGGGGCGGGACACGGGCATCATCTCCTGAAATCCGGGGGCTGGCCGCCAAGCAGGAAGCGGGCCGGGTCGCGTTCGAGGCGCTGGGCGATGCGCTGGAGCTGGCCGACGAGGTTGCGGGCCTCGGCGGCGAAGCGGGCGTAGTCCGGGAGGCCCTGGCTCGTGAAGTCTGTGATCTGGGGGCCGCTTGTGGCGACGACGCCGTCGACGCGGGTGACCACGGCATTCACCCCGGCGATGGCCTCGCGCAGATCGCCGGTGATGGCGGGCATGTCGGCGGAGATCGCCTCGACGGCGGCGGCGAGCTGCGCTGCGGCGACTCGCAGATCGGTGGCCATGGGGGCCACTTCCACGTCGATGATCCGGGTCGCGCCGTCGAAGGTGGACTCGGCGGCGGAGAGCGTGCCCTGCGCCTCGGCCATGGTGGTGTCGAGAACGGCGAGCGAGGCGCTGGCATCCGCGAGGGTCTGCGTGGCGGTGGCCAGCGTGGCCTCCGCGGCCTCTGTGAGCGGGCCGAGGCTGCCGGTGAAGCCGGTGACGTCGGTGCCGACCCGGTCGACGACGCGGTTGACGGTCTCGACGGCCGCGCGCACATCGGCGACGATCGCCGGCACGTCCTCGGTTGCCGCCTTCTCGATCGCGGCGAGAGAGCTGTCGGCGCGGGCGAGTGTCGCGCGGGCATCGGCGAGCAGGCCGGCCGCGTCGCCTTCGACAAGGGTGGTGACGCTGTCGGAGGCGGTGCCGATGGCGACGAGGGTGCGATCGGCGGTCGCCATCGTGGTGTCGAAGGCGGTGATCGTCGCCTCGAGCTGGTCGAGGCGCGCGGTGGCGGCGCCGGCGGTGCCTCCGAGATCGGTGATCAGGGTCCGCGCTTGCGTGTCGAGCCCGGCGATGGTCGCCTGAAGGTCGCGCACGGCGGCGGACATCTCGGCGACGAGGGCCGGCACGTCGGAGGTGAGGATGCCGTCGGCACTCGCGAAGGCGTCGCCGGCCGTACCGAGTGCCTCCTCGGCCGAGACGAGGGTCGCGGTGGCCTGGTCGAAGGCACCGGTCGCGGCGACGAGCACGTCGTCGGCATTGGCCATCGCGTCGCCGATCGAGGCGGCGATCGGCTCCAGCCGGTCGGTGAAGCCGCCGATCTGGCTGGTGGCGTCGGCCACGGTGCCGGAGATCGCGGAGAAATCGTCGAGGGCGGTCTCGAGGCGACCCGACGCGGTGTTCACGTTCGACAGGATGTTGGCGACATAGGCCTGGTTCGCGGGGCCGGCGAATTCCTTGAGGCTGGTCAGGAGTTCCGCCGCGTCGCTGAGGATGTCGGGGGCGTCCTCGGTGATCTGCTGGACGATCGAGCGTTCGGAGGCGATGAGCGGGATGCCTCCCATCAGCGACGTGTCGATGAGCGGCGCGCTCGGGCTGCCGCCGCTGAGCGAGACGTAGGAGACGCCGGTGACGCCCTGGGAGTTGAGCTGGGCCTTGGTGTCGGCCTTGATCGGGGTCTCCGCGGCGATCTCGATTCGCGCGCGGACCTGCGAAGGATCCTCCTCGTAGAGGCTGATATCGGTCACCTGACCCACCACGATGCCGTTGAAGCGCACCTCGGAGGCGCGCGACAGGCCGGAAACGTCGGAGAACAGGATATCGTAATAGGCGTATTGCCGGTCTATCTGCACCTTCGCCAGCCAGGCGAGGAAGCCGAGGCCCGCAAGGATTCCGACGATCGTGAAGATCCCGATCAGGATGTAGTTGGCCCGCGTCTCCAAACCGTCGCTCTCCTCAGCGGCTTGCCCGGGCGGCGCGTGCCCTCGGACCGTGGAAATACTCGTGCACCCAGGGGTGATCGACGTCCAGCATCTCTTCCATCGTCCCGGTGACAAGCACTTTTTTCTCTGCCAGCACCGCGACGCGGTCGCAACAGGCGTTCAGGCTGTCGAGATCGTGGGTCACCATGAAGACCGTGAGGCCGAGCGCCCGGCTGAGCTTGCGGATCAGCGCGTCGAATTCCGAGGCGCCGATCGGGTCGAGCCCGGCGGTCGGTTCGTCGAGAAAGACGATCTCGGGGTCGAGCGCCAGCGCCCGGGCGAGGCCCGCCCGCTTGCGCATGCCGCCCGACAACTCCGACGGGAACTTTGCGCAGGCGCTCACCGGCAGGCCGACCATCGAGACCTTGAGCCCGGCCAGCGCCGCGCGGGTATCGGCGTCGAGATCGAGTTGCTCGCGCATCGGTGCCTCGACATTGCCCTCGACGGTGAGCGAGGAGAACAGCGCGCCGTCCTGGAACATCACCCCCCAGCGCCGCTCGATGGCGCGCCGCTCGGCATCGCTCGCATCGGCCATGTCGGTGCCGAGCACCCGCACATGACCCTCGGCCGGCTCCACCAGGCCGACGATCGCCCGCAGCAGAACCGACTTGCCGGTGCCCGAGCCGCCCACCACGCCCAGCACCTCGCCCCGGCGCACGTCGAGATCGAGACCGTCGTGGACCACATGGGTTCCGAAGCGGGTCACCAGCCCGCGCACCTCGATCACGGTCTCCGCCGCTTCGGCCATCACAGCTCCAGGATCGAGAAGAACACGGAGAACACCGCGTCGAGCACGATGACGAAGAAGATCGACAGGACGACCGATCGCGAGGTGAGCCGGCCGAGCGACTCGGCATTGCCCTCGACCTGCAGCCCCTGGTAGCAGCCGATAAGCCCGATGGTGAGCGCGAAGAACGGCGCCTTGATGATGCCGATCAGGAACTGCCAGACATCGACGGCTTCCAGCAGCCGGACCCGGAACATGCCCGGGCTCACGCCGAGTTCGATCCAGGCCATCAGCGCGCCGCCGATCAATCCGGCAAAGTCGGCGATCACCCCGAGGATCGGCAGCGTGATGATGAGCGCGAGAATGCGCGGCACCACGAGGATCGCCACCGGGTCGAGGCCGAGGATGCGCATCGCGTCGATCTCCTCGCGCATCTTCATCGAGCCGATCGCTGCGGTGAAGGCCGAGCTCGACCGACCCGCGACGATGATGGCGGTAAGCAGGATGCCGAGCTCGCGCAGGATCGAGATCGCGATCAGGTCGACGACAAAGACCTCCGCCCCGAACTGCCTCAGCTGGGTCGCGCCCTGATAGGCCAGCACGACGCCGATCAGGAACGACATCAGGGCGACGATCGGCACGGCGTTCAAGCCGGCCTGCTCCATGTGGTGCACGAGCGCCGTCCAGCGCAGCCGCCATGGGCGCAGGATGATGCCGCCGATCCGCAGCATGACCTGACCGAGCAGGTTCAGCACGCCCAGACCGGCGCGCACCATCTGTTCGGTGTTCTCTCCGACCTCGACCAGCCAGTCGGTGAAGCTGCGCGGCGCCCGGTCGCCAGGAACGGTTTCCGGCAGATCCTCCTCGACGAGGTCGATGAGCGAGCGGTGCCGCGCCGAAGCCCCGACGATCTCGACCGACCGGCCCTCCGCCGCCAGCCGGCGCCGCAGATCGACGATCAGCCAGGCGCCGGCGGTGTCGATGGCGTGGAGCCTGCCGAGGTCGATGGTCACCGGATCCCCGTCGACGCGGCGCAGGCGGTCCGTCAGTGCGGAGAGATCGCCGATCCGGAGCGCCCCGCCGAAAACAAGGCGGACCTGCCCGTCGGCGGGCATGATATCGAGGGTCGTAGAGTCCAATGGCACCGCCTGAAAAGAGCCTGCGCGACCAGACCATGCCCGCGCCCGGGCCACAAGCCCCGCCCGGCCGGCGGGCTGCTCGCCTCTTGCGGTTGGCAGGAAGCTGTGACATCCGCCCGACACAGGAGCGGTGGCAGAGTGGTCGAATGCAGCGGTCTTGAAAACCGCCGATGGGGCAACCCATCCGAGGGTTCGAATCCCTCCCGCTCCGCCACTTGCCCTCGCGAAAGCGTTCTCCCGATCCGGCTGCGGCCGGATTTTTCCGTTGTTTTCGAGGGTTATGCGGGTGGGGCTATTCACCGTCGCCAGAGAGGAACGACCGAAATCAGTCTCTCCGGAGCCGTTTTCTCTGAACCTCATGACTGCGCGGATTTGGTGCAGAGCTTGTATCGCGCTGAATTTGCTTCACTTTTCAAGCGGGCAACCTGAACACTTCGATGCCAGTGGCAATCGCTCAGATGGAACATAAATCGAAGATCATGAGGCGCTTCTTGACGCTGTGGGTGGCTCCCTGCGGCGTGCGGGTTTTGCCGTCGACGATGCCAGATCGCTGGTGGAAGCGCGCGATGCGCTCACCCTGGCGCAATATGACCTGGTCGTTCTGGACATCGGATTGCCTGACGGCAGCGGCACCGAGCTCATTCCCGATCTGCGAGAGAAGTACCAGACCCCGGTCATCGTCCTGACCGCGCGGGGCGCACTGGGCGACAGGATCGAGGGTCTGGACAAAGGCGCCGACGACTACGTCGTCAAGCCGGTGGAGATCCCGGAGCTCATCGCGCGGTGCCGGGCGGTTCTGCGGCGCCCGGGCAGCCGCACGGCAACCCTGCTGACCGCGGGCAGCGTGGCGTTTGATACCGTGGCCCGGGAAGCGCGGTGCGGTTCCCGCCTGCTTACGCTCGGGCGACGCGAGCTTGGGGTTCTGGAGGAACTGATGCGCCGGAAGAACCGGGTCGCATCGCGGGACGTTCTGCTGGAAGCAATCTACGACCGGGATGATGACGTAACCCCCAACGCGATGGATGCGGCCGTCTCTCGGATACGTCGGGCGCTGGGCGGCGAGTGCGGCATCCTCTTGCAGACAGTGCGCGGCGTCGGATGGATGCTTGTGGATACCTCGGACCCATGACGGCCCGGCGGTCAGAAAGCCTGCAGACCATCCTTGGGCGGCGGCTGATCATCATCGCAGCCGCGGTGATCCTCGCAAACGTCTTGCTGGTCGCCTATTTCGACGCATCCGACCGAGCTTCCCTCATCAGCGACGTGTCGAGCCGCGAGTTGGCTAATCTCGAAAGCGCTCTGAACGGCACCGATCCGAACCGTGAAACAGATCTGGCGGGCGTGTCCGAGATCTACACACTCTACCCTGACGCCTATGCCTTCGCGATACTGGGACCGGATGGCCGCCTTATCGATGGCGCTAACGTCGCACTTTTTCCCGCCGGAATCTCGGGCCGCGTTCCCACCACCGTGGACTGGCGCGCATGGCCGGAAGGACCGGAAAACCTGCCGATGTTCGCGTCCCATGCTCTGAAGGACGATCCGGAGGGTCGGAAACTGGTGTTCATGTTCCGCTCCGATCCGGCGAACCTAATCGGCTGGGAGATCTGGGACGAGTTTCTCGGCCATGTTCTGCTGCCGCTTCTTCCGATCACGATCGTCCTGATCGGAGGCGCCTGGTTGCTCGTCAGACAGGTTCTCCTTCCAGTGGCCGAAGCCGCCGACTGGGCTCGTTCGATCCGACCGGGGTATCCGGTGCCGGCATTTCCGGTCAGCATCCCCCCTGCCGAAATCGAGGACCTGACCGGAGCAGTTCAGCGCAGCGTCGACCGCCTCAAGGCCGAACTGGACGCGGAGCAGAGACGGGCCGGCGAGGCGGCCCATGCGCTCCGGACGCCGGTTGCCGTCCTTGTCGCCCGGCTCGACGAACTGGGCGACGGGCCGGAGATGGCCAAGCTCCGGGCCGATGTGCTCGCCCTCTCCCGCACCGTGACCCAATTCCTGTCCTCGGCGGGCGCCGACCGTCTGGAGATCGCCGAAGATGCCCGCGCAGAGCTGAACCAGATTGTCGCGGAGGTTGTCGCGGACCTCGCCCCGCTTGCCTTGCAGCGCGGTGCCGAGATCGAGGTTGACGGAGCGCAGGAGCCCTGTGTCGTGCATGGGACAAGGGACGCCATTTCGCTGGCCCTGACCAATCTGGTGGAGAATGCGATCTACCACGGAGGCAAGGCATCGATCACGGTGACGGTGGGTCCGGGCCCGCAGATCACTGTGCGGGACCGCGGACCGGGCCTGCCCGAAGACGCGCCGGAGATGCTCTTCAAGCCGTTCTGGCGCGGACCGGATGCCGCAAGGGGCGGCGCCGGCCTCGGCCTTGCTATCGTCGACCGGATCCAGCGCTCCCACGGCGGACAGGTCGAGGCAAGCAATGCTCACGGCGGTGGTGCGGAGTTTCGCCTGCTCTACCGAGCAGCCTGAAATCCCCGAATCTCGTCAGAGTGTCGTCAGAATTCGCTCTGTACATGTGACACCCAGACGCGGAAGACAGGCGATTCTGCCGGCGCGTCGTCACAATTGGCCGCACACAGGCCAGGAACCTATGGAGAGACAAGATGCGTGACCTGAAAATCGAAGAATTCGAGCATGTCTACGGCGCCGGCGGCAAGGGCCGCCGCAAGAAGAACGGCAAAGGCAAGCGGCGTGGCCGCGGTGGTGCGAGCCACAGCGTATCCCGGTCGGTGAGCAAGTCGGTCTCGCGCAGCGTCAGCCGGAGCTGAGACCAGCCGCCGTCCCGGCAACGGGACGGCCAAACCCCGTGCCGGCGGCGCGCCGCCCGCACCATCAGTCATGCCGAACGCCATCCGGGACGTGACCAACAAGGACCATTACCAATGCTGACCGAAGACCGGGACCATCCCGAGACAGCCCGTTCGGGACCTCCCGGAAGAGTCCAGGTGTGCGACCCGATTATTCCGACTGAGGACACAGCCCTGACGAACATCCGGGAGGAGTACTGGCTGCTTGGTCAGCCGAGCCTCTCGAGCTTTGTGAGCTACGTTCGCAAAGCCGTTGATGGCGCAGACGAAACTACGACCCGCGAACTGGTCGATGCGTGGCGGGCCGCCAACGATGTCTATGCCGAGCTTGAGACCGAAGAAGCTGGCATCGCCGACGAGGTCGAATGTCTCGACCTGCCCGACGAGATGCTCCCGCTCGCGGACGAGTTGTCCCGCACCGAGCCGTTCCGGCGCGCTTTCGACAAGATGCCCACGACCTTCGGTATGGTCGAGCTCGACAAGATCGTGGTCTCGCAGCGCCGCGTCACCCGACCCTTCGTCGAGGAACTTGCGGCACGGCTCGCGCCGCGACCCGGTCCGGCCGGCCTGTTCCGGTTCTGCCATCCGATGGATCGACAGGATCCGCCGGTCCGGATGCGCCGGCTCGGCGGACAGCGATTCCTCTTCATGTCCGACTCGAACGACCTGCGCTTCCATGAGACGGCATTCCTTCAGCCCGACCGGATCGCGGGCTACGAGCGCTTCGGCCCCGTCAGCGCGGTGCTGGGCCTCGTGGTGGGCTACGGCTCGAACTTCCTGAGCCTCGTGCGGTCCGATGACCGCATGGTCCTTCACAACGGCTACCACCGTGCCGTTGCCCTGCGCGCCGCCGGCTTCACCCATGCACCCTGCGTGATCCAGTCGGTGACCCGGCGGGACGAACTCGAGCTGACGGCGGCTTCGGCGGTGGCGGAGGACGCCGCATTCTATTTCCGCGCCGGCCGGCCGCCGCTCCTGAAGGACTTCTTCGACCCCCGCATCCGCACGATCCTGCGCACGCGCCGTGCCGAGCGCTTTGTCGAGGTCTCGATCGAGGTCAAGGACTACACGGTGTATCACGAGTGACCCGGCAAGCCGGCCCCCCTGCGTCGGAGCGACCCGGACAGCACTCGCTGTTCCGGGACGAGGCCGTTCATGAGCAGCAGGACCGCTGGCTCGGCACGGTCCTCGTGGTGCCGAAGCTCTCGCAGACCCTGATGGCCATCGTCGTTGCGGTGTTGGTGGCCGGCATTCTGGGGCTGCTCTTCTTCGGCGAATATACCCGAAAGGCCCGCATCGGCGGCTTCCTGACCCCGGAGACCGGCCTGATCGAGGTCGTGGCGCCGCAGGGCGGCATCCTTACCGACCTGCGCGTGAAGGAAGGCGAGGAAGTCGCTGCCGGCGCGGTTCTGGCCGTGCTCTCCACCGAGCGGCGCAGCGGAGCCCTCGGGGCAACGCAGCAGGAGATCGTCCGGTCGCTGCGGGAACGCCGCGACAGCCTCGCAGCCGAGCGGGAGCGCCACGGACAGCTTGTGGAGGTCCAGGCCGAGACGAAAGCCGCGCGTGCTGCCGCCCTCAGGCAGGAGATGGCGGATATCGATGCGGAAGCCGCGTTGAAGGACGCCCGGCTCGCGCTGACCGAGGCAGTGGTCGAGCGCACACGCGATCTGCGCATCCGGGACCTGACGACGGAAACCTCTCTCTACGAGGCCGAGAAGGATCTGCTCGACGAGGGGCTGGCCCTGCGACAACTGGAACGCCAGCGCAGCGCACTTGCCCGCGACATCGCCGAGATCGAGGCGTCCCTGCGCGAGGCGCCGCTGCTCGAGGCCCAGAAGCTCGCCGAGATCGACCGCGCGATTGCAGCCGTCGACGAGGAGATCGCCGAGGCGGAGGCGCAGCGGGAGATCGTGCTCACCGCGCCCCAATCGGGCACCGTGACCGGATTGCGCGCCTCGGTTGGCGGCACTGTGCCGCCATCGGCCGCGCTGATGACCCTGGTGCCTTCGGGCACCCGGCTTCAGGCCGAACTCTTCGGGCCGAGCCTGGCGATCGGCTTCGTGCGTCCCGGACAGCAGGTCAGGCTGCGCTATGAGGCCTATCCCCACCAGAAGTTCGGCAGCTACGAGGGCGTCGTCGAGTTCGGTCTCGCGTGCACCCGTGGCACGGACCGAGGCACAGGACACCGCAGGCGGTTCCGGCGCAGGCAACGTCGCCGAACCCGTCTACCGGGTGACCGTCGGGCTCGCCGCCCAGTCGGCCCGAGCCTATGGCGAAAGCGCCCCGCTCCAGCCCGGAATGAAGCTTGAGGCGGACATCCTGATCGAGACCCGGCGCATCTTCGATTGGATCCTCGATCCGCTCCACTCCCTGACTGGCAGGGGCAGCGCATGAACGTCGAGGGGCTCAAGTTTGGCTGGGGCCGGCGCCTGCCGGTCATCCTGCAGGCCGAGGCGGCAGAATGCGGGCTTGCCTGCCTCGCCATGGTCGCCGGCTATCACGGCCACCATGCCGACCCGGGCGCCCTGCGCCGGCGCCACGGCTTCTCGCTCAAGGGAGCGACGCTGAAGGATGTGATCTCGGTCGCCGATCGCCTCGGCCTCGCCGCACGGCCGCTGCGTCTGGACCTTGATGAACTCGGCATGCTGCGGACCCCCTGCATCCTGCACTGGGACCTGAACCACTTCGTGGTGCTGAAATCCGTCGGGCGCAGCGGCGTGACGATCCACGACCCGGCCGAAGGTCTGCGCCGTCTGTCCTTCGCCGATGTCTCGCGCCACTTCACCGGCGTGGCACTCGAGCTCACACCGACCGGCGGCTTCGAGGTGGCGGAGGCGCCGCCGCGCGTCCGGATCCGCGCCCTTCTGGGGCGTGTCACCGGCCTGCGCCGGTCGATGGCACATCTGCTGGTGCTGGCCTTCGCGCTCGAGGTCTTCGCGCTGCTTGCCCCGATGTTCCTCGCGCTGACGGTGGACCAGGCCATCGTCTCCGCCGACCGCGACCTTCTGCTGACGCTCGCGATCGCCTTCGGGCTGTTGCTGGTGATGCGGACCGCCATCGGCCTCCTGCGCGACTGGATGCTGATGACGCTGGGCGCATCGATCAAGGTGCAGTCGCGCAAGAACCTCTTCACCCATCTCGTCGCCCTGCCCGCCCGCTACTTCGAGAGCCGGCACGTCGCCGACGTGATGTCGCGCTTCGACAGCCAGGACAAGATCCTCCAGGCGCTTTCGACCGATCTTGTCATTGCGCTGCTCGACGGCCTGATGTGCCTGGTGACCATCGCGGTGATGTTCGCGCTCGCTCCCGCCCTCGCTGCCGTCGCCCTGATCGGCGCGGTGCTCTACGCAGCACTGCGCTGGGCCTTCTACATGCCGCTTCGGCAGGCCTCGTCCGAGGCGATCATCTGGGCCGCCCGCCGCGACAGCCATTTTCTCGAGACGCTGCGCGGCATGAAGACCGTGAAGCTCTTCAACGGCCAGCGCGACCGGCGGGCACACTGGCTCAACCTTCTGGTCGAGACGACGAACCGGCAACTGGCTACCCAGCGCCTGAACCTGGTGTTCAAGACCGCGAACGGGCTCCTGCTGGGCAGCCTCGGCATCCTCGTGGTCTATCTCGCCGCAAGGATGATCCTCGACAACGTGTTCTCGGTCGGCCTGCTCGTGGCGTTCCTCGCCTATATGGACATGTTCCTGCGGCGCGCGAGCGGCCTGATCGACACCGTGGTCGACCTGCGCATGCTCGGTCTGCACGCCGAACGCCTGGCCGACATCGCCCTGACGGCGCCCGAGCCGGTCTCCGACCAGATGGCCCGGCAGCCGGAAAACCGGCCCGTCGCGATCGAGGCGCGCGATGTGTCGTTCCGCTACAGCCCGAACGATCCCCTGGTTCTGGAGAATGTGAGCTTCCACATCGGCGCGGGCGAGTCCGTCGCCTTCGCCGGGCCCTCGGGCTGCGGCAAGACCACACTGCTGAAGTTGCTCGCCGGTCTGCTCGAGCCCGGTTCGGGAGAGATCCTCGTCGACGGCGTGCCGCTGGCCCGGCTCGGGCCCGAAGCCTGGCGCGGCCGCATCGGCGTCGTCATGCAGGAGGACGCACTCTTCGCCGGTTCCATCGCCGACAACATCGCCTTCTTCGCGGCGGATGCCGATCCGGACCGGATCGAGGCGAGCGCGCGGCAGGCCGCGGTCCACAACGATATCGAGGCGATGCCCATGGGCTATGGAACCCTGATCGGCGACATGGGCACGAGCCTGTCGGGCGGCCAGAAACAGCGCGTCCTTCTGGCGCGCGCACTCTATCGCCAGCCTGGAATGTTGCTGCTCGACGAAGCTACCAGTCATCTCGACGTCGCCCGCGAGCAGAGCGTGAACGCCACTCTGCGAGGCCTTGAAACGACGCGGATCGTCGTCGCGCACCGCCCCGAAACGATCCGCGCCTCGGACCGGGTGATCCGTTTGGACGGCGGCCGAATTGTCTCGGACGGCCCGCCGGTCCCGCGTCCTGAGAACGTCTTCGCACTCGACGCCGGCCACAGCAGCCTTTCCCTGAATGCGGCCGATAATTGAGCTGCGACCAGTGCGGCCGGGAGCGAGTGCATCCCTGATCAGTTGTGGATTGCAACGGACGAGACAAGCAAGGTGCCACGCTTTCGATCCTGTTGAAGCGGGCTCAAATCTGAATGCCACTCTTGTCTCGGGCTCGATTGCGCCGTTCCGAACTGTCCGAAAAAATGTGAAAGACAGTTCTGAACCTGCATTCGCTGCTAGGCGTTCGAGGGTCCGCTCCAGGACGTTCGCGCACCTTCTAGGACCGCGAGCAATGGCGGCTGGGTTCGCAACGCGGACTTCGGCTCCCGGACCTCGCTGCAACCATAGCTAATGGCCGCTATTGTAGCCGCGCTGGTGGACCTCCCGGTTTGGCCGGGGCGATAGATTGATGCATAAGCAAAGATCGTGATTTCTATCCAGCCGCTTTGGGCTCGAGGACGAAGCCACT
>CAWGUH010000028.1:0-66458 GCA_963825715.1 uncultured Alphaproteobacteria bacterium | reverse complement strand
GTGGCGCGGTTGACGGGGCTCGAACCCGCGACCTCCGGCGTGACAGGCCGGCACTCTAACCGACTGAGCTACAACCGCGCAGTGTCGCGAACGATCCCGCGACACAGCGCTGTCTATGGGGCGCGGGACGGGGCGTCAAGCAAATTGCGCCAATTATCGAGCCTTGCGGGGAGGGGGGGCGGATGCGAGTTTGCAAGGCGAGGCAGAACCGGGGACGCAGATGAGTGATGACGGATTCTGGGCATCCGCCCTGGCCGAGGCGGAGGCCGCCGATGCAGCCGATCCGCTGGCAGCGTTCCGCGACCGCTTCCGGTTGCCCCCCGGCGTGATCTACCTCGACGGCAATTCGCTGGGGGCGGCTCCGGAGGCGGCACTCGCGACGCTGGCACGCGCAGCGGAGCAGGAATGGGCCCGCGATCTCATAACAAGCTGGAACAGGGCCGGCTGGTTCGATCTCGCGACCCGCTACGGAAATATCCTCGGGCAGATCGTCGGGGCGGCGCCGGGGCAGATCGTGGTCTGCGACACCACCTCGATCAACATCTACAAGGCGCTTCATGCCTGTCTCGGGCTGAAGCCGGATCGATCGGTGATCGTCGCGGAGGCGACGAGTTTTCCGACCGACCTCTATGTCGCGGCCGGGGTGAAGGCGACGCGACCGGATGTGGGGATCCGGCTCGAAGGCGTCGACGGTGCGCGCCTCGACGACCTTCTCGATGACCGGGTTGCCGCCGTCCTTGTCAATCAGGTCGATTACCGGACGGGACGCCTTCGGGACATGCGGGAAGCGACCCGCAAGGTGCATGCCGCGGGAGCGCTCGCCATCTGGGATCTGTGCCACAGCGCCGGAATCATGCCCGTCGATCTCGACGCGGGCGGCGCCGATCTGGCGGTCGGGTGCGGGTACAAGTATCTCAATGGCGGGCCGGGCGCCCCGGCCTTCCTCTACTGTGCCGCGCGGCATCTGGACACGGTGGCGCAACCGCTTTCGGGCTGGTGGGGCCACGCGACCCCGTTTGCGTTCGATCGCGGCTACACGCCGGATGACGGCATCCGGAAATTCCTCTGCGGGACGCAGCCGATACTCTCCTTCCGGGCGATGGAGGCGGGATTGCTGATCGCGGCGGAGGCCGGGATCGCGCCGGTTCGCCACAAGAGCGTTGCCCTGACGGAGCGGTTCATCGGCCTCGTCGAGACGACATGCACGGCTTTCGGGGTGCGTCTCCTGAGCCCGCGGGCGGCGGAGGAGCGCGGCAGCCAGGTCGCCCTCGGCTTCGACGCCGGGTATGCGGCCGTCCAGGCGCTGATCGCCCGCGGGGTGATCGGCGATTTCAGATCGCCAGACGTCATGCGCTTCGGTTTTGCGCCCCTCTACATCCGGCATGTCGATGTCGTGCGCGCGGCCCGCATGCTGCACGACATTCTCGAAACGCGCGCTTGGGCAGACCCGAAACATTCGCGGCGAGCCGCGGTGACCTGACCTCCGGCACCGAAATCCGTCGGTGGAGCCCCGCGGCCGGTTCCGGGCACCTTGCGATCCCGTCCGGTAGGCCGACTGGCGCTGTGGCGGGGTCGTTCGCTCCGTCGATGCGGGCCGGTCCTTCGCCGTGCGCTCAGGCGAGCGAGGACAGGAAGGCCGAAAAGGCGCTCTCGACCACGGCGATCTTCTCGGCGATGAGCGACTCGCGATCGGCGAGAGACATCGGGCCCGGACCATCCTTCAGGAGCCGGATCTGGGTCTGAAGGAGCCGCCCGTTCTCCTGCTCGATCCGCATCAGTGCGACGGGGTAGGGGGTCATCGCCACCTCGCCCTGCGGGATGATGGGTGTGAGCCGAACCGTCGCCAGCAGGGCGTGTCCGTAGGCCAGCGCGTCGAGGCTCGAGCCCGCACCGCCGCTCCATCCGCTGAAACCGGACCGCGCCGCCTCCTGGTAGAGCGGCTGGGCAAGCTGGGCGCCCTGGTAATAGATCAGCGGATCGAGCGACCATTGCGTCGACCGCGCCACCAGCGTCATCGCCTCGCTCTCGCGAAAGAGCTGGGTGTTGAGGGCCTGCCAGACGAGGTTGCCTGCCGGAGCGAGCCCCGCCAGCGTCAGGAAAGGAATGTTGACCGCCTTGCTCGCGCACAGAAACAGCGTGATGCGGGTCTGGATCTCCGGGGTGAAGCCGGATTTCTCGATCCGCGTGCGGATCCGGTCGTAGGCGTCAAGATGCATCGGATGCCTTCCGTGTGGCCGGTGGCTTGCGGGGTTTGCCGGATCCGGCCGCAGCGCGCTTCGGCGGTCGCCGGGGCGGCTTTGCCTCGCCCGACGGCAATGGCACCGCACGCATGTGATCTCCGACGCAAGGAAACCACGGCTCGGCCGCCTCGGGATCGTCTTCGGCGATCCAGACGGTCTGGTCACCCGGCCATTTCCCGGCCCCGGCCTCGGCCAGAAAGGCCTCGATCAACCTGAGCGTGACAGCCGGTTTCTCCAGCGTATAGGCGTGATAGGCGTGCTGCACGATGACGAGCCGCGAATTGCGGATCCCCTTGCGCAGGACCTCGTGGCACTTGCGCGGCGTGAAGAAATCGAACTCGCCGTTGAGGATGATCGCCGGGCAGGAGATGTTCTTAAGATCATCAGTGATCGGCTTGAATTCGTTCACAGATTCCATGAGATTCTGCAGCGCGAAGAGGTCGTTGATCGCATAGCCCCGCCGCATCATCTCCGGCAGCGCCGCCATGTTGGCCTCGAGCCAGTCATCGCTCATGTTCATCGGCATCAGCCAGCGTTGGAGCGACGGCAGTCCGACCTGCACCAGGGCTTCGTAGAGGCCGCTGCCCATCATGAAGAGTTGCGGCGGCATCTCCGCGAAGCAGCTCATGGCGATCAGACCGGCACAGCGCTCGGGCCGCTCACAGGCGAACTGGACCGCCACCGTGCCGCCGAAGGAAATGCCCGCCACAAAGGCCTTCTCGACCCCGAGTTGGTCCAGGATCGCATCGAGCGTTTTCCAGTGATCCTCGAATCGCACCCCGAGCGCGGGCTTGTCCGATTCGCCCTGACCCAGCATGTCGAAGCGCAGCACCCGGTAGCCGCGCTCCGAGAGCCCCTTCACATAGCCGTCCCAGAGCCCGGAATACTGGGTAAGACCGTTCACGAAGGCCAGAAGCGGCGCCGTTTCGGGTCCGTCTATGCGGTAATTGACCCGGTGCCCGCCCACCTTCAGTTCGGCCATGACGTCCCCGATCCGCATTTCTTCGGCCGGCCTGAGCCGGTTCGTTCATTCTACCATCAGGAGAATTTCCCCCGATAAGGGTATTGACAGATTCGCTTGCTGATTTCAATTTGGTTAACGAAAGAATCTTTCTTCGTTGCGATGCGGCTTTTCGCTTCGTTACAATAACAATCGCCGGGGGGCAAACTTATGACATCTTTCACTCGCGGGGCGCGTCTGGCGTCGCGCTCGACGACTGCGACGCTTGCTCTTCTGGCCGGGTTCGCAATTCCTGGCGTGGCCCTTGCGCAGACGGCCGACATTGCCGCCCTTGAAGCTCAGGTCCAGGCGCTGTCCGTCGAGGTTCAGGCGCTCAAGGCCCAGCAGGCCGCAGGTCCGGTCACCGGCGGAGAGGCCGCTGCGATGATCACTCCCGACCAGCTTCCGCGCCCTGTGGTCCAGCAGCCCCCGAGCCCCGGCATCGCCGGCCAGCCGTTCTTTGCCGAGTTGCCCGAGGGCCGCTCGACCGGCATCATGGCGACCGGAAACGATACCGTCCGTCTGACCTTCTCGGGCCAGATCAACCGGGCCTTGAACATCATCGATGACGGCATCGATACCGACGTCTACCAGGTCGACAACGAGAACGCCTCCTCGCGCTTCCGGTTCATCGGCGAGACGTCACCGTTTCGCGAGACCCAGGCCGTGTCGCTCTTCGAGTTCGAATGGCCCGCGAACGGCTCGCTCGACGTGAACCAGCTCGAACCGAATGTGCCCGATGCCCTGAACAAGACACTGAACCTGCGCCTGCTGGAAGTCGGTTTCAGCAACAACCGGTACGGTTCATTCTTCATCGGCAAGGGCTGGATGGCATCGGACGGAACCTCCGAGACGGATATCTCCGGTATCACCACGCCGGCCTGGGTGGGCCAGACCTTCGCTTATGGTGGCATGCTGCCGACCGCAGGCGACGACTTCGTGCTGACCGAGGATGCACAGGCAGCCTTCGACGCGGATCCGGACAGCGTTGATCTGACCAATCCAGGAAACTTTGTAAATATCTTCGGGCTTGGCCAGGACCTCGACGGCCTCAGCCGGCAGCAGCGCATCCGCTACAACACGCCGATCTTCGGCGGCTTCCAGTTCTCCACCTCCGCGGCGGTCAACGACCTCTACGACGCCGCAATTCGTTATGGCGGAAGCACAAGCTGGGCTCGCTTTGCTGCCGCCGCGTCCTGGTGGACCGATTCCGGTGATGGTGGCTACGAAGGCTACAGCGGCTCGGCCTCGATGCTGCTGACCGACGACGATGCCTGGTGGGGCGGGCTGAGCCTGACCCTTTCCGCGGCCAAGCAGGACAATGACGATCTGGACAACGATCCCCTGACCTATTACGGCAAGCTTGCCTACACCGACCGCTTCTTCGATATCGGCCGGACCGGCTTCGCGATCATGTATTCGCGCAACGAGGACTTCCGCGTCACCGATGAGACGATGGACATCGTCACGGTCGGATTTTCGCAGAATGTCGATGCCATTGGCACCGAGCTCTACGCCGGGTTCACCAACACGACCTTCGACAATCCCGACATCGACTACAATGACATGAACATGGTGCAGCTCGGCGCCATGATACGCTTCTGATGCGTCCGCTGGCGGGCGCCGGAGCCCTGATCCTGCTGCTCTCGGCCTGCTCGGGCGTCACTCCCGGCACACCGCAGATGATGGGCGCAAACGAGATGCAGGAACGGCCGGGGATGTTCTCGGGTCCGGATGGCAAATTCACCCTGGTGGGGGATCCCGATCTTCCGCCGGATGCCCAGCTTGAAGAGGAAGTCGGCGCCGGAACCTGACATGGCAGCTCTATGCAGGGCATCCGACCCGACGACATACCGTCCCGCCTGCTCCGCAGTCCATCGATCCCGGAGCAGGCACAAAAATGAAAATGGGGGGCAAATGCTCAGAACGCTCATAGTCGTGTTGGCTGTCGTCGTCGCGCTGCCATACGGGCCGGCAACGGCCCAGGAAACACCGATCACCGCGCGGTCAGCCGTGGCAGATCTCGACAGTCTCAAGACCACGGTCGAGATCCCGGAGTTTCGGATCGGCGGCACCTATGACATGGCCACGCCGGAAGCCTGGGAGAACGGCGCGCCCGACGGTGTCACCCTCGAAAGCCTTGGCGCCGCTCCGCTGCGGACCTCGTACATCGCAATGGGCACTCCCCAGACCGACGAGAACGGCGAGATCGTCAATGCGATCCTGATCTCGAGCTACTATTCCGGCGATGCGACCTCGATGTACTTCAACTGGGTCGAGGGGCAGGGCGGCAATGATTTCTCCGGCGGCGCGCTGATCGGCCCGGGCCTCCTCTTCGACACCGACCGTTTCTATGTCGTGATGGTCGATGCCCTCGGCCTCTGGGGCGCCTCCAAACCCTCCGACGGCCTCGGCCTCGAATTCCCCAACTATAACTATTACGACATGGTGCAGGCGAACTATCGTCTGCTGCGTGATCACCTGAACATCGGCCACGTCGTGCTGGCCACAGGCGTCTCGATGGGCGCCACGCAATCCTACATGTGGGGCCTGATGCACCCCGACTTCGTCGGCGCGGTCATGCCGGTCGGCGGCTCCACCGCCACCGACGGGACCGCCCCGATCGCCGCCTGGACGTTCCAGCTCGCCAAGGCCGGTCTCGTCTCCGACCCGGCCTGGATCGCCACCGAAGGCGACTACTACGACCTCCCGAAGGACCAGCACCCGCAGCAGGGCTCGGCCTACCACTGGTCGATCCTCTCGCTCACCGGCTATGACCTCAACTATCGCGGCTCCCAGGGATGGGATGCCGTCAAGGGCAGCGTCTTCGCCTGGGAACCGCCCGCCGACGACGAGGGCTTCGGCGCCGCCGTCGCGGCGCTCGGTGCACTCTACGATGCGGTCGACCTGAAATACCGGGTCGAGGTCGGCGAAACCCACAACATCAACGCGCTCCTGCCCGACTACCGGACGCGCACGCTGGTGATGCATATCGAGAACGACCAGTGGCTCACCGTGGACAAGGCCCGCGAAAGCGTCGCCCTGATCCCAGGCGCCCAGATCATCACCGAGACGAGCCCGATCGCGCACTACGCCACCTTCAGCGCCATCAACGACCTGAGGGACGACCCGATGGTCGACAGCTTCCTGCACGACATCGGCGTCATCGAAACGCCGGGCAAGGTCTGCGACGCGCCCGACTACACCTCGCCGCGCGTCAACATGAACCCCGACCCGGAGACCTCGTTCTGGCTCGACAACATGGTTCATCCCTTCCCGCCGAAGTTCACCATGGTGACCGACCAGAACGGCGTCGAATGGGAGATCGGCTATCTCGACGTGGTCTGCGAGGGCATCGAGAACCCCGAGACCCTCGTGGTCGTGCACGGGAAGGGCGCCTTCGCCTCGCATTACGGCTTCCTGATCAAGCACGCCGTCGAGCAGGGCTACCGGGTCGTCGCCCTCGACATGCCCCATGCCGGCCTGTCCGGCCCGGGCAATCTCGGCAAGCCCTGGGCCCGCGACTTCGAGGACATGCGCTCGGCGTTCCACGGCGTCATCGTCGACCAGCTCGGGATCCAGAACGCCTACTATCTCGGCCATTCGCTCGGCGGGCAGTTCGTCCTCGGCTACGCGCTGAAATATCCCGAGGCCGTGAAGGGCCTCATCCTCGAAGCTCCGGCCGGCCTCGAGATCTTCCCGAAGACGGTCGAGATCGACGGCGAGACGCTCGGCATCTGCGACCCGGCGATCACCCACAACTTCGAGGCCTGGGAAGCCGCCTGGGGCCCGACCGGCGCCCTCGAATTGGAGATGAACCGCGACGCGCAGAGCGTGCGGGACTTCTTCTACTTCAAGGAGCGCGACCCGGTCACCGGCGCGGTCAGCCCGAGCTTCTTCGGCTACTTCAAGAACGACACCGAATACGCCCGCCTGCACACCGATCAGCGCATCGCGATGATCACCGGCAACCCGGCGGAGTTCGAGCAGTGGGTGACCTGGTTCATCTACGACATCTGGACCATCTGCAGCGAGAACGACGACACCAACGAGACGCCGCTGCTGAGCCGGCTGCCGGAAATCGACGTGCCGATCTTCCTGGCCTTCGGCGCGCAGGAGCCGTTCATCCCGTCGACCTCGCTCAACGGGCTCGACGACATGGCCAATCAGGTGATCACCCCGTTCATGGAGAGCATGGCCGCGGCCGGCAACCCGGTCGTTGCGAAGATATATCCCGGCGTCGGGCACTTCATCCACACCGACGTGCCGCTGCAGTTCGCCTCCGACACCGTCTCCTTCATGCGGACCGGCCATGTCGACCAGATCACCCCGCAGGTGATCGACGCGATGGTCAACGGAATGGCGGCGCCCGCCGCAGCCGGTGGCGGTGGAGGCGGCGGTGCCGCCGAAAAGCCGTCCGGTTTCTCGAAGTGATGCGTGGGGGAGGACATATCATGACCACCATGACCGATATTCGCCGCCACGCCCTCGGGCTGGCCATCGCCATCGCCCTGCCGCTCTCGGCATCCGCGGACGTGCTGTCCCGGTCGGCCGCCGCCGGTCCGGACACCACCTGGACCCCGGCCTCCGGCGTCGACGCTCTCGACTCGCTCAAGAAGTACTACGAGATCCCGGACTTCCGGATCGGCGGCACCTACGATCTCGACGCCGATCCCGAGACATGGCGCAACGGCGGGGAAGGCGGCACCACCCTCGAAAGCCTCGGCTCTCGGCCGCTGCGGACCGCCTATATCGATGTCGGAACCCCGATCCGCAACGAGGCCGGCGAAATCATCAATGCGGTGATCGTCAGCCCCTACTATTCCGGCGACGCCACGGCGATGTACGGCTACTGGTTCCCCGGCACAGGCAACGCCCTTGCGGGCGGGCCGGTGACCGGTCCGGGCCTCGTGATCGACACCGACAAGTACTACGTCGTGTTCCTCGACAGCCTCGGCCTCTGGGGCGCCTCCAAGCCTTCCGAGGGGCTGGGGCGGAACTTCCCGCAATACAGCTACTTCGACATGGTGCAGGCGAACTACCAGCTCCTGCGCGATCACCTCAACGTCGCCAACGTGCATCTCGCCACCGGCGTCTCGATGGGCGCCACCCAGACCTGGGTCTGGGGCGCGATGTATTCGCGGAACGGCTTCGTCGATGCCATCATGCCGATCGGCGGCACCACTGCATCGGACGGCGGCGATCCGGTCGGGCAATGGACGTTCCGACTGGGTCAGGCCGCCATCGAGAGCGACCCCGTCTACCGCGAGACCGGCGGCATGTACTACGATCTTCCGAAGGCGGAGCACCCGCTGCGGGGCCTGCAGTTCATGTGGTCGCAGCTTCAGCTTACCGGCTTCACCTTCGAATTCCGCTCGGCCCAGCCCTGGGACAAGGTCGAGACAGAGGTGTTCTACTGGGAGCCCGAGGGCAACCAGACTGCCGCCTTCATCGCCCGGACCCTGCGAGAGGATCCGAACGACTACTGGTATCGCAATGCCGGCGGCTTCACCTACAACATCAACGACCGGCTGGAGACGATCACCGCCCGGACGCTGGTCGTCCATGTCGAGAACGACAAGTGGCTGATGGTGGAGAACGCCCGAAATTCCGCCGCCGCCGTCGAAGGGGCCGGCTTCCTGAGCTTCTCCGACCCGACAGCACATTACGGGGTGTTCAAGGCACCCAACGTGCTCAGCGCCCAGGTGAAGTCCTTCGTCGACAATACCAACATCCCCGGCAGCATGGCCGGCGGGTCTGGCGGAGGCGCCGGCGGCGCGGCTCCCGAAAAGCCATCGGGGTTCTCGAAATGACGACCCGCATCGGGGCCGGCGACGTCGAACTTGCCTACCGTGTCTGGGGGGACGGTCCGAACACCGTCCTCTTCGTCCACGGAAACCTCGCGAGCAAGGACTGGATCGAACTGGCCGCCCGATGGTTTCCGTCCGATCTCAGGGTGATCGGCGTCGACTGGCGCGGCTGCGGCGACAGCGACAAGCCCGAGCCGCTGCCGGATTACTCCAACTACACCATGCAGCAGCACGCCGAGGACATGATCGCCGCCCTCGACGCGCTCGGCGTGGCGCGCTGTCACCTCGCCACCCACTCGACCGGCGGCATCATCGCCGCCCGGATGCAGCTCATGCAGCCGGACCGCTTCGGCAAGGTGTTCTCGCTCGATCCGGTGTCGCCCATGGGGCTCAATTTCGACGAGCAGGGCATCGCCGTCTTCAAGGCGATGCAGGCCAGCAAGGAAGTCACCCGCGCCGCCATGGCGACGGCGGCAGCCTCGCTGTTCCTCGCCGACAGTCTGACACCGGGCAACATGCCGAAGTTCCGAGACGGCATCGGCGAGGCGCAGAAGCTCTTCGACCGCATCATCGACCAGACCTTCGCGGTTTCCGAGGGCATCTGGTTCGGCACGCCCAAGAACCTCACGATGGAGCACGAGTCCAAGGAACTCGAGGGCCGCATGCACGAGCTCACCCACGAGCATCTCGTGCTCTGGGGAGAACTCGACGGCTGGATACCGGTCGGGGACGTCAAGCGCATGGCCGATGAGATGCCGAACTGCCGTCTCGTCAAGATCTCCGGCGTCGGCCATTCGATGAACCTCGAACAGCCCCAGCTCTTTGCCGGCTACATGGGCGGCTTTCTCGGCGGCGTCCCGGTCTGACCGGGCGTCCTTCCCGCCATTGTTCCGGTTGGTATTGCGAATTGCCTCGCCCCTGCCGTTGTGGCAAGGACGGCGGGCGTGGCAATCTGATCCGCTCGGTCGCGCATCCCGCCCGGAAATCCCGGCCGCGCATCCCGGAAGTCTGCCACCGACTGGAGTGACCGCTTGAACCTGATTACCGATACCGACACCCTTGCCGAGTTCTGTTCCAGCTGCCGCGCCCACCCCTACGTCACGGTCGATACCGAATTCCTGCGCGAGCGCACCTATTACGCCCAGCTCTGCCTCGTCCAGCTGGCCCGTCCGGGCACCGATCCCGCCGATGCCGTTCTGATCGACCCGCTGTCCGAGCGCCTGTCGCTCGCCCCGCTCTACGAGCTCTTCGCGGATAAGCGGGTGACCAAGGTCTTCCATGCCGCCCGTCAGGATCTTGAGATCTTCCAGACCGAGGCCGGCATCCTTGCCCGAACCGTTCTTCGACACCCAGGTCGCGGCGATGGTCTGCGGCTACGGCGATCAGGTCGGCTACGAAACCCTCGTGCGCCGCATCGCGAGGGCCAGCATCGACAAGTCGTCCCGCTTCACCGACTGGAGCCGCCGCCCGCTCTCGAAGGCGCAGATGACCTACGCTCTTGCCGACGTCACCCATCTGCGCCGCATCTACGACGTGCTGTCCGAGCGCCTCGAGGCGACCGGTCGGGCAGGGTGGGTGGAGGAGGAGCTTGCCGTCCTCACCGATCCCGAAACCTACCGCACCGATCCCGACGCCGCCTGGGCCCGGATCAAGACCCGCTCCTCGGCGCCGCGCTTCCTCGCCGCACTCAAGGAACTCGCGCGCTTCCGCGAGGAGGCCGCCCGGAGCCGCAACGTGCCGCGCAGCCGCATCCTCAAGGACGACGCCCTCGTCGAGCTCGCCGCCAACCGGCCGAAATCGCCCGATGATCTCGGCAAGTCGCGCCTGCTCCTGCGCGAGGCCCGCCGGGGCGACATCGCCGACGGCATCCTCGCCGCGATCGCTGCCGCGGAGACCATGCCGGCCGACCAGATCCCGCAGCCCGTCGAGAACGCCCCGCGCAAGCCCGGCTCGGAAGCGCTGTCGGAATTGCTCCGCGTGCTCCTGAAGGCGAAGGCCGAGACCGCCGACGTCGCCCAGCGCCTCGTCGCCTCCTCCGCCGATCTCGACCGTCTCGCCTGCGAAGCCGACCCGGATATTCCGGCGCTCCACGGCTGGCGGCGCGAGGTGTTCGGCGAGGATGCCCTGCGCCTGAAACGCGGCGAGATCGCGCTCTGCGCCGAAGGCAGCACGGTCAGGACCGTCGCCATCGCCGCGGCCGGGCTCAGTCGGGCAGGGTAAGCGTCCGCAGGGTCCCGGCCCCGGCGACTTCCACGCCCCTGACCCGCCGGAACGATCGCGCCGGAACGAAGTACGCGGCCCGCAGCTGCCGGGTCGCTTCAGGCCCGATCGCCTGCTGATCCTGCGGCGGCACCGCGACGAATTCGAGCCGGATCATCCCCGCCGCATCCGGCTCGCCGTTGTTCGCCACCAGCAGCTGGGCGGAATGGTAGCCCTGCGTCGGCGCGACACCCTCGACCCGAAGCAACGCCCCGTTGAGCGCGGTCTCAAACGTCACGTCGCGCGGCGTCATCGCCAGCGGCAGCGGCAGTTCCTCGCCCCCGATCACGTAGGTCGGCGATCCGTCGCCCTCTCGCCCCAGAAATTCCGGCGTCTCGAAACCCGAACAGGCGCCGAGCACCAGCAGCAGCGGCGAAAACACCAGATATCTGCGCATGAAACCCCGTCCCGCTTGGTCCCGCTCCGGGATAAAGCCTCGCCGCAGACTTGGGAAGCGAAAAGCCTCGGGCGGGACGGTGGCTCTGGACCTCCCGGCGCGATGAGCCTAAATGGCCAAGGTAACAGGCATTCAAACGGACAGACCCCTTGGCCTCGCAGCGCTTCGAAGACATCGCCGCGGATTTCGCGTTCCTCGACGACTGGGAGGACCGCTACCGCTATGTTATCGACCTCGGCAAGGCGATGGACCCGCTCGACGAGGCGCTGAAGGTGCCCGCCACCAAGGTCGACGGCTGCGCCAGCCAGGTCTGGATCGCGCCGGAGATCTCCGGCGACGGCCCCGGCGCGACCCTCGACTTCCGCGGCGATTCCGACGCCATGATCGTGCGTGGCCTGATCGCCGTGCTGCATGCGCTCTATTCCGGGCAGTCGGCGCGCGACGTTCTGGCGGTCGATGCCCCGGGCGCCCTCGGCCGCCTCGGCCTCGACGAGCATCTGTCCGCCCAGCGCTCGAACGGGCTGCGCGCCATGGTCGGCCGCATCCGCGCCATTGCCCAATCCGCCATGGAACAGGCCTGAACCGGAGATCCGACCCCGATGCGCACCGACCTTCAGACCCTCCTCACCGAGCGCGACTGGCTCATGGCCGACGGCGCCACCGGCACCAACCTCTTCAACATGGGTCTCTCGTCGGGCGACGCCCCCGAACTCTGGAACATCGACGAGCCCGGCAAGATCCGTGCGCTCTACGACGGAGCGATCGAGGCCGGCAGCGACATCTTCCTCACCAATTCCTTCGGCGGAAACGCCAGCCGCCTGAAACTCCATGACGCCCAGGACCGGGTCCACGAGCTCAACAAGGCCGCCGCGATGATCGCCCGTGCCGCCGCCGATGCCGCCGATCACCCGGTGGTGGTCGCGGGATCCATGGGCCCGACCGGCGACATCATGGCCCCGCTCGGCACCCTGACCGAGGAAGCCGCCGCCGACATGTTCGAGGAACAGGCCCGAGGGCTGATCGACGGCGGCGCCGATGTGCTCTGGGTCGAGACCATCTCCGCGCCCGAGGAATTCCGCGCCGCCGCCGCCGGCATCGCCCGCACCGGGGCGCCCTGGTGCGGGACCATGAGCTTCGACACGGCGGGCCGCACGATGATGGGCCTCACCGCCGCCGATCTCGTGCGCCTCGTCGAGACCCTGCCCAACCCGCCGCTGGCCTTCGGTGCCAATTGCGGCGTCGGCGCCTCGGACCTCCTGCGCACGGTGCTGGGCTTCGCCGCGGCCGGGCCGGCGCTGCCGATCATTGCCAAGGGCAATGCCGGCATCCCGAAATTCGTCGAGGGTCACATCCATTACGACGGCACCCCGGATCTGATGGCCCATTACGCGACCCTGGCCCGCGATTGCGGCGCGCGCATCATCGGCGGCTGCTGCGGGACGATGCCCGACCATCTGCGCGCCATGCGCAAGGCGCTGGAAACGGTGCCGCCCGGGCCGCAGCCCGATCTCGACACCATCGCGGAGAGCCTCGGCGGATTTTCCTCCGCCTCCGACGGCTCCGAGAACGGCGGCGCGAAGCCGGAACGCGAGCGCCGGCGGCGACGTGGCTGACCGGACCCCGGCGCCGGACCGGCCTCCTGTCGGTGATGACGGCTCGCAGGTCGGTTCCGGCTGCGGGTCCCCGGGCCTGATCGGCTAAGGCTCCCGCTCGACGGCGGAGCCGGATGCCTCGTGAAGTGGAAGTGAGACCATGGCGGACGAAGACGACGACCTGATCCTGAGCGACCTGCCCGACGAGGAACTCGTGCCGCAGATGCACGACGATCTCTATGACGGCATGGCCGACGAGATCAAGGAAGCGGTGCACATCCTGCTCGAGCGCGGCTGGACCCCCTACGACATCCTCACCAAGGCGCTGGTCGAGGGCATGCGGATCGTCGGTATCGATTTCCGCGACGGCATTCTCTTCGTGCCCGAAGTGCTGCTCGCCGCCAACGCGATGAAGGGTGGCATGGCGATCCTCAAGCCGCTCCTGATCGAGACCGGCGCGCCGCGGCTCGGCAAGATGGTGATCGGCACCGTCAAGGGCGACATCCACGACATCGGCAAGAATCTCGTCGCGATGATGATGGAAGGTGCGGGCTTCGAGATCGTCGATCTCGGCATCAACAATCCGGTCGAGAGCTATCTCGACGCCCTCGTCCGCGAGGAGGCCGACATTCTGGGCATGTCCGCGCTCCTGACCACGACCATGCCCTACATGAAGGTCGTCATCGACACGCTGGTGGCGCAGGGACGGCGCGACGACTACATCGTTCTGGTGGGGGGCGCACCGCTCAACGAGGAGTTCGGCAGGGCCATCGGCGCCGATGCCTATTGCCGCGACGCGGCGGTGGCCGTCGAGACCGCAAAGGAATTCATGGCCCGCAAGCACAACCAGCTGAGCAGCGCCACAGCCTGACGAGAGCCGGCCCGGAATCGCGCCGGCCGGTTGTCCTCGCGCCGTTCCGCCGGGTTTTCACCGCCCGAGTTCTCTGCGATCCTGCGGCTCTCACGGTCAAACCGGACCTTCGGAGGCCAGGCACGATGATCCCCGATGACAGCCAGTTGACGCGCATCGGCCTGCCGCCGCCGCAAGCCGGGCAGGGCACCGCGCTGATCATCGCCTGCGGTGCGCTGGCCCGCGAGATCCTGGCACTCCGGGCCCTCAACGGCTGGACGCATCTCGATCTCACCTGCCTGCCGGCCGATCTGCATCTGCGCCCCGCGCGCATTCCCGATGCCGTGGAGGAGGCGGTGCGCGCGGCCCGGCCCCGCTATTCCCGCATCTTCATCGCCTATGCCGATTGCGGAACCGGCGGGCTCCTCGAGGCACGCTGTGCCGCGCTCGGCGTCGAGATGATCGCCGGCCCGCATTGCTACAGCTTCTTCGACGGCAATGCCGCGCTTCGCCGCCCGCGGCGACGCGGAGATGCGCGCCTTCTATCTCACCGACTTCCTCGTCCGCCAGTTCGACGCCTTCGTCTGGAAGCCGATGGGGCTCGACCGCCACCCGCAGCTGCGCGACACGCTCTTCGCCGGCTACGAGACGCTGATCTATCTCGCCCAGACCGAGGATCCCGCCCTCGACGCCGAGGCCGCCCGCTGCGCCGAACGGCTCGGGCTCGCCTACGAACGACGGTTCACCGGCTACGGCGACCTCGCGACCGCCCTCGCCGGCGTTCCGTCGGCCTCCTGAGGCACAGCGCCGCATGAACCCTTCGGCGAAGAGCTACCGGAACAATGGTCTGGACCGCATTTCGCGCAGCACACGGCGACCGGGCGCGTCCCGTCAGAGATAATCCTGCCGGCTCAACCCGTATTTCGACATCTTCTCGTTGAGGGTGCGCCGGGGCAGCGCGAGCTCGGTCATCACCGCCGCCACCGAGCCCTCGTTGCGCCGCAGCGCATGGTCGATCAGCATCTTCTCGAAGGCGTCCACATGATCCTTCAGCGGCTTCTCGGCGTCGAACTCGAAGCCCGGCGCCGGAAAACCGTCATCGATCAGCAGCGGCGATATCCCTTCCTCGCCGCGCCGGGCCTGCAACACGGCCCGTTCCGCGAGGTTCATCAGCTGCCGGATATTGCCCGGCCAGGGCGCCTGCACCAGGTTGGCGGCATCGGCGGCATTGAGGCTGGGCGCGTCGCAGCCGTACTCCTCGGAATATTGCCGGCTGTAATGCGAGAACAGCGTCAGGATATCCTCGCCCCGCGCCCGAAGCGGAGGCGTATCGATCACCAGTCCGGCGAGCCGGAAGAACAGGTCGTCGCGCAACACCCCGCCGCCCGACGACTTCAGCCGGCTGGAGATCGACAGGATCCGGAACTGCGACGGGCTGTCCGACGCCGGATCGGCCGAATTGATCGCATCCAGAAGCCGCGCCTGCACGCCCTCGGGCAACGCATCGACATCCTCGAGGCACAATGTCCCGCCATCGGCCTGCTCGATCAGCGCCCGTTCGGCCCGCCCCGGCCCGCCGAACAGCACCTCCTCGATCTGGTCCGGCGGGATGGCCGCGCAATTGAGCGTCACCATCGGGCGCGACGCCTTCGGCCCGCAGGCATGGATCGCCCGCGCGATCAGGCTCTTTCCCGTCCCGGTCTCCCCGACGATCAGCACGTTGCCATCGGCCTGCGCCACGTCGACGATGGTGTCGCGCAGCTTGGAGACGGCGGGGCTGTCCCCCATCAGCCGGCGGATCATGATGTTGCCGTCCGCGAGCTCGCGGCGAAGGGCGCGGGTCTCGAGCGTCCGGCTGCGCAGATCAGAGGCCTTGCGGCAGAGTTCCGCAAGACGGTCCGGCTCGAACGGCTTCTCGATGAAATCATAGGCGCCGATCCGCATCGCCTCCACCGCCATCGGCACGTCGCCGTGCCCGGTCATCAGGATCACCGGCAGGCCGGGATCGACCGACTGGAGGCGGCGCAGGAGCGCCATCCCGTCGATCCCAGGCATCCGGATGTCGCTCACGACGATCCCGGGGAAATCGGCACCGAGCGCCTTCAGCGCGGCCTCGGCCCCCTCGAAGGTCAGCGCGTCGAAATCCGACAGCGCCAGCCACTGGGCTACCGAGACCCGCATGTCGGCCTCGTCGTCGATGATCGCAACCTTGGTCTGCATGTCGGTCATGGTATCACTCCGCGGCCCTGGCGCTGAGGCCGCCCCGGGGCAGCATCAGCTCGAAAACGGCCCCGCCCTCGGGCGCGTTGCGCGCCACGAGGCGCCCGCCCATCTCGTTGGCGAAACCGGCGGAAATGGCGAGGCCCAGGCCGAGGCCCTCGCCGGGTTTCTTGGTGGTGTGGAACGGCTCGAAGAGCTTCTCGGGATCGTTGAGGCCCGCGCCGTTGTCCTCGATCGACAACAGCACCGTCTCGCCCTCGACCAGCAGGATCTTGATCTTGCGGTCCTCGCGCCCGCGCACCGCATCGATGGCGTTGCGCAGGAGGTTGACGATGATCTGCTCGACCCGGAGCGAATCCGCCTCCACGATCACCGGCTCGGAGGGCAGGGTCGAGGAGATCGACACCGACATCTTGCCGAGCTGCGGCGCCATCATCGCCAGCGCCTCGCGCACGCTGTCGCGCAGATCATAGGGCTCCTGGTCGGATTCGCTCTTGCGGGCATAGGACTTGAGCTGCCGCGTGATCCCGCCCATCCGGTTGATCAGATCGTCGATGCGCTGGAACGACGACAGCGCCTCCTCGGGACGCTTGCGCTGCAGGAGGAGCCGCGCCCCGGCGAGGTAGGTCTTCATCGCCGCCAGCGGCTGGTTCAGCTCGTGGCTGACCGCCGCGGACATCTGCCCCAGGGCCGCGAGCTTCGACGCCTGCTCGAGGCTCTGCTCGGCATCCTTGAGGTTGCGCTCCGCCGCCTTGCGGGTCGCGATCTCGGTCGACAGCCGGCGGTTCAGTTCGCGCAACTCCCGCGATTCGCGCTGGATCCGCCTGCTCTCCATCCGCGTGCGCCGCGCGGCGAGGAAGAGGCCGAGCGCCGACAGGATGGCGAGGCCCATGAAGATCAGCGCGAGGATCGCGTTCACGCGCGCCCGCACGTCCTCGAGCGTGACGAAGAAGGTCAGACGCCAGTTGCGGAAGCCCAGCGGCACCCCGGCAGGCAGGAACGTCGTGCCGTCGATGCGCGAGAGCGAGGCATCGCCGATCCGCTCCTCCACCGAACGGATCACGTTCGGAAACGGCGCGGAGGACATCTCCGGTCCGAGGATGGTTGCGAGGTTTCCGCCCCGCCAGTCCGGCACGGCGGAAAGCAGCACGACCCCTTCGGAATCGCTGATCACCACACGCTGGCCGGCCCGCGCCCAGCCATCGGCATGCGCGGCGAGATCGATGCTGACCACGGCGATCCCGAGGAGCTGGTCTTCGGAGCGGATGGGATGCGAATAGTAGAACCCGAACGTGTTGTCCGCCAGCCGCTCGAGGGAGAATTCCGGGCCTTCCGAGACGGTCGCCGCGGTGGCGGCCGTGAAATAGGCCCTGTCGCCGTCATAACGGCCGGTCTCGGCGGGATCGCTCGACGACACCACGCGCCCGTCCGCGTCCAGCAGCAGGATCGTGCCGGAATTGATCTGCTCGCGATAGAAGGCCAGCCGCTCGGAGGCGATGTCGGCATTGCCCGTCCGCAGGGCGATGGTCAGGATCGGGTCGCGGGCCAGCAGGATCGACACCAGACGGTGCCGCTCGATATTGCTCTGCAGGCCTGCCGCGTGAAGCGTCGCACGCAAGCGCGCATCCGTCGCCTGCTCGGCGCTGAACGAGCGGGTGAGGTAGAGGTGGCTCGCCCAGATGATGAAGGCGGTGACCAGAATCGTCCCGGCCAGCGAAGCGCGAAGCCAGAAACGATTGGGTCGGCCATTGCCTCCCGGAGCTGAAGTCCGATCAAACATGTCGCTATCAGGGTATTCCGATGCCGGAGCGTCCTCAAGCGTCCTGCAGGCGGCCCTCGGCGAGTCTCCGCGCAAGGCTGGCGAAGAGCGCCGCGCCGTCCGTGCCGCCATGGACCGGATCGACCGCCCGCTCGGGGTGCGGCATCATGCCCAGAACCCGCCGATTGGCCGACAGGATCCCGGCGATGTCGTCGGCGGAGCCGTTGGGATTGGCGACGTAGCGGAACGCGATGCGATCCTCGCCGGCGAGACGCGCCAGCGTCTCGGCATCGGCGCGGTAATTCCCGTCGTGATGGGCGATCGGCAGCGTGATTGTCGCACCCTTCGCATAGCCCGCCGTGAAGACGCTGTCCTCGGTCGCGACTTCGAGCGGAACCGGGGCGCAGATGAACCGCAAACCGGCATTGCGCATCAGCGCACCGGGCAGAAGGCCCGCCTCGGCGAGCACCTGAAAGCCGTTGCAGACCCCCAGCACATGGCCGCCGGCTTCGGCGAAACCGGCCACCGAGCGCATGATCGGCGAGCGGGCGGCAATCGCGCCGCAGCGCAGGTAATCCCCGAAGGAGAAGCCGCCCGGCACCGCCACCACGTCGAGACCGGCGGGCAGGTCGGTGTCCTTGTGCCAGACCATCGTGACATCGGCCCCGGCGCGCCGGAACGCCACGGCGATGTCCCGGTCGCAGTTCGAGCCGGGAAAGACCACGACGCCGGCGCGGAGGCTCATGCGAAGTCGATCCGGTAGTTCTCGATCACCGTATTGGCGAGCAGCTTCTCGCACATCTGCGTCACACGCGCCTCGGCGGTCGCCGGATCGGTGTCCACGAGGTCAAGCTCGATCACCTTGCCGATCCGCACGCCCGACACGTCCTCGAAGCCGAGCGTTCCCAGAGCGTGCCGCACCGCCTCGCCCTGCGGATCGAGAACCCCGGCCTTCAAAGTAACGTGTACGCGTGCTCGCATCGTATTGGTCTTGCTCAGTTTACAAGTTTCGGGCCGGAGGCCGCCCGGCCGTTCGTTCGCGGCATCACCCCGAGCCGGCGGGCCACTTCCGTATAGGCGTCGGCGAGGTTTCCGAGATCGTGCCGGAACACGTCCTTGTCGAGCTTCCGCCCGGTCTCGACGTCCCAGAGCCGGCAGCTGTCCGGCGAGATCTCGTCGGCCACCACCAGCCGCTGGAAATCCCCGTCATAGACGCGGCCGATCTCGATCTTGAAGTCGATGAGCCTGATGCCGACTCCGAGGAACATGCCCGACAGGAAGTCGTTCACCCTCAGCGAAAGCGCGATCATGTCGTCGATGTCCTGCTGGCCGGCCCAGTTGAAGGCGACGATATGCTCCTCGGTCACCAGCGGATCGCCGAGCGCGTCGTCCTTCAGATAGAATTCGATCACCGGCCGGGGCAGCTGCTGGCCCTCCGGGATTCCGAGGCGCTTCGACAGCGACCCGGCAGCGACGTTGCGCACCACAACCTCGAGCGGGATCATCTCGACCAGCCGGATCAGCTGCTCGCGCATGTTGATCCGGCGGATGAAATGCGTCGGCACGCCGATATTGTTGAGCCCGGACATGAAGTGTTCGCTCAGCCGGTTGTTGAGGACGCCCTTGCCCTCGATCACGGCCTTCTTTTCGGCATTGAACGCCGTGGCGTCGTCCTTGAAGTACTGGATCAGCGTCTCCGGCTCGGGCCCCTCGTAGAGGATCTTCGCCTTGCCCTCGTAAACCAGTCTGCGCCGGGCCATGAATGTCTCCGAAAAGGACAGGGCAGGGGCGGAGCGTCTCCGTCCCTGCAGATTGATCGCTCTCTATACTTCGCCCGGTGCGGGGGCAAGCATTCTCGCATCCGCACCTTGTCCAGACGGGGCCGGAATGGTTATGTGCTGCCGACCCGCGGGGATATCAGGAGGACTTCAATGAGCACTTTCGACGAGCGTGAGCGTGGCTTCGAGAACAAGTTCGCCCACGACGAGGAAATGCAGTTCAAGGCGCAGGCACGACGCAACAAGCTTGTCGGACTTTGGGCCGCCGGCCTGCTCGGCAAGACCGGCGATGCGGCCAATTCCTACGCCATGGAAGTCGTGAAGGCGGATTTCGAGGAAGTCGGCCACGAGGACGTCTACCGCAAGCTCGCCGCCGATCTGGGTGACCTCGCCGACGAGAAGACGATCCGCACCCGCATGGACGAATGCCTGGCCGAGGCCAAGGTCCAGATCATGCAAGGCATCTCGGGAAGCTGATCCCGGCGAAGGGCCTCGGACCATGCCGCGGATGATCCGCAAATCCGATCTGCCCCGGAAGACCTGCGCCGCCTGCGGACGACCCTTCGTCTGGCGGCGCAAATGGGCCCGCGACTGGGAGAACGTCCGCTTCTGCTCGGAACGCTGCCGCCGGACCCGGGAGCCGAAGTCGGGCTGACGCATCCTCAGCTCGGCGGCAACTGCGCCTCGATGGCCGCCACGAGGTCCGGCGCATCCGGCGCGATCCGCGTCGGGAAATCGCGGACGATCTCTCCGTCCGGCCCGAGCAGGATCTTGTGGAAGTTCCAGCCCGGCGCGGCACCCTCGGACGCCGCCCAGCGATAGAACGGATGGGCGTCCGCGCCGGTGACGGACACGATGTCGGACATCGGAAAATCGATGGCGAAATTCACTTCGCAAAATTCCTTCACCGCATCGGCGCTGCGCAATTCCTGGCGGAAGCTGTCCGACGGAATGCCGACCACCGTAAGTCCGCGGTCGCGGTAGCGGTCCCAGAGTGCCTGCAGGCCGTCGTACTGGCCGGTAAACCCGCAGCGGGACGCGGTATTGACTACGAGCACCGGCCCGCCGCGAAACGTTCTCAGATCGAGGGTTCCGCCATCGATCGAGGCGAAGCTGTAGCGCTCCCCGTCCTCGGCGGCGGCGCCTCCTGAGATCATCGTCATCGCGGCACCGGCGACCAGAAAACTGCGGCGGTCCATGGCATCTTCTCCCGGCTCGAGTTGTCGTAGGCCGACGAAGTATTGCCCGGATGATCCAGATCAAGGCGCGGAATCAATTCTCCAATACAGATGCGAATGTTGATAGGAGAAACTGACATGCTGCGCCTCGCCTCGTTGCTGTATTCGGTCATCGGAACCACGCTGGCCGGAACCTTCATCATCGCGGCCCTCGTCGCCGGGCTCGACACCGCCCGTCCGATCATCGCTGCCGCGGCGCTCGGATTCGCGTTCGCTCTGCCAGCAACTTGGCTTGTGGCCCGCGCCATCGTCTCGCGCATGGCCGCGCCGCAGAAGGCCTGACCGGGCCTCAGCCGTCGCCGAAGACCCGCTCGAAGATCGTGTCGACGTGCTTCGTGTGGTAGCCGAGGTCGAATTTCTCGTCGATCTCGGCCTCCGAAAGGGCGGCGCGCACCTCAGCATCTGCCAGCAGTTCCTCGCGGAAATCCTTTCCCTCTTCCCACACCTTCATCGCATTGCGCTGCACCAGCCGGTAGGCATCCTCCCGGCTCACGCCCTTCTGGGTCAGAGCGAGCAGAACCCGTTGTGAATGAATGAGTCCGCGGAACTTGTTCATGTTGCGCAGCATCGTCTCGGGATAGACCACCAGCTTCTCGATCACCCCCGTCAGCCGCGCCAGCGCGAAATCCAGCGTGATCGTCGCATCCGGCCCGATCGCCCGTTCGACGCTCGAATGCGAAATGTCGCGCTCGTGCCAGAGCGCCACGTTCTCGAGTGCCGGCACCACCGCGCTCCGCACCAGCCGCGCCAGCCCCGTGAGGTTCTCGGTCAGGACCGGGTTGCGCTTGTGCGGCATCGCGCTCGAGCCCTTCTGCCCGGGCGCGAAGAACTCCTCCGCCTCCAGCACTTCCGTGCGCTGCATGTGCCGGATCTCGATCGCCACGTTCTCGATCGACGAGGCGATCACCCCGAGCGTCGCGAAGAACATCGCGTGCCGGTCCCGCGGGATCACCTGGGTCGAGATCGGCTCGGGCGTCAGTCCCATCGCCGCGCAGACATGCGCCTCCACCGCCGGATCGATATTGGCGAAGGTGCCGACCGCCCCCGAGATCGCCCCCGTGGCCACTTCCGCGCGCGCCGCCTCCAGCCGCGCCCGCCCGCGCGCCATCTCGGCATGGAACCGCGCGAAGGTCAGCCCCATCGTGGTCGGCTCGGCATGGATGCCGTGGCTCCGCCCGATCCGCACCGTATCCTTGTGTTCGAAGGCCCGGGCCTTCAGCGCCGCCATCAGCGCGTCCATGTCCGCCAGCAGGATGTCCGCCGCCCGCACCAGCTGCACGTTGAAGCAGGTGTCGAGCACGTCCGACGAGGTCATGCCCTGATGGGTGAACCGCGACTGCTCGCCGACATGCTCGGCGAGATGCGTCAGGAACGCGATCACGTCGTGCTTCGTCACCGCCTCGATCTCGTCGATCCGGGCCACATCGAAGGTCACGTCCTTCGCCTTCCAGATCGCCTCCGCCGCTTCCTTCGGGATCACGCCGAGCTCCGCCTGCGCGTCGCAGGCATGGGCCTCGATCTCGTACCAGATGCGGAACTTGGTCTCCGGCGACCAGATGGCGACCATGTCGGGACGGGAATAGCGCGGGATCATCGGGCGCGGCCTTTCGGGATTGAGGCGGATCGCGGGACTGATAGACTGCCCCTCCCCACGGCACAAGCGAGGCGGCATGAGGCTCGAGGCCTTCATCGGCACCTGGACCATCGACCGCGTCATCGAGGACATCCGCGCGGCCCGGAGCGGCAGCTTCCGTGGCGCGGGCGAGTTCCGCCGCGACACAACGGGGCTCGCCTACCGCGAGACCGGCGAGATCAGTCTCGCCGGCAGCCCGCCGATGAGCGCGAGCCGAAGCTACCTCTGGTCCGACGGCGGTGACGGCAGCATCGCGGTGCATTTCGAGGACGGGCGCTTCTTCCACCGCTTCTACGCCGACGAGCCGCGCCCGACCGCCGCCCATGACTGCCCGCCGGACCGGTACCGCGTCGGCTACGACTTCTCCCGCTGGCCGCGCTGGATCGCCGAATGGCGCGTCGAGGGTCCGCGCAAGAACTACGTCACCCGCACCACCTTCCGGCCCGCTGGACAGGGCGGGGGATTTGGGGCATGAAACTTCCGATTTCATCAACCGGAACGGGGCCAGCGACATGAGCGAGATTGCACGGAACAGGGTGCTCACCGAGACCTTCTGGCAGGCCGACGGCGCCGCGATCTGGCTCAAGCGCGCGGTGCTCGTCGTCGCCGGCGTGCTCGCCCTTGCGATCGCCGCCAAGATCGCCGTGCCGGTCTGGCCCTCGCCGGTTCCGATCACGCTCGGCACATTCGCGGTCCTGACCATCGGCGCCGCCTACGGCCCGCGCCTCGGCCTCGCGACGATCCTCGCCTACATGGCGCTCGGCGCACTCGGCTGGGACGTCTTTGCCGGTTCCTCCGCCGAAGCCAACGGCCTGAGCTACATGGCCGGCAGCACCGGCGGCTATCTCCTCGGCTACGTGCTCGCGACCCTCGCCCTCGGCTTTGCGGCGCGGCGCGGCCTCGACCGCAGCGTGGGCGGCATGGCGCTGGCCATGCTCCTCGGCACCGCGCTCATCTACATCCCCGGCGTGCTCTGGCTCGGCGTCCTCTACGGCTGGAACGAACCGATCCTCGCCTGGGGCCTCACCCCGTTCCTGATCGGCGACGCCCTCAAGCTCGCCCTCGCCGCCCTCGTCGTCCCGGCCCTCTGGAAGCTCGTCGGCACCGCCCGCAGCTGATCGCCTGTCCGACCCGACCGGGCGCGTCCTCTCGCGAGGGCGCGCCCTTTTTCATGGCCTTTGCCCCGACCGTCGGCTCGAGCCCGGGCGCGCCCGCACATGAACCCTGCCGTGGGCCAGTCCGGACCTCCAGAAGCGCGAACGGCTCCGTCCTGATCCCGCACACCCACGTTTTGCCCCTAAGCACGCGCTTATATGCCCCTGCCTAAGCTGCCCGGCAGTAGCGCCTCCGGCCCGGAAGCCCGAAATGAGCGGCGACGCAATGATGCGTTGCAACCGCTCAAACCCGAATCGAGGACAAGATGCGCAAACTGGCACTGATCACCCTGCTCGCCCTGACCACCCCCGCCTTCGCCGAGGACCTCACCATGGACACCGTCCTCGGCACCACCCTGCAGGAAGTGCAGGCAAAGCTGACCGAGATGGGCTACGAGGTCCGCAAGGGCGAAGCCGAAGACGGCAAGATCGAGGTCTACTTCGTCCGGGGCAACGAGAAGGGCGAAGTCTACGTCAGCCCCGAAACCGGCAAGATCACCAAACTCGACGTCGAGAGCTGACCATGGCACGCGTTGCGGGAAATACGGGCGGGCGCGCAAGCGCCCGCGACGTGGCCGTCTGGGATCCGCTCGTCCGGCTGATCCACTGGTCGCTCGCCCTCACCATCCTTCTCAACGGGGCGGTGACGGACGACGAGAGCAAGCTGCACGAATGGGTCGGATATGTCGCCCTCGGCCTCGTCGCGCTGCGCCTCGTCTGGGCCCTGGTCGGCCCGCGCAATGCGCGGTTCACGGCCTTTCCCCCGAGTCCGAAACGGGCGCTGGCCCATCTGCGCGCTATCCTGCGCGGAGAGCATCACACCCACCTGTCGCACAATCCGCTCGGGGCGCTCATGGTCTACAATCTCTGGCTCTCGGTGATTGCGATCGGCGTGACCGGATACATGATGACCACCCTCCGGTTCTTCGGCGTCGACTGGGTCGAGAGCGCCCACGAGGCGATCTTCGCCTGGCTGATCCTCTCGGTCGCGCTCCACGTCGCCGGCATCGCCTTCGACACGTGGTTCTCGGGCATCAATCTGGTACGATCCATGATATCGGGGCGCAAACACATCCCCGAAGGAACGAGACTGGAATGAAGCTGTTCGGACTGCCCGGCCGGACGAAGGAACGGCGCGCGACGACGCTTGCAGGGATCATCATCCTGCAAGCCCTCTGCGCGCTGTTCTTCATCGGCGATGTCATCACCGATCTGCGCGAAGGCGCACATCTCGACGATCTGCATCTCGGTCTCGAGAGCATCGCGGCCATCGCCCTGATCGCCGGCGTCGCGTTCCTGCTGCTCGAATTGCGGCGCCTGCTGGCGCGGATGGAAGACATGGATGCCGGGCTCATGGTCGCCCGCGGCCAGATGGCGCTGGTGATGGACCGGTTCTTCGAGGAGTGGCGCCTTACCGAGGCGGAGCGCGACGTCGCCCTGATGATCCTGAAGGGTCTCGACAACGAGGCGATCGCGCGGGTCCGCAACACCGCCCTCGGAACCGTCCGCGCCCAGGCCACCGGCATCTACGCCAAATCCGGCGTTCACGGCCGGGCCCAGTTCGTCAGCCTCTTCATGGAAGAACTGATGTCCGGCGATTTCGGGTTGGCCGAAACCGCAAGGGACACTCGATCCTCTCGGGCCGGAATTTCGCCTGACGGCCTCCGATCCGAATAGGGACCGCGGCACCGACCGCTGCCGCCCGCTCCCACGCTACTGCGCCGCGATGATCCCCACCCAGAGCGCCCCGTCGGTGTACCAGGGATCGCCGCCGCCATTGCGCCCTTTGAGCACCTTGTGAAAGCCGGGCACCTCGTAGGTGTCCGAAAGCTCACCGGTCGCCTTGAGGTTCGCGAAGAGATGGTCGCGTTCCCTGTCCACATCCGGCGCAATGTGATGCGTCACCTGACCGGTCGTGTAGCTGAGCCCGACCCGCTCGTCATAGGACGCGGCCCCAATCCAGATCGTCCGGCCTTTCGAGGTGGTTTTCGCGGTCTTCCACAGCCGCACATGATTTCGCTGTCGTGGATTTCCATCGACGGGCTGCTCAAAGGCCAGATCCTCCGGTCGCCCGAACAGATAGAGTTTGCTCACCGGCGCTTCGGGATCCGGCCGCTTCAAAATCGTCCCGACGGCAATCTCGACATCGCTCCTGATCCCGAGCGCATCGGCATCGAACCATTTCGCCGCCAGAAAGATCGCCCTGACCTCGGCTTCGCTACCCACAAGTGCCACGTTCAGCGGCCCGCCCGGATGTCCGTCTCCGGTCTCCGTCAGCCTTGGGTTGTCCTCGAAGGAAGGATGGTCATCCGCATACCGGTCCCAGATCATTGGCGCGACCAGATAGGCAATCACGAAATAGACGGCCAACAAGCCGCCAAGCCACCTGAATACGACATCCTGCAGGAACCGTCGCGACCGGGCAGGGGGCGCGGGGGCAGGGGCGGATTTGTCAGCACGCATGGTTCGCTCTCACCCAAACCCGAACGATCGGCCGGATATCGAAGACGCCCCGGGTTCGATCGGTTTAATCTTGCCGCAGGACCGATCGAAGTAAAGTCACACGATGCCCCATGAACCCCGGAACAGTATCCATCCTAGCTGAACAGCCAGACACCGAGCGAGAAAGCGCTTAGACCGCACATCCGGCAATTCCGACTGCCTGACCGGTTAATCCGTCGATGACCGGTCTGCGAAACGGTTCGGAGCGGCCCGAAAAGTGGCAAGCCATTTTCCAGCCTGTTTCCAGCCCCTTTCCAGCCGGTCGCCGGCGCCGCCGGACAGCGTCTCAGGGCAGATCAGGAGATCGCGGCATCCTGCGTGTCGACCCGCCCTCGGACGGTCTCCTCGACGAACCGAACCGCGCCGATATGCGGCAGGTTCCGGTTCCGCTGGGCATAGTCGATGCCGTAGCCGACCACGAACCGGTCCGGGATCTCGAAGCCGGTCCAGGTCGCCTTCACTTCCACCTCGCGCCGCGTCGGCTTGTCGAGCAGCGCGCAGACCTCGAGCCGGGCAGGGTGCCGCGTCCGCAGGATGTCGAGGACCCGCGCCAGCGTGTGACCGGTATCGACGATGTCCTCCACCACCAGCACGTCGCGCCCCTCGATCTTGCCGCGCAAGTCCTTGAGAATCCTGACTTCACGGCTCGATTCCGTCGCGTTTCCGTAGGACGAGACCTCCAGGAAGTCGACCTCAACCGGCAGATCGATCTCGCGGACCAGATCGGCGATGAAGATGAATGAGCCCCGCAACAGCCCGATCACCACAAGCTTGTCGGTGCCGGCAAAATGCTCCGAAATCTCCCGCGCCAGCGCCTCCACCCGCGCCGCGATCGCCTTCGCGGAGATCATCTCGTCGATCACGTATGGCCGTCCCGACATTGCCCGCCCCCCGTTTGACCTTGTGTCGCCGGGCATCCTATGGTCCCTCTCCGCTGCCGACAATCCTCGCCCGAGAGCCCGTTCCGACCGATGCCGACCCACGCCGAAAGACGGGTGATGCCCCACAGCGCCGAGCAGATGTACGGCCTCATCGCCGATGTCGGCAGCTATCCCGAATTCCTGCCCTGGTGCGCCGCCGCCCGCGTCCGCCAGACACGGCCCTTGCCCGACGGCACCGGCGAGGTGATGGACGCCGACCTGGTGATCTCCTTCAAGCTCTTCCGCGAACGCTTCGGCAGCCGCGTGACCCTGCGCCCCGAAGCACGCATCATCGATGTCGAGTATCTCGACGGCCCGTTCAAATATCTCAACAATCACTGGGAGTTCATCCCGAAGGACGCGGAATCCTGCGAAGTCGATTTCTTCGTCGATTTCGAGTTCCGCTCGGCACTTCTCCAGCGCGTGATCGGCGTGGTCTTCGGCGAGGCCATGCACCGCATCGTCCGCGCTTTCGAGCGCCGGGCCGAGGACCTCTACGGCAAGGGCAACGCGCCGAGCGCCTGAGCCAGAAGGTCGAGCGCCGTCTCGACGCTGCGCGCCCGCACTTCCGCCCGCCCCAGCGGCCCGAACTCCACGAGATGCGCGCGAACCCCGTCCGGTCCTGCGACCGCGAACCAGACCATTCCCTCCGGCTTCGTGCCCGACGCACCCGGCCCGGCCACGCCGGTGACCGCCACCGCGACAGCCGCGTCCGACCGGGCGAGCGCTCCCGCCGCCATCGCCCGAGCCACCGGCTCCGACACCGCGCCATGCGCCGCGAGGTCCTCCGTACGGACACCGAGGAGGGCCGTCTTGGCCGGATAGGAATAGGTGACGAACCCGCGATCCACCACGTCCGAGGATCCGGGAATGTCGGTCAGCGCCGCGCTCACCATCCCCCCGGTGCAGCTTTCCGCCGTCGCGACCATCACCCCGCGGGACCGCGCGGCATCGAGGACGGCACGGGCGCGGGCCTCGAACCTCATCGCATCAGCACCCCGTGCGCGACCGCCGCCGCCAGCGCCACGACGAGCGCCGCCATGATCCCCGCCAGCACGTCGTCGAGCATCACCCCGAGCGGCCCGTGCAGCCCGTCCGCCCAGGAGACCGGCCAGGGCTTCCAGATGTCGAAGAGCCGGAACATCAGGAACCCGCCGACCCAGCCCGGCCAGGGAAACACATGCGCCGCCGCCCCCATCTGCCACAGCCCCCAGGAGAGCGGCATCAGCGCGATCCACTGCCCGACCACCTCGTCGATCACGATCTCCGAAGGGTCCGGATCGCCACCGCCCGCCGTGGCCGCCGCCGTCGCGATATAGCCCAGCCCGAAGACCAGAAGCGTCGCAACCAGAAGCCCCGGAAACCCGGTCGCCCAGTGCAGCCCCCAGGCAACCGGAATTGCCGCGAGCGAGCCGAAGGTGCCGGGCGCCAGCGGGATCAGCCCGACATAGCCGAATGTCGCAACGGCGCGGGCGAGAGCCGGGCTCACGGCCGCACCAGGGTCGCGGTCGCCAGCGCCGCGATCCCCTCGCCCCGACCGGTAAAGCCCAGACGTTCCGAGGTGGTCGCCTTCACGCTGACGCGCTCCGTATCGACACCGGTGATGCGCGATACTTCCTTCCGCATCTCGGCGGCATGGGGGCCGATCTTCGGAGCCTCGCAGATCAGCGTGAGATCGAGATGGGTCACGGTGTACCCCCGCTCCGCCACCCGTGCGGCGGCTCTCGCGAGAAACATTTCCGATGCCGCCCCCTTCCACTGCGGATCCGAGGGCGGGAACCATTGCCCGATATCACCTTCGGCCAGCGCGCCGAAAAGCGCGTCGGTAAGGGCGTGCAAGCCGACATCGGCGTCGGAATGCCCGGCCAGCCTGCGCTCGTACGGGATGCGCACGCCGCACAGGATCACCGCATCGCCGGGCTCGAAGGCGTGGACGTCAAAGCCGTTGCCCGTACGTATGTCCATTCTGTCTCCGAACATCTGGCGCGCCCGGACCAGATCGGCCGCCGTGGTGATCTTGAAGGCTTCTTCTGCCCCCGCGACGATCCGGACTTCAAGCCCTGCCGCACGCGCGACGGCGGCATCGTCGGTGGCCGGTCCCACATGTGCCCGATGGGCAGCGAGGATGTCCCGGTACCGGAACGCCTGCGGCGTCTGCGCCCGCCAGAGCCGTTCGCGGGGTTGCTCCGCGAAGGCTCGTCCGTCCGTCTCGTGCCAGAGCGCGTCGACGACCGGGAGGGCGGGCAGGGCGCCTGGCACCTCCGCGAGCGCCGCGAGCAGCGCCGCGATGGTCGCGGGCAGCACTCCGGGTCGGGCCGCGTCATGAATGAGGACCGTGGCAGGCTCGTGGGCCTCGAGAGCCTCAAGTCCCGCCAGCACCGAGGCCCGCCTGTCATCCCCGCCAATGACCGGCTCGAGCAGCCGGGCATCCCCGATCGCGGCACAGGCCTCGCGACAGCGACCGGCATCGTCCGGGTGGATCACGATCTGTACCAGATCGATGTCCGGGTGAAGGAGCGCCCGGATGCTCCGCGCCAGAACAGCCTCTCCGGCGATGTCGAGATACTGCTTCGGAATGGTGCCGCCGAGCCGGCTGCCCCGTCCGGCTGCGACGATCAAGGCTGAGTTCGACATCGCTACGGCTCCGGATACGTGCCTCGATCCGCTGTCTATCCTGCCCGGCGGGGTAATGCCAATCGCTCAGCCCATTGCCACGCGGCATCGCTTGGGATACCTAAGGGACGTAATCTGCACACGGAATGCGCAAATGTCTGTGGAAATTGGCGGCATAAAAATTGACACGCCTGTTTTTCTGGCACCTATGGCAGGGATCACTGATGTGCCGTTCCGCCGGATCGCATCGCACTTCGGGGCCGGGCTCGTCTTTTCCGAGATGGTCGCGAGCGAAGATATCCTGAACGCGCATCCCGCCGCGCTCGCAAGGGCCGAACCCGGAGCGGCGGACGCTGGGTCGGCGGTTCAGCTTGCCGGGCGCGAAGCGCAGTGGCTAGCGGAAGCCGCCCGGCTTTGCGCGGGGCAGGGGGCCCGGATCATCGACATCAACATGGGCTGCCCGGCCCGCAAGGTCACCAGCGGCTGGTCCGGATCCGCGCTGATGCGGGAACCCGAACATGCCTTGCGCCTCATCGAAGCGGTGGTCGCCGCCGTCGATGTGCCCGTCACGGTAAAGATGCGGCTCGGCTGGGATCGGGACACCCTGAATGCGCCCGAGATCGCGCGCCGGGCCGAAGCGGCGGGTGTCGCCATGGTAACCGTGCATGGCCGCACGCGTTGCCAGTTCTACAAGGGGCACGCCGACTGGGCCGCCATCCGCGCGGTGAGCGATGCGGTGTCGATCCCGGTCGTGGCCAACGGCGACATCGTCTCGGCCGCGGATGCGCTGGAGGCAATCAGTGTGGCGCGGGCCGCCGCCGTCATGGTCGGGCGCGGTGCCCGGGGCCGGCCCTGGGTGCTGGGACAGATCGCCGCCACGCTTGCCGGAACGCCGGGTCCCGAAAACCCGCAGGGCGTTGCGCTGACCGACCTCGTCGTCGGGCATTATCGCGAGATCCTGCATTTCTACGGACGTGCCCTCGGGATCAGGGTCGCCCGCAAACATCTCGGCTGGTATCTCGACGCCCTCGCCGACGGCCCGGAGCATCGTGCGCGCATCCTGCGGCTCGACGACGCCGACCGCGTGATCGCCGAGTTGCGCGCCTGCCTCGACGGACCTCCCGCGCGCGATCTGGCTCTCGCCGCGTGAGCGCCATCGGCTTCGAGGCGCTGTGGAGCGCCATCCCCTATCCGGCGCTCATCGTCGACACGGACATGCAGGTCGTCGCCGTCAATTCCGCCGCGGAAGGCTTCGCCGCGATGTCCGAACGCCAGATTGCCGGCCGGGGCATCGCGCAGTTTCTGGGCGCAGATTCGACGGTGCTCGATGTTCTGGGACAGGCCGCGCGAAGCGGCGTGTCGGTCTCGCAATACAATGTCATGGTGCATTGGGCGGAGCGGCCACAGAGCCTGCAGAACGTCATCGCCTCGCCGATCCACGAAGCGCCGGGCAACATCCTGCTCGTGCTGCACCCGCAAGGCATGGCCGACCGCATGGATCGCAGCCTCAGCCATCGTTCGGCCGCGCGCTCCGTGTCCGGCATGGCGGCGATGCTGGCCCACGAGATCCGCAACCCTCTCGCCGGCATCTCGGGGGCGGCCCAACTTCTCGAGATGAGCCTCGACGAACACGACCGCGAACTTACCGGGCTGATCCGCGAGGAGGCCGACCGGATCGGCAAGCTCGTGGACCGGGTGGAGCAGTTCGGCGATCTGCGCCCGGCGCGGCGCCGGCCGATCAACATCCACGACGTGCTCGACAGGGCGCGCCGCGCCGCGAAGGCCGGCTTCGCGGCACATGCCCGCATGGCGGAGGATTATGATCCCTCCCTGCCGCCGACAGCCGGCGATCCCGACCAACTCCTTCAGGTGTTCCAGAATCTTCTGAAGAACGCCTCGGAAGCCATTCCGAAAGTGGGCGGAGTCATCACCATGAGTACGTCCTACCGGCCCGGCGTGAAGATGCTCCGGCCCGGCGGAAAGAGCGAAAGCTTGCCGCTTCTGGTGACGATCACCGACAACGGACCGGGCATTCCGGAGAATCTGGTTCGCGACATCTTCGATCCCTTCGTGAGTTCGAAGGTGAACGGCACCGGTCTCGGCCTGTCCCTTGTCTCCAAGGTGATTTCCGATCACGGCGGCACGGTGGAATGCGAAAGTCGCCCGGGACGCACCCGGTTCCAAGTGCGGCTCCCGGTCTGGCGTGGAAAATTACCGGAAGCGGAGGACTGATCGATGGAAGGAACGATCCTTGTGGCGGACGACGACCGCACCATCCGAACGGTGCTGGCTCAGGCGCTGACGCGGGCGGGATGTCGAGTTCGGGCGACCGGGACTGCCAGCACCCTCTGGCGATGGATCGACGAAGGCGAGGGGGACGTGGTGGTGACCGACGTCATGATGCCCGACGGCGATGCCCTCGACCTCCTGCCGGCGATCAAGAAGCGCCGGCCTGACCTTCCGGTCATCGTCATGAGCGCGCAGAATACCGTAATGACGGCGATCCGGGCCGCCGAGACCGGGGTCTACGAATACCTGCCGAAACCCTTTGATCTCAAGGAGGTGCTGGGCCAGGTTTCCAAGGCACTCAAGCACAAGTCCCGGCGCGAGCCTTCATCGGAGGAGGATGAACCCGCCCGCGAGGAAAACCTCCCGCTCATTGGCCGCAGTCCGGCTATGCAAGAGGTCTACCGCATACTCGCGCGGCTCATGAATACCGATCTCGGTGTGATGATTACCGGCGAAAGCGGCACCGGGAAGGAACTGGCGGCGCGGGCGCTTCACAATTACGGCCTTCGCAAGGACGGACCCTTCGTCGCGATCAACATGGCGGCGATCCCGCGCGATCTCATCGAGAGCGAGCTGTTCGGCCACGAGAAGGGTGCGTTCACCGGCGCCGACAGGGCGATGGCGGGGAAGTTCGAGCAGGCCGGCGGCGGCACGCTCTTTCTCGACGAGGTCGGGGACATGCCACTCGACGCCCAGACCCGCCTCCTGCGGGTGCTGCAGGAAGGGGAATTCACCCGTGTCGGTGGCCGTGAGGTCCAGACGGCCGATGTGCGCATCATCGCCGCGACGCACCAGGATCTGCGCGAGCAGATCTCGGAAGGCCGGTTCCGGGAGGATCTGTTCTACCGTCTCAACGTCGTGCCCATCCGCCTGCCGCCGCTGCGAGAGCGTCTGGAGGACGTGCCCGACCTTGCGCGCGCCTTTCTGCGCAAGGCCGAAGCAGAGGGCTTGCCGAAGAAATCCATCTCCAAGGATGCGCTCGATATCCTCAAGCGGCAGGATTGGAGCGGGAATGTGCGCGAGCTGGAAAACCTCGTGCGCCGACTCTGCGTGCTCTGTTCTGACGACACCATTTCGAGCAGCGTCGTGACACAGGAGGTCTCGGCTCGCCCGAGTTCGGCGGCACCCACGCAGGGCAATCAGCCCCAGAGGCTTTCTACAGCGATCGAAACCCATCTGCGCCGCTATTTCGATCTGCATGGCGACTCGCTGCCGCCGGATGGGCTCTACGATCGCATTCTCAAGGAAATGGAGCTTCCGCTGATCGCGCTGTCGCTGTCCGCGACCCGCGGCAACCAGGTACGCACGGCCGAGCTTCTCGGAATAAACCGCAATACGCTGCGAAAAAAGATCCGTGACCTCGACATTAGGGTGACACGTGGCAAAAAAATGATGTAAGACTGCCACAGTCGAGCCGGAAGCGTGCCGAAGAATGCGCATTGATCCCCTGCTATCCTTCGCGAACCGCCTGACAGGGTGGCGAGGTCGGCGCGACCTGCGCGCAGTTGCGATCTGGGTCATGGTCGGGCTCGGGGTGGTCCTCGCGATCGCAACCTTCGGGGCACTCGCCGGTATGGAGGCGCTGGCGGCGCAACAGACGCTGCGCGCCATTCTGATCGCCGATTTCCTCTATGCGCTGACCGTGGCGGCCTTCGTCGCGCGCCGCGTGGCCGAAATGATCGCAATGCGGCGGAGCCGCTCGGCCGGTTCCCAGCTTCACCTCCGGCTTGTCCGGCTCTTCACGCTCATTGCGCTGATTCCGACCATCCTCGTCGCGGTGTTCGCCACGATAACGCTCAATTTCGGCCTAGAGGGCTGGTTCTCCGAAAGGGTGCGCGACGTGGTGTCGAACTCCCTCGAAGCGGCTCAGGCCTACGAGCAGGAGCACCGATCAACGCTGGAGGCCGATGCGACGGAACTGGCGGTCTTCCTGAACAGCCAGAAGGATCGTTATCCACTGCTGTCCGGCGGTCAGCTGAGGGAGTTGCTGACGCGCGGCCAGGTCCAGATGCAGCGCGCCCTGCCGCGCGCCTTCGTGATCGACGGGGATGCGCAAATCCGGGCCCGGGGCGAGCGCAGCTATCTCTTCGACTTCGCGCCGCCGACGCCGCAGGACATCGAGGAGGCCCGCAAGGGTGCGGTCGTCGTCATCCAGGACTGGGAAAACAACGAATTCCGAGCCTTGCTGCAACTCGACTCCTTCGGAGACCGCTTCCTCTACGTCAGTCGGGAAGTCGATGGCGAAATTCTCGGACTGCTCGACGAGACCCGCGAGACGGTCCGGCTCTACCAGCAGCTAGAAGCCGATCGCGGCCGGCTCCTCTTCGAATTCGCGCTGGTCTATCTCGGCTTCGCGCTGGTGGTGATCCTCGCCGCGATGTGGACCGGCCTCTGGTTCGCCGAACGTATGGCCCGGCCGGTGGGCAAGCTCGCAAGCGCCGCCGAGAGGGTTGGCCGCGGCGATCTCGACGTGCGGGTGCGCGATACCGGAGGCGACGACGAGATCGCCCTGCTGGCAAGAACCTTCAACGAGATGACCCGGCAGGTAAAGGGCCAGCGCGACGAGCTGATCTCGGCGCACGAAGAAACGGAGCGCCGCCGACGGCTGTTCGATTCCGTATTGTCCGGTGTAACCGCTGGCGTCATCGGCGTCGACGATGCGGGCAAGATCGAAGTCATGAATTCCGCGGCGGCAGAAATGCTCGACATTGATGCCGAAACATCGGCCGGGCAGGAACTGGCCGAGGTGGTGCCGGAATTCGAGGATCTCATCCTTCGCCTGAATGCCCGCAGGCCCGGTGTCGTCCGCGCGGATATCGGGCTTCAGCGTGGAGCGAGGGGTCGCGAGCTTCTTGTCCGGGCTGCCTCGCGGTTCTCGGGCACGGGCGACCTTGAAGGCCATGTCGTGTCCTTCGACGACGTTACCGATCTGGTCGCGGCCCAGCGCATGGCGGCATGGGGCGACGTGGCTCGCCGGATTGCCCACGAGGTCAAGAACCCGCTCACGCCGATCCAGCTCTCCGCCGAACGGATTCGGCGCAAGCTCGGTCCGCTGGTGGGCGAGCAGCGCGCGCTTTCTCGACCAGTATACCGACGTGATCGTCCGCCAGACCAATGATCTGCGCCGCATTGTCGATGAATTCTCGAAATTTGCCCGTATGCCCGCACCGGAACGCAAAGCCCTCGAACTCAACAAGCTTGTGTCGGACGCGGTGGTGCTCCAGGAGGCCGGGCGACCCGATATCACCTATTCGCTCGCCTTGCCGGATCACGCCATTCTCGCGCAGCTCGACGCGACGATGATCGGGCAGGCCTTGACTAATCTCCTGAAGAATGCCGCTGAAGCGATTGACGAACAGAAAGAAATAAACCCGGAACTGGTCGGAGAAATCCGGATCGCGCTCGCTTCCGCGGACGAAACCGTCACAATCGACATTCAGGACAATGGCACAGGCCTTCCGGATCAGACGGCCCGCCTCTTCGAGCCCTATGTCACCCACCGCGAAAAGGGGACGGGACTCGGTCTGCCCATTGTAAAAAAGATCATCGAGGAACATGGCGGAACCCTCGAGCTGATCCCGGCGCCGCCATTCCTCGATGGAGGACGGAACGGTGCTCGCGCCCGGATCGTTCTGCCGCAGACCGGATCCGGTGTCGCGGACACTGATCCGGACGCGGCCCGCGACGGCCAAGAAGAACAGAAGAACCGGATAACGGAAAAATTGAGAGAGAGCATGCGATGACCGACATTCTTGTGGTGGATGACGAGCGCGATATCCGCGAACTGATCGGCGACATTCTCGCGGACGAAGGCCACGGCGTCCGTCTTGCCAGCAACAGCGAAACAGCCCTTTCGGAGATCAATACGGCCCCCCCGGACCTGATCATTCTCGACATCTGGCTCAAGGACAGCCGACTCGACGGAATCGACATTCTGAAGCGGGTTCGCCGAGACAATCCGGCGATTCCTGTGGTCATCATTTCCGGACACGGCAACATCGAGATCGCCGTTGCCGCGATCAAGCAGGGCGCCTACGACTTCATCGAGAAGCCCTTCAACATCGACCAGCTTCTTGTCGTAATCGGTCGCGCCCTCGAGACGTCTCGCCTCCGCAAGGAAAACGCCGCCCTGCGCGGGGCCGACACCACGTCGAGCGCCATGGTCGGTGCAAGCGCAGCCTTCCGTCAGATGAAGACGCAGCTGGACAAGGTCGCACGCACGAACAGCCGTGTCATGCTGACCGGGCCCGCCGGGTCAGGCAAGGATGTGGCAGCCCGCTACATTCACCAGAATTCGGCGCGTCGCGACGGACCCTTCGTCATCGTCAATTCGGCCTCGATAGGTTCCGAGCAGATGGAAGAGGTCCTGTTCGGCCGTGACACTCCCGAGCGCGGCGTCGAGCCCGGCCTCCTCGAACGCGCGAATTCCGGAACGCTGTTCTTCGACGAGGTTGCCGACATGCCACCGGGCACGCAGTCGAAGATTCTGCGCGTTCTGGTCGACCAGGCTTTCCAGCGCGTCGGGGGCTCGGACACAGTTCGCGTCGACGTGCGTGTGATATCGGCCACCACCCGCGATCTGGAGGAGGAAGTCGCCTCCGGCCGCTTTCGCACCGAGCTCTATCACCGTCTCAACGTCGTCCCCGTCGTCGTGCCGGGCCTCGAATCGAGGCGCGAGGATATTCCGGAACTGGCTCATCACTTCCTCAAGGACCTCAACGAGACGCAGGGCCTGCCGCTCCGTCCACTAACCTCGGAGTCCGAAGCGCAGCTCCAGACCATGGCCTGGCCCGGAAATGTCCGGCAGTTGCGAAACACGCTCGAACGCGCGGTGATCCTCGGCGGCTCGAAGGCGCCAATCGACCCGGAGGAGCTCGTCGCCAAGGCCCCGTCCGGCGGCGAGGATCCACAGGCCTTGCTCGGCTCCAGCTTCGCGGGACTGCCCCTGCGGGAGGCCCGGGAGATGTTCGAGCGCGAATACCTGCTGGCCCAGATCAACCGGTTTGGCGGCAACATCTCCCGGACGGCGAGTTTCGTCGGCATGGAACGCTCGGCATTGCATCGCAAACTGAAGTCCCTGAACGTGATCGGCTCGGGGCGCAGCGCGCGCGGCGAAGACGCGCACGAACACGCCTGAGAGCGCAGCCTGACGACGGGACACACGGGGCCGGACCATGAAGATCATCATCTGCGGGGCAGGGCAGGTGGGCGGCCAGATCGCCCGGCATCTGGCCCGCGAACAGGGCGCAAACTCGGTCACCATCATCGACAGCAACGCCTCGCTGGTGCGCCGCATTACCGATGCGAACGACGTGACCGGTGTCACCGGCTTCGCATCGCATCCCGACGTGCTTGAACGCGCCGGGGCGCGCGACGCCGACATGGTGATCGCCGCGACGCAGTCGGACGAAGTCAACATGGTGGTCTGCCAGATCGCTCATTCGATCTTTTCTGTGCCGCGCAAGATCGCCCGCCTGCGCGCGCCGGCCTATCTCAACGCGATCTATTCCGACCTCTACCGTCGCGAGCATCTGCCGATCGACGTCGTCATCTCCCCCGAGTTCGCGGTGGCCGACGCGGTGATGCAGCGCCTCGCCGCCCCAGCCGCCTTCGACATCGAGAGCTTTCTCGGCGATCGCGCCCAATTGGTCGGCATCACCCTCGACGAGGCCTGTGCCGCGCTCAACACGCCGCTGCGCCAGCTCTCGGAGCTTTTCTCCACAATCCGCGCAATCGTGGTCGGGGTCCGGCGCGGCGAGAGGCTGTTCGTTCCCGGGTCGCGCGACCAACTCTATGCCGATGACCAGATCTACGTCTTCACAGCCACCGAGGACGTGCCCCGCCTGATGGACGTCTTCGGCAAGGCGCATCTCGAAGTGTCGCGCTGCCTCGTGATCGGTGCCGGCAACATCGGCCTCAACGTGACCCAGAAGCTCGAGGAGCGCACTCGCAAGGTGCGCGTCAAGCTGATCGAACGCGACCGCAGCCGGGCCGAATTTGCCGCGGATTCGCTCCAGCGCAGCGTCGTGCTGCATGGCGACGGCCTCGATCTCGAACTGCTCGAGGAGGCCAATGTCGACAGCATGGATGCGGTCCTCGCGCTGACCGACGACGACAAGACCAACATTCTCGCCTGCGTCCGCGCCAAGACCGAGGGTGCCAAGCTCGTCGTTGCCCTTGTGAACGACCCCTCGCTCATCGGTCTCATCGCGCCGATGGGGATCGATGCCTACGTAAATCCGCGCGCGACGACGGTCTCGTCGATCCTGCGCTATGTCCGTCACGGCCGGATCCGCGCGGTCTATACCATCGGCGACGGCGAGGCGGAGGTGATCGAGGTCCAGGTGCTCGGCACCTCCGCAATCGCCGGCCGCCGTGTGCGCGACTCCGAAATCCCCGAGGGCGCGATCATCGGTCTCATCGCCAAGGGCGACCGGCTGATCGTTCCGAAAGGGGATACGCGCATCGAGGAGGGCGACCTGCTCACCGTGTTCGCGATGCGGGACGTCGTTGCCGATGTCGAACGGCAGTTTCAGGTCGGCCTGGACTTCTTCTGATCGATGGTCGCCGCCCTGCGCCAGTTCCCAGCCTTCGTCCTGATGCTGCTTGCGGTTGCGGTTCTGATGCTCGTGCCGTCCACGCAGGCCGCAATGGCGGAACAATGGCAGGTCGCGCGCGCCTTCCTCTACCACGCGGTCTTTCTCTGCATCCTCGGCATCATTCTCGGACTCGCGACACTTGACCGGATGCCGCGCGTACCGGCGCGCTACCACCTCGTGACGCTTCTTGTCGCCTATGCACTTCTGCCGGCCGTGCTCGCGCTGCCGCTGCTCGAATTGGTTCCACAACTCGATTTCGGGGCCGCCTATTTCGAGATGCTGTCCTGCCTGACCACGACCGGGGCAAGCGTATTTGACCGACCCGGGCTCCTGCCCGATGCGCTGCATCTCTGGCGCGGTCTCGTCGGCTGGGCCGGCGGCTTCGTCATCCTCGTCACGGCCTTCGCCATTCTGGCTCCGATCAATCTCGGCGGTTTCGAAATCCGAAGGGATGCCGTCGAACAGACCGATTACGGCCGACGCGGCTCCATCGACGTGGCGACCCAGCGCATCGTGAAATACGCCGGGGTCATCGGACCGATCTACGCTGCCTGCACCGGAATCCTCGCACTCATCCTGATTCTTCTCGGGGACCGCCCTCTCGTGGCCGCCATTCACGCGATGTCGACGCTCTCGACCAGCGGCATCTCGCCCGTGGGAGGCGTCGACGGGACCGGGTCCGGACGGCTCGGCGAAATGGCCATCGCGCTCTTCCTGCTGCCGGCCGTCACCTACCGCTTCATCTATGTCCGCCAGCGCCGCAGCAAGTGGCCCGGACTGTCGGACCCGGAAATCCAGCTCATGCTGATCTGCGTGCTCGGCGTGACGGCGCTTCTCTTCCTGCGCAGCTTCATCGGAGCCGCCGATATCGACCGGCAGGACAATCTCGCTGCCGTCGCCCAGGCGATCTGGGGAAGCCTCTTCACCGTGCTGTCCTTCCTGACCACGACAGGCTTCGTCAGCCACGACTGGCGGGCCATGCAGCTCTGGTCGGGTCTTCCCGATCCCGGCATCATGCTGCTGGGCGTCGCGGTCATGGGCGGCGGCATCGCAACGACCGCGGGCGGCATCAAGCTCCTGCGGCTCTACGCCCTCTACCGGCACGGCCTGGTGGAAATGGATGTGCTCGTCCACCCCCGCAGCATGGCCCGGCACGGACGCGGCGACCAGCACACCTCCGCCCGGGGCTCGCGGATCGCCTTCGTCTTTCTCATGCTGTTCCTGTCCTCGGTCGGGCTGAGCATGATTGCACTCTCGGCGCTGCATCTCGACTTCGAGACCAGCCTCACGCTGTCGATTGCGGCCGTGACCACGACCGGCCCCGCCATCGTCACCCTCGGCACCGGGCTCGGCTACGGCGATCTCGGGTCCGCCGCCCGGTACGTCCTCTGCGTCGGCATGATCGTCGGACGGATGGAGGCACTCGTCCTGCTGGCCCTGATCAATCCGAACTTCTGGCGGCAATAGCGCGACCCTCCGGCAACGGCGCGCGTGAAAATGCAGCCTGACACTGGAAATGCAGCGATGCCGGCGCCATAGTCTCGGGAATAACAACACAAGGCCGTCCAGCGGACGGTTCATACAACTGAAGGCTGAAAAAAATGGCTGCCGACAAACAGAACCTGCAGGATGCGTTCCTCAACAATGTGCGCAAGAACAAGGTCCCCGTCACGATCTTCCTGATGAACGGGGTGAAACTGCAGGGGGTCATCACGTGGTTCGACAATTTCTGCGTCCTGCTCCGCCGGGACGGACAGTCGCAGCTCGTCTACAAGCACGCCATCTCGACCGTCATGCCCTCGCAGCCGATCAGCCTCTACGAGCCGGAAGAGAGCTGACGCCCCGCTTTCCATGCGCACGCTGGTCCTGCATCCCGCGCGACCGGGACCCGCGAAACGGGACCCGCAGGATGCCCTTGCGGAGGCGGTCAACCTCGCTGCTGCCCTCGATCTCGAGGTCGTCGATGCCATCGCGGTTCCCTTGCCGAAGGCCCGCGCCGGAACCCTGTTCGGAACCGGCAAGGTCGCCGAACTGCGTGATATCGTCGCCGACCAGCGAGGTCGGTCTCGTCATTGTCGACGGGAGGCTTTCGCCGATCCAGCAGCGCAATCTTGAACGGGACTGGAAGTGCAAGATCCTCGACCGGACCGGGCTCATACTCGAGATCTTCGGGGAACGCGCCCGTACCCGCGAGGGCGTGCTTCAGGTCGAACTCGCCCATCTCGACTACCAGAAATCCCGGTTGGTCCGGAGCTGGACCCATCTCGAACGGCAGCGCGGCGGTTTCGGCTTCCTCGGCGGCCCCGGGGAAACCCAGATCGAGGCCGACCGGCGCGCGATCAACGAACGCATCACCCGCATCCGCCAAAGTCTTGAAAAGGCTGTACGTACACGAGAGCAGCACCGGGCGGCCCGCAAGCGGGCACCCTATTCCGTCGTAGCGCTCGTCGGCTACACCAATGCCGGAAAATCAACACTTTTCAACAATCTGACCGGCGCAGATGTCATGGCCGAGGACATGTTGTTCGCAACGCTCGACCCGACAATGCGCGCGGTCACTCTCCCCGGTGGACGGGAGATCATCCTGTCGGACACCGTCGGTTTCATTTCCGACCTTCCAACGCAGCTTGTCGCCGCGTTCCGGGCAACCCTCGAAGAGGTGCTCGAGGCCGACCTGATCCTGCATGTGAGGGACATCGTCCATTCCGAGACCGAGCTGCAGGCGACCAATGTGCGGAATATTCTCGGGCAACTCGGCCTCGGCGACGACCGTCGCGACCGGATGATCGAGGTCTGGAACAAGATCGACCTTCTCCCGCCGGACGACGCCGCAGCTCTGATTGCCGGTGCCGAACGCCGCGACCGCGTCGTGCCGATTTCGGCGGTGACGGGGCAGGGGGTCGAAAGCCTGCTCGCCTGCATCGAAACTGCGCTCGAGGACGAAACACGGGACGAAACCGTGACCATCGACTTTTCGGACGGTCGCAGGAGGGCATGGCTCTTCGACGGCAATTTCGTCCTCGACGAAAGGGCCACCGAAGCAGGTCTTGAGATCGCCGTACGCTGGTCCGCCCGCGATCGGGAGCGCTTCGCCGAGCTCTGAGAGCCTAGCCACGCGGGATCGCTTCCAGCAGGTCGGCTCTCCCGAACGGATCAAGCCGGGTCCATCGAGCCATCCTGTTGCGGAACCAGGTCCGCTGGCGCTTGGCAAAACGCCGCGTGGAAAGTCCGGCCTGCGCCAGCGCGGTCCCGAGATCTGTACGTCCATCAATGAAGGCGGAAAACTCCTTGAATCCAATCGCCTGCATGGATGGTTTCGTTGGATGAATTCCGAGGGCGAGAGCATTCCTGCATTCGTCCACCGCACCTTCGCACACCATTACATGCAATCGTTCGTATAGGATCGGATCAAGGCGCGTGACTTCCGGATCGAGTACGACGGCATCCGAAGCATCGAAATCGACCACGGCTGGCGCGGTTTCGGCGTGCCATGCCGCGAGACCCTTGCCGGTAGACATGAGCACATCCCAGGCCCGCTGAACCCGCATCGGGTTTCTCCGATCGATCCGGGCGAAGGTGTCCGGATCGCCACGCTCCAGTTCGCCCAGCATTGTCGCCAACCGACCGGCCGCAAGGTGGTCGTCCGAACGCGTCCGGACATCGCGATCGATCGCCGGGATCGGCGCCAGACCCTCCGTGAGTGCCGCGAAATAGAGCCCGGTGCCGCCGACGATGATCGGGCGCGCGTCAGCCGCCGCGACGGCCTCGAGAACGGCCATGACATCGATTAGCCATGCGCCGGTCGAATAATCCGAGCGGCAGTCGACGTGGCCGTAGAGACGATGCGGAGCCCGCGCGCACGCCGCCGCGTCGGGCCGGGCGCTCAGGACACGCCAGCAGCCATAGACCTGGATCGCATCCGCATTGATGACCCATCCGCCGTCGCGCTCCGCCACGCGCAGGGCAAGCTCGGACTTGCCGCTGCCGGTAGGACCGGCGATCAGGACGGGTCGCCGCATGTGGTTCCGAACGTCCGTCGAGCCCACCGGCTAATTGCGGCGCCACTCTCCATATTTAACATAATCATGATTATCCGCAGAATATCCCATATCAGTCATATAGGACGCTGGACTCGCTCCCCCGGGACCTTCCCCGCCGCCAAACGACGGCGCCGCGTCGTCTGCGTGGTTGACCTGAGCGCAGTTTTGGTTTCGCATTGCGCAAAATCACAAGCCGTCACACAGGGAACCACGATGACCCACGAAACGATCAACGGCAAGCCCATGCATCCCGCGGTCGCGGCCCTCGCCGACGAGACCAGCGCCGGTCGCATGGAGCGCCGCGAATTCCTCGCGATTGCCTCGGCCCTCGGTGTCGCCGCGCCCGCGGCCTACGCGCTCATCGGGGCAACCCTGCCGAGCCCGGCCGCCGCCCAGGACGGCACCCCCGGCGGCGTCATCAGGATCGCCCAGGCGGTGATGCGCCTCGACGACCCGCGCATCTTCGACTGGTCCCAGAAAGGCAATCAGGGCCGCCTCCTCTGCGAACCCCTCGTGCGCTATGCCACGGACTTCACCTTCACGCCGTGGCTTCTGGAAAGCTGGGACGTCAGCGACGACGCCACGACCTACACGCTCAACCTCCGCCAGGGCGTCAAGTGGAACAACGGCGACGACTTCAACGCCGATGACGTGATCTTCAACCTCACGCGCTGGTGCGAGCAGCATGTCGCCAACAATTCCATGGCAACCCGCATGGCCAGCCTCGTGGAGAAGAAAGGAGAGGAAACCTTCGTCGGTGACGTCACCAAGGAAGACGGCAGCGTCGTCCAGGAGGAGCAGATCCGCGAGCTCTTCGGCGCCCGGGAAGGCGCGATCGAGAAGGTTGACGACCATACCGTCCGCCTCAATCTCCTCGCCCCCGACATCACCATCATCCCGGGCTTCGTCGATTACCCGGCCCTCATCGTCCATCGCGATTTCGACGCCATGGGCGGCGATCTCACCGCAAGTCCGGTCGGCACCGGGCCCTGGGAGCTCGTCTCGCTCGATGTCGGCGTCAAGGCGGTCTACCAGCGCCGCACCGATGGCAATCCCTGGTGGGGAGATGCCGTGTTCGGCCCGGTCTATCTGGACGGTGTCGAGTTCATCGATTACGGGACCGACCCCTCCGCGATGATCGCCGCCTTCGAGACCGGCGAGATCCACTCGAACTACGAATCCCCGCCCAGCTATGTCGAGATCTTCGATGCTCTCGATCTGCAGAAGGCCGAAGCCGTCACGGCCAACACGGTCTGCGTCCGGATGAACGTCACCCAGCCGCCCTTCGACAACCAGATGGTCCGCAACGCGGTCCAGCTCGCCATCGACAACCAGACCGTGCTCGATCTCGGCTACCAGGGCCTCGGTCGCACCGCCGAGAACCACCATGTCGGCCCGATGCACCCGGAGTACTTCCCGTTGCCGCCGATCGCCCGCGACGCCGAAGCAGCACTGGCGATGATCACCGAGGCCGGCCACGCCGACACCGAGATCGAAATTATCTCCCTCGACGACGACATCAACCGCAACACCTGCGACGCGGTCGCCGCCCAGATGCGCGATGCCGGCATGAACGTGAAGCGCACCGTCCTGCCCGGCAACACCTTCTGGAACAACTGGACCGGCTATCCTTTCTCCGCGACCGAATGGAACATGCGCCCGCTCGGCGTGCAGGTGCTCGCACTCGCCTATCGCACCGGTGAGCCCTGGAACGAGACCGGCTTCAGCGATCCCGATTTCGACGCGACGCTCGAGGAAGCCTTCGGGTTGCCCGACCCCGACAATCGCCGGGTCCTGATGGAGAAGCTCGAGACCATCCTGCAATCCTCCGGCATTCTCGTGCAGCCCTATTGGCGCTCCACCTTCCGCCACTCCACCGCCGACGTGCGCGATCTTGCCATGCATCAGACCTTCGAGATCCATCTCGAGAGGACCTGGCTGGCCGCCTGAGCGCCCTGCCCCGAAACCCGTCCGGCGTGACACGCGCCGGACGGACCGACCGACGGAGGCCGCGATGCTGATCTTCCTCGCGAAACGCATCGGCCTGGTGATCCTCACCGCCCTCTGCCTGACGCTGGTCGTCTTCAGCCTCGTCAACCTCAAGCCCAACCTCGTCAAGCTAGCCAAGGAACAGACCGGCAGCCGCATCACCGAGCAGCAGGCCGAGTTCTGGCTCGCCGAAAACGGCTACAACCGCCCGCTCCTGGTGCGCTACGGGGAATGGCTCGGCGGCGTCGCCCAAGGCGATTTCGGTCAATCCACGCGATTCGACGCCCCCGTCAACGAGGTGCTCTGGCCCCGCCTGCGCCTCACCGGCATCCTGATGTTCTGGGTCATGGTGGTCATGGTGCCCTCGGCCCTGATCCTCGGCATCCTCGCCGGGATGCGCGAGGGCACCGTCACCGACCGCACCCTCTCCACCGTCGCCATTGCCACCACTTCGACCCCGGAATACGTCTCAGGCGTCGTCCTCACGGTGATCTTCGCCTCGAAGATGGTCGGCCTCGAATGGTTCTCCGGCTCCGCCACCTCCGCCGCCGAGGACGGCCCGACCTTCTTCAACTTCACCCTGCCTGTCCTCACCGTCGCGATCTACGGCATGGGTTACATCGCCCGCATGACCCGCGCCTCGATGGCCGAGGTGATGACCCAGCAGTACATCCGCACCGCCCGGCTCAAGGGCGTGAGCTTTCCGAGCATCGTCATCAAGCACGCGCTTCGCAACGCGCTCATCGCGCCCTTCACCGTCATCATGCTGCAATTTCCGTGGCTGCTGACCGGCGTGGTGATCGTCGAGAGCCTCTTCAACTATCGCGGATTCGGCTGGCTCCTGATCGAGGCCGCCGCCAACAACGACATCGACCTGCTGCTCGCCTGCTCGGTGGTTGCGGTGGTGATCGTGCTGGCCACGCAACTGATCTCCGACATCGGCTACGTCTATCTCAACCCGCGCATCCGGGTGAGTTCCTGACATGCTGGAATTCCTGAGCACGGGCCAGATCATCGTAGGCGTGTTCCGCCAGTTCCTGCCGGTGCTCGTGACTATGGCCGTGGCGATGGGCGCCAGCTACGCCTTCCGCGACCGCCTCGGCACCTACGGGCGGATCTATTACAGCACCATCGGCGTGATCGGCCTCGCCCTCGTGCTGTTCTGGGTCCTGACCGCGCTGATGGCGAACTGGGTCGCGATGTACGATCCCTACGAGCAGTTCCGCGCACTGCAGAACAAGCTCCCCGGTGCCTTCGACCCCGAAAGCGGCCGCACCTACCTCTTCGGCGGCGACTCGCTCGGGCGCTGCGTGTTCTCGCGCATGGTCTACGGCTCGCAGACCGTCATGGCGATAGCACCGCTCGCCACGCTCTTCGCCTACATGGTCGGGATCACGCTCGGCCTGCCGGCGGGTTATCTCGGAGGATGGTTCGATACAGCTCTGAGTTTCCTCGCGAATCTCGTTCTCGCCTTCCCAGTGATCCTGCTCTTCTACCTCCTCGTCACACCGGAGATCCGCCAGACCGCGATCCCCGGCACCATGGCAGCAATCCTCTTCCTCTTCCCGGTGATCTTCCTCGTCACCTTCGTCTGGAGCCGGTTCCGCGAACGCCCCGACGTGCTCTGGCTCTACCTCGCGCCGATCCTGGTCGTCGGCGGCTTCGTCTATCTCGGCCTCACCGGCCTCTGGGATCCGACCGGGCTGATCGCGATGGACGCCAACACCCTCAACATCTTCCTCGCAGTGGTGTTCATCACCTCGCCCACGGTGTTCCGAATCGTCCGGGGCCTCACCATGGACATCAAGACCCGCGACTACGTCGCCGCCGCCCAGACCCGCGGCGAGCGGCCGTGGTACATCATGATGTGGGAGATCCTGCCCAATGCCCGCGGCCCGCTGATCGTAGATGCCTGCCTCCGGATCGGCTACACCACCATCCTGCTGGGAACCCTCGGATTCTTCGGCCTCGGCGTCAGCCCCGAAAGCCCGGACTGGGGCTCAACGATCAACGAGGGCCGCAAGCTTCTCAGGGTCTTCGTCCATCCGGCCCTGCCGCCGGCGCTCGCCATCATGAGCCTCGTGCTCGGCCTCAACCTGCTCGCCGACGCGCTGCGCGAGCAGAGCATGAAGGACTGAGCCTCATGCCCGCCCGTCTCCCCTGCCCGGTTTCATATGGGTTTGAAACCTGGAGAGCAGTCCCCGCAGGCCCGCAGGCCTGCGGCAGCAAGCAACCTCCGCGCGCACCCGCGCGCTCAAATCCGGCGGCAAAGGCCGCCCCGCGGCGACAGCCGCGCCCGTCCCCATCCCCCGAATGGCGCGCCCGGTGCGGCGCCACCGCCACAGCACAGGCAAGCGCCCACCCGCCAAAGCCCGCGCAGCAGTCCCGACACGCGTTTACACTTTTATTCCATGAAAACAGCATGTTATCGACGGTCCTAGCTAGGACCGCCCCGAAAGCCCCCTCTCCGGACCGGATCAGCCGCCCATGACCGAGCCCATTCTCGAGATCGACCACCTCTCGATCAGCTTCTTCACCCGTGCCGGCGAGATCCCGGCGGTGATGGATTTCTCCGCCCGCGTCATGCCCGGCGAGGCACTCGGCCTCGTCGGCGAGAGCGGCTGCGGCAAGTCCACCGTCGCCCTCGGGGTGATGCGCGATCTCGGCCGCAACGGCGCGATCGTTGGCGGGTCTGTCCGCTTCAAGGGCCGCGATCTCACCACCATGGACGAGGCCGGCCTGCGCCGGATCCGTGGCTCGGAAATCGCGATGATCTACCAGGAGCCGATGGCGAGCCTCAACCCGGCGATGAAGGTCGGCCGCCAACTCATGGAAGTCCCGATGATCCATCAGGGCGCCGGAGCGGCGGAGGCCCGCGCCCAGGCCCTGCGCGTCGTCGAGGCCGTCCGCCTTCCCGATGCCGCCCGCATCCTCGGCTCGTATCCCCACCAGCTCTCCGGCGGCCAGCAGCAGCGCATCGTCATCGCCATGGCGCTGATGTCCGAACCGGCGCTGCTGATCCTCGACGAACCCACCACCGCCCTCGACGTCACGGTCGAGGCCGGCATCGTGGACCTCGTCAAGGATCTCGGCCGCGACTTCGGCACCTCGATGCTCTTCATCAGCCACAATCTCGGTCTGATCCTCGAGACCTGCGACCGCATCAACGTGATGTATTCCGGCGAGGCGGTCGAAACCGGCCCGATCGCCGAGGTGTTCGACGAGATGCGCCACCCCTACACCCAGGGCCTCTTCCGCTCGATCCCGCTGCCGGGGGCCGACAAGACCTCGCGCCCCCTCATCGCCATCCCCGGCAACTTCCCCCTGCCCCACGAGCGCCCTCCCGGATGCAATTTCGGTCCGCGCTGCGATTACTTTCAGGCCGGCCGCTGCGACGCGAAAAAGCTGCGGATGGATGCCGTGACCCCCAGTCACGCCACCCGCTGCCTGCGCCATACCGAAATCGACTGGAAGGCCCCGCCGGCCCGCGTCACTGCCGCCGCACCGACAATCCCGGGTGACGTCGTCCTCAGGGCCGACAACCTGAGGAAGTACTACCGCGTCGGCTCCAACGCCCTCTTCGGCGGCGACACGAGGGTCGTTAAAGCCAATGAAAGTCTCGGCTTCGAGGCTCGCGAGGCAGAGACGCTCGCCATCGTCGGCGAGAGCGGCTGCGGCAAGTCCACCCTCGCCAAGGTGCTCATGGGCCTCGAGACCGCGTCGGGCGGCAGCGTGACCCTCAACAACGAGGAACTCGCCAACTTGCCCATAGAGGCCCGCGACCGCGGCACCGTGGCGAAACTCCAGATGGTGTTCCAGAACCCGTTCGACACGCTCAATCCGAGCCATTCCGTCGGCGGCCAGATCATCCGCACTCTCGAGAAGTTCGGCTACGGCAAGTCCAACGCCGACCGCGAGGCGCGCATGCTCGAACTGCTCGACCTCGTGAAGCTGCCGCGCGCCTTTGCCACCCGGAGGCCTCGCCAGCTCTCCGGCGGCCAGAAGCAGCGCATCGGCATCGCCCGCGCCTTCGCCGGCGCCCCCGAAGTCGTCATCGCCGACGAGCCGGTCTCCGCCCTCGACGTCTCGGTGCAGGCCGCCGTCACCGACCTCCTGATGGAGATCCAGCGCGAGAGCCGCACCACGCTCCTCTTCATCAGTCACGACCTCTCGATCGTCCGCTACCTCGCCGACCGCGTGCTGGTGATGTATCTCGGCCATGTCGTCGAGATCGGCAGCACCGACGAGGTCTTCCAGCCGCCCTACCACCCCTACACCGAGGCGCTGCTCTCCGCGGTCCCGATCGCCGACACCTCGGTCCGGAAGGAGCGCATCGTGCTCGAGGGCGATATCCCGTCAGCCGTCAACCCGCCGCCAGGCTGCCCGTTCCAGACCCGCTGCCCGCGCAAGGCGCAGGTGGCGGAGGGGCTCTGCGACCGCGAGATCCCGCCCCTCCGACGGCTCGCCGGGGGCCACCGGATCCGGTGCCATCTGCCGCAGGATGTCCTCGAGACCATGGTTCCGGTCATCCGGACCGGCGATAGATGAGCCTGCCCGCCCGCAGGCAGGTTTCCGCCCGTATCGGCCGCTTTCCGCCCGGATGACTTGACCCGCGATGGCCCCGGCCGCATTCACCACCCCGTAACCTGCGGTAACCTAGCCTGCACAGCAGAGTTCCGCTTGTCGCCGTCCTGATGTATGATGGCGGCCTTGACCCGAAAAGCATTGCGCCCCGGAGGCCCATCAAGATGAAAGAGAAGATCACCGGACCCGGCGCCGGTCTTGCCGGCATGTCCGGGCTGTTCTGGAGCGTCGGGATCTTCAGCGCCTTCGTGAATATCCTGATGCTCACGGGTCCGATCTACATGCTGCAGATCTACGACCGGGTCCTTACAAGCCGCTCCGAGGAGACCCTGCTCGCGCTGACCATCCTCATCGCCGTGCTCTACGGCCTGATGGGGCTGCTCGACTATGTCCGTGGCCGCGTCGCCGCGCGGATTGGCGCCACCGTCCAGTCCCGCCTCGACGGACGCGTCTTCCAGGCCACGCTGCGCCGTTCCGTGCTGGGCAGCGAACGCTCGAAACCCGCGACCGGCCTGAAGGATCTCGAATCCGTGCAACGGCTGATGTCCTCGCCGGTGCTCTTCGCCGTATTCGACATGCCCTGGGCGCCGATCTTCATCTTCGCGATCTACACCTTCCACCCCTGGCTCGGTCACCTCGCCCTCGTTGGCGCGCTCATCCTCGTCGCAGTCACGCTCCTGAACCAGATCCTCACCCGCAAGCCGGAGGCGGAATCGAACGCCGCCACCCTCCAGGGAGACGCCTACGCCGAGATCGTCCGCCAGCAGGGCGAGATGGTTCAGGCCCTCGGCATGCGGGGCGCGACCATGGACCGCTGGCAGCAGATGCGCAGCCGGGCCATAGCCGCCCAGATCGCCTCGAGCGACCGGGTCAGCCAGTTCACCACGACCTCCAAGACCTTCCGCTTCTTCCTGCAATCGGCCGTACTCGGTCTCGGGGCCTATCTCGTGCTGCAGGGCCAGCTGACCGCTGGCGCCATGATCGCCGCCTCGATCCTGCTCGGCCGCGCCCTCGCCCCCGTCGAACAGGCGATCGGCGGCTGGCCGATGGTCCAGCGCGCCCGCCTCGGCTGGAGCCGCCTGAAGGAACTGCTCGCCAGCACCCCCGAATACGGCGAGCACACGGCCCTGCCCCGCCCGCGCGCCCTCATCGACGTCAACCAGATCACCGTCTTCCCGCCGGAGCAGCAGAAGGCCAGCCTGCGCATGCTCTCGCTGCAGGTGATGCCCGGCCAGGCCCTCGGCGTGATCGGACCCTCAGCCTCGGGCAAGTCCACCCTCGCCCGCGTGCTCGCCGGGATCTGGCGCCCGGCCTCCGGTTCGGTTCGCCTCGATGGCGCGGCACTGGAGCATTACGACCCCGACGTGCTCGGCAGCTACATCGGCTATCTGCCGCAGGATGTCGTGCTCTTCGACGGCACCGTGGCCGAGAACATCAGCCGGATGCAGGCCGAGCCCGACGCGGCCCAGATCGTTGCCGCCGCCAAGAAGGCCGGCGCCCACGAGATGATCCTCGAGCTTCCGCAGGGCTACGACACCCCGGTCTCCGCCGGCGGCGCGCGGCTCTCCGGGGGGCAGAAGCAGCGCATCGGCCTCGCCCGCGCCTTCTATGGCGATCCCGTGTTCTTCGTCCTCGACGAGCCGAACTCGAACCTCGACGCCGCCGGACAGGACGCCCTCAACCTTGCCATCCGGCAGGCCAAGGAGGAAGGCAAGGCCGTGATCATCATGGCGCACCGCCCGGCGGGCATCGCCGAATGCGAGCTGATCCTGATCATGGACAACGGCACCGCCAAGGCGTTCGGCCCGCGGGACGAGGTGCTCAAGGCCCATGTGCGCAACTACGCGCAGGTCGCCGGCCGCATCGGATCGGAGGCACAGGCATGAACAACCCGGCGCGCGGAAACTGGAACATCCGCCCTTTCCTTCTGCTCGGCTATGCAGGTCTGTTCTTCCTGATCTTCGGGATCGGCGCCTGGGGTGCCGCGACCCGGATCTCCGGAGCAATCATCGCGCCCGGTGCGATCGAGGTCGAAGGCAACCGCCAGGTCGTCCAGCATCTCTCCGGCGGCGTGATCTCGGCAATCGAGGCGCGGGACGGCGACAGCGTGGAGGAGGGCCAGGTTCTCGTCCGCCTCGAAGGTAGCCAGCTTTCGGCCGAGCTCGGCATCGTCGAGGGCCAGTGGTTCGAGATCCTTGCCCGCAAGAGCCGGCTTTCCGCCGAACGCGACGGTCTCGAGGAGATCGTCTTCGATCCCGAACTGGTGGAACGAGCTGAGGCCTCCCCCGAGCTTGCCGACCTCATGGCCGCGCAACGCCTGCAGTTCGAGAGCCGCCTGAAGCTCCGCGAGGAGGAATCGAGCCAGCTCGGGGAACGCAAGGTCCAGATCGCCAACCAGATTACCGGCCTCGAAGCGCTGCAGGCCGCCAACAGCACGCAGATCGAGCTGTTGACCCAGGAGATCGAGAGCCAGGAGGAACTGCTCAGGCAAGGCCTCACACAGATGACCCGCGTCCTCACCCCCCAGCGCGAGCTTGCCCGCTTGCGCGGCACCGAAGGCCAGGTCGAGGCCACCATCGCGGAGAACCGCGGCCGGATCGCCGAGATCGAAATCGAGCGGGTGCGGCTGGTCTCCGAGCTTCGCGAGGAAGCCATCGCCGAACTGCGGGACCTCGAGTTCCGCGAGATCGAACTGCGCGAACGCCGCCGGTCCCTGCTCGACCAGATCGATCGTCTCGAGCTTCGGGCCCCGGTAGCCGGCATCGTCTACGGCAGCACCGCCGACACGCTGCGCGGCGTCATCCGCCCGGCGGAACCCGTCATGTACATCGTTCCGAAGGACATCCCGCTGATTGTCCGCACTCGGGTCGAATCCATCCACATCGATCAGGTCTATATCGGCCAGCACGCCACCTTGCGCTTCTCGGCCTTCGACATGCGTACGACGCCGGAAGTCGATGGCCATGTCACAGCGCTCTCGGCAGACGTGTTCGAGGATCCCAACACCGGGATGCGCTACTACCGAGCCGATATCCAGGTCGATCCGGGCATGCAGGAGAAACTTGGCAACAAGATCCTGCTGCCCGGCATGCCGGTCGAGGCTTATGTCACCACCGCCGAGCGCTCGCCGCTAAGCCATTTCGTCAAGCCCTTCACCGATTACTTCAACCGTGCCTTCCGCGAAGGCTGACAGGTCCGGCTCCCGCCGAAGTGCCGACTTCAGCCTCGCGCGCGGGTCAAAGGCTGCGCAGCGCGCGGACCCGCGACCGACCCTACGCGACCCGAAATCAAGACGGAGCCCGGTTAATTCAGTCACTTGAGTGGTGTATCACATTTCCCACAGGCCGTGACATCGCCTTCGGCCCTGCCGAGACCGCCACGCGGCCGACCCTGTCGCGTGCCAAGTCCCCGGCCCCAGACACGTTGCGCCTCGTGCCGTCTCAGAGCCCGGCCGCCTCGCGCGCGATCTCGTCGAGCAACGCCTGCACCTCTTGCATCGGCCCGTCGGGATAGGTCCGGTAGCCGATCATCACCACGCCCGCCGCGCTCGCTCACGAAGACGCCGTAGGGGCAGTGGATCAGGTTCATCGGATCCGCTTCCATCACCTCCCGCGACAGCACCGCCGAGCAGAACTGGTATATATTCGCCCCGTCGAACAGCGTCTCCTCGGCCCCGACATCGCCCGCCGTGCGGTTGAGCATGTCGCCGACATGGCTCACATGGTCGACTACCAGCCCGCGATCGACGATCGCGCTCTCGACCCCGAACGTCGCGTCGTCGAAGCTGCCGTCAAAGGCATAGGTCACCGCTTCCTGCGCCGAGACAAGGCCCGCACTCGCGGCGGCGATCGCCGCTGCGGCCACCATCATCTTTCTCATCATTGGTCTCCCTTTCCGAGCGCCGTCAGCTGGTCCCGAACGCATCGGCGGTGATCCCGGCATACCAGCCGAGCGATTCCTCGAAGGTCCGACGCCGCAGATCGGCATCCTCGCCGGTCTGGCTGATGAAGCCGTCCACCTTGGCGATCTTCTCCTCGGTGGCCTCGTAGGTCGCGCCGACCTTCACGCCGTTGTCGGTGTCGATCAGCGACCAGCAGGTGTTGGAGAACTTCGCCGGGAACTGCGTCGAGCCGGTCAGCGCCGCCCGGATCGCCATCGCCGCGACCTTGGCCTGGCTGTTGGCGGAATAGCCCGATTTCGGCATGTCGCCCTGGGCGCTCGAATCTCCCAGCACATGGATGTTCTCGTCCATCCGGCTCTGCATCGTCGCCGGCACCACCGGTGCCCAGTTGCCCTCGGTCACGCCGGCCATCTCGCAGATCCGGCCGGCCTTCTGGCCCGGGATGACGTTGCAGACATCGACCTTCTCGACCGTGCCGTCGATCACGACCTCCATCGCCTCTGGCCGGACCTCGACATTGTCGCCGCCGAAGTCCGGGCCGATCCGGTCGATCATGCCGGTGTAGCTCGCCTCCCAGCCCTCGGCGAACAGCCCCTCCTTGGAAAATGTCTCCTTGGGGTCGACCAGCAGGATCTTCGCCGTCGGGTTCCGGTCGCGCAGCACATGGGCCACCATCGATATCCGCTCGTAGGGTCCGGGCGGGCAGCGGTAGGGATCGGGCGGCGCGATCATCGCGAAGACACCGCCTTCGGGCATCGCCTCGATCTGCGCCTTCAGGAGCTGGGTCTGCGATCCGGCCTTGTAGGCATGCGGCATCAGGTTCTGCGTGGCGACGCTCCAGCCCGGCACCGAATCATCGACAAAATCGATCCCCGGCGACAGCACGAGCCGGTCGTAGGGCAGAACCGCCCCGCTCGCGAGCGTGACCGTCCTTGCGTCCCCGTCGACCCCCACCGCCCAGTCGTGGACGACGTTGATGCCTCCGCGCACCAGCGCTCCGAAGCCGTGGCCGAGCGCATCGAATTCCCAGAAATCGGCGAGATAGAGGTTCGAAAAGAAGCAGGTGTAGTAGATCCGGCTCGGCTCCACGAGTGTCACGTCGAGTGCGCCGTCGCTGTCGCGCGCGAGGTACCGGGCCGCGGTTGCGCCGCCCGGGCCGCCGCCGATTACAACGACGCGGGGGCGCCCCTGCCCCCGGACCATCGGCGCCGCGAGCACCGTTGTCGCGGCCGCGGCGGTTCCCAGAAACGTCCGTCTGTCGAGTGTCATGCGCTTCTCCCGGTATTGATTGTTTCTTATTCGATCGTCTTGAAGAACGCGGCCAGTGCAGCGATCTCCTCATTGGTCAGCCGCCCGGCCATCATCTGCATCACGGGATGCGGCCGCAGCCGCTCCTTGTAGGCGTGCATCGCCAGCACGAAATCCTCCGCCGGCCAGTTGGTGATCGACGGAATGCCTTCGTCCACCCCGTCGGCGCGGTGGCATCCGGTGCACTCGGAAGACAGGTATTCTCCGTAGGCCGGATCCCCCTGGAGCGCGAGCACCTCCGGCGGCAGCTCGATCTCGCGGGCCCGCGCCGTCGGTGCTGCCTCCGGAATGTTCTGCGGCCGCGCCGAATAGTCGCGCAGATAGGCGATCACGTCGTGCCGCGCGGTCGCGTCGGCCAGACCGTCATAGCTCATCTTGGTCCGGCTCACGAGGTTCTTGGGATTGGTGAGATACGCATCGAGCGCCTCGTAATCCCAGGCGAGCCCGTCCTCGCCGGCCCGGATCATTGCGTCGGAATAGTCGTACTCCGCCACAGACCCGGCACCGCGGTCGAAGATCGCGTTCAGATGCGGCCCGATGCCGTTCTCCGCACCGGCCCCGATCGCGTGGCAGGTTGCGCATTCCTCGTCGAACCGCATCGCCCCCGCCTCGATGTCGCCGATCGTCTCGGCCGCCAGCACCGGCGCAAACGCTGATGCCAGCACGAGCCCCGCGAGCCGGCCGCGCGACAGGGTCGCTGATTTCGTCGCGCCCCTGCCCATCCGGTCAGTCGACCCCCCCGCCGCCTTCGGGCTCGGCGCCATCCTCGGGCGTCACGTCAAGCACCGTCGCGCGCTTGGTGATCTCGACCGCGTCCTTGCAGTTCTCCATGCAGGCCTCGCCCGAGAACCGTGCGAGTTCCGCGTCGTCGCGATCATCCATGAAGAAGTTCTCGACGTTCGGCATGGTCACCTCCGCAAAGGTCTCGTCGGAGAGTTCGAAGTCCTCGTCCACGATGTCGTTAAGATAGAGGATATACGCCGTGAGTGCATAGACCTGATCGTCGGTCAGCGACTGGGCATAGCCGAACGGCATCGCCCGGTGGACGTAGTCCCAGACCGTCGAGAGATACGGCCAGTATGACCCGACCGTCTTGACCGGATCCTCCCGGTCGAGCGTGCCGAAGCCCCCGGCGATCTGCGGCCAGCGGCCGACCGCCTCGCCGAAATCGCCGTGGCAATGCGCGCATTGCTCGGTGAAGATCTCCTCCCCGGTGAACACGTCGCCGCTGCCCACCGGAAGCCCGGCGCCGTCGGGACGGATGTCGATGTCCCAGGCGGCGACTTCCTCGGGAAGCGCCGCGCGCCCGAGGCCGAGCCCGCCTTCCGCGCATGGCCGACCGGCCCCGCCGAGAAGCGCGCAAACGGCGAAGGCGGCAATCAGATCAAGAGATTTCGACATTTTCCGCCTGCCCTTCCTCGTTCACGTACCAGGTCTGGATTCCGTTGTTGTGGTAGATCGAGTTCTCGCCCCGCACCGCGCGCAACTCGTCCTTGGTCGGCTGCACGTATCCGGTCGAATCGTGCGCCCTGCTCTGCAGCAGCAGCGGCGTGCCGTCCCAGTCGATCTCGAGGTAGAAACGGTGCAGCGACTTGTCGAGCGACGGACCGGACATCCGCGCCTGATACCAGGTCTTGCCGCCGTCGACCGTCACGTCCACCCGCGGGATCGTGCCGCGGCCCGACCAGGCCATGCCGCTGATCACGAGGGGCCCCTTCCCGTGGGTGATCGGCATCTGCGGCGACGGGCTCGTGATGACCGATTTCGCATCCATGATCCAGGTGAAGCGGCGCGCCCGGCCGTCCTCGAGCAGATCGGTGTATTTCGACGTCTCCTCGCGGTGATGCCAGGGCTCGTCGCCGACCTCGATGCGGCGGAGCCACTTGACCCACATGTTGCCTTCCCAGCCGGGAACCACGATCCGCAACGGATAGCCCTGTTCGGGGCGCAGCGCCTCGCCGTTCATCTTGAAGGCCACGAGGCAGTCGTCGAGCGCCTTCTCGATCGGGATCGAGCGGGTCATCGCCGAGGCGTCCGCGCCCTCGGGCATGATCCACTTGGCGTTCGTCTTCAGGCCCGCCTCGTCGAGCAGATGCTTCAGCCGCACGCCGGTATAGACCACGTTGTGGATCATGCCGTGGGTGAACTGCGCGCCGTTGAGCTGTGCGCCCGCCCATTCCATCCCGGTATTGGCGGCGCATTCGAGGAAGTAGCTGTGGTTCTCGCGCGGGTAGCGCATCAGGTCGGCCATGGTGAAGACCAGCGGCTTGTCGACCAGCCCGTTGATCATCAGGCGCTGCTGCGCCGGATCGACCTCCGCCACCCCGGCATGATGCCGCTCGAAGCACAGCCCGTTCGGCGTGATGATCCCGTCGAGTTCGTGGATCGGCGTGAAGTTGATCGACGAGATCGGGTCGGCGGTCAGCCAGGGCACGTTCTGGCGCACCACATGCGCCTCGAACGGGCTCGGCATCCCGTAGGGCGCCTCGTCGACCCCGGCGCCCAGCATCTGGTTCCAGGGCTGGATCTCGGTGATCGCCGGATCGGCCCCCTGCCCCCGCGCCATGCCGGCCAGCGCCGTGGCGCCTCCGACCGCCGCCGCGCCGGTCAGGAACCGGCGGCGCGATGTTCCGTCAATCCGTTTTTCGCTTGCCATTTCATCCACTCCCGGTTGCTTCCGGCGCTCAGACCGCATCGACGATGACGCTCGTGTTCGGCGTCACGCTGATCGTGCCCTTGCGCCTGATGTAACTCTCGACCACGTCCCAGATCGGCGGACCCTCGGTGCCCTCGTTCACGCTGGCCCAGCCTGCCACCACGTAGCTCCGCGCCGGATCGATCGCTTCGCCGGTCGCCAGCAGGGTCATCTCGGTGATGCGCTCGCCCTGCGGCTTGTTGACGTCGATCCGGTAGCCCATACCGCCGACGCGGACCATGTCGCCGCCCTGCTGGTAATAGGGATCGGGGTTGAAGAGGTTGTCCGCCACGTCCTCGAGGATGAGGTGCAGCGTCTCGCCGGTCATCTCCGAGCGGTAGGCTTCGGGATAGCTCATCGCGGTGGCGTTGAAGATGTCCTCGCGGGTGATCTCGACGCCGGGGATCAGCGTCGGTCCCCAGCGGAAGCCCGGCGAGAGCGCGATGTCGGCCTCCCGCTCCTCGATGAGCGCCTGGCAGATGACGTCGTCCCAGGTGCCGTTGAAGTTGCCGCGCCGGTAGAGCAGTGAATCGGTCGCACCGACCACTTCGGTCAACTCGTCCAGATAGGGTTCGCGCTCGGCATCGATCAGCGCGGCGATCTCCGGGTCGGGTGCGATGACGTCCGAGAAGATCGGGATCAGCTTGTGTGCAACGTCGCGCACCTCGCCGCCCTGGACATCGAGATCGACCCGGCTGATGAACTTGCCCTGCGAGCCCGAGGCGATCAGCAGCGTCTTGCCGACCTGCACCGGTTCGGGCAGCGCGTCGTGGGTGTGGCCGGTCAGGATGACGTCGATGCCCGGCACGTCGCCGGCGAGCTTGCGGTCGACGTCGAAGCCGTTGTGAGACGAGCAGCACCACCACGTCGGCGCCGGCCTCGCGGACCTCGGCAACCAGTTCGGCCATGTTGTCCTGCCGCACACCGAAGGAGAGCCCCGGGAACATCCAGCTCGGATTGGCAATCGGCAGATAGGGAAAGGCCTGACCGATCACGGCGATCTTCGCGCCGCCGCGCTCGAAAATCCGGTAGGGCTCGTAGACCCGCTCTTCCCATTCGGTATCGAAGATGTTGGCGCCGAGGAACGGGAAGGCCAGCTCGTTTTCGACGATCTGGTTCACCCGGTCGATCCCCAGCGTGAATTCCCAGTGGCTGGTCATCGCGTCGACGCCGAGCGCGTTCATCACGTTGACCATGTCCCGGCCCTCGGTCCGCAGCGCCGTCAGGCTGCCCTGCCAGGTGTCGCCGCCGTCGAGCAGCAGCGCGTCGGGGCGCTCGGCCCGGATCGACCGGATCACCGTCGCGCAGCGATCGAGCCCGCCGACCTTGCCGTAGGTTTTCGCCAGCGCCACGAAGTCGGGATAGGTCAGTGCGTATTGCGCCGCCGACCCCGGCTCGATCCCGAAGAGCTTCAGGAAATCCGCCCCCGTCACATGCGGCGGCAGCCCCTGCACTGCGCCCACCCCGAGGTTGATCTCCGGCTCGCGGAACCAGACCGGTTTCATCTGGGCATGGATGTCGGTGATGTGGATCAGCGTCACGTTGCCCGTGGTCGGGAATTCCAGGAGCTGATCCTGCGTCAGGGCCTGCTGGGCGGCGAGCCGGCTCCAGTCGCCGAAGCCCGAGGATCCGACGATGGCGGACGCGGCCATGCCGACCTGCAGGAAATCGCGGCGGGAAATCATGTTCTTTGCTCCGGACAAGGGTCTCTCTTGCCCTCCCCGCCGGTCACGGGGAAGGGTCGTTCGCTCGGAAGGCAAGGCGGTCGGTCAGTTGCGGACGGACGGACCCTCGACGGAAAGGCCGTTGCCGCGCGAGGCGACATAGGTTTCCAGCGCGATGAACTCCGGCGAGCCCGGCGCGAACGTCTCGCCGCGGGTGTCGCGGATGCAGCCCTTGAAGCGGTTGTGGATCGAGCTGAGCTGGGCATCCTTCAGGCGGTACACCGGAAAGCCGTTGACCTGGCCCTGCGAGAGATGGTCGGCCCGGATCATGTTGCCGTAATTGTCCTCGTGGCAATTGGCGCAGGACAGTTCGAGCAGGCCGTAGCGGGTGTAGTAGATCTCCTTCCCCTTTTCCCAGTAGGACTGGGCCGGCCCGTCGATGGCAACATTGATCGGCATGCCGCGGGAGACCGACGAGATCAGGGCCGTCATCTCGATCATGTCGGCGCCGTTCACGTCCCAGGCTTCCGCGCCCATCCGTTCCGTGCGGCAGCCGTTGACGTACATTTCGAGCGTGTACATCTCGCCTGCGGTCTCGTTGAACTTCGGCATCACCGCGCGGACGCCCGTCATGCCCTCCTCCGGTGTGCCGTGGCACGACGCGCAGGATTTGCCCTCGCTCCCGTCGGCCGCGTCCCACACCTCGCGCGCCTTGTCGACGAACACCATCGCGGGGTTCTCGAAATCGTCCGCCTGAAGCGCCTGGGTCTCGTCGGTGCGAAAAACCCAGCCGGACATGATCTCGTCGAGACCTTCCACATGATCGGGCGCCGCAGCGCGCGTGACGATCTCGATCTCGCCATCGATGACCAGTTCGGCGCTCTCGTCAGCCGGGGCCAGCCCCGCCGAACCCAGCACCATCGTCGAGACCGTCGCAAGCGTTACCGCCAGTCTTTTCATTGTGTATCCTCCCTGCGCCATCTGCCGTATCAGCTCACTTCGATCGCGCTGGTATCCTCGTAGACCGAGCCGTCATCGTCATACCAGGTGAACTTGAACTCGCCCGATTCCGGCACGGTCGCGTCGAACTGGAAATACGGATTGGTCGAAACCGCCGGCATGATCGTCACGTCGATGATGCTCTCGCCGTTGAACTCGGCGGTGAAGCGGTTGATGATCGAGCGCGGGATCAGGTTGCCGTCGCTATCCTTGCGCTGGCCCGATTCCATCGGGTGGCTGATCAGCGTCTTGATCGTGACCACCTCGCCCGCCGAAGCGGTCTTCGGAGCCTTGACGCGCGGTTTTACATTGTCTGCCATGGTGTTTCCCTTTCCCGTTCAGCCGCCGCAACCGCCGATGGTCACCTTCACGGTGGCCACGGCCTTGTGGAAAGTCCCGTCCTGCATCCGCGCGATCGCCATCACGTCCTGGGTCGAGGCCAGCCGGATGCGCGTCGAGGCGAGTGTCGAGCCGGCGAGCGGTCCGTAGTTGAAGGTCGCGACACCGGGCGTCGGGTTCCCGGTCGCCAGGAGCATGATCGCCGCGGCCCCTTCTGCCGAGACCTCGATCGGCACCGTATTGCCGTTCTCGGCGATTTCGGGCGCGACCAGGTCCACGCCGCCATCCATGATCTCCGCTCCGCCGGTGAACTCGGCGATGGCGTCGTCGACCGCGGCCCGCGCGGGCCCGAGGCCCAGCCCGAAGACGGCGAAGGCCCCGGCTCCCGCGATCAATGCGTCACGTCTCGTCAGTTTCATCGTTTTCTCCTCAATGCCGTTTCACTGGTCCTGCATGGTCATCAGGTAGGCGACGACGTCCTCCACCTGCTGAGCGCTCAGGATCGGGACGATTTCCTCCTCGGCAATCGCCTTGCCGGTGTAGTCCTTGCCCGGCCGGACGAAACCCGAAACCTTGTAGAACGACGGCATCATCGACCCGTCGAAGGTCATCTTCGCGTTCGCCACGATGCCGCGCAGTTCCGCCTCGCTCCAGCGCGACCCCGTCCCGTCGAGCGAGGGCCCGATCTCGCCCGGCCAAGGCACGTCCGCGAGTGCCGAGGATGCATGACAAGCGACGCAATTCCCTAGGCCACGGTCGATCATCGTCTCCCGTCCGGCCGCAGGATCGCCGGCGACGCCGGTCAGCGACTGGGCGACCGAGCCGCCCTCGAAGACTACGTCCGACGGCGCAACCGGCTCCGCATGGGCAGCGAGCGCCGAGGCGACGAGTACAAAGACAGCCAGCGTTGATCTGGTCATGGATCCTCCCGGGTTTCTTTCTTTGGATTTCACGATATCCAAGTGGGATTTGAATGCAACCCTGAATTTCGTTCTATGCAACTGTGCATGTGAGTCCCGCGCGGCAACCCGCGTCACGTCCCGCGAAAACCGCCCGCCTGCGTCATTGCGTCGCACCACGTTCCTCGATCATCCGCGCATGATAGCGCTGGAATCCCTCGTCGCCGGCATAGCCCTTCGCGACGACCCAGTTCAGCAGGTCTAGGGTCGTGCTCTTGCTGAACGCACCCGGCATGGTGGCCACCGAGGCTTCGATCGCAGTCGGTTCCCCGTCTGCCTGCTCGGGGAGGAAGATCATGGTCGGCGTGAACAAGACACCCCACTTCGCCGCCATTTCCTTTTCGCTGCGAACGTCGCCATCGAGGTCGGTGACTTCGACATCGCCGAACATGTTGAGCTGAACGACGAAGAAGTTGTCTTCGATGAAGGCCGAGACTTCCGGATCGGAAAACACCTCCTCGTGCATCTTCCTGCAGTAGAGGCAGCCCCGCTGCTCGACGATCATCACGTAGCGCTTGCCTTCCGCGTTCGCCTCGTCGAGATCCTCGCGCAGGTCCATGAAGGTGTCCCGCATCCACGGCGTCTTGTGCAGGCCGTCATCGCCGATTTCCACGGCGCCGGCCGGCAGGGCGATAGCGAAGAACGCCCCCAGACAGAACCGCAAGTCTCATCACCGATATCCTCCCCTCAGAGCAGCACGCCGAGGTCGGGGCCGACCTCCAGCATCCACTGCGCGATGTAATTGACAGAGTTGGTGCCGATCAGGATACCGAACACCACCAGAAGCCCGCCCATCACCTTCTCGACGGTTCCCAAATGCTTGCGGAAGCCGGCGGCCCAGCGCATGAACGGCTCGACGAACAGCGCCGCCAGCACGAAGGGCAGCGTCATCCCCAGCCCGTAGATGAACAGGAGCAGCGCCCCCCGCGTCGCGGTCTCGGACCCGGCCGCGGTGAACAGGATCGTCGCGAGCACCGGCCCGACGCAGGGCGTCCAGCCGAAGGCGAAGGCCATGCCGATGACGTAGGCGCCGGCGAGGCTCATCCGCGATCCGGTGCTGCCGTCGGCGCGGAACTGTCGGTAGAGAAAGCCGATCCGGATCACGCCGAGGAAATGCAGCCCCATGGCGATGATCAGTCCACCGGCCAGCAGCCGCAGCACCCCCATCCATTCGCGGATCAGCTGCCCGAAGACGCTCGCGGTGGCGCCGAGCGCCATGAACACCGTGATGATCCCGGCCGAGAACAGCAGCGCCGCAATCACCGCCCGCGCCCGCACCGCGCCGGGGATCGCCGCCTCGCCGGTGATCTGGCTCATGCTCGTCCCGGCCATGTAGCTCAGGTAGAACGGCACCATCGGCAGGATGCACGGCGACAGGAAAGACAAAAGCCCGGCGAAGGCGGCCGCTGCGAGCGAAACGTCCATTACGCCGGAATCCTTCCTTGTGCCATCGTCATATTCAAAATAGTCTTTTTCTTCAGCTCAGGTCAAACCGGATTCTCAAGACATGCGGCATGCCAGAAACGCGATCGCGGCCCTGATGCTCGGCATCGCGGCGATGCCGGCGTGGACGGCCGAGCTGATCATGGTCGAGGAGCACGGCTGCCCCTGGTGCGCGCGCTGGAACGCCGAAATCGCGCCGGTCTATCCGAAGACGCCGGAAGGCGCGCGCGCCCCGCTCCGGCGGATCGACATCCGGGCAGCGTCCCGGAGCGATGTCGAGTTCGCCAGCCCGCCGGTCTTCACGCCGACCTTCGTGCTGGTGGAGGACGGGCGCGAGATCGGCCGGATCGAGGGCTACCCGGGAGAAGACTTCTTCTGGGGAATGCTCGGTCAGTTGCTTGAAAGACTGCCCGCCGAAGACGGGCGCATAACGGAGGACCCCTCATGAAACGCATCATCATCGCAACGACCTGCGCGCTGGCCCTCGCCGGCCCGCTTCCAGGCACGGCGCAGGACAGCGACGCCCTGGTCACCTTCCAGAGCCTCAAGCCGGAAGTCGCCTTCGAACTCGCGGAAGCCGCGCTGCTCGCCTGCCGCAACGGCGGCTACCAGGTCGGGGTTTCCGTCGTCGACCGTTTCGGGGTCGAGCAGGTCTTCCTGAGGGACCGCTTCGCCGGCGCCCATACCGGTGAGACGGCATTTCGCAAGGCCTGGACGGCCGTCTCGTTCCGCACCGATACGTTGTCGCTCGACACCACAACGGGTCCGGACGGCATCGCCTCGGCGATCCGCCACATCTCGGAGGCCCTTCCCCTCGGCGGCGGTGTGCCGATCGACGCGGCCGGCTCCATGGTGGGCGGTGTCGGCGTCTCGGGCGCACCGGGTCCGGACATCGACGACGAATGCGCCCGCGCCGGCATCGCGGCCGTCGAGGACCAGATCGCGTTCTAGGGCCGCGCGCCCGCCGCGTCAGCGCATGACCGCGAGTTCGCTGAGCTGCTCCACGGCGATGCCGCGGATCAGGTCGGCGATGTCATCGAAGACACTGGCATGCACCGATTCCCGGCGCCACGTCATGCCGATCTGGCGATAAAGGTTCGGGGCCTTGAGCGGCAGGACCACGACATCCCCCCGGCCGGCGATCTCGGTCCGCAGGTAGAGCGCCGGCAAGAAGGCGAGCCCGACGCCCATTCCGGCCATCAGGCGCAGGGCATCGAGGCTCGTGCCCTCGTAGTCGCGCAGCAGGATCGCGCCGAAATCGGTGCAGATGTCGCGCACCTGCGCGTGCAGGTGGTGACCCTCGGCGATTGCGAGGACCTTCTCGCCCGCGAGGTCGTTGCGGCTGAGCGGCCCCGCCCGGTTCGCCAGCGGATGATCCCGCGCAACCACAGCCCGCAGCGGTTCGCGAAACAGCGGCGCCACCATCAGCTCGGTCGGAAGCACCGGGAGCGGCGTGATCACGAGGTCGTAGCCGCCGGTCCCGAGGGCATTGTGGAGGGCGACCGGCATGTCTTCGCGGACATGCAGCTTGAGTTCGGGATAGGCCTCGTGCAGTGCCGGAACGATGTGCGGAAGCAGATAGGGACCGAGGGTCGGCGGCACGCCGAGCCGGAGCGTGCCGTGAAGCCCGTGCTGCGCGGCCGCCGCGAGGTCCACGATGTCCTTTACGTCCGCGAGCACCTTGCGCGATCGCTCGGCGATTTCGCGACCCAGCGGCGTCAGCATCACATGGCTCGGATGACGTTCGACCAGCGGGGCATCCAGCTTTCTCTCCAGCTCCCGGATCTGGGCGCTCAGCGTCGGCTGGGTGACGCCGCTCTTTTCGGCGGCCCGGCGGAAATTGCGCTCCTCCGAGAGCGCCAGGAGATAGTTCAACTGCTTGATCGTGGGCACGGGCATCTTTCCTTCGGGGCACACCGTCGCGGCGGTCGCCCGATAGATAAAATCTATCATGAATGCGGCAAGCATTGGTATGGAACGGATACGGGTTTCGACGCATCTCTGGAGGGCGAGCAAGGGAACCAAACCCGAGTCCATCAGGAGAGAACCAAGATGTCGTCGTCCGCAGAAACCCGACCCGTCCCGACCCCTCACCGCAAGTCCCGGCTGGCCAGCCTCGACGCGAGGCTCGCGACCCTGCGCATGCAGAACCGGTATGCGGGCGGCATGTCGCCGCTGGTCGCGGCGCAGCTTTCCGCGCTCCAGTCGGACATCCGCGGCCAGCTTGCGGCAACGCAGGCGCCCGACCAGCGGTGAGACTTTCGAACGCGTGAGGGGCGCACCTCCGATGGCCGCCGCTGTCCCAGGCGGCTCGGGCACCCTTCATGCCACGGCGGGACCGGAATGACCTGCGCATCGGTCTCCCCCGCCTGCCCCGCGTTGGCGTCCCCCGACGCGGGGCATCCTGTTTTTAGGGAGAGTGGCTCACCCCCAGATCGCCCGGGCCGCAGCCGGCCCTTGGCGCACGAGCCCCGGCGACCCGGACCGGCTTTCGGCAGCCCGCTCCGTTCGGAGCGCCGCCCGCAGAGCCGCACCGCATGGCAGGGAGCACATCCCCGCTAGCTCCCACAGGCCGAACCGGTCACCCGCCGGCAACCACATAAGCTTTGGAGCGCTCGCTTGGCTCGCCTCCATTCGGCGATCCGTTGGCGTGCATCAGCCATGGACAGGAACCATGAGGCGTTCGGGCATTCCTGGCGGAGCCGGCTGTTGAACGACTTGATGAAGGCATTATCCGTGGGCTTTCCCGGCCCGGAGAAGTCCAGCTCTGCCTTGTTCAGGCAGGCCCATTGGTCGAGCAGCCGACCAGCGAACTCAGGGCCGTTGGCAATCCGTGTGCTCCGCGGCTTTCCCCTTCGCCGGGCGATCCGGTCGAGCTCCTCCACGACCTGGCAGGCCCGGAAGTTCGTCCTCGCAGAGGCCGCGAGAGCCTCTCTCGTATGGCAGTCCATGATCGTCAGGATACGGAACGGCCGACCGTCGAAGAGCTTGTCCGACAGGAAGTCCATGTCCCAGACGTCGTTCATCCCTTCGGCCTCTGCACGACCGGATCTGTAGCGGCATGCCCGCCGCCTGGGGCTCCGGGTCCGGATCGACAGGCCTTCTTCGCTGTAGAGCCGGGAGGTCCGCTTGTGATTGATCTGCCAGCCTTCCCGCTGCAGCAGGACGTGCAGCCTCCGGTAGCCATAGCGCACCCGCGCTTCGGCCAGTTCCCCGATCCGCATCCGCAGTTCCACGGCCGGATCCTGCCGTGACCGGTATCCGTGGGAAGCACGCCCGAAGCCCATGGCCCGGCACGCCCGACGCCCCGACAACCCGAAGACCTCCTGGCAATGGCGGACGGCTTCGCGGCGACAGACGGGCTTCACCACTTTTCTCGCAGGGCGTCCTGCAGCATCGTCTTGTCCAGCGTCAGGTCCGCCACCAGGTGCTTCAGCTTCGAGTTCTCCTCCTCGACCTGCTTCAACCGCCGGCTCCCGGATACGCCCATGCCGGCATGGACCTTCTTCCAGCGGTGGAACGTGGCTTCCGCCACGCCCATCTTCCGGCAGATCTCGCCGACGCTCGAGCCGGCTTCCGCCTGCCTCAGCGCGAATGCGATCTGCTCGTCGGTGAATCGTTTCTTCGGCATCTGGACACTCCTCTCGCTTCCGAAGTGTGCCCAAAAACTCGCAGTCAGAACGG
>CAWGUH010000027.1:0-79740 GCA_963825715.1 uncultured Alphaproteobacteria bacterium | reverse complement strand
GAGCATCACGGCGGCAAGTTCCTCGCCCGCGGCGGCCGCCACCTCCAGCTCGAAGGCACCGACCAGCCGCGCAACGTCGTCGCCCTCTTCCCGAGCATCGAAGCGGCGGAGGCCTGCTACCGGTCGCCGGAATACCAACCGGCCCTGGCCCATGCCCGTGGTGCTGCGGTGCGCGACCTGGTGATCGTCGAGAGCCTCTGAGAGCCCTCACATCCCGATGTAGCGATCCGCCCGGTGATTGATCGCGATCACGAGGTTGAGTGCGACCGCGCCGACGAGGCTGTAGACCACCGCCATCGGCGGCAATGTCAGGGCCGCGAGCGAGAACACCACCGCGTCGACCGTCATCTGCGTCCAGCCCGCCCGGAACCCGGTCCGCTCCTGCAGCCAGACCGCCATGATCCCGATGCCCCCGAGACTGGCGCGGTGCCGGAACAGCACCAGAAGCCCGGTGCCGGACAGGATCCCGGCGAGGATCACCCCGGCCAGCGGCTGGATGTCGGCGAAAGTCAGCAACTGGGCTGCGCCCAGACCAGCAGCGAGAATAGCGCGACCGCGATCACCGTCTTCACCACGAAGGGCCGCCCCATCCGGCGCAGCGCGAGCACGTAGAACGGCAGGTTGAGCGCGAAGAACACCGGCCCGAAGGCCGAAGCCCGGTCCAGTGCGTCACCAGAAGCGCCAGTCCTGCGATCTGCCCGGTCACGAACCCCAGATGCTGCAGGATCGCGAGCCCGGTGGCCGCCAGCACCGTGCCGACGAACAGGCTCTGCGCATCGTCATAGACCCGCGTGCCGGGTGCCAGGAGGCGACGGCTCGCCTCCTCCGGGTCCATCGGTCCATCAGCCCGCGAGCGCGGCGTTGAGGTTCTCGTCGACCTTCTCGAGGAAGCCGATCGTGGTCAGCCATTTCTGGTCCGGCCCGACCAGCAGGGCGAGATCCTTGGTCATGAAGCCCGATTCCACCGTCTCCACCGTCACCCGCTCCAGCGTCTCGGCGAAGTTCAGGAGTGCGGTGTTGTCGTCGAGCTTGGCGCGGTGCTTGAGGCCGCCGGTCCAGGCGAAGATCGAGGCGATCGAGTTGGTCGAGGTCTCCTTGCCCTTCTGGTGCTCGCGGTAGTGGCGCGTCACCGTGCCGTGCGCGGCCTCGGCCTCGACGGTCTTGCCGTCCGGCGTCATCAGCACGGTGGTCATCAGGCCGAGCGAGCCGAAGCCCTGCGCCACCGTGTCGGACTGGACGTCGCCGTCGTAGTTCTTGCAGGCCCAGACAAAGCCGCCGTTCCACTTCAGGGCGCAGGCGACCATGTCGTCGATCAGGCGGTGCTCGTAGGTGATGCCGGCTTCCGCGAACTTCTGCGCGAACTTCGGCGTCGAACACCTCCTGGAACAGGTCCTTGAAGCGCCCGTCATAGGCCTTGAGGATGGTGTTCTTGGTCGAGAGGTAGACCGGCCAGCCGAGCGAGAGCCCGTAGTTCATCGAGGCGCGCGCGAAGTCGCGGATCGAGTCGTCGAGATTGTACATCGCCATCGTCACGCCGGCGCCCGGTGCCTCGAACACCTCGCGCTCGATGGTCCTCGCCATCGTCGCCGACGAACTTGATGGTCAGCTTGCCCGGCCCGGGGAAGCGGAAATCGGTGGCGCGGTACTGGTCGCCGAAGGCATGGCGGCCGACGACGATCGGCTTGGTCCAGCCCGGCACGAGCCGCGGCACGTTCCGGCAGATGATCGGCTGGCGGAAGATCACGCCGCCGAGGATGTTGCGGATCGTGCCGTTGGGCGATCGCCACATCTGCTTGAGGCCGAATTCCTCGACCCGGTCCTCGTCCGGGGTGATGGTGGCGCATTTGACGCCGACGCCGTATTCCTTGATCGCGTTGGCCGCATCGACCGTGATCTGGTCGTCGGTCTCGTCGCGCTTCTCGATGCCAAGATCGTAGTATTTCAGGTCGATGTCGAGATAGGGCAGGATCAGCTTCTCCTTGATGAAGTCCCAGATGATCCGGGTCATCTCGTCGCCGTCGAGCTCGACGACCGGATTGTCGACTTTGATCTTGGTCATGGAGGCGTTCCCTCGCGCTGGGTTCAAGATTCGGACGCCGCCTCTCTAGCCCATCGCGCCGGGAAAGGAAAGCGTTGTATACGTCGTATACCCTCGATCGGCGGCCGCGACCCCCGGCTCCCTTGCCTGCAAGTCCGGCGCGGCGTATCACCCGCCCGCCGGCGACGGGTCCGGCACGGGGAGGCGGGACCGGTGGCAGGAACCGATCACGGCAGGCGCGACGAGACGGCGCCGGCGCCCCAGCCGGTCTTCATCCTCGTCGGGCCGCAGATGGGCGAGAACATCGGCGCCTCGGCCCGGGCGATGTGGAATTTCGGCCTCAACCGCCTGCGCCTCGTCAGCCCTCGCGACGGCTGGCCCAATCCGCGCGCCGAGGCCACCGCGAGTGGCGCCGCCCCGGTGATGGACGCCGTCCGCGTCGACGACAGCACCGCCGCCGCCTGCGCGGATCTCGGCGTGGTCTACGCCACCACCGCCCGGGATCGGGCGCTCACGAAGCGGGTGCTCACGCCCGAACGCGCCATGGAGGAGGCCCGCGAGATGATCGCTGCCGGCGAGCGCGTCGGCGTGCTCTTCGGCCCTGAACGCGCCGGGCTCGAAAGTGCCGACGTGGTGCGTGCCAGCGCCGTGGTCTCGGTGCCGGTCAACCCGGCCTTCGGCTCGCTCAACCTCGCGCAATGCGTGCTGCTGATGGCCTACGAATGGGGCCGTGGCACGCTGCCGCAGCGCCGGCGAGGCGCAGCGCGTCGCGCGCGGCCGCCTTGCGGAAGGGGCGGAAATCGACGGCTTCCTCGACCGCCTCATCAGCCGCCTCGACGATGTCGGCTTCTTCTACCCGCAGGAAAAACGCGCCCGCATGCAGGGCAATCTCGAGAACCTTTTCCATCGCGCGCCGCTCACCGAAACCGACATCCGCATCCTGCACGGCGTGGTGCGGGCCCTTGCGGAAGGCCCGCGCGGGCGCAAATGACACGTCAGCACCGAGCAGACCGGAGAGCGACATGACGAAGCCCCGCAGCATTTTCGAGGAGGTCTCCGAGACCGGCCCCGCCCCCGCGACCCCCGCCCGCAAGCGCCGGCCCGAGGCCGCCCGCGGCGCCATCGCCGTCTGGCTCGGCATCCTTTTCGCCCTCGTCGTGGTGATGATCGCGGTGGGCGGCATGACACGCCTCACCGATTCGGGCCTCTCGATCACCGAATGGCGCCCGGTCACCGGCGCGCTGCCGCCGCTCGACGCCGCCACGTGGCAGGCCGAATTCGACAAGTACCGCGAGATCCCGCAATACCAGCTCGTCAACCGGGGCATGACCCTCGACGAGTTCAAGGTGATCTACTGGTGGGAATGGGGCCACCGCCAGCTCGGCCGGGTCATCGGCCTCGTCTGGGGCCTTGGCTTCCTCTGGTTCTGGGCCCGGCGGCGCATTCCCACCGGCTGGACCGGACGCCTTCTCGGCCTCGGCGCGCTGGGCGGGTTGCAGGGCGCCATCGGCTGGTGGATGGTCGCCTCCGGGCTCGAGGGCCGCATGGTCAGCGTCGCCTCCTACCGGCTGGCCACCCATCTCGGCCTCGCCTTCACCATCCTCGGCCTGATCGCCTGGTACATGATGTCGCTCCGCCGCAGCGAGGCCGACCTGCTGCAGACCCGACGCCAGCGCAACGAAAGGCTGATGGGCTGGGGCACGCTGCTGATCGTCGTCGGGCTTCGCGCAGATCCTGCTCGGCGCGCTGGTCGCCGGAATCGACGCCGGCCGCGGCTACATCGACTGGCCGCTGATGGGCGGCGAGGTCTTCCCGTCCGACGCCTTCAACATCGCGCCGCTCTGGCGCAACTTCCTCGAGAACCCGGCGCTGGTGCAGTTCAACCACCGTGTCCTCGGCTACATCCTCGCGCTGCTCGGGCTCCTCGCCTGGCTCGCCAGCCGCAAATCCGCCGCCGGAGACATCCGCCGCGCCTGGCGCGACATGATGCTGATGCTGGCGATCCAGGTCGGCATCGGCATCGTCACGGTGATGTACGCCGCGCCGTGGCAGATCGCCATCGTCCACCAGCTCGGCGCGGTCCTGCTCTTCGTGCTGATCATCCGCTGCCGCTTCGCAGCGCTCTATCCGCGCAGCGAGCGCATCGCCCGCGCCTGAGGCCGCTACTGCTTCCAGTCCGGCGGGCGCTTGTCGAGGAAGGCGGCGATCCCGCCGGCGGTGTCCTCGCGCATCATGTTCTCGGTCATCACCCGGCCGGTGAAGTCGTAGGCCTCCGCGAGCGACATCTCCGCCTGCTCGTAGAACGCCCGCTTGCCGATCCGCACCACCGGTCCGAGCTTCGCGGCCACCGTCCCGGCCAGCAGCATGGCTTCGTGGGACAGCGCATCGGCGGCCACCACATGGTTGACCAGCCCGAGATCGAGGGCCTCCGACGCGTCGAGGAAGTTGCCGGTGGTCAGCATCTCGAAGGCGCGCTTGCGGCCGATGTTGCGCGTCAGCGCCACCATCGGCGTCGAGCAGAACAGGCCGATATTCACCCCGTTCACCCCGAAGCGCGTACCCTTCGCCGCCACCGCCATGTCGCAGGTCGCGACGAGCTGGCAGCCCGCCGCCGTGGCGATCCCCTGCACCTCGGCGATCACCGGCTGCGGCAGCTCGGTGATCGACATCATCATCGCGCGCGCACCGCTCGAACAGCGCCGCGAACACCGCCTGGCCACCATCCTCCGACTGCCGCGCATCGGTCATCTCGCGCAGATCGTGCCCGGCGCAGAAGGCACGCCCCGCACCGCGCAGCACCACCGCACGGATCGCCGCGTCCTCCGCCAGCGCGTCGAGCCGGTCCTGCAGCGCCTCCAGCATCGCCTCCGACAGCGCGTTGAGCTTCGCGGGATTGTTGAGCGTCAGCGTCGCCACCGCGCCCGCATCCTCGCGCAATACCAGTTCGTCCTGCATCCTGTCCGTCCTTGCTCTTGGCCGCGGCCTCGGGTCAGTCTGGGGGATAATCCCGACGACCGGAAGGCCCCGATGCAGCTTCACTTCACCATTCCCGAAATGCAGGCCTATCTCCGCGAGGTCTTCCCGCAACTCGGCGAGCGCTTCGAGGTGCTCGAACTCGAGCCGTTCTTCGCCAGCATCCGCATGATCGCCACCGAGGCCGATCTGCGCCCCGGCGATACCGTCTCGGGGCCGGCGATGTTCACGCTGGCCGATTGCGCCTTCTACATCGCCACCCTGGCGATGATCGGCCGCGAGGCGCTCACCGTCACCACGAACTGCTCGATCGATTTCATGCGCAAGCCCGGCACCGGTGCGCTCACCGCCGAGACCCGCATCCTCAAGCTCGGCCGCACGCTCTCGGTCGGCGACGTGCTGATCTTCTCCGAAGGCGTCGAAGGCCCCGTCGCCCGCGCCGGCCTCACCTACTCGATCCCCCCGCGCCGCGCCGCCTGAGGGGGCCTCGGCCGGTCCGGCATCGCTGCCAAGCTGCCGCGCGCCCGGGCGTCGGCCGTCCGCCGCACAGGCGCTCCATTCCGGATCAGGGCGCGACCGCCGCCCCGGTCAGCTTGTCGAGCGCCCCGGCCATCGTCCCCAGCGCTTCCAGATCGGCCGGCACCGCATGGCTTGCCGCCAGTTCGGCCGGGTCGTGATAGGCCACCGTCACCCCGCCGTCCGGGCCCTCGAAGATCACCACCCGCATCGGCAGATCGAGCCCGGCGGCCTGATCGGCCTGCATCACCGGCGTGCCGAGCTTCGGATTTCCGAACACCAGCACCGTCGTCGGCCGCAGCTCCGCATCCACACCGGCCGCGGCAGCGGCATGATCGATCCGCGCCACCACCGTCGCCCCCGCGCCCTCCACCGCCGCCGCCAGCCGGTCCGCGGTCTCGGAGACGGAATGCGGGCTGGTCTTGCGGACGATCTCCGCACTCGCGGGCAGCGCGAGACCGGCGAACAGCATGGCGGCAACGAGACGGCGCATCGGGAAACCTCCTGGTGGATTGATGCACCCAGCATGCGCCAACCCCGCCGCACTCCGGGTCACAAGCCGGTGACCGCCGGTCTCACCGGGTCTCGCGCTCCGCCTCCGGACCCCGGTCGTCGCGCACCCAGATCACCAGCATCTCGTAGAACACCGCGAGCACCACCGGCCCGAGAAACAGCCCCACCAGCCCGTGCGTCAGCGTGCCGCCGATCACCCCGGCGAAGATCACCGCCATCGGCGTCGCGAGGCCCCGGGCGATCAGCAGCGGCTTGAGGAGGTTGTCCAGCAGGCTGATCGGCAGCAGCCAGAGCGCCAGCAGGAAAGTCGTCAGGGTGTCCTGCTGCAACCCCGACCAGATCAGCACGGGGATCGTCACGACGATCGGCCCGATCTGCACGATGCCCAGCACCGCGACGGCGAGCGCCAGCAGGCCATGCGCCGGCACCCCCGCCACCATAAGCCCGATCCCCACGAGGATCGCCTGGAGCAGCGCCACCCCGATCACGCCCTGCGAGACACCGCGGATCGTCGCCCCTGCCATGTCGACATAGGCCCCGCCGTTCTGCCCCAGAATGCGGCGCGCGAAGGCCCGTGCCGCCTCCGCCAGACCCGCGCCATGCACGAGCAGCACGCCCGACAGGATCACCGCCAGCCCGAAGACCCCCAGCCCCAGCGCGAAGCGCTCGGCAAAACCGAGGAGCACCGTGCCGACCCCGACCAGCCTGCCGGCATATTGCCGGAGCAGATCGCCCAGATCGGTGGTTGCCTGCGTCCAGAGATCGGCGAGGGCCGGGCCGAGCATGGGCAGGTCCATGATCCGTTCGACCGGCTCGGGCAGGGCCGGCGGGGCGTCGGCCCACCCGCCATGCAGCCCCGCGGCGAGCGCCTCGAGTGTCAGGGCCAGATCCGTGGCCAGCACCGCCAGCGGGCCGATCAGCAGCGCGAGCAGGACGAGCGTCACCAGCACCGCGGCGAGCCTGGCGCGCCCGCCCAACCGCGCCGCGAGCCAGCCGTGCAGCGGGGCGACCGCCACCGCGAGGATCACCGCCCAGAGGGCCAGCATGCCGAACGGTGCCAGCATCGACAGCGACAGCCAGATGAAGAGCGCGAGGAACCCCGCCCGGACCAGCCCGTCGAGCGTGATCGGCTCGGATCGCGAAGGCACGGGCGGCGGCAGGGTCGGCGGCGGGCTGGCGGGATCGGACATGTCGGGGCTCCGGCTTCGGAGAGGCGCTCCCTGCTTCTTAACCGGGCAGGGCGGGCTTGGCGATCCCGCAGGGTCTCCGCTTGAAACGGGGAGGCGACCTGCCATAAGAGCAGCCATGCTCAGGCTCCTCGTCATCGTCGTCGTCCTGCTCGCCGTGATCGCGCTCCTCACCCGCGCGCCGGCGCCGCGCCGCATCCTCTTCGCGCTCGCGGCGTTCGCGGTGATCTACACCATCCTCAAGCTCACCGGCGTGATCGACGCCATGGCCCCCGACCGGATCGGCATCTTCGGCCTCTGACAGCGGCCCTGGGTGGGGTATCCAGATACCGTATTTTCAAGCGGCTGATCTGAAAGGGATATTTTGCGTCTCCACAGCTTGACGCGCCGCGAAATCCCGGTAGAACAGCGGCTCGTTCGGAGACGGGACGCGGGACATGCCCGCCACCCCGCCGCGACCCGAGACAGGACAACAGACATGAAAACCTATTCCGCCAGACCGGCAGATATCGACAAGAAGTGGGTCATCATCGATGCCGAAGGCATCGTGCTCGGCCGGCTCGCGACGCTGGTGGCGATGCGCCTGCGCGGCAAGCACAAGGCGACCTTCACGCCGCACATGGACATGGGCGACAACGTGATCATCATCAACGCCGAGAAGGTGCAGATGACCGGCAACAAGCGCGCCGACAAGAAGTACTACTGGCACACCGGCTTCCCGGGCGGCATCAAGCACCGCACCGCCGGCCAGATCCTCGAGGGCAAGCACCCCGAGCGGGTGATCGAGAAGGCCGTGCAGCGCATGCTGCCGGGCGGGCCGCTCAGCCGCAAGCAGCTGTCGAACCTGCGCGTCTATGCCGGTGCCGAGCATCCGCATGCCGGGCAGGAGCCCGAGGTGATCGATATCGCCGCGATGAACCCCAAGAACACCCGGAGCGCGTGACCATGGCCGAACTTTCCTCGCTCGAAGAGCTCCAGGGCTCGGTTGTCGACATTCCCGTCGCCGATGCCGCCCCGGTTCGTGAACCCATCCGCGACGAACACGGCCGGTCCTACGCCACCGGCAAGCGCAAGGACGCGGTCGCCCGCGTCTGGATCAAGCCGGGCTCCGGCAAGGTCGTCGTCAACGGCAAGCCGATGAACGAGTACTTCGCCCGCGGCGTGCTGCAGATGGTGATCGGCCAGGCCTTCACCGTCGCCAATGTCGCCGGCCAGTTCGACGTCATGGCCACGGTCAAGGGCGGCGGCCTCTCCGGTCAGGCCGGCGCGGTCAAGCACGGCATCAGCCAGGCGCTGACCCTCTACGACCCGACCCTGCGTCCGGCGCTCAAGGCCGCCGGCTTCCTCACCCGCGACAGCCGTGTGGTCGAGCGCAAGAAGTACGGCAAGGCCAAGGCGCGCAAGAGCTTCCAGTTCTCCAAGCGCTGATCGCAGCCGCCATTTCGCCAAGCAACGGGCGCCGGCTTCCTCCGGCGCCCGTTTGCGTTTTCGGGGGACGCGCTCCGCAAGACCGTTCTCTCGATTCACAATCCGAACGCCGTCGCCCCCCGCCCGGAACCAGGCCGAAAGCGCCGGGCGAACGCCTCGCGGAGAAACGGCGGCGTCACCACCGTGATCCCGGCCTGAGCCGCCTACCAGCCCCGCGTTCCCGGCCCGCCCTTGAACGGTCCGGTGATCCGCGACGTGATCCAGCCGCCGTAGAAGTCGCCCTCCTGCGGCAGGACGACCTCGTCGCCGACCCGCGCCTCGTCGACCCGAGCGGCGTAGAACGCCAGATGCCCGGCGATCTCCCGGTAGGCCTGTCCCGGATCGGCGAAATACCAGCCCGCCCGCTCGGAGCGCCGCCCGCCGGCCGCGAGCGTGACATAGGAGGCCACGCCCTTGAACTCGCAGAACGTGCTGCCCGGCACCTCGACCAGCAGATCGGTGCGGATATCGGCCCGCGGCAGGTAGTAGACCGGCGGATGGCTGGTCTCGAGTACCCGGAACGCCCGCACCGTATCGGCGACGATCACCCCGCCGAACCGAACCGTGATCCGCTCGGCCACCGGTTCCAGCCGGGGCGGTCGCGGATAGTCCCAGACCGATTCGGTCGCCGGCTCAGACGGTGCGTCCATTCCGTGCCTCCCGCCGCCGGAGCCGGGCCTGCAAGCGCGGCCGGACCTTCAGGAACCCCAGATAGGCCCGCTCGAGACCGCCCAGCACCAGCCGGTTGCGCGCGAGCAACCCCAGTGGCCGCAGCAGCGGGATCGCCCGCCACATGGCCGCGAAGGCCGCCGCCCCGGAGACGATCACGCCGTCCTCCTCCGCATGGAACCGCGCCAGAAGCTCCCGCCGGTCGAGCGGGCAGGCGGCAGTCCCGTCCGCCAGATCGACGAAGTCGATCGCGCCGCGCCGGTCGAGCCGCCGCATCAGCGCGATCTCCCGCAGGCAGAGCGGGCAGTCGCCATCGAACCAGACCGTGAGTTGTGTCATGCAGTTGAGTTAGCCCCGCCGCCGCCCCGGTCCATGCGGCGAAACCGCAACTTTTGCGATCAGCCGACGATTTTGCCCGGATTGAGGATGCCCAGCGGATCGAGCGCGGCCTTGATGGCCGCCATCATGTCCACCGCCTCGCCCAGTTCGCGCCGCAGATACGGCATCTTGCCCTGCCCGATGCCATGTTCCCCGGTGCATGTACCGTCGCAGGAGATCGCCAGCTCGTTGAGCCAGCTCACATAGTCCTTCGCCCGCGCCACCTCGCCGGCATCGGTCACGTCGACCAGCGGCAGCACGTGGAAGTTCCCGTCCCCCACATGCCCGACGATCGGCGCCGGAAAGCCGAGCCCCGCCGCCTTCTCCTCCGCCGCCACGAGGCATTCCGCCAGCCGCGAGATCGGCACGCAGACATCCGTCGCGATCCCCTTCGCTCCCGGCCGCAGCTGCAGGCTCGCCCAGTAGGCATCGTGCCGCGCCTTCCAGAGCCGGCTGCGCTCCTCGGTGTTCGCCGTCCACCTGAAGCCCGTGCCGCCGAACTCCGCAGCGATCTCGCCGAATGCCGCCGCCTGCTCGGCCACGCCCGCGCTGCTGCCGTGAAACTCCAGCAGGAGGAGCGGGCCCTCGACGAGATCGAGCCCGGAATGCGCATTGACCGCGCGCACGGTCAATGCGTCGAGAAACTCGATCCGCGCCACCGGAATCCCCGTCTGGATCGTCGCGATCACCGCGTCGCAGGCCCCCTTCACCGCCCCGAAGCTGCAGGAGGCCGCCGAGATCGCCTCCGGGATTCCCTGCAGCCGCAGCGTCAGCCCGGTGATGATCCCGAGCGTGCCCTCCGCGCCCACCATCAGCCGCGTGAGGTCATAACCGGCCGAGGTCTTGCGCGCCCGGCGCGCAGTGCGGATCACCGAACCGTCCGCCGTCACCACCTCGAGGGCGAGGACGTTGTCCTTCATCGTGCCGTAGCGCACCGCATTGGTGCCGGAGGCCCGCGTCGCCGCCATGCCGCCGAGGCTGGCATTCGCGCCGGGATCGATGGGGAAGAACAGCCCCTCGGCGCGCAGATGCGTGTTCAGCGCCTCCCGGGTGACGCCGGGCTCCACCACCGCGTCGAGATCCTCGGCATGCACCGCGAGGATCCTGTCCATCCCTGCGAAATCCAGCGAGATACCCCCGAACGGAGCATTGACCTGTCCCTCGAGCGAGGTGCCGGTGCCGTACGGGATCACCGGTACCCGGTGCGCCGCGCAGACCTTCACGATCTCGGCGACCTCCGCGGTGCTCTCGACGAAGGCCACCGCGTCGGGCGGCTGGTTGGGAAGCAGCGTCGTCGTGTGGCCGTGCTGATCGCGCAGCGCCTGGCCGGTCTGGAGCCGCTCCCCCAAGCGTTGGCGCAGGATGCCGATCGCCGCCGCGAGATGCACCGGGTCCGGCGGCGACGCCCCGGTCAAGCCGGCCCGGCCCGGACGTCGCGCATCCGTCGGGGCAGAAGGCGATCGGTCCCGCGGCCCGGCATGGCCGGCTCAGCTCCGGCGGTTGCCGTTCAGGAAGAAGTTGTCGGTCGGCTCCGGCCGCAGCGGGCTCTTCGTCTCTCCAGCCGCCTCCGCAACCGTCTCGCGCACCGGCTCCGCGACCGGGCCGTTCGCGGGCTTCGACGGCTCGACCTCGGCATCCTCCACCGACGCCAGCGGGTCGGGCTTCGCCGCCGGGGTCGGCTCCGGTGCCGGTGCAGGCTCCGGGTCCCCGACCAGCAGCGGCAGCATCGCCGCCCGGTCGATCCCGGCATCGGCGGCATGCGGTGCCGCCTTCCAGTCGAGCGTGTCGAAGGCGCCGCAATTCTCGCAGACCGGCACCCAGGCCGCATGCACCTGGTTGCACTTCCCGCAGATCCATTGCGGCCCGCGCGACGCATCGAGCGCCCGCGCCAGCCACCCGCGCACCACCGCGTCGGGCGCGCCCTGTCCGCGCTCGATCGCCGCCATCAGCGCGAGGCTGCGGGTGGTCGGATCGGTCTCCGCGAGATTGCCCAGTGCCTTGCGCGCCGCCGGGAAATCCTCCGCAGCCAGCGCGAGTTCCGCCGACAGGAGCCTGCTCTCGGGATGAGACGGGTTGGCATGGATCAGGCTCTCGAATCGCTTGCGCCGCGCCTCGGGGCTCTCCTTTGGCTCGAGGGCCGCGAAGGCCGCCGCAATGTCGGGATGCGGATTGGCCGACCAGGCCGCGGTCAGGGCCCGCACAGCCTTGCGCCGGGCCCCGCGCTCGGAATGCACCTCGCCCGCCAGCGCCGCCGCCGGGATCAGCGTCGGTGCCAGCTTGTTGGCCTGCAGCGCCGCTTCCTGCCCGCGCGCGGTCTCGCCGGCCGCCATTGCGGCACGGGCATCGGCCAGCGACAACACCGCATCGCGGCGCGTGCCGACATCCCGCGGCAGCAGCCGCGCATGCATCGAGGCGTTCAGCGTCTCCCGCGCACCCGACCAGTCCGCCTTCTGCGACTGCAGGTCGAAGAGCTTGCGCAGCAGCACCGGGTTGTCCGGCCGGAGCGCGAAGGCCTTCTTGGCCAGTGCCAGCGCGGTGTCGGTGTCGCCGGCCGCGAGCTTCTGCTCCATCAGCCCGGTAACGCCGATGAAGCGCGTGCGGTCGTTCTTCAGCATCTCCTTGTACTCGCTGGTCGCCTTGCGGCTGTCGCCGCCGAGTTCCGCGGCCTGCGCCGAGACGAGCCGGGTGAGATCGGGCCGCTGCAGCAGCTTCTCGGCCTTCGCCGCCTTCTTCGAGGCGGCCGGCGCGTCGCCGGAGGCCAACGCGATCATGCTGTCGGAGAGCGCGTTGAAGCCGCGCTTCTCGCGGCTGCGATTGAAGAACCGGGTGATCGCCGTCTCGTCGCCGAGCAGGAACCGCACCAGTGCCGAGAGAAAGCCGATGATCTTGAGGATCACCAGCGCGAGGATCAGCAGGACCACCACCGAGATCATGAAGCCGATCGGCGTGAGGCTCCATTCCCGCCCGCCGAAGGCGACGACGATCTCGCCGGGGGTCTCGAGGATCCAGGCAGCCCCCCAGGCCACGGCGGCCGCGAGGACGAGGAAGATGATGACTTTCAGAAGCGACCAGAGCATCGAAACTTCCCCTTCAGTTCACTGTCGGGAGGCTGGACCGAAGCGCCTCCATGCCGGCCTCGGCGTCCAGGCGGCGCCGCGCATCGCCAAGCCAGCCGGCCATCGCCGCGCTCACATCCGCCGGCAGCGCCTCTGCCTCGGCCAGCGCCGCGGAGAGATCGTCGCGTCGCAGGTGATCCTCCATCCGGCTCAGCACCGCATCGGGACCTAGCCCCTGCTGCGGCGTGAGCGAGCGGGTCGCGACCTGCGCCTCGAGGAAGGCCCGCGAGCGGTTCAGCACGCCGTCCCCGGCCGAGGCAAGAATGCCGGCCCGGATCGCGGCATGGGCCGCATCGGGGAAGCTGTCGCGCAACTGCGTCACGGTCGGCGCCCCCGTCTCGGCGGCGGCGGCGAGGCTGTCGGGCACGGCGATCTCCGGATCGGCGGCAAGGGTCGCTACCGGCTCGGCGAAGGGCTGCCCGGCCGCCAGTGCCGTGGCGATCGCCAGCGCCCCGGCCTGGGCCTCGGCGGCACCGATCTGCGCCGCTGCATTGGTCTGGGCCTGGTCCAGTGCGGCCTGGGCCTCGGCCTGCACCTCCTCGACCTTCAGCTGCGCCGCCGAAATCGACCGGTCCGCCGTCGCGGCGACCTCGTCGATGCGCGACGACAACACGCTCACGCTGTCGCTGACCGCCCCCATCTCGGCGCGCAGCCCCTCGACCTGCGAGCGGTAGAGATCGACCTGTTCGGCGCCGATCGCGCCCACCGCCGTCGTGCCGCCGGCGGTCAGCTGATCCTTCAGCCCCGCAAGTTCGGCCACCTGACCTTCCAGCGCCGCTTCGACGCGCCCGAGCCGCTGGCGGGTCTCGGCGCCGTCGAGGCCCGAGACCGTGTCGCGCAGTTCGGTCAGCGCCGACTCGGTTCCGGCGATCCGCGCCTCGAGCTCGCTGCGCACCGATGCCAGCGCGGCCTCGACGTCGCCCGACGCATCGAGCGCCGCCACCTGCGCCCCCACATCCGACAGGCCGGCATCGAGCCGGGTCTCGAGTTCGGCGATCCGCGCCTCCGCCGCGTTCTGGCCCGGCGAGAGCCATGCCGCGACCGGCGCCATCCCCGACGGCAGCGAGGGGGCGATCTTCGGCGCGGCCCAGATCCCGAGCCCGGCGCCCGCCAGCAGCAGCACCAGCCAGGTCAGCGCCTTCGCCGCGAAGGAGGAGCCGTGCTCCTCCTCGGCGTAATCCTCGGCGGTCTCGCGATCCCGTGCCGCGACCGCCTCTTGCCGCTCCTCGGCGCGCTCGATCTCGACCGGCTCGGGATCGGCCGGCTCCGCCTCCACGTGCTCCGCCGCGACGCCATCCGTTTCGACCGGATCGACCTCGCCGGGCGCATCCGCCGGACGGTCGGGATCGATCTCGAGCTCCATGTGCTCCGAGGCCGGCGCCTCGGCCTCGCTCACCGGTCCCTCGGCCTCGCGCGCCTCCGGCGCATCCGCCGCGGGATCGGGCGAATCGGCCGCGGCCGCCTCGGCGGAGACCGCATCTGCAACCGTTTCTGGGAGGGAGTCCGGGGTTTCGGGCAAGGCTGCTTCGGTTTCGGACGCGGTCTTGTCGCTGGCACCTGTCCGGTTGTTCTTGCGTGTTGCCATGAGTCCCTTCCCCGTCGGCGCCCCCTGCGCCAGCGGCGATACTAGGCCAGAGAATTTTCGGGAACAAGCGAAAGCCCGGTCGGATTCAGGCCCGCGCCAATGCCGCGATCATGGCATCGCGGTCCGGGCGGTCCGCGATCATCCGCCGGCCGAATCCGCATGTCTCGAGCGCCGCATCCGCCGCCCCGCTCAGCGACACCGCCGTCACGCCGCCCAGCGGCCAGCCCGCCGCCCGCGCCTGCGCCCCGAAGAGCCGCGCCGAGCGCGGCGAGAACAGCGCCACCACCGCGATCCCGCCCGTGTCCAGTCGCGCCGCCACATCTCCGGTGATCGCACAGGGCACCTGCCGGTAGATCTCCGCTGCCCGCACCGCGATCCCGTCCGCCGCCAGCGCTCCGGCGAGATCCCCGGCCGCATGCTCTCCGCGCACATGCAGGAGCACCCCAGCGCCTGGCCGGGTCTCCGCCCGCGCCAGCGCCGCCAGCGCCGCGACATCCCCCGATGCCGACAGCGCCGTGAACCCCGCCTCCCGCGCCGCCCGCGCCGTCAGGTCGCCGACGCACCAGGCCGGCAGGTCCCGTCGCGCCGTGCGGGCCGCAAGGCAGGCGACCCCGTTGGCCGAAGAGAACAGGAGCGCCTGCACCCCGTCGAGATCGAGCGCCACATCCGCCCGCGCCTCGATCCCGATCACCGGGGCGATCACCGCCTCGAACCGCCCCGGCAACGCGGCCTCCAGCGCCGCCGCGAAGTCGCGCGACGCTGCCTCCGGGCGGGTCAGCAACAGGCTCTGGGGCCGGGTCATGGCAGGCTCCGCCGGATCGCGCGACGTTGCGCGAGCCCATGCCCGGTGTTACGCGTCCCGCCAGCCCGGCGCAATCGGCCCACTCCGGAGAGGCATGACCCGCACCCGCATCATCCTCGGCCTCGAGAGCAGCTGCGACGACACCGCCGCCGCCCTCATCCGCGCGACCCCCGGCCAGCCTGTCGCCGAGATCCTCGCCTCCGAGGTCTTCGGCCAGGACAGTCTGCACGCGGCCTATGGCGGCGTCGTCCCCGAGATCGCCGCACGTGCCCATGCCGAACGCCTCGACACCGTAGCGCAGGCGGCTCTGGACCGCGCCGGCCTCACTCTTGACGCGGTCGACGCCGTTGCGGTCACCGCCGGGCCGGGCCTGATCGGCGGCGTCCTCGCCGGGGTGATGTTCGCCAAGGGCCTCGCCGTCGCCCGCGGCCTGCCGCTCTACGGCGTCAATCACCTTGCCGGCCATGCCCTAACCCCGCGCCTCGTCGCGGACCTGCCCTTCCCGTACCTCATGCTGCTGGTCTCCGGCGGCCACTGCCAGTTCCTCGCCGTCGAGGGCCCGGAGAGCTTTCGCCGTCTCGGCGGCACCATCGACGACGCGCCGGGCGAGGCCTTCGACAAGGTCGCGCGCCTCCTCGGCCTCGGCCAGCCCGGCGGCCCGGCCGTCGAGGCGGAAGCCCGACAGGGCGACCCCGCCCGCTTCGCCCTGCCGCGCCCGCTCCTCGACCGCCCCGGCTGCGACCTGTCGTTCTCCGGCCTCAAGACCGCGCTGCGCCGCGCCCGCGACAGCCTCGTCGAGGCACAGGGCGGCCTCACCCTCCGCGACCGCGCCGACCTCGCCGCCTCGTTCCAGGCCGCCCTCGTCGATGTCCTCGCCGAGAAGACCCGCCGCGCCATGGCCGCCTTCGCCGCGACCCACGGACCGACGACCCTCGCCGTCGCCGGCGGCGTCGCCGCCAACACCGCGCTGCGCACCGCCCTCGAAGCCGCCGCCGCCGAGGCCCGTTTCCACTGGATCGCCCCGCCGCTCGCCCTCTGCACCGACAACGGCGCGATGATCGCCTTCGCCGCCGCCGAGCGCATGGCCATCCGCGGCCCCGACGACATGACCCTCTCGGCCCGCCCCCGCTGGCCGCTCGACACCGCTGCGGCGCCGCTCTCGGGCTCCGGCCGCAAGGGCGCGAAGTCATGATCGGCGTGATCGGCGCCGGCGCCTTCGGAACGGCACTCGCCGTGGTCGAGTCCAGCGCCGGCCAGCCCGTCACCCTCTGGGGCCGCGACCCGGAGGCCATCCGCGCCGCCGACGCCGCCCGCAGCCTTCCGCGCCTGCCGGGCGTCACCCTCCCCGGAAGCCTCGCGCTCACCGCCGACCTCGCCCGCCTCGCCGATGCCGAGGTGCTCCTCCTCGCCGTCCCCGCCCAGGAGACCGGCCCCTTCCTCGCCGCCCACGGCCCGGACCTCCCGGACGTTCCCCTCGTCCTCTGCGCCAAGGGAGTCGGCCGCGACCGCCTGCGCCTCCAGACCGAGATCGCCGCCGAAGCCTGCCCCGGCACGCCGCTCGCCGCCCTGACCGGCCCCGGCTTCGCCGGCGAGATCGCCCGCGGCCTGCCCACCGCCTTCACGCTCGCCTGCACCGACCCGGAACTCGGCCGCGCCCTGCAGGAACGCCTCTCCGGCCCCCGCCTGCGCCTCTACCTCACCGATGATGTGATCGGCGCCCAGCTCGGCGGGGCGCTCAAGAACGTCATCGCCATCGCCTGCGGCATGGTGGAGGGCGCGGGCCTCGGCGCCTCCGCACGGGCCGCCCTGATGACGCGCGGCTTCGCCGAAATGGCCCGGCTCGCCGCGGCGATGGGCGGCCGCCCCGAAACCCTCGCCGGCCTCTCGGGGCTCGGCGACCTCTCGCTCACCTGCAATTCCGGCCAGTCGCGCAACTTCGCCGCCGGCGAGGCGATCGGCGCGGGCGCGCGTCCGCCCCGGCGGCACCGTCGAGGGGGTGGCCACCGCCCGCGCCGCCTGCGGCCTCGCCGCCCGCCACGGCGTCGAGATGCCGATCGCCGCCGCCGTCGCCGACGTGCTCGACGGCGCCCTCACGCTGGAGGCTGCGATGGACGCCCTGCTCGCCCGCCCGCTCCGCGACGAATGATCCCAAACCCCCGAAAGGACAAATGATGCTCTTCGCCATCATCTGCGACGACAAGCCCGGCGCCCTCGAGATCCGCAAGGCCAACCGCCCGGACCACGTCGCCTACCTCAAATCCTCCGGCGTCGTGACCCAGGCCGGCCCCTTCCTCGACCCCGCCGGCGAGATGGTCGGCTCGCTCGTCATCATCGACGTCCCCGACGCCGCTGCCGCGAAGGCCTGGGCCGATGCCGACCCCTACGCCGCCGCCGGCCTCTTCGCCAACGTCAGCATCCGCCCCTGGAACCGCGTGATCGGCTAGGCCGGGCCATTCACCACCGGCGGCGGCAATCTAGCCGGGCAGGTAGACCGCCACGGTCTCGGGCAGCACCCCGTCATATGTCATCGCCGCCGCCCCCGCATCGCTGCGGATGACGGCCTCGAAGTCCTCCATGCTGGTGATGTCCAGCGCCACCGCGACCTTCTTCCCGTCTCCGGGCATCACGAAGGTGGTGATGTTGCTGGCGACGCCGGCGAAAACCTCCTCGCGCTTGGGCGAGGCGAGCCAGTGCGCCACGTCGCTGACGTCATGTGTCACGATGATCTTCGGCATGTCGGATCCCCCCTGATATGCGAAATCGCACACGGGAAGGGTGGCACAGACCGCCGCATGAGGCAAACCGTGCCCGCGCGGATGCGCGGACGGGCAGGCCCCGCCCGACGCCGCAGCGCAGCGAGACTGTCGGAAACGGCCCCGCATGCGGCGTTGCGGCGACGGCATCGCGGCCGGGACCGTGCCAAGCCCCGAGCAGCGCCGGGAGCCCCTCGGGACCACGAAGGGATGTGTCATGATCAAGGTTCTGTTCGGCGTCTGGGCGCTCCTGCTCGGGATCGTGCTCATCATGCTCGGCAACGGCATGCACTTCACCCTGATCGGCCTGCGCGGCGGCATCGAGGGCTTCTCGGCGGCGGAACTCGCCATCGTCACCTCGGGCTACTTCGCGGGCTTCCTGTCGGGCGCGCGCCTCACGCCGCTGATGATCCAGCGCGTCGGCCATGTGCGGGTCTTCGCGGCGCTCGGCAGCTTCATGTCGGCGGGGCTGATCTCCTTCCCGCTGCTCGCGGAGCCCTGGGCCTGGACGGCGCTCCGCGTGCTCGTGGGCTTCTGCATGTCGGGCATCTTCGTCGCCGCCGAAAGCTGGCTCAACGCCGCCGCCACCAACGAGACCCGCGGCAAGGTGCTCTCGGCCTACATGATCGCCCAGACGCTGGGCATCATCGCGGCCCAGGGCCTGCTCACCCTGGGCGACGCCGCGAATTCCGCGCTCTTCATCGTCGCCTCGATCCTCGTCTCGGTCTCCTTCGCGCCGATCCTGCTCTCCGCCGCCGTGGTCCCGGCGGTCGAGGTCGCCCGCCCGATGCCCCTGCGCGGCCTCTTCACCAGCTCGCCCCTCGGGGCGGTGGGGATCTTCCTGCTCGGCGGCGTCTACGCCACCCAGGCCGGCATGGGCGCGGTCTTCGGCACCCAGATCGGGCTCTCGGCCGACCAGATCGCGCTCTTCGTCGCGATGATGTTCGGCGGGGCGCTGGTGCTGCAATTCCCCATCGGCTGGCTCTCGGACCGCATGGATCGCCGCAAGCTGATCTTCGGCGCCTCCTGCATCGGCGCGGCCGCCTGCGCCGCACTCTGGAGCATCGGCGGCGGCCTCTGGCCCCTGATGGCCGGGGCGTTCTTCGTCGGCGGCGTGACGACCCCGCTCTATGCGCTGTTCCTCGCCTATACCAACGACTTCCTGACCGCCGAGGAGATGCCGTCCGCCTCCGGCGGGCTGATCTTCACCTTCGGGCTCGGCGCGATCCTCGGCCCGCTGGCCACCGGCTGGGCGATGGAGGCGCTCGGCCCCTACGCCTTCTGGCTGGTGCTGGGGGCCACCTTCGCGGTGATCGCGCTCTACGCCCTCTACCGCATGACCCAGCGCGCGGTGGTGCCGGTCGCCGAGACCGAAAGCTATCTCGGCGTGCTGCCCACCGCCTCCCCGGTGGCGGTCGAGGCCGCGGGCGCCTGGTCCGCCGACCAGGCCGAAGCCGGCCGCGACCCCGGGTGATACCCCGGTTGCAAACCCCGCCGCCGCGCCGCAAAAGGGGCCGCGCAGCCCCGAAGGGAGACCCCGATGAACTACTGGCTCTTCAAGTCCGAAGCCTCCACCTGGAGCTGGGAACAGCAGGTCGCGAAGGGCGAGGCCGGCGAGCAGTGGGACGGCGTGCGCAACTACCAGGCCCGCAACAACATGCGCCTGATGAAAAAGGGAGATCTCGGCTTCTTCTACCTCTCGCAGAAGGAGAAGAGCATCGTCGGCGTGGTCGAGGTCTGCGCCGAGGCCCACCCCGACAGCACCACCGACGATCCCCGCTGGGAATGCGTGGACATCAAGGCCGTCGCGCCCTTCCCGATCCACGTGACCCTCGACATGTGCAAGGCCGAGCCGCGGCTCGCCGACATGGTGCTGGTCAACAACACCCGCCTCTCCGTCCAGCCGGTAACCCCTTCGGAATGGACGACAATCTGCGAGATGGGCGGCTATGTCGGCCCGGGTGCCCGGCCCGCCTGAGCCCTCACTCGAGGTCGAGGAAGTCCGGCCGCAGCACCACCACCGTCGGTTCCCGCGGCAGGGTGCGCAGCGAGACGTCGAGGAACCGCTCCTCGCGCAGGTCCAGCCGGAAGACATCCGACATCCCGGCGGTGAAGGTCCCCAGCGATCCGAGCGAGAACCAGTGCATCGGGATCACCACCCGCGACCGGAACCGGTTGAGCACCGCGATCATCTCCGGCAGCGGCAGGGTCAGCCCGCCATCCACCGGCGCCATCACCACATCCAGCCGCCCGATCGCCGCGAACTGTTCCGGGGTCGGCACATGATGCAGATGCCCCAGATGTCCGATGCACAGACCCTCGACCTCGAAGACGAAGATCGAATTGCCGTACGCCTCCGGCTCGCCGCCGAAACGCCCGCGAATGTCGGTCGGCACGTTGCGCACCAGCATCTCCCCCAGATCGAGATGATGCGCCGCCGGTCCGTCGCCGGCCGGGTTCCAGCCCCTCAGCACATGCGGGATCCGCGGATCCGGCGAAGCGGTCCAGTGCGTGCCATGCGCATGGTTCATGGTCACGACATCCGGCACGAAGTCCGCCGGCCCGATGAAGCCGTTGTAATCGGTCACCACCGAAAGCCCGCCCGGCGTGCGGATGAGGAACATCGCGTGATCGATGAAGCTGATCCGCACCGTCTCCGCCGGCAGGTCCTCGCGGTAATCCACCGGCATCGGCACCGTGTAGGCAGCAGCCTCGATCGCCTCGAGCCCGGGCGTGTTCTCGACGAAGGCGATGCAATGCGACAATCGCCGCTCTCCCTGAACCTCCTGCGCGGCGAGGCTGCCGGCACCGAGGCAGGCAACGAGGGCAAGGCCGGGGAGCAGGAGGCGCATGATGCGGACCTTCTTCTGATGACCCTCCGGGAGGTAGCGCGCCGCCCCGCCCCGGCAATCGTCCGGCTCCGGCCCGCCCGCCGGGCAGGAGCGGTCCCGCCCGGGCCGATGCCCCGGCGAGGGCCCGCGAGACACCAAGCCCGGTTGAATTCCGCCCCCCGGCGGGGTTTGATGCGCCGCGCGCACCCGGGCGGTCCGGCGCGGCTGCCAGCATCGGGGTTCTGTGCGCACATGAGCGAGATCGGACTGCTCGCCGTCCTGTTTCCCGCAATGCTCGCGGCGGTGACCATTCCGCTCGGCGGCCTGCTCGGCCGCATCGAGGGGCTGCATCCGGAATGGCTGACCGACGAATGGCGGCATGCCGTGCTCGCCTTCGGCGGCGGCGTGCTGGTCGCGGCCGTGGCGCTGGTGCTGGTGCCCGAGGGGGCGGCCGCGCTGTCGCCCGCCGCCGCGCTCGTGGCCTTCGGAGCCGGTGGCCTCGTCTTCTTCGCCCTCGACCGGCTCATCGAGCGCCGGGGCGGCGCGGTGGCGATGCTGCTGGCGATGGTCGTCGATTTCATCCCCGAAAGTCTCGCGCTCGGCGCCATGCTCGCGGAAGGCTCCGGAACCGCCATGCTGATGGCGGTGCTGATTGCGCTGCAGAACCTGCCCGAGGGCTTCAATGCCTACCGCGAGCTCGCCGCCACCGGTCGCCTCGCCCCGGGCCGGATTCTCGCGGCCTTCGCGGCGCTGGCGCTTCTCGGCCCGCTCGCGGCGCTCGCCGGATGGTCGATGCTGGCCGGCGAGGCGGGGCTGCTCGGCGGCATCATGCTCTTCGCGGCCGGCGGCATTCTCTACCTCACCTTCCAGGACATCGCACCTCAGGTGCCGCTCGCGCGGCACTGGGCGCCGCCGCTCGGCGCGGTGGCGGGCTTCATGCTCGGCCTGGCCGGTCAGCTTCTGCTGGTGTGACCCGGCCTCAGCCCCGGATGCTGCGCAGCGCCCCCCACAGCGGCGCGATCACCCGCCCGACCACCGGGATCATCGCGCCCCCGACCGCCAGCCCGAACAGGCCGGCCCCGAGCGCCGAGACGCTCCATTCGGCGAAACCCGGAGCGGCGGGAAAGGCCGCGCCGGCGCGGAGCGCGAGGTCGTGGATCAGATGCGCCGGGCCGGGCAGGTGGTAGCCTTCGAGCCCGTGGCTGATGATGCCGCCGCCGACCCACAGCATCGCCGCCGTGCCGACGATCGCCAGCGTCTTGAGGAACCCCGGCATGAACCTCACCAGCCCCCGCCCGAAGGCGCGGCCCATCGCCCGAAGTGGTCCGCCGCCATCGCGGGAGGCCAGATGCACCCCGACATCGTCGGCCTTCACGATCAGCGCCACCGCGCCGTAGACAGCGGCGGTGATCCCGAGCCCCACGAGGGCCAGCACGACAGCCTGCGTCACCAGCCCGGTGTCGGGGATGGTCGCGAGCGCGATCGCCATGATCTCCGCCGAGAGGATGAAATCGGTCTTGATCGCGCTCGACACCTTCTGGTCCTCGAGCGCCTGCGGGTCGACGGGTGCGGCGCCGATCTTCTCCTCGTGGTGATGCGCCTCGTGCGGGAAGACCAGCCCGAAGACCTTCTCCGCGCCCTCGTAGCAGAGGTAGAGCCCGCCGAGCATCAGGAGCGGCGTGATCGCCCAGGGCGCGAACAGGCTCAGGAGAAGCGCCGCGGGCAGCAGGAACACCAGCTTGTTCTTGACCGAGCCGCGGGCGATCTTCGCGACGATCGGCAGCTCGCGCTCGGCGGCAAAGCCGACCACGTAGCGCGGCGTCACCGCGGCATCGTCGATGACCACACCGGCAGACTTCGCCCCGGCCTTCGCCGCATGGGCCGCGACGTCGTCGAGCGAGGCGGCCGCCACCTTGGCGATGGCCGCGACATCGTCGAGAAGGGCGATCAGACCGGTTGCCATATTTGTCCCCCGTTGCCTGTCGGGAACCTACAGCGCCCGGAGGCCGGAAAGCCAGACCGCGATCGGCCCCGCCGAATGTACGTACGGAATATGTACGGGATGAATACGCCAGGCATACAGCGGAAAACGGCGTCGGGAGAGCCTCCCCTCAAAGGCTCTCCCGACCCGATGCGTGCGGGCATTGACCCTCATTCGGGGGCGCTCCGGCCGGCGCGGGACCGCTGACGGACCCCACACCCGAGAGGATCCCGCAAATTCGCCGATGTCCGGTTGGCTCCCCGCCGGCCCGCACGATCCCCCGGACCTTGCGGCCCGCGGTGCACCCGATGCTTGCTGTGGCTGGAGGCGACGGTGAAACGTGAGGGGCGGTTCTGCCCAAGCCGTCGATGGGGAAGTGATGCCCGAAAACCGGGATTCGGGCAAGCGGCAAGTACCTAAGATTTATGGATAAGAAAGGGTTAGCGCGGTATCTGCCGTGCCGCCAGCCGCCGCGTCCGGAAAATGCTGCGGCGCCTCCGCGCGGTCGAACATGCCATAGTCGCGCGTCACCCGGCAGAGCATGGCATGGGTCGCAACGGAGCGGGTGTCGTCGAGCAGCGCGTGGCCATCTTCCGGAGCGGCGAGCTGCACGACCGTGAGCAGGGCATCGCCCGCGGTCACGCTGCGAAAGGTCTCGCCGTCCGCGGTCGCAGCGGTGCCCCGTGTCGCGAGGATGGCGAGATAGCGCGCGGCGTTCGTGTCCGGATCGGCATAGGCCCCGTCCTCGCTGTAGCGCGTATCCTCCCCGGTCCCGCCGATCGCACGCAGCACATGCGAGATCCGGATGCGGTAGTCCTCGAAATGTTCGGCACGGCCCGCGCACTGGGCGGCGTGATGCTGGCCGTCGGCGCGCCAGCGGGCCAGCGCGGCCTCGTCGCGCCAGCGCGAATGCGACAGGATGATGCCGGGGCGGCTCTTGGACCGGTAGCGGTCGAGAAACAGCAACCCGTCATGGCCGGCCAGCAGCGGACGGAGCGCTGCGGCCCGGCGGAAGTAGTGGTCCTCGTGACCCGGGCGGGGCTCGACCTCGAAGAGCAGGGCCTGCATCGGGGGTCTCCTGCCGTTGGCGGTGGCACGACACTTGCGCCCCACCGCGCACGCTGTCTCAGTAGCGGTAATGCTCGGGTTTGAACGGGCCTTTCGAGGTCACGCCGATATAGGCGGCCTGCTCGGGGCTGAGTTCGGTGAGCTTCACGCCGATCTTCGCGAGATGCAGGCGGGCCACCTTCTCGTCGAGATGCTTCGGAAGCACATAGACTTCGTTCGCGTAGGCGTCGCCCTTGGTCCAAAGCTCGATCTGCGCGAGCACCTGATTGGTGAAGCTCGCCGACATCACAAAGGACGGATGACCCGTGGCGTTGCCAAGATTCAGCAGGCGTCCCTGGCTCAGCAGGATCATGCGCTTCCCATCCGGGAAGGTGTACATGTCGACCTGATCCTTGATGTTGGTCACGTCGGTGTTGCGCAGGGCCGCGACCTGGATCTCGTTGTCGAAATGGCCGATGTTCCCGACGATCGCCATGTCCTTCATCGCCCGCATGTGGTCGAGGGTGATGACGTCCTTGTTGCCGGTCGCGGTGATGAAGATGTCCGCCTTCGGGGCCACTTCGTCCATCGTCACGACCTCGAAGCCGTCCATCGCCGCCTGTAGCGCGCAGATCGGATCGACTTCGGTGACGCAGACCCGGGCGCCGGCGCCGCGGAGCGAGGCCGCGGAGCCCTTGCCGACATCTCCGTAGCCAAGCACGACGGCGGTCTTGCCGGCCATCATCGTGTCGGTGGCGCGCCGGATACCGTCGACGAGGCTTTCCTTGCAGCCGTACTTGTTGTCGAACTTCGACTTGGTGACACTGTCGTTCACGTTGATCGCCGGGAAGGGCAGGTGCCCCTTTTCCATCAGCTGGTAGAGCCGGTGCACGCCGGTGGTGGTCTCCTCGGAGACGCCCTTGATCGCGTGGCGCTGCTTCACGAAGAAGCCGGGCGTCTCGGCGAGTGCGTCGGCGGATCTGCGCGAAAAAGTATTCCTCCTCTTCAGAGGTTGGCGTCTCGATGAGGTGCGTCTCTCCTTCTTCGACCCTTGCGCCGATCAGGATGTACATCGTCGCGTCGCCGCCATCGTCGAGGATCATGTTCGCGCCTTCGGGGAAGGCGAAGATACGGTCGGTATAGGACCAGTATTCCTCGAGCGTCTCGCCCTTCACCGCGAAGACCGGAGTGCCTCCGGCAGCGATGGCGGCCGCGGCGTGGTCTTGCGTCGAATAGATGTTGCACGAGGCCCAGCGGACCTCGGCGCCCAGCGCCTTCAGCGTCTCGATCAGCACGGCGGTTTGGATCGTCATGTGGAGCGATCCGGCGATCCGCGCGCCGGTCAGTGGCTTCGTGGTGCCGAATTCCTCCCGGAGCGCCATCAGGCCCGGCATCTCGGTTTCGGCGATGTCGAGTTCCTTGCGGCCGTAATCGGCCAGCGTGATGTCCCTGACGTGATAGTCCTTGGTCATGGCAATGCTCCTCGTGCGGCCGGCACGCCGCGTTTCACACGGCATCTAGCAGGGGGGGCGAGGCTCGACAAGAACGGCCGCGCGGTCTAGCAACCGGGAGCGTTACCCTGCGGAGCGGTTCATGGCGATCACCCTGCATGCGGTCGATCCGGCCCGTCACGACCGCGCGGTCGTCTTCGCCGTCGATGGCAAATATGCCCGCTTCGCGCTGTTCGCCGCGACGCAGATCGCGGCGCTCCATCCGCAACGCGACTTCGACATCGTGATCTGTTCGATGGTGGAGGATCTCGCCGCCCCTCCGACGCTCGCACATCTCGGCATTCGTTTCTGCCGGGTGATGACCGAAGATGCCTTCGACGGGTTGCGTCTCGATCCGGGCCGAACCCCGGCGGTCTATCTGCGGCTCGCCCTGCCGGAAGCCTTTGCGGCGGAGTATCGGCGCCTGCTCTATCTCGACGCCGACATCTACGTTCAGGGTGGGGACCTTTCCGCTCTCCTCGGGCTCGATCTGAAGGGCTTCGGGCTCGGGGCGGTGCGGGACAACATCCAGTGGCGCACGCCGGGGCGGCGGCCGGAACAGTTCCGGCGTCTGGGTCTGCCGACGGCGAAGTACTTCAATGCCGGCATGCTGCTCATCGACGTGGCGGACTGGCTCGAGGCCACCATCATGCAGCGCTGCGTCGAGCTCGGACGGCGGCATCGGGAGATCATGATCCGGCACGACCAGAACCTGCTCAATGCGGTCCTGCAGGGTGGCTGGGCGGAGCTGCATCCGACCTGGAACTGGCTCTACACCCGCGACACCGCGTTCTTCGAGGCCATGGAGGATGCCAACATCGTCCATTTCATCGGACCGAAGAAGCCGTGGAACCACACCGGAGGCGCGCTGCCTCGGCGGTTCCGGCGGGCCTACCGGGCGTTCTTCGCCGAGCACATGCCGGACGGGCCGCAGATCGGGCCCGATGGCAAGGCACCGCACGAAAACCGGAACTGGATGCGCAAGAGCCTGCTGCGCCATGCGGTTTCGATGGGCCGTTTCTGCGACTATCTCGACCGGTTCGATGGCGAGCTGGACGTGAAGCTCTGAATGTGCGGAACGTGAAAAATATACTTAGTATTTGAAAATAAAGAAAAAATTCGGTTCGTGCGCACGGGCCGGGCGTCGCGTCCTAGGGGCCGACAGCTACACAGAGGTGGCAGATGATGAGCCGCGACGCCCGTCTGATTTCGCTGATCCCGACGTGATCACCCTCCTGGAGTATCGCGCAGCGGAAGCGGGGAGTGCGCATGCGCATGATATCGACGGGGTGCGGCATCCCGATCTGCGGACCTGGTTCGAACGGGAGGGCGCGCGGCCACCGGGATGGGTGCGCTCAGGCGGCTCGACGCGCGCGTCGCGAGCCTGCCGGTTCGCCATACCATCGCCGAGGCCCGTGCGTCGGGATTCCGCAGGCTGAGCCTCGAGACCGGATCCTCGCGGTATCTCCGACCGGCCATCGCGCGCTACCGGTCGCAAGGTTTCCGCGCGTGTCCGGCCTTCGTCGATTGCCGACCCGATTCGAACAGCATGTTGATAACGCTGGCCCTTGCGCCCTGTGCCGGACGCCTGCCATGCCTCGAGTGAGGCATGTCGGATCAATCGGGGAGAACCAAGCTTGCGAAGCACCAGGATTGTTCATGTGGTTTCGTGCCATGCGGAGGGCGAGGTCGGTGATGTTATCGTCGGCGGGGTGCCGCCGCCGCCGGGGGAGACGCTCTGGGGCCAGCGGTGCTGGATCGCCGAGGATCAGGCGCTGCGGAACTTCGTGCTGAACGAACCACGCGGCGGGGTGTTCAGGCATGTCAACCTGTTGGTGCCGCCGAAGAACCCCGAGGCACAGGCGGCCTTTATCATCATGGAGCCGGAGGACACGCCGCCGATGTCGGGCTCCAATTCGATCTGCGTCGCGACGGTGCTGCTCGATACCGGGATCGTGCCGATGAAGGAGCCGGTGACCGAGATGGTGCTGGAAGCGCCGGGCGGCCTGGTGCGGGTGCGGGCGGACTGCGCCGGCGGCAAGGCCCGTTTGATCACCGTGGAGAACCTGCCCGCTTTCGTGAGCCTGCGCGGCATCGCGCTGGAGGTCCCGAGGCTCGGCCTGATCACTGTGGATACCGCTTTCGGCGGCGACAGCTTCGTAGTGGTTGATCCGGTGGAACTCGGTGTGACGCTGGAGCCGGGCCGGGCAAAGGAGATCGCCGAATTGGGTGTACGGATCACGGATGCAGCGAACCGGCAGCTGCGATTCGAGCATCCTGAGCGGCCGGACTGGGCGCATCACTCGTTTTGCCTCTTCGCCGGGCCGGTCGCGCGGGACGGGCCGGTGCTGCGGGCGCAGTCGGTGGTGGCGATCCGGCCCGGCAAGCTCGACCGTTCGCCTACCGGCACCGCGGTTTCGGCGCGGATGGCGCTTCTTCATGCGGCTGGAGAGATGACGATGGGCGAGACCTTCGTGGGCCGGTCGATTATTGGATCGGAATTCGAGGGGCGCATTCTCGGCGAGACCGAGGTCGGCGGCCTCCGGGCGATCCGGCCGCAGATCAGCGGCCGCGCCTGGGTGACGGGCATCCACCAGCATATGCTCGACCCGGACGACCCTTGGCCCGCGGGCTACCGCCTCTCGGATACCTGGCCGCAATCCGGCGGGACGGGATGACCGCCGCGCCGCTGGCCAAGCCGGCTTTTCGCCGCTAGGACAACCGGCGCCGGGTCGCGGGCGCCACGAGATTTGGTGCCTGGTCCCGGGCGACTGCAGGGGAGACGACGATGGCACGGGCCTGGCAGAGGATGCTTTCGGGGCGCCGGCTCGATCTGCTGGACCCGTCGCCGCTCGACGTCGAGGTCGAGGACATCGCCCATGGGTTGGCCTTCGTAGCGCGCTGGAACGGCCAGACGCGGGGTGATTTTCCTTATTCGGTGGCCGAACATTCGCTGCTGGTCGAGCGCATCTTCACCGGCCTGACCGCGCGCGTCGAGCCGCGCTGGCAGATGGCCGCGCTTCTGCACGATGCGCCGGAATACGTCATCGGCGACATGATCTCGCCGGTGAAGGACGCGATCGGGCCGGACTATGCAGCGCTCGATGTGCGGCTCGCCGGGGCGGTGCATCTGCGCTTCGGGCTGCCGGCGGTGCTTCCGGCGGCGGTCAAGGCGCGGATCAAGCGCGCCGACCGGATCTCGGCCTGGCTGGAAGCGACCGGGCTGGCGGGCTTTTCCGAGGCCGAGGCAACGCGGTTCTTCGGGCGCTGCGACGCGGCTGCCCTGGCCGAGGTGCCACTGGCGCTGCGCCAGCCTGCGGAGGTCAAGGCGGCGTTTCTGGCGCGTCACGCGGCGCTTCTCGATGCGATGCAGAACGCCGCGCCGGCGCGGGCCGCAGGCCGGGTGGCGGGTTGACGCAAGCGGCGCGCTGCCCCACCTAAGCGCAACGAAACTTCCCTGCGGGGACAAATCCGGTGCCGCGGTTTCTGCGCGGGCCGGGGGAGAGGCTGATCCATGGAACTCAATCTCGCACCGAAGGCCAGCGGCGATCTGATCAAGGATGGCACCGAGGCGACCTTCATGGCCGATGTCATCGAGGGATCCCGCGATGTGCCGGTAATCGTCGATTTCTGGGCGCCGTGGTGCGGGCCGTGCAAGACGCTCGGGCCGGCGCTCGAAGCGGCGGTGACCGAGGCGCGGGGCAAGGTGAGGCTCGTCAAGATCGATGTCGACCAGAACCAGATGATCGCGAGCCAGATGCGGGTGCAGTCGATTCCGGCGGTGTTTGCCTTTATCGACGGACGGCCCGTCGATGGTTTCATGGGTGCGCAGTCCGCGTCTCAGATCAAGGCCTTCGTCGAGCGCGTGATTGCGATGGCCGGTCCGGATGCCGGTCTCGAGGAAGCCATCGCTGCGGCCGAGGAGATGCTGGCCGAGGGCGCGGTAGCCGATGCCGCCCAGACCTTTGCCGCCATTCTCGGCGAGGAGCCGGGCCATCCGGTGGCCCTCGGGGGCATGGCGCGCGCCTATCTGGCGCTCGGCGATGTGGAAAAGGCGAAGGGGATCCTCGACTCTGCCCCGGCGGACAAGGCTTCCGACCCCGCGATCACCACGGTCAGGGCCCAGATCGACCTGATGGAGGCCAGTGCGGGAGCCGGAGACGAGGCGGAGTTTCTTGCGGCGCTCGACAGAAATTCCGACGACCACCAGGCGCGGTTCGACCTCGCGCTGGCGCGGATCGCCCGGAAAGACCATGAGGGTGCCATCGAGGCCCTTCTCGACCTGTTCCGGCGCGACCGGGAGTGGAACGATGGCGCCGCGAAGGACCAGCTCTTCAAGCTGTTCGACAGCCTAGGCCCGAAGAGCGAACTGGCCCAGAAGAGCCGCCGGAAGCTGTCCTCGATGATCTTCGCATGACCGCCCCGCGCACGGGAAACCGGGCCTGACATGGCCCGCAATTTCAGCCTTGCGGACCTGCCGGAGATCATTCCGGTTTTCCCGCTTCCCGGTGCGCTCCTGCTGCCGCGCTCCCGGCTGCCGCTCAACATCTTCGAGCCGCGGTATCTGGCGATGCTGGAGGACACGCTCAAGACTCCGGACCGTCTGATCGGGATGATCCAGCCGGTGCTGATGCCGGAGGATCGCTCGGACGGGCGGCTTCACCGGATCGGCTGCGCCGGGCGCGTGACGGCATTCCAGGAGACCGAGGACGGCCGCTACCTGATCACTCTCGGCGGGGTCAGCCGGTTTCGTGTCGTCGGGATGCAGGACGGTTTCTCGCCTTATCTGCGGGCTAAGGTGGACTGGACCAGCTTCGAGCGTGATCTCGGGCGCGCGGAGACGGACGAGAACTTCGACCGGCCGGCCTTCCTGAAGGTTCTGGCGCGGTACTTCGACACTGCGCAGCTATCCTCGGACTGGGACAGTCTCAAGGAGGCGGACGAGGAGATGCTCGTGAATTCGCTTTCCACGCTGTGCCCATTCGATCCCGAGGAGAAGCAGGCGCTTCTGGAGGCGCCGACTTTGACCAACCGGCGCGAGACCCTCGTGACGCTGATGGAATTCGCACTTCGCGGCGGCGAAGATGGGACGCTGCAATGAGCGAGGGGACCGAGGATCTGCCCGCGGATGGCATCCCGATGGTTCCGGCTCATGCGCCGCCGCATGTCGACCGGCGCCTTCTGTCGCTGCTGGTCTGTCCGGTCACGCGCGGGCCGCTGATCTACGATGCCGAACGGCAGGAACTGATCTCGAAGGGAGCGGGCCGGGCGTTTCCGATCCATGACGGTATCCCGGTGATGCTGGTGGACGAGGCCCGACCGCTGGAGGACTGATCCGGCGGTCAGATGATCTCGTCCTCGTCGAGCATGAAGTCGGGCTGCGGCGCAGAGGTAAGGGCGTCGATCGTCGTGCTGCTGTCGGGGTGGGCGGTCGTGCCGATGTGAAAAAGCGCATCGCCTTCGTTGACGATGGGCATGTTGCGGCGACCGATCACAACGCCCGGTTCGGGGCTACGGATCTCGGCCTCCTTCTCGCCGAACGGATCGGCCACCACGCCGAGAACCTCGTCGGCTTCCACGCTGTCGCCGATGGTGCGGAAGCTGCGCAGTAGTCCGCCGACCGGCGCCCGGAGCCAGCGGCTCGAGATCGCCGTGACGGAGCGCATGCCGGCGCCGGGGATGCCGCGTTTGGCAATCATGCCGAGCGCGCCCATCACCCGCAGGATTCCGCTCGCGCCGATCCGTGCCGAAGTTTCGTCGAGCCTGAGCGCCTCGCCTCCTTCGAAGAGCAGCATGTCCACGCCGTTTGCTTCGGCGATCTGACGCAGCGAGCCGTCGCGCAGCTTGGCCGCAATCATCACCGGTGCGCCGAAGACATGAGCAAGCTCCAGTGTTCGTTCTCGGGCGGGCGAAACACGGATCTGGGCGAGGTTGCTGCGGTGGAGGGCCGCGGAATGCAGGTCGATGCCGAAATCCGAGCGCAGGACGATCTCGGTCATGAAGATGTGGGCCAGCCGGCCGGCGAGCGAGCCATGCGCCGCGCCGGGGAAAGAACGGTTCAGGTCGCGCCGGTCGGGCAGGTAACGGTCGTGGTTGAGGAAGCCGAAGGCGTTGACGATCGGCACCACAAGGAGCGTGCCGCTCAGCCGGCCGAGTTGCGGGGCGCGCAGGATTCGCCGCGCGATCTCGACGCCGATGACCTCGTCGCCATGGATCGCGGCGCTGACGAAGAGCGTCGGGCCGGCGCGTCTGCCGTGGATCACATGCACGGACATCGAGACCGGCGTGTGGTCCGAGAGCTTGCCGACCGGGACATCGATCGTGGCGCGCGACCCCGCCGCGACGCGTAGGCCGCCGATCTCGAAGGCGGGCCGCGCGGGGTTCATCCCTTGCCTCGAGTCCGGGTCTTGCCGGGTTTCGCGTGTGCCTCGAGGTGTTCGATGATCTTGCCCGCGACGTCGATTCCGGTGGCCTTCTCGACGCCCTCGAGGCCGGGAGACGAGTTCACCTCCATCACCACCGGCCCGTGATTGGCGCGCAGCATGTCGACTCCGCAGACGCCGAGCCCCATCGCCTTTGCGGAGCGGATGGCGGTCGAGCGTTCTTCGGGCGAGATTCGGATCGACTGGGCGCTGCCGCCGCGGTGCAGGTTCGAGCGGAACTCGCCCTCCGCGCCGGTACGTTTCATTGCGGCGATCACCTTGCCGCCCACGACCAGCGCGCGGATGTCGGTGCCGCCGGCCTCCTTGATGAACTCCTGCACCAGGATGTTCACGCCGGCGCCCCGAAACGCCTCGATCACCGATTTCGCAGACCGGTCGGTGTCGGCGAGCACGACGCCGATGCCTTGCGTCCCTTCGAGCAGCTTGATCACCATCGGCGCGCCGCCCGCGAGCTTGAGCACCTCCTCGGTCTGTCTGGGGTCGTGGGCGAAGGTGGTGACCGGCAGCCCGATGCCGTCGCGCGCCAGCAGTTGCATCGAGCGCAGCTTGTCGCGCGACCGGCCGATGGCGACGCTTTCGTTGAGGGGAAACACGCCCTGCATCTCGAACTGACGCAGCACGGCGAGGCCATAGAACGTCACGGAGGCGCCGATGCGCGGGATGACGGCGTCGTACTTCGGCAGCTTCTCGCCGTTGTAATAGACCTCCGGCCGGCGCGAGGCGATGTTCATGTAGCAGCGCAGGGTGTTGACGATGTCGAGTTCGTGGCCGCGCGCAGTGGCGGCTTCGACGAGTCGCTTGTGCGAGTAGAGGTCGGGATTTCGCGCCATCATGACGATCTTCATGTCGTTGCTCCTTTCGGGGGCTTCGATCCTTTTTGGGGAGCCGCGTCTTGCCGTCCGTCCGGATGTATCAACGGAGGACCTGCGAGAAACGACCGGCCGGGATTGACCGTGATGCCTCGCCGGCGGATCGCCGTACGGCCGAGGATCATGTCGAACTCCATCTTCTCGCGGTTGGCGAGTGAAACCTCGACGTGCCATCGATGCCAGCCGAGGATCAGAAGCACCCGGATGACGATGCGGTTTTCGGGTTCGCCGCTGGTGTTGCGGATGTCGCGCTCGTCGAGCACCGGGGCCGAAAACCGCGTCGTGCGGGGCGTACCAGGGATCGGCACCCTGAACCTCACCCAGGGATCGCCATCTTTCTCGAACCGCACCTGGTCGAGGGCGTGCAGGGCTGATGTGCGGGCTCCGGTGTCGATCTTGGCCCGCATGCTGGCGATGCCGAATTCCGGAAGGGCGATCATCTCGCGCCAGCCGATCACCAGCGTTTGCTTGCGCTGCATCATGCCATGCGTTCCGACGTATCCGGTGGTTCCATGCGGACAGATAGCGCAGGCGGGACCCGCGAGGTCAACATGGGTCGAGGAGCGGGGGCGCTACTCGTGGGGCGCCGAGGTCAGGAAGGCGACGATGGCCTTCGCGCTGTCGCTGTCCCAGTCGGCCCCGCCCATAAGCCGGGCGATCTCGGCGCCGTCGCGGTTGAGCACCACCGTGACAGGCAGGCCCGGAACGTTCATGCCGGTGGCGAGCTTGCCCCTCGGGTCGAGATAGGTTTCGAGGGTGGTGATGCCGACCTCCTCGTTGAAGCGCGCGATGCCGTCGAGGCTGTTGCGCCCAGTGGCGATGGCGATCACCGCGAAGTCGTCGCTGGCGAGTTGTGCCTGAAGCGCATCGAGCGCAGGCTTCTCCTGCCGGCAGGGAGCGCACCAGGTTGCCCAGAAGTTCACCAGACGGACCGCGCCGTTGGTATCCGACAGCCGGTATTCGATCTCATCAGGGTCGGTGTAGGGCGTGTCGGGCGCAGGAATAGGCTCGGCATGAACGACCAGTTTGCGCATCTCACCCGAGCGCAGCGCTTCAAGTTCGGCCCGCTGATCGGCGTCAAGGGTCTGGGCCACGCCCGGATTTGCGAAGGCGAGGGCCGCGGTGTAGACGAGGGCTGCGATCGGAGCGGTCAGGCGCTTCATGGCGGTATTCCGGGACAGGTGACAGGTAGATGACGGACAGCACAGGGTCGAACGCAATGTGGGGCGGACGCTTTGCTGCCGGGCCGGACGCGATCATGGAAGCTATCAACGCATCGATCGGCTTCGACAAGCGTCTGGCGGCCCAGGACATCGAGGCAAGCCGCGCCCATGCCGCCATGCTGGCGAAGACGGGCATCATCAGCGATAGCGACGCGACAGCGATCAGGGAAGGTCTGCTCACGGTCTTGTCAGAGATAACGAGCGGAAGTTTCAGCTTTTCTGCTGCACTGGAGGACATTCACATGAATGTCGAGGCGCGGCTGCGTGAGCTGATCGGCCCGGCGGCAGGGCGGCTGCACACGGCGCGCTCGCGCAACGATCAGGTGGCGACGGATTTCCGCCTGTGGGTGCGCGACCAGTGCGACGCCGCCATCGAGGGGCTGACGGCGCTGATGCGGGCACTGGTGGATCAGGCTGAAGCCGGCGCCGATCTGGTGATGCCGGGCTTCACGCATCTTCAGACCGCGCAGCCGGTGACTTGGGGCCATCACATGCTGGCCTATGTCGAGATGCTGGCGCGCGACCGCAGCCGCTTTGCCGATGCGCGGGCCCGCATGAACGAAAGCCCGCTAGGGGCGGCGGCGCTGGCTGGGACCTCGTTCCCGATCGACCGGGCGATGACGGCCGCGGCCCTCGGCTTCGACCGGCCGATGGCCAATTCGCTTGATGCGGTGTCGGACCGGGACTTTGCGCTGGAGTTTCTTGCGGCATCGAGCCTCTGCGCCACCCATCTGAGCCGCTTCGCGGAGGAGCTGGTGATCTGGTCCTCCGCGCAGTTTCGCTTCGTGATGCTTTCGGACCGCTTCTCCACCGGCTCGTCGATCATGCCGCAGAAGAAGAACCCCGATGCGGCGGAGCTGATCCGCGCCAAGGTCGGGCGGATCACCGGGTCGCTGGTGGCGCTGCTGACGGTGATGAAGGGGCTGCCATTGGCCTATTCAAAGGACATGCAGGAGGACAAGGAGCAGGTCTTTGACGCCGCCGACAGCCTGATGCTGGCCCTTGCTGCGATGGAGGGCATGGTGCGCGACATGGCCCCGAACGCGCCGGCGCTGCGCGCGGCCGCCGGGGCCGGGTTCTCGACTGCAACCGATCTTGCCGACTGGCTGGTGCGTGCGCTCGACCTGCCGTTCCGCGAGGCACATCACGTCACCGGAACGCTGGTGCGGATCGCGGAGGAGATGGGCGTCGATCTTGCGGACCTTTCGCTGGGAGAGATGCAGGCGGTCCATGCGGGAATAAAGCCTGAAGTTTACGACGTACTAGGCATAGACAACTCTGTGGCGAGTAGGGCAAGCTATGGTGGCACGGCACCCGATCAGGTGCGCGCGCAGGTCGCACGCTGGCGGGAGAGGCTGGCATGAGACAGGTGCGCGTCCTGCCCCTCGGCCTCTGCCTCGTCCTGCTGACCCTCGGAGCCTGTGGCATCAAGGGTGAACCCGGAACGCCCGCTGCCGCGGTCGCCGGAACATCGGGAGGTGAGGGCTGACCGGCTGTCGCGCATCGAAGAACGGCGATAGTGAAAACGAGAGGCTTTCCGATGCTGACTGACTTCAGACGCTCTCTTCCCGGTTTTGTCGCGGCCCTCGCCCTCGGTGCGAGCCTGACCTTCGCGCCTGCTCCGGTCCTGGCCGACGGGCCTGTACTCGTCACGGTGTCGGGGGCGGTGGGGAACCCCAATCGCGGCCCGATCAATTCGGAAGTGGACAAGCTCTTCGAGTTCACCGATGTGAGTTTCGAATCGGCGCATGAATTCGACCTCGGTGCGCTCAACGCGCTGCCTCAGGTGCTTGTCCGCGCGGATTTCCCGAAGGGCGGGCGGATCGTCGAGTTCGAAGGCCCGCTTCTCGCGGACGTGCTCGCCGCGGCCGGGGCCGAGGGCGAGGCCGTGACGATCCAGGCGATGGACGGCTACGCGGTCGAGGTGCCGACGGCGGAGATGATGGATAAGGGTGCGGTCGTGGCGTTGAAGCGCGACGGCAAGCCGCTCGGCATCGGCGGCTTCGGGCCGACGCAGATCGTCTTTCCGCGGGCTGAGCGCGACAATCTGGCGGAAATGCCCGACGACTGGTGGGTCTGGTCGATCTACCACATCCGCGTCGAGTGACTTGAACCCCGGGGCGGCGCGGGCTAGGTGCGCTCCAACCGCCGGAGCATCCGCCCATGTCGCCCCTTCGCATCGCCTTTCTCGCGCTCGCAGTGCTCGGAACGGTCTGGCCGATGTCGTATTTCCTCGCCTGGTTCGCGGAATATGGCTGGAGTCTGGCGGGGATGATCGAGGCCTGGCATGTGAACGACGCGACCTCGGGGCTGGTTTATGACCTGACGGTCGCGGCGATGGCGCTCACGCTCTGGATCCTCGCGGAATCCTGGTCGCGGCGCGACTGGCTGTCGATGATCGCGGTTCCGGCCACCTTCCTGATCGGCGTGTCCTGCGGATTGCCGCTCTATCTGTTCCTGCGCAGCCGTCCCGCCGTCGCCGGGACCTGATCCGATGGACCACTTTCTCTATCGCGGCGGCGTGCTGCATGCCGAAGAGGTGCCGCTGCCGGAGATCGCGGCCAGCGTCGGCACCCCCGTTTATGTCTATTCCGCGGCCACGCTCATCCGGCACTACCGGGTGTTCGAGGAGGCGCTGGCGGGGATGCCGCATCTCATCTGCTACGCGATGAAGGCCAATTCCAACCTCGCGGTGCTCAAGCTGATGGCCTCGCTCGGGGCCGGCATGGACGTGGTGTCGGGGGGCGAGTACCGGCGGGCGCGGGCCGCCGGCGTGCCCGGGGAGCGGATCGTATTCTCCGGGGTCGGCAAGACGCGCGCGGAAATGCGGCTCGCGCTCGAGGGCGGCATACGGCAGTTCAACGTCGAGAGCGAGCCGGAGCTTCTTGCGCTGAACGACGAGGCGCTGGCGCTCGGTGTTCGGGCCCCGATCACGATCCGGGTGAATCCCGACGTGGACGCGAAGACCCATGCCAAGATCGCCACGGGCAAGTCGGAAAACAAGTTCGGGGTGCCAATCGCCAAGGCCCGGATGGCCTACGGCGAAGCCGCGCGGCTGCCAGGAATCGAGGTGGTAGGCATCGACGTGCATATCGGCAGCCAGCTGACAGACCTCGAGCCCTACGAGCACGCCTTTGCCAAGGTGGCCGAACTGACCGAGATCCTGCGGGCCGACGGACATGATATCCGGCGTCTGGATCTGGGCGGCGGCCTCGGGATCCCCTACCGCCGCTCCAACGAGGCGCCGCCGCTGCCGTTCGATTATGGCGAGGTGATCCGACGCACAGTAGGGCATCTCGGATGCGAGATAGAGATAGAGCCGGGGCGGCTGATCGCCGGCAATGCCGGGCTTCTGGTAAGCGAGGTGATCTATCGCAAGGCGGGCGAGGGGCGCGACTTTCTCATCCTGGACGCTGCGATGAACGACCTGATCCGCCCGGCGATGTATGACGCCTGGCACGATATCGTGCCGATCGAGGAGCCTGCCCCGGGCCTCGAGACGGCGCCGGTGGACGTGGTCGGGCCGGTCTGCGAGAGCGGCGACACCTTCGCGAAGGCGCGCGATCTTCCACCGCTCGGGCCGGGCGATCTTGTGGCGTTCCGCTCGGCCGGCGCCTACGGCGCGGTGATGGCCTCGGAGTACAATTCGCGCCCGCTGGTGCCGGAGGTTCTGGTCTCGGGCGATCACTATGACGTGGTGCGACACCGACCGAGCTTTGACGAAATGCTTTCGCGCGATACCATCCCAGAATGGATCGGCCGGGACTGAGGCTGCGGGACACCGCTGGTCGGAAAGAGCGAGGCGGATGACGACAGGAACCGAGGACCCGCACGGGCAGGATTCCGAACGGATCGCGCGCATGATCGGCCTGACGCGCGCGGGCATGATCGTCGAGGCGGCGCTGCGTGCATTCTGGCCGCTCGCTGCGGTCTTGGGGGTAATCTGGGCGTTGCTGGCCTTCGGGCTCGCCGAAGCGGTTTCTCACCTGCAGGCCTGGATCGTGCTCGGTCTGGCTGCTGGGGCGATCATCTGGGCCGGATGGCGCGCTTTCGGGTCCTTCGTCTGGCCGAGCCGCGGCGATGCGATGGCCCGGATCGATGCGACGCTGCCCGGCCGGCCGCTTGCCGCGATGGCGGATCGACCGGCGGGTAACGGCGATGATCCCGCGGCCCGAACGGTCTGGTCGGCCCACATGGCCCGGATGCGCGCCCGTGCTGCGGGCGCCCGCCCGGTGCCGGCGGACCTGCGCCTCGCCCCGCGCGATCCGTGGGCGCTTCGGCTGATGGCGCTGGTTGTGGTGCTGTCGGCGGTTGCCTTCGCGCGCTCGCAGGGTGTCGAGGGCATGGGCGCGGCGCTCCGCGGCGCCGAGCCGGCTGCCGTCGCGACCGGTCCGAGCTTCGAAGGCTGGGCCGAGCCGCCGGCGTATACCGGCCGTCCGACGCTCTACCTGCCCGAAATCGGTGCGGGCGAAGTGATCTCGGTCCCCGAGGGCACGCGCGTCTTGTTGCGGGTCTACGGTTCCTCGGAGGAGTTCGCGCTGGCTGAGACGGTGTCCGACGATTCGGTCGGTCTCGCCGCATCCGGTGAGGGCATCGCGCTCGCTGAGTTCGAGGTGCGGCGTGCCGGCACGGTCGACCTCATCCGCGACGGCAACCCTCTGGCAGCCTGGAACTTCGTCGCCGAGCCCGATCGCGCGCCAGACATCACGATGATGGGTCCTCTCGAACGCGCTCCGGGTGGGGAGACGCGGCTGAGCTTCGCGGCCACCGACGACTATGCCGTCACGGGGGCGCACGCTCGGATCACCCTCGATCTCGAGAGGGTGGATCGCCGATACGGACGGGCGCCGGACCCCGAGCCGCAGGATCCGATCGTGGTCGATCTGCCGTTGCCGATGACCGGAGCGGGGACCGACATCGCCGAAACGCTGGTGGAAGATTTCTCTAAGCATCCGTGGGTGGGGCTGCCGGTCACCGTCACGCTGACGGCTGAGGATGCCGTCGGCCAGACCGGCATGACCGAGATTGCCGCCGATTCGCTGCCGGGCAGGCGCTTCTACGATCCGCTCGCTGCAGCGGTCATCGAGCAGCGGCGTGACCTCCTCTGGTCGCTGGAGAACGGCCGGCGGGTGACGCAGGTCCTGCGCGCCGTTACGCACCGTCCGGAGGATACCGTTGGCAATGCCGGCGCCTACCTCGTGCTGCGCACGGCGATCCGCCGGCTCGATGCCGCCGTGAAGGGCGATACGCTCGCGACCGACCGCGACGAGATCGCCGAAGCGCTCTGGCAGGCTGCGCTGATCCTCGAGGAGGGTGGCCTCGGCGACGCCGCCGAGCGGCTGGCGCGCGCCAAAGAGCGCCTGCAGGAGGCATTGCGCAATGGCGCGACCGACGAGGAGATCGCCGAACTGATGGACGAGTTGCGCGAGGCGACCCGCGACTACATGCAGCAGCTTGCCGAGGAAGCGATCGAGAACGGCGAGATGGAAAGCGCGGAGGCGCCTTCCGACGGCCAGATGATGTCGCAGGACCAGATCCAGCAACTCATGGACCGTATTCAGGAACTCTCGGAGCAGGGACGACGCGCCGAAGCGGAAGCTCTGCTGGAGATGCTCCAGCAGATGCTCGAGAATATGGAAATGCGCATGGCCGAGGGCCAGCAGGGCCAGGGTCAGGGCGGACAGGGCCAACAGAGCCTGCAGGGCATGGCCGATGCGCTGCGCCAGCAGCAGGGGCTTGCGGACGAGAGCTTCCAGCAGTTGCAACGGGAGTTTCAGCAAGGCCGGCAGGGCGGCCAGCCGGGCCAGCCCGGCGATCCGGGGGGCAATCAGCCGGGCCAGCCCGGCGCCCAACAAGGCCAAGGCCGGCCGGGTGAACCGCAGCAGGGCGAGGGGCAGGGCGGCCAGTCGCTCGCCGAACGCCAGCAGGAGCTCCGGGACATGGTCGAGCAACTCCGGCGCGACCTTCCGGGTGCGGCGGGCGAAGGCACCCGCGAGGCGCTGCGCGAGGCCGAACGAAACATGGACGAGGCTGGCCGGGGGCTCGAGCAGGGCGACACTTCCGGGGCGCTGGACCGTCAGGCGGAGGCGATCGACAACCTGCGGGATGGCATGCGCGGGCTCAGCGAGGACATGCAACGGGCCGAGGGCGATGCGCAGCCGGGGGACGGACAAGACGGTCAGGCGCAGGCCGACGGCGGGCGTGATCCGCTTGGCCGGCCTCTTGGCTCTCGCGGCAGCTTCGGGACCGACGCCGACATGCTTCCTGACGGCGATCCAGCGGCGCGCGCGCGCGAAATCCTTGACGAGATCCGGCGCCGGTCCGGGGAACTCGGGCGGCCCGAGATCGAGCTCGACTACCTGCGTCGGCTGCTCGACCGGTTCTGATACCGGGAGTCAGGACTGGGTGGCGAAGGCCAGCGTGTCGCGCATCCCGTCGATTAGGTCCACATAGCTGCCGAGCAGCGGGATGGCGCCGGACAATGGGCGCGCCAAGAGATAGAGCGCGAGCGCCGCGAGAACGAGGCCGATACCGATCACCAGCCCGCGCCGGAAGCCGCCGCGCTCCCGTGGTGCCGCCCCGGCTTGTGTCATGGACCCCGCTGTAAGATCGAGCCGGTGAGTGTCGGTTTGCGGCGTCCGCGCCGCTGCGGCCATGCGCGGCGGCGTTGCCGGAGCAGGATCGGGCACTGCGCGCGGCTGCGGCACGGCGCTTGTCGTCGGAAAGGGCGCGAGGCCCGAGGAAGCCGGGTCCGGAGACCTTCCAGAGGTCTCCGTCCCGGAAGCCTCTGTGGCCGGCTCGTCTTCCCATTCGAAATCGCCCGGTTCCTCGCTGGCCAGCCCGGCGTCCGGGACCGGACGCAGATGCGGACGGCGGCTCTCGAGCCGGGTGAGTATCTCGTCCTCGCTGACGGTCTCCGCGACCGGGCTGCGGGCGAACCAGCGGGTATGACAGGCCGTGCACTGGACATGTCGCCCGTCGACCGGGATCTCGCTGTCGGGAGCCTCGTACTCGGCGCCGCATTCGGGGCAGGTCAGGCGCATGGGCGGTCTCTCCGGCGGGCGATCGGCCACGGAACGGGAGGCTGCCGAATCGGTGGCCCCGTTCTAGCGGCGGGACGGCCGCATTCCAAGGCGCCCGGCCCTGCATCACGTTGCGCCCACTTTCTGGCGCGGTATAAGGCGCCATGACCATGGAGGGCCCGGTGATCGAGTTTCAGGGTGCTGGGTTCAGCTATGGCGCCGGCGCCGTGCTGGGTGACGTGACGCTGGCGCTTGCACCAGGGGCATTTCACTTCCTGATCGGTCCGTCGGGGTCGGGCAAGACGACCTTCCTGCGCCTTTGCTACATGGATCTGCAGCCGACCAGCGGCAGCATCAGTTTTTTCGGCCATCGGATCGCCCCACATGATCGCGACGGGATCGCCGATCTGCGCCGGGCGGTCGGTGTCGTGCATCAGGACTGCCAGTTCCTCGACCACCTGCCGCTTCTTGAGAACATATCGCTGCCGCTCCTCGTGAGCGGAATCGACATGCGCGAACGATCCGGGGACCTGCAGGCGCTGCTCGAATGGGTCGACCTGACGGAGCGGGTCGATGCCCTTCCACCGGAACTGTCGGGTGGCGAACGCCAACGGGCCGCGGTGGCCCGCGCCGTGATCCTGAGCCCGCAGGTGATCCTTGCCGACGAGCCCACCGGCAATGTTGACCACGACATGGCGATGCGGGTGCTCACGCTTCTGATTGAACTCAACCGCATGGGCAAGACCGTGCTGATCGCCACCCATGATCTCGACCTGATCCGGGCCGCGAAGGCCCGCGTCCAGGCGCGGGTGCTGCGGATCGATCATGGGCGGGTGAATCTCGCCGGAGCCGATCTGTGAACGTGATCGGGCGCTTGCGCCGCTGGATCGGCGGTGACGAGGGCGACACGCGCATCGTGCCGCCTGGGGCGCATTCGGCCCGTTCGGTGGGGCTGCTTTCGGCCGTCATGTCGTTCTTCGCGATCCTGGTGCTTGCGCTCGCTCTGGCCGCAGGCCGGCTGGCGGAGACCTGGGAAGGCGAGCTCGCCGATACCGCCACGCTGCAGATCCTCGGGGCCGGCGAAGATGTCGAGGAACAGGCCCGCGCCGCGCTCGACGTCCTGCGCACTACACCGGGCGTTCGCGGCGTGCGGATGATCGAGGTCGAAGAACAGCATGCCCTGCTCGAACCCTGGCTCGGGTCCGAAGCGGCTCTCGACAGCCTGCCTCTTCCGCTGCTGATCGAGGTCGCGACCGATCCGAGGCGGCTCAACATCGACAGTCTCATCCTGCGGCTGCAGGCGGAGGCGCCGGCGGCCGTTTATGATGATCACGGAGCGTGGCGTGCCTCGCTGGTGACCACAGCCGAGCGATTGCGGCTCTTTGCCTTCGCGAGTTTCGCCCTGCTGGTCGCCGTGCTTGCGGGCGTGCTCGGTCTCGCGGCCCATGCTGCAGTTGCCTCCAACGGCCAGGCGATCCGGACGCTCCGGCAGGTGGGCGCGCGGGATCGCTACATTAGCGGCGCCTTCACCCGCCGTTACGTGGTGCGCGCGCTGCAGGGCGCGCTGGTCGGTGGCGTGGTCGGGCTGATCCTGCTGGCACTCCTGCCTCCTGCCAGCGAGCCTGGCTTCTTCCTGGTTGGCATCGGGCCACAGGGCTGGCACTGGTTGATCCTCGCGCTGGTACCGGTCGCGGTGGCACTTGTCGCCCGTCTCGCTACGGGTCGTGCCGTGCGTCGTGCGCTCCGTCGCTGGAGCTGACATCAAGGAGACCGCTGCCCGATGCTGCTGCTGCGCTCGCTCATCTTCGACTTCCTCATGTATTCCTCGATGCTGGTGATGGGGATCGCCTTCGCACCGGCCGCGATCTGGTCGCAGGATGGCGCCTACTGGGCCTGCAAGACCTATTGCCGCTGGGTGCTGTGGCTGTTGCGCGTGATCTGCGGCCTGCGAACCGAAGTGCGCGGTTCTGTGCCGGAGGGCAATGTCATCGTCTGTGCCAAGCACCAATCCTTTCTCGACATCCTCCTCCTGATGCATGCGCTGCCGAGGATGAAGGCGATCATGAAGAAGGAGCTGAAATGGGCGCCGATCTTCGGCTTCTATGCAACCCGGGTCGGCTCGACACCGGTGGCTCGGGGCAAGAAGGGCCAGGCCATGAAGGACATGGTCGCGCACGCCGAAAAGAGTGCCGAGGCCGCGAGCCAGCTCCTGATCTATCCGCAGGGCACGCGGGTGCTGCCGGGCGCGAAGCTGCCCTACAAGATCGGGGCCGGCGTGCTCTACGAACGGCGCGGCCAGCCCTGTGTTCCGGTCGCGACGAATGTGGGTGTGTTCTGGTCCCGGCGCAGCCGTCATCGCAAGCCGGGCCATGCCGTGATCGAATTCCTCGAACCGATTCCGTCAGGCCTGCCGATCCCCGAATTCATGGCGCGCATGGAAGCTGCGGTGGAGCAGAACTCCGACCGGTTGATGCGCGAGGCAGGGTTCGATCCGGACCGGTTCTCAGCCGACCAGTGAGGTCCGGCCCATTTCGAGATATTTGCGCTGGCGCGCGTCGCGCAGGGCGTCGCCGCGCAGCCCGTCCAACTCACCCAGCATCGCACCGATCGCCTCGCCGACGGCGCTGATCGCCGAGTGCTTGTCGCGCTGCGCGCCGCCACGGGGTTCCGGGATGATCCGGTCGGCGACACCGAGGGCGAGCAGGTCCTGCGCTGTCAGCCGCAGGGCGGCCGCGGCCTCGCGCATTTTCTCGGCATCCTTCCAGAGTATCGAGGCGCAGCCTTCCGGCGAAATCACCGAATAGATCGAGTGTTCGAGCATTGCGAGGCGGTCGGAGGTGGCGAGCGCCACGGCCCCGCCAGAGCCGCCCTCGCCGATGATGACCGAAACGATGGGCACGCCGAGCGTCAGGCATTTCTCGGTCGAGCGGGCGATCGCCTCGGCCTGGCCGCGCTCCTCCGCACCCTTGCCGGGATACGCCCCCGGGGTGTCGACGAGCGTGATTACCGGCAACCCGAAGCGGTCGGCGAGATCCATCAGCCGGATGGCCTTCCGGTAGCCTTCAGGCCGCGCCATTCCGAAATTCCGCTCGATCCGGCTCTTGGTGTCGTTGCCCTTCTCTTGACCGATCACCATCACGGGCCGATCCTCGAGCCTGGCCAGCCCGCCCATTATCGCAAGATCGTCCGCGAAGTTCCGGTCGCCGGCGAGCGGTGTCCAGTCGGTGAACAGGGCCTCGATAAAGTCCTGGCAATGCGGCCGATCCGGGTGCCGCGCCACCTGACATTTTCGCCAGGCGTCAAGATTGCCGTAGAGATCGTCCAGCAGTTTCGACGCCTTGCTGTCGAGCGCCGCCGCCTCGCTCTCGACGTCCATCTCGGCATTCTTGCGCGCGAGTGCGCGAAGCTCCTCCGCCTTGCCCTCGATCTCGGCAAGGCCCTTTTCGAAGTCGAGATAGGTCTGCACCGCCGCACCTCTGTTGAACCCGGCCCGAATTACCCCGAAATCATGACCGGGCGCAATCGGCGCGGCGCGCGGGTCGTGATATGCTGCGTCCGCAACCGTATCGGGAGAACGCGATGTATCAGCTGAAGGTCGTTCAAGGCCCCGAACGGACCCTCCTGGGTCTGCCGCACCGCGGTCCCTATCCAGAGATCGGGCCCGTCTTCGCGGCGATGTTCGACGCCATCGGCGAGGCCGGGCTGCTACCGCGCATCGAGGCGATGATCGGAGTCTATTTCGACGATCCCGGCCGGGTTGCGCCGGCCGATCTCCGCGCCTTCGCCGGAGTGCAGGTACCGGCTGGGGTGACTAGTCCGCCGACCCTCGAGGTTCTGACCCTTGCAGCCGGTCCCCACGCGATGCTGCGGCTGCAGGGTCCTTATGCCGGCCTGCCCGAGGCCTGGGCCTACCTTTATGGCGACGGCATGAGTGCGACCGGTCGGACTCCCTCGGACGCCCCGAGTTTCGAACTCTACCTCAACGATCCGACCGATACACTGCCGGAGGATCTGGTGACCGAACTTTGGGCGCCGCTGGCCTGAGCGGCGCCCCGCGCGCGGCCCGGCTCAGTTGGCGATCTTTTCGGCCATGTCGACGATCACCTGCGCCTGCTTGATCGAGGCGATGTCGATCAGGCGGCCCTTGTAAGTCGTGGCACCCTGCCCCTCCGCCTTGGCCTTCTCCATCGCGGCGAGAATCTCGCGAGCCTCGTTCACGGCCGCCTCGGTGGGTGTGAAGACCTGATTGGCCAGCGCGATCTGCTTTGGGTGGATGGCCCATTTTCCGACCATGCCGAGCGTGGCAGCGCGGTGTGCCTGTGCGATGAAGCCCTCGTCATCGGAGAAGTCGCCGTACGGACCGTCGACCGGAAGGATGCCATGGGTGCGACAGGCTGCGACGATGTCGCAGGTAACGCCGTGCCATGGATCTGAATAGTGCCGGGTCTCGCGGTCGCCGGTCTCCTTCGGCGCAAGCATGTAATAGTTTTCCTGCGTGCCGCCGATCCCGGTGGTCTGCATCCCCATCGAGGCCGCGTAGTCGGCCGCACCGAGCGAGAGCGCCTGCAACCGCGGGCTGCCCCTCACGATCTCGCGGACATTCGTGAAACCGGACGCGGTCTCGATGATGGCTTCGAAGCCAAGACGGCGTTTGCGGCCCGTCGCGACCTCGATCGCGCTAACGAGCGCATCGACGGCATAGAGGTCGGCAGCAGCACCGACCTTGGGGATCATGATCAGGTCGAGCCGGTCGCCGGTCTGCTCCAGCAGATCGACCACGTCGCGGTACCAGTAGGGCGTGTCGAGCCCATTGATCCGGACCGACAAGGTCTTGTTGCCCCAGTCCACCTCGTCGATCGCCTTGATGGCGCAGGCCCGGGCCATTTCCTTGTCCGACGGCGAAACGCTGTCCTCGAGATCGAGATTGACCACATCCGCCGCCGAGGCCGCCATCTTCTCGAAAAGCTTGGTGTTGGAGGCCGGCCCAAAGAGCTGGCAGCGGTTTGGGCGGGCTGGCGGGCTTGGCGGGATCGTGAAGCTCATGTGGAGGCTCTCCTGCGGGGACGCGAAACGCAAAGTTGCGGTTGCGCTTCTGATATTATGCTGCACTGCACACTGTCAAATGGCGCGGCAGGTCCGGCCCTACTCAAGGTTGACCGCGCGTAGAGCAGCCCCAGCTTCAGGAACAGTCGGAGGAGGGTTGTTCCGTGGGTCGAACCATTCTGATTGCGATTGCCCTGGGCATCGGCACGCCCGCACCGGCGCTCGATCTGGTGCTGACCGACAGCTACCGGCTCGATCGGCCGTCGAGTCTCGACTATGACCCGGATTTCTGCGGTCTCTGGATCGCGAATGAAGGGCCGGAGGCGATCCTTGTCACGCTCGACGGGCGGGAGATCGCGCGGGTCGCATCGGATCTGCGGCGGATAAAGGCGATCTCGCTTGAGGGCGAGAACCTTCTGGTCGCGGACGGGGCTGGGAGCTTCCAGCGGCTCTCGAAGCGGGGCGAGCCGCTGGCGGCGCCCTTCGCGAGTTCGGAGGGCTGGACCGATACCGAGGGGATCGCGATCGATGCGGACGGTTCGATCATCACCGTCGAGGACGATCCGGAATGGCTGAGCTGGTATTCTCCCGACGGGACGCTGATCCGCAGGATCGACACGATGACGCTCGATCCGCCCTTGCGGGAGGCGCAGGGGATCGCGCGGGATCCGCGGACCGGGCATCTCCTGATCGTCGATGACATGGAGGGGACCAACAGCCTCTACGAGTTTGATGCGGCGGGCCGGCTGCTGGCGACGGCGCCGCTCGGGGGATACGGGATGGACCCCGAGGGGATCGCGATCCGGCAGGGGTCGAACCAGATCTTCGTTGCCTTCGACGTGGGGGCGATGATCGCGTCATTCGAGTACACGCCAACGCTTCCGCCGGGCATGGATGCGCTGCCGGCGGCGCCGGACTGTGTCATGTTCTGACGGGACCGGTACGGCTGTCCGGAGGGGTGTTTCCGTTGGTCCCAGCTAGGACCAAAAGCAATTCATTGGTCCTCAAGGAAAAAACCTTAAACGAGTCGTGAGCGGGTTTGTCGGACCTCTCCGGCGCAGGCGGCCGCCCGTACCGGAGCGGCGTGTCTCATTGCAGGTCGGAGAACGCCTCCTGAAGCCGGGCGACGGCTTCCTCGACGCGGGCGCGCTGGGTGCCGAGGTTGAAGCGCAAAAAGCCTTCGCCACCGGTGCCGAAAGTCGGGCCATCGCTCGGAGCGATCCGTGCGCGGCCGCGCACGCGGTCGTTCAGCCCGGCCTGGTCGATTCCGGTGCCGCGGAAGTCGGCCCAGGCCAGATAGGTGCTCTGCATCGGTGTCAGCCGCACGCCGGGGATGGCGGCGAGGCCGGCCTCGAAGATCGCGGCGTTCTTCGCGAGATAGGTGCAGAGCGCATCGACCCAGGCATCACCGTGGGCATAGGCGGCGGTGACCATCATCACGCCGATCCGGTTGACTGTCTTGCCGGTCGCCCGATGGGCGGCATCGAAGCGGGCGCGCAGGGCAGGGTCGGGGATGATGGCGTTGCCGGTCAGGCCGCCGGCCATGTTGAACACCTTGCTCGCCGCCGTGAGCATCACCAGCCGGTCGACGCTCTCGGGGGCGGCCATCGGCATGACCACATGCTTTTCGCCGGGAAAGACGATGTCATGATGGATTTCGTCGCTGACCAGGATCAGATCGTGCTCCCGGCAGAACGCGGCGACGGCGCGCAATTCGTCGGCGTCCCAGATGCGGCCGCCGGGATTGTGCGGCGAGCAGAAGATCACCAGCTTCTCGCGGCCGGTGAGCTGGCTCGCGAGGGCGTCGAGATCCATCTCGTATCGGCCGTCGCGCTCGGCCAGAACCGATTCGACGATTTCGCGGCCGTTGGCTTTCACGATCCGGGAGAAGGCGTGATAGACCGGGGTGAACAGGATCACCCCGTCGCCCGGCTCGGAGAAGGCGCGGACGCAATGCGCCACGCCGGCGACCACGCCGTTGGTGGTGGCGATCGCCTCCGGGTCCACCTCCCAGCCGTGGCGGCGCCGCATCCAGCCGGTTATGGCCGCGAGATATTCGGACTCGTCGCCGAAATAGCCGTGGATGCCGTGGGCGGCCGCCGCGGCGATGGCCGCGTTGACCTCCGGTGGCGAGCGGAAATCCATGTCCGCGACCCACATCGGCAATCCGTCCTCCGGCGAGACGCCATAGAAGCGCTCCATGCAGTCCCATTTGTCGGAATGGCTGCGGCGGCGATCGATGATCTCATCGAAGTGGAACATGGGGTCTCCCGGATCCTGCGGTGCGGCGCCATGGGCGCCGGGTCCGGCCATCTTGTCAAGATCGCGGCCATCGCCTAAGTGCGGCCCATGACGATCCGTCCGATCCTGATCCATCCCGATCCACGGCTGCGCAAGCTGGCCGAGCCGGTCGCCGCGGGTGACACCGACCTCGCGCGACTGGCCGATGACATGTTCGGGACGATGTACGATGCGCCCGGAATTGGGCTCGCCGCCCCGCAGGTCGGCGTGCTGAAGCGGGTCTTCGTGATGGATTGCGCCGGACCCGAGGACGAGCCGACACCGCAGGTCTTTCTCAATCCCGAGATCCTCGAGCTTTCGGAGGAGCTCGCGATCAGCGAGGAGGGCTGCTTGTCGATCCCGGACGTGTTCGCCGACGTGACCCGGGCCGCGTCGCTCCGGCTACGCTGGCTGGGGCTCGACGGCGCGACGCACGAGGCGGAGTTCGACGGCCGCCCGGCGGTCTGCGTCCAGCACGAGATCGATCATCTCGACGGCAAGCTCTTCATCGACTATCTCGGCACGGTGAAGCGCACGATGATCACCAACCGGATGAAAAAGCTCAAGAAAGAGCGCGCCCGGGTCTGATGCGCCCGTCCGTCTCCGGAGGCTCTGCCGATGCGGCTCATCTTCATGGGAACGCCCGATTTCTCGGTTTCCGGCGCTCGATGCGCTGGTCGGAAGCCGGGCACGAGATCGCCTGTGTCTACACCCAGCCGCCGCGGCCCGCCGGGACGCGGCAAGCGTCCGCGTCCGAGCCCGGTGCAGCTTCGAGCCGAGGCGCTCGGTCTGCCGGTGCAGGAGCCCCGCGAGCCTGCGCGATCCGGCCGAGCAGGCGGCGTTCGCGGCGCTCGGAGGCCGACGCTGGCGGTGGTGGTGGCCTACGGGCTGATCCTGCCGCAGGCGGTGCTTGGGGCGCCGCGGCGCGGCTGTCTCAACATCCATGCCTCGCTTCTGCCGCGGTGGCGCGGGGCGGCGCCGATCCAGCGGGCGATCATGGCCGGAGACGCCGAGACCGGTGTGTGCATCATGGAGATGGAGGCCGGGCTCGATACCGGGCCGGTGCTGCTGCGCGGGACGGTGCCGATTGGCCCGGCGGACACGGCGGGCGATCTGCACGACCGGCTGTCGGCGCTCGGGGCGGGGCTGATCGTCGAGGCGCTCGACCCGGCTCGACGATCTGGTCGCGGTGCCGCAGCCCGAGGCCGGCGTCACCCATGCCGCGAAGATCGACAAGGCCGAGGCGCGGATCGACTGGACGCGGTCCGCCAGGGAGATCGACCGGCTGATCCGGGGGCTGGCGCCGTTTCCGGGGGCCTGGACGACGCTGGACGGAGAGCGGGTGAAGCTCCTGCTGGCCGCGCCGGTCGACGGGAAGGGCGCGCCGGGGACGGTGCTCGATGCCGCGCCGACCGTGGCCTGCGGGCGTGGGGCGCTGCGGCTCCTGCGGCTGCAGCGCGCGGGGAAGGCCGCGCTCGGGGCGGAGGACTTCCAGCGCGGGCAGGCGATGCCGCCGGGTGCCGTGCTCGGCGCGAACTAGCGGCGCGGCGGATTTGTCCGGGGCGGATTCGTTCGTGGGGCCCGTGGCTTGTAGACCGGAAGCCGCCAGCCGAAGGCGAGCGAGCCCGCGCGCAGGGCGAAGGTCGAGCCGGCGCAGACGGCGATCAGCACCGGAATGGAGTCGGTAAGGGGTGCCACCAGCACGGCTACCGTGGCGCCCGCAGCCGCGGCGGTGACGTAGAGCTCGCCCTGGCGCAGCACCATCGGCACCTCGTTGCAGACCACGTCCCGCATCAAACCGCCGAAGCAGCCGGTCGCCACGCCCATGATGACGACGACGGGTTCCGAGACACCGGCGAGGCGCGCGGCGAAGACGCCGGCTGTCACTGCGACCGCGAGGGCCAGCGCGTCGAGCCAGAGGATCGCCCGGTAGCGCGATTCAAGGCGGTGGGCGGTGAGAAAGACGAGGAGGGCCGCAGCGCAGGCCACGGCGATGTAGGTTGGGTTGGCGATCCAGAACACCTCGTCGCGGCGCAGCAGGAGGTCCCGCACCGTTCCGCCGCCGACCGCGGTGAGGCAGGCGATGAACAGGAAGCCGACGATATCGAGCTGGGCGCGGCTCGCCGTGAGGCCACCGGTCAGGGCGAAGACGAAGACGGCGGCGAAGTCGAGCGCCTGCGTGTAGCTCATTGCGCGGCTTTTTCGGGCTTGAAGGGGGCCATGCCGGCGCGGGCCAGCGCATCGGCGCGTTCGTTCTCCGGGTGGCCGGCATGGCCCTTGACCCATTCCCAGGTCACGTCGTGGGACGCGGCCGCCGCGTCGAGGCGCTTCCAGAGGTCGTCGTTCTTCACGGGCTTCTTCGCGGCGGTCTTCCAGCCGTTGCGCTTCCAGCCGTGGATCCATTTCGTGAGCCCGTCGCGGACATAGACGCTGTCGGTCACGAGGGTGAGTGCTGCCTTGCGCTCGAGGGCTTCGAGGGCGGCGATCGCGGCCATCAGTTCCATGCGGTTGTTGGTGGTCTCGGAGGCGCCGCCGCAAAGCTCGCGCTCGCGCAGCACCGTAGCGCCGTCGCGGGCGATCATCAGCACGCCCCAGCCGCCCGGGCCGGGATTGCCCGAGCAGGCGCCGTCGGTATAGGCGAAGATCTCGGTCATGAAGGCAGGTCTTCGAGGCCGACATGGCCGGGCAGGGCGGCGATGCGGGCGAGCCAGGCGGAGAGGGCGGGAAACCCCGCAAGGTCGTAGCCGCCGCGGCTCCCGGCGCTGTGGGTGTAGGCGTAGAGCGCGATGTCGGCGACGGTGGGCGCGGGGCCTTCGAGCCAGTCGCGGCCGGAAAGATGCGCCTCCATGATCGCAAGCACGGCGTTGCCGGCCGCGAGAAGCGCTTCGAGCCGTTCGGGGGTCGCGTCGGCGGCCCGATGCGGGTAGCAGCGGAGGGCCGCGCGCACGGCAATGGTGGTCTCGTGCTGGTTCTGCTCGAAGAACATCCAGGACAGGGTTCGGGCGCGGAGGAAGGGATCCCGCGGCAGGTAGGCGGTTCCTTCGGCGAGGAACCACAGGATCGCGTTCGATTCCGGAAGGATCCGGCCGTCGCCGAGCTCCAGCACCGGCAGCTTTCCGGTCGGAAGCCGGCCCGTCGCCTTCGCCGTCGCAAGCTCCGGGGTGCCATATTCGAGCGGCACGTGCGCATAGTCCCTGCGCAAGAGGGAAAGGAGGAGCCGGATCTTGTAGCTGTTGCCCGAGGAGGGCATGGACAGCAGCGTGAGGGTCTCAGCCATAGAGTGCGCCGGTCAGCAGGCAGGCGATCACGCCGGCGGTGAGCGGCAGGCGCAGGCTCAGCCAGTACTCCGGCGCGATGCCGGCGCGGCTGAACACGAGGTCGATCGCTTGCAGCACGACGAAGCCGAAGGCGAGCCAGAGGCAGCTCAGCGCCGGGTCGGGGCGCATGGCGACGATGGCTATGAAGGCCGGGACGATGGTGGCGGCCAGAAGTCCGAGCGACGGCGTCCGCCCCGGTGCCGAGGTGAAGCCCCAGAGGCAGCCGCCCATGAAGCCGAGGATGATCGCGCCGAAATCCTGCAGGAGCTTCACGCCGCCGGCGGGGCTGGGCTCGATGAGGCCGAAGCCGAGGAGGTCGCCGGGCTCGGCGAAGAGAAGGGCGACGCCGTAGGCGAAGGGGATCAGCCCGGCGCCGCCGAGAAACAGCGCCGGGAAGGGGACGCGGCTCACGCCACCTTCTCCCGCAGGACGCGCGGCACCTTGAACTCGACGTCCTCGCGGGCGGTCTCGACGAGGGCGAGGGTCACGTCATAGCGGGCACGGAAGGCGTCGACCACCTCGTCTACCAGCACTTCGGGTGCGGAGGCGCCGGCGGTGATGCCGACCGAGCGGATGCCCTCGAGGGCGCGCCAGTCGATGTCCGTCGCGCGCTGGACGAGTTGCGAATAGGCGCAGCCGGCCTTGCTGCCGACCTCGACCAGCCTTTGGGAATTCGACGAGTTCGGCGCGCCGATGACCAGCATCGCGTCGACCCTCGGCGCCATCGCCTTGACGGCTTCCTGCCGGTTGGTGGTGGCGTAGCAGATGTCTTCCTTGTGCGGCCCGATGATTGCCGGAAAGCGCGCCTTCAAGGCTGCCACGATGTCGGCGGTGTCGTCGACGCTAAGCGTGGTCTGGGTGATGAAGGCAAGGCGGTCGGGATCGTCCGGGGCGAGGTTTGCCACATCCGCAACCGTCTCGACCAGCAGCACGGCGCCATCGGCCAACTGGCCCATCGTGCCGATCACCTCAGGATGGCCGACATGTCCGATCATCACCATCTGCAGGCCGTTGGCGTGATGGCGCTCGGCCTCGATGTGCACCTTGGAGACCAGAGGGCAGGTCGCGTCGATGTAGAGCATCCGCCGCGCCTCGGCCTCGGCCGGCACGGATTTCGGCACGCCGTGGGCGGAGAAGATCACCGGCCGGTCGGGCGGGCACTCGTCGAGCTCCTCGACGAAGACCGCGCCCTTGTCGCGCAGGCCGTCCACGACGAAGCGGTTGTGGACAATCTCGTGGCGCACATAGACCGGGGCGCCCCATTTCTCGAGCGCCATCTCGACGATCTTGATCGCCCGGTCGACACCGGCGCAGAAGCCGCGCGGCGCGGCCAGATAGAGGGTCAGGGGATCGGACACATGAACCTCGCCAGTGTTCGTTTCGGTCGGCGGCATCCTACAGTGCCGGCGGGGCGGGAATGAAGCCTCAATCCGACGCGGTCTCGCCAGGTGCGTCGAGCTCCCGGCGGAGGGAGGCCATCACCGCGTCGAGCATCCCGGCGGTCAGCCGTCCGGTATTCGTGTTGAGCCGCGAGCAATGGTAGCTGTCGAACACCGCGAAGCCCGCCGATCTCGTGCCGCGCGCCGTGGGCGAAGGCATGGTCGCGCCGCCGGGCGCCGAGGGCGTCGGTCAGCGCGGCATGCGCGACACCGCCGAGACAGAGCACGGCGCGCAAGCGCGGCAGGGCGGCGAGGCGCGCCGCCAGAAACGGCCGGCAGGCGGCGATCTCGGCGGCGGCCGGGCGGTTCTGTGGCGGCACGCAGCGGACCACATTGGTGATCATCGCCTCGTGCAGATCGGGGATGCCGTCCGGCCCCGGTGCGCCTTCGGCGAAACCGGTCCGCGCCAGCGCCATGAAGAGCATGGCGCCCGATGCGTCGCCGGTGAAGGGAATGCCGGTGCGGTTCGCGCCGCGCAGGCCCGGGGCGAGGCCGAGGATCAGGAGCCGAGCTTCTTCGCCGCCACCGACTGAAGAGACTGCGCCGTTGAACCATCCGGGCTCGCGGGCCTGCCAGTCGCGGCGGAAGGCCACGAGCCGCGGGCACCTGTCGCAGTCGCGGGGCGGTTCCGGGCCTGATGGCCGGACCGCCTCCGGTCACTGATCGCTGTCGGCGGTCGCGGGCGGGTTGCTCTCGGTGCGCGGCGGACGGCCGATCACTTCGCGCAGCTCGTCGAGCTCGATGAAGTTGTCGCTCTGGCGGCGCAATTCGTCGGCGATCATCGGCGGCGAGGTGCGGATGGTCGAGACGACCGAGACCCGCACGCCCTGGCGCTGCAGCGATTCCACCAACGGACGGAAATCGCCATCGCCGGAGAACAACACGATGTGATCGACGCGCGGGGCGATTTCCATCGCGTCGACAGCAAGCTCGATATCCATGTTGCCCTTCACCTTGCGGCGGCCCTGCGAATTGGTGAATTCCTTGGCCGGCTTGGTGACCATGGCGAAGCCGTTGTAGTTCAGCCAGTCGACGAGCGGGCGGATCGGCGAATACTCTTCGTTCTCGAGAAGTGCCGTGTAGTAGAAGGCGCGCAGCAATTTTCCGCGCCGCATGAACTCCGTCCGCAGGAGCTTGTAATCGATGTCGAAGCCGAGGGCCCGTGCGGCCGCGTAGAGATTTGCGCCGTCGATGAACAGCGCCAACCGCTCGTCCCTGTAGAACATTTTTTTCGTCCTTTGTATGCAGGTCGTTGTCGTATCAATGAATGCGCCCCATCGGAGCGACGCATCCTGGGAAGCACGCCGACGCGGGTGAATAGGTATGCCGACCAATCGGACCGGTTATAAAAGCAGACAAGCGCGTTGAAAAGCCGCCTTTGCCGCAACCTCGAGGAAAAGATCACATGCTAGTCGCAGTTGCACTCGGCGCCAACTTGCCGGGGCCGGGCGGCGTACCGCCGTGCGAGACCCTCGAAAGGGCGCTCGAAGCGATTGCCGCGCGAGGCCACCGGGTCCGCTCGCGAAGCGGCTGGTATCGAACTCCGGCCTTTCCTGCAGGCACCGGCCCCGACTTCGTCAATGGCGCCGCGATGCTCGACGTGTCGATAGCGCCGGCCGAGCTTCTGGCAGATCTCCACGGGGTCGAGCACGGGCTCGGACGGGAGCGGGGACCGCGCTGGGCGGCGCGTGTCTGCGACCTCGATCTTCTGGCCGCGGGCGATCGGATCGAACCCGATGCCGCGACGTTGCGGCGCTGGATCGATCTGCCGCCCGAGGCGCGCGCGACGCCGCCCGACGGGCTGATGCTGCCCCATCCGCGCCTGCAGGAGCGCGCTTTCGTACTGGTTCCGCTGGCCGAGATCGCGCCGGGCTGGCGCCACCCGCTGCTTGACCGGACCGCCGCGGAGCTTCTGGCCACCCTGCCTCCGGAAGACCGGGACGCGGTGACACCGCTGTGACCGAGGCCTCTCCTTCGTAGGGCTTGCAACCCGTTCGCCCGCGCAGTACACACTGCACTTTCCGCATACCGGATTCCACTGGAGGTCGCGATGGCCCGCGTAACCGTAGAAGATTGCGTCGACAAGGTTCCCAACCGGTTCGAGCTCGTCATGCTCGCCGTGCACCGGGCGCGTGAACTTGCCGCCGGCGCGCCCCTTACCGTCGATCGCGACAACGACAAGAACCCTGTCGTCGCATTGCGGGAGATCGCGGAGGAGACGCTGACCGCCGATGCGCTTCGCGAGGATGCGATCGAGAGCCACCAGCGCCAGATCGAGATCGACGAGCCGGAAGACGACGTGATGACCCTGCTCGCCGGAAACCGGGACGTTCCGGCCGAGGACGACATGTCCGAGGAGCGTCTGCTGCGCGAGCTCATGAAAGCGCAGGGCGAGAACTGACACCGCCCGGCGAGCCTGCAGTCTCGGGAAACGCAGCCGCGATCGGCGGCGCAATTCCACCCGTCGCGGCGCACGCGCTCACCGATATGGTATCTGCCTACAATCCGGCCTCGGATTCCGGCCTTATCGCCGCCGCCTATGAATACGGGCGGCGCATGCACGAGGGACAGTTCCGCTCGAGCGGCGAGCCTTATTTCAGCCATCCGGTCGCGGTGGCGATGCTGCTGGCCGAACAAAAGCTCGACGACGCCTCGATCATCACGGCGCTCCTGCACGACACCATCGAGGACACCGGCTCGACCTATTCGGAGATCGCCCTGCGTTTTGGCGACGAGGTCGCGCAGCTGGTCGACGGGGTGACCAAGCTCACCAACCTGCAGCTTTCTTCGGTTGAGGATGCGCAGGCCGAGAACTTCCGCAAGCTCCTGATGGCGATGTCGAAGGATCTGCGGGTGCTGCTGGTCAAGCTTGCCGACCGGCTGCACAACATGCGCACCATCCGCCACCTGCGGATCGAGAAGCAGGCGCGCAAGGCCCGCGAGACCATGGAGATCTACGCGCCGCTCGCCGGCCGGATGGGCATGCAGTGGATGCGCGACGAGCTCGAGGACATCGGTTTCCGCATCCTCAATCCAGAAGCGCGCAAGTCGATCATCCGGCGCTTCGTGACCCTGCGGCGCGAGACCGGCGACGTCATCCCGAAGATCACCGAAGACATACGCGCCGTGCTCGATGCCGCGGGCGTTCGCGCCGAGGTATTCGGGCGGGAAAAGAAGCCGTTCTCGGTCTGGCGCAAGATGGAGGAGAAGAAGGAAAGCTTCTCGCGGCTGTCGGACATCTACGGCTTCCGGATCATCACCGACGACGTCGAGAGCTGCTACGTGGCGTTGGGCGCGGTCCACCGGCGCTGGACAGCGGTGCCGGGGCGGTTCAAGGACTACATCAGCCAGCCCAAGTCCAACGGCTACCGCTCGATCCACACCACGGTCTCGGGGCGCGACGGCAAGCGGGTCGAGGTGCAGATCCGCACCCAGGAGATGCATGCGGTGGCCGAGACCGGCGTGGCGGCCCACTGGTCCTATCGCGACGGCGAGCGCTTCGAGAACCCCTTCGCGGTCGATCCGTTCCTGTGGCTCAACACCATCACCGAGGGCCTGGAAGATGCCGAGGATTCGGCGGATTTCCTCGAACACGTCAAGCTGGAGATGTTCCAGGACCAGGTGTTCTGCTTCACGCCGAAAGGCGAGGTGGTGAAGCTGCCGCGCGGCGCCACCCCGATCGATTTCGCCTACGCCATCCACACCCGCATCGGTGACAGCTGTGTCGGCGCGAAGGTCGATGGGCATCGGGTGCCGCTCTGGACGCGGCTCCGCAACGGGCAGTCGGTGACGATCATTCGCGCCGAGGGCCAGCGGCCGCAGCCCTCCTGGGAGGACATGGTCGTGACCGGCAGGGCGAAATCCGCCATACGCCGGAGCCTGCGCGGCGAGCAGCGCGCGACCCAGGTCTGGCTCGGCCGCGAGATCGCCCGGGTGGCGCTCGAGCGGGTCGGCAAGAAGGCGAGCGACAAGGCGATGGCCGCCGCAGCGAAGCGGTTCGGTCTCGACGAGGGCGACGACGTGCTCGCGCGGCTCGGCGCGGCCGAGATGACCGGCAAGGAGCTGGTCGCGATGCTCTATCCCGAACTGGTGCGCGACGCGGATCTCTCCCCGGCGCGGGATGCCGGCGGTCCGGTGGTGATCGGCCTCGGCACCGGACAGGAGGCAACTCCCGCACCCTGCTGCAACCCCATCCCCGGAGAGCGGATCGTCGGCATCACCGTTCGGGGAAAGGGGGTCACCATCCATGCGATCGACTGCGCGGAACTGGTGCACTACGAGGACGAGCCCGATCGATGGATCGACCTGCGCTGGTCGGACGGCCATTCCCGCGCCGACCACGAGGTGCGCATCGAGATCACGATGGCCAACGATTCCGGGGTGCTGGGGCGGATCTGCACGCTGATCGGCGAGCAGCATGCCAACATCACCAACATCGACTTTACCGAACGTAAACCCGATTTCTATCGTATGATCGTCGATATCGAAGTCCGCGACATGGAACATCTGACCCATGTGCTGACTGCCATCGATGCCGATTCGGACGTGGCGAAGGTGCGCCGCTACCGCACCCGGTCGAGCGGCACGCAGTAGAAGCCCGGCGCGGGCTGAACCGGAAACCGAGCACGTCGCGGAACGGCGGGACGCCTGGAAGTCATGGTCTTCAAGCGACGCAACAAGCCGCCCTTCCTCAACCGCGTCTGGCACGTGCTCTATCCGGCACGGGGCTGGCGGCGCGGCATCGAGTATCTCGGCCACCGTATCCGCCGGCTCCCCGACACCCCCGAGCGCATCGCGCTGGGCTTCGCCTGTGGCGCCTTCTCGTCGTTCACCCCCCTCTTCGGGCTGCACATCCTGCTTGCCATCGGCCTTGCGCGGATGCTGCGCGCCAATATCCTCGCCAGCATCATCGGGACCGCCATCGGCAATCCGCTTACCTTCCCGATCATCGCCTCGGTCTCGCTGGCGCTGGGCCGGCGGATCCTCGGCTTCGGTGCGACGGGGCGCGACTTCAGCCGGATCTCGGATGCGTTCGGGGCTTTCCTCTCCGGTCTCTGGGAAAGCTTCACGAGCCTTTTCGGCTACGGAGAGCCGCAATGGGGCAAGATCGCGCTCTTCCTGCAGGATGTCCTGTGGCCCTATCTGGTCGGTGGCCTGATGCCCGGCCTCGTGGTCGCGATCGCCTGCTACTACGTCGTGCGGCCCATCATCGGGGCCTATCAGCGCGCCCGGCGGGCCCGGCTCCTCAAGCGCACCCGCCTGCGCCGCGCCCAGAGGCGGCTCGAAGAAAGCACGGCTGGCGAGCAGGTTCTGCACGGCTATACTGGTTCGAAGAGCGTTCCGACCAAATACAGGCAACAGACATGACGACCGAACCGACCGGCCGGGGCAAGCTGCGCCTCGGCGTCAACATCGACCACGTCGCCACCGTGCGGAACGCCCGTGGCGGTCCATGGCCCGATCCGATCCGCGCGGCCAAGCTCGCCGAGGCCGCCGGCGCCGACGGCATCACGGCCCATCTGCGCGAGGATCGCCGGCATATCACCGACACCGACATCGAAGGGCTGATGGCGCAGCTCACCCTGCCCCTCAACTTCGAGATGGCCGCTACCGACGAGATGCAGGCCATCGCCCTGCGCCACCGGCCGCATGCGGTCTGCATCGTGCCCGAGCGGCGCGAGGAACGTACTACCGAGGGCGGTCTCGAAGTCGCGAACGACGAGAACCGGCTGGCCCATTTCATCGGGCCGCTGCGCGAGGCCGGCTGCCGGGTGTCGATCTTCATCGCCGCCGATCGTCGCCAGATCGAGGCGGCGCATCGCATCGGCGCACCCGTGATCGAACTTCACACCGGCGCCTGGTGTGAATACGGAATCGAGGGCGACGCCGCGGCGCAGGAGCGCGAACTGGCCCGGCTCGCCGACATGTCGGCCTTCGCCGCCGATCTTGGCCTCGAGGTCCATGCGGGGCACGGCCTGACCTTCGACAACGTGGCGCCGATTGCCGCGATCCCGGAGTTGCGCGAGCTCAATATCGGCCATTTCCTGATTGGCGAGGCGATCTTCACCGGGCTCGAGCCCGCCATCCACCGGATGCGCGCGCTGATGGACGAAGCGCGGGCGGGCGGCGCGTGAGCCCGGGCCCGCAAGCATCCGCCACGCGCGCCCGGGTTGCTCCGGGGCAAATGACTGTCGATGTCAAGTCGGCACGGTCGATGCGGCGCTGAGGTGCGGGTGGCAGGTGCTACGGAGCGAGTCGGCGCTGCCACGGGGTTCGTCAATTTTTTCGGGAGTTTCGTCGCCCCGAGGGGCTCGGCATCGTGTCTCCTGCGCTCGGGCGGTTCGACTGCTGTCGGTTCCGCCCGCGCGATCCGGCCCTTTCGAGACTTGCGGGGCGTCGGGCATCTGTGATCAGGATGGGCCGGGTGAACCTGAAGGCCGAGCCGGCGGCTGCGGATCGAACTGCTAGAGGAGACCGCCCGCGATGCGCTTGCGTGAGACGCCCGAATGATCCTCGGCATCGGGGCGGACCTCGCGAATATCGAGCGAATTCAGGGAACGATCGACCGTTTCGGCGAGCGATTCCTCGGCCGGGTCTTCACCGAGCGGGAGCGGGCGACGGCGGATCGGAGACTGCTGACGGTCGAGACCTACGCCAAGCGATGGGCGGCGAAGGAGGCCTGTTCGAAGGCGCTCGGGACCGGTCTCCGGATGGGAATCGCCTGGCGGGACATGGGGGTGGTTAACGTCCGCAGCGGCCAGCCGACCATGGTCCTGACCGGCTGGGCCGCCGAGCGGCTGGCGGTCATGACGCCGCCGGGACACCGGGCTGCGGTGCATGTGACGCTCACCGACGACCATCCATGGGCGCAGGCCTTCGTGGTGATCGAGGCGGTGCCGGAGACCGGTTGAGGCCGCAAAACGGCCGTCTGCATCCTGTATGTTTCCCGTACGGATTCTGTACGTACAATCCGGCGGAGGCGGTACATGGGCGGAACGGCTCCGGAAAGATCGTTTGCGCAAAGATGATGCGCATCACATATGCGGGGCGGATGATGGCGGCGGGGCCGGTGCGGGGCGGGAGATCGGCGATCGGGCGGTCGCTCGACGTCTATTATCGCGATGCGGCGCGGACCCAGCGGATGGATCGGCTGAACGCGCAATTCGTCCCCGCGGGCGGGCTCGCCTTCGATGTCGGGGCGCATGTCGGCGACCGGACGGCGAGCTTCCTGCGGTGCGGGGCCCGGCTTGTGGTGGCGCTGGAGCCGCAGCCGCGGGTGTTCCGCGCCTTGCGGCTGATCCAAGGCCGCGATCCGAGGGTGGTGCTGGTCTGCGCGGCCGCGGGGTCCGAGGCGGGGGAGATCGCGCTGCATGTGAACTCGGCCAATCCGACGGTCTCGACGGCCTCCGCCGATCTGGTGGCGGCGGCCGCCGCCGGGGCGGGCTGGCGGGGCGAGGTCTGGGACCGGACGATCCGGGTGCCGGTGACGACCCTCGACCGGCTGATCGCGGAGCATGGCCGCCCCGATTTCGTGAAGATCGACGTGGAGGGGCACGAGGCGGAGGTGCTGGCGGGGCTGAGCCAGCCGGTGCCGGCGCTGTCCTTCGAGTTCACGACGTTGCAGCGCGGCGTGGCGCGGGGCTGCCTTGCGCGGCTGGCCGCACTCGGGCGGTACGAATTCAACCTCAGTCTCGGGGAGGAGCACCGGCTACGGCACGCGCGCTGGATCGGGGCCGCGGAATTGCTCGACGAAGTCGCGGGGTTGCCGGAGGCGGCGAATTCGGGGGATGTCTATGCGCGGCTTGCGTGAGGGGCGTCAGGGGTGTGTGTTCCTGACCCGTCCCTCTCTGGCAAGCGGCAGGCAACCTCGCTAGACAGTCGCCATGGATCTTTTCGAGCGCCTCCGCTTCTTCGGTCCGGCCGACGCCGTCGCTCTGGGCCTCTTCGTGCTCGCCTGGCTGGCGATCGGCGCGATCATCGAGCGGCCGAATGCGAGCCGTCCCTCCGTCGCCGTGCTGATGGCCGATTACCGGCGCGAATGGATGAAGCAGTTCCCGACCCGCGACCCGCGCATCTTCGATGCCACGATCCTCGCCAGCCTGCGTGACGGCACCGCCTTCTTCGCCTCGGCCTGCCTGATCGCCCTCGGCGGCGGCCTCGCCCTGATCGGAAATACCGAGCGGTTGCTGTCGGTGGCGGAGGACTTCGCGCTCGATGCCCCAGTGATGATCTGGAACGCGAAGATCATCCTGATCCTCGCCTTTCTCGCCAACGCCTTCCTGAAGTTCATCTGGTCCAACCGGCTGTTCGGATACTGCGCCGTGGTCATGGCCTCGGCCCCGAACGACCAGAGTCCGCTGGCCTACAGCCGCGCCGCCCGCGCCGCCGAGATCAACATCCACGCCGCCAAGAACTTCAACCGGGGGCTCAGGGCGATGTATTTCGCGCTGGCGGCGATGGCGTGGCTGCTGGGTCCCGCCGCCCTGATCCTCGCGACCGTCCTGACGCTTGCGGTCCTCTGGCGGCGCGAATTCGCCTCGCATTCGCGGGCGATCCTGCTGGAAGGCCGGATCCCGTGAAACGCGGCCGCGGCCCGGTGTGACCGGAGCGGCGGCGTTTCGTTCCGAGGCGGGCATGCGCTCGCCCGGCGCCTTCGGCTCGGTTCCGGGAGGGGTGTGGCGGGTGATGGCATGCGGGCCGCTTGTGACGTGCCGCGCGATCAACGCCGTGTGTTCCCCAAGCCCCTGCCTTGACACCTTCCGGGGCAGGCGCGACAAGGCGGGCTTGCGTGCGGGCGCGGGTTCCGCGGCTTCCTGCCATCAGCATCGAACACGGACGGACCCATGTCGACCAAGAGCAAGGCCAAGGGCGGGTTCGTCGAGCTGATCAAGACCATCGTCTATGCGCTGCTGCTCGCCGGGGTGATCCGGACGCTGTTCTTCCAGCCGTTCTGGATCCCGTCGGGCTCGATGAAGCCGACGCTGCTGATCGGGGATTTCCTCTTCGTCAACAAGATGGCCTACGGCTATTCGCGGCATTCCTGCCCGTTCTCGATCTGCCCGATCCCGGGGCGCATCCTCGGGCGCGAGCCCGAGCGCGGCGACGTGGTGGTGTTCAAGCATCCGGTCAACGGCACCGATTACATCAAGCGGCTGGTTGGCCTGCCGGGCGACACGGTGCAGATGGTCGGGGGCGTGCTCTACATCAATGGCGAGGCGCTGCCGCAGACGCCGGACGGCGTGTTCCTCGAGGCGAACGCGCCGCAGGGGCCGATGCGCTCGATGCCGCGCTGTGCCAACCGTCCGGTCGGTCCGGGCGAGGACTGCGAGAAGCCGCGCTTCATCGAGACGCTGCCCGAGGGTCAGGAGCATGCGATCCTGAACATCGATGACGGCTTCGGGGATTCGACGCCGATCTTCACGGTGCCCGAGGGCGAGTTCTTCTTCATGGGCGACAACCGAGACAATTCGATGGACAGCCGCTTCAACCGCGCCACCGGCGGGGTCGGGACCGTGCCGTTCGAGAATCTCGTCGGCCGCGCCGACCGGGTGATCTTCTCCTCGGCCGGCTCGTCGATGCTGGCCTTCTGGACCTGGCGGCCGGACCGCTTCTTCGTGAGGATCGATTGAAGCTGAGCCGGACCATGGTCGAGGCCGCGGCCCGGCTCGGCCACGATTTCGCCCGGCCCGAGCTTCTGGTGGAGGCGCTCACGCATCCGTCGATGGGCGGCGGCGCGCAGAACCAGCGGTTCGAGTTTCTCGGGGATCGGGTGCTCGGCCTCGTGATCGCCGAGGCGCTGCTCGCGCAGGATCCGGAGGCCGAGGAGGGGCGGCTGGCGCCGCGCTTCAACGCGCTGGTGCGCAAGGAGACCTGCGCCGAGATCGCCACGGAGATCGATCTCGGGGCGGCGCTCCGGATGGGGCGCTCGGAGATGCTGACCGGCGGGCGGCGCAAGCAGGCGATCCTCGGCGATGCGATGGAGGCGGTGATCGCCGCGGTCTATCTCGATGCGGGGCTCGAGGCGGCGCGGGCGCTGATCCTGCGGCACTGGCGGGCACGGATCGCGGCGGCGCCGGACCAGCGGCCCGATGCCAAGACGGCGCTGCAGGAATGGGCGCAGGCGCGCGGGCTGCCGCCGCCGGATTATCTCGATCTCGACCGGAGCGGCCCGGACCATGCGCCGCATTTCACCGTGGCGGTGGCGCTCGAGACCGGCGCGCGGGCCGAGGCCGGTGCGCCCTCGAAGCGTGCCGCCCAGCAGGAGGCGGCCCGCCTCCTGCTCGACCGACTGGAGGCCGAGGAATGACCGAGACCGAGACCCGCTGCGGCCTCGTGGCGCTGATCGGCGAGCCGAATGCCGGCAAGTCGACGCTGCTGAACCGCATGGTCGGGGCGAAGATCGCCATCGTCACCCACAAGGTGCAGACCACGCGGGCGCGCATCCGCGGGATCACCATGGAGGGGCGGGCGCAGATCATCTTCATCGACACGCCCGGCCTGTTCCGGCCGCGGCGCCGGCTCGACCGGGCGATGGTGAAGGCGGCCTGGGCGGGGGCGTCGGATGCGGATGTGGTGCTGCTGCTGGTCGAGGCGCATCGGGGGATGACCGAGGGGGTGGCTGCGATCCTCGGGAACCTCGGCGACCAGTTGCCGTCGACGACCAAGGTCGGGCTGGTGATCAACAAGATCGACCGGGTGAAGGCCGAGAAGCTCCTGGCCCTGAGTGCGGAGATCAACGCGGCCTTCACCTTCGCCGCGACCTTCATGATTTCGGCGGAAAAGGGCTACGGCGTGCAGGATCTGCGTGAATGGCTCGGGGAACGGATGCCGCCGGGGCCGTGGCTCTACCCCGAGGACCAGATCGCCGACATGGCGCAGCGCCAGATCGCCGCGGAGATGACCCGCGAGAAGCTGACGCTGCAGGCTGCATCAGGAGCTGCCCTACCAGCTGACGGTGGAGACCGAGAACTGGGAGGAGCGGCCCGACGGCTCGGTGAAGATCGACCAGATCGTCTATGTGGCGCGCGACGGCCACAAGGGCATCGCGCTCGGGCCGAAGGGCGAGACGATGAAGGCGGTGGGCAAGGCGGCGCGCGAGGAGATCTCGGCGTTCCTCGGCCGGCCGGCGCATCTGTTCCTCACGGTGAAGGTGCGGCCGAACTGGCTCGACGAGGCCGAGCGCTATTCGGAGATGGGGCTCGACTTCCGGGACGGCGAGGCTTGACGCCCCGGCTGACCGCCGGATTCTGGGTGCAGGCCTATCTTGCGCGTCTGCGGCTTGCCGATATTCCGGCCTATGTGGTGGCGCATGGCGACGACACCGCCGGGGCGGTGATCGTGAAGCTCAACACGCTCGACGGCAATGCGCGGGCCTTCACCCGCAGCTTCGATACCGCCGGCAACCGGATCTGGGCGGTGCTGGCCGAGGGGCCGGAGGCGGAGGTGGATGCGGCGCTGGCCCGGCAGCGGGGCTTCGATCCGGATCTTTGGGTGATCGAGATCGAGAGCCGCGAGGGGCGCACCCTGCTCGATCAGGACGGGTTGTCGGGCTGAGCGGGGCCGCGGGCTGCGTTGTCGAGGACGTGCTCGAGCAGGGTGGCGAGGCGGTGCTGGTCGGCGGGGTCGAGGCCCGCGGTCAGGACGGCGTTGACCCGGGCCGGGAAGTCCGCGAGGTGGTCGAGGGCGCGGCCGGCTTCGGTGAGGAAGACCCGCACCGCGCGGCGGTCGGCGGGGTCGGCGCCGCGGCGCACCAGCCCGTTCTCCACCATGCGGTCGACGATCCGCGAGGCGGCGGAGAGGTTGTTGCCCGAATAGCGCGCGAGCTCCGAGACCGGCAGGCCGTCCTCGCGCCAGAGTGCCGAGAGCACCACCCATTGCGCCAGCATCAGGCCGTGCGGCGCGAGCATCTTCTGGCACATCCGGTTCGTGGCGCCGGAGGCGAAGTTGAGGAGCCGTCCGAGCGAGACGGGGGTGGGATAGTCTGTTGCCATGTAAATAGGTTCCATGTAATCTAAACCTAGTCTCCGGGCGGCGTGCTGGCAAGACCGCCCGGCAGGATGACAGGGGGAGGCTAGCATGAGCGAGACGAAACGTGTGGCGCTGATCGGGCTCGATCCGGCGGTGGTCGAATACGGCAAATGGCCCGGGCTGACGCCCGAGCGGCTCGAGGGCGGGCTCAAGGCGGATGTGGCGCGGCTCGCGGAGATGGGCATCGAGGCGCAGATCTGCTTCGTCGATCATGGCGAGACGGCCGAGGCCACGGTGCGCGCCGCGCTTGCCGCGACGCGGTTCGACTGCGTGCTGATCGGGGCCGGGGTGCGCACCGATCCCGACGAGTTCCGGCTGTTCGAGACGCTGGTCAACGTGGTCCACGAGGCGGCGCCAGGAACGCGGATCTGCTTCAACACCGGACCGACCGATTCGACGGATGCGGTGAAGCGCTGGATCTGAGCGCGGCGGCGAAACCGGCCCTTCGCCCCGGCGTCGGGGCAGGCTAGGGTCGCGGCCATGGACTGGCGCGACGAAGGTATCCTGCTCACGGTTCGGCGGCACGGCGAGAGTGCGGCGATCATCGACGTGCTGACGGCGGTGCATGGGCGGCATGCGGGCGTGGTGCGCGGCGGCGGCAGCCGGAAGATGGCGCCGGTGCTGCAGCCGGGGGCGGTGCTCTCGGTCGACTGGTCGGCGCGGCTCGAGGATCATATCGGCACCTACCGGATCGACCCGATGCCCGGGCATATCGCGCGGATCATGGCGGACCGGGCGGCGCTGGCGGCGCTCGGGGCGATGACGGCGCTGATCTCGGCGAGCCTGCCCGAGCGCGAGGCGCACGGGCGGCTCTACGGCGCCAGCCGGGACTTGCTGGCGGCGCTGGGCGCGGCGCCGGACTGGCCGGCGCGCTACGCGATCTGGGAACTGGAACTGCTGGCCGATCTGGGCTTCGGGCTCGACCTCTCGGCCTGTGCGGCGACAGGGGCGACGGAGGATCTGATCTGGGTGTCGCCGAAGACCGGGCGGGCGGTGAGCCGGGTGGCGGGCGCGCCCTGGGCGGACCGGCTGCTGCCGCTGCCGGGGTTCCTCCGGGAGGGCGGCACGGCGCCGGGTTCCGGCGATCTGGCGGCTGCGCTGCGGCTGACCGGGCATTTTCTCGAGGCCTGGCTTGCGCCGCATCTGCCGCGCGGGACGCTGCCGGAGGCGCGGGAGCGGGCGATCGAGGCGCTGGGGCGGGCAAGCGGAACCGGCCCCTAGGTCACCCGCCATCCGGGCGGCAACGGTCTTGCACCCGCCCGGGATTCGGGCGCAGGCTCCGGCGGAACCGGGACGGGCGGGACATGGCGAACAGCAAGACGAAGCGGAAGAGGCGCAGCGATATCCTGCTGGATCAGCGGCGGGCGGTGGTGGAGTTCGGGCGGACAGCCCTCAGGAATCCCGATCTGGGCGAGATCCTGACCGAGGCGTGCCGGCATTGCGGGCAGGCGATGGCCACGGATCTCTCGAAGGTCATGGAGCTGCAACCGGAGTCCGACGAGCTTCTGGTGATCGCCGGGATCGGCTGGAAGAAGGGCGTCGTCGGCCAAGAGCGGGTTCCGGCGATCCGGCGGTCCTCCGAGGGCTACGCGCTCCGGACCGGCAACCCGGCGGTGTCGTCGGACATCGAGGACGAGGACCGCTTCGACTATGCCGCCTTCCTCAAGCGGCACGGCGTGCGGGCGATGGTCAACGTGGTGATCCCGGGCGCCGAGGGAAAGCCGCCCTACGGACTGTTGCAGGTCGACAGCACCGAGGTGCGCGAGTTTTCCGACGAGGACGTCCAGTTCCTGCAGGGCTACGCGAACATACTCGGCGCGGCGATCGAGCGGCACAACTACCAGAAAGAACTGGCGGAGGCGGTCCGGGCGAAGGAGCGCGCGTTGCAGGAACTGCAGCACCGGGTCGCGAACAACCTCGCGCTGCTCGGGAGCATGGTCCGGATCAAGTCGCGCGGCGTCGACAATCCGGTCCTGACGCAATACCTCACCGAGATACTGTCGCAGATCAACGTGCTCTCGGCGCTTCACACCAAGCTCTACGCCAACAGTTCGGAAACCTGTGTCGATCTGGGCGGCTATCTGGCGGGGCTGTGCAGCGGGATCGCCAGCTTCGCCAGCGGCGAGGGGCGCCGGTTCGAGCTTTCGACGCACCTCGCGCCGACGCTGGTGGACGCGGACCTTGCGATTCCGCTGGGCATCGTCGTCAACGAATTCGTCACGAACAGCCTCAAGCACGGCACCGTCAAAGGTGTCTGCACGATCGCACTGGCCGTGGGGATCGACGACCGGGACCTGACGGTGTCGATCTCGGACGAGGGTCCGGGCCTCGCCGAGACGGCGGATTCGTCCGAAGCGCGCTCTTTCGGCAGCGGCATCGGGTTGATCGAGGGGATGCTGGAGCAGGTCGGCGCGGACTGGGACTGGACCTCCGAGACGGGCGCGCGGCTCGACATCCGCCTGAACCTCGCCGCCCGGGCCAGTGTCGCGGCGTCGCCCGCCTGAGGCAGCTTCGGGGCGGTCGGCGTCGGTGGGCTCGAGCGCCTTCTGCCGGAGTGCCGGGACCGAGCCGGGGGTGGTCGGGCGATGTGCTTCGTGCTTGCCAGGCGATTCCTGTTCCTGACACCAGCGGCTTGGCACAAGCCGGGCGAGCGCCTGTCCGTGGGGTGGCGCTGCAACGCTTGGGCGATGCCTTCAATGGTGCCGGACACTGCCTCGGGCTGGGCTTTGCGCTTGCGTTGACAAAGCGCTAGCCCGCCGGGACGGGCAGGCGCTTGCCCGGCGCCTTCGGCTTGATTCCGGGCGGGGCAGGGGTGGCCGGCTCCCTGACCCCTGGGGTCAGGGAGCTTGTGGCCTCAGGCCGATTTCTGTTCCAGCAGGCGGCGGGCGATGACCTGGGCCTGGATTTCGGCGGCGCCCTCGAAGATGTTGAGGATGCGGGCGTCGCAGAGCACGCGGCTGATCGGGTATTCGAGTGCGAAGCCGTTGCCGCCGTGGATCTGCAGGCCGTTGTCGGCGCAGGCCCAGGCGATGCGCGCACCGAGCAGCTTGGCCATGCCGGCCTCGAGGTCGCAGCGGCGTTCGGCGTCCTTCTCGCGGGCGGAGAAGTAGGTGAGCTGGCGGGCGATCATGATCTCGACAGCCATCATCGCGAGCTTGGAATAGACCCGCGGGAATTCGATCAGCGCCTTGCCGAACTGCTTGCGGTCCTGGGCGTATTTCATCGCGAGATCGAGGGCATTCTGCGCCACGCCGATGGCGCGGGCGGCGGTCTGGATGCGGGCGGATTCGAAGGTCTGCATGAGCTGCTTGAAGCCCTGTCCCTCGACGCCGCCGAGCAGGTTCGCCGCCTTGACGCGGAAGCCGTCGAAGCCGAGTTCGTATTCCTTCATGCCGCGGTAGCCGAGAACTTCGATCTCGCCGCCGGTCATGCCCTCGGCCGGGAAGGGGATGGCGTCGTCGCCGCGGGGCTTTTCGGCGAGCAGCATCGAGAGGCCGGAATAGTTGTCGGTGGCCGGGTCGGTGCGGACCAGCATGGTCATCACGTCGGTGCGGACCGCGTGGGTGATCCAGGTCTTGTTGCCGGTGACGATGTAGGTCTCGCCGTCTTTCACCGCGCGGGTGCGGAGGCTTCCGAGGTCGGAGCCGGTGTTGGGCTCGGTGAAGACCGCGGTGGGCAGGATCTCGGCGGAGGCGAGTTTCGGCAGCCAGTGCTGCTTCTGCTCCTCCGTGCCGCCGCAGAGGATGAGTTCGGCGGCGATCTCGGAGCGGGTGCCGAGCGAGCCGACGCCGATATAGCCGCGGGAGAGCTCTTCGGAGACCACGCACATCGCGGTCTTGGACATGCCGAAGCCGCCGTACTCCTCCGGGATGGTGAGGCCGAAGACGCCGAGCTCGCCCATCTCCGCGATGATCTCCATCGGGATCAGCTCGTCCTTGAGGTGCCATTCATGGGCGTGAGGCACGACCCTGTCGTCGGCGAAGCGGCGGAACTGGTCGCGGATCATCTCGTATTCTTCGTCGAGGCCGGTGGCGCCATAGGTCGCGGCACCCGCCTGCTCGATCATCAGTTCGACGAGGCGGCGGCGGGCGGCGTCGGTGTTGCCCTGGCCGGTGAGGGTGACCACCTCGGGGATCATCAGGCCGCGCTGGTCGTCCTGGGTGAGGCCCATGTCCTGCGGGCGGATCATCTCGCCCTGCGACATCGGGATGCCGCCGTAGAGCTGCCAGAGGTATTCGCCGAAACCGATCTGCAGGATCAGGCTCTCGATCTCGCCGAGGCGGCCGTCGGCGTCCAGCGCCTGCGCCCAGCCGAGCATCTCCTTGAGGCTCTCGACATAGGTGGCCATCCAGGCGAGGCCGTGGGCGGCGGTCTGGTCGGCTTCGAGCGCGGCGTTGGAGATGCGGCCGCCGCTGCTCACGCGGGTGGCCATGCGGTCGCGGGCGATGTCGAGCAGGCTGCGCGCGGCGCCTGCCGCAGCGGCGCAATCGGCCAGCAGGGTGGGCAGGATCGGGCTGTCGGGGGCAAGCGCGCGGGCGGCCTGGTTCATCGCTACACCTTTCATCATCGGGTTCTCGGAGCCGGGCACCCGGATGGTGCGCCGCGGAATCAATTGCTGCAGTCGCGGGCAATCTAGGAGGATGCCACCGGGAGGTCAATTCGCACGAAACAAAATAGCGCAGCATGGCCGATCGCGCGACATTTTATTAGCGTTGCCCGGCCGATGGCTTCCTGCCATCACCGGAGGCCGGCATCCCGCCGGGGCGGGACAGACGGATTGTTCGGGACAGATGCCTTCATGGCGGCCCATGGCGCGGCTGCGCTTGCCGGGGCCGCGGCCGCGCTGGGAGCCGGTGGCTTCGCGAAGGGCGTGGTGGGCTTCGCGCTGCCGCTGATCGCGCTCTCGACGATGGGCTCGTTCCTGCCCTTCGAGGTGGCGGTGGCGCTGCTGATCGTGCCGACACTGGTGTCGAACCTCTTCCAGTCGACGCGCAACGGGATCGGCGCGGCGCTGGGCAGCCTCCGGACGTACTGGCGGCTCACTCTGGTGCTGGTGGTGGTGCTGGCGCTGTCGGCGCAACTGGTCGTCGTGCTCTCCGACACGGTGCTGTTCGGGCTCCTCGGCGTGCTGGTGAGCGCCTTCGGCGTCAGCCAGATCGTCGGCTGGCGGCCGCGCTTTCGCGCCGGCGCGCAAGAACCTCGTCGAGGTGTTCACGGCGCTGGTCGGGGGCTTCATCGGCGGTCTCTCGGGGATCTGGGGGCCGCCGGTGGTGATGTATCTCATCGCCGCGGAGGTGCCGAAGGTCGAGATGGTGCGGGTGCAGTCGCTGTGCTTTCTCGCGGGCTCGCTGGTGCTGCTCGGGGCACATCTGAAATCCGGGGTGCTGAATGCCGCGACGCTGCCTGTCTCGGCCTGGCTGGTGCTGCCGACGATGGCGGCGATGTTCCTCGGCTACCGGGTGCAGGACAGGCTCGACCAGGAGCTGTTCCGGAAGGTGACGCTGGTGGTGCTGACGCTGGCGGGGCTGAACCTGCTGCGGCGGGCGTTCTTCGGCTGACGGGCCGCGGCCTCACCCGAGGAGCAGGATGCCGGCGAGCACGAAGAGCGCGATGAAGGCGCTTTGCGCGACGATGAGGGCGACGGCCTGGCCGCCCATGTCGGCCATGCTGGCGAGCGAGGTCTTCATGCCGACGGCGGCGATGGCGATCAGCAGGGCCGCGCGGGAGATGCCGGAGAGCGCGTCGCCGACCGCCACGGGGATGAGGCCGGTGGAGTTGATCGCGGCGAGCGCGATGAAGCCGAGCACGAAGGCCGGCACGAGCGGCGGGCGCGGGCCGTCGCCGCTGTCGCGGTAGACCAGGGTGAGGACCAGCACCACGGGGGCGAGCATCGAGACGCGGATGAGCTTCACGAGGGTGGCGGTCTCGCCGGTATCCTCCGAGACCGAGAAGCCGGCGCCGACCACCTGCGCGACATCATGGATGGTGGCGCCGAGGAAAAGGCCGGCGGTGTGGGTGTCGAGGCCGAGGACCCCGGCGAGCATCGGGTAGAAGATCATCGCGAGCGTGCCCATCACCGTGACGGCGAGCACGGTGAAGATCAGGTCCTTCTCGCCGCGCTCGGAGCGGGGCAGCACGGCGGCGATGGCCATGGCCGCCGAGGCGCCGCAGATCGCCACCGAGCCGCCGGTCAGCAGGCCGAAGCGGGTTCCGCGGCCGAGGAAGCGCGCGGCTATGAGGCCGAAGCCGATGGTGGCGATCACCGCCGTGACCACCAGCGCGATCAGCGCCGGGCCGAGGCCCACGAGCAGGTCGAGGCTGATGCGCACGCCGAGGAGGGCCACGCCGACGCGCAGGATGGTGCGGGCGGCGAAGTCGATGCCCTCGACGCATTTGCCCTCCTCGGCGAGGAAGTGGAAGGCGATGCCGAGGAGCAGCGCCATCAGCATCGCCGGGGCGCCGTAATGCTCTGAGATGAAGGTCGCGGCCATGCCGAGCACCACCGCGACCGAGACGCCCGGCGCGAGCAAGTTCACGCGGGCGCGCAGGGTCGCGGGCGGCGACGGCTCGGTCGTCATGGGACCTCCGGGCTGGCGGGTCTGGGCGGCGGGCGGTCATGAAACCCGCCGCCGGTGGTAAGGGCAAGCCCCGCGGCGGACAGTACCGGACCCAGGGGGCGAACGGCGCCTGCGCGCGGGGATGGGCGCCTCGTGTGGTTGCGTCGCGAATGAGAGGCCCGGGGCGCGCAGGGCCGTTGGGGGCGCCAAGCCGGCAAGCCGGACGGAGCGCCGGGACGGCACGGGCCTGTTCCGGGGGGCGGTGGCCGGGGATGTCCGGCGCTCAAAGAGTGAAGGCGGCGGCGCCGGAGGGTGGTCCGGCGCCGTCGATTGGGAAGTCGGACGCCGCGCTCAGGCGGCGCGGACGGCTGCGGCCTTCACGTCGTCGCCGACATGGGCTTCGTACTGGGCGAAGTTGTCGCAGAACATCTTGACCAGCTTGGCGGCCTGGGCGTCGTAGGCTGCCGGATCAGACCAGGTCGAGCGCGGATCGAGCAGCGAGGCATCCACGCCGGGTACCGAGACCGGCACGTCGAAGCCGAAGTTCGGATCACGCCGGAACGCGCCGTCCTTGAGCGAGCCGTCGAGGGCGGCCGTCAGCAGCGCCCGGGTCGCCTTGATCGGCATGCGGCGGCCGGTGCCGTAGGCGCCGCCGGTCCAGCCGGTGTTCACCAGCCAGCAATCGGACCCGTGGGCGGCGATCTTCTCGCGCAGGAGCGCGCCGTAGACTTCCGGCCGGCGCGGCATGAAGGGCGCGCCGAAGCAGGTCGAGAAGGTCGGCTGCGGCTCGGTCACGCCGGCCTCGGTGCCGGCGACCTTCGAGGTGAAGCCCGACAGGAAGTGATACATCGCCTGCGCCGGGGTGAGCCGGGCGATCGGCGGCAGCACGCCGTAGGCGTCGCAGGTGAGCATCACGATGTTCTTCGGGATGCCGGCCAGACCGGTGGGCGAAGCGTTGGAGATCGCCTCGAGCGGATAGGCGCAGCGCATGTTGGCGGTGATGCTGTCATCCTCGAAGTCGAGCTCGAAGGTGACGGGATCGTAGACCATGTTCTCGATGATCGTGCCGAAGCGGGTGATCGTCGAGTAGATTTCCGGTTCGGCTTCCTGCGAGAGGCTGATGGTCTTGGCGTAGCAGCCGCCCTCTAGATTGAAGGTGCCGGTCTCGGACCAGGCGTGCTCGTCGTCGCCGATCAGCACCCGGTTTGGGTCGGCCGAGAGCGTGGTCTTGCCGGTGCCCGACAGGCCGAAGAACACCGCCACATCGTCCGGGTCGCCCTTGGCGTGGTTGGCCGAGCAGTGCATGGGCATCACGCCCTTTTCGGGCAACAGGTAGTTCAGGACCGAGAAGATGTTCTTCTTGTTCTCGCCGGCATAGCCGCTGCCGCCGACCAGGATCAGCTTGCGCTCGAGCGAGACCGCGATCACCGTATCTGTGCGGCAGCCGTGGCGGGCGGGGTCGGACCGGAAGCTCGGGCAGTTCACCACGGTGAATTCGGGGACGAAACCGGCGAGCTCGGCGAGGTCGGGCCGGCGCAGCATGTGGCGGATGAAGAGACCGTGCCAGGCGTATTCGTTGATGAGGCGCACGTTGAGGCGGTAGGCGGGATCCGCGCCGGCGTAGAGATCCTGCACGAACATCTCGCGGCCCTGCATGTGGGCGCGCATGTCCTCGAGAAGGATGTCGAAATGGGCGGGCGACATCTCGCCGGTGTTCTCCCACCAGATGTTCGCCTCGGAGCCCGGTTCGCGGACGATGAACTTGTCCTTCGGGGTGCGGCCGGTATGACGCCCGGTGGCGACCAGCAGCGCGCCGCCGTTGCCCAGATTGCCTTCGCCGAGCCGGAGAGAGGCCTGGACGAGGGCAGGCTCGCGCAGATTGTAGTTCACCGCGCCGATGCCGGGGAACCCGGTGGCTTCGAGCGTCTGCTCCGGGTTGACCATCTCCGTCATGCTTCTCAACTCCTCTTGACGGCGCGGGCATGCTTCTGCCCCACCGGCACCCAATTATGTCCCCATCCGGAATTCGCACATGCAACATCCGAACTCGCCCGTCTCTCATAACACGGAACCCGCCGGATTGCGCCGTGGAGACAGGGTTAATCCGGCCGCTACTCGTCGTTTTTACGACAGCAGTGTTGATCCATGTTGAGATGCATGTTCGATTGTGTTCGCTTTCGCGGAAAAGGAAAGGCGTCCTGCATGAATGCCGGTGAAATGCCGTGAGTCGGCTGCCCGAGCGGCTCAATATCCATGCCTCCGCCGTCGCGGTCGAAGACAAGGCCGTTCTGATCCTCGGGGGCTCCGGCACCGGAAAGTCGAGCCTCGCGCTCCGGATGATCGCGCTCGGGGCGGTTCTGGTCGCCGATGATCGCGTCGACCTGAGTCGGGAGGGCGACCGGCTGCTCGCCGCCGCTCCGCGGGCCCTGCGCGGGCTGGCAGAGGCGCGGGGGGTCGGCCTGCTCCGTCTTCCCAGCCGCGAGACGGCGGAGATCCGGCTCGCCGTCGATCTTGGTGCCGCGCCTGTCGCGCGAATGCCACCCCTGGACACGATTGCGTATCTCGGGGTCAGTCTCAATTTGATTTCGGGGGAAGGCGTGCCAAATATCGACGTTATATTGACACTTCTGCTGCGTCATGGACGCGCGTAGCCCGGATGACCGGGCAGGAAGGTCAAACGGAAACAGGCGCGCTGTGGTCCAGCATCAGGGTCCCGAAGCGGGACGTGACATCGTCATCATAACGGGACCCGCCGGGGCGGGGCGCTCCACCGCGATCCATGCGCTCGAGGATTTCGGCTTCGAAGCCATCGACAACCTGCCGATTTCGCTCCTGCCGCGGCTCTTCGCCGGGCCGCCGATGGAGCGGCCCGTGGTGGTCGGGATCGATCCGCGCAACCGGGATTTCGACGTCGCCGCGCTCATGATGGCGCTGGGCGAGGTCGAGACGGTGACGGGCCGGGCGCCGATCCTCGCCTATCTCGACTGCGACGTCTCGACGCTCATGCGGCGCTACAGCGAGACCCGGCGGCGGCACCCGCTGAGCCCGCAGGATTCTCCGCGGGTCGGGATCGCCCGGGAAATCGCGCTGCTCACGCCGCTGCGCGAGATGGCGGACGTTCTGATCGATACCAGCGCGCACACGCCCCACAGCCTGCGCGCAGTGATCGCCAAGCATTTCGATGCGGACGAGCGCCTCGGCGGGCTGGCCATCACGCTGCATTCGTTTTCCTACAAGCGGGGCATTCCGCAGGGAATCGACATGGTGATGGACGTGCGCTTCCTGCGCAATCCGCACTGGGAGCCGGCGTTGCGCGGGCTCGACGGCCGGGCGGCAGAGGTGCGGGACTTCGTGTCTTCCGACCCGCGCTACGCCGAATTCGACCTGCGGCTGACGGAGATGCTGCGCTTCCTGCTGCCGGCCTACCGTGACGAGGGAAAGAGCTATTTCGCCCTCGGCATCGGCTGCACGGGTGGGCGTCACCGGTCGGTGGCGCTGGTGGAAACGCTTGCGAAAGCGCTTGCGGAGGACGGATGGCACGTATCTATTCGACACAGGGAACTGGAGCGCGCGCAAGCCGCTTCGGCCCCGGAACTCAGGGTGACACCAGCTTGATCGGAATCGTAATCGTTGCCCATGGCGGCCTGGCCCGGGAATATCTTGCCGCGATGGAGCATGTGGTCGGGAAGCACGCCGGAACCGCCGCGGTGTCGATCGGTCCCGACGACAACGGCAGCACCAAGCAGGGCGAGATCGACGCAGCCGTCGCGGCGGTCGACGAGGGCCAGGGGGTCGTGGTGGTGACCGACCTCTTCGGCGGCACGCCGTCGAACCTGGCACTCGGGGCCTGCAAGCAGGCGAACCACACCGTGCTCTACGGCGTGAACATGCCGCTCCTGATCAAGCTCGCCAAGGCGCGCCATCTCCCGATCGATGCTGCTGTGGCCAGCGCCTTGACCGCCGGGCGCAAATACATCAATTCGGTCGAGGGGTTCGGTCCGGAAGAAGAGCGGATCGCCCTCTGATCCCGAGCCTGGCGGAGGCCCGATGCATCTCACCCTCGACATCGTCAACGACAAGGGGCTGCATGCCCGTGCCTCTGCGCGGTTCGTCGAGACCGTCGAGCGCTTTGCCTCCCGGGTGACGGTGCGGCGCGACGGCATGGAGGTGTCGGGCAACTCAATCATGGGCCTCATGATGCTCGCCGCCTCCTGCGGCACCAGCATCGACGTCGAGATCGAGGGCGCGGATGCGCCGGAAGCCGCCGCGGCGCTTGGCGAACTCGTTGCCGGCCGGTTCGGCGAGCCGACCTGACGCACCTCCGGTCCGCTTGTGCCGTCCCCGTCGCGCGGCTAGAGCAGGCGCCATGAGAGAGGATGAGGACCGCCAGGGGCGGCAGAGTTATCATCACGGCAATCTGCGCGAGGCGCTGGTCGAGGCGACCGTCGGGCTTATCGTCGAGAAGGGGCCGCAGGGATTCACGCTGGCGGAGGCCGCCCGGCTCGCGGGGGTGAGCGCTGCCGCTCCCTACCGGCATTTTCGCGGACGGGATGAATTGATCGAGGAGGTGGCCAGGCGCGGCTACGAGATGTTCGCCGACCGGCTCGACTCAGCCTTCAACGAGGGCCGGCCCTCGGCGCTTTCGGCCTTCGGTGCCACAGGGCGGGCCTATCTTGCCTTTGCGCGCGAGAATCCGGGCTACTACATTGCGATGTTCGAGAGCGGCATCTCGATCGCCGGCAGCCCGGACCTTGCCCGCGCCGCCGACCGGGCCATGGGGGTGCTGCGGCGCGCGGCGGAGCGGCTCTTCGCGCATCTGCCCGCCGAGAAGCGTCCACCCACCGGCATGGTGGCCAACCACATCTGGGCGATGAGCCATGGCGTGGTCGAGCTCTTCGGGCGCGGCAGCCCCGGCGGACGCGCGCCCTATTCCGCCGACGAGATGCTCGAGAGCGGTACGGCGATCTACCTGCGCGGGCTTGGCCTGATCCCCTGAAAGTTTTTTCGCGGGGAGGATTGACGCAAGCATCCGGACCGCCCATCTATGTAAATGTAATTCACATTAACATCGAAAGGAGCGCCTGATGACCACTGCCACCGCATGGCCCGCCGACCACCGATCGGACTGGCCCGCCCGCATCCGCAACCGCGCCGAGGGCGCCCGCGACTGGCTCGATGCCCGCGGCCGGCCGGCCTGGCTCATGGCCATGGTCGCCGGGTTCATCCTTTTCTGGCCGATCGGCCTCGCCCTTCTGTTCTACATGATCTGGAGCAATCGCATGAGCTGCATGTCCCGCAAGTCCCGCTACGACCGTCGCCCCGTCGCCTTCGGTGACACCGGAAATCACGCCTTCGACAGCTACCGGGCGGAAACGCTGAAGCGGCTGGAAGAGGAGCACGAGGCCTTCCTGAACTTCCTAGGGGAACTGCGGGCTGCCCGGGACCGGGCCGAGTTCGACCAGTTCATGGCCCGGCGCGATGCGCCGCAGCCGCCGGAAGCCCCGGCGACGGCCTGACCGCCACCGACCCGACCAGTCACGCCGCGCCCTTCGACCGGGCGCGGCTTTTTCTTGGGCGATCGCGGCGTCAGTCGCTCAGGTGCAGCTTCAGCGCATGGCTGACGATCCCGTCCCGGGTCACGCCCTCCCGCGCGAGGGCCGCGTCGGAGAGCGCCCTGAGCCGCTCGATCTCCCGGCCGGCGCGAAGCGCGCCCCTGGCGCCGAGACAGAGATCCACCAGCCGCGTGCGACCGCCCCGGGGCGCGCCACGGGCGCATCGGGTGGCACCCAGGCCGTCGAAGTCTGCGGAAAGGGCCATCTTTGATCTCCTGCTCCTTCTCCTGCTTGTTCGTGTCTTGGCCGGTCAGGTTTCCGCTTCCGCTACCGGTCGGCAATCCCAGCTCTCGATCCGCCTTTCCGGGTTGCGCCGAGACCAGGCCGAGGTGATCGCCGGGGCCTGGCGCAGGCATTGCGTCAGACTCACATTCGGCCCGAAGATCGGACCCGCGATGCGCTCGCAGGCGGGTTCTGCGCTCGCGAGGCAGGCGACGAAGACGAACTGGAACGGTCCCATCGGCAGGCTCCCGGAATTGCGGTGCTGTGCGATGAAACCCATGATGCGCGCCGAGAGCCCGCCTGTCCTCACCCGATCGGGTGAGGCCGGGGGCGCCCCGGTCTCAGCCGCGTGGCGTCCCGCATTTCATCTGGGCGGAAACTCTATCGGGCTGGAATCGGGTCCCGTGCCATCAGGCACGGGGGAGTTGCAATCCGGCCAAAGGGCGGGTCCTTCGGAACTGCCGGTTACCGGCGGGACACATCGTCCGATCCGCCGAACGTCATCCCCGCGAGCACCCGGTCGCGATCGACGAAATGATGCTTGAGAGCCGCTCCGGCATGGATCGCGAGCAGGGCGGCGAGCATGAGGCCGCCGACGAAGTGGATCGTCTGCGCGGCCTCCTCGACGGACTTGACGCCGGGAACCCAGGGGTCGGGCATGGCAAACCAACCGAAGACGGTGTTCTGGATGCCGAGCAGGTCCTGGGTCGGCGAGGCGGCCGACATCGCCCAGCCGGAAAGCGGCAGGACAAGCATCAGAAGGTAGAGCATGGCGTGGCTCACCTGCGCGGCATGCTCCTGCCAGCGTGGCGTGCCGGCAGGCAGGTCCGGGGCGGCCCGATTGGCGAGCCGCCAGACGAGGCGGAAGAGCGCGAGGGCGAAGATCACGAAGCCCCAGCTCTTGTGGGTCTGGGTTAGGTCGAACCGGACGAGAAGGTCGTCGACGAAGTTGGTCATCCAGATGCCCATGCCGAGCTGGTAGAGGATGAGCGCCGCCATGATCCAGTGGATCGCGCGTGTCACCCAGCCCCAGCCCGTCGTCGTGTTCGCGGCCTTCATCGCCCGGCTCCCCTGATCAGCTGCCGTCGGTGTTGGCGGCGTTGAGTTCGACGTTGATCGTCAGCGGCATCACGGTGCCGATCACCGGCGCGCCGTAGTCGATGCCGAAGGCGGTGCGATCGATCTCGCCGGTCAGCGTGAAGCCGGCCACCTGGACCTGCGGGTTGAACGGGTTGGCGTCGAGCTTGTTGAGCACGGCGGCGAGTTCCACCGGCTGCGTGACGCCGCGGATGGTCAGATCACCGGTCACGGTCGCGGTGTCGTCGCCGGTCTGCTCGACGGCGGTGGAGACGAACGTGATCTGCGGGTGGTTCTCGACATCGAGGAAGTCGGCGCTGCGGATATGCTCGTCCCGGGCAGCCCAGAAGGTGTCGATCGAGGCGGCGTCTACAGTGAAGCTCACCTCGGTCGCGGCGATGTCGGCGGGGTCGAAGGTCACGTCCCCGTCGAATTCGCGGAAGATGCCGGTGGTGTCGGAGAAGCCGAGATGACCGACAGTGAAGAGCACGGAGGTATGCGACTTGTCGAAGGTCCAGTCGGCCGCCAGGAGCGGCAGCGGGGCGATGGCGAGGGCAGAGGAGAGCAGCAGGGTGGAGAATTTCATGGTCGGCATCCTGTGGTTGCTGAAGCTGTACGTTGTACGTATTTCAGCGTGCTTTGCTGGACAACCCATCCGAAAGCCAACGTATTGTTCGTGTTTCGGGAACAATTTTCGAGGGTGCGCCTATTGCGAGGACATCAGCAAGCGGATGCGGATCGGCAGGCGGGCGGGCACCTCCGGCAGGCCGCCCGTCGAGCCGAATTCGGTCCGGTCGAGACTGCCCGTGAGGTCGAAGCCGGCCTCGAAGCGGCTCGCATCGTCGGCGGCCGGGCCGTAGCGCACGACCCGTGCCGAGAAGCGCACCGGGCGTGTGACGCCGCGCAGGGTCATGCGGCCCTCGACATCGGCGGTGCTCGACGAGGTTCTGATCAGCCGGTCGAGGTTGAAGGTGATGCGGGGATGGCGCGCGCTGTCGAGATAGCCTTCGCTGCGCACGAGGGCATCGACCGGACCGACTCCGGTGGTGGCGGCCTGCGCCGAGACGGTCAGTTCGGCCCTTGCCAGTTCGGGACGGTCCGGATCGAAACTGATCGTGCCCGAGGGGGGAGGGAAGTTCACCGCCACACTTGCGCCGCGCCAGAGCACGTCGGCGATGATGTAGGTGCCAGGATCGATCCGCCAGGTCGCGGCGGAGGCGAGGGCGGGCAGGACGAGGAGGACGGCGAGCAGGCGCAACAGCA
>CAWGUH010000026.1:0-790974 GCA_963825715.1 uncultured Alphaproteobacteria bacterium | reverse complement strand
GCGACGGCGAGCCGATCATCGACAAGCCGGGAAAGGGGTCGTTCTGCGCAACCGATCTGGAGCTGATGCTGCGGGTCCGCGGCATCGACAACCTCGTGCTGACCGGGATCACGACGGATGTCTGCGTCTCCACCACGATGCGCGAAGCGAACGACCGGGGCTTCGAATGCCTGATCCTCGAGGATTGCTGCGGCGCCACCGATCCCGGCAACCATGCGGCAGCGATCCACATGGTCCGGATGCAGGGCGGCGTCTTCGGCGCGGTCTCCGACAGCGCCACCTTCACCGGCCAGCTTCCATGACGGTCGCGGCACGCGACGCGCGGGGCGCACTCGGGGTCGAGACCGTCGGCATGACGATGCGCTTCGGCGGCTTCACCGCCCTCGACGACGTCTCGATCGGTGTGGCGCCGGGATCGTTTCACGCGCTCCTGGGCGAGAACGGCGCGGGCAAGTCCACGCTCGTCAAATGCATGATGGGGTTCTACCACGCCACCTCCGGCCAGATGATGGTCGGGGGCCGCGAGGTCGCGGTGCCGGATCCGCGGGCTGCCCACGCGCTCGGCCTCGGCATGGTCTACCAGCATTTCACCCTCGTGCCGTCACTGACCGCGGCCGAGAACCTGGTGATCAGCCGCCCCGACGCGCCGGCGCTGCTCAACTGGCGGCGCGAGCGGGCGGAACTTGCGGCATTCATGGATCGCATGCCCTTCCGCGTGCCGCTCGACCAGCCGGTGGCCCGGCTCGCCGCCGGCGAGAAGCAGAAGCTCGAGATCCTCAAGCAGCTCTATCTCGGGCGGCGGTTCCTGATCCTCGACGAACCGACCTCGGTTCTCACCCCCGCCGAGGCCGACGAGGTGCTGGGCCATGTGCGCGGCCTCTGCGAGGCGGGCGAGATCTCGGTCTTGATGATCAGCCACAAGTTCCGCGAGGTCACCGCCTTCGCCGACGCGGTCTCGGTCCTGCGGCGCGGGAAATACGCCGGCGGCGGCGCCGTCGCCGATCTCAGCCACGCCGACATGGCCGCGATGATGGTCGGCGCGGAGACCCTCGCGACATCGGCCGAACGCAGCGGCGCTCCGGGGCGGCCGGTGCTTGCGCTGACCGGGATCCGGGCCATCGACCGCTCGGGGCTCAAGCCCATCGAGATCGACCGGCTCGACGTGCATGCGGGCGAGATCGTCGGCATCGCGGGCATCTCCGGCAACGGCCAGATGGAGCTGATGGAGATCCTGGCCGGCCAGCGCCCGCCGAGCGCCGGATCGATCCGCGTGAAGGACGCGCCGTTCACCGCCACCAGGGCCGAGGCGCGCGCCAACGCCGTGCGCTACCTGCCCGAGGAGCCGCTGCGAAACGCTTGCGCGCCGCGTATGTCGGTCGCGGAGAATATCGGGTTCCGCACTTTCGACGTGAACGGCTCCGGCCCGCGGTTCTGGCTGCGGCCCCGCGATCTCGACCGGCTCGCGACCGGGCTCGTGGCGGATTTCAAGGTCAAGACGACGTCGGTCGATGCGCCGATCGCCGCGCTTTCGGGCGGCAATGTCCAGCGCGCGGTGCTCGCCCGCGAACTGACCGGCGAGGTCGACCTGCTGCTGATCTCCAATCCCTGCTTCGGGCTCGATTTCTCCGCCGTCGCCGAGATCCGCGCCCGCATCATGGCCGCGCGCAACGCCGGCGCCGCGGTCCTGCTGATCAGCGAGGATCTCGACGAGGTGCTGGAGCTTGCCGACAGGGTGCTGGTGATGTCCGAGGGGCGCATCGCCTACGAGACCCCGGCCGCGACTGCGGACATCGCCGAGATCGGACGCCACATGGCCGGACACGCCTGATGGCGCTCATTCCCGCAGACCCCTTCGACCTGGAGGTCGATCCCGCGCGGACCGCGCTCATCGTCATCGACATGCAGCGCGACTTCATCGAGCCGGGCGGGTTCGGCGCGGCGCTCGGCAACGACGTCACGCCGCTTCGCGCCATCGTGCCCGTGGTGGCCCGGCTGATCGCGGGGTTCCGCCGATCCGGCCGGACCGTGATCCATACGCGCGAATGCCACCGCCCGGACCTCTCCGATTGTCCGCCCCTCAAGCGTGCCCGGGGCGACGCCGCCCTGCGCATCGGCGACGAGGGCCCGATGGGGCGGGTGCTGATCGCGGGCGAGCCCGGCGCCGAGATCGTGCCGGAACTGGCCGCGGCGCCGGGCGAGACGGTGATCGACAAGCCCGGCAAGGGCGCGTTCCACGCCACCGGGCTGGACGACATCCTCCGCGCAAAGGCGTCACAGCGCTGGTCTTCGCGGGCGTCACCACCGAGGTCTGTGTCCAGACGACGATGCGCGAGGCGAACGACCGCGGCTATGCCTGCCTGCTGGCGGAGGACGCCACGGAGAGCTACTTCCCTGCCTTCAAGGCCGCCACGCTCGAGATGATCCGCGCCCAGGGCGCGATCGTCGGCTGGACGGCCACGACGGACGCGATCCTCGCGGCCCTCGATGCCTGAGCCGCGCCACATCGCCGGGCTGCTGGCGGAGGGCTGGCAAGGCCTGACCTTCGAACCCTTCCATCCCGGGGTGGAGATCTGCCGGCTCGTCGAGGGCGCGCCCGCAGTCGCCCTTCTGCGCTACGCGCCCGGCGCCGGCGTGCCGCGTCACCGGCATGGGGGCCTCGAGACGATCGTCGTTCTGGAGGGGGTTCAGAGCGACGAGGCCGGGGATTATCCTGCCGGTTCGCTGATCCTCAATCCCGAGGGCAGCGCGCATTCGGTCTGGTCCGGCCCCGGCTGCGTCGTGCTGATCCAGTGGGATCGCCCCGTGGTCTTCACCGACCCGATCTGACAGGAGACCGCATGGACGATCTGCGCTTCGACATCGCCGCGCTGCATGCGGCCTACCGGGACGGCGCCGATCCCGCCGACGTCATGGCCGAGGTTTTCCGCCGCATCGACGCCGCGGACGATCCGGGCATCTTCATCCACCTGAGGGAGCGCGACGCGGTTCTCGCGGAGGCCGGCCGCCTCGGCCCCTTCGACCCCGAGACCCGCCCGCTCTGGGGCCTGCCCTTCGCCATCAAGGACAATATCGACCTGGCCGAGGCGCCGACCACCGCCGCGTGCCCCGCCTTCGCCTATGAACCTGAGCGCGACGCCTTCGTGGTCGCAACCCTGCGCCGCGCCGGTGCGATCCCCGTCGGCAAGACCAACCTCGACCAGTTCGCGACCGGCCTTGTCGGCGTGCGATCCCCCTATCCGCCACCACGCAACGCGCTCGATCCGGAGATCGTGCCGGGGGGCTCCAGTTCCGGTTCCGCCGTCGCCGTGGCCCGGGATCTGGTTACCTTCGCGCTCGGCACCGATACCGCAGGATCGGGTCGCGTGCCCGCCGCCCTGAACGGGATCGTCGGCCTCAAACCCTCGCTCGGTGCGCTGTCCTGCGCGGGGGTCGTGCCGGCCTGCCGCACGCTCGACTGCGTCTCGGTCTTCGCCCGCGGCATCGAGGACGCCTACACGGTGTTCCGCATCGCGGCGGTCTTCGATCCCGATGACGCCTACGCCCGACCCGCCGCCACCCCGCCGCTCGGACCCGCGCCGCCCCGGCCCCGCATCGCGGTGCCGAACCGGTCGAGCCGCAGGTTCTTCGGCGACATCCTGCAGGAGGCCGCCTTCGACGCGGCCCTCGCGAGGCTCGACGATTTCGGCGTTGAGATCGTCGAGACCGACTTCACGCTCTTCCACGAGATCGCCGCCCTGCTCTACGAGGGGGCATGGGTCGCCGAACGGCTGAGCGTCGTGGCCGACCTGCTCGCCCGCGATCCCGACGCGATCCATCCGGTCACCCGCCGGATCGTCGAGGGCGGACAGAGCCTGACCGCCGTCGACGCCTTCCGCGGGATCTACCGGCTGGCCGACCTGCGTCGTGCCGTCGAGCCCGTCCTCGCCGGGGTCGACATGCTCTGCGTGCCGACCATCCCCACCTTCTACAGCCTCGCCGATCTCGCGGCCGACCCGGTCGGCCCGAACAGCCGGCTCGGCACCTACACCAACTTCGTGAACCTGCTCGACCTCTGCGCCATCAGCGTTCCATCGCCCATCCGCGGCGACGGCCGCCCCGGAAGCGTCACGCTGATCGGCCGCGCCGGGCGCGACGCGGCGCTGGCGTCGCTGGCGGCGGCGGTATTCGCGGAACCGGCCCCGGTCATCGATCCGCTGCCCGGCCCCGGCGAGATCGCCATCGCCGTCGTCGGAGCCCACATGTCGGGCCTGCCGCTGAACCACCAGCTGACCGACCGCGGCGGGCGTTTCCTGCGGGCCGCCCGGACATCCCCCGACTACCGCCTCTTCGCACTCCCCGGAGGCCCGCCGGCCCGGCCCGGCCTGCTCCGGGGCGAGCCGGGCGCGCGCATCGCGCTCGAGATCTGGGCGCTGCCCCGCGCCGAGGTCGCCGGCTTCCTGGAGACCGTGCCCGCGCCGCTCTGCCTCGGTTCCGTTCACCTCGGCGACGGCACCACCGTCACCGGATTCCTCTGCGAGCACGCGGCCACCGAAGTGGCCACCGACATCACCTCCTGCGGTGGGTGGCGTGATTATTTATCGGAATCAATATCATAAGGCCTCCGATATGGGTCGCGCCAGCCACAGCCCGGAAAGATCACGCCACTCCGGGTTGCGCTTGCGCCGCAAGTGTCCGGGCTTGAGATCAGCGATTCGCCAGAACGCGCCCAATTACGTTCATCAGGAGCTGCGCGGCGAGAATCGCGGTGGTGCCGGTGTGGTCGTAATCGGGCGCGACCTCGACGAGATCGATGCCGACCACGCGTCCCCGGCGGCTGAGGCCCTCTAGGAATTCGAGGATCTCGTAGTAGAGGAACCCGCCATGCGACGGCGTCCCGGTGCCGGGAGCGATCGAAGGATCGAAGCCGTCGATGTCGATGCTCAGGTAATAGTCCGCCCCCGCCGGCACCCGCGCCAGCGCACGCCTCGACGCCGAGCTTGCGGAACTGGCGCACCGACAGGATGTCCGAGCCCATCGCCCGCGCGGCCTCGTAGCCTTCCTTGGCGGTCGAGGACACGTTGCGGATGCCGAATTGCGAAAGCCCGGTGACATGCGCCTGCTCCGCCGCCCGCCGCATCGGGTTGCCGTGCCCGAACCGCACGCCGTGCCGCTCGTCGACGAAGTCGAGATGCGCGTCGATCTGCACGAGATGGATCGGACCATGCTCCGCGAAGGCGGCGATGCAGGGGATGTTGATCGAATGGTCGCCGCCGAGCACCACCGGGAGCGCGCCCGCCGCGAGGATCTTGCGCACGCCGTAGGCGATGTTGGCGTGGCTGCCCACCGTGTCCGTGTGGATGATGTCCGCATCGCCGAGATCGACGATCCGCGCCTTCGGGGCCGAGATAGGTGATGTCGTCCTCGTGGTCGTAGGCGCCGCCATGCCCGAAGGAGAACAGCGTCGAGGCCTCGCGGATTGCCCGCGGCCCGAACCGCGCGCCGGGCCGCCACTGCGTGCCGAAATCGAAGGGCGCGCCGAGGATGGCCACATCCGCGTCGATGGCGTCCCAGTCCTCGACATAGCGGTTCTTGCCGAAGGTCGGAGATGCCCACGAAGGGCAGGTTCAGCCGGCCGGTCTCGTATCCGTGCGCCATGATGCCCTCACTTCCCCAGATGCACGGGGCGGTCGTAATAGGGCAACCGCTCGACCCTGAGCGTCGCCCCCTTGTCGTGCTCCGCCCGCACATGCGCGGCGATCTCCTCGAGCGGCGCGAACCACACACCGCCCCGCTCGAGCACCCCCTCGAGCCAGCGCTCCACCGCCGCCCAGCGCGCGAGCCGGCCGGTGAGGAACGGATGCCAGATGCCCATCCAGAAGCCGCCGGCGGCGTACTGCGCCTCGAATTCCTCGAAGAAGCCCCGCAGCCCGTCGGATGGCCCCCGGACCGGCATGAGATAGCCGATCTCCTCGAAATGCGCGAAGGGCGGCCAGTCGTCGGTGCCCCAATGCACCGGGATCTCGATCACCTCGCCGGCATCGGTGCGCATCAGGTAGGGGATGTCGTCGGCCATCAGCGAGCTGTCATAGAGAACCCCGCGGTCGATCAGCCGGTCGACCACACCCTGCGTCACGTTGTAGACCGGCGCGCGGTAGCCCCGCGGCGCCCGGCCGGTCATGCGCAGATGGATGTCTGTGGCCTTGTCGAACCAGTGCGCCTGCTCGGCGTCGCTGTGGGTGGCCGGGTTCTCGTGCAGATAGCTGTGATGCCCGATCTCGTGGCCTGCCGCGAGGATCGCCTCGACGGTCTCGGGATAGGTCTCCATGCACCAGGCCGGCATGAAGAAGGTCTGCCGCAGGCCCAGCCGTCGGTAGGTCTCGAGGATGCGCGGCACCGCGACCGTCGGCCCGTAGCGGCCCATGGTGATCGCGGCCAGCCGGTCGAAGCCGTCCGCGGGGCGCGCGATGTGGATCAGGCTGTCGGCGTCGATGTCGAAGGTGATCGCGCAGGCGCAGCGCGCGCCGTTCGGCCACTTGATCGGGTTGCGGATCATCGTCGGCTCCTTTCAGTGCATGGCCGCGCCGCCATCGGCGCTGAAGCATTGCCCGGTGACGAACGCCGCACCCGGTCCGGCGAGAAAGGCGATCACCGCCGCGATCTCCTCCGGCGTGCCGATGCGCCCCATCGGATTGGCCGTCTCGACCGCCTGCTCGCCGGCACTCATCCGGGCGAAGCCCAGCAGCGGCGTGTCCACCGGTCCGGGTGCGACGGCGTTGACGCGGATGCGCGGCGCAAGCTCGCGCGCCCAGGACCGGGTCATCGACAGCACCGCCCCCTTGGTGGCGGCATAGGCGGAGGCGCCGGCGCGGCCGAGATAGGCCAGCTCCGAGGCGAGGTTCACGATGCAGCTCCCGTCGGGCATCAGCGGCAGCACCGCCTGCGTCACGACGAAGGGACCGCGGATGTTGACCGCCAGCATCCTGTCGAGATCGTCGAGGGCCAGTTCCGCCAGCGGCGCCTCGAGGAGAATCCCGGCATTGTTCACCAGAACGTCGATCCGGCCGGCCCGTTCGGCGATCCGCGAGACCGCCGCGGCGACGGAGGCCGCATCCGAGACGTCCGCAGCGAAGATGCCGTCGCCCGCCGCGAGATCGAGCCCGAAGACCTCCAGCCCGTCTGCGCGCAGAGCTTCGACCGTCGCGCGCCCGATGCCACGCGCCGCACCCGTCACCAGGGCGCTCCGGGTCACCACGGCGTGTCCCCGCGATCGACGCCCAGCGTCTGGCCGGTGACATTGCGCGCGAGGTCGGACGCGAGGAAGAGATAGGGCCCTGTCACGTCCTCGGGCTCCATCAGGCCGCCCGGCAGCGCCTGGCCGGCCTCCACCGCCTCGATGATGCTGAGTTCCGCCCGACCCGACCGCGCCGCGAGGCTGCGCGCGGAGCGCACCGCCGCCTCGGTCCGCACCCAGCCGGGGCAGACGGCATTGACCCGGATGCCGCGCGGCCCCAGCTCGCGCGCCCAGGTCTTGGTCAGGCCGATGATCGCGTGCTTCGAGGCGACATAGGCGCCGAAGAGCGGCTCGGCGACCCGTCCCCAGATCGACGCGGTGTTGATGATCGCGGCCCCCGGCGGCATCGCGGCCTGCGCGCGGCCGGTGACGATGGAAGTGCCCACCACATTCACCTCGATGACCCGGCGAAAGATCGCGAGACCCGCATCGTCCATCTCCTCGATCGGCGTGAGCCGCTCGAGGCCCGCATTGTTCACCAGCACATCCAGCGGCCCGATGGCGTCGAGCGCGCGCGCGACGGCGCGCTCGTCGGTGATGTCCGCGAGATGGCCGGTGGCGCCCAGACCCTCCGCCACCCGGTGGATGTCGTCGGCCTCCGCCAGCGCGTGCACGCGCGCCCCCGTGCCCGCGAAGGCCGCGGCGATCGCCGCCCCGATGCCGCGGCTCGCGCCGGTCACGAGCACCGTCCTGCCGCGCATCTCCATCAGACATCGTCCTCCGCGGCGGTCGCGCGCACATGCGCGAGCAGTTCCTTGCGCAACTCGAAGAAATCCGCCGAATCGCGGGTCTCCAACGTCCGCCGCGCCCCGAAGCGGGCCTTCACGTCCACCTCCGCCAGCACCCGCGCCGGCCGGCGCGTGAAGACGATCACCCGGTCCGCGAGAAAGGCCGCCTCCTCAACATCGTGGGTGACGAAGATGATCGTGCGCGCATCCTCCTCCTGCAGCCGGTGCAGCTCGATCTGCAGGATCTCCCGGCGCTGGGCGTCGAGCGCACCGAAGGGCTCGTCCATCAGCAGGATCTCCGAGCCCGCCGCCAGCGTCCGCGCGATGGCGACCCGCTGGCGCATCCCCCCGGAAATCCGGCCCGGATAGGCGTCCGCGAACTCCGCGAGACCGACCACGGACAGGTAATGCCCGGTGCGCTCGCGCTTCTCGCGCGGGGCTCAGATCGGTCCGGTAGCGCATGCCGTAGGCGACGTTCCCGGCCACCGTGAGCCAGGGAAACGACGAATAGGACTGGAACACCATGCCGCGCCGGCGATCCGGCGCCCCGAGCGGCTCATCGCCCAGCCGGATCACCCCCGAACTCGGCGTCTCCAGCCCGCCGACCATCCGCATCAGCGTGGTCTTGCCGCAGCCCGACGGCCCGAGGAACACGATGACCTCGCCCTGCGCCACCTCGAGATCGAAGGGCGCCACCACCTCGATGCCGCCGCCGGGCCCATCGAAGCGTTTCGTCACCCCCTCGAAGCGCAGATAGCTCATGGCGCGAGATACCCGAACCAGCGGCGATGCGCCCAGCGGATCGCCTGGTCGGTGACGAGGCCGATGATCCCGATGGCCACCACGCCGGCCATGACTTCCGGCGTCTTGAAGAAGCGCCGCGCCTGCCAGATCACGAAGCCGAGCCCGCTGTTGGCCGCGACGATCTCCGCGACGATCAGATAGGTCCAGCACCAGCCCAGCGCGATGCGCATGTTGTCGACGAGGCTGGGCGCGATTGCCGGCAGCGAGACGTCGACGAGCGACCGCAGCCGCGAGGCGCCCAGAGTCGCCGAGATCTCGCGATATTCCCGCGGCACCCGCCGCACATCGTCGGCCACCATCAGCACCAGCTGGAAGAACACGCCCATCCACAACAGGAAGATCTTCGAGGTCTCGCCGATCCCGAACCAGATCACCGCCAGCGGCACCAGAGCCGGCACCGGCAGGTAGCGCACGAAGTCCACGATCGGCTCGAGCGCCGCGCCCACCGTTCGGAAGCTCCCCATCAGGATGCCCACCGGAATCGCGACCACCGCCGCCAGCGCGAAGGCCGACCAGACCCGCAGGGTCGAGACGCCGGCATGCCAGAGCAGCGCCTGGTCGGCGATCATCCGGCCCAGCGTCACGAGCACCACGCTCGGCGCCGGCAGGAACCGCTCGGAGGTCAGGCCCGAGCGGGAGATCAGCTCCCAGGCCAGCAGCAGCGCGAGACCCGCGACGACCCCGATCGCGGTGTTCGACGCCCGGGCCATCGCGGAGACCGCGGATCAGCGCGTCTGGCCGTCGAAGAGCCCGTCCAGCACCGACGGGTCGATCTCCCGCGCCGGGTCGAGTTGGACCTCCGCCGCGCCAAATTCGAGGTTGAGCTCCATGATCTGGTCGAAGGCCGAATGGAGTTTGCCCGGCGCATCCGGCGTGCCGAGATAGGCGACCGCCTCCTCGTAGGTCGTGTAGGCCAGCGAGGTGTCGATGATCTCGGTCACCTCCTCGGGCGTCAGCCCGAAATGCGGTGCCGCGAGTTCGGCGAAAGCCGCCGGGTCGGCGGCGTGGAAGTCGATGGCCCGGTAGATGCCGCGCAGGAACTTGGCGAACTTCTCGGGGTTTGCCGCAAGCTCCTCGTCGCGCGCGGTGATGATGTCGATGATGAGGTCGGGCGTCTCGCGCGACGACACCAGGATCCGCGGGTTGCGGTCGGGCAGGGCGCTCGCCGCCTGCGACAGAAAGGGCTCGTAGGTTCCGACCGCCGCGATGTCGGAATCGGCGAAGACCGCGATGGTGTCGGCGGTGGCGATCTCGCGCAACTCCACGTCGTCGAGCGACAGGCCGGCCTCCTTCAGCGCCATCTGCAGCAGAAGCCGTGCCGGAATGTTCGGCTCGATGGCGACGGTGCGCCCCGCGAGGTCCGCCACCGTCGCGATGCTGTCATCAACGATCACCCCGTCACCACCGAGCGAGAGGTCGATGACGCCGATGATCGTCCCCGGCGTCTCGTCGGTGCGCGGCCGTCCCTGGTGCTCGCCCACCGTGCGCATGTCCGCATCGATGTCGCCGCGCTCCATCGCGGCGAGCACGTTGGATCGGTCATCCTCGAAGCGGAAATCGACGCTCAGCCCCTCCTCCTCGAAATAGCCGAGGTCGCCGGCAACCAGGGCAGGTGCAAAGCCGACCCAGGTCGGCGCCAGAACGCGCAGCGTATCCTGTGCCGAAACCGCAGTCGCGGCGCATATTCCGACGGCGAGTGCGCCGGCGAGAGCATGTCGTGCCTTCATGATCCATCCTCCGATCCGGATTCCTGCCCCGAGCCTACACAGCGTCGATCGGCCGACGAATCCCCGATTTCGGTTGCCTCACATCGGCAAAACCCGAAACATCGCGCTTTGGGAGGATGCGGCGATGAAACGGCTGAGCGACGTGGATCTGCGCCTCCTGCGCATTTTCACCACCGTGGTCGATTGCAACGGCTTCCGGAACGCGCAGATCGCGCTCAATATGGCGCAATCCACCTTGAGCACCCATCTCGCGACGCTGGAGGCCCGGCTGGGCAGCCGGCTCTGCGACCGCGGACGCGGCGGGTTCCGGCTCACGCTGGAGGGCGAGGAGACCTACCGCGCTGCCCAGGAGCTGTTCCGCTCCATCGAGGGCTTCGGCGCGCGCATGAAGCGGGTCCACGGTCGCGAGGAGGCGCGGCTCCGGCTCGGCGTGATCGACACGGTCGCGAGCTTCGAGGGCCTCGCGCTGCCCGGCGCCCTCGCGGCCTTCAGCGCCGCGCATCCGCAGGTCTTCGTCGATTTCGAGGTGATGCCGCCCGAACAGCTCCAGCGTGCCGTGATCGAGGGCCGCCGGGACGTGGTGATCGGCCCGGCGTTCCAGGCCGGTCCCTCGCTTGTCTACCGCGACCTCGCCACCGAGGAGCACCGGCTCTATTGCGGCCGCGACCATGCCTGGTTCGACCTCGACGATGCCGCCATAACGCTGGCCGGCTTCCACGACGTCCGCCTCGCGGTGCGCGCCTACCAGTACTTCGACGACACCTACAAGCTCGGCGGCGTGCGGGCGAGTGCGAGCGTCACCAGCATGGAGGCCCAGGAGATCCTCGTCCTCTCGGGTGCCTTCGTCGGCTTCCTGCCCTTCCACTGCGCTGCGCGCCACATTGCGCTGGGCGCCATGCGGGCGGTGCGGCCGCGCGACTGGAACCTGCGCTCGCGCTTCGTGGCCGCCTATGCGCCCGATACCGGCGCCGGCGCCCTCAAGAGCGATTTCGTCGCCTGCCTGCTCGCCGCCATCAGCCGCGCGACGGCGGCTGCGTGAGGGCGGGGCTCCCGGTCATCACGCACAGCAGCTCGAACAGGATCGAGGCGCCGAGCCAGGCCGTGCCGCCCGACGGATCGAAGGGCGGCGAGACCTCGACGAGATCGGCGCCGACGATGTCGAGCCCGCCCAGATGTCGCACCACCTCCAGCGCCTGGAAGCTCGAGGGTCCGCCGACTTCCGGCGTGCCGGTTCCCGGGGCGAAGGCCGGATCCACGAAGTCGATGTCATAGGAGACGTAGGTCGGACCGTTCCCGACGATCCCGCGCGCCTCCGCCATCACATCCGTCACGCCCCGCGCGAAGAACTCCTCGATCGGGATGACGCGCACCCCCTCGGCCCGCGCGAAGTCGCGGTCCTCGCTGTCGTAGGCGGTGCCGCGGATGCCGATCTGCACCACCCGTTTCGGATCGAGCAGCCCTTCCTCGACCGCGCGGCGGAACGGCGTGCCGTGGGTGTACATCGAGCCGTTGAAATAGCTGTGGAACAGGTCCGTGTGGCTGTCGAAATGCACCATGCCGAGCGGCGCATCGCCCTTCAGCCCGCGCAGCACCGGGAGCGAGACCAGATGATCGCCGCCGGCGGTCAGCGGCACGATGCCGGCCGCGCGGATCCCACGGTAATACTCTTCGAAGCGCGCAAGGCTGTCATTGAGATCGGCGGGGTTCGGCGCCACGTCGCCCAGATCGGCACAGCGGGCGCGCTCGAAGGGCCGGTGCCCGGTCTGGCCGTGCTGGGCGCGGATCATCGTCGAGGCGTCCCGAAGCTGCCTTGGCCCATGCCGCGGCCCCGGCCGGTTGGTCGTCCCGCCATCCCAGGGCGCGCCGATCAGGCCGATCTGGACCTCCCCGAACCGGTCATGGCCGGGCGGCACATGCGGCAGCCGCATGAAGGTCGGCACGCCCGCGAAGCGCGGCAGATCGAAGCCGGAAACGGGGTGGAAGAAGGTCTCGGTCACGATCGCTCCGACAGAAGGCAAGGTGTCTCGGATCGTCACGAACCACACAACGCGGCGCTTGCCAACAGAAAGCCGGCCCGTCGACGGTGCCGGCATCCGGGCGCGGCCGGGCTGAAGTCGATTGGTCAGAGACTGCGCAATTGCCTTAAAAATCATCAGAGAGGCATGATTGCGCAATAATCGCGCGCGTTACGGCCGGTTTTCGCACGCCAAGCCCCTATTGGCGCACAAATACATGGCGCCAACGCATGGTCCGGTCGGGGAGCCCGCAGGTCCCGGCACGCCATGCCTCGGCGAACCAACGAAGGACCTCAACCATGTCGAAAACCCGGATCCTCGCGGCAGCGGCCGCCCTCGCCCTGCTCCCCGCCCTCGCCTCCGCACAGGAGCGGACGGACTTCCGCGTGGCCCGGTCGATCTATGTCGGATGGATGCCCTGAGGCTACATCGAGGACAGTGGTATCATGGACAAATGGGCCGAGAAGTACGGCATCGACGTCGAGATCGTGCAGATCAACGATTACGTCGAATCGATCAACCAGTACACCGCATGCGCCTTCGACGGCGTCTCGGCCACCAATATGGACACCCCGTCGATCCCCGCCGGTGGCGGCGTCGACACCACGGCGCTGATCGTCGGGGATTTCTCCAACGGCAACGACGCGATCATCCTCAAGGGCGAGGGCGATCTCGCCTCGCTCGCCGGCAAGCCCGTCCATCTGGTCGAAGTCAGCGTCTCCCACTACCTGCTCGCCCGCGGCCTCGACAGCGTCGGTCTCTCGGAAGCCGATCTCGCCCGCGTGGTGAACACCTCCGATGCCGACATGATCGCCGCCTTCGAAACCGATAACGTCGAGGCCGTCGTGACCTGGAACCCGCTGGTCTCAGCCATCCTCGAATACCCCGCGGCCACCAGGCTCTTCGACAGCGCCGAAATCCCGGGAGAGATCATCGACCTGATGGTGGTCAACACCGAAACCCTCGCCGCCAACCCCGATTTCGGCAAGGCCCTGGTCGGCGCCTGGTACGAGGCCATGGCCCTGATGTCCTCGGACACCCCCGAAGGCGTCGCCGCGCGCACCGCCATGGCCGAGGCCTCCGGCACCGATCTCGCCGGCTACGACGCTCAGCTCGCCTCGACCGAGATGTTCTACGACCCCGCCGCCGCCGTGGCATTCACCCAGAGCCCCGAGATCAAGACGACCATGGTCAATGTGGCGGAATTCCTCTTCGAGAAGGGCATCCTCGGCGAGGGCGCGCCCTCGGCCGATTTCGTCGGCGTCGTCTATCCCGACGGCTCGGTCTCCGGCGACCCGGACAACGTGCAGTTCCGCTTCGACGCGACTTGGATGCAGATGACCGCCGACGGCGCGCTCTGATCGCTTCCCCGGGGGGCCGCGCGGCATGCGCCTGATCAACCGCCGGCCGGGACGCCCGCTCTCGGTCCTGCTGATGCTGCTCCCGTTCCTCGCGAAGGTCCTCGCCTACACCGTCGCCTCGGACCTGCGCCGCGCCGCCAATCCCGCAACGGCGAAACGCGCGATGTTGGCGGCGCTGGCGTGCAGCCCGCCCGAAGCGCGGCCGGGATAGACGTAAGGTGCAACCGGCCGCCCGCGCAGGCCGTGACCGACAGCCATAGGCGTGTCAGTCCATTCGAAGCGGGCCGTCGTCATGCCGAGGGGGGCGAGAACCTCGCGCGCCATCAACGCGCCGAAATCCTCACCGCAGCAGTCCTGGATCACGAGTTCCAGCAGGGCGTAGCCAGTGTCGGAATAGGCAAACCCCGACCCGTGCGCGGCGATCAGCGCGAAGTCCTGCGCGATGTGCTCGGAGAGGTCGGGCCTCGGCGCCAAGGGCGGGTAGCGTGCGGCGTGGTCGCCGAGGCCGATGCCGGCACTGTGGCTCAACAGCATCCGCGGCGTGATCGCGGCCGTGCCTTCGGGCAGCTGCCAGCGCCTGAGGCACGCCCCGATGCGCGCAGCGAGGTTGAGCCGCCCCGCCTCGGCCAGCCGCATCGCGCCCCAGGCGGTGACGGGCTTGGAGATCGTCCCTACCCGGAACAGCGCGTCGGGGTCAATCGCACGACCGGTCGCGGGGTCGGCCATGCCGAAGGCGCCGGTCCAGATCGGCGCGCCGTCCTCGATCAGCACGATGACAGCGCCTGCAACGTCGTCGCGGACCATCCGATCGGGCACTGTCTGCGACAGGCGGAATGCAAGCGGCGGCGCGTCCTGCGAGGCCGGATGCGTGGGCATTGCGGTCAGCAGCAGGACCACCAGAAGCGCGATCCGACCTGCAAGGAAGGTCAAGTCCCGGATCAGAGACCGTTTCGGGGTGACGGTCGGACATGCGCATGAGGCGAGGTCATTCACGGCGGACCGTCCCGGGTCAATCGACGGCATCCGTCAGTTCCGCCCGTCCGTTCAGGACGTCGTTCACGAGGATGGCCATGGCGCGCTCGGGCTCCTCGAAAAGCGGGCTGTGGGCGGAGTTCTCGACCAGGTAGAAGCCTTTCACCGGTGCCGCAATCACGTCGAAATAGGTGCGGGAGAGGTCCGCGTTGGCGGTGTAGTCATAGCGGCCGGTCAGAAAGTAGATGGGCAGGTCGAAGCGGTCAGCCGGGTGCTCAGATCGTCACGCAGGAGGTCGTCCCAGAAGAAGAGACGCGACCAGAGCTTGCCGCGCCAGATGTTGATCTTCTCCGGCAGCGTGTAGGCGCGCACATGCCACATGGGCAGGAAGATCCCGGTGACGACCGATCGCATGTCGCGCATGTGCCCCACGCCCGCGCCGTGCATGGCCCGGTCGCGCAGCCGCATCCAGGCATCCGACGTGCCGTCCTCCATCGTGACCGGCGCGGCCTCCAGCCGCCGGACCATGCTCGCGTCGCCCCGCGCGCGGTAGACCTCCAGCAAGTGATCGCGAGCCATCACCTCGGACCGCAGTTGGTGGGCGATCTGGCCCATGCCGACATAGGCACGGAACCGGTCAGGTGCGGCGGCGGCGACCTGGATGCCGCGATAGCTGCCCCAGGAATGGCCAAGAAGCAGGATCCGGTCCTGGCCGAAGCGGGCGCGCAGGTAGTCCATGACCTCGATCGTGTCGGCGATCATGCGGTCCAGCGTCATCGTCTCGGACGGGATGTCGGGCGAAATCGACATGCCCGCGCCGCGCTGCGGGCGAGTTCCATCGTCAATGGCTTGTTGAGCGACGAGATCGCCATGAAGTCGAAGCTGTCGAGGCTCTTGGTGGCGGGGAACTTCGCCGCCTTGATGCGGCGCTCGATTATCCGGCGCTCGCGCTCGATCAGTTCAAGTTCGCAGAGCCTGAGCAGATACTGGACATGGTCCTTGTCCTCGGTCGCGCATTGCCGGGCCAGCTTGGCGTATTCGCCCTGGAACGTCGGCAGCTTGAGCTTCCTGAGGTGATGCTGGAGCAGCACCTGCGGCGTGTCGCTCATGGCGACGGCCCGGACATCAGGCTCATGTAGTTGGCCGACCTCGTCGTCTGGACCCGCGCCCTTGGCAGGTAGGGATAGATGTCCAGATCGAGCCGCGGCGGACGCCGTTCGATGCGACACAGCACCAGGTGCTTGACCGTGTCATAGCCGATCGCGCCGAGCTCGAGAGCTTGGCGCACGGCGCCATGGACATGGTCCATCTCGAAGGTCTCGAGAAGCCGCAGGACCTGAATGTACTTCCGCTTGCCCGGCTTGCACATCTATCGCGTCGACAACACCGTCGAACGGGTCGTCCTGCCATCACCGACCCTTTGTTCAAGCCGGCATCGCAGCGATCCTGAGACCACGGATGGTCCCGTCCGTTACACGACAGTGGGCCCGGCCTTCCAGCCCGAAGAAAACCGGCTTCGGATAGAGATAGCTTTGCGCACCCGCCTTTGTTACGCTGAGATCTGGGTCGAGGAGGGACGCTGCCGGCAGTAGTAGGCCGGACAGCCAAGGGCCTTCCAGTAAGCTCCTAGACACCGGACGAAACGACCCCACCAGCCGTCAAGATAAAGGAGGAGGCTTGATGGAAGGGTTGATACAGTTTGAAGAGTTGCCGGTCTGGGTGCCCGGCAAGGTGCTTCTCGCCAGCGACGGACAGAATTGGAAGAATGTCGCGCTACGGTCCTATCACTACCATGGACAGGACGTGGTCGTGCCGGCGATGCGCGATTTCATGCTGGTAAGCTACAAGAGCGGCGTCACCCCCATGCAGCGCCGATTCGACGGCCGCTGGAAGAGCGAGACGCTCGGGCCCGGCGCGACCTCGCTCCTGACACGGGCGCAAACGGCTTTTTGGAACTGGCACGAACCCATCGACGTCACGCACGTCTATCTATCCGGCGCTCTGGTCGCCGACGTCGCCAGCGAAGTCATGGACTGCACGGTCAGCGAGGTGACGCTGCATGACGTGCTGCGCACCGACGACCCGATCATGGCCGCCGCGGCCGAGGCCATCGCTGCGGAGGCCCGCACCCAAGGGTTGGGCGGGGCGCTCTATGTAGACACCGTGGCGCGCGGTCTGATCATTCACCTGCTGCGCCGCTATGCCTCCGTCCGGTTGCAGCGATCCGAGCGCAGCGGGGGGCTGTCGGCGGCGCAGGCGCGGCGGATCACCGAATTCGTCGAGGCGAACCTAGACGCCGCGCTCGATCTCAAGACGATGGCCGATGCGCTGGACATGACGCCATGCCTCTTCGCCCGGCAATTCCGCCGCTGCTTCGGTCTGCCGCCCTATGCCTTCGTCAAGTCGCGGCGGCTCAGGCACGCCCGTCGGCTGTTGGCCGAAACCGGGCTCCCGATCAAAGCGATCGCCGCTGACTGCGGTTTCTCCGATCAGGCGCATCTGACGCGGATGTTCTCCGCCCAGTTCGGGCAGACGCCGGCCGTGTTCCGCCGCAAGGCGCACTAGCCCCCCGCCTGCCTTGCCCCTGCCGGAAGCGCGACGCCGGCCCCCCGCACAGCGAAGTGGCGGATCGCCGGCGTCGAGGGGGAAACGTTCAAGACCACGCGCAAGATCGTTCAAGACCGCCCACCCCAGCCGGAGGCATTCTCGTCCCACGCCCCCGACCCCAACGCGGGGCGAGAGCGAACCGGGCGGCCGGGAAAACGGCCGCATGACTGGAGGAGGAGACCCCCAATGTTGGATGTGACAAAGAGCGCCGAACGCAGACCGCTGCCGGCGGAAATTGATGCGCTGGTGATCGGCACCGGCGTTGCCGGGCTGTATCAGCTGCATCAACTGCGCAAACTGGGGCTCAAGGCCCATGCCTGCGACACCGCCAGCGACGTGGGCGGCACTTGGTATTGGAACCGCTACCCGGGCGCCAAGTTCGACAGCGAGGCCTACATCTATCAGTATCTGTTCGACGAGAGCCTCTACAAAGACTGGACCTGGAGCGAGCGCTTCCCCGGCCAGCGCGAGATCGAGCGCTGGTTGCACTACGTCGCGGACCGGCTCGATCTGCGCCGCGACATCTCGTTTTCGACCACCGTCACCAAGGCAACCTTCGACGAGGCGAGCGGGCTATGGACTGTCGAAACCGACCAGGGCGACGTGGTCAAGACCCGCTATTTGATCGGCTGCACCGGCATGCTCTCGGCACCGCTGACCGACCGCTTCCCGGGTCAGGACAGCTTCAAGGGTCAGATCGTCCACACCGGGCGCTATCCCAAGGAGGGGCTCGACCTCGAGGGCAAGCGCGTCGCCGTGATCGGCACCGGCGCCACCGGCATCCAGGTGATCCAGACCATCGCTCCGGAGGTGGCCCATCTGACGGTCTTCGTGCGCACGCCGCAGTATGTTCTGCCGATGAAGAACCCCAAGTACGGGCCGGACGAGGCCGCTTGGTACAAGGGCCGGTTCGACGAGCTCAAGACCAACCTGCCGCATACTTTCACCGGCTTCGAATACGACTTCGAGAACAAATGGGCCGATCTGAGGCCCGAGCGGCGCCGCGAGATCCTGGAGGAGATCCACGCCGACGGCTCGCTCAAGCTCTGGCTCGCCTCTTTCGCCGAGATGTTCTTCGACGAGGAGGTCAGCGAAGAAATCTCGGAGTTCGTCCGCGAGAAGATGCGCGCGCGGCTCAAGGATCCGCGGCTGATCGACATTCTGGTGCCCAAGAAAGGGGACTATGGCTTCGGCACCCACCGTGTCCCGCTGGAGACCGGCTATCTCGAGGCCTATCTGCGCGAAAACGTCGAGGCGGTCTGCGTGCGCGACAACGCCATCGCCGAAGTCGTGCCCGAGGGCGTCAAGCTGCAGGACGGCACCGTCTATGAAGTCGACGCCATAATCATGGCAGTCGGCTTCGACGCCGGCTCGGGCGCTTTGGCGCGGATCGATATCACAGGGCGGGACGGCATGAAGCTCGCGGAAGAGTGGGGCAAGGACATCCGCACCACCCTCGGGATGATGAAATACGGCTTCCCCAACCTCTTCATGACCGGGGCACCGCTCGCGCCCTCGGCCGCGCTGTGCAACATGACCACCTGCCTGCAGCAGCAGACCGAGTGGATCACCAATTGCATCAGCCACATGCGCAAGACCGGCAACGACGCCATCGAGCCCACCGCCGAGGGCGAGGAGGCCTGGGTCCAGCATCACGACGAGACCGCGAACGCCACTCTGATCGCAAAGACCACCTCGTGGTATACTGGCTCCAACGTGCCAGGCAAACCGCGGCGCGTTCTGTCCTATACCGGCGGGGTCGGGACATATCGCGACAAATGCGACCGGATGGCCGAGGAGGGCTATCCCTCGTTCCGGATGAGCAAAGCCGGCGCCCCGCAGGCCGCCTGACGCGGCGCCTCGCGCGCTCCGGGGCTCCGGGGCGCGCAGATTTCGATCGAAAACAAGGGAGGAAACGATGAGCCACAACTTCAACGGGGACGACATCCTGACCAAGGTCGTCACGTCCGAGCCGCGGGTGCCGGGCGTCGTCGCCATGGTGACGGACCGCGAGCGCAACATCTACGAGGGCGCGGCCGGGGTGCGCCGGATGGACGGCGACACGGCGATGACCACGAATGACGTGTTCGCGATCTTTTCGACCACCAAGGCGATCACCGCGACCGCGGCGCTGCAACTCGTGGAGGAGGGCAAGCTCGACCTCGATGCGCCGGCCGCCGACTACGCCCCCGACATCTCGGCGCTCAAGGTGATCGACGGCTTCGACGACGCCGGCGAGCCGATCCTGCGCGATCCCAAACGCCCGGTGACGACTAAGCATCTGCTGCTGCACACCGGCGGCTTCGGCTACGATTTCTTCAGCGAGACCTACAACCGGCTCGCCGAGGAAAAGGGCCAGCCCAGCGTGATCACCGCCTCCAAGGCCTCGATCATGACGCCGCTGCAGTTCGACCCGGGCGACAAGTGGGAGTATGGCACCAACATCGACTGGGCCGGGCAGGTGGTCGAGGGCATCACCGGCAAGCGCCTCGGCGAGGTGTTCCAGGCCCGGATCTTCGAGCCGCTCGGCATCGAAGACATGACCTTCGAGCTGACCGACGCCCTGCGCGTTCGGCTAGCGGGCATGCATGCGCGCGGGGAGGACGGCTCGCTCACGCCGATGGAGTTCGAGCTGCCCGACAAACCCGAGATCCACATGGGCGGGCACGGGCTCTATGGCACGGTGGGCGACTACATGAAGTTCATCCGCATGTGGCTGAACGACGGGATGGGTCCGAACGGCCGGGTGCTGAAGCCCGAGACCGTCGCCATGGCCGAAAAGAACCATCTCGGCGACAAGAAGATCACCATGCTGCCCGGCGTGATCCCCTCGCTGTCGAACGATGCGGAGTTCTTCCCTGGCCTGTCCAAGTCCTGGTCCTACAGCTTCATGGTCAACGACGAGGAGGCCCCGACCGGCCGCCCCGCTGGCGCTCTGGGCTGGGCCGGCCTGGCGAATCTGTTCTACTGGATCGACCGGCAGAACGGATTCGGCGGGTTCTGGGCCACGCAGATCCTGCCCTTCGGCGATCCGGTGTCCTTCACCGGCTATATGGATTTCGAGAGCGCCTTCTACACCTCGCTCCGGGCCGCCGAAGCCGCCTGAGCGCTACCCCGGCCGCCGTTCCCGCCGGCGGCCAGCCCCCTGTCCGGCCGTCGCGCGGACCTGCCAGCATGGCGTTGCCCCAGCCAGCCCTGCGGCCTTCGCCCGGCCGCCCCGCTCCAGAGGCGGGCCTGCCTCACGGGTTCCGATCCGGCCTGCCGCCCTGCCCGTCGGCTCGCAGCCGGGACGACGGAGTAGGTGGGACGGCCCGCAGCGGGCGCGATCAAGGCGGCTCGCTGCGGACAGCAAAGCTTGGCCCGCGGGCCGGCTGCGTGCTAGGCCTACAGCACCGCTGGGCTGCGGCGCGCTGGACCGGGAAGGAGACCCGCCATTCCGGCCTGTGTCATCGGGCACTCGACATCCATGACCCCGAGGCCTTTGCGGCCTCTCTCGACGGTTTCACGCCCAGCTTCACGCGCCACGCGGGCGCGCTTTCGGCGACCAAAGCCGCGTCGACCGAGGTGCTCGAAAGACAATGGGCGCTGCTCAAGACCGTCGTTATGCGCTCTACCTCGGTCGCGGCCAACGCCTGGCATGCGACCCCGAATATCGCGAGCGGTCGGAGCGTCGCCCCCACACCGCCCGCACCAACCTCGCGCTCGTCGCCTGGCTCCCTCCGTCCGAGGACAGGGCATAAGCGCGGGTCCAAGCCCGCGGCCGCGGCGCAGCTTCATCTTCACCCCCCCGGCCTGCTGCCCGACATGTATCCCAAGGCGTCGGCCTTCGACGCCGACATCGTCTGCGTCGAACTGGAGGAGGGCATCGCGCCCAAGCATTCGGTGCCGCCGGGGTATCGTCGTTCGAAGCCACCGGTGCGGCCGAAGCTCGACCCCTTCACTCCGATCATCGATCGGATCCTTGATGACGACAAAAGCCAGATGAAGAAGCAACGGCACACGGCGAAGCGGGTCTTCGAGCGGCTCCGCGACGAGCACGGCTTTACCGGCGGCATCACCATCGTCACCGATTACATCCGGGAAAAGAAGCGCCGGAACCGAGAGGTTTTCGTGCCGCTCACGCACCTGCCGGGACATGCGCATGTCGATTTCGGCGAGGCGGTCGGCGTGATCGGCGGGGTCAGGTGCAAGCTGCACTACTTCGCGATGGTCCTGCCGCACTCGGACGCGGTGTTCATCAAGACGTACCCGGCCGAGACGAGCGAGGCGTGTCTCGCGACAGACATGTCTCCGCCTTCGCGTTCTTCGGCGGCGTGCCGCTGTCGAGCCTCTACGACAAGGCCCACACCAACTACGACAACTATGTCGGCATCGACACCTGGACGAAGATCGGCATCAACAACACCGACTACAACGATCAGGCCGCTTTCGACGCCGCGAACAACCGCTTCGTGGCGCCCGTGGCTGGCACCTACCTCTTCGGAGCGACGCTGCTCTACAAGGTGAATTCCAGCACGAACGCCCGCATGCGTGCACGGCTCGTGCTGAACGGCAGCTCCGAAATGCGCGGATCAAGGGGCGAGATTTCGGGCGCGCACCTTTCGGAGGCTACGGTGCTCTGGCTGCAGACGATGGCCGACCTTGCTCAGGGCGACACGGTCGAGCTGCAGGGCACCTTCCGCGCGGCCGACGGCTACTTCGCCGCCGATCACACGTCCTTCTGGGGCTGCAAGATCGGCTGAGCGGCGGAAGGAGGATCCCGATGACACCACCCCGATCAGAGGGCTTCGTGCGCATGCCCGACGCCGAGTTCGAGGCGATCCTGACACGCGCCGCCGGGGAAGTCGCCAAGCGCGCGCTCGCCGATGTCGGCCTCGACGGCGACGAGGCCGCGCTCGACATCCGCGATCTGCGATCGCTGGTGGACTGCATCCGGCTGGTGCGCCGCACCGCGATGCAGACCGCCGTCCGCATGATCACCACCGGCGTCATGCTGGCGTTGCTGTTGAGTTCCAGCGTGATGTGCAACACGCACTCGATCACATGTCCAGAAGATCAGAAATTCCTTGCAAACCGAGCGGCATCCACAAAAGAAGGTTCGACGTACGTGCACTGTATTGACGGCACTGAAATGAACGCATCAAGGTTACAGACGCTGGCGTCAAACCGCGACGGAACAGGGTTACAAGGTAAACCGGCGGTCACCGGTAGTGCGGGATTGACCAATTCCGATGGCACTGGTTGCCTGATCCATGCATCCTGATTGGTCGCTCTGCAAGGTCGGCGGACAATGTCCTAAGAGCCTGACCCAAAAGTCGGCGGCTGCGCAAAGGCCGTATTATTTTCGCGCCGTGGGAGGCCGATCATCACCATGAAGCGGACGAAATTGCGGACATCCCGACATGAGGGACGCGAAATTCGACCATCAGGGACCGCTTCGGCTGACTTCTCGGACAGGCTCTTAGTTGGATCACGGCAGATGCAGCGAAAGCCGATATGGCTCATGCCGCTCTCGACTATCTGCGCGTGCCGCGCGGCCGGGCGGTAGCGCCGGCAGTAGTTCGGCGCGCAGAGGAACGATCCACCCTTGACCACGCGGCGCGGGATGTCGACTTGCGGCTGCAGCGGGTCGAGGCTGGCCTCTCGCGCGGGGCCGCGAGGGTCGGTCACGGCGCAGCACGACGGCTTGTCAGGGTCGGCGGGGGCGTGCTGCGCCATGAACCAGTTCGTGGTGCATTCCCAGACGTTGTCGCTGACCTCGTAGAGACCGTAGCCGATGGCGGGGAAACAGCGCACGGGGCAGGTGCCGACGAATCCGTCGGTCTCGAAATTGCGCCAGGGGAAGGGCCTTGCCAGGTGTTGGCGAGATGCGTGCCGCCCGGGGTCAGGTCGTCGCCCCAGGCGAACTCAGCCCCGTCGAGCCGACCGCGCGCCGCGAACTCCCACTCCGCCTCGGTGGGCAGGTCCTTGCCGGCCCAGGCGGCATAGGCGGCGGCGTCCTCGAAGGCGACCTGGACCACCGGGTGATCTTCGCGCCCCTTGATGTCGCTTCCCGGGCCTTCGGGATGGCGCCAGCAGGCGCCCGGGGTCTATGCCCACCAGTTGCGATAGTCGGTGAGATCAACCGGACCGTCAGTCATGCGAAACACCAGCGACCCCGGCGCGAGCATCCGCGGATCCGCCCCAGGATAGTCGGCGGGATCGATCGGCCGCTCGGCGACGGTGACGTAGCCGGTCGCCGCGACGAAGGCGGCGAAGTCCGCGTTCATGACCGTGGTTTCGTCGATCCAGAAGCCGCTGACCGTGACCTTGTGGGCCGGGCGCTCGTCGCGATAATGCCGGTCGGACCCCATCAGGAAGGTGCCGCCGGGGACATGGCGCATCCCGGTCCGCGTATTGAGGGTTGGCATGTCATCCATCGAATGGCTCTTTCGTGTCATCGCGGTTGCCGGGGCGGACGATCGACGTCACGGCGACGCCTCGTCCGGCGGGGTCCAGCCGGCCTCGCGCAGCCCTTCGACCAGCCCCGCGACGATCTCGTCGGTGGCGTGGTGCATGCGGTAGGCGGCGGCGGGGTCGCGTCCCAGCAGCGGCCAAGCCTCGGCCATGGCCGCAAGCTCGGCGCGCGCCGTCTCCATGTCGCCGAGCTTGGCGTGACTCATGGCGGCGAGCGACAGGCCGACGGCCGAACCGGCTTTCGAGGATCTTTCGGCCGCGGCGAGGGCGCGCGCGTAATCGCCATCGAGATAGGCGTAAACCGCGATCAGATGCGAGTACCAGCCCGGCGGATTGGCGCTGCGCGCGACCGCCCGCTCGAGATGGTCGAGACCCTCCCGGTCGCCGCGCACCGCCATCCGCCAGCCCGTCTGGGCGAGGATGTCCGGATCGTGCGGGTTGAGCGCCAGCACCTCGCGTTGCAGGACCTCCGCCGCGGCGTAGTCGCCCTGGTAGAAGGTGATCGCCGCGAGGGCCGAGAGCGCCCGCTGGTTGCCGCGGTCGATCTCGACCGCGCGCGAGGCCGCCTCGAACGCCGCTTCCATCTCCGCCGGGCGTTCGGCCTCGGGAACGATCTCCATCCGCGCCGCGTCGAGACGCAGCCAGCCGAGCATCGCCCAGGCGTCGGCGTGGTCGGGGTCGCGCAGCACCGCCCGTTCGAGACAGCTCATGGCGGGCGCGAAGAGCGCCTCATCGAAACTCCGCCGGTAATCATAGGCGCGCAGGATGCAGGTGTAGGTCGGCATGCTGGGCGCGTTCCCGCCTGCCACGGGCCGTGCGATGGCCTCGTTCACGGCGCCGTAGGTCTCGCCGAGTTCGGTCGAGATCGCGATCGCCAGATCGTGTTGCGCTTCGAGCAGATGGCCCGGCGTGAGCGGCGTTTCGTAGCTGCCGCTCCAGCGCACCTCGCCGGTCCGGGCGTCGACCAGCCGGGCGCGGAGTTGCGCCTGTCCGTTTTCCGACTGCAGGGCACCGGCGACGACGAAAGACACCCCGAGGTCGCGCCTTAGAAGCGCCGGGTCCGCGCCCGCGCCCTCGCGAAAGCTGGTGGATGCCGAATAAAGCCGGAAGTCGGGAAACCGCATCAGGTTCGCGATCAGTTCCTCGGTCACCCCCGAGGCGATCAGCCGGATGTCGTCGACGTCTCCGAACGCCTCGAACGGCAACACGATGATCGCCGGCGTCCGGGCCTGTGCGGCATCTGGTCCCGCGCCGCGCAGACTGAAAACGGCGCCGCCGATCGCGGCGAGGCCGACAAGGGCGAGAAGCATGCCAAAAAGCGCAAAGCGCCGGCCAGGTTGCCCAACCGTGGGTTCCTCCCGCCCCGGCGTTGCCGGGCTGCCCGGCTCCGCCTGCGAGCCGTCCGGCGGCTCGGTTTCGAGCAGGGTGTGTGCCGTCGGTGCCTCCTCGTTCTGCCATGCGAAATGCGGAACGTAGGCGCCCTTGGGGATGGTGATCCGCACGGGATCCTGACTACCCGCATCGACATAATAACTGTCGAGGTCGCTGCGCAGCCGCCGCGCCTCGAGACGCACCACCGGGTCGGATTGCTGATCGAAGCTCTCGTCCCGCCCGAACACGGCCATGGCCACCGTCACGCCCTTCAGCCGATCGCCGCGGCCGGCAAGGGATTCCTCGACGAGGAACCGCAGCATCTCGCGGCGGCGCTGGCTGGGTCGGAAGGCCGCGTTCTCCAGCATCCGCTGCATCTGCGCCCGGACATCGGTTTCGGAGGGTGAATGTGGAGACGGGTCCACAGCGCCCTTGGTCACGCCGCCCCTTTGATCCACTGGCTTACCCCACTTCCTCGACCGCCGAAGACCATTTGCTCCATTTGTTGCGGTGCCACAGCAATATTACAACCCGCATCTGGCCGAAGTCGCACGGAAATCAGACACGACGGATCAACTCTTCGAAAGCAGCAACGCACGCGGAAAAGCGGTCGGCCCATGCTCGACAAGCAAGCGTGGCCCACTTTGCGGCCCACTTGGACCAAATGCGACAGGGGCTTTCGCCCTCGATCGTACCGCTTCGTCCCTCTCAAAGAAAACCGGGGGTTCGAACATGTTCGCACCTCCCGTCCCGTTGCCAATCGCTGTTCAAGAGAGCGGATCGCTGGGCACGGGAGGGTTAGATGGCAAGCCTGACCATTTTGATGGAGCGGTTTCCGACCCGGGAACTCGAGATCCACAGGCTCCGTGGCCTCGACCCAGAGTTCCGACGGGTCTGTGATGACTACGAGGTGGCGGTAAGGGCGCTCCGGCATTGGAAGTGTGTCGAGCACAACACCGTTCGTGAGGACGAATACCGCCAGCTCGCGACCGAAATCGCCGACGAAATCGCCGAGCGCCTGGATGCCACGTCAGCATCGATCCGAACGCCCGAATCGCATCCGTTCCCGATAGCCATGCGGCCAAACCCGCACCATCCCGAACATGAAGAATCACAAACAGGAGTGAGTTGATGAGATCGAAGAGACGAGACGGACCCTTCGCGCACGGCGCGCGAGTGCTCTTCGCGAGCGCGCTCGCGCTGGGCGCCGCGGCCTTCGGGACGACGGCGCCGGCCTACGCACAAGATACCGAGGAGAAGAAGCCGAACATCCTGTTCATCATGGGCGACGACATCGGCTGGATGCAGCCGTCGGTCTATCATCGCGGCCTGATGGTCGGCGAGACGCCCAACATCGACCGCATCGCCCAGGAAGGCGCGATGTTCACCGACTATTACGCCGAGCAGAGCTGCACGGCCGGACGCAACGCCTTCATCACCGGCATGCAGCCGCTGCGGACCGGCATGATCATGCCGCAGCTGCCCGGCAGCCCGAGCTACCTTCAGCCCGGCACGCCGATGCTGTCCAAGTTCCTGCTGGATCTGGGCTACAACACCGGCGAGTTCGGCAAGAACCATCTGGGCGATCACACCGACGCCCTGCCGACCGCGCACGGGTTCCAGGAGTTCTGGGGCTATCTCTATCACCTCGACGCGATGCAGGGGGTCAGCTTCCCAGACATCAACATCACGCCCGACGAACAGGGCATCGTGCCGCCGTGCAAAAACACGCCGGTTCCGGGGTTGACCGAAGTGGCCGGCGCGGTTGATCCGACGACCACCATCTGCCTGACGCCGCCGCGTCCGGTGATGCATTGCACGTCGAGCGACGGCACCGCGGCGAACATGACCTGCAAGGACGAGGGTCCGCTGACGCTGGAGCGGTCCAAGACCATCGACGAGGAGATCTCGGCTCAGGTCATCGACTTCCTCGACCGCAACGATCCCGAGAAGACCGGCAAGCCGTTCTTCGTCTGGTACAACCCGGCCCGCATGCACATCACCACCGTCCTCGATGACAAGTATCTGGACATGGTCGGCGTGAAGGGCGGCAAGGACTGGGGTGTCAACGAGGCCGGCATGAAGCAGATGGACGACAACATCGGCTACGTGCTGCAGAAGCTCGAGGACATGGGCGAGCTTGACAACACCATCGTCGTCTTCACCACCGACAACGGCGCCGAAACCATCACCTTCCCCGATGGCGGGGTGACTCCGTTCAAGGGCGGCAAGCTGAGCACCTGGGAAGGTGGCATGCGCGCGCCTGCGGTCATTCGCTGGCCCGGCAAGATCGAACCCGGAACCGTATTCAACGACATCTTCGCCTCGCTCGACTGGCTGCCGACGCTGGTCGAAGCGGCGGGTGGTCACACGGGCAACGATCTGAAGACCGAACTCGAGGCGGGCACCTATCCCGGAATCGTCAAGACGACGCTCGATGGAACAAATCAGATGGCCTATCTGACCGGCGAGTCCGAGACGGCGGCGCGCGACTACTTCATGTACTACTCGGGCAAGGATCCGTCCGCCGTCCGATACAAGAACTGGAAGATGTACTTCGCCATGGTGTCGGATGCCCCGTCCGGCTTCATCGCGGGCGTGCAGCCCTACCACTGGACCCAGGTCGTCAACATCAAGCGGGACCCGTTCGAGACGGCCGTCGGGACGCAGATCAAGACCCTGTTCGGCATGGGCGGCGCGATCGCCGCTCCGATGACGGCCTATGTCTACGACTGGAACATCCTGCCGCTCGGCCAGCAGCTCTGGCTCAGGGAACTCGAGAGCTATCGCGACTACCCGCCGATGCAGGATCCCTCCAGCTACAACCTGGAAGACGTCATCAACCAGGTGAAGAACATGAGGACCAGCAGCCGCGGTGAGTGAGCCCGGTTGACGTGAACGAGAACTCAGGCGCCCGGGATCCGGGCGCCTGTCGACGTGAAGACCGGGGCGACATCCACACCGCATCGAACGTGGCGCGCCACCGACGCGCAGAGCGAGAACCGGAGAAGAGCATGTCCAGATTTATACGAAACGTGACCGCGGCGCTGACAATCGGCCTCGCTCCGATCGCCCTTCCCGCCTTCGCGCAGGACGCGGCCGAGAAGCCCAACATCCTCGTCATCATGGGCGACGACGTCGGCTATTGGAACATCTCCGCCTACAACCGCGGCATGATGGGCTACCGGACCCCCAATATCGACCGGATCGCCGAAGAGGGCGGGTTGTTCACCGACTACTACGCCCAGCAATCCTGCACCGCCGGTCGTGCGGCCTTCATCACCGGTCAGAGCCCGATGCGCACCGGGCTGCTGAAGGTCGGGCTGCCCGGCGCGCCCGAGGGCCTGCAGCCCGAGGATCCGACCATCGCCGAGCTGCTCAAGCCGATGGGCTACATGACCGGCCAGTTCGGCAAGAACCATCTCGGCGATCGCAACGAGTTCCTGCCGACGGTCCACGGCTTCGACGAATTCTTCGGCAACCTCTACCACCTCAACGCCGAGGAGGAGCCCGAGCATCCCGACTATCCGCAGGGCACCGTGTTCCGCGAGACCTTCGGGCCACGCGGCGTGATGCGCTGCCAGGCGACCACCGAGGTCACGCCCGGCGAGGACCCGCGCTTCGGACCCTGGGGCATGCAGAGCTGCGAGGACACCGGCCCGCTCGACCGGGAGCGCATGGAGACGGTCGACGAGGAGTTCCTCTCCGCCACGCTCGACTTCATCGACCGGGCGCATGAGGCTGACAATCCGTTCTTCGTCTGGTTCAACCCCAGCCGCATGCACATCTGGACCCACCTGAAGCCCGAATCCGAGGGCTTGACCGGCCTCGGCATCTATCCTGACGGCATGGTCGAGCACGACGGTCATGTGGGCGTCCTGCTCGACAAGCTCGACGAGCTGGGCATCGCCGACGACACCATCGTGATCTACACGACCGACAACGGGGCCGAGACGTTCAGCTGGCCCGATGGCGGCACGACGCCGTTCCGCGGCGAGAAAAACACCAACTGGGAGGGCGGCTACCGCGTCCCGGCCGTGGTCCGCTGGCCCGGCCATGTCGGGCCGCGCAGCGAGTTCAACCAGATCTTCTCCCACGAGGACTGGCTGCCGACCCTGCTCGCCGCCGCCGGCGAGCCCGACATCAAGGCGAAACTGCTCGAAGGTCACGCCGCAGGCGACGCGACGTTCCGGGTGCATCTCGACGGGTACGACCAGAGCGCCGCCCTGGCGGATCCGGATGCCGAGGATCCGCGGCGCGAATTCTTCTACTGGACCGATGACGGCGATCTCGCCGGGCTGCGCTACGACCAGTACAAGGCCGTGTTCATGGAACAGCAGTCGCACGGTCTGGAGGTCTGGGTGCAGCCGCTCGTGCCGCTGCGGGCGCCCAAGATCTTCAACATCCGCAGCGACCCGTTCGAGCGCGCCGAGATCGAGGCCGGCGGATACGTCCGCTGGTTCGTCGATCACATGTTCGTCCTGCTGCCCGCGCAGCAGATCGTCGGCCAACACCTCGCCACCTTCCAGGAGTTTCCACCGCGCCAGCGGCCGGGCAGCTTCTCCATCGACAAGGTGATGGAAATGCTGATGGAGACGAACCGAAACTGAAGGGGTATCCAGAATGTCGAACCAACGTTTCCCGATCCGCCGGCGCGGCCTGATCCGCTGCGCCGTCGTGGCCCTCGCGCTCCTCGCCGCGCCCGTGTCGCTGCACGCCCAGGACGATCCGCTGCCGTCCTGGAACGACGGCGCCGCGAAGCGGGCGATCCTCGACTTCGTCACCGACACGACCACCGAGGGCGGCGCGGACTTCGTCGCCCCGGAAGACCGCATCGCAACCTTCGATCAGGACGGCACCACCTGGATCTAGGGGCTAGGAGGAGAAACCGAATGGGATGGCTCCGGGAGCACTGGCAGGCGTTTCTGCAGTGGCCCTATTTCTGGGACGCGATCACGGCGGCTTGCCTGGTGGTCGCGGTTGGCGGATTTCTCTGGGGCCTGGTCCTGCTCCTGGGGCTGCCGGGCCGGATCGCGGTCGCGCGCAACCACCCGGACGCCGAGGCCGTCTACACCATGGGATGGGTCGGGTTTCTTGCGATCGTTCCCTGGATCCAGGCGCTGATCTGGGCCTTCAAGCCGACGGACAAGGTCGACATCCGGTACTTCCCGCAGGCCGAGCGCATCTCGGAGCGCGAGTCGCTCGAGCGGCTGTCGGCCTATGCTTACGGAACGCGACATCCGCCTCCGCCGCCGGATCCCGAAATCGACGCCGCGATCGATCGCGAAACCGGCGCGGCATTTTCCGGTCCGACGCAGCAGATGCCGAGCGACGCCCCTCTGGCGCCGGTCGCCCCGGAGGCCGGGGACCCGAACGCGCCGGAGCGGAAGTAGATGCTTCTGGTCGTCGTCGTCACGGTCGTCTACGCGATCTTCGTCCGTCTGGTCTTCTTCAAATTCAAGCTTCTGCGCCTGACACCTGCCTGGGGCGTGGTGACGGCCTTCGTGTTCCTGCATCTCGTGCTCGTGCCGCTCGTCGGAATGCGTTTCGTCGCGCCGGTGTCGGAGGATCTGCGGGTGGTCCGACCGACGGTACAGCTCGTGCCACGCCTGCCGGAGCCGACCCTGGTCGAACAGGTTCTCGTGCAGGAGAACGTGCCGGTGAAGAAGGGCGATCCGCTCTTCGTGTTCGACAAGCGGCTCTATCAGTTCCAGGTCGACGAGGCCGAGGCGGCGCTGGCGGCGGCCAAGCAGAACGTGGAAATCCTCCAGGCGGACGTGGATGTCGCGGCGCAGTCGGTCGCCCGCGCCCGTGCCAAGCTCGACTTCGACCGGGTCCAGGAAAAGCGGTTCGCGGGCCTCGCCGCGCAACGCGCGGCGCCCCAGGAACAGGCGCAGCAATGGACTGCGCAGGTAGCCGAGAGCGAAGCCGCGGTGGCCGAGGCGGTCGCGGAGTGGCAGCGCGCGAGGATCGCGTTCGACTCGCAGATCAACGGCGTGAACACCGCAGTGGCCGAGGCCGGTGCGCAGCTCAAGCAGGCGGAGTATTTCCTCGAACAGACGGTCGTCGTTGCGCCCGCCGACGGCATGATCATCAACCTGCAGGTCGAGGAGGGCATGGTCGCCGGGATCGTGCGTTTCGGAGCCATCGCGAGTTTCATCATCGACGAGCCCTACATCCTCGCCACCTACCGGCAGGAGAACCTGAAATTCGTCGATGCGGGCCAGTCCGCAGTTGTGGCGCTCAACAGGTTTCCCGGACAGCATTTCAACGCGAAGGTCGAGGAGATCTGGTGGGCCAGCGGCAAGGGCCAGTTTCTGCCCTCCGGAGACCTGCCGATCTTCCCCGACGGCCCGTCGCCCGAAGTGCGGTTTCCGGTGAAGATCAGTCTGGACGATCCGTCGATCCACCTGCCGATCGGTGCGGAAGGGGCATCCCTGATCCTGACGAACCCCGACAGTCCCTATGCATGGTTCGGTCAGGTCGCGCTGCGCGCCTACACCTGGAGCCGCTGGCTCTACCCGCTCCCGTTCTGAGGTTGCCATGACCCATCCGCGCCCGGCTCCGACCTCCAGACTGCGCGGCCTCTCGCTTGCGGTCGCCGCCGCGGCGCTCGCGGGCTGCGCGCTGGCGCCGCCGCCGGAAGACGGCGCGCTGGTCGACGCCGCTCTGCCTCCGGGCACCGAGATCCCCGCGGCGTGGTCCTCGGCGGGGGCGCCGTCGAGCGTGGCCGGCGGCGCCTGGGTCGCGAGCTTCCGCGACCCCGCCATGACCGGCCTCGTCGCCGAGGCCCTGCGGAACAACCCCGACCTCAGGGCCGCGGCCGCCCAGGTCGACGCGGCACTTCAGGCCGTCACGATCGCCGGCGCGCCGATCCTGCCAGCCGTGGGGGCGACCGCCGGCGGCCAGCAGTCCCGCGATCTGACCGAGTACCGGAACTCGACCGTCGGCGGTGCCGAACTCATGGTCTCCTGGGAGGTCGATCTCTGGGGCAAGCTGCGCTCGGGCCAGGCGAGCGCCGCCGCGAGCGCCGCGGCGGTCGCCAACGAGGCGGTCTACGCCAACCAGTCGATCGCGGCGACGGTCGCGCGCACCTATGTGTCCATCATCGAGATCGCCAAGCTCGTCGCGGTGGCCGAGGAGACGGCGGGGCTCTACGAGAGCCTCCTGATGCTCGCGCGCGAAAAGGAGGCGGCCGGCCAGGTATCCGAGTTCGACGTCGTGCAGGCCCAGGCGCGACTGAGCGGCGCGCGTGCCGAGATCCCGAAGCTGCGAATTCGCGCCAACGAGTCGATCGCCGCGCTCGAAGTTCTGCTCGGGCGCTACCCCAACCTGAAGCTGCGGTCCGGAACCAGCTATCCGCGCATGCCCGGAGCGCTCGCAGCGGGACCGCCGCTGTCGCTGCTCGATCGCCGTCCCGACGTCGTCGCCGCGCGAAACCAGGTGATCGCCGCCTTCTACAATGTGGAGGTCGCGAAACTCGCCCGCCTCCCGGGCGTCTCGCTGGCGGCCAGCGGCGGCAGGCTGTTCGATCCGGACATCGCGCTGCTCGGCGCCAATCCGGATTTCCTGCGCGCCGGGGTCGGGCTGCTGCAGCCGATCTTCGAGGGCGGCGCGCTTCAGGCGCAGGTCATCGAGATGACCGCCGAACAGGCCACGGCGACGGCGCGCTACGGCCAGACCGTCCTCGAGGCCTATGCCGAGGTCGAGACCCGGCAGGCGAACGAGACGCTGCTGCGCGAGAGCCTCGCGAGCCTGCGCGCGGCCCTCGCGGACGCCGAGGAGGCGGTGGCACTGGGCCAGGACAACTACGTCGCCGGCACGATGGACATGACCCAGCTTCTGACGCTCCAGCAGTTCGTCAACGCGGCGAAGGTCGAGGTCGTCCAGTCCGAGGCCGCACTCCTGACCAACCGCATCGCCCTCTACCTTGCTCTGGGCGAGCCCTACTGAACGGAACTCAGGGTAGGGAGCCAATTCCGCATGCTGCGAGCCCACAGAAGGAGCTTATCATGCAAAAACAGCCCGCGGAACCGCTTGATCCGGTTGAAACCGATGGATTGCAATTCGGGTGCGTGATCAACAGCGATGGCTTTGCGACCCCGATAAGTTGGCATGAGATCGAAGCGCGAGCGATGGCGTTGTGGCCGCCCAAGATCTTCAACATCCGCAGCGATTCGTTCGAACGCGCCGAGATCGAGGCCGGCGGATACGTCCGCTGGTTCGTCGACCACATGTTCGTCCTGCTGCCCGCGCAGCAGATCGTCGGCCGAGCATCTCGCCACCTTCCAGGACTTCCCGCCGCGCAAGCGGCCGGGCAGCTTCTCCATCGACAAGGTGATGGAAATGCTGATGGAGACGAACCACAATTGATAATGGTGAACTGACATGTGAGCCTACATTTCCTGATCTCAGCGGCGCGGTCTGATCCTCTGCGCCGTGACTATTGTTCCGAAATTCGGAAGACGAGCCGCAAACTAAACCACGCGATGTGAGGGCATACTTGGAAACATTGTCCGAAAGCTTTGCTCGGAACGCCAACTACCTTCGGCTAAACTGGCAGTCAGGCTGCAAGACCGGCTTTCTTTGAGCACCCGACAGCATCCTTTGACGAGATTGAGTGATGACCTTGCGCTTGGCTCTAGGATTTACCGGCGTATCAGGTTCTCATAACGAGCGTTCCGCCCTACCCTAGGGTCGGTGGCGTTAATCATCTCGACTATCTCCGACACTTCTTCCATGCCGGGCCAGTATCGGCAGACCGGCCACGATTAACGCGCATCCTTGATCGCCTCACCGCGATCCTCTGCTCCCATCGTGTGCACGGCCGATGGGACCCTGGCTTGTCATCTCAATATATGCCACTTATGCCCACTACCCCCACAATTCACAGACCACTGTCACGCTCCGATGCGCTATAAGCCCGTCGCAAAGGGAGGCCTCGATGGATGACGGCATCAAGAGGAACGCGGAGGCGCCGGTTGTTGCGCTGCCGCACAACGTAGAAGCAGAACAGGCCCTGCTGGGCGCCCTGCTCGTCAACAATGACGTCTATGATCGCGTCGCGAACTCGGTCCGTGCAGAGCATTTCTTCGATCCGGTCCATGCGCGAATCTTCGAAGTTGCCGAAGAACGGATAAAGCGTAACGCGCTTGCGACCCCGGTGACGCTGAAGGCTTTTTTCGACGGAGATACCGGGCTCGAGGCGATCGGCGGCCCGGCCTATCTGGCCCGCCTCGCCGGCGCCGCGATCTCGCTCTTCGCTGCGAAGGACTACGCTCAGCTGATCTACGATCTGGCGATCCGACGGGATCTGATCCTGATCGGACAGGATATCGCCGAAAAGGCAGCCCGCATGGAGATCGACAGCGAGCCTCGCGACCAGATTGTCGAGGCGGAGCAGGCGCTCTACCAACTCGGCGAACAGGGAAAGGTCGACAAGGGGTTTCAGAGTTTCCGCCGGGCCGTCGTCAATGCCGTGAGCAGCGCGAATGCAGCCCATCAGCGTGAAGGCGGTCTCGCGGGTCTTTCGACCGGCCTCATCGACCTCGACTACAAGCTCGGCGGGCTGCATCCGTCGGATCTCCTGATCCTCGCCGGGCGGCCATCCATGGGAAAGACGTCGCTCGCCACCAATATCGCCTTCAACATCGCGAGGGCCTACAAAAGGGGAACACGGCCCGATGGCTCCGAGGGCGCGATCGACGGTGGCGTGGTCGGATTTTACTCACTGGAGATGTCCGCTGAGCAACTTGCAGCCCGGATCCTCTCGGAGGCAGCCCGCGTTTCCTCGAACGACATTCGGCAGGGAAACCTGTCGGAAGAAGAGATGCGCCGCTTTGTCGAAGCAGCCAAGACGCTGGAGAATTGCCCTCTCTTCATCGACGACACTCCCGCATTGCCGATCTCGACGATCGCCGCCCGAGCGCGTCGCTTGAAGCGACAGCACGGGCTCGATGCGATCATTATCGACTACCTCCAACTTGCACGGCCCGCGAGCGCCCGTTCGGAAGGCCGTGTGCAGGAGGTTTCGGAGATCACCCAGGGCCTGAAGGCCATGGCCAAGGAGCTCAACGTCCCGGTCATCGCGCTCAGCCAGCTCTCGCGGCAGGTCGAAAGTCGTGAGGACAAGCGACCGCAGCTCTCCGATCTGCGCGAATCCGGCTCGATCGAACAGGACGCCGACGTGGTGATGTTCGTCTTTCGCGAGGAATACTACAAGGAACGCGAGAAGCCGGGCGAGCATGATCTCGAGAAGATGGCAACCTGGCAGCAGGAGATGGATGCATTGTCGGGCAAGGCCGAAGTGATCATCGGCAAGCAGCGCCACGGTCCGATCGGCGTTGTGGAACTTGCCTTCGAGAGCCAGTTCACCCGCTTCTACAACCTCGAAAAACGCTACCAGAAGGGTCTGGACCGCGATTTCGGCTGACCTGTTCCGGCCCGAACGGACGAGGGGCCATGGTTCAGACTCCTGCCCGTTGCGAACCGGATTCATCGGCCAGTTCCGATCGGTCCCGCGCACTAACAGGCGTTGGCGACGCGCCGTTTTGGGGTGAGTACGCAAGCGACGAACCGCACATTCCCTGCGCCGATGGCGAGACGGATCGGCAGGTCGCAGAGCAGGACGCCTGCGGCCGCGTGGTGGGCTATCGTTCCGCCTGCGATCCCTTCCTGACTGTGATTGGATACTGGCAGTCGGACGACGGGGCATCCTGATATCTGGCCGCCCCGAAGAGTTCGGGCCTCGAGCATTGCACTGCAGAACGAGCGCGCATCAACTGGTCAAGGAAAGCCGATCGCTGTGCCCAACAAGGGGTTCCAAACCGGCCAATAGAAGCCAGGCAACCGTCTTTGGGCGCTCAAGCTTCCCCATCACGCTTGCGCGCTCGCCTGACACCGTCCGCACGGCAACGGAATTCAGGATCGACTTGCATTTTCGATTGATCGCGAAGGCGAGCATCTTGCCCGGCCGCTCATGGCGCCCCATGCAAGACCTTACCGACCCAGCGGATGCCTCGCTGCGCAGGATTTCGATGGCCCTGATCGATCGCCGAACCGCGGTACATCAGAGCAGGATCGCCGCCAGTCCGAGAAAGGCAAAGAAGCCGAAAACGTCGGTAATCGTCGTGACGAAGGTTCCCGAGGCCAGCGCCGGGTCTAGCTTGGCCTTGTCCAGCAGGATCGGAATGAGCACCCCAGCGAAGGCCGCGACCACCATGTTGCCGATCATGGCCACGGCGATGACCAAGCCAAGCACAGGGTCGTCAAAATACAGCCAGCTCAGAACCCCGATGATGACGGCAAAGGCCACGCCGTTGACCAGTCCCACAAGCCCTTCACGACCGACGAAGCGGCCCATGTTCGCCGGGGTGAGGTTCCGCGTGGCGAGCGCGCGCACGGCAACCGTAAGGGTCTGGGTGCCGGCATTTCCGCCCATCGAGGCGACGATCGGCATAAGTATGGCGAGCGACACGATCGCCTCGATCGTGTCCGTGAAGAGCGAAATCACCGCGGAAGCAAGAATCGCCGTGCCGAGATTGACGGTAAGCCAGATGAAGCGGCTCTTCGCGATCTCAAGGAAGCCATCACTGAGTTCCTCGTCGCCGACACCGGCGAGAAGCCGCATGTCTTCTTCAGCCTCGTCCTCGAGGACCTCCATCGCGTCGTCGATGGTCACAACACCGACCAGTCGTCCATCGGCATCGACAACCGGACAGGAAATCAGGTGGTACTTGTTGAATATGTAGGCGACCTCGTCCTGCTGCTGATCGACTTTCAGGACGCGGAAATCCTCGGTCATTAGCTCCTTGAGTTCGGCCGTCCGGGGCGAGCCCATCAGGCGCCCCAGCGACACCATGCCGACCGGATGCATCTGGGGGTCAACGATGATGAGGTCGTAGAAACTCTCGGGCAGGTACTCCTCCGCCCGCATGAAGTCGATCGCGTTGCCAACGTTCCAGTGCTCGGGCGCGACCACGACCTCGCGCTGCATGAGCCGGCCCGCCGAATACCCGTCGTATTGCAGCGACTGTTCGACCGCGACACGGTCGGCCGCATCGAGAAAACGCAGGATGCGTTCCTGCTGGGGCTCGTCGAGGTCTTCCGTGAGATAGACGACATCGTCGGATTCGAGGTCCTGCACGGCTGCGGCGAGAATATGATCGGGCAGCTCCGCGATGATCTCGTCGCGCACGCCCTCTTCCAGCTCCGAGAGCGTCGCGCCGTCGAGTTCCACGCCCCATAGTTCAATCAGCTCGCGTCGCTCGTCCCGGGTGATCTGCTCGAGCAGATCGGCGATGTCGGCCTCATGCAGCGGCTCGAGTAAGGCCGTCAGCCGCGCCTGATCCGCCGCCTCGACGCTAGCGAGCACCTCGTCCAGCAGGTCCGCTGTGAGCGTCTGACCGGATGTGTCGAGGGTGGCAGCAGCGGTTTCGGACATGTGCGAATCGCTCTCTGGAACAGGGGGAAGGAGACATTTCGACCATACACCACGCACTCACGACCGGAAGGCCGAAGGCGTTCTCTGCCGCGATCTGGGCTTGACCGTCCAGCCGGAATCCGGCCCGGTAGCCCCTTGAGGAGAACGCAAGCATGGCACGCGCGCGCCTGACCATCGATCTCGACGCGATCGTCTCGAACTGGCTGGCGCTCGACGCCATGAGCGGTCCGGACGTGATGACGTCCGCCGTGGTAAAGGCCGATGCATACGGTCTCGGCGCCGCGCGCATTGCCCCGGCCCTGCTTGCAGCGGGAGTCCGACATTTCTTCGTGGCAATCGCCGAGGAGGGCGTGTCTCTTCGGGAGATCGTCGGCGACGGGCCGACCATCTTCGTCCTCTCCGGATTGATGCCCGGCGACGAGGAGTTGTGCCGACTGTATTCACTTGTGCCATGTCTCAACAGCCTCGATCAGATCGACCTCTTCCGGGCGGCGCTGCCGGGGGCGCCCTGCGCGATCCAGATCGATAGCGGAATGAACCGGCTGGGCCTCGAGCTTTCCGAAGCGCGGAATCTGGGCGGCATCATGGACGTCCTCTCACCCATTCTGCTGATGAGCCACCTCGCCTGCGCCGATACTCCGGACGCACCTGAAAACCTGGAACAGCTCCGCAGTTTCGCGGCAGTCGCCCGCGATCTGCCGCCCATGCGACGGAGCCTCGCGGCCACGGGTGGGGTGTTTCTGGGAGCGTCGTTCCATCTCGACCTTACGCGGCCAGGGATCGGGCTGTATGGCGGACGGCCCTTCGCACAGGCACGGCCCGTGGTCCGGCTCTCCCTGCCGGTCATCCAGACACGCCTGGTCCGACAGGGGGAATTTGTCGGATACGGCGCCACGTGGCATGCTCCGGGACCACGTCGGATCGCCACAGTGGCAGCCGGCTACGCCGACGGTCTCCTGCGTGCCATCGGAGATGCACGTGCCCGCCCCGCGGCACTTCATGCCGGCAAAATCCGCTGTCCGATTGTCGGGCGCATCTCCATGGATCTGATCGCGGCGGACGTGACCGAGCTCGCATTCGTCCCGGAGCACCTCGACATTCTCGGCTCTGAGCAGGGAATAGACGATCTCGCGGAGGCAGCGGGCACCATCGGCTACGAAATCCTGACCTCCCTTGGCAGGCGCTATGACCGGGTCTACAAGGGCGATCCTGCGCTGACGGAGCCCTCATGTTCCTGACCGGACCGATCGCCGCCCTTCTTGCCGCGATCGGGCGCCCCGTGCTCCAAATCTGCCGGGCGACCGGTCGGCTCGTCCTCTTTGCGGCTCAGGCCTCGCACGGACTCGTGCGCCCCCCATTCTATCCCGCCGAACTGCGACGCCAGTTTGTTCGCATCGGCTTCCATTCGCTTCCCGTCGTCGGGTTCACCGCGGTCTTCACCGGCGCTGCCCTGGCCCTGCAGATCCATGCGGGGGGATCGAGGTTCAATGCCGAGACCGTGGTGCCCTCCATCGTCGCTATTGCGATCGTGCGCGAACTCGGGCCGGTGCTCGGCGGGCTCATGGTGGCCGGGCGGGTATCCTCCGCAATTGCCGCCGAGCTCGCCACGATGCGCGTCACCGAACAGATCGACGCCCTGACCACACTCTCGACAGACCCTTTCAGGTATCTGATCCTGCCGCGCCTCCTGGCGGCGACGCTCGCCTTGCCGATCCTCGTTGCGGTAGGTGACGTTCTCGGCATCTTGGGGGGCTATTTCGTCGGAACCAGCCGGCTCGGCTTCGCGCCGGAAACCTACCTTGCCACTACCTTCGATTTCCTCGAACCGGGCGACATCACCTCGGGCCTCGTCAAGGGCGCGGTGTTCGGCTTCCTTCTGGCGCTCATGGGATGCTACCACGGCTTCCATTCCGGCCGCGGGGCTCAGGGCGTCGGCCGGGCGACGACGCTCGCCGTCGTCTCGGCCTCGATCCTCATCCTCGGCGCCAACTACCTGCTCACGGAGGCCTTCTTCCGGTGAGCATTCCGAAGATCGAGTTGCGCGATGTCCACAAGGCCTTCGGCGCGAACAGGGTCCTCGACGGAGTGAATGTCCGGATCATGCCCGGAGAGAGCCTCGTGATCATCGGCGGGTCCGGCACCGGGAAGTCCGTGATGCTCAAATGCATCCTTGGCATCGAGACCGTCGATTCCGGCGAAGTGCTCCTCGACGGCACGACACCGACGCGCCGGGCCCGGGCCGCGTTCATCGACCGCTTCGGAATGCTCTTCCAGGGAGCGGCCCTCTTCGACAGCCTGTCGGTCTGGGAGAATGTCGCCTTCCGCCACAGGCATGGCCGCAACCGTCTTGGACCGAAGGCCGCAAGGGATCTAGCTGTCGAGAAACTCGAACGGGTCGGGCTCGACAGCCGGACCGCAGACCTCTTTCCCGCCGAGATCTCGGGCGGCATGCAAAAGCGCGTCGGGCTGGCCCGCGCGATCGCCACCGATCCGGATGTCATGTTTTTCGACGAACCCACCGCCGGCCTCGATCCGATCATGGCCGGCGTGATCAATACGCTGATCCGCAAGATCGTGACCGATCTCGGGGCGACCGCGCTGACCATCACGCATGACATGGGCACGGTCGCCACGGTTGCGGACAGCGTCGCGATGCTGCACGACGGCAAGGTGCGCTGGCATGGCTCCCGCGAGGCGATGGAAACCTCCGAAGATCCCTGGCTCGCCCAGTTCATCAATGGCCACCCCGACGGCCCGATACCGACACTGCGCTGAAACGGAGCCCAGTTTGAGCCCAAAGTCTCCCGCTTTCGTCTGCTCCGAATGCGGTGCCGCCCATGCCAAGTGGTCCGGGCGTTGCGACGCCTGCGGGGCATGGAACAGCATCGCCGAGGATGCCGGGCTCACGACCGGGCCGACCGGCAAGGCGCTCGGCGCGAAACGCGGGCGGCGTGTCGCGCTCAGCGATCTGACTGCCAGGGAAGCGCCGCAGCCTCGCATGGTCTGCGGGATCACCGAATTCGATCGGGTCCTTGGCGGCGGATTGGTGCCGGCGTCCGCGATCCTCGTCGGAGGCGATCCCGGCATCGGCAAGTCGACACTCCTGTTGCAGGCTGCTGCCGCCTTTGCGCGGGCCGGCAACCCGGTGATCTATGTCTCCGGCGAGGAAGCGACGGCTCAGGTGCGCCTTCGCGCCAATCGCCTTGGCCTGTCGGATGCGCCGCTGCTACTGGCGGCCGAAACCAATCTGCGCGATATCCTGACGACGCTGGAGACCGAACGCCCAGCACTGGCGATCATCGACTCCATCCAGACCATGTGGGCGGACCACGTCGACAGCGCCCCGGGCGCGGTCAGCCAGGTCCGGGCCGCCGCTCACGAACTCGTCACCTTTGCCAAGCGCCGGGGCGTGACCGTGATCCTCGTCGGCCATGTCACCAAGGAGGGTCAGATCGCCGGCCCGCGCGTGGTCGAGCACATGGTCGACACGGTGCTCTACTTCGAGGGCGAGCGGGGCCACCAGTTCCGAATCTTGCGCGCGGTCAAGAACCGCTTCGGACCAGCAGACGAGATCGGCGTCTTCGAGATGACCGGCGCCGGCCTCGCGGAGGTGTCCAACCCTTCCGCACTGTTTCTGTCAGAGCGCGGCGCACCCGGCTCCGGTTCAGTGGTTTTCGCGGGCATCGAGGGCACGCGGCCCTTGCTGGCCGAAATCCAGGCGCTGGTCGCACCGACCGTGCTCGGCACCGCCCGGCGCACCGTCGTTGGCTGGGACGGCGGCCGCCTGGCGATGGTACTGGCAGTCCTCGAAGCGCGATTCGGCATCGGCTTCGCAGACCGTGACGTCTATCTCAACGTCGCCGGGGGTCTGCGGATCAGCGAGCCGGCAGCCGATCTCGCGGTCGCCGCCGCTCTCGTCTCCGCCCGCCAGGACATCGCGCTGCCCCCCGAGACGGTCGTCTTCGGCGAGATCAGCCTGTCTGGCGCGTTGCGGCCCACTGCTCAAGCGGAAGCGCGGATCCGGGAAGCGGCAAAGCTTGGCTTCGGACGCGCACTTGTCCCGGCCCGGAGCAAGGCGCCGGCCGAAACCGGTCTGGCAATCGACGAGGTTGCGGATCTGGGTGCATTCATGGAGAAGTGTTTCGGCACAATCGAGCGGTAGGAACACGCATGGAAGGCTTCAATATCGTCGACGGCGTGGTGCTCGCACTCGTGCTCATCTCCGCGATTCTTGCCTATTCCCGCGGACTGGTGCGTGAACTGCTCTCGATCGCCGGCTGGGTGGTCGCCGCCATCGCGGCTTTCGCATTCGCGCCGATGGCCGATCCGCTCGTCCGCGAGATCCCGATCCTGCGGGACATCATCGGAAGCAGCTGCGAGCTCGGCATCCTCGCAGCGTTCGCTGCCGTTTTCGCAATCGCGCTCGTACTCGTCTCGATCTTCACGCCCCTTCTGGCCGGCGCCGTGCAGAACTCCGCTCTCGGTCCAGTCGATCAGGGTCTCGGCCTGCTGTTCGGGGTGGCGCGCGGTGTCGTACTCGTCGCCATCGCGCTCGTGATCTACAACCAGCTCATGGGAGGCGATGGCGGCATCCAGATGATCGACGACAGCCGCAGCCGCACGATGTTCGCCGATATTCAGCAGCAGCTCGCCGCGCTGCTGCCGGAAGACGGCCCGCAATGGATCGCCGGGTACTACGAGAGACTGACGCAGAACTGCGTCGCAACCGAATCCGCGATGGCCGTGACACTGCCCTGGGCACCCTCTATATGACGTCTCGTCCGACGAGCGAGGCGACCCGAATGGACTTCCTTCCATCCCACCCCTTCGACGATGACAAGCTGCGCGAGGAATGCGGGGTGTTCGGAGCGATCGGGCTCCAGGATGCAGCGAACTTCGTCGCGCTGGGCCTTCACGCGCTCCAGCATCGCGGTCAGGAAGCCGGCGGCATTGTATCATATGAGCCGGAGACCGGGTTCAACACGGCCCGGCGATTCGGTTATGTGCGCGACAACTTCACCTCCGCCAAATTGATGGAAACCCTGCCCGGCTCGATCGCGATTGGCCATGTCCGCTATTCGACCTCCGGATCGAAGGGCCAGACCCAGATCCGTGACGTGCAGCCTCTCTTCGCCGAATTCGCCATGGGCGGGTGCGCAATTGCCCACAACGGCAACATCACCAACGCGCTGGCACTGCGGGCGGAACTGATCGAGCGTGGCTCGATCTTCCAGTCAGGCTCCGACACCGAGTGCATCATTCATCTGATGGCCCGCTCCATCCAGAAATCGATCCCCGAACGGATGAAGGACGCGCTGCGCCGCGTGGAGGGCGCCTTCTCCATCGTCGCGATGACCCGCTCGAAGCTGATTGGCGTCCGCGACCCGCTGGGTGTGAGACCGCTGATGCTCGGCCGCAGCGGCGACGGGTGGATCCTCGCCTCCGAAACCTGCGCGCTAGACATCATCGGAGCCGACTTCGTGCGCGAGATCGAACCTGGCGAGATGGTGATCTGTACGAACAGCGGCGTGGAGAGCGTATTTCCCTTCGGACGGATCAAGCCGCGATTCTGCATCTTCGAACATGTCTACTTTTCGCGACCCGACAGCATCATCGGCGGGAATTCGGTTTACGAGACCCGCCGTCGCATCGGGGTCGAACTTGCCCGCGAAGCACCCGCCGACGTCGATCTCGTCTGCCCGATCCCCGACAGCGGCACACCCGCCGCCATCGGCTACAGCCAGGAGAGCGGCATTCCCTATGCCATGGGGATCATCCGAAACCAGTACATGGGCCGGACCTTCATCGAGCCGACGGAGCAGATCCGCAACATGGGGGTGCGGTTGAAACTCAACGTGAATCGCGCGGTCATCGAGGGAAAGCGCGTCGTGCTTGTGGATGATTCGGTGGTGCGCGGCACCACCTCGATGAAGATCCGAGAGATGGTCCTCGACGCGGGTGCAGCGGAGGTCCACTTCCGCATCGCGTCGCCTCCCACGACTTGGCCCTGCTTCTACGGAGTTGATACGCCCGAGCGCGAAAAGCTCATCGCCGCCTCGATGTCCGAGGATGAGATCTGCGCATATCTCGGGGTAGACAGCTTGCGATTCGTCTCGCTCGACGGTCTCTATCGCGCCGTCGGCGAGGCTGGTGGGCGCAATCCGCAGGAGCCGCAGTTCTGCGATGCCTGCTTCTCGGGGGATTACCCGGTCATCCCGTCAGACCGGATCGCGCAGGGCTTTCGGACCAAGGTTTCCGCATGACGGCCGATCCTTCGCGGATTGCGCTCGTCACCGGGGCTAGTCGCGGTCTGGGCTACGCCGTTGCAGCCCGGTTGGGCGCCTCTGGATGGCGTGTCGTTGCGCTGGCCCGAACTGTCGGTGGCCTCGAGGAACTTGCCGACGTCATCGAAGCGTCCGGCGGACCGACCCCGACTCTCGTTCCGCTCTCGATCACCGACGAGGGCGGTTTGCAGCGGATGTGCCTCGCGCTGCACCAGCGCTGGGGCCACGTCGATCTGGTTGTGCATTGTGCGGCCGATGCGCCACCGCTCTCGCCGGCACCGCACATTGCAGACAAGGACTTCGATCGGGCCGTCGATGTCAATCTCCGCGGCACGCGGCTCATTGTCACGATGCTTCAGCCCCTCCTGAGCGCGGCCGAGGCAGGACGCTTCGTTCACGTTGCCGACGACCGCGCCGGCCAGCCCTTCTTCGGCGCCTATGGGGCGACCAAGGTTGCGGGCTCGAGCTTCGTCCGTTCCTGGGCCGAAGAAAACCGCCAGATCGGCCCAAAAGTGACCTTCTTTAGTCCCGAACCGATGCCGACCGCGCTGCGCGCCCGTTTCTATCCGGGGGAGAACCGGGCCGTGCTGACGAGTTGCGACTTCGAGGCGGAGCGACTGCTCGCTGATCTCGGCCTTTGATACGACTATGCGGGTATTCCCCAGCCTTGAAGGATGGCACCGGAACCTGCCAAGCGCAGGCTTCCCGATCAGTCAACCACGGTTTCCGACGATCGCGACCAGAGATTGATCTTCTCCTCGTCGGCATAGCCATCGATCTCGGTTAGTTCGGCTTCCGTGAAGTCGAGATTGCCGACCGCACCGGCGCAATCGATCACCTGTTCGGGCCGCGATGCGCCGATGAGGGCGGAGGTTATTCCGCCGCCGCGCAGCACCCAGGCGATCGCCATCTGCGCAAGCGTCTGTCCGCGCCGCGCGGCGATGACGTTCAACGCCCGGATATTCTCCAGCGCATGCTCGTTGAGGAAACCCGGATCGAGCGACTTGCCCTGAGCCGCGCGACTGTCAGCAGGTATTCCGTTGATGTATTTGCCGGTCAGCATGCCCTGCGCCAGTGGGGTGAAGGCGATCGATCCGATCCCGAGGCCTGCGAGGGTCTCCCGCAGGCCATCGCGCTCGACCCATCGGTTCAGCATGTTGTAGGACGGCTGGTGGATCAGGCAGGGCGTCCCGAGATCCTCGAGGATCGCCGCAGCCTCCCGCGTGCGCTCGGAATTGTAGGACGAAATGCCCACATAAAGCGCCTTGCCGGAGCGTACGATGGCATCGAGCGCCCCCATTGTCTCCTCGAGCGGTGTCTCCGGATCGAACCGGTGAGAATAGAAGATATCGACATAATCGAGGCCCATTCGCTTGAGCGACGCATCGCAGGACGCCATGAGGTACTTCCGGCTGCCCCACTCGCCATAGGGCCCCGGCCACATGAGATATCCGGCCTTCGACGAAATGATCAGCTCGTCACGATATCCCTGCAGATCCGTCCGAAGTATTTCCCCGAAAGCAGTCTCGGCCGACCCCGGCGGCGGGCCGTAATTGTTCGCGAGGTCGAAATGCGTGATGCCATGATCGAAGGCCGTCCGGCAGATCGCGCGCTTTGTTTCGTGGGACGTGTCCTCGCCGAAGTTGTGCCAGAGGCCGAGGGAGATGGCCGGCAGCCGGACCCCGCTGTTGCCGCATCTGCGGTATACCATCCGGGTGTAGCGATCCTCGGCCGGAACCCATGTCATGACATTTCTCCCTTGAGTCTTTCCCGACAACTTCGCATGACCGCAGCGGCGGAGCCACCCCGTGACGCGGCCGGGACAGCGGATCGGACTTGGCGATACCGGAATCGCCGCCCGGCCGGGCTCAAGCCGACGGGAGCAGGATGACGCACAAACGCGAAACCGAACTCCGTGCCGGCCAGCTCGGGCGGCTGGTTGAAGGGTGGGCGCTGATCGGTGGCGCCGTGCTTGCGGGCGTGGTCGCGGTCAATGTCTGGACCGTCGCCGCAAGCGTGATTGGTCTCGCCTTCCCCGGCGCATTCGAACTTACCGAAATCGGTGTTGCCATCGCCGCCTTCATGTTTCTGCCCTATTGCCAGTTGACGGGCCAGAACGTGACCGCGGACATTTTCACGGCGCGCAGCGGAAGGCGGCTGAAGGCGCTTCTCGCGTCATTCGGCTCGGCTGTCGCATTCGGCTTTGCAGCGCTTCTGCTCTGGCGAATGACGTTCGGGATGCTCGACCAGAAGGGCTACGCCCTCACCAGTGCCATCCTGCAGGTTCCGATCTGGTGGGCCTTTATCCCGATCCTGATCTCCCTGGCGCTTCTGGTCGCCGCAGCCGCGGCAACGTTCCGCGACGCCATCGCGACGGCCAGATAGCCGGATGTCCGATCCGCTTGCCACCGGCCTAACCGGCCTTGCGCTGCTCCTAGGTCTGATCGCCCTCCGGCTCCCGATAGCCCACGCGATGATCCTCGTGGGCGCGGGGGGGATGGCGCTCGTGGATGGCCCGGGTATCGTGTTGAACCAGCTCAAGACCCTCGGCTACGGCCAGTTCTCGATCTACGATCTCTCGGTCGTGCCGATGTTCGTCCTGATGGGCGCGCTCGCGACGAAAACAGGTCTGTCGCGGGACCTGTTCCGAGCTGCGGATGCCTGGTTCGGCTGGATGCGCGGGGGCACGGCAATGGCCTCGATCGCCGCCTGTGCCGGTTTCGGAGCCGTCTGCGGATCCTCGCTCGCGACCGCTTCGACAATGGGAAAGGTCGCGCTTCCGGAGCTGCGCCGCTTCGGCTATTCGCCCGCACTGGCAACAGGTTCGATCGCGGCGGGCGGCGTCCTCGGGATCCTGATCCCGCCATCCGTCGTGCTGGTGATCTATGCGATCATCGTCGAAGCCAATATCGTGACGATGTTCATGGCCGCCCTTCTGCCTGGCCTGCTCGCGGTCCTATTCTTCATGCTCACGATCGCCGTCTATGTCAGGGTGTTTCCCGGCTCCGGACCGGCGCGCAGCAAAGCTGACCGGGAAGAAATGTTGAGCGCCACGCTCGGCGTCATCCCGGTCCTGATCGTGTTCGCCATTGTCATCGGCGGGATGTATGCCGGGCTCTATAATCCGACCCCGGCAGCGGCGATCGGGGTATTTGCGGTCTTTGCCTTCGGCGTGATCCGCAGGCAGATCGGCCGGGCAGCATTGCGCGAGGCCTTCCTGGAGACTGCGGGCACCACTGGCATGATCTACCTGATCCTGCTTGGCGCCGAGCTCCTGAAGATCTTCATGTCCCGGGCCGGTGTACCGCAGGCCGCCGCGGAATGGGCAACCACGAGTGGCCTTGCACCGATGCAGATTCTCCTGATCCTGCTTCTGGCGCTGGTGCTGCTCGGCTGCCTGATGGACAGCCTCTCGATGATCCTCCTCGTGCTGCCGTTCTTCTGGCCCGTCCTCGCCGCGATGAACGGAGGCATCCATCAGGGCGCGGAGGGCTCGGGCTTCGGCATGTCCACCGAGGATCTCAAGATATGGTTCGGAATTCTCGCGCTGGTTGTCGTCGAACTCGGCCTGATCACGCCACCCGTGGGCATGAATGTCTTCGTGATATCCGGCCTGGCGCGCGATGTGCCGATGACGGCGATCTTCCGCGGAGTATTCCCGTTTTTCTTGACCGAAATCGGACGCGTGGCCTTGTTGATCGCGGTTCCGGCCATCACGATGTGGCTGCCGGCCGTCCTCGGCGGCTGACCTGGCAGACGGAGGCTGCAAGAACCATGCGGATCGTGATGTGGTCCGGACCGCGGAACCTTTCCACGGCCCTGATGAGAAGCTTCGGTGAGCGCCGCGACACTGCGGTCGTCGACGAGCCGTTTTACGCGGCTTTCCTCTCGGCTTCGGGCAAGTCCCATCCGATGCGCGATGCGATCATCGCTGCCGGTGATCCGGACTGGCGGGCCGTGGCGCGGGCCTGCGCGGCTGAGCCCGTGACACCGCCGGTGCGTTACGAAAAACACATGACGCATCACATGCTTCCCGAAGTCGGGCTCGACTGGATGGACGGCGCGAAGGTGGCGTTCCTGATCCGTGACCCGGCCGAGGTCGCCGCAAGTTACGCGGCCAAACGTGAGAGCTGCGAGCTCGAGGATATTGGAATCGTTCGGCAATGGGAGCTCTTCGAGTATTGCTCCGAGCGGTTCGGCCCGCCGCCGGTGGTGGATTCCGCGGATATCCGTCGCGCCCCGGAAGCCACACTGCGCGCGCTCTGCGCCGCGCTGGACCTGCCCTTCGAGGCGGCGATGCTGGGCTGGCCGGCCGGAGCGCGCCCGACCGACGGGGTCTGGGCGACGCACTGGTACGGTGCGGTGGAAAACTCGACGGGGTTCGCGCCGCCCGACGAACTTCCGCGACCCCGGCTTTCGCCGCAACTGGAGCGGGTCGTCGGCGCGGCCGAGGGCTACTACCGGAAGATGGCAGCCTCCGCGTTGCGTGAGGCGGGGCCGGTTGCCTAGCGGCCTCGTCCTCGATCCCGGGATTTCCGCCTGATCGGGTCGCGTGTCAGAAGTGGTGACCAAGCCTCTGGAAAGGCTCGGAATAGCCCGGGCTGGAATGCGGCTGGAAACCGGCTGGAAACCGGCTTGCCAATTGGCTTGCAAGTCGTGGCATGGGGTGATCGCCCGGAGCCGGCTTCAACCGGTCGGCAGGGCCGCATCGAAGGGCGCGGCCGAGCTTGTCGACGATCTCCTCGACATGCGTGTCCTCGAGAATGAACGGCGGCGCCAGGAGAACGTGATCGCCGCGCAAACCGTCGATGGTGCCGCCCATCGGATAGCAGATCAGGCCCTCCGCGAAGGCCGCCCGCTTGATCTTCGCGTGGAGCTTCAAGCGCGGATCGAACGGTTCCTTCGTCCTGCGGTCCGCGACCATCTCCAGCCCGAGAAACAGCCCGCGCCCCCGGATGTCGCCGACATGCGGATGTTGCCCGAAAGCGGTGTCCAGCGCCTGGCGCAGCTTTGCGCCCATCTCGCCGACCCGCCCGACCAGTCCTCCGACCGTCAGCCGGTCAAGCACCGCGCCGGCCGCGGCGCAGGCGACCGGATGGCCCATATAGGTATGGCCATGCTGGAAGAAACCGGTCCCGGCGGCGATCGCATCGTGGATCGTGTCGGTGCAGAGCATCGCGCCGATCGGCTGATAGCCCGCGCCGAGGCCCTTCGCCGTGCAGAGGATATCCGGCGCGACGCCGTCGACCTCGCAGGCGAAGAGCGCGCCCGGTCCTGCCCATGCCGCACATCACCTCGTCGAAGATCAGCAGCACGCCGTAGCGGTCGCAGATCTCGCGAATGCGCGCGAGATAACCCGGCACCGGAGGGACCGCCCCGGCGGTCGCGCCGACGACCGGCTCGGCGATGAAGGCCATGACGGTTTCGGGTCCGAGTCGCAGGATTTCTGCCTCCAGTTCATCGGCCGACCCGCCGGCCATAGCGCCTCCGGGCTCTCGTCGTCGTCGCGGAAGCGGTACTCGAAGCAGGGCGCGATGTGACGGGTCTCGATCAGGAGCGGCGCGAAGGGCGCGCGACGCCATTCGTTGCCGCCCGCGGCCAGTGCGCCGAGCGTATTGCCGTGATAGCTCTGCCGCCGCGCGATGAGATGCCGCCGCGCCGGCTGGCCGGTTTCGAGATGATACTGGCGCGCGAGCTTGAGCGCAGCTTCGACCGCCTCCGACCCGCCGGAGACGAAATAGACCCGGTCGAGCCGGCCCGGAGCGTGGGCGATCAGGCTTGTCGGCCAGTGCCTCGGCCGGCTCCGAGGTGAAGAAGCCGGTATGGGCGAAGGCGAGCTGATCGAGCTGGTGCCGGATCGCTTCGGTCACCTGCGCATCGCCATGACCGAGGCAGGAGACCGCCGCCCCGCCGGACCCGTCGAACCAGCGCCGCCCCTCGGCATCGAAAAGGTAGCAGCCTTCCCCACGCACCGCGACCGGCGGCACCATGGCTGTCTGTCTCGCGAAGACGTGCGACATTGCGAAGTTTCCTCCCGCCCGGACCGGGTCGAATGGCCGAAGCTCTCCTGTTTGGTCGGCCGCGTCAAATTCCGGGCAGGTCGCCCGACGGCGCGCGAACCCCACGTTCCTTGACATTCACCGAGTCCGCCCGCCTAATCCATGCCATCATCACGGGAAGGGAGCACTTGATGCGTTTCTACGCGAAACTGGCGGCAATCACCGTCATGACGGTTACCGCAACGACTGCCACAGCGCAGGAGAAGTTCATCACCATCGGAACCGGCGGTCAGACCGGCGTCTACTTCGTCGTCGGACAGTCGATCTGCCGGCTCGTCAACCGGGGATCCGCCGAACACAATCTCAAATGCACCGCACCGTCCACCGGGGGCTCGATCGCCAATATCAACGCGATCAAGTCGGGCGACATGGACATGGGTGTCGCGCAATCCGACGCGCAGTTCAACGCCTTCAACGGCGTCGCCGATTTCGACGGCGCCGAATTCGGAGACCTCCGCTCGGTCTTCTCGGTACACCCCGAGCCGTTCACGATCGTTGCTCGCGCCGACAGCGGCATCGAAACCTTCACCGATATCGTCGGAAAGCGCGTCAATGTCGGCAATCCGGGATCGGGCACGGTCGCGACCATGGAAGTGGTGATGGATGCCCTCGGCATCTCGATGGGCGACCTCGCGCTCGCGTCCGAACTCAAGCCTGCCGAACAGTCGGCTGCCCTCGGAGACAACAAGGTCGATGCGATCACCTACACGGTCGGCCATCCGAACGGCTCGATCCAGGAAGCGACCACCACGGTCGATGCGCGGATCATTCCCGTCGAAGGGCCGGAGATCGACCAGTTGGTCGCCGACAATCCGTACTACGCCGTCGCGACAATTCCCGGTGGCATGTACACCGGCAACGACGAGGACGTCACCACCTTCGGCGTACGCGCAACCTTCGTGACCTCCGCAAGCGTCGACGATGAGACGGTCTATCAGGTCGTGAAAGCGGTTTTCGACAACTTTGATCGCTTCAAGGGGCTGCATCCCGCCTTCGCCAATCTTCAGGAGGAAGAGATGATTTCCCAGGGCCTTTCGGCACCGCTCCATCCGGGCGCCGAGCGGTACTACAAGGAACGGGGCTGGATGTAGGTCCGGCCCGGCACGACCTCGGCGGCCCCGACAAGTCCGGGGCCGCCGGACCTCTCGCAGACCATCGTCCAACCATCAGCAACAGGGGGCGCACGGGGCAAACTCCGTGACGGGAACCGGATGACGAATCGCGACAGGGATCAGCAGAAGGCCACCGCCGTGGAAAACGCCGCCGCCGGACATGCGGGATTGAGCCAGGCGGAAATCGACGAGCTCGTAGCTTCCAGCGATACCGGCGGCCGATCCCCCGGCCCGCTCGTCAACCGCCTCATCATCTTCACGGCCCTGGCCTGGTCCCTGTTCCAGCTCTGGTTCGCCTCGCCGCTGCCCTTCATCTTCGGGTTCGGCGTCTTCAACGACACCGAAGCCCGGTCGATCCACCTCGCCTTCGCGCTGTTTCTCGCGTTTCTCGCCTACCCGGCCGCGCGGACACCCTTCCAGACCGGCCTTGCCGTCGCCGTTCCGGCCCTTCTCACGGTCCTGTTCATGTACGGCGCCAAGCAGGACACCCCCGTCTGGTGGATCCCGATCATCGGTGCCGGCGTCATCGCCGCCGTGTTGCTCGGATCGCCGAAAAACCGCGTTCCGCCCTGGGAATGGGCCATGGCGATCGTCAGTGCGGCGACCGCCCTCTACATCTTCTTCGCCTATGAGGGCATATCGGGCCGTGTCGGCGCGCCGATCATGCAGGATTTCGTGGTCGCCGTCGCCGGCCTGATGCTCCTGCTCGAAGCCACCCGCCGCGCCCTCGGCCCCGCCCTGATGATCGTGGCCTCGATCTTCCTGATCTATACCTTCCTCGGCCCCTACATGCCCGGGATCATCGCGCACAAGGGCAACTCGCTGTCCGAAGTCGTGAACCACCAGTGGATCACCACCGAAGGCGTGTTCGGCATCGCGCTCGGCGTCTCGACCTCCTTCGTGTTCCTTTTCGTGCTGTTCGGCTCGCTGCTCGACAAGGCCGGGGCCGGCAACTACTTCATTCAGGTGGCCTTCTCGCTGATGGGACACATGCGCGGCGGACCGGCGAAGGCCGCCGTGGTCTCCTCGGCGATGACCGGGCTGATCTCGGGCTCCTCCATCGCGAACGTGGTCACGACCGGCACCTTCACCATCCCGTTGATGAAGAAGGTCGGCTTCTCCTCGGAGAAAGCCGGTGCGGTCGAAGTCGCCTCCTCGGTGAACGGCCAGATCATGCCCCCGGTGATGGGCGCCGCCGCCTTCCTGATGGTCGAATATGTCGGCATACCCTATTTCGACGTGGTCAAGCACGCCTTCCTGCCGGCGGTGATCTCCTATATCGCGCTGGTCTACATCGTGCATCTGGAGGCGATGAAGGCCGGCATGGAGGGCCTGCCGCGGGCCTATACCCCGAAGCCCATCGTCCAGCGGCTGATCGGCATCGCCTTCACGGTGGCCGCGATCTGCGCGCTCTCCTTCGCGGTCTATTTCGGCATGGGCTGGATCCGGCCGATGTTCCCGGAAACCGCGGGCTACATCATCTCCGCGCTTCTTGCGGCAATCTATGTCGGGCTGCTCTGGATCGGCGCGCGGGAGGAGCCGCTCAAGCTCGACGATCCGAACGCGCCTGTCACCGCCCTGCCGCTGCCCGGACCGACCATCCGCTCGGGCCTCCACTTCATCCTGCCCGTGGTGGTGCTGGTCTGGGCGCTGATGGTCGACCGCCTCTCCCCGGGCCTGTCGGCCTTCTGGGCGGCGGCCTTCATGATCTTCATCCTGCTCACCCAGCGCCCGATCACGGCGCTTTTTCGCGGCGAGATGGCTTTCGCGCGCGACGTGGCCGAAGGGTTCAGGGATCTGATCGAGGGCCTCGTCGCGGGCGCGCGCAACATGATCGGCATCGGCATCGCCACCGCGACCGCCGGCATCATCGTCGGCGCGGTCAGCCAGACCGGCGTCGGCTCCGCGCTCGCGGATGTGGTCGAGGTGCTGTCGCGCGGCAACATCATGGCGATCCTGCTCCTGACCGCCGTTCTCAGCCTCATCCTCGGAATGGGCCTGCCAACGACCGCCAACTACATCGTCGTATCCGCTTTGCTCGCCCCGGTCATCGTCACGCTGGGCCAGCAGAACGGGCTCATCGTCCCGCTGATCGCCGTCCACCTTTTCGTCTTCTATTTCGGGATCATGGCCGACGTTACGCCTCCCGTGGGACTCGCAAGCTTCGCCGCGGCGGCCGTCTCCGGCGGCGACCCCATCCGCACCGGTGTCGTCGCGTTCTTCTACAGCCTGCGCACGGCCGCCCTGCCCTTCCTCTTCATCTTCAACACCGACCTCCTGCTGATCGATGTCGATCTCGCGCACGGCATCTTCATCTTCATCACGGCGACCATCGCCATGCTGCTCTTCGCCGCCGCGACCCAGGGCTGGTTCCTGACCCGCAACCGGTTCTACGAGAGCATCGCGCTGCTGCTCGTCGCCTTCACCCTGTTCCGCCCGGGCTTCTGGATGGACATGCTCTACCCGCCCTATGCCGAGGAACCTCCTGCCGCCCTCGCCGATGCCGCCCTCGCCACACCAACCGGCGATCAGCTGCGCGTGCGGGTCTCGGGCGTCAACGATGTCGGCGACCCCATCGAATTCGTCGCCCTGATCGGCATGGGCGACGCCACGACCGGCGAGGACCGACTGGCGGATGCCGGAATCACGCTGCGCACCGACGGCGAGTCCACCATCATCGACGACGTGGCCTTCGGCTCTGCCGCGGCCGAGGCCGGCCTCGACTGGGATCAGGAGGTGCTGCGCGTGCTGCGCCCGGTGGACGTTCCGTCGAAATACTGGATGTATCTTCCGGCGATCCTTCTGCTCGGTTTTGTCTGGATGCTCCAGAGCCGCCGCGCCGCCGCGATGCCTGCGCGCGTCACGGGCTGAAAGGGAGACGGCAATGTTCAAGACGATCCTCGTTCCGATCGACCTCAACCATGAGGAATCCTGGAAGAAAACGGTTCCGCTCGCCATCGAGATGGCGCGCAGCTCGGGCGGAACGCTACATTTCACGACCGTGGTGCCCGATTACGGTGCGGCGCTGGTGCAGGATTACTTCCCGAAGGATTTCGAGCGGAACTCGCTGGATCACGCCGAACGCGAGATGGAAAAGCTTGTCGAAAGCATCGTGCCCGACAATGTGACGTACCAGCTGCATCTCGAGCACGGATCGATCCGCACCCACGTGCTGGCCCGGGCGCAGGAGATCGCCGCCGATCTGATCGTCATGGCTTCGCACCCGCCGGACCAGCTGCGCGAATTCCTTGTCGGCTCCCATGCGGACTGGATCGTGCGCCATGCGCCGATCTCGGTTCTCGTCGTGCGCGGGGACCCGGCCTGAAGACCTGCCCCGAACGGCTCGGCCTAGTTGAAGACAGCGTGATCGCCCCGCTCCACTGAAACCTGACCGCGCACGAGTCGCTCCTGGAAATCGAGCAGCGTCTCGCTCCCCGTGGATGGCGTGAGATCGGCGGAGTAGGTCCCGGTTTCCGGGTCGAGCACCAGCATGGATTCCGTTGCATAGTAATGCCCGATCCGCGCCAGCTCGGCCTTCTCGGCCAGACCGCGATTGATCCGCCCCAAGACCGCAAGCGTTCGGGCGATCCCCGCCAGCAACCCGACAGGCACCTGCGTGATCCGGGGCGGGCGACCAAGCACCGCGAAGAGGTGCTCGGCCTGATCGCGCGGGGTGATCGCCGGGCCGGGTCCGCCGATCGGCAGCACCGCGTTCCGTCGCGAGACGTCGTCCAGGCATCCGGCGATATAACGACCCAGATCGCCATCGCTGATCGGCTTGCACGCCGTAAGCCGACCATCCCCGAAAACCAGATAGGACTTGCCGCGCTTCACCCGCGCGACCTGCCCGGTCAGCGACTTGAAGAACGCCGTCGGGCGCACGATCGAATAGGTCATGCCCGACCCGATCAGCTCGCGCTCCATCGCAAGCTTGGCTTCCTGAAAGGCCAGCCGCGGTCTCTGCACGCAGATCGCCGACAGCAGAACCATGTGCTCGACACCGGCTTCCCGCGCCAGCCGCAGGGCGGCAGACGTCGCGGCGTAATCCACTGCCCACGCATCCTCCGGCACGCCGGTTCGTGATGCAAGGCAGGAGACGACGACATCGAACGCCTCCCCCCGGAATCCGTCCCGCGCGATCGAGCCATGCTCCGTCGCCTCGCCGAAGCGCAACTCCGCGCCGGGAAGCAGTCCGGCCAGCGCGTCCGGGCCGGGTCTCGGCCGGACCAGACAGGTGACCCGATGCCCGCGCTCCACCAGAGCCCGAACCGTGGCCTGCCCGATCGTGCCGGTCGCACCGAGCACGAAGACGCGTTTCGGCGCAGAACCGGAGCCTGACCGGGCCCGAACTTCCAGGGCTCCGACGGCGGGGGAATTGGTCTCCGACATCGCATCCACCTTACGATGCCGCATGGACCTGACAAGCCAGACGAGATGCTGCAACCAGAGTGACCCGCGCGCGCCGGCAGCGCGGCATCCGCGACCTTGAACCCACGACATTCAACGTCAGGTTCCGCGCCAGTCGACGCCGTTCAGGATGGAACCGCCCCCGGGAGGGTATCGAGGATGAACCGAATACCGAGGCGGCTCGCGAGACGGCCTGCCGCAGAGAGCCGGAGACAGCCACGGGATGACCCGTCTCGCGCTCTGGTGGATCGGCACTCGCGGCCCTGGCGATGATCGGCATTTCGGTGTTTGTCCTGGAACGAGGTCGAGCCGGGATCGCAACCGCGGAAATCCGGATCGGCTCCGACTCCGGCCACGCTCTACGGCGAGCCCGATCCGTCCAGGCCGATGGTCGTCGTCGCGCACGGCTTCGCGGGCTCGCGCCAGCTGATGCAGGCCTATTCCCTGACGCTCGCCAGGTCGGGCTACGCGGTCCTCGCCTTCGATTTCGGAAGGACACGGGCGCAACCCGGTACCGATGTCGGGCGATGTCACCTCGATCGACGGCACGACCGCGCTGCTCGTCGCCGAAACGCGCCGGGTCATCGCGGCGGCGCGCGATCTGGCGGGCGGAGACGGCCGGGCTCGCTCTGCTCGGGCACTCGATGGCCACCGACGTGATCATCCGTGCGGCCGCCGCCGAACGGGCCGAGGGACAGCCGGTCGATGCGATCATCGCCATCTCGATGTATTCCGAGGCGGTCACCGCGCGCGATCCCGCAGCGCCTCTTGATGATCACCGGGAGCCTGGGAGCCCGGTCTGCGCGCTGCGGCCCTCGACGCCCTGCATCTTGTCGATGCGACCGCCGCCGAAGGCGAAACGGTGCAATCGGGCGACGATCCTCCGCCGTGCAGCGGTGGCACCCCATGTGGAACATGTCGGCGTTCTGTTCAGCCCCACGGCGCTGGCAGAGGCCCGGGACTGGCTGGACCAGGCTTTCGGGCGGACAAGCACCGCCCCGCTCGTCACGCCGGGGCCATGGATCCTGCTCCTGCTGGCCGGGATCGTTCTTCTCTTCCGACCTCTGGTCGAGCTTCTTCCCGCGAGCGCTGCCGGGCATCCTCCGGCAGGCGCCGGGCGCTTCTGGCTTGCGATCGTCGTTCCGGCCATCGTCGTGCCGCTGGTGGCGACCCAGGTGCAGACGCAGATCCTGCCAACCCTCGTGGCCGACTATCTCGCCCTCCACCTGGTCCTGTTCGGTGGCCTACAGCTGCTGATCCTCGGACCCCGACGCCTGGGCAACCGCGCCGGGGCGATGGCAGCTTCCCTCCTTCTCGTCGTCTGGGGGATTGGGGTCTTCGGCTTCGCCATGGACCGCTATGCCGCGAGCTTCTTCCCGAGCATCGAGCGGCTGCCGGTGATCGCCGTGCTCGCCATCGGGGCGATCCTCGCCATGCTCGCGGATGCCACAGCCACGCAGAGCGGCCGCGGGCGCCTCTGGCGACGGATCGTCGCACGGATCGCCCTCTTCGTTTCCCTCGCCATCGCTGCAGCCCTCGACCCCGACCGGCTGCTCTTTCTGGTGCTGATCCTGCCGGTCCTTCTGCTCTTCCTGCTGGTGCACGGGCAAATGGGCCGCTGGATCGCCCGCCGCTGCGGACCGCTCCCGGCCGGCATCGGCCTCGGCCTCTGTCTCGCCTGGGCCCTCGGCGTGACCTTTCCGCTGTTCGCGGCATGACGACGATTGTCCGGGACACATTCCAGTCGCCCTCACGCCTACGGCGGACCTCGGCGGCGATCACGCCGCCTCGGACAGTCCCACCCGACCGGGAGTGACGAGAGCGCCGTGCAGGGCACGGATGGCCGGCTCCAGCGCATCGCGCTCGAGGATGAACTGCACGTCGACGTTGCGCGGCCCCTGCGAGGCGCCGATCGCCTCGAGACCGTCGGCGGCAATCGCGAGAAGACCGCGTGTCAGCACCGAGAGCCCGTTCAGGTCGCGGCCGATCACCGAGGCCATCGAGAGCTTGCGCGACGAGATCGTCGCCTGCGGATAGAGCGCCGCGAGATCCTTCTCGACCCGCCGCATGCTCTTGAGCGACGCATCGACATAGTGGGTGATGGTGTTGGCGTTCGAGACCTTCGAGACGATCCGCACGGCATGGCGCGTCAGCGCCGCGAGAATGGCCGCGTCGTAGCCCTTCACCCCGACCATGTCCTGCTCGAACACCTCGAGCGCGATGATGTCGAGCCCGGTGACGATCTCCACCTCCGGCGTCTCGGCCGGCTGGTCGTCGATCAGCGTGCCCGGATCGCCCGGATCGAAGGCGTTCGTCACCCGGAGCGGCACCGCGGCCTGCCGCAGCGTCTTGGCGGCCTTCGGATGGATCGCCTCCATGCCGAGATTGGAAAGCTGGTCGGCCACATCGTAATTCGTCCGCCCGATCTTCCGGACGGCATCCTCTCCGACCAAACGTGGATCGGCCGAGGAAAGATGGAATTCCTTGTGGATGATCGCCTCCCGCGCCCCGGTCAGTGCCGCGAGCCGCGAGAACGTCACCTCGGAATAGCCGCGGTCGAATTCGTGCATCAGCCCTTCGACGCATTGGGCGTATCCGGTCACGATCGGGAGTTCGCGCATCGGATCGACCTCCCGCATCGCCGAAAGGATCCGCTCGTCGAGGCTAACATCACCCTCGTCGCGCCACCCTGAAAGGTCCACGAAGCGCGCATTGACACCATGCCGCTGCAGGAGCAGGCATGTGGTCAGCGCCGAATGCGCCTCACCGAGCCCCGAGAGCAGTTCGCGAACCTGCAGCATGTGTTCGGTCAGCCGGAAATGGCTGTAGGTGCAGAGCCGTTGAAGATCGATCAGGCAGTTCCGGGCGCCCTCGATCCGCTCGCGCACGAATGCGCCCGCGCGCTGCCGATCGGCCGGATGCCCCAGCACCGCCTCATGCGCCTCGATCATGGCGTCCGAAACCCTCTCCAGGGCCTCGTTCCAGCCACGATCGGTGTCGGCACTGGCGAACTGGCCGTAGACGCCCGGCCGCCCCGACTTCTTGTGCTCGAGAAGCAGATCGGTGATCCCGCTGAAAGCCGAAACCACGAAGATCCGTCCGTAGATGTCGTCCCCTGACCGCTCGCCGATGAAGAGGGTGTCGCACAACTCGTCGATGCGGGACATGGAGGTGCCGCCGATCTTCTCGACGGTATGGTTCGATCGGGTCATGGCATCAATCCGCAAGTTCTTCCGCCGCCGCATAGGAACCGTCCGCCTGGTGGACCTCATGACCGGTCACCGGCGGATTGAAGCAGCAGGCCATCACCAGCTCCTCCTCGGCGCGCAACGTATGCTTGTCGTGGAGGTTGAGCGCGTACATCACGCCCGGCCGGATCGCGTGCGTCTCGCCGGTAGCGAGATCGGTGATCGAGCCGGAACCGGCCATGCAGTAGACACTCTCGAAATGGTTCTTGTAGTGGAACGTGTGCTCGGAGCCCGCCTGCAGCGTGGTGATGTGGAACGAGAATCCCATCCCGTCATCGGCGAGCAGCATCCGCACCGAATTCCATTGCGCATCCGACACGTCGCGCTCCGTGCCTGTCAGATCTCTCAGATCCCGTACGATCATGTGCCCTACTCCGCTGCGATCTTCGACGGCGCCGTCACGTCGCGCACGGCGTCGAGCAGGATCGCGAAGCCTTCGCGGAACGTCTCGACCGGCGTGGTGAGCGGTGCCAGCACCTTGACCACCTGATCCTCGTTGCCCGAGGTCTCGATGACGAGTCCCTTCTCGAAAGCCCGCGCGCAGATCGCTCCGGCAAGCTCCCCCGAGCCCACGTCGACGCCCTGCATCAACCCGCGTCCCTTGAGAAACGCCCCGGGCACCATGTCGGCAACCTGACCGAGAGCATCGGCGACCAGGTCCGCCTTGAGCGCAAGCTCGCGCGCGAAGGCATCATCGGCCCAGAACTTCTCGATCGCGACCCGCGCGGTCACGAAGGCATGGGTATTGCCCCGGAAGGTGCCGTTGTGCTCGGCCGGGCCGAACACGTCATGCTCGGGCCGCACCAACGCGACGGCCATCGGCAGGCCGAAGCCCGAGAGGGATTTGGCCAGCGTCACGATGTCGGGCATCACGCCCATCTCCTCGAACGAGAAGAACGTCCCCGCCCGGCCGCAGCCGGCCTGGATGTCGTCGATGATCAGGAGCGCGCCGTGCTTCTTCGCGACGGCCGCAACCGCACGAACCCATTCCGGCGAGGCGGCGTTCAGCCCGCCCTCGCCCTGGATCGGCTCGAACATGATGGCCGCAGGCGCGTCGATTCCGCCGGATGCGTCCGACAGCATCTGGTCGAGCAGCGCCGCGCTGTCCACGCCCTCGGCGTATCCGTCGAACGGCATGCGCGTCACGCCGCTCGTGTCCATCGCCGCCCCGCCCCGGTGATAGCCGTTGCCGGTCGCCGCCAGCGCCCCCATGGTCACGCCGTGAAAGCCGTTGGTGAAGGCGATTATGTTGGTCCGTCCGGTCGCCTTGCGGGCGATCTTCATGGCCGCCTCGACCGCGTTCGCGCCGGTCGGACCGGTGAACATCAGCCGGTGATCCATCCCGCGCGGCGCGAGGATGTGGCGCTCGAACGCTTCGAGGAAGTCTGCCTTCGCGTCGGTGTGAAGGTCGAGGCCGTGCGCGATCCCGTCCGAGGAGATGTGCGCGATCAGCGCCTCTTTCATGTCCGGGTCGTTGTGACCGTAATTCAGCGACGAACAGCCCGCCAGAAAGTCGATGTAGCGCCGCCCCTCCGCATCGAAGAGCACCGATCCGCGCGCTTCGGTGAAGAGCGTCGTGAAGCTGCGGCAATAGGACCGCGCCGCGCTCTCGCGACGGGTGAAGATGGCAAAGTCGTCGTTCATGTCTTTCGGCATGGGATATCCTTTCGGATCTGAATCGTCGAAAAAAGGAAAGGTGAAGGAGGCTCAGGCGGCCTTGTCGAGGCGCACGGCCTGCGGCAGCGAGATCGACACCAGGTGCTCGGTGGCGTGGCGGCCGTCGAAGTGGTCGTCGCGACGGAAATGGGGCCGGTCGCTGAGCCTTCCGCCGATCGAGCGCGCAAAGCTCCGGAAAAGACCCCAGGAGGCTGCGTTGTCAGCGGTGATGGTCGTCTCGAGGGACAGTGCCTCGGCACATTCATCGCGCGAGACCAGATGGGTTAGCATCTTGCGCCCGAGGCGGAACCCGCGCGCCTTCTTGCCCACGGCCACCTGCCAGACGAAGAACGTGTCCGATCCCGGAATCATGTGGCCGGAAATCCAGCCGACGATCTCGCCGTCCAGTTCGGCGACCACGCAGGTGTCCCGGAAATGATCGGCCTGCACGAGGTTGCAGTACATCGAATTCTCGTCGAGCGGCTTGCAGGCGCGCACGAGCTCCCAGATCGCTGGTCCGTCGGTCGGTTCCGGCTTGCGCAACAGCGGCGTGCGGATGAAAGGCCGTGACGAGTCTCTGGGCATTGCTTCTGTCCTCTCTTATTCGGTTATCTAACTAGCGACTCCACCAAACAGTTTCAACATGCAAAGCTTTTTTATGCGATAAACTATATGGTTGCGGATTGCTGCGTCGCAAAAATGGATATTTTTCAAAGGGGTTTGGCGTGTGCCATATTTGGCTTTCGAAGCAGTTTCATGCCGCAAGCGGCGATTGAACCGTTGCCGGCATTCCATGCAAAGCTCCCTGAAATGACGGAGATCCAGCCCGAACGGGTCGATGAGGCCCTGATAGCCCTGCGGCGGATCCTGCGGGCTGCGGAGCTTTTTGCGCGGAGCCTCGCGCGCGCCGCAGGCCTTACCCCGGCTCAGTTGCGGGTCTTGCAGATCATCGACGGACGCGGCGGAAGCACGACCCCGAAGACCCTTTCCGAACAGATGGGCGTGAAGTCAGGCCACAGTCACGGCCCTCGTCGACAAGCTGGTCGCCCGTGACCTCGTGACCCGCATGCGGTCCGAGACCGACCGCCGCCAGAGCAACGTCACGATCACCGAAACCGGCCGAGCGGCCGTCGCAGACGTGCCCGACGCGCTCCAGCAGCGCTTCGTGATCGCCTTCGAGGCGCTCAGGGACTGGGAGCAGGCCCAGCTTGTCTCCTCGCTCGAACGCGTCGCCGCGATGATGAATGCCACGGAGATCGACGCCTCCCCGGTCCTCACCATCGGTGACATCAAGACCGGCGACACGAGAGGCTGAACGCCTTCCGAGCGCGACCGGCCCGCCACGCCCGGTGCATTGCAGTGGCATTGCCGGGCCAACAACCCCGTTCGTGGATCATCTCCGGGCATCTTGGCTGCAAACCTCGCCAGGACACGCGCGGAACCCTCGCAGACGCGCGATAGAGAAAGAAAAAAGGCTGTCCGGTATACACCAAGCATCACGGACCCGGTTCCAGACGCAGGACGCAGCCGGGAATTTGATCCCGTTCTCGCTCGCGATGGCCCGATTCCGGCCCGGAAAACGGAAGACGGGTCCGGCGATACGACGTTGTGTCCAGCCCGGTCTTGCCTAGATCGGGGCAGGAATTGTCAAGCGAGGAACTCCGATGATGCCGAAGACCGCCATGCTCGCCGCAGGCTTCGCCCTGGCTGTGATGCCGTCACTTGCCACGGCGACCCCCGAAGGCTGGAAGCCGCTCCTCTCCGCGAGCGAACTCTCCGACATCCTGTCGACCAACGAAGATGTCCGCGTGATACGTGTCAGCGGTGACTATACCGCCGGACACATCCCCGGCGCCGTGTGGGCACCCTATGCCGAATGGCGCGGCCCCGAGACCAATCCCGGCCAACTCCCGTCCTTCGACGATCTCGAGATGATGGTGCTCCGTCTCGGCGTGAACGATGACACACCGGTCGTGCTGGTCCACAACGGCGGCGATCAGACGGACATGGGCACCGCAACCCGTGTCTACTGGACGCTGAAGACGATGGGCGTCGAGGACCTCGCCGTTCTGAACGGCGGCTTCGAAGGCTGGAAAGCGGCCGGCCTCGAGGTCAGCACGGCCAATGTCGAGCCGGAGATGGGGAATTTCGTCGCCAACGTCACAGACGAATGGCGCGTGACGACCGAAGATGTGACCGCCCTCGTGGAGTTGGGCGATGCGCGACTGGTCGATGCGCGCCCATCCGGGTTCTTCGAGGGCATCCAGTGGTCGATCGCCCGTCCCGGCACCCTGAAGGGCGCAGAGAACCTGACCTACGATGTCTGGTTCGACGGAACCGAGATGGTCGGCCCCGACCGCGCCCGCGAAATCGCCGCGGAATACGGCCAGACCGATGCGCCGGTCACCGTGTCGTTCTGCAATACCGGTCACTGGGCTTCGCTCAACTGGTTCGCGCTTTCGGAACTCGCCGGCGTGCCCGACACCAAGCTCTACGCCGAGAGCATGGCGGAATGGACGCAGGCCGGCGGCGCGCTGGACAACGAACCGAGCCGCGTGGCCTATTACTGGCTTGCGACGAAGAAGTGGGTCTCCGAAACCTTCTGATCCCGATAGAGAGACCGCCCGGCCATGCTCCGAACGCGCTTCCTTCTGATCCTGCTGATGCTCGGCCTCGTTGTGGGTGTCGCGGGCTATGCGGGGCCGCGCGCCGGCCTGCTGGTGCTGATCGGCATCGGCTTCGGCCTTGTCCTCGAAGGCCTGCGCTTCGGCTTTGCCGGCCCGTGGCGCCTCGCCGTGACCGACCGGGACGGACGGGGCCTGATCGCGCAGCTTCTGTCGATCGGCCTCGTCGCGACGGTCGCCCTTCCTCTCCTCGCCGCCAACCCGAATGAGCTGTCGGGGGCACACGGCCCCGTCGGCCTCGCGATGATCGCCGGCGCCTTCGTGTTCGGCGTGGCGATGCAGATCGTGATGGGCTGCGGATCGGGCACGCTGGTCAATGCCGGCAGCGGCAACCTGATCGGCGCGGTTGCGCTGGCCATGTTCGTGCTCGGCAGCTTTCTCGGCACGCTGCATCTCGACTGGTGGACAGGGCTGGGCAGCCTTCCCGTCCTGACCCTTCAGGGCATCGCCGGACCGCAGGCAGGCCTCGGCCTCACGCTCGCGGGGCTTGCAGCCGTCGCGGCCTTTGCGGCGCTGCGCTCGGCTCCCGGAAAGCGTCTGCCGCAGGGGCGGCTGATCCTCGCGGCCGTCCTTCTCGCGCTGCTCGCGCTCGCCAATCTGGTGGTCGCGGGCCAGCCCTGGGGCATCGTCTACGGCCTCGGCCTCTGGGGCGCCAAGGCCGCCAGCGCCGCCGGTGCCGACCTCTCCGCAACCGCTTTCTGGGCCGCGCCCGGAAATGCCGCCCTGCTCGACCAGAGCATCCTGCGCGACGTGACCTCGCTCACCAATATCGGACTGATCTTCGGGGCCTTCATCGCCATGCGCTGGAAGGCCGAGATCGCGCCGCAGGTCGCCCGGCTTCAGCCCGCGAGCTGGATCGCGATTGCCCTTGCCGGCCTCGTGCTCGGCTACAGTGCCCGGCTCGCCTTCGGCTGCAATGTCGGTGCGTTCTTCAGCGGCATCGGCACCGGCTCGCTTCACGGCTGGGTCTGGTTTGCCGCCGCCTTCGCCGGATCGATGCTCGGTGTCCGCCTGCGCGGCCACCTGCTGCTTCCGGCATCCGTGCCCGTGGGCGGAGCCCGAACGGCATGAGTGCGCCGGCCTCCCACCGCCCCGGCCGCCTCGGCGTGGCAGGGCTGAGCCTCGGGCTTGTCGCACTCTTCCTGCTCGCCGATCTGGGCCTTTCGGAACCGCTCGACCCGTTCGAGAGCCCGCCGCCGATCGCCCTCGGCTCCGGCCTGGCCCCCACCGGCGCCCATTGCTCGGCCGGCGCCGGAAGCTGACGCTTTCACCAACATTGGCGGTGTCCTGCTTGCGTCGCGCGTGTTAACTGGCAGCTGACGAACCGCGCGAGCGCGTGCGGCCCGACCCTTTCGATGCCGGCTGACCGACCAAGGAGCCTGATGCCTCCCGCCTCGCGAAATCGTCCGCGCTATGCGGCCCGGCTCAACGCCTTCCGTCCCGGGCTTCCCGGCAGGCCCGGCATCCGGGAGATGATCGGACGCGCCGCCGAAGTCGGCGGCCTCGACGCTGCCGACCTGAACTACCCGGACCATTTCGAGGATCATGCCCCGGCCGAGATCGGCCGGATGCTTGCCGATGCGGGAATGGCGCTCAACGGGCTCGCCATGCGCTACTACACCGATCCGGGCTTCCGGCTCGGCGCCTTTACCCATCCCGATGCCGGGACGCGCCAGGCGGCGATCGATCTGACCCGGCGCGGTCTCGACGCCCTCGGCGAAATGGGCGGCGGCCTGATGACGCTCTGGATGGGGCAGGACGGGATCGACTATGCCTTTCAGGCGGATTACGCACGGCTTTGGGACGACACCATCGCGGCGCTGCGCGATGTCGCGGACCACGCGCCCGGTATCGATATCGCCATCGAATACAAGCCGAACGAGCCCCGCGCCTTCGCGCTGATGCCCGATGTGGGCACCACGCTTCTGGCGATACGGGAGGCAGATCGGTCAAGTCTCGGCGTCACCCTCGATTTCGCCCATGTGCTCTACGCCGACGAGATGCCCGCCCATGCGGCACATCTGATCGCCCGGCACTCGCGTCTGCTGGGCGTCCATCTCAATGACGGCTACGGCAAGCGGGACGACGGGCTGATGGCCGCGACGGTGCATCCGGTCCAGACGGTCGAACTCTTCGTCGCGCTCGAACGGATCGGTTATGACGGCGTGGTCTATTTCGATACCTTTCCCGATCACGGCGGGATGGATCCGGTCGCGGAAGCACGGGCGAACATCGAGCTGGTCGAACACCTGCGCGCGATCGCCCGCGTCCTCGGCGACGACCGGGACCTTGCCTCCGCCATCGCCCGGCAGGACGCCGCGACATCGATGCTGATCGTTGCGCGCCATCTCTACGGCATGCCGTGACGCGACCACCGGACGTCGTGGTCGCTCGGCGCGCTGCATCTCGATGTGCTGATAGACACTCCGCGCCTGCCGCGCCGCGACGAAACCCTGATGGGATCGGCGGTGCGCTACGTCCAGGGCGGCAAGGGTGGCAATCAGGCCGTCGCGGCCGCGAGAATGGGCGCGGCGACCACGATGATCGGTTGCGTCGGTGACGATGCGTTTGGCCGCACGCTACGTGCAGCGCTCGAGGGCGCCGGCGTCGACACCGGCCTGGTCCGCACCGTTCAGGACGCCGCATCGGGCATGAGCGCGGCGCTGCTCGAGCCCGATGGCACCTATGGCGCCGTGGTGGTCTCCGGCGCAAATCGCACACTCGGTACGGAGACGACCCTGCCACCGGAGTTTGCGATCCTCTTGCTTCAGAACGAGGTGAGCGACGCGACCAACCTCTCCGCCGCCCGGCAGGCAAAGCTGGTGGGGGCCCGTGTCCTTCTGAATGCCGCCCCCGCACGCCCGCTGCCCGAACCGCTCGCCGCGCTGCTCGATGTGATGATCGTCAATCGCGTCGAGGCCGAGGACATCACCGGAGAAACCGATCCGGCCCGTGCGGCCATTCTTCTGCGCAAACGCCTGTCCTCCGGCGCCACCGTGATCGTCACGCTCGGTGCCGACGGGCTTGTCGCCGCTTTCGCCGATGCGCCGCCGCGCACCCTGCCCGCACCGCCCGTCACCCAGATCTCGAGCCATGGTGCCGGGGATCGGTTCGCCGGAACCCTCGCGGCAGAGCTGGCCCGGGACGCGACGCTCGCCGAAGCGCTGGCGTCTGCCCAGGCAGCGGCGGCGCTCCATGTGGCTGCCGATGACGCGGCGCGGACCCGGATCGATCGGGCCGCGGTGATGGCGTTCCGCGAGGCTCAGGTTTCGATCCGATAGAAAGCCGCTGCGGTACCTCCGAATATCCGCGCCCTGTCCGCGGCGCTGCAGTCGCCAACGAGATCTTCCGCGGCAGCAAGCCAGTCGCCGTATTCCGCCCGCAGCCGGCAAACCGGCCAGTCGGAACCCCACATCACGCGTTCCGGGCCGAACACGTCGAGCACATGCCGGGCATAGGGCCGGAGATCGTCGATCGTCCAGTCTGCCCCGGCTTCCGTCACGAGCCCCGAAAGCTTGCAGAACGCACCGGTGTCGCGGGCGAGCAGGGTCATCCCATCGGCCCAGTGCCGGAACCGCTCCGGGGTATGGCCCGCGATGTCCGGCTTCATGCAGTGGTCGATCACCACCTCGAGGTCGGGATGCCGGGTCAGCAGGGTATGGAAATTCGCCAGATGCCGCGGAAATCCGAGCGCATCGAACGTCAGGCCGAGTGCCGCCAGCTCCCTGAAGGCCCACGCGACCCCAGCGCCCAGCATCCAGTCCGGATCGGGAATGTCCTGGATCATCGGTCGCACCCCGCGAAAAGCCGGATGCAAGGCAAGGCGCTCGAGGTCCGCACGGCTTCCGGAACGCTCGAAGTCAACCCAGCCCACGACCGCCGCGACTTCCGGGGTCGCATCGGCAATCCCGAGCAGGTACTCGGTTTCGGCGGCACTCGGTGCGGCCTGAACGAGAACGGTCCGGTCGATGCTCCCGGCCGCAAGCGCCGGGCGCAGATCGGCCGGCCCGTAGGGCCGATCGAGTACCGGATCGCCTTTCGGCATCCAGCCGTAGTCGCCGCGCGCCGGGTGCCAGAAATGCTGGTGTGCGTCGATCCGGAGCACGTCAGCGCGCCTCAGCCGGTCGGCGCGTCGGGCCGCATCAGGCCCTCGGCCTTGAGAGCACCCCAGAGCCCGGACGGGATATCGGCGCCCGCCGCAATCCGGTTCGCCGCCATCTCGTCCACGCCCTGTCCTCCGGGAATGACCGAGACAACCGACGGGTGCAGCAGCGGGAACTGGAAGGCCGCATCGACCATTCGCACGCCATGTTCACGGCAAAGCGCCTCGATCCGCCCGACCCGATCGAGGATCTCCTGCGGCGCCGGCTCGTAATTGTACCATGCTCCGGGCTTTGGCCCGGTGGCGAGGATCCCGGAATTGTAGGGTCCGCCGATCACGATCCCGATGCCACGCGAGGCGCAGATCGGCAGGAAGCTCCCGAGCGCTTCCTGTTCCAGCAAGGTGTAGCGGCCGGCGAGCAGGAACATGTCGAAATCACCGCGTTCGGCAAGCTTCTGGCAGACCTCCCATTCGTTGACCCCGGCCCCGAACCCCTTGATCGCACCTTCGTTGCGCAGCCGCTCCAGGGCGTGATAGCCGCCGGCCATCAGCTGATCCACCTTTGCATCGACATTGGCGCGGCTGCCCTGGTTCGGCACGTCGATGTCATGGGCGAACAGGATGTCGATCCGGTCCACGCCGAGCCTCTCGAAGGACTGCTCGAGCGAGCGCATCACCCCGTCGTGGGAGTAATCGTAGACCTCGTTGCGGTTGGGAACCTCGAACCACTTGCCATGCCCGTCGCGGGTCGCCTCCGTCGCGGGCCGCAGATACCGTCCGACCTTCGAGGAGAGCACATAGCTGTCTCGGGGTTTGCCGCGCAGGAACCGGTTCAGCCGCGTCTCGGACAGCCCCAGGCCGTAGAGCGGCGCCGTATCGAAATAGCGCACCCCGGCGGCCCAGGCCGCCTCGAGCGTGGCGTGGGCGTCATCGTCGCTGATCGCGCGGTAGAGATTGCCGAGGGGTGCCGTGCCGAAGCCGAGTTCGGTGAAATCGAGCCCGCCATTGCCCAGCCTGTCCCAGTGTCGCGTCCCAAGTGCCATCCGTGCCTCTCCGTTCCATCCGTCCTGCGCGCGGGTCCGGCGCCTCACCGCTCTCCAGACAGCCGACGTCGTGTCCGACCGCCCCGCCCGCAGCGATCCATCTGTCACTCCAGCGCAGGTCCCTTCACGATACCTGCATCGAAGAGGCTCGCGATCTCGCTGTCCGGCAGGCCGGCGACATCGGAGAGGATCTCCTCCGTATGCTCGCCGAGCGCCGGAGCGGGTCTGGGCCGTTCGCGGGCCACCGCCGAGAAGCTGGTCGGCAGGCCGGGCACCGGAAACCGCCCCAGCCCCGGCTGCTCGAGATCCGAGAACATCGGATTGTCCGTCGAAAGATCGGGGTCCTCCGCCACCGCCCGTGCGAAACTCCGGAACATCGACCAGGTCACCCCGGCCCGGTCGAAGGCGGCCGCGAAATCGCCGACCCGGCTTCGGGCGAACCAAGGTGCGAGGACTTCCGTGATGCGCGCGCGGTGGTGCCAGCGCGCGCCCTCGTCGGCGAGGCTGGTCCCGAGATCGCGTTCGAGGGCCGCGATCGCCTCCCTGCTGCCCGTCACCTCCACGAGGCCCCGCCACTGCCGGTCGGTAAGGCCGATGACCATGACCCGCTCGCCGTCGGCGCAGACGAAATCCTGGCCGTAGGCGCCATAGAGCGCATTGCCGCCCTTTGACCGGTCGACGCCGTTCACCGCGACCTCGCCGATGATCCCGAGATTGCCGAGCATCGCCGCCGCGACATCCTTGAGCGCGAGCTCGACGGACTGGCCCTTGCCCGTCCGCAACCGATGCCGCTCCGCCGCGAGAAGGGCCGAGACAGCCATGTTGCCGGCGATGCAGTCCCAGGCCGGCAGAACATGCGCAACCGGCTCGCTGGAGCCTTCGGGCCCGGTGGCATCGGGAAAACCGAGCGCGGGGTTCACCGAATAATCGACGCTCGGCCGTCCGTGACGATCGCCAAGAAGGGTGACCATGACCAGATCGCGCCGGTGCCGCGAGAGCGTGTCGTAATCCATCCAGCCGCGCACCCGGAGATTGGTGAGGAAGAGGCCGGCATCCTCGCCCGGCGCGCAGATGATCTCGGTGATGATCTCCCGGCCCCGGGGATGCTTCATGTCGATCGCGATAGAGCGCTTCCCCTTGTTGAGCCCGGCCCAGAACAGGCTCCTGCCGTCCTGCGTAACGGGCCAGCGATGGGCATCGAGCCCGCCTTCGAGGCGATCGAAGCGGATGACGTCGGCGCCCATCTGCGCAAGCGTCATGCCGGCGAGGGGGATTGCCACGAAGGCCGAGCCCTCGACGACCCGCATTCCGGAGAGGATGCCCATCAGGAAACGTCCAGCCGAGCCTGCAGGCCCTGATGCCCCGAGGGCGAGGCCGTGCAGAGGTCCCATCCGCCGTCCCCGGCATGCGTCCCGAGAAGAACCATGTCCTCGTCGTGGAACATCGGATGGACCCCTCGAAAGCGGAAGCGCTCCGGAGTTCCTCCGGCATGACGGAGCCCGGCCTCCATCACCAGCGTGGCCTGCATCGGGCCGTGCACGACAAGTGCCGGATACTTCTCGACCTCGCGGGCGTAGGGCAGGTCGTAATGAATCCGGTGCGCGTTGTAGGTCGCCGCCGAATACCGGAACAGCCGCGCCGAGTTGATCGGCACCGTTTCGGCGAAGGCCGGCGCATCCGGCAGCGGCATCTTCTTCGGGGGGCGGAACGTCTCGGGAATGTCGAGATAGACGATATCCTGTTCCTCCTCGACGCGGCCACCCCCGTCCCCGGTGATGACATGTCCGACCCGGACGAAGACCATCGGCCCGGTCGCACCTTCCTTTTCGTCGACGGCGAGGATTTCCGAGCGGCGCGTGAGGGCCTCGCCGATCAGGAAGCTCCCCGCGAAGGTGAGACGCCCGCCGGCCCACATGCGCCGCGAGAAGGCAAGCGGCGGCAGGAAGCGGCCGAGGCGCGGATGTCCGTCGGTTCCGAGATCGGCAAGGGGCACGAATTCCGGAAACGCCGCCCAGTGCCAGAGCGTGGGCATCGGCGCACCCTCCTCGATCTCCGGGTCGGGCGAGAGGGCATGGCCCAGCGCGCCCGCGAGCATCCCGGCAACCTCGCGGGTCAGCCGGCCGGTCCGCTCCTCGGTTCTGCCGATCCAGGACCCGGTACTCGCATCTGCCGTCGCCGACGGAGCGCTCTCCATCCGGCTCATCCGACGGCCGCCCGGTTCGGATCGGCCGCCACCCCGAAAGGCGCGGCGACGGATGCAAACAGGGTCTGTCCGCTTTCGCCGGCATTTGCCGTCCCGCGATTTCCCGGCCGCTCCCGACAATGCGTGTTCGACACCATCCCACCCTTGTCCCTCGATCGCAGCGGCTACTGTAAAACCGATTTGCCCCCTGCTCCAAGGCCGATAAGCTGAGCATCGGCAGAAACTTGGGGACGGAGGCGGAATGCGGAATTTCAGGCGGGTGTTCGGAACGGGCAAGCCCGTGATCGCGATGGTTCACGTCGGCGCCCTCCCAGGCACGCCCCTTCATGACGCGGAGACGGGTCTGGACGGGTTGCTGGCCGCCGCCCGCGCCGATCTTGCCGCTCTGCAGGCGGCCCGCGTCGACGCGGTGATGTTCGGCAACGAGAATGACCGTCCCTACGAGTTCGCCGTCGATACCGCCTCGACCGCCACCATGGCCTTCATCATCGGCCGGCTGCGCTCCGAGATCACCGTGCCCTTCGGCGTGAACGTGCTCTGGGATCCGAAGAGCACCATCGCGCTCGCTGCAGCGACCGGTGCCGCCTTCGTGCGCGAGATCTTCACCGGCACCTATGCCTCGGACATGGGCCCCTGGACCCCGGATGCCGGAGCGGCGATGCGCTACCGAGACCGGTTGGGGCGCGGCGATCTGGCCATGCTCTACAACGTCTCCGCCGAATTCGCCGACAGCCTCGACCGCCGACCGCTGGCCGACCGCGCGCGCTCTGCAGTGTTCTCCTCGATCCCCGATGCCGTGCTGGTCTCGGGCGCGATCACCGGCGAGGCCGCGCGCATGGAAGACCTCGAAGCGGTCAAGGCCGTCTTGCCGGACACGCCGGTTCTCGCCAATACCGGCGTGAAACACGGCACCGTCGCGGATGTCCTGCGGGTGGCCGACGGTTGCATCGTCGGCTCGTCGCTCAAGGTCGACGGCAACACCTGGAACCCGGTCGATCCGGCGCGGGCCGCCGATTTCATGGACCGCGCCCGCGCGGCCCGGGGCGGCGTCTGATGCGGGACCGGATCGCTGCCGATCTCGAGAGACTGATGCTGATCCCCGGCCTCAGCGGCCACGAGGACCGGGTGCGCCGCGCCATCGCCGCGCGTCTCGACACGCTCGGCCTCGCGCATCGCACCGACCGGCTTGGCAACCTGATCGCCACCGTCGCGGGCGAAACCGGGGCCCCTTCGGTGATGCTCTTCGCCCACATGGACCAGCTCGGCTTCATCGTTCGCCGCATCGAGCCCGACGGCCTGATCCGGGTCGAGCGCATGGGCGGCGTCCCCGAACGCGCCCTCGCCTCGCAGGCCGTGCTGCTCATGGTCGGCGAAGGCCGCGACGTGCCGGGCGTCATCGCCAACAAGAGCCACCACGCCACGACGCCCGACGAGAAATACACCGTGGCTCGCGCCGCCGATCTGCTGATCGACACCGGCCACGGCACCCGCGCAGCGGTCGAGGCAGCGGGCATCCGGATCGGCACGCCCGTGGTCTACCGCCCGCAGGTCATGCGTCTTGCAGGCAACCGGATCGCCGGCACAAGCATCGACGACCGCGCCGGCTGCGCTGTTCTGCTCGAACTGGCGCATGTGCTGGCCGAACGGGAGAGGACCGGCCCGACCTTGCATCTCGTCTTCTCGGTACAGGAGGAATTCAACCTCCGGGGCGCCGTTGTCGCCGCCCAGGCGCTGCAGCCCGACGTGGCGCTCCAGATCGACCTGATGCTTGCGACCGACACCCCGGACATGGCCGATCGCGGCGAGATGGTGCTCGGCGGCGGACCGGGCATCAGCCTCTATTCCTTTCACGGCCGCGGCACGCTCAACGGCGTGATCCCGCATCCCGGTCTCGTGCGGCTGGTCGAGGAGGCGGCTTCCCGGTCCGGCATCCCGCTCCAGCGCAGCGCGCAGGTCGGCGTGCTGACCGACCTCTCCCATGTCCAGCTTGTCGGCGAGGGTGTCGCGAGCCTCGATATCGGCTTCCCGATACGCTACTCGCATTCCAGCCTCGAGGTTTGCGACCTCGCCGATCTCGAAGCCCTGGCCCGGCTTCTGGCCGCAGCCCTGCCCGGCATCGGCCGCGACTTCCCGCTCACCCGCGACCGGCTCGATCCATGAGCCACACACTCGGAATCGATATCGGCACGTTCGAGTCCAAGGGGGTGATCGCCGATGCTTCGGGCAAGGTTGTCGTCACGGCCAGCACGCCGCACGAGATGATCGTGCCGCGGTCGGGCTGGGCGGAGCATCGCGCCGAGGAGGACTGGTGGGGCGACTTCATTACCCTCAGCCGACGTCTGCTCGCCGAGAGCGGTGTCGCACCTGGCTCGATCGACGCCGTGGCCTGCAGCGCCATCGGGCCCTGCATGCTGCCGGTGGATGCGGACGGCACGCCGCTGATGAACGCGGTGCTCTACGGCGTCGACAACCGGGCCGCGGCGGAAGTGGCGGAGCTGACCGCGCGGATCGGCGAGGAGACGCTGCTCGCGCGCTGCGGCAATGCCCTGACCTCGCAATCGGTCGGGCCGAAGATCCTGTGGCTGAAGAACGCCCGGCCGGAGATCCACGCGAGGACGGCGCGGGTGCTGACCTCGACCTCTTTCCTCGTCGAGCGGCTCACCGGCGAGAGCGTGATCGACCACTACACGGCGGCGAATTTCAGCCCGCTCTACGACATCGAACGGCAGGACTGGATCGACGACCTCGCACCCGACATCCTTCCGCTCGACAAGCTGCCGCGTTTGATGTGGTCGACGGAGATCGCCGGGCGCGTGACGCCGGCGGCGGCGGAGGCCACGGGCCTGAAAGCCGGAACACCGGTGACCGCCGGGACCATCGATGCGGCGGCGGAAGCGGTCAGCGTCGGCGTGCGAGGCCCCGGCGACATGATGCTGATGTACGGCTCGACGATCTTCATCATCATGCCGACCGCCGGGCGGCTGGTCGATCCGCGGCTCTGGCACGCGCCCTGGCTCCTGCCGGGCCAGCCATGCGGCGATGGCGGGGCTGGCGACGAGCGGGACGCTGACCCACTGGTTCCGCGACCGTTTCGCCGCCGACCTGCCGCGCGAGACTGCCTTCGCCACGCTCGCCGCCGAAGCGCAGGCCTCGCCGCCGGGGGCGCGAGGGCTGATCGCGCTGCCCTACTTCTCGGGTGAGCGGACGCCGCTCCACGATCCGGACGCACGCGGCACCTTCTTCGGGCTCGATCTGACCCATGGAAGGGGCGATCTCTACCGGGCGCTGATCGAGGGGATAGCCTACGGGACGCGGCACGTGATGGAGACCTATGCCGAGGCCGGCGAGCGCCCGGCGCGGCTGATGGCGGTGGGGGGCGGCACCAAGAACCGGCTCTGGCTGCAGGCGACCTCGGACATCACCGGGCTCGACCAGGTGGTCAGCGAGGTGAGCCTCGGGGCGGCCTATGGCGACGCCTTTCTCGCGGCCTGCGCGATCGGGGCCGCCGGGCCGGAGGATATCGCCCGCTGGAACCCGGCCCGCGAGACGATCACCGCGCATCCCGATCCGGTCTATGAGACCCGCTACGGGCAGTTCCGTCGGCTCTACGGGCAGACCCGCGACCTGATGGCAGAGCTTGCGTGGGAGGTGCGGTCAACGTGAAACAAGGGGTCAGCCCGTTGATTTCACTTCGTTAACGGAGATTGCCCGGAGGTTGACGCGCCGCCAAACCCGGGCCGCCAGGAGGCCGGACCACCCGTCGTGGCGGCGGGCGCATCCGACGCGCGGAGTCCGGTTTCGCGCAGCGCATACGGAGGCCCCGCCTACTTCACCGCCCCCGCAGCCATGCCCTTGATGATGAACCGCTCCAGGAGGATGCCGATGATGATGAGCGGCAGGATCGCCGCCGTCGAAAGTGCGGCCATCGACCACCAGTTGATGCCCTGGCTGCCGGTCTGGCTGGCGACCATCACCGGCAGCGTCACCGCATTGGTGGAGGTCAGGAGGGCGGCGAAGAAATATTCGTTCCAGGTGAGGACGAGGCTGAGGATGAAGGCTGCGACCATGCCCGGCAGCGCGATCGGCAGCACGATGGAGAAGAAGGCGCCCCAGATCGACAACCCGTCGACGAGGGCGGCTTCCTCGAGCTCGATGGGGATGCCGCTGAACTGGTCGCGCATGATCCAGATGACGATGGGCAGCACGGTGAGCGTATAGAGCAGGATCAGCCCGATGCGGGTGTCGAGCAGGGCAAGCTCCTTGTAGAGCACGAGGAACGGCAGCGCGAGCACGACGGGGGGCAGGATGAGCTGGCTCAGGAAGAAGAACGAGATGTCGGGGTTGCGCATGAAGCCGAAGCGGTAGCGGAACCGGCTGAGGCCATAGGCCGCGCAGGAGCCGAGGATCACCGCGAGCAGCGAGGCGGAGACGGCGATCACGGCGGAATTGGCAAAGCGCTTGAGAAACTCGGCGCGCACGGTGGATTCGTTGAAGATCGTGTCGGGTGAAACCCCGAGCGAGGCCCAGCCGCGCCATTGCGGCGTGTAGTCGACGAAGGGGATCATGTTGCCCTGCATCACGTCGGGGGCGAGCTTGAACGAGGTCGTGAGGGTCCAGTAGATCGGGAAGAGGCAGATCACCGTCCAGAGGATCAGGATCCCGTAGATCACCGCGCGCCGCGCGAACCACGACACCCGGGCGGGGCGGTCATGGGCGCTGTCGTGGAAGATCTGGGTCTCGGCCATTCAGTACCTCGGATTCATCCAGCGATCGACGAGCTTCATGAAGAGCGTGATCGCGATCACGATGATCACCAGATAGACCATGGCCAGGAGCGTGCCGTAACCGACATTCGAGCGATCGCGGTATTCGCGGAAGATGAAGCTCGTGACGCTGTCGGTGGCCCCGCCCGGCCCGCCGCTTGTGACGTTGATGATGATGTCGGCGAGCTTGAGCTTGAAGATGATGCGGATCAGGATCGCGGTGATCGAGACCGGCAGCATCAGCGGGAAGGTCACTTCCCAGAAGCCGCGCCAGCCGCCGGCACCGTCGACGCGGGCCGCCTCCTGGACCTCGCGCGGGATGCCCTGAAGCCCGGCGAGCAGCATGATCATCATGAAGGGGATGAAGGTCCAGGCATCCATCATCATGATCATGGCGCGGGCCATTTCGGGGCTGCCGAAGAACGAGACATCCTCGAAGCCGAGCCAGCGCGCGAAGCGGGCGAGCGGGCCGAAGCGGGCCTCCATCATCGACTTGCCGATCATCCAGCTCACCGCGACGGGCGAGAGCATCAGCGGCATCAGGAAGGCCACGCGGAAGAACTTCCGGGCCCGGATCTCGGAGGCGAGGATGAGGGCGAGACCGAACGCGATGGCGTATTCGACGAGGATTGCCAGCGTGAACCAGACCATGTTTCCGAGCGCGTTCCAGTAGAACGGATCGTTCCACATCTGGCGGAAATTGTCGGTGCCGTTGAAGCGCGGCCCGTCGAGCGAGGCGAGGTTCCAGTCGGAGAGCGCGATCGAGATGCCGAAGGCGAGCGGGAAGACCACCATCGCCACGACGAAGAGGGCGGCGGGCAGCACGAAGAGCGTGCGCTTGCCCTGTTCGCCCCGCATGATCACCTGCGCCGCACAGAGGCAGACCGACCACAGCAGGAAGCCGTAGAGCGCCGGGCGCCATGTCTCGAAGAGCGGCGGGATCATCTCGGCGCGGGCGGCGGCGATCAGGGCGAAGAGCCCCAGCATGATCGCGGCCGAGCCCCGGACCAGCCAGCGCCCGAAAGCCATCCGGGCGGGGGTGATCGCATCGGCCGTCACCACATGGAGAAGGTCGCCTTGCTCGGACACGCCGTCTTTCCGGGACTGGGATCAGGGAAGCGGCGCCGGCGACCCGAGGGGGCCGCCGGCGCGGGATCGGGTCGGGCTCAGAGGCCGAGCGAAGCCTTGTAGAGCGCGATCTGGTTCTCGCGGCCGATCTGGTCGGTGATGCCCTCCCAGGCCGCGGCGATGGCGTCAGCGGTTTCCTGCGCCGATCCGTATTGCCCGGCGAAGCCCTTGGCGAGTTCGTCCTCGGCCACCGAATAGTACTGGAAGATGCCGGGAATGCGCGGCTCGACCGCGGCGTTGGGGTGGTTGTAGCTGTCGAGGTTCGAGCTGAGGTAATCCTCGATGAAGGCGCGGTCGTAGCCGGCCGCTTCCCATTCCTCGTACTGGAAATGGCTGTTGCGGTAGGGCTGGAAGCCCGAGGGATAGGCCGAGGCCCAGAGCGACAGGTCCTTGCCGCCGAGATGGGCGGCGGCGGACCATGCGGCCTTCTTCTTCTGCTCGTCGCCGTCGACGGTGGCCATCACGTAGATGCCCCAGCCGATATAGGCGTTGTTGGGCGAGACGTTGGGGGTCTCCTCCCAGGCGCCGGTCTGCGAGTTCCAGACCTTCTGCGAGCCCGGATTGATGTCGAAGCCGACCACGTCGCCCACGACGGACGTGTCGGAGGTGCGCGCCGAGGAGCCGACATCGCCCCACCAGTTCAGCATGCCGCCGGTGCCGGCGAGGAACTGCTGGAAGGCGGTGGTGCCGGGATCGGCGTTGATCTGGTCGGCGGGATAGGCGCCCGCCGCGATCAGGTCCATCACGTCCTGGATCGCCTGCACGAAGGCCGGATTGTTCACCCGCGGCTTCATGGTGTCGGGATCGAAGAGCCAGGCCGGATCGCCCGGATGCTTGGCGTAGGGGGCCGCGCGGTTCTCGAGGAAGTAGAAGCCGAAGCCGCCCCAGCCCTTCAGGGGGTCGAGATAGCCGTGGGCGTCGAGGCCGGTGAGCGGGTCGGTCTTGCCGATCAGGAAGACCGACTGGGCGTTGACCTCTTCCCAGGTCGTCGGCGGAGCCCAGGGCGTGGTGTTGCCCGCGGCCGCCCAGGCCTCGGCGAATTCGGCGTTGTCGTAATAGTCGGTGCGGTAGGCGAAGGTGTGGGTGTCGCCGTCGATCGAGACCCGGTAGGTCTTGCCGTCCCAGGTGCCGACGGGGGCCTTCAGGTAGTCGACGTAATCGTCCATGTCGATCAGGTCGCGCACCCAGTCGGGCATCTCGGAGGCCATGCCGCGCCCGAGCACGTCGCCCTCGAAGGGTGCGCCCATCTCGACGATGTCGAAATCGACGGTGCCGGTGGCGATGCTCTGCTGGAGCCGGGCGTTGTAGTCGGCCTGGGCGAGGTCGATCCAGTTGATCGTCGCCCCGGTATAGGCCTCCCAGGGCTTGAGGAAGCCGCGGAACAGGAAGTTGTGCAGGTTCTGGTTGTTGAGCCCCATGAAGGTCAGCTCGACGCCGGCGAATTCGCCCTCGGCGACGGTCTCCCGCGTGCCCCCGAGCGCCAGTTCGCCGACCTTCTGCCAGTCCGCATCGGTGGGCGAGCCCATGCCGACGCCGGGGATGCTTGAGCATCTCGGCGCGCAGGGCGGCAGCATCCTGCGCCCAGACGGGGCGGACGGAGGTTCCGGTGAACACGCCGCCGGCGGCGGCCACCGCCCCTGTCGAGGCCATGCCCTTGAGCAGGCGTCGCCGGGTCAGGCCCGCGCGCACCAGATGGTTGTAGAGATCGGCTTTCATTCCCAGTCCTCCCTGAATGCTGTTGCCCGGCAGTATCACGCGCTCTGGTGGCGCCTCGGTCCGGATGGCCCCATGGCGGGGCCGATGGGGCGAAGTCTCACCGGGAGGCCGGATTCTGTCAAGCATCTAACATGTTAGAATGCTTGGGCGATGGACAGGCGCGGAGGCCTCGGGTAACCCTTGTCGCAAACGGGGGAAACGGCGCGCGCATGGCTCAAGTCACGATCCGCGACCTGCGCAAGTCCTATGGCGCGGTGGAGGTGCTGCACGGGATCGACGTCGACATCCTCGACGGGCAGTTCGTCGTTCTCGTCGGCCCGTCGGGCTGCGGCAAGTCGACACTCCTGCGGATGATCGCCGGGCTCGAGGAGGTGTCGTCGGGCACCATCGCCATCGGCGCGCGGGTGGTGAACAACCTGCCGCCCTCCGAGCGCGACATCGCGATGGTGTTCCAGAACTACGCGCTCTACCCGCACAAGACCGTGGCGTCGAACATGGCGTTCTCGCTCAGGATGCGCCGGATGGACAAGGCCGAGATCGCCGCACGGGTGACGCGCGCCGCCGAGATCCTCGGGCTCACGCCCTATCTCGACCGCTATCCGCGCGCGCTCTCGGGCGGACAGCGCCAGCGGGTGGCCATGGGCCGCGCCATCGTGCGCGATCCGCAGGTGTTCCTGTTCGACGAGCCGCTGTCGAACCTCGACGCCAAGCTGCGCGTGCAGATGCGCGCCGAGATCCGCGAGCTGCACCAGCGGCTCTCGACCACGACGGTCTATGTGACCCACGACCAGATCGAGGCGATGACGATGGCCGACAAGATCGTGGTGATGCAGGGCGGGCATATCGAGCAGATCGGCGCGCCGCTCGAGCTCTACGACGCGCCGGCCAACCGCTTCGTCGCCGAATTCATCGGCTCGCCCTCGATGAACATGCTGCCGGGCACGATCCGCCGCGGCGGCGGGGCCGTCGCCGTGGAGGCCGAGGGCGCGATGCTCGCCGTACCGGATGGCGCGGGCCTCGAGGACGGAAGGCCGGTGACCTTCGGCGTGCGGCCCGAGCATCTGGTCCTCGACGCGGACGGCCTGCGCGTCACGGTGGCGGTGGTCGAGCCGACCGGGTCGGAAACCCATGTGATCGGCCGTCTCGGTAACCGGGAGGTCACCGCGGTCTTTCGCGACCGGCAGGCCTTTGCGCCCGGGTCAGGAGATCGTGCTCGCGCCCACCGCCGGCAGCGGCTTCGTCTTCGACGCCGAAACCGGCGCGCGGCTCGCCTGATGGCCCCGCGCCGCCTCCTCTGCTTCGGCGAACTCGAACACCCACGGCACCATGGCGCTGCGCGATCTCGGCGCCCGCGACCGCCTTGCCTCCGACATCCGCTGGCCTGGTGTGCTCGCGGCCCGGCTCGGCCCCGGCTGGCAGGTGGTCGAGGAAGGCCATCCGGGCCGGACCACGGTGCACGACGACCCCATCGAGGGCGCCCATCGCAACGGACGGAGCGCCCTGCCGGTCCTCCTCGAATCCCACCGACCGCTCGATGCGGTGATCGTCATGCTCGGCACCAACGACCTCAAGGCGCGCTTCGCGCTGCCGGCCTCCGACATCGCGCTCGGGGTCGAGAAGATCGCAACAGACATCCTGCGCTCCGAGGCCGGTCCGGACGGCACTGCGCCCGCCCTTCTCCTCGTCGCACCGGTGCCGATCCTCGAGACCGGCCTGCTCGAACCGATGTTCGAGGGCGGCGCCGCCAAGTCCCGCAGCCTCGCCCCGCTGATCGCAGCCCTCGCCGCCCGGCTCGGAGCCGGCTTCGTCGAGGCCGGCCGCCATGCCGCAGTCGATCCGGTCGACGGCATCCATCTCGACGCGAGCGCTCATGCGGCCCTCGGCGCAGCCTTCGCCGACGCCGTGGAAACGCTTTTCCCGATGACCCGAACCGGAGGAAACGACCGATGCTGAAGGGGATCGATCCGCGGCTGAACGCCGAGGTCCTGCATGTCCTGCGCGCCATGGGGCACGGCGACGTGCTGGTGCTGGCCGACACCAACTTCCCGTCCGACTCCGTGGCGCGCCACACCGTGACCGGCGAACTTCTCCGGATGGACAACCTTGCCTCCGCCGAAGTCGCCGAGGCGATCCTGTCGGTCCTGCCACTCGACACCTTCGTCGACGACTTCGCCGGCCGGATGGAAGTGGTCGGTGCCCCCGACGACATCCCCGAGGTCCAGGTCGAGGTGCAGGCCGCCATCGATGCGGCCGAAGGCCGACCCCGCCCGATGATCGGCATCGAGCGCTATCGCCTTCTACGACATGGCCCGCGAGGCCTATGCCGTGATCCAGACCGGCGAACGCCGCTTCTACGGCTGCTTCATGTTCCGCAAGGGCGTGATCCCGCCGGACGCCTGAGCCCCGGGAGGCCGCCATGAAAAAGCCCATCGTCATCCTCGGCGTCTTCGTCGCCGACACCGCCTATCGCGCCGAACGGCCCGCCCCGCATGGGCGAGACCATCATGGGCCACAGCTTCGCGCTCGGCCCCGGCGGCAAGGGCTCGAACCAGGCCGTTGCCGCCGCGCATGGCGGGGGGCGACGTGCATTTCATCTCGCGTCTCGGCCGTGACCCCTTCGCCGACATGGCGCTCGCCACCTGGGAGAAGGCGGGCGTCACCCCGGAAGTGAGCCGCCACGACGACAGCTACACCGGTGCGGCCTACATCTTCATCGAGGAGGCCACCGGCGACAACGCGATCATCGTCTGTCCCGGCGTGGCCGGCGCGATCGCCCCGGCCGATCTCGACGCCCATGCCGACCTCATCTCCCGCGCCGGCGTCTTCCTGACCCAGCTCGAGCAGCCGATGGACGCGGCGATGCGGGGGCTGTCGCTCGCGCGCGCGGCCGGGGTGACCACCATCCTCAATCCGGCGCCGGCCGCCGCGCTGCCCGAGGGCATGCTCGCGCTCTGCGACTACGTCACACCCAACGAATCCGAGGCCGAGGCGCTCACCGGGATCGCCGTGGACGGACCCGCCAGCCGCCGAAGCCGCGGCAAGGGCGCTGATCGCGAACGGCGTCGGGGCGGCGATCATCACGCTGGGCGCCCAGGGCGCGCTCTTTCACGACGGCCGCCGCACCGAACACGTGCCCGCCCTCGATGCCGGGCCGGTCGTCGAGACCACCGGCGCCGGCGACGCCTTCAACGGCGGATTCGCCACCGCGCTGGCCGAGGGGCGCGACCCGGTGGCGGCGATGCGTTTCGGCTGCGCGACGGCCTCGATATCGGTCACGCGGCGCGGCACGGCACCCGCGATGCCATCGCGCGCCGAGATCGACGCCTTGCTGGCCGGAGCGGCCTGACGGTCTCAGGCCGCTCCGGTCTCCCGCAGGAAATCCGCGATCAGCCGCGCCGTTGCCTCGGGCGCCGCGACACAGGGAATGTGGCCCGCCCCGCGGATCAGCTCGAAGCGGGCGTGCTGCATGCTCTCGGCCATCTCGCGCACCAGATCGGGCGGCGTCGAGCCATCGGCGGAGCCGGCCAGCACCAGCGCGGGCTGGGTCAGCCGCGCCGTCGACTCCCGCAGATCGGTTTCGCCAAGGGCCGCGCAGCAGCCCATGTAGCCGTCAACCGGCGTCCTGACGAGCATGTGTCGCCAGAGCGCCAGATCGTCGGGGTTCTCGGCGCGCCATCCGGCCGGGAACCAGCGCTCGAGCACCCCGTCGGCCAGCGCGGCGATCCCGCCCTCGGCGACCATGCGCCCGCGCTCGGCCCAGATCTCCGCCGTGCCGATCTTGGGCGCGGTGTTCGAGAGCACCAGGGCGGAGACGAGATCGGGGCGCTCGGCGGCGAGGCCCTGCGCGACCATACCCCCGATCGACAGCCCGACGAAAACGGCGTCACGCATCTTCGCCGCCTCCATGAGCCCGGCGGCATCGGCAACCAGATCGCCCATCCAGTAGTCGCCACCGGGCGCGTCGCTCAGCCCGTGACCGCGCATGTCACAGCGCAGGATCCGCAGGCCCGCGGGAAGGAGCGGCAGGAGACGGTCCCAGATCCGGTGATCGGTGCCGAGCGAATTGGCGAAGACGATCGCCCTTCCGTCCGGCGGGCCGTCGATCCGGGTGCAGAAGCGAAGGCCGTTGGCGGCAATCATCCGCATGCGCGAGGCCTCCCGTCAGCCGACCCGGTCGGCGGCCCGGACATCCGCGACCCAGGCCGACAGCAACTCGAGGTCGGGCGGCACTTCGAGGGCCAGCCCGTCCGCGAAGGCCTCCAGCGCCGGGAGATTGAGCGTGTTGACGCCGACGATCACCGGCACGTCGCGGGCGAGGGCCTCTGCGATGAGCGGCCGGAAGCCGCGGCCTTCCGCCTCATGCTTGCCGAACTTGTTCACGAGCAGCACGTCCGCGCCGGCCTCGAGGCTTCGGGCCACCGTCGCGACCGCCGCCTCGAGCGCGCCGGCATCGAGCCGGCACCCCCGCGCGCCCGGTCCGAGGGACTGCGAGATCCGCAGGAGCGGGCCCTCGGGCAGCACCTTCACATCCATGTCGCAGGCCCGGTCGGGACCGCAGTCGGAATTGACCTGCACCACGCCGCAAACCCGCCAGCCCCCGGCCAGCAGGCGCTCCCCGAGGGCCCAGAGCATCCGGTCGGTCGCGCCACGGCCCGGCGACATCGTGTAGGCGATCTGCGTCACGATCCGGCCTCCCGTTGCTGAACGCGCAATGTGCGCCTCAAACCATCTGTGCGCCGCGTCGCCGCAGGTTTCAAGGCCGTTCCCCGCAGGGATCGGTTGCGGGGGTCGGCACGGGGCGGGCCAGTCCGTGAAGATTTCATGACAGGGTCGGTCGGGGCTGTCTCGCCTAGCTTATTTCGCATATCCTCGAAATATGGAAACAGAGATTCCCTTCCGCCTGTCGATCCTCGGCCATCCGCAGCGACTGGCGATCTTCCGGCTCCTGATGCGGCGCTACCCCGAACGGGTCGCAGCCGGCGAACTGGCTGACGCCCTGGAGCTGCGGCCCTCGACACTCTCGGCCTATCTCGCGGCACTTCTGCAGACCGGCCTGACGACGCAGCAGCGTGTCGGAACATCGCTGCGCTACTCGGTCGACATGCCCGAAGTGCAGCGGACCCTCGCCTATCTGCTCCTCGATTGCTGTCGCGGTCGCCCGGAGCTCTGCCCATCCCTCTTCGATCCCGTTCCCACTGGAGCCAACCCGATGACCACCCGCAAATACAAGGTGCTTTTCATCTGCACCGGAAACTCCGCGCGCTCGATCTTCGCCGAGTTGATCCTCCGGAAGGAAGCGGGAGACCGGTTCGAAGCCTTCTCCGCCGGAACCCGCCCCCGGTCCGAGCTCAATCCCTTCGCTCTCGAGGTCCTCGAACAGAAGGGGCACGACATCTCCGTGCTGCGCGCCAAGAACATCGCCGAATTCCAGGGACCGGATGCGCCGAAATTCGACTTCGTCTTCACGGTCTGCAATCAGGCCGCAAACGAGGAGTGCCCCGCCTGGACCGGCCAGCCGGTGAGCGCACATTGGGGGATGCCCGATCCCGTCAAGGCAGAGGGCAGCACGGCCGAGAAGAGCCTGGCCTTCCACCAGGCCTATGGCGCGCTGCGAAACCGCATGGCGGCCTTCACGGCGCTGCCCATCGCCTCCCTCGATCGCATTTCGCTGCAGGAGGCCGTGGACGATATCGGCCGGACCGAGGCCGGAGCCTCCGCGTGACGGTCTACGCACTCAACGGTCTGGGGCGGATCGGCAAGCTCGCGCTCAGACCCCTGCTCGAGCGGGGCGCGGAGATCGCCTGGCTGAACGACGCGGTCGGTGATCCGCACATGCATGCACATCTGCTCGAATTCGATACGGTTCACGGGCGCTGGAACGCGCGCTTCGAGGCCGACGACGCGTCCCTGACGATCGATGGCACGCGGATTCCCTTTGTCGGCACGCGGGATCTGTCCGCCCTGCCGCTCGCCGGCGTAGATGTGGTCATCGACTGCACCGGGGTCTTCAAGACGGAAGAGAGGCTGCGCCCGTATTTCGAGGCGGGCGTCGGGAAGGTCGTGGTCTCGGCGCCTGTGAAGGACGGGCCGACCGCCAACATCGTCTACGGAGTCAATCACGGGACCTATGATCCGGCACGGCACCGCATCGTCACGGCAGCCTCCTGCACGACGAACTGCCTCGCGCCCGTGGTGAAGGTGATCCACGAGGCGATCGGGATCCGCCACGGATCGATCACCACGATCCACGACGTCACCAATACCCAGACAATCGTCGATCGCCCCGCCGGTGACCTGCGCCGCGCGCGTTCGGCCCTGAACTCCCTGATCCCGACGACCACGGGAAGCGCCACGGCGATCACGCTGATCTATCCCGAACTGGCGGGCCGCCTGAACGGCCATGCCGTGCGGGTGCCGCTCCTGAACGCATCGATCACCGATTGTGTCTTCGAGGTCGCGCGCGAGACGGATGCAGGGACGATCAACGCGCTCTTCAAGGCAGCCTCGGAGGGCGCCCTCAAGGGCATTCTCGGCTACGAGGAACGCCCGCTCGTCTCGGCCGACTATACCAACGACACGCGCTCGGCCATCATCGACGCGCCTTCCACCATGGTGATCAACGGCACCCAGGTGAAGGTCTACGCATGGTACGACAACGAGATGGGCTACGCGCACCGGCTGGTCGATGTGGCGCTGATGGTCGGGGCATCGCCGTGACGTCCGCCGCGCGCCCCGAAGGTCTCTCCGCCTACATCGCCGTCACCGCGTCCTACTGGGCCTTCATGCTGACGGACGGAGCGCTGCGCATGCTCGTGCTCCTGCACTTCCATACGCTCGGCTTCACGCCGATCCAGCTCGCCTACCTCTTCCTGCTCTACGAATTCGCGGGAATGGTCACGAACCTCTCCGCCGGCTGGATCGCGGCCCGGTTCGGTCTGACCTCGACGCTCCATGCCGGGCTCGGCCTTCAGGTGCTGGCCCTGATCGCGCTGGCGCAACTCGATCCCGGCTGGGCCGTCGGCGTGTCGGTCGCCTATGTGATGATCGTGCAGGGCGCGAGCGGTGTCGCCAAGGACCTTGCGAAGATGTCCTCGAAATCCGCGGTGAAACTGCTGGCACCGGCGGAGAAGGGCGGCCTGTTCCGCTGGGTGGCACTCCTGACCGGCTCGAAGAACATGGTGAAGGGACTGGGCTTCCTGCTCGGCGCGGTCCTCCTTGCCACCGTGGGCTTCGTCTGGGCGGTACTGGCCATGGCCGCCGTCCTCGCATCGATCCTCCTCGCGGTGCTGATTGCCATGCCGCCGGGCCTGCCGAAGGGCCGCAAGAGCGCGAAATTCTCCGAGGTCTTCTCGAAATCCGCCAATGTGAACTGGCTCTCCGCGGCGCGCGTCTTCCTGTTCGGGGCGCGCGACGTCTGGTTCGTCGTCGGCATCCCGATCTACTTCTACGCGGTGCTGTCGGACGGCACGGTCGCGGGCAACCGCGCCGCCTTCTTCATGATCGGCACCTTCATGGCGCTCTGGATCATCCTCTACGGCGCGGTGCAGGCGGCGGCGCCCCGGATCCTGCGGGCCGCCGCCCGCCCCGAACAGGACCTGATCGGCGCGGCGCGGATCTGGGCGCTCATCCTGTTCTGCGTGCCCGCACTCCTGACCGGCGCGGCGCTCCTGTCGCCCGAGCCCCAGCCCTGGCTCACCGCGACGCTCATCGTGGGGCTCCTCGTCTTCGGCGCGGTCTTTGCGGTGAACTCCTCCCTCCACTCCTACCTGATCCTCGCCTTCACGAAAGCCGAGCGGGTGACGATGGATGTCGGCTTCTACTACATGGCCAATGCGGCCGGACGGCTGACGGGCACACTCCTGTCGGGCCTGACTTATCAGTACGGCGGGCTCGCCCTCATGCTCGGGACCGCTGCGGCGATGGTCGCACTCAGCGCCCTCGCGGCCGGCCGGCTGCGGCCGGAGCAGGCGGAAGTGCAACCGGCGTGACCCTCCTCCAAGACTGACGGCCGCGATCCCAGGGACCGGTACCCCGTCGGTCAGAACCCGCGCCGGGGGAACCCCACCCCGAATTCTCCTTGCAAATTCCGGCGTCGAGATCGCGGTCTCGGCGCCGCGCCCCTTCGCTGCAGGTTCGGGCCAGCGGGCCCGTTCCCGCCGGCCGGGCACCTCATCTTCGCCAGAAGTTCCGCTGCGCTTCGGCACCGAGAGGATGGTTGGCATAGGCCGCCGTAAATCCGGCCATCGCCGAGGGACCGCCCAGCCGCGCCCTGTCGAAGGCGTCGAAGACCGCGCCATCCGGGCCGGGATCCGGCGCGGCATCGGGTCCGCGCCGGACGGCCAGGGCCGCCCGCGCGCGATCCGTCATCGGGTCGTCGGGATATCGCGCGATGAAGGCGATTACCGCCGCGTTCGACCCGTCACTCAGGGCCTGATTGAGGGTGCTGGCCAGCCCGGCCGCGTTGTCGGGCGGAGGGGGCACGGTGTCCTGCACGGCCTCCTCCGCATGAAGTCCGGCAAGTGCCGGGATCATGGCAAGGCAAAGGATCTGCAAAGACCTCGTCATTTTCCCTCAGGAACCTCCATAGTTGAGTATATCTAAAAACTTACAATCAAAGATTGATCTGATCCACAGCTCCATTCCCAATATTCAATTGCGAATCATTCGCATTTCGATTATGTTTTTACCAATTTTCGCGCGTAACGACAACTAGCCTGACGAAGTTTACTTCGTCACACCCTTTCTACAAGCAGTCGAATTCACCCTTTTTGGGAGACACAGCCATGTCCATTCCGCGCTTGCAGTCGTGGAAGCCCATAGACCTGCACAAAGCCTTCCTGTACGCGCCGTCCCTCGAGGGCTTCGGCCCCGATGACGGTGCCGAGTCCGGGGCGGGCGCCGAAGCCGGCGCAGAACACGCGACCATCCCGACCGCGCACACCGGGCCCGGACCAAATCACGCCACGACGGAAGTCCTCGGCTCCCCCGCTGCGGATACGGCACGCGCCGCGGCTGCCGAGGCGTCGGCCATCATGGCAGCCGAATCCGGACACTCCGACGCGCTGCCGCTCAAGGACGAGAACGGCGGCGCCTCCACGACGCTCTCCGTGGCGCGCAGCTTCGACCAGCGCATCGACGGCCTGCTGTCGGGCGTGAAATGGAACGGGGTGATCAGCTACAGCGATCCCGATTCCCCCCTCGACTATCAGGCCGGCCATCCGGAAGCCTTCAGCAACTTCCAGCGCGTCTCCGCCGCGCAACTCGCCGTCGTCACGGCCACCCTCGACAGCGTGAACCCCGTCAATGCCGGCTTCTCGGTCGAGGGGTTCACCAATCTCGGTATCTTCTACGCCGGCGCCGGCAGCGGATCGGGCACGATCCGGGTCGCCAATTCCTCGAACCCCGGCACGGCCTACGCCTACTATCCAAGCTCGGGCGTGTGGGGCGGTGACGCCTTCTTCGGAAATTCCGGGCGGTTCCCGGTCGTCGGAAACTACGACTACCACACCATCATTCACGAACTCGGGCATTCCCTCGGCCTCAAGCACGGCCAGGAAACCAGCGTCTACGGCGCCCTGCCCGCCGCCTACGATTCGATGGAATACAGCGTCATGACGTACCGGTCCTTTGTCGGTGCGCCGCTCACGGGCTATCGCAACGAAGCCTTCGGCTATGCCCAGACCTTCATGATGCTCGACATCGCCGCGCTGCAGCACATGTACGGCGCGGACTTCACCACCAATGCCGGCAACACCGTCTATTCCTGGAGTCCCACCGGCGGCGAAAGCTACGTCAACGGGCTGCTGGCCATCGACCCCGGCGCGAACCGCATTTTCTCGACGATCTGGGACGGCGGGGGCATCGATACCTACAATCTCTCGAACTACACGACGAACCTGCGAATCGACCTGCGCCCGGGAGAACACTCGACCTTCTCGACGACCCAACTCGCTGATCTCGATGCGTTTTCCGCCGGCGGCTTTGCGCGCGGCAACGTCTTCAACGCACTGCAATACAACGGCGATGCAAGGTCGCTCATCGAGAACGCCATCGGCGGTTCCGGTGCCGACACGATCACCGGAAACCAGGCCGCGAACGCCCTGACCGGAAACGGTGGAAACGATATCCTGAACGGCGGGACCGGCGCGGACAGCGTCAACGGCGGCGCGGGCAACGACATCGTCATCGACGATGATTTCGTCACCTTCGACGTCAATAACGGCGGGACGGGGGTAGACACGATCGACTATTCCCGCGTCAGCTTCGCCTCCGGGTTCGTCACGATCAACCTGCTTTCCGGCGTCACCTCGGTGAACATCGCCGGCGGCAACACCGAGCAGATCATCGGCTTCGAGAACGCGATCGGCTCGGGCGGCGGCGAGACCATCATCGGGACGAACGGCGCGAACACCCTGCGCGGCGGCGGCGGCGACGACGTGCTGCGCGGCGGCCTCGGCGTCGACATCCTGATCGGCGGGCTCGGCAACGACGTCTTCGACTTCGACAGCGCGTCGGAATCGGGCGGCGCGGTGCGCGACCGGATCCGGGCGGGCGACGGCGCGACGGCCTTCCAGGGCGCCGGCGCGGCCGCGGGCGACCGGATCGACTTCGCCGACATCTACGCCGGCGTGCTGGTCTTCGGCGGAACCGGCTTGGGACGGGTCTCCTGTGTCAATTCCGGAGCAAACACCCTCGTGCGCTGCAACCTCGACGCCGATGCTGTCTTCGAACTCCAGCTCCTGATCGAGGACGGCGGCGTGACCGCCTCCGCCTACCGCGCCGCGGACTTCATCCTCTGACACCACGGCGCCCCACCCTCCGGGGCGGGGCGCCACCCGGATGAGGTCCCGGAAGATGGCCTCGCGGGCGACTCCGCCCGATGGGGGGAATGGCTGGAAGCGCGCCTGGACCTCGCCCCCGTCGCCCCGAACTTCGGGAGGCTGGAGAAAGAGGAGCCGGGCCGACGGTGAGGTGGTTGGCGTCTGCAACCGTGAAATGCTGCAACGCTTCCGCTTCCCCAGACACGGTCCTGTGGCTACCTTTCGAACAAGGCCTTGAACCGGCCAGCCACTGACCGGGTAAGGAAGCATGGCGAACCCGCAGCACATCGAATGGCTCCTTGAAGGAGTCGAGGCCTGGAACGCGCGGCGGGAACGGGATGATTTCGTGCCGGACCTGGAGGGTGCAGACATCTTTGCAACGTCCCGAACGGAGAGGTCGCATCGACGAGGCGGGCGAGCGTCCGACTTGAAGGCGTGATTTGCTGAAACGCGCTCAACTTGACGGAATTGCACCAATCTTTCGAAGACGAACCTCGTCCGGTGCCGACCTTCAATCCGCAGCGATCTCGCGGTGGTGCCGATCTTTCGCGGATCAATTCGGTTGATAAAGCCGGCACTTCCGGTCAGAGCGACTGAACTGCACAGTTCTCAGATTGATGACCGACCTTGGAGTCGGCCGACATTGGCAGCAGGGAGAATGAAATCTTGATTCGCGCGGAAACTGGAGGAACCTTCGACGTCCGAGCAATTTGTGAATCGAACCAACAGCAAGGCTGGCTTCCCCGCTATACAGACCTCCGTAGTGTGCGGTGTCTAACCCAAAGACAACTCGACACCATGGTTGGCGATCGCGGCGTGATCCTGCCGGACGGGCTGAGCTATCCCGACCACTGGCCGGAACCGGAGCGGCCAGAGTATCGCCGGGTACAACAACCGGAACTTCCGGAGAGGGCAGTTTCAACGCCCGTTTCCGAAAATGAAGGACAACTCCGGCTCGCCCGGATTGCACCGCCCGACAGGTCGGATCTCGAAACTATCCACGGCGATTTGCGCGAAGACCTCGGTTCTCTGGTCTCATCTGGCTCGTTGGACAACATCTCCAAGGGACTTGACGCAGCGCTCAAACGTTTCGCAACCATTGCGAACTGCGCCTATGACAGCCTCGATCAGGTCCGCTTCGGCGTTCAGGCCGACGCCCTCCGCCTGCGTCTCGACGCCTACCGCCCTGAAATCGCCGATGTCGCGCCGGAAAAGCTCGGCGATCTGGATGCCGTCCTTCTCTCGGCCGAACTGCTCGCGTCGCGGCTCCCCGAATGGCAGACCTTTCTGGCGGAAAGTCGAGGATACCCGCGACCCTGTCGAAGAGAACGCCGAGGCCGTTGCCGAAGCCGTCGCCGAGGCCGGGGCGGCCATGGAGAACGACCCCGCGCATTTCGATGCGGCCCTGAGCGAACGTCTGACCGAGTATCTCAACACCGCCACGACCGAAGCCTATCTCGCTGGTGTCGCGCTGCTGAACGACATTGCCTTCACGACCTTTCAGGAAGTGAGCAGGTTTATCCGGGACACCGGCAGCGAAGCGCGCAAATTCGCTATCAAGGGACTTGCCGGAAGCGTCGTCGCGAGCCTCGGGAGCTGCCTTGGCCAAACTTGCAGGGATCGTCCCGGCAGAACTCGAGTGGGTGTTGCCTTGGCTGCAGTACATCCCGACCATTCTGGGGTGACAAGCAGCAGGGCGCAGGACCGGCTCAGGCTCCGATCACGTTAACCCTTTTCCCTCATAAAATCAGCATCTTGCCTCCGGTCCTAGCTGGGACCACCCGAAACCGCCCCCGAAACACACCCCGCAACCCGGCCCTTTCCATCTCCCCGCCCGCGCCATATATCGCCTCCATGTCCCAGCCTGCCTCCAACACCCCCCCGCTGCCGCCCGAGATCGCCCGGCGGCGCACCTTCGCCATCATCTCGCATCCCGATGCGGGCAAGACCACGCTGACCGAGAAGTTCCTGCTGTACGGCGGCGCCATCCAGATGGCCGGCCAGGTCCGCGCCAAGGGCGAGGCGCGCCGCACGCGCTCGGACTTCATGAAGATGGAGCAGGACCGCGGCATCTCGGTCTCCGCCTCGGCGATGTCCTTTCCGTTCGAGACCTGGTGGTTCAACCTCGTCGACACGCCGGGCCACTCGGACTTCTCCGAGGACACCTACCGCACGCTGACCGCCGTCGACGCCGCCGTGATGGTCATCGACGGCGCCAAGGGCGTGGAGAGCCCAGACCCGCAAGCTCTTCGAGGTCTGCCGGATGCGCGACCTGCCGATCCTGACCTTCTGCAACAAGATGGACCGCGAGGCCCGCGACACCTTCGAGATCATCGACGAGATCCAGCAGGAGCTGCAGCTCGACGTCTGCCCCGCGAGCTGGCCCATCGGCCAGGGCCGCGACTTCCTCGGCTGCTACGACATGCTGAACGACCGGCTGGAGCTGATGGATCGCGCCGACCGCAACAAGCGCGCCGAGAGCCTCAAGATGCAGGGCCTCGACGACCCGCGCATGGCCGACCACATCCCCGCCCCGCTGCTCGCCACCCTGCGCGAGGAGGTCGAGATGGCCCGCGAGCTGCTGCCCGCCTTCGACGCGGGGGCGATGCTGGCGGGCAACCTCTCGCCGATCTGGTTCGGCTCGGCGATCAACTCCTTCGGCGTTCAGGAACTGATGCGCGGCATCGGCGCCTTCGGCCCGCCGCCGCAGATCCGCCCGGCGGAATCGCGCGGCGTCGGCGCCTGGGAGCCCGCCGTCACCGGCTTCGTCTTCAAGGTCCAGGCCAACATGGACCCCAAGCACCGCGACCGCGTCGCCTTCGTCCGCCTCTGCTCGGGCCATTTCGAGCGCGGCATGAAGCTGCATCACGTCCGCACCGGCAAACCGATGGCGATCTCCAACCCCGTGCTCTTCCTCGCCAACGACCGCGAGATCGCCGAGGACGCCTGGGCCGGCGACATCATCGGCATCCCCAACCACGGCCAGCTCCGCATCGGCGACGCGCTCACCGAGGGCGAGGCGCTGCGCTTCACCGGCATCCCCTCCTTCGCGCCGGAACTCCTGCAGACCGTGCGCGCCGGCGACCCGATGAAGGCCAAGCACCTCGAGAAGGCGCTGACCCAGTTCGCCGAGGAGGGCGCCTCGAAGCTCTTCAAGCCGACCTTCGGCTCGGGCTGGATCGTCGGCGTCGTCGGCCCGCTGCAGTTCGACGTGCTGGCCTCCCGCATCGAGCTCGAATACGGCCTGCCGGTGCGCTTCGAGCCGACGCAGTTCTCCTCCGCCCGCTGGCTCTCGGGCCCGCGCGACAGGATCGAGGACTTCGTGAAGGCCAACAAGGGCCACATGGCCGAGGACCACGACGGCGACCCGGTCTACATGACCCGTCTGCAATGGGACATCGACCGTGTCGAACGCGACTGGCCCGAGTTGAAGCTCACAGCAACCAAGACGATGATGGTCTGACGCCTCTCACGGCAGTACGAGTTCCTCGATGTCCTGCGCCTTCTCCCGGTCGAGCGGTATGAAGGCGATCCCGTCGAGCGACCCGAAGTCGATCTTCTTCAGATCGAGCATCCGCACCCGGCGATTGTGCTGGGTGTGGTAGACTGGGACGCGGTTCCGGGTATCCACGGCGCTCGTCCACAAGGTGGCGGAGCGCATCCCCACCTCCTCGTCCACGAGCCCCGAGCCCTCCGCCGCCCCCAGCGGCACGTTGAAGTTGTCGAGGATGCGGAACGCCTCGTAGACCGCCTCGTCCGCGTCCTCCGTCGGCCGCGCCGTGGCGGTGGCGGCGACGGCGCGCACGAACCGCGACGGCGGCGTGAAATCCCCGGGCAGCCCGATCATCCCGCTGCCGGCGCCGAGCGACGTGAAGTCCATCTCCGCCAGGGCGACGCCCGGCAGGGCGACCGGCGAAAGGCTCACGAAGTTGCGCAGGTTCGTCACGTGCCAGTCGAAGGTCGGCGCTTTCGTCAGCACGCCGAGCGGGTTGTCCGTGATCTGCACTTCGCCGATGAGGAATTCCATCACCGCGCTGTGGCGCCGCGAAGCCCAGCGCCTGCTCCACCACGTCGACGACGCGGATGGCACCGAAGCCCTCGCGCAGCTCCGCCACGCTCCCGAAGCTGCCGAGGATGTAGTTCGTCACGTCGACCGGATCGATCGACGCCGCGCGCGTCGCGGGATCGAAGGCGGGGTAGCTGGCGAAGCCCGGATGGTAGAGCGCCCCCACCGTCAGCCCCGCCTCGTTCGTTCCGTCCAGCGCGATGGGCCGCTTCAGACCGTCGAGACCGACGAAGCCGCATGTCGCGGTCCATTCGAGCCCCGGTTCCCCGTCCGGCATGCGGCTGGCGAAGGCCTGCCCGCGCGGCACTACCATCACCCGGGAGAAGAGGTCGAAGGCCCCCCATTCCATCGTTCGGCCGTAACACCACGCTGCCGTCCCCGGCGCGCAGCGTGATCTCCGTGCGGGCCTCGGCCAGGAACCCGGCACCCGAAGCAATGAGGATCCCGACGAGTGTGACGGCCGCGGTCAGGCGCGAGCTCAGCATCGACTTTCCTTTCGCAAAGGGTGCGAGACGGAGCAATCCGAGCGGCATGCCGGCTTCAATGATCCGGGTCACGCGCAGCGTCGGGCCCGGCGCTTCAGCCACATCCGATCCGAAATGCCACGCTCCGACCGATCGGCGCGTCGCCGGCATCCCTTTCTTGGTGCCGAGGCTTTCTCCCGGGAGCGTTGCGCGGCTGACCCGATGAGCGCTGGGCCCTCGCAGGGGGCGCCGGCAAGAAGATCGACGCTGTCGTTGCTGCCGACAACGAGCCCGGGCTCGATGCCTCCACCGTGCACCAGATTTGCGTGACCCGCCCGAAATGGGCTATCGACCGGCTTGAGCATCACCGGACGGGACTCGGACGGACCGACACCGGGGAGATGCTCCGCCGGACCGGGCCGACGTGACCGGCAGAAAATCGCAGGGAGGCATCAATGCAGGTCTGGCTCGGCATCGCGATCCATCTCGGGCTTCAGGCGCTTTTCATCGTGCGCGCGCTCCTGCGCCCGAACCGCGACCCGGCGTCGCGCATGGCCTGGGTGCTGGTGATCCTCGGGGCTCCGGTCGTCGGCATGCTCGCCTACCTGCTCTTCGGCGACGCCACCATCGGCAGCCGCCGCATCGCCAAGCTGCGTGCCAGCCTCGACCGGCTGCCGCCCTTTGAGCGGACCGGCATCCATGAGGGCGAGGGCAGCGCCGAGGTGCCCGCCCATGTCGAGCCGCTCTTCCGCGTCGGGCGCACCTTCAACGGCTTCCCCCCGGTCGGCGGCAATAGCGCGACCCTGCTCGACGAGGGCGACAGCCCCTTCGACGTGATGATCGCCGACATCGACGCGGCCCGAGACCACGTCCACCTGCTGTTCTACATCTGGATGCCGGACGCCACCGGCCTCAAGGTCGCCGAGGCCGCGATGCGCGCCGCCCGCCGCGGCGTCTGCGTGCGGGTCATGGCCGACGATCTCGGCTCGCGCCTCCTCATCCGCTCGCCGCACTGGGCCGAAATGGCCGCCTCCGGCATCGAGCTGCAGCGTGCGCTCGAAGTCGGCAACCCGCTGCTGCGCGTCTTCAGCGGCCGCATCGACATGCGCAACCACCGCAAGATCGCCGTGATCGACAACCGCGTGACCTATATCGGCAGCAAGAACTGCGCCGATTCCGCTTTCCACACCAAGGCGCGCTTCGCACCCTGGGTCGACATCCTGCTGCGCTTCGAGGGACCGGTGGTGCGCCAGAACCAGTATCTCTTCACCTCCGACTGGATGACCGGCGACGACGACGACCTCACCGAACTCCTGCATCCGGGCGACACCCCGGCCGGTCCCGGCTTCACCGCGCAGGTCATGGCCTCGAGCGCCGCGACCCGCCCCACGGCGGTGCCGGAGATGTTCACCTCGCTGATGTTCTCCGCGCGCCGCGAGCTTGTCGTGAGCACGCCCTATTACGTGCCCGACAATTCGATCCAGGCCGCGTTCTGCGCCACCGCCCGGCGCGGTGTCGAAACCACCCTCGTCGTGCCGCAGCGCAACGACAGCTGGATCGTCGCAGCCGCGAGCCGCTCCTACTACCCCCAGCTGCTCGAGGCCGGCGTGCGCATCATGGAATTCCGCCCGGGCCTCCTGCACGCCAAGACCCTCACCCTCGACGGCGACACCGCGCTGATCGGCTCGGCCAATCTCGACCGGCGCAGCTTCGAGCTCAATTTCGAGAACAACGTCCTCATCCACGACAAGACCCTCACCGCCGAGATCCGCGCCCGCCAGCAGAGCTACATCGACCGCGCCGACGAGGTGACCCGGGCCGATGCCGAGAGCTGGAGCCGCCGCGACCGCCTCTGGCACAACACCGTCGCGATGTTCGGCCCGGTGCTCTGAGCGCCGATCTGCCCGGTTGACGGAACCGTGCCCGACCCGGATTGCTTGATGGCGCAACCGGCGGAGAGAACGGAATGGACATCGGAGCCCCGATCGCGGTCTTCCTCTGGCTGATCGGGGCCGTCCTCGTCACGGTCACCGCGCTTCCCTTCTCGCACAGCCACCGCTGGTGGATCAGGATCTGGGACTTCCCCCGCCTCCAGACCGCGATCTGCCTCGCCGTCCTCATCGCCGCCTTTCTTGCCCTCCCCGTACCAGGCCGCTGGCTCGCCCTGCCCCTCCTCGCGCTCGCCCTCGGCTGGCAGATCCATCGCATCCGGCCCTTCACCCCGCTGGCCGCGAAGGAAATGGTGATGGCCGAATCCGCCGACCCGGAGGCCGACGTCACCTTCCTCGCCGCCAACGTGCAGATGGAGAACACCCATCACGCCAAGGTCGCACGGCTGATAGAGGACACGGATCCCGACGTGCTGCTCCTGATGGAAACCGACCGCATCTGGGTCGAGGCGATGGATCCGGTACTGCGCGACTGGCCGACAGTGGTGCGTGTTCCGCAGGACAATTACTACGGCCTGATCTTCGCCACCCGGCTTGAGGCCGAAAGCGCGCGCGAGGTCCATCTCACCCCCGACCGCACCCCCGCCGTTCACGCGATCCTGCGCGACCGCAGGGGCCGCCGCTTCGGCTTCCTCGGCCTCCATCCCCGCCCCCCGGTACCCGGCGAGGATACCGAGGAACGCGATGCCCAGATCCTGCATTCCGCGCTCTGCGCCCGGGAGAGCGACCTGCCGGTGGTGGCGATGGGCGATTTCAACGACGCCGCCTGGTCGCCGACCGCCCGCCGCTTCAAGGAACTCGGCCGCTACCTCGACCCGCGCGTCGGCCGCGGGCTCTATGCCAGCCACGACGCCAACCATCCGCTCCTGCGCACCCCGATCGATCAGGTCCACATCTCCGAGGACGTGGTGCTGGTCTCCTTCGGCCTGGGCCCGCATGTCGGCTCCGACCACTTCCCCCTCATCACCCGCCTGCGCTTCGACGCCGAGGAGGCCGCCACGCTCAACATCACGCCGGACGTGCCGAGCCCGGAAGCCCGCGCGAAGATGGAGGAAACACTGGAAGCCTACCGGCGGAAGCTCCGCGAGGAAAAGGCGCCGACCTGAGCGCGCTGCCCGGCCGAAACCTTTTTTGGCATCTTGCATTCCATCTGAATGACATCCATATACCATCCACACGGATGGAGAACCCGATGAGCAGCACCGTAACACCCCTGCGTCCGCGCATACCGGACACCGAAAAGATCACGATCAATCTGGGCTATATCGACCTCGGCCGGATCGACCTCCTCGTTCAGGAGGGCTTCTACTCGAACCGCACCGATTTCATACGCACCGCGATCCGCAACCAGCTTGACGGCCACGCGGCGGCCGTCTCGGCCTCGATCGACCGCCACATGCTCGAACTCGGCCTCTTCGACATCACCGCCGAGCGCCTCGAGGCCGCCCGCGCCGAGGGCGAGGTGCTGCACCTCAAGGTGCTCGGCCTCGCCCGCATCGGCAGCGACGTCACCCCCGAGCTTGCCCGGTCCACCATCGGCTCGCTGACCGTGCTCGGCGCGCTTCAGGCCAGCCCCGAGATCAAGACCGCCCTCGCAGACCGCATTCACTGAGTAACCGGAGTCCCTGACATGACAGAGAATTTTCAGGGCGCGATGCAGCGCGCCACCGCCGCCACCCGCAACATGGATCCGATGGAGGCCACCCGCATCATCCAGGCCGCCCTCGGCGGCCGGAGCGATCCTCCCGCGACCCCGCCCCTCGCGGAGATCGCCGCCCTGCCGCCGCGCGCCCCGCGCCGCGGCGGGCCCCGCCGCACGCTGGGCGCGGTGATCGCGCGACTGAAGAAGGGCAAGGAGCAGTTCGGCAGCCTCGCCGGCCTGCGCCCCGGCGGCCCGAAATCCCCGGTTCCCGAGGTTCCGGTCCCCGAAGGCGCCGAATTCCGCGCCGCCCGCTTCGAGAGCCGCCACGGCAGCCGCGACTACCGGCTCTACATCCCGGCTTCGCTGGCGGACGAAGCCCCCGCAGGCCTCGTCGTGATGCTGCACGGCTGCACCCAGAATCCGGAGGACTTCGCCCGCGGCACCGGCATGAACGCGCTGGCCGAACGCCACCGCCTTCTCGTCGCCTACCCGGCGCAGACCCGCAGCCACAACGCCGCCGCCTGCTGGAACTGGTTCCGCCCCGGCGACCAGACCCGCGATACCGGCGAACCCGCGCTGATCGCCGCCCTCGTCGAGGAGATCGCCGCGGCACACGCCGTCCCGCGCAATCGCCTCTTCGCCGCCGGTCTCTCCGCGGGCGGAGCAATGGCCGCCACGCTCGCCGAGACCCACCCGGACCTCTTCGCCGCCATCGGCGTGCATTCCGGGCTCGCCGCCGGATCGGCCAGCGATCTCGTCTCGGCCTTCGCGGCCATGCGCGGCGAAGCGGCGGACACCCCGTCAGCGGCACCGCGACAATCGGCCCGGATGATCGTCTTCCACGGCACCGCCGACCGCACCGTGCATCCCTCGAATGCTCGCCGCGTCGCCGACCGCGCGGCCTCCGACGCCGAGATCGTCACCGATCGCATCGACGGCCAGCGCCCCGCCACCCGGATCACCGGACGCGGCGCCGACGGCACGTCGCGCATGGAATGCTGGATGGTCGAGGGCATCGGCCACGCCTGGTCAGGCGGCGATGCCGCCGGCAGCTACACCGACCCCGAGGGCCCCGACGCCTCGGCGGAAATGATCCGCTTCTTCCTCGAAAGCTGAGACGCCGCACGCCTCCCCGGCCGGATCAGCCGTTCCGGTCGGGGATGTTCAGCGCCCGCTGCGATGCCGGGCGCGCCAGCGCGCGCTCGAGCCAGGTCCCGACATTCCCGAACCGGTCGAGCCCCAGCAACTCCTCCGCCTCGTAGTATCCAAGCGTCCGGATCCAGGGCCACGTCGCCATGTCGGCGATGGTATAGGCATCGCCCATGATCCAGTCGCGGCCCGCGAGCCGGCCGTCGAGCACCTTCAGGAGCCGCACCGCCTCGTCGGCATAGCGCTGCTTCGGCCGCGGATCGGCAATCCCGGCGCCGGCGAATTTGTGAAAGAACCCGAGCTGCCCGAACATCGGACCGATCCCGCCCATCTGGAACATCAGCCATTGCAGGGTCTCGTAGCGCCCCGCAGCATCGGCCGGCAGGAATTTCCCCGTCTTCTCGGCAAGATATACGAGGATCGCACCACTCTCGAAGAGCGCGAGCGACGTGCCATCCGGCCCGTCGGGGTCGATGATCGCGGGGATCTTGTTGTTGGGGTTGAGCGCCAGGAATTCCGGGGTCGTCACGTCGCCCGAAATCTGGACCAGATGCGGCTCGTAGGCGAGCCCGGTCTCCTCGAGCATGGCCGAGACCTTGATCCCGTTGGGAGTCGGAAAGGAGTAGAGTTGCAGCACCGAAGGATCGGCTGCCGGCCAGCGGCGGGTCACCGGATGGCTGTCGAGGGTCGTCACGAGGGCGTCGAGCATGCGTAAGGTCCTTCCGCTTCCACCGGTGCGGCAGATATGCGCAGAAGCGGCGGCACCAACCCCCGGACCGACACAGGATTGTTGCCGGACGGGAAACCCTGCCGCGGGAGCCGTCAGGCCACGCGCGGTGTCCCCGCGCCGGCAGCGCCGAAATACGCCTGCGCGACACCAAGCGCATCGGGTCGGCCGAGATGGTAGCCCTGCCCGCGATGAACGCCCAGTTCTCTGAGCGCCGCAAGTTCCTCGGCCGTCTCGATCCCTTCGGCCACGAGCACGCTCCGGGTCTGGGCCGCGAAATGCACCAGCGCCGTCGCCAGCGACCGCCGCGGCCAGTCGCGATCGATGTCGCGCGTCAGCGTCATGTCGAGCTTGATCATGTCGGGGCGCAGCCGGACGATGTGCTGAAGGCCCGAAAACCCGGCACCCGCATCGTCCACCGCCACCCGCATCCCGTCGAACCGCAAGGGCGCCAGCGCGGCGATCAGTGCATCGTAATCCGAGACCGTTGCATGTTCGGTCAATTCCAGCACGATCCGCTCGAAGGGATGGCCGCGGAAGGCCTCGAGCAGGTCGCCCCGGATCACGGTGTCCGGCGACAGGTTCACCGACACGTAGACATCGTCGGGCAGATGACGCAGCGTCTCGAGCGCCCGCGCCATGACGTGAAGCTCGAGTTCGACGAGCCGCCCGGCCCTGTCGGCCTCCGCGAACCAGATGTCGGGGCTTCGGTAGGGCTCCCCGGAGAACCGGCAGAGCGCCTCGAACCCGGAGGGCACGGCACAGCCCAGATCGAAGATCGGCTGCAGCACGATCCGGCTGCCCTCCGCCTCGAAGGCCGCCTCGACCCGGACGCGCCGCGCCTCGGTCGCCTGACGCTCGGCGATCGCCTCGTTGATCTCGCGCGACACCACGTCCGAGAACATGCGCATCGTCTGGAGATCGCGCTCGTTGAGCGTCGTGTTCGGCCGCGAGCTGAGACAGCAGAACATCCCGAAAGCCGTCCCGTCCGGCCGGCGGATCGGAATGCTCACATGCGACCCGATCGGCGCGTCGCGGGTGATTGGAAGGGCCATTGCAACGGGTTGCAGCGACGTATCGGGGATCAGCTCCGGCAGCCGGCCCTCGAGGATGTGCTGGCAATAGATGTCGCGCAGCGCGTGCGTGTCACCAACCCGGACGTGATCCTCGAGACCCGGCGCATCGACGGCCCGGAACACCGACCGGTCGCCGACGAACTCCGACAGATAGGCGATCTCCATGCCGAGATGCGCCCTGACGGCGCCCAGCGTCCGCTGGACGATGTCGAGCCGATTGTCCTGCCCGGCGAGAAGGCTCTCGCCGATGCGTCCGGTCATGGTCATGCGAGCCCCCGAAACCCTGCGTCGAAGCGCCCACCATCGGACACCATCGTGTAGGTTCGGTTTACGCGGCGTCGGAAAGCGTCGCCGCGCCGCCCTCAGTCGACGAAGGCCTTCTCGATCACGAACTGCCCGGGCTCCGAATTCGAACCCTCGACGAAGCCCAGGCCCTCGCAGATCGCCTTGTGGTCCTGCAGCATGGCCATCGAGCCGCAAATCATCACCCGGTCGGTCGCGGGATCGAGCCCGCCACCCACCGCCGCGCCGAGCCGCCCGTCGCGGATCCAGTCGGTCATCCGCCCCATCTGCTCGCTCTCCTGCCGCGTCGTGGTCGAGATCAGCGTGAGCTTGTCGCCGACGATCTCCGGCAGGAACTCGTGGGTACGGATGCCCTCCATGAGATGCTTGCCGTAATCGAGCTCGTGCAGGTCGCGACAGGTGTGGGTCAGCACCACCCGGTCGAACTTCTCGTAGGTTTCGGGGTCGCGGATGACGCTCGCGAAGGGTGCGATCCCGGTCCCGGTGGAGAACAGGAAGAGCCGCTTGCCGGGCAGGAGCGCGTCATGAACCAGCGTCCCCACCGGCTTCGGGCGCATCACGATCTCGTCGCCCTCCTCCAGATGCTGCAGCCGCGAGGTCAGCGGCCCCTGCTCGACCTTGATCGAGTAGAATTCCAGCTCCTCGTCCCAGGACGGCGAGGCGATCGAATAGGCCCTCAGGAGCGGCTTGCCGTCGACCATCAGTCCGATCATCACGAACTCTCCGGAGCGGAACCGGAAACTGGCCGGCCGCTCGCAATCGAACGAGAAGGTGCGATCCGTCCAGTGCCGGATGTTGCTCACCTTCAGAAGCGCCATGCCGCGCATCGCCTTCGTCTCGACCTGCTGATCCATCTCTCGCTCCTCGCAACCGCACCGCCGTTTACACAATCGCGCACCGGACGGAAAGACCGGGCACGGCAACCGCGCCGGAACACGGTTCCGCGCGTCCGCCCGTACGCGCCACACTTTCCGTCCTTGCGCGTCACGGCGAACGCCACAGGCTTCCGCAGCGCCCCGGCGGCACTTTCGATCCCGTTTCGCCACGCACCGCAACCGTCTCTTCGATACCGCGCCGGCGCGACGCTGCGGTCCGATTTGACCGAGGCCATCTATCCGTGCTATGTGCGCTGCACAAGAAGGGCCTCGATCCGGAGGTCCGGGCCGCGTTGGTTGCAGCGGCCACTCAAGCCGTATCAACAACAGCAGGCACAATGACCAGTTTTTCCGATCTCTCGCTGGACCCGCGGGTCCTTCAGGCCGTAATCGAGTCCGGCTACACCACCCCCACCCCGATCCAGGAACAGGCGATCCCGAGCGCCCTCGAGGGCCGCGATGTTCTGGGCATCGCCCAGACCGGCACCGGCAAGACCGCCGCCTTCGTGCTCCCCCTGCTCACCAAGCTCTCCCAGGGCCGCGCCCGCGCGCGCATGCCGCGCAGCCTCGTGCTCTGCCCGACCCGCGAACTCGCCGCCCAGGTCGCGGAACAGTTCGAGAAATACTCCGCCAACATCAAGCTGACCATGGCGCTCCTGATCGGCGGCGTGAGCTTCAAGGACCAGGACAAGCTCATCGACCGCGGTGTCGACGTGCTGATCGCCACCCCGGGCCGCCTGCTCGACCATTTCGAGCGCGGCAAGCTGATGCTCACCGGCGTCCAGTTCATGGTGATCGACGAGGCCGACCGCATGCTCGACATGGGCTTCATCCCCGACATCGAGCGCATCTTCAAGCTGGTGCCCTTCACCCGCCAGACCCTGTTCTTCTCGGCCACCATGGCGCCCGAGATCACCCGGATCACCGAGGAATTCCTGCACAACCCGGTCCGCGTCGAGGTCGCCCGCCAGGCCAGCGCCTCCGAGACCATCGAGCAGGCCGTCGTCCTGTACCGGCCGAGCCGCCGCGACAAGGCCGACAGCGAGAAGCGCGCCCTCCTGCGCGACCTGATCCGCGCCGAGGGCGAGGCGCTCACCAACGGCATCATCTTCTGCAACCGCAAGCGCGACGTCGACATTGTCGCCAAATCCCTCAAGCAGCACGGCTTCGACGCCGAGGCGATGCACGGCGATCTCGACCAGAAGGTCCGGATGCGCATCCTGCAGGGCTTCCGCGACGGCGACCTGAAGCTTCTCATCGCCTCCGACGTCGCCGCCCGCGGCCTCGACATCCCCAATGTCAGCCACGTCTTCAACTTCGACGTGCCGATCCATTCCGAGGATTACGTCCACCGCATCGGCCGCACCGGCCGCGCCGGACGCAAGGGCAAGTCGATCACGCTCTGCCCGCCGGGTGACGAGAAGTATCTCGAGAAGATCGAGGAACTGGTCGCGAAGGCCATCCCCCGCATCCCCGCCCCCGGCGGCAGCCTGCCCGAACCCGCCCCCGAAGCGGAGGCAGAGACCCCCGATGCCGCCCCGCGCGGCACCCGGTCGCGCCGCACCTCCCGGTCGCGCCGCACCGAGCCGGCACCGGAAGCGGCGCCGGCCGAAGCTCCCGCAACCGAAACCGCGGCGGCCCCCGCGCCCGAGCCGGCCGCCGAAAAGCCCGCTCCGGCCCGCGAGCCCCGCCCCGCCGGCAGCCGCCGCGGCCGCGGCGATCGCGGCGGCGCCGGCCCGTCGGTGACCGGCCTCGGCGACCACGTCCCGGCCTTCCTCCTGCGGGCATTCGACGCCTCCGCTCTCCTGGCCGCCGATGCCGCCGCGGATGCCGAAGCCGATATGCGGGACGACGCGGAAGCCCTGCACACCGAGACTTCCGAGATCGCCACCGAAGCGCCCTCCGAGCCTCCCGCCGAAGCGGCCGCCCCGGAGGAAAAACCCGCTCCGAAGAAACGCGCCCCCCGCCGCAAGCGCCCCGCCGCGACGGCCAAGGCGCCGGCGGCCGATACCGGCGAATCGATGCCCGGGGACGCCCCCGATCCGTCGGACACCCCCGTAGAGGCGCCATCGACCGCGGCCTGACCCGCGACCCTCTGCAAAGCAAGAGGCGCGCGACCGGTTCCCCGGTCCGCGCGCCCTTCGAGATCAGTAGGCCGCGCCCCCTGCAAAGGGGCGCGACCGCCCGAACGTCAGTCGGCGACGATCTGATAGATCTCGCCCTCGTCGGTCGCGGTGTAGAGCGCGCCGTCCGGCCCCTGCACCACCGACCGGAAGCGACCCTCGGGCATCGGCAGTGGCATCGACACAACCTCGCCGACCGAGAGCCCGTCCTCGGAAAGCTCGATCACGTCGATCCGCTGGCCGAGCGGTGTCCCTCCGAAGCCGATCCCCATGATGCCGACAACCATCCGGCCGTCCCAGTCGCCCCATTGCGCGCCGGTCAGGAACGCCGCAGAGGACGTACCCTGCGACAGGCCGTTATTCGTCCAGGCCGGCAGCATCGCGTCCGGATAGGTGGCCGTATCGGTCATCGGCATGAACTTCGCGCGCTCGACCGGGTCCATCCCTTCCATCTGGTTCGGCTGATACCCGCAGTAATTGTCCGGGCAATCGTCCCGCCCGGCCGTTGCGGGGCGCGGATCCCAGCCGGCATTGCCGCCCGGGACCAGCACGGTGATCTCATCGGAATGCCAGGGTCCGTGTTCGGCCGTCACCGGCTGGCCGGTGCCCGGACGGAAGGCGATGCCCTGCACGTTGCGGTGCCCGTAGGTGTAGATCCGCGGATCGAACCCCTCGGGCGCGCCGTTGCCCTCCGCCGCATTGCCGTCACCGTCGATCCGGAGGACCTTGCCGCCGAGCAACGTCGGCGACTGCGGCACCTCGCCGTTATGGGTATCCCCGGTCGTCACGTAGAGATAGCCGTCGGCATCGTTGAAGCGCAGGCGGCCACCGTTATGCGCGCCGATGCCACCGAACGGATGGTCGGTCTCGGCATTCTTGTAGGGAATGTCCTCGACGATGTCGGTGCGATCCGCCACCGAGGCGAAATCCTCACCCACCGTGAGCCGGATCACCCGGTTCGAGGGTGGTGAGGACATGTCGGATGCCGAATAGATGTAGATCGTGCGGTTCTCCGCAAAGTTCGGATCGATCGCCACGCCGTTCAGCCCGGCCTGCCCCTCGCAGAACAGATCCTCCGCGGTGCCGGCATAGCCCTCGCTTCCCTTCATCCCGAGCAGCTTGTTGACGTCGCCCGAGGGCATCCGGACCGACAGGCCGCGGCACTTCTCCGTGAAGAACATCGTGCCGTCGTCGAGGAAGGCCATGTCCCAGGGATTGTCCAGTCCGCTGAGGACCGTGGTCGCGGTCAGGTTCGGCGCAGCTGCCGCGGCAGGCAGGCTCAACGCCAGCGTCGCGGCGGTAGTGGCGCAAAGCGCCATGAGTGTGGTGGTGCGTTTCATGTGGGTTCCCTCCAACTGATCGTGCGGTTTCTTCCGCAACGTTGCCAGCGAGAAAGACCTAGCCTGCCACGACACGCGGGCAACCCGTTTCGGTGCTGCCCGCGACGTATTCATCTATCGGTTTTTTCGAGAGAACTTCCCTCGCGCGCCCGCAGCCGCGCCGCCCGTGCGCGCTATTCCAGCCGGCTGATCATCACCGAACAGACCGGCTTCTTGCCGATCGCATCGTTGCAGACCCGCGAGACGCAGCGCTGGATCAGCTCCTCGAGCGCCTTGTCGTCGGCGACATGGGCGGCCTTGGCCCGGCTCACCGCCTTGTCGATCTCGCGCTCGAGCGTGCCGGCGAGACCGTCGCGCAGGCCCGGATCGTCCGGCAGGCCGAGCGTCTCGACCCAGGCCCCCCCGAGCGGCGCGCCCTGCTCGTCGATCAGGATGTTCACCGAGACCTGCCCGCGGATCGCCATGCGGATGCGGTCGCGCACCACGCCGTCCAGCGCACCGATCAGGGCCGTGCCGTCGAGATAGAGCCGCCCGGTTTCCACGTTGTCGACGATCTTCGGCACATCGCCCGTCAGGTCGACCATGGCCCCGTTCGGCGCCACCAGCCCGACCCGGCCCCGGGCACGCGCGAGCTCGGCATGGGCCGAGAGATGCCGGTGCTCGCCATGCATCGGCACCACCGCCGCCGGGCGGATCAGGTCATGCATCGTCTCGAGATCGGGCCGGTTCGGATGGCCCGAAACGTGGTAGATCTCGGCACTGTCATCGACAGCCTTCACACCCTTCAGGCTCAGCTGGTTGAGAATGCGCGCGACGCTCACCTCGTTGCCGGGAATGGTCTTGGAGGAGAACAGGAACGTATCGCCCTCCTGCAGTTCCAGCCCCATGTATTTCCCGCCCGCAAGCTGGGCCGAAGCCGCCCGGCGCTCGCCCTGGCTGCCGGTTGCCAGCACCAGGAGCTGGTGGCGCGGCACGCCGTCGATGTCGAGCACGTCGAGCGTCGGCGGAAAGCCCCCCAGCACCTCCGCCGCCCGCGCGGTCTTGAGCATCGTGTTCATCGCGCGCCCGACCACGACCACCTGCCGGCCCGCCGCGCGCCCGGCCTCCGCCAGCGTCTTGAGCCGCGCGACGTTGGAGGCAAAGGTCGTCGCCACCACCATTCCCTTGGCGGAGGCGATCAGCTCGGTGATCGGCGCGGCCAGAGTGGCCTCCGACCGCCCAGGATGGGTCGAGAACACATTGGTCGAATCGCAGATCAGCGCCTTCACGCCGGTCTCGCCGATCGCCCGGAAGGTCACCGGATCGAAGGGGTCGCCGACGATCGGGGTCGCATCGACCTTGAAATCGCCCGAATGCACGATGCGCCCTGCCGGCGTATCGATCACCAGACTCGAGCTCTCTGGGATCGAATGCGACACCGGCACGAAACCCACCCGGAACGGCCCAGCCTCGACCATGTGCGGCCAGGGATCGGCCTGCCGGACCTGGCCCGTGTCCAGCCCGGCACGATCCATCTTGCCCTTCGCAAGCTCCGCGGTGAAGCGCCTTGCGTGCACCGGCACCCCGAGCCGCGGCCACAAGAGCCCGAGCGCCCCCACGTGATCCTCGTGACCATGGGTGATGAAGATCGCCTCCAGCCGGTCGGACCGCGCCTGGATGTAACCCGGATCGGCCATGATCAGATCGATGCCCGGCGAGCTCTCCATGTCGCCGAAGGTCACGCCGACATCGACGAGAATGAAGCGCTCCTGCCCCTCCGGCCCGTAGCCGTAGAGATACATGTTCATGCCGATCTCGCCGGCGCCGCCGAGGGCCATGTAGATCAGGCGATCGGTCTTTGTCTTCTTGCTGCGGGCCATTCCGGCCTCCTATGCGGACTGTTCGGGATTGAGCCGATCGATCAGGACGAGGCCGTGGATGGTCAGCTTGGTATCGATGATTTCGAGCACGTCGGTGCCCTGGGCGAACAATGTCGAGAGACCGCCGGTTCCGATCACCTTCATCGGCGTGCCCCGTTCGGCGCGGATCCGGGCGCAGAGGCCCTCGATCATCCCGACATATCCCCAGAACACGCCCGACTGCATGCACGCAACCGTATTCGTGCCGACGACCCGCTCGGGCATGGTCACGTCGATATGCGGCAGGGCCGCCGCGGCATCGTGCAGCGCCTTGAGCGACAGGTTCACGCCGGGCGCGATCACCCCGCCCTCATAGGCGCCGTCCTCTCCCACCACGTCGAAGGTCGTCGCGGTGCCGAAATCGACGACGATCAGGTTGCCGCCGTAGCGGTCGTGGGCGCCCACGGTGTTCACCAGCCGGTCGGCGCCCACATGCGTCGTCGGATCGACCCGCACCGGCACGCCGAGCTTCACCTCCGGCTTTCCGACCACCTTGGGGCGCGTGGCGAAATAGCGGTCCGACAGCACCCGCAGATTGAACACCACCTGAGGCACCACCGACGAGATCACCACCGAGCGCACCTCTGCGGTGATCCCGGCATGGGTCATCAGCTGCTTCAGCCAGACGAAATACTCGTCCGCCGTCCGCCGATGCGCCGTGCGGCAGCGCCATTCCGCGACGAAACTCTCGCCGTCATGCAGCGCGAAGACCGTGTTGGTGTTGCCGACATCAATGACCAGCAGCATGGACACTCCCCTCTCCCGCAGAGCGCAGGCGCAGGCGCGGTAAAATGCAGATCGGCCGCAGGCAGCACGAGCCGGCCGCCTGACGTCGCAAGCACCAGCGCGCCCTCGGCATCGATGGTCTCGAACCGCCCGCGATGCTCGGCATGCGGCAGCCGCGCAACCACCTCCGCGCCGATCCCGCCGGCCCGCGCCAGCCAGGCCGCGCGCAGGGGCGCGAAGCCCTCGTCGACCAGCCGCGCCTCCCAGTGCGCGAAGGCCGGCGCCAGCCGGTCCAGAAGCTCCTCCGGCGTCACCGCGATCCCGAGCGCCCCGGCCAGCGAGACCGGCGCGAGCGCCCCGGGCTCCACCGCCTCCGGCTCCGGAGCCGCCGCGAGGTTCACCCCGATCCCGATCGCCAGCGCGGCCCCGTCTCCGCAGGTCTCGAGCAGGATGCCCGCAAGCTTGCCGCCCGAGAGCAGCACGTCATTCGGCCATTTCAGCGCGAAGACCTCCGGCCTGCCGCTCAGCGCCACCAGCGCATCCTGCAGGGCCAGCGCCGCCACGAAGGATCTGAGCGCCGCGTGCCGCACCCCGCCCGGAGGCGTCATCAGCAGCGTCGCCGCGAAATTGCCCGGCAGCGTGGTCCAGCCCCGCCCGCGCCGCCCGCGCCCCTGCGACTGCGCCTCGGCCATGATCCAGACCGGCCCGCTTGCGCCCGCCGCCGCCTGCCGCATCGCCTCGGCGTTCGTGCCGTCGAGCACCGGATGGATCACCCGCCCGGTTCCCGTGGGCCAGTCGGCCATGATTACTGGACGAGCGTCGCGGCCGCGGTGGCGGCGATGCCCTCGACGCCGAACATGTTGACGATCCCCACCACCATCGCCAGCGCCGAGAAGGCCAGCAGCCCCCAGTGCAGCGTCGGCATCTGGCCGTCGAGCGGCTCGACCTCCGCGCCGAAATACATCAGGTAGACGATCCGGAGGTAGTAATAGGCGCCGATCACGCTGGCGATCACGCCCGCCACCGCAAGCCAGGTCAACCCGGCATCGACCGCCGCCATCAGCACGTAGAACTTTCCGAAGAAGCCCACCAGCGGCGGCACCCCTGCGAGGCTGAACATCAGCACCGCCAGCGCCGCCGCCCGCCCCGGCGAGACCCTGCTGTACATGCCCAGCGACGCGATATCGGTCACCGGCTTGCCGTCGCGCTCCATGTTGAGGATGAAGGCGAAGACCCCGATGTTCATCGTCACGTAGATCGCGAGATAGATCAGCAGCGACTGCGCCCCCTGCTCGGTCCCCGCCGACAGCCCCATCAGCGCGAAGCCCATGTGGCTGATCGAGGAATAGGCCATCAGCCGCTTGATGTTGGTCTGCCCGATCGCCGCGACCGCCCCGAGGAACATCGACAGGAGCGCGAGCAGCGCGAGGATCTGCTGCCACTCGGCCACGGCGCCGCCGAAGGCATCGAAGAGCACCCGCGCGAACATCGCCGACGCCGCGACCTTGGGCGCGGTGGCGAAGAAGGCGGTGACCGGCGTCGGCGAGCCTTCATAGACGTCCGGCGTCCACATGTGGAACGGCACCGCCGAGACCTTGAAGGCGATGCCCGCACAGAGGAACACCAGCCCGAAGACCAGCCCGATCGACAGCGGCCCGTCGCCGATGATTTCCGCCACCCCGAGGAAATTCGTGGTCCCCGAGAAGCCGTAGACCAGGCTCGCCCCGTAGAGCAGCAGCCCCGAGGACAGCGCGCCCAGCACGAAATACTTCAGGCCCGCTTCCGTCGAGCGCAGGCTGTCCCGCCGGAACGACGCCACGACATAGAGCGCGAGGCTCTGCAGCTCGAGGCCCATGTAGAGCACGATCAGGTCCCGCGCCGAGACCATCATCATCATGCCCGCAACGGCCAGCACGATCAGCACCGGATATTCGAACTTCATCAGCCGGTTGCGCACGAGGTATTCGTGGCTCAGCGCCAGCGCCGCCGCCGCCCCGAAAAGGATCACCACCTTCGAGAACCGCGCGAAGCCGTCCGAGACGAAGGAGCCGTTGAAGGCTTCCCGCGCGCCCTCGGGCTGGAAGCCGACCCAGAGGCCGACCGCGACCAGCACCCCCACCGCGGCCCAGAGCACCAGGCCGCTCACGTCGCGCGACGCGAAGGCGCCCCACATCAGCGCGGCCATCGCGAAGACGACCATCACCAGCTCCGGTGCGATCACGGACAGGTCTTGGCTCAGCATCTCGAAGTCCCCCGGGCGGTCAGTTCGCGGCCAGCGCGGGCTGCGCGGCGGCGATGGCGGTCTGAGTATGGTCGACGAGCGCGCTCACCGACGGCCCGATGATGTCGAGCACCAGCGCGGGATAGACCCCGAGCAGGATCGTCGCGACCACCAGCGGCCCGAAGAGCCACTTCTCGCGGCGGCTGAGATCCTGGATCGATTTCAGGCTCTCCTTGATCAGGTCGCCGAACACCACCCGGCGGTAGAGCCAGAGCGCGTAGCCCGCCGAGAGGATCACGCCCGTCGCCGCGAAGAACGCGACCCAGGTGTTCACCTGGAAGGCGCCGGCCAGTGTCAGGAACTCGCCGACGAAGCCGCTCGTGCCCGGCAGCCCGACATTGCCCATGGTGAAGAGCATGAAGATCATCGCATAGACCGGCATCCGCACCACCAGCCCGCCATAGGCGTCGATGTCGCGGGTGTGCATCCGGTCGTAGACCACGCCGACGGCAAGGAAGAGCGCGCCGGAGATGAAGCCGTGGCTGATCATCTGGAAGATCGCGCCGTCGACCCCCTGCTGGTTCATCGCGAAGATGCCCATGGTCACGAAGCCCATATGCGCCACCGAGGAATAGGCGATCAGCTTCTTCATGTCCTCCTGCACGATCGCCACCAGCGAGGTGTAGACGATCGCGATCACCGAGAGCGTGAAGACGAAGTCCTGCATCAGCTCGGCAGCCACCGGGAACATCGGGAGCGAGAAGCGCAGGAAGCCGTAGCCGCCCATCTTCAGGAGGATCGCCGCCAGCACCACCGAGCCGGCCGTCGGCGCCTGCACATGGGCATCGGGCAGCCAGGTATGCACCGGCCACATCGGCATCTTCACGGCGAAGCTCGCGAAGAACGCGATGAAGAGCAGCGTCTGCAACCCGCCGATCACCGTGAAGCCCAGCACCTGCATCGGCGCGTGGCTGAACTCGTGGGTCAGCAGCGTCGGGATGTCGGTGGTGCCGGCCTCCATGTACATGGCGATCATGGCCACCAGCATCAGCACCGAGCCGAGGAAGGTGTAGAGGAAGAACTTGAACGAGGCATAGACCCGGTCCTTGCCGCCCCAGATCCCGATGATCAGGAACATCGGGATCAGCCCGGCCTCGAAGAACACGTAGAACAGGATCAGGTCGAGCGCGCAGAACACGCCGATCATCAGCGTCTCGAGCACGAGGAAGGCGACCATGTATTCCTTGACCCGATGGGTGACGTGCCAGGAGGCCCCGATCACCAGCGGCATCAGGAAGGTCGTGAGCATCACGAACAGCACCGAGATGCCGTCCACGCCCATCTTGTAGGTCAGCCCGCCGAGCCAGGCGCGCTCCTCGACCAGCTGGAAGCCGGTATCGGACGGATCGAACTCCCCGAGCACGATGAGCGAGAGGACGAAGGTGGCCGAGGTGGTGAAGAGTGCGAGCATCTTCGCGTTCTTCTGCGCGGCCTCGTCCTCGCCGCGCAGGAACACCAGCAGGACGACCGCGCCGATCAGCGGCAGGAAGGTGACGAGGGACAGCAGGCTGTTCATTACCCGGCGCTCCCCACGCTGAGCCAGAGGATGAGCACGATCAGCCCGACCACCATCGCCAGCGCGTAGTGGAAGAGGTAGCCCGACTGCGCGCGTCCGGCGAGCCGCGTCACATAGGGCACCACGCCCATCGCCAGACCGTTGATGCCGCCATCGATCGTCGCCCCGTCCCCCTTCTTCCAGAGAAACCGGCCGAGCGCCTGCGCCGGGCGCAGGAACACCGCCTCGTAGATCTCGTCGAAATACCACTTGTTGAGCAGGAAGCGGTAGAGGATCGGCTGGCTCTCGGCGAGCGCCTTCGGCTTCGACGGATCGACGATGTAGAACCAGTAGGCCACCCCGAGCCCGATCAGCATCGCGACGAAGGGCGAGACCTTCACCCAGACCGGCACCTCGTGGGCGTCGTGCATCACCGTGTTGTCGGGCCCGAAGAACACCGCCGCACCGAACCACTCGCTGTAATCGTGGCCGAAGAAGGGCTCGTACCAGATCATCCCGGCGAACACCGCGCCCACCGCCAGCACCGCAAGCGGAATCAGCATGGTGTTCGGGCTCTCATGGGCGTGGTCGTGGGTGTGGTGATCCCCGCGCGCCTCGCCGAAGAAGGTCATGAACATCAGCCGCCAGGAATAGAAGCTCGTCATCAGCGCCGCGATCACCAGCGCCCAGAAGGCGAAGCCGGCCGCGCCGTTCGCCCCGGCAAAGGCACTCTCGATGATCGCGTCCTTCGAGAAGAACCCGGCGAAGCCGATATGGGTGAGCGGAATGCCGACCCCGGTGATCGCCAGCGTGCCGATCATCATCGCCCAGAAGGTCTTGGGGATCTTGTGGCGCAGCCCGCCATAGTTCCGCATGTCCTGCTCGTGGTGCATCGCATGGATGACCGAACCGGCGCAGAGGAACAGCAGCGCCTTGAAGAAGGCGTGGGTGAAGAGGTGGAACATCGCCGCCGGATAGGCGCCGACGCCGGCCGCGACGAACATGTAGCCGAGCTGGCTGCAGGTCGAATAGGCGATCACCCGCTTGATGTCGTTCTGGACGAGGCCGACGGTGGCGGCGAAGAACGCCGTCATCGCGCCAATATAGGTGACGAAGGTCAGTGCCGTCGGCGCCCATTCCAGCACCGGCGACATGCGGCAGACGAGGAAGACGCCCGCCGTCACCATGGTCGCGGCATGGATCAGCGCCGAGACCGGCGTCGGGCCTTCCATCGCGTCCGGAAGCCAGGTGTGCAGGAAGAGCTGCGCCGACTTGCCCATCGCGCCGACGAACAGCAGGAACGCCGCCAGTTCCGCGACGTTCCAGTCACGCCAGAGGAACGTGACGGTCGATTCCGCCAGCGTCGGGGCGGCGGCGAAGATGTCGTCGAAGGTGATGCTGTCCACGGTGAAGTAGAGCACCATGATGCCCATCAGGAATCCGAAATCCCCGACCCGGTTGACGATGAAGGCCTTCATCGCCGCGGCATTGGCGCTCTGCTTGCGGTAGTAGAAGCCGATCAGCAGGTACGAGGCGACGCCCACGCCCTCCCAGCCGAAGAACATCTGCGCGAGATTGTCGGCCGTCACCAGCATCAGCATCGCGAAGGTGAAGAACGACAGGTAGGCGAAGAACCGGGGCTTGTAGCTCTCGCCCTCCTTCCAGTTCTCGTCGTGGTCCATGTAGCCGAAGCTGTAGAGATGGACGAGCGCCGAGACCGTGGTCACCACCACCAGCATGATCACCGTCAGCCGGTCGATGCGGATGGCCCAGTCGGCAGCGAAGGTGCCCGAGACGATCCAGCGGAACAGACTGTAGCTGTAGCCGCCATGCTCGCCCGCCACCGCGGCCGCGGCGTGTTCGGCGCCCTCGGCCACCGCGGTCTCGGCATTGGCCACCCCGAGGATCCAGGCATGCTCCGCGCCGGCCCCGCCGCCATGGGCGGTGAAGGTCAGGAAAACCACCCAGCTCAAGAGGCACGACAGGAACAGCAGCGCCGTGGCGGTGGTCATCGCCGCCTTCTCGCCCATGAAGCGCCAGCCGAAGCCGCAGATCAGCGCACCGATCAGCGGCGCGAAGAGGATGATCGTCGGCATGGAACTCAGCCCTTCATCACGTTGACGTCTTCCACCGCGATCGTGCCGCGGTTGCGGAAGAAGCAGACCAGGATCGCCAGCCCGATCGCCGCCTCGGCGGCGGCGACGGTCAGCACGAAGAGCGTGAACACCTGCCCCACCAGATCGCCGAGCGCCGCGGAGAAGGCGACGAGGTTGATGTTGACCGCGAGCAGCATCAGCTCGACCGACATCAGGATGATGATGACGTTCTTGCGGTTGACGAAGATGCCGAAGATGCCCGTCACGAACAGGATCGCCGCCACCGTCAGGTAATGCCCCAGCCCGATCATGCGCCCTGTCCCGGCTTGATGTCCCTGAGTTCGATCGCCGTCTTCGGGTCGCGGTACATCTGCGCGATCACGTCCTGCCGCTTCACGCCCTCGCGCTTGCGCAGGGTCAGCACGATCGCCCCGATCATCGCCACCAGCAGGATCACCCCCGCGGTCTGGAACACCAGCACGTAATCCGTGTAGATCAGCATCCCCAGCGCCGCGGTGTTCTCCACCTCGTCGACCGGCGGCGTGACCGCGGCCCGCATCGCGAGGCTCTCCTCGGTCACTTCCCAGCCGCCGAAGGCGAAGCCGAGCTGCACCAGCAGCACCAGCCCGATCAGCAGCCCCACCGGCAGGTATTTCGCCATCCCGGCCTTGAGCTCGGCGAAATCGACGTCGAGCATCATCACCACGAACAGGAACAGCACCGCCACCGCGCCGACATAGACGATCAGCATCAGCATCGCGACGAATTCGGCGCCCAGCAGCACGAAGAGCCCCGCCGCCGAGAAGAAGGCGAGGATCAGCCACAGCACCGAATGCACCGGGTTGCGGGCGAAGACCACGAGAATTCCCGAGACCACGGCCGTGATGGCGAAGAGATAGAATGCGAAGGCCGCGAAGCCCATGGTGGTCCCCCTCAGCGGTACGGCGCGTCCATTTCGAGATTGCGCGCGATCTCGGTCTCCCAGCGATCGCCGTTGTCGAGGAGCTTTTCCTTGTCGTAGAACAGCTCCTCTCGGGTCTCGGTGGCGAACTCGAAATTCGGCCCCTCCACGATCGCGTCCACCGGACACGCCTCCTGGCAGAAGCCGCAATAGATGCACTTGGTCATGTCGATGTCGTAGCGCGTCGTCCGCCGCGACCCGTCGGCGCGCGGCTCGGCGTCGATGGTGATCGCCTGGGCCGGGCAGATCGCCTCGCAGAGCTTGCAGGCGATGCACCGCTCCTCGCCGTTCGCATAGCGCCGGAGCGCATGCTCGCCCCGGAACCGCGGGCTCAGGGGCCCCTTCTCGTGCGGGTAGTTCAGCGTCGGCTTCGGCCGGAAGAAGTATTTCATCCCGAGCCGGAAGCCCCCCAGGAAATCGGTCATCAGGAAGTAGCGCGCGGCGCGCTCGGCGGTGAATGCCATTGCCTCAGCCTCCCACTGTCCAGCGCTGGTAGGCGCCCCAGAACCATCCGTACTGCGCGAAGAGCCCGACCAGAACCACCCAGCCAAGGCTCATCGGCAGGAAGAACTTCCAGCCGATCCGCATCAGCTGGTCGTAGCGGTAGCGCGGCACGATCGCCTTCACCATGGCGAACAGGAAGAAGAAGAACGCCATCTTCGCCACCATCCAGAACACACCGTCCGGCAGTCCCGGGATCGGCGACAGCCAGCCGCCGAAGAACAGGATCGAGATCAGCGCGCACATGAACACCACGCTCATCAGCTCGCCGATCATGAACAAGAGGAACGGCGTCGAGGAATACTCGACCTGGTACCCGGCCACGAGCTCCGATTCCGCCTCCGGCAGGTCGAAGGGCGGCCGGTTGGTCTCGGCCAGCGCCGAGATGAAGAACAGCACCACCATCGGCAGATGCGGCAGCCAGTACCAGCTGAGCAGCCCCCAGTCGCCGTCCTGCGCCAGCACGATCCGGCTGAGATTGAGCGAGCCGGTCGAGATCAGCACGCCGACGATGATCAGCCCGATCGACACCTCGTAGGAGATCATCTGCGCCGCCGACCGCAGGCTTCCGAGGAACGGATATTTCGAGTTCGAGGCCCAGCCGCCCATGATCACGCCGTAGACGTGCAGCGAGCCGATGGCGAAGATGAAGAGGATCCCGACATTCATGTCCGAGATCACCCAGCCCTCGGCCCAGGGGATCACCGCCCAGGTGATCAGCGCCAGCACGAAGGTGATCATCGGGGCGAGGAAGAACACCGCCTTGTCGGCGGTCGCCGGAACCACCACTTCCTTGACGATGTATTTCAGGAAGTCCGCGAAGCTCTGCAGGAGCCCGAAGGGCCCGACCACGTTCGGGCCGCGGCGCATCTGCACCGCCGCCCAGATCTTGCGGTCGGCGTACATCAGGAACGCGAGGGCGACGAGAACGGAGACCGTGACCAGGAGGCACTGGCCGAGAATGAGCAGGAAGAGGCCGAAACCGGTATCGAAGAAACCGTCCATGTCGCTCACTCCGCCGCCATCGCCCGGGTCCGGTCACTGGCCAGTCTGGTCAGTTCCGCCATCACTTCGCTGGCCCGCAGGATCGGGTTGACGAGGTAATGCGGCCGGTCCGCGGATCGGAAGTCGCCCGTGCTCATATCGCCGGCAGCGAGCGGCGTCCATGCGTTTTCCGGCACGGCGTCGATCTCGCCCAGATGCGGTACCTCGGCCACCATCGCCGCCCGCAGCGCCGGCAGCGAATCGTAGGGCAGCGCATGGCCGAGCACCGCTGACAGCGCCCGCAGGATCGCCCAGTTCTCGCGCGCTTCGCCCGGGGGGAAGCCCGCCCGGTTCGCCATCTGCGGCCGGCCCTCGGTGTTCACGAAGATGCCCGATTCCTCGACCCAGGCCGCTCCCGGCAGGATCACGTCGGCGCGGTGCGCGCCCCGGTCGCCGTGGCTGCCCTGATAGATCACGAAAGGCCCGGCCGGCAGGTCGATCTCGTCGGCGCCGAGGTTGAAGATCACCTCCGCCCCGTCGAGCGCCGCGTCGAGCCCGCCCTCGGTGGTGAAGCCCAGATCCATCGCGCCGACGCGCCCCGCCGCCTGATGCAGCACCAGAAGCCGCGCCTCGCTGCGGTTCGCAAGCTGCATGACCTGCCCGAGCACCGCCGCACCGTCGGCCCCGCGCAGCGCATCCTGCCCGACGATGACGAGCCGCGCCGCGCCCTCGCCGGGCGCCGCCTCTGACAGGGCCCGCGCCAGCGCCGCGCGGTCGGTGCCGAGATACTCCACGTCATAGGTCAGGTCGGATGGCGCGCCGATCCTCCGCACCTTCGCCCCGAGCATCCAGGCCTTGCGGATGCGCGCGTTCAGCACCGGCATCTCCGAGCGCGGATCGGTGCCGACGAGCAGGATGTCGGAGGCCGCCTCGATATCCTCGATGGTCGCGGTGCCGACATAGCCGCCACGATTGCCCGCCGGCAGCGCCGCGCCGTCCACCCGGCATTCCGTCGTGCCGCCCAGCGCCGCCATCAGCCCCTTCAGCGCGAACACGGCCTCGGTCGGCGCGAGGTCGCCGGCGAGCGCCGCGACCTTCCGGCCCTTCACCGCCTCGGCCACCGCCGCGAAGGCCTCGCCCCAGCTCACCGGCTTCAGCTTGCCCTCGACCCGCAGATAGGGCCGGTCCAGCCGCTGGCGCCGCAGCCCGTCCCAGAGGAAGCGCGACCGGTCGGCGAGCCATTCCTCGTTCACGCCGTCATGGTTGCGCGGCAGGATCCGCATCACTTCGCGGCCCTTGGTGTCGATCCGGATGTTCGAGCCGAGTGCGTCCATCACGTCGATGAACTCGGTCTTCTTCAGCTCCCACGGCCGTGCCGTGAAGGCATAGGGCTTCGAGGTCAGCGCGCCGACCGGGCAGAGATCGATCACGTTGCCCTGCATCTCGCTCGTGAGCATCGCGCCGAGATAGGAGGTGATCTCGCTGTCCTCGCCGCGGCCGGTCTGGCCGAGCTCCGGCACGCCGGCCACCTCGGTGATGAACCGCACGCAGCGGGTGCAGGAGATGCAGCGCGTCATGCAGGTGCCGACCAGCGGCCCGAGATCGGGGTCGAGGGCGGCGCGCTTCGGCTCGCGGTAGCGCGAGAAATCCACGCCGTAGGCCATCGCCTGGTCCTGCAGGTCGCATTCGCCGCCCTGATCGCAGATCGGGCAGTCGAGCGGATGGTTGATCAGCAGGAACTCCATCACGCCCTCGCGGGCCTTCTTGACCATCGGCGTCCTGGTCTTGACCTCGGGCGGCGCGCCATCCTTGCCGGGCCGCAGATCCTTCACCTGCATCGCGCAGGAGGCCGCGGGCTTCGGCGGCCCGCCGACCACCTCGACGAGGCACATCCGGCAGTTCCCGGCGATGCTGAGCCGCTCGTGGTAGCAGAACCGCGGCACCTCGACGCCCGCCGCCTCGCAGGCCTGCAGCAGCGTCATGCGCGGATCGACCTCGATCTCGGTACCGTCGATGATGAGTTTCCGAAGCTCTGTCATGTCATCTCTCCGCAGGACAGGGCCGATACCCGGTCCGAATAGGTCATTGTCTCCGCGGCCGCCGCGACGAACCCGGGGCAGTTCCCGACCCCGGTGAGGCGGGGAGCGCCCTCGTCGCGCCGAAGCCGCGCGTTGCGATCCTGCCGGAGGCACGCTCTCCGGGCGTAACGGGAGGATCGGGCGCTGAACGGCGTCGCCGCCGGACGATCAGGCCACCCCCTGCCCGCGAAACTCATTCCGCCGCGACCGCGCAGCGGTGCGCCTGCCACAGCTTCGCCTCTTCCAGATACGCCCAGCCGAATGCGTCCGCGCTGTCGCCCCGGATGCGCAGCAATTCGAGCCGCGCCAGCGCCTCGTCGAGCGTCGGCCGATGCCCGTCCGGCACCCACCACATCACGAAATGCATCTCCCCAAGCACCTCGAACCATTCGGCCCGGCGCTCGTAGAACTGCCGGTGAACGGTGTTCCAGACGAAATTCTCAAGCGCCTCGACGTCCTCCCACACCGTCAGGTTCGAGATCGCCTGCGCATCGCCGCCGATCGCCGTCTCGGTGTTGCCGGTCCCCGGCTCGCCCGAGCCTTCCATCATCCAGACGAAACCCGGCATCCGCCGCCCGAGCCCGTTCACCCGGTCGAGCGCCGCCATGAACTCCGCGACCTTCGGGTCGTCCGTCGGCGCCAGCAGCCGCCCGACATTGAGTTGCGCGAGTTGCGTCACGTTAACCCCTTCGCCTGGCTTGCCATTTGGCAAGCCACTTTCCAGCCCGTTTCCAGCCGCGTTCCAGTGTCAAGGTTTCGCCGTTAACCCCTGATCCGCCGACCTTTTCACTCCGCCGCCACCGCGCTCACCCGTCCGGTGCGCTTGTGCTTGATCCTGTCCTCGATCTCGTTGCGGTAATGCCGGATCAGCCCCTGGATCGGCCAGGCCGCCGCATCCCCCAGCGCGCAGATCGTGTGCCCCTCGACCTGCTTGGTGACGTCGAGCAGCATGTCGATTTCCTCGGGCTCGGCATCGCCGGTCACCAGCCGCTCCATCACCCGCATCATCCAGCCCGTCCCCTCGCGGCAGGGCGTGCACTGGCCGCAGCTCTCGTGCTTGTAGAAGGCGCTAAGTCTCCAGATAGCCTTGATGATATCGGTCGACTGATCCATCACGATCACCGCCGCCGTCCCGAGCCCGGAGCGCTGTTCGCGCAGCCAGTCGAAGTCCATGATCGCGTCGTGGCAGACGTTATGCGGCAGGCACGGCACCGAAGAGCCGCCGGGAATTACGGCCTTGAGGTTCTTCCAGCCGCCCCGGACACCGCCGCAATGCCGCTCCAGCAGTTCCTGCAGCGGGATCGACATCGCCTCCTCGACGACGCAGGGATTGTTCACGTGCCCCGAGATCGCGAAGACCTTCGTGCCCGCATTGTTCGGCCGCCCGAAATTCGCGAACCACCCCGCCCCCCGCCGCAGGATCGTCGGCACCACCGCGATCGACTCGACGTTGTTCACCGTCGTCGGCGCGCCGTAAAGACCTGTATTCGCAGGGAAAGGCGGCTTCAGCCGCGGCATGCCCTTGCGCCCCTCGAGGCTCTCGAGCAGCGCGGTTTCCTCGCCACAGATATAGGCCCCGGCGCCGTGATGCAGGTACAGGTCGAAGTCCCACCCCGACCCGGCGGCGTTCTTGCCCAGAAGCCCCGCATCATAGGCCTCGTCGATCGCCAGCTGCAACGCCTCGCGCTCGCGGATATACTCGCCCCGGATGTAGATATACCCGGCATGCGCGTTCATCGCGAAGCCGGCGATCAGGCAGCCCTCGACCAGCGTATGCGGGTCGTGGCGCATGATCTCGCGGTCCTTGCAGGTGCCCGGCTCGGATTCATCCGCATTCACAACGAGATAATGCGGCCGCCCGTCGCTTTCCTTCGGCATGAACGACCATTTCAGCCCGGTCGGAAAGCCCGCACCGCCGCGACCGCGCAGCCCGCTCGCCTTGACCTCCTCGATGACCTTTTCGCGGCCCATCTGGATCAGCCCGGCGGTGCCGTCCCAGTGCCCGCGCGCCTTCGCTCCGGCCAGCGAGCGGTCGAACATGCCGTAGAGATTGGTGAAGATGCGATCCTTGTCGGCGAGCATGTCGATCAGTTCTCCAGTTCACGGCGCGCACGCCACACTCTCAGCAACACCACCAGCGCCCAGGTCAGCGCCCCGAGACAGGCCAGATCGAGCAGGAAGGCGAAGCGAACCGGCACGCCGAGCGCACCTCCGAGCATCGATCCCCCCATCCACGCCACCATGGCGACGAGGATAACGATGGACGCGAGCCGCGTCTGGGCCCGCATGCCATCCTCCCTGTGATCCGGCCCCGATTGGCCCATCAGTAGACATCACCCTTGTCGACCCGCTCGGAGAACTCGGTCTCGCCGCCGGCCGCAAGGATCTTTGCCTGAGCAACCCATTCATCGCGGCTGCAGCGCCCCTTGAACTGCACGAGATTAGTATCAACCCAGGCCACCTCGTCGGCATTCCAGGAGGCGATCTGGTCGAAGTGCCAGACGCCGATCTCGTTCAGAGACCCTTCGAGTTTCGGGCCTACACCCTTGATTTTCTTCAGATCATCTGCGCCACCGTCCCGAGCGGCCGGCAGGAGGTCCGGCCGGGTTCCCCGCGGAGCATCGTCGGATTCGGCCGTCGCTTCCGCCACCGGCTCCGACATGAAGCGCGCGGCCTCCCCGGCGGCCTTGGCGGCGTCCCGCACCCGCTGGTTCGCGCCGTCCGCGGTTTCCTGAACCGTCTCGCCCACGGCTTCCGCGCTGTCCCGCACGGTCTCCACGGCAGGCTCGGTCGCCTTGTCGAACTTCGCTCCCGCTGCAGCGGCCGCATCCTTGACCTTGTCGCTCGCCGCATCGAATGCGCCGGTCACGCCGCCAAGCGCGGCCCCGATCCGGTCCGAAATCGTCTCGCCGGAGGATGAACCGGTCGGGACTACCCCGGTCGCACCGCCCGCGACGAAATAGGCGCCCTGCTTCGGGGCTACGGGGGCCGCGACCGTGTTGGGCGGCGGCAACGGCTTGCGCGTCAGCACGAAGCTCAGGAGCCCGCCGCCGACCACCGCCACTGCGCCCGCGATCATCGATCCCGCGGCCCAGCCCTGCTCCTGGAGAACGGCATAGGCGAACCCGATGCCGAGACCGAAGATCGCGGCGAAGATGAAGCTCATGAGAACGGTGAAGGTGCCGTCCCCGATGTAAGACGCTCTTGCAGCCATCTGAATTTCCTTCCCCTTGGTTGAGCTCTGCTCCACCTGCACACAGCCAGCCCCGGCTTCAGTTCTCGCTCTTCGCCAATTCGCGTGCCTGTCTCACCCATTCGTCACGCGAGGCGCGGCCCTTGAAATCCACCATATTCTGGTCAATCCACGCAACCTCTTCGGCTGTCCAGGACGCAATCTGATCGAAATGCCAGAAGCCCAGCGCGTTGAGCTTGCCCTGCAGGACAGGACCGACGCCGTTGATCCGCGTCAGATCGTCGGCCGCTCCGCCGCGCGGCGCCTCGAGCGCCAGCGGTCGCGTGCCGCTCCCGGCCCCGACTTTGTCCGGCGCGGCCGCGGGTTCCGGGACCGAAGCCGCAGGCGCACCGGCATCCGCCCGTTCCTTGCGGATCTCGGACGGCCGGGCCATGCGCCCCCCGGCGGCGCCAGCCGGCATCAGCACGCGGGGCGCCGGCTCGTCGCCGGTGATCCGCTTGACGGTATCACCCATGTCGAGCGCCAGCGTAACCGAGGCGTTGTGCGAATAATCCGGCTCGCCATCGTTGAGCGATGTCAGACCCTCGGCGGGCTCGGACGCGAACCGACCGTTCTGCGGCCCCGGGGTCGGGACCTCGCCGCGCGCCAGCGCATCGAGGATGTCGGCAAAGCGCTCCGCGGTCAGATCCTCGTAGTAATCCTTGCCGATCTGCGCCATCGGCGCGTTGGAGCAGGCGCCAAGGCACTCGACTTCTTCCCACGAAAACCGCCCGTCCGAAGACAGCGTGTGCGCGGCAGGAGCGATCTTCCTGCGACAAACGGCGATCAGGTCCTCCGCGCCGCAGATCATGCAGGACGTGGTTCCGCAGACCTGCACATGCGCGACCGACCCGACCGGCTTGAGCTGGAACATGAAATAGAAGCTCGCCACCTCCAGCACGCGGATCTTTGCCATGCCGAGCATCTCGGCCACGGTCTCGATCGCCCGCTCGGTCACCCAGCCATCCTGTTCCTGCGCCCGCCACAGCAGCGGGATCACGGCACTCGCCTGACGACCCTCGGGATACTTGGCGATCTGGCCCTTCGCCCAGTCGAGATTGGCCGGCGTGAAGGCGAAACTCTCGGGCTGCTCGGGATGAAGTCTGCGGAGCATCAGCGATCAACCTCTCCGAACACGATATCGAAGGAGCCCAGTGCCGCCGAGACGTCAGCCAGCATGTGACCCCGGCAGACATGGTCCATCGCCTGCAGGTGCGGGAAGCCCGGCGCCCGCAGCTTCACCTTCCAGGGCTTGTTGGTACCGTCGGCGACGAGATAGACCCCGAACTCGCCCTTGGGCGCTTCGACAGCGGCATAGACCTCGCCGGCGGGCACGTGGAAACCCTCGGTGTAGAGCTTGAAATGGTGGATCAGCGCTTCCATCGAGGTCTTCATCTCGGCGCGCGGCGGCGGCGTGATCTTGCCGCGGGTCAGCACATCCTGCCCCTTGCAGGAGTCGAGTTTGACGATCGCCTGCTCGATGATCCGCACGCTTTCGCGCATCTCGGCCATTCGGCAAAGATACCTGTCGTAGCAATCCCCGTTCTTGCCCACCGGAATGCGGAAATCGAACTCGTCGTAGCACTCGTAGGGCTGCGCCCGCCGAAGATCCCAGGCGAGGCCCGAGCCACGCACCATCACGCCCGACATCGCGAGCGTCTGGCATTCCTCCGGGCTTATGATCGCCACATCGACATTGCGTTGCTTGAAGATGCGGTTCTCGGTCAGCAGCCCCTCGATATCATCGAGCATCGCCGGGAATTCCCGCGCCCATGCACCGATATCGTCGATCAGGTCCTGCGGCAGGTCCTGATGCACGCCACCGGGCCGGAAGTAGGCCGCATGCAGGCGCGCCCCGCAGGCACGCTCGTAAAAGATCATCAGCTTCTCGCGTTCCTCGAAGCCCCAGAGCGGCGGGGTCAGCGCGCCGACATCCATCGCCTGCGTTGTGACGTTCAGCAGATGGTTCAGCACGCGGCCGATCTCGGAGTAGAGAACGCGGATCAGGCTCGCACGTCGCGTCACCGGGGTCTCGGTGAGCTTCTCGATCGCGAGACACCAGGCGTGCTCCTGGTTCATCGGCGCCACATAGTCGAGACGGTCGAGATAAGGCAGGTTCTGGAGGTACGTCCGGCTCTCCATCAGCTTCTCGGTGCCGCGGTGCAGCAGGCCGATATGCGGATCGCAGCGCTCGACCACCTCACCGTCCAGTTCGAGGACGAGCCGCAGCACTCCATGCGCCGCAGGATGTTGCGGGCCAAAATTGATGTTGAAGTTCCGAATGCTCTGTTCGCCGGTCAGAATATCGGTGTTTCCGCCGTCCATGCGTCAGTCCCTCGTTCCATCGGAAGGCGCAAGCCGCCCTGCAATCAGCCATAGAAGCACGATCAGCCCGAACGGGATCAGGCAAGCCAGCGCCCAGAGAGGGTTGTAGTTCGCCTTGTCCAGAAGTTTCCACATCGGAATGATCGTGAGAGCCGAGAAGACAACAAAAATGAGGAATTCCATCAGATCGCCTCCTTCTTCTTCTCGTCGCCGGGAAGGATGTATTCGGCGCCTTCCCAGGGGCTCATGAAGTCGAACTGCCGGTACTCCTGCGTCAGCTTCACCGGCTCGTAGACCACACGCTTCTGCTCCTCGTCGTACCGCAGTTCCACATAGCCCGTGGTCGGGAAGTCCTTGCGCAGCGGATGCCCGCGAAAGCCGTAATCGGTGAGAATGCGCCGCAGGTCGGGATGGCCCGAGAACAGGATCCCGTACATGTCGAACACTTCGCGCTCGTACCAGTCGGCGGCCGGAAACGGCCCCGTTATCGACGGGACGATATCGCCCTCCCGGATGTCGGCCTTGACCCGGATGCGCAGATTGAGATGCATGGAGAGGAAATGGTAGACGATCTCGAAACGCTTTTCTCGCCCGGGCCAGTCCACTGCCGTGATGTCGATAAGGGTGGTGAACCGGCAGGTCGGGTCGGTCTTGAGCCAGGCGATGAACTCCGGGATCGACGACGGCGTGATGGTGATGGTGAGTTCGTCACGCACCACGGTTGCCGTGTCGATCGCCGCCTCCTGGCGCAACTCGATTGCTTCTCTGAGTTCCTCAAGAGCGGTAGTCATTTTCTCTCCCCGCGCAACCAGCCGACTCCTCAGCGTGTGATCGTTCCGGTGCGACGGATCTTTCGCTGCAACTGAAGGATGCCGTAGAGCAACGCCTCGGCGGTCGGCGGGCATCCCGGAACGTAGATGTCGACCGGAACGATCCGGTCGCAGCCGCGCACCACCGAATAGCTGTAATGGTAGTAGCCGCCGCCGTTGGCGCAGGAGCCCATCGAGATCACGTAGCGCGGCTCCGGCATCTGGTCGTAGACCTTGCGAAGGGCCGGCGCCATCTTGTTGGTCAGCGTGCCGGCTACGATCATCAGATCCGACTGGCGCGGGCTGGCGCGCGGCGCGGTGCCGAACCGCTCGAGATCGTAGCGGGGCATCGAAGTGTGCATCATTTCGACCGCGCAACAGGCGAGCCCGAAAGTCATCCAGTGCAGCGATCCGGTGCGCGCCCAGTTGATCGCATCCGCCGTAGAGGTGACGAGAAATCCCTTGTCCGCAAGTTCATCCGACAGCGCGCGGGCGGCGTTTTCCTTGTCGGCACCGGCCTGATTGGCGAGGGCAGGCGCCGGATCCATTACTCCCATTCGAGCGCTCCCTTTCTCCATTCATAAGCGAATCCGATGGTCAGCACGCCGAGGAACACCATCATCGACCAGAAACCGAACTCACCGATATGCTGGAAGCTGACCGCCCAGGGAAACAGGAACGCGACCTCGAGATCGAAGATGATGAAGAGGATCGAGACGAGGTAGAAGCGTACATCGAACTTCATGCGCGCATCGTCGAAGGCATTGAAGCCGCATTCGTAGGCGGAGGTCTTCTCGGGGTCCGGGTTGCTCGGGGCAACGAGAAGTGCCGCTAGCAGGAGTATCAGGCCCAACGCTATGGCGAGTCCGAGAAAAATCAGGATTGGCAGATAGTCGCGCAGAAGATCTTCCAAGAAGCGCCCTCCGACTCAATCGTCGTTTTCGCCAGTGCGGCAAACCGTGGCCAGGCCGCACCGAAATCCTTGGCGAGACTTATCGGTGGCCGGGCGGAAGGTCAACCGAACGAGGCGTCATGTTAACACAGGAAACCCCGACCGCACCGGACAAAACGTCCCACTCCCCGGGGCGGGCGCGATGGGGCAACGGCGGACTCGGCTGAGCCTCGGTGGGGTGCAAAAATACCACTATTCGGCGGCTTCGGCGTAGCTTTCGAGCGGCGGGCAGGAGCAGATCAGATGCCGGTCGCCGTACGCATTGTCGACCCGGTTGACCGGTGCCCAGTACTTGTCCACTCGGAACGCCCCCGGCGGATAGCACGCCTGCTCGCGGCTGTAGGGCCGATCCCAGTCACCGACGAGATCCTCGACGGTGTGCGGGGCACGCTTGAGCGGATTGTTTTCCGGGTCCGCCCGCCCCTCCTCGATATCGCCCGCTTCCGCCGCGATCGCCCGCATCGCCATCACGAACCGGTCGAGTTCGGCTTTCGGTTCACTCTCCGTCGGTTCGATCATCAGGGTCCCGGCGACCGGCCATGACATCGTCGGAGCATGGAAGCCGCAATCCACGAGCCGCTTGGCGATATCATCCACGGTAACGCCGGCGCGATCGCGCAGGACGCGGGTATCGACGATGCATTCATGCGCCACCCGACCCGATTCCGAGGCGTAGAGGATCGGGTAGACGTCACGCAGCTGCGCCGCGATGTAGTTCGCATTCAGGATCGCGACCTTCGTGGCCTGCGTCAGCCCCGCACCTCCCATCATGAGGCAATAGGCCCAAGAGATCGTGAGCAGTGAAGGCGAGCCATAGGGTGCGGCGGATACGGCGCCGGCGCCTCCCTCCCGACCCGGCAGGAAAGCGGCAAGATGCGCCCGAACACCGATCGGCCCCATGCCGGGGCCACCGCCACCATGCGGGATGCAGAACGTCTTGTGCAGATTGAGATGACTTACATCGGCACCGAAATCGCCGGGTCGCGCCAGCCCGACCAGCGCATTGAGGTTGGCTCCGTCAAGATAGACCTGGCCACCATGAGCATGCGTGATCTCGCACACTTCGCGTACGGTGCGCTCGAACACACCATGGGTCGAGGGATAGGTGATCATGCAGGCGGCCAACCGATCGCCATGCGCCTCTGCCTTGGCGCGGAAATCCACGACATCGATATCGCCGTTTTCCGCTGCCTTCACCACGACGACCTGCATGCCCGCCATATGCGCACTGGCGGGATTCGTTCCGTGTGCCGATGTCGGTATCAGGCAGACGTCCCGGTGCGCATCGCCGCGCGCCAGATGATAGGCGCGGATCGTCAGCAGCCCGGCGTATTCACCCTGCGCGCCGGAATTCGGCATCATCGAGATCGCATCATAGCCCGTGATCGCGCAGAGCTTGTCGGACAGATCGCCGATCAGTTCGGCATAGCCCGCTGCCTGATCCTCCGGCACGAAAGGATGGAGACTTCCGAATTCCGGCCACGTCAGCGCCATCATCTCCGCCGCGGCATTGAGCTTCATCGTACAGGAGCCGAGCGGAATCATCGCCCGGTCGAGGGCCAGGTCACGGTCCGCCAGCCGGCGCATGTAGCGCGTCATCTCAGCCTCGGCCCGATTCATGTGGAATATCGGATGAGTTAGGTACGGGCTTGTCCTGAAGAGATGTTCAGGAAGCCGGTATTCATGGTCGAGATCGCGATCGAGCATGTCGCCACCGAAGGCCCGCCATACCCGATTGGTGTGTTCGCGCCGGGTGGTCTCGTCGACGCTGATGCCGATGCGGTCCGAACCGACCCGCCGCAGGTTGATACCTTCGGCCCGCGCGGCCTTCAGGATCACGCCCTGAAGCGCCCCGACCTCGACCGTGATCGTGTCGAAGAAGGCGGCCGGTGTCACGGTGAAGCCGAGGCTTTCGAGCCCCTTCACAAGCCGCACGGTCTTGCGGTGAATGCGCTGCGCAATGGCCTTGAGACCCTCCGGGCCGTGAAATACCGCATACATCGACGCCATGACCGCAAGCAGCGCCTGCGCCGTGCAGACATTCGACGTCGCCTTCTCGCGACGGATATGCTGCTCGCGGGTCTGGAGGCTAAGACGGTAGGCACGATTGCCCCGGGCGTCGATGGAGACCCCGACGATCCGCCCCGGCATCGCCCGCTTGAGGCCGTCCCTGACCGCCATGTAGGCCGCGTGCGGCCCGCCGAAGCCCATCGGCACGCCAAACCGCTGGGTCGATCCGACGGCGATGTCCGCACCCATCTCGCCCGGCGGCTTCAGCAGCGTCAGCGCGAGCGGATCGGCCGCCATGCAGGCCAGCGCCTGCGCGGCATGGAGATCGGCGATCGGACCAGCGAAATCATGGATATGGCCGTAGGTGCAGGGATACTGAAAGATCGCGCCAAAGACCGCTTCCGGCTCGAGATCGACGAACGGATCACCCACGATCACTTCCCAGCCGAGCGGCTCCGCGCGGGTGCGGATCACCTCGATGGTCTGCGGATGGCAATGCCGGTCGACGAAGAAGGCGCGCGCCTTCGATTTCGCCGAGCGCTGCGCAAGCGCCATCGCCTCAGCTGCCGCCGTCGCCTCGTCGAGCAGCGAGGCATTCGACACGTCGAGGCCGGTCAGGTCGCAGATCATGGTCTGAAAATTCAGCAGGGCCTCGAGCCGTCCCTGGCTGATCTCGGGCTGGTAGGGGGTGTAGGCCGTGTACCACGCTGGATTCTCGAGGATGCCGCGCTGGATCGCCGGCGGAACGAAGGTTCCGTAGTAGCCCTGCCCGATCATCGAGGTGAGCACCCGGTTCTTCGCCGCAACCTGTCGCAACCTGTGCAACACGCCTTGCTCGGAAAGCGCGGGGCCGAAAGCAAGCAGCGCCCGCTGCCGGATGTCCGACGGCACCGTTTCGTCGATCAACGAATCGAGACTTGACGCCCCCACGGCTTCGAGCATCCGGTCCATCTCGTCCGGGGACGGCCCGATGTGGCGGCGGTTGGCGAAATCGTAGGGATGGTATTCTGTTTCCTTGATCGGCATGGGTCCGTCCTTTCCGGCTCGGGTCAGGCGATGAACTTGGCGTAGGCCTCCTCGTCCATAAGCCCCTCAAGCTCCGAAAGGTCGGTTGGCGTCATCTTGAAGAACCAGCCGTCCTCCATCGGGTCCTCGTTCACGAGGGCCGGGTTCTCGACGATGACCGGATTGACCTCGGTGATGACGCCATCGAGCGGGGCCGTGATGTCGCTCGCCGCCTTCACGCTCTCGATGGTCACGATCTCGTCGCCCTTAGCGACAGTGATGCCCTCGTCGGGCAGTTCCACGAAAACCAGATCGCCAAGCTGCTCGGCGGCGTGCTCCGTGATGCCGACGGTCACCTCGTCCCCTTCAAGCTTCAACCATTCGTGTTCCTCGGTGTATCTCAGCATTCACGTCTCCACTGATCAGCCGCGCTTGTAGCCCGGCTGGATGAACGGCAATTTCGTGACCGTGACAGGCAGCCTGCGGCCGCGCAACTCGGCCCAGAGACGCGTGCCGGCCGCCGCAAGCTCGATCGGGACATAGCCCATGGCAACCGGCGCGCCGATACTGGGCCCGAACCCGCCGGACGTGATCCGGCCGACCTGGTCTTCGTCATCCTCGGCCGCGAAAAGCGGGGTGCCTTCCCGCATCGGCGCACGTCCCTCAGGACGCAGTCCGACCCGACGCCGCTCAGCACCCTCGGCGATCTGCGCGAGGATCCGCTCCGCGCCAGGAAAACCGCCCGGTCGCACACCACCCGACCGCCGGGCCGGCTGGATGGCCCATTCGAGGCCGGCCTCGACCACGCTGGTCGTCTCATCTATATCGTGACCGTAGAGACAGAGCCCTGCCTCGAGACGAAGCGAGTCACGTGCGCCCAGTCCGATCGGCAACACCCGCGGATCGCTCACCAGCCGTTCGAAGAAATCACGCGCCGACCCGGCCGCCAGCGCGATCTCGAACCCGTCCTCGCCGGTGTAGCCCGAGCGGGAGACGACCGCGCGGACGCTCTGGAAATCGATCGTCCGAACGTCCATGAACCGCATCAGACCGACATCAGGATGCATGCCCGCGAGCACGGCCGCCGCCAGCCGGCCCCTGAAGTGCGATCAGCGCCCGGTCGAGCAGATCGACCGCGCACGTCTCCGACAGCCCGGCCTCGAGCAAGGCCAGATCTTCGTGCTTGCGGGCGGCATTCACCACCAGCAGCAAATGATCACCACGATTGGCAATCATCAGGTCGTCGCTCAGCCCACCATCGGTATTCGTGAACATGGCGTAGCGTTGCCTGCCGCTTGGAAGATCCAGTACGTCGACCGGAACAAGCGCCTCCAGCGCGCGTGCCGCGTCAGCCGGATCACCCGATTTCGCACGAACCTCGATCTGACCCATGTGACTGATATCGAAAGCTCCCGCGGCCGCCCTGACATGAAGGTGTTCAGCGAGAACCCCGGACGGGTAATTCAACGGCATCTCGTAACCCGCGAACTCAACCAGTCGGGCGCCAAGAGACCGATGCACGGCGTTGAGCGGCGTCTTTTCAGCGGTTTCGGTCAAATCCTCACTCCGGTTTTTCGCCGGTGCCACCCTCCGGCCCGCCCTCCCGGTCAATATGCCTTGCTCCGACCAGTCAAGCTGATCCTATGCACCGACTCGGGAGGCGGCAAGCTGCTTTCCGGCCAAATACAGCATCGTCACTGCGCAGCCGCGATATCGAGCCAGGTGTTCATCACGCCGCGATCTTCGGGGTCGAGCCTTGCCTTGAAGCCGAGACGCTGGATCAGACCTAGCATGCCCTCGTTTTCCGCGAGAACCATGCCTTGCAGCCGCTCGATGCCGTCTGAACGGGCGTAATCGATGAGCTGCGTCATCAGAACGGTTCCGAGACCACGGCCGTGAAGGTCGCTGCGCACCAGGAGCGCGTATTCCGCCTCGTCATGCGCCGGCGTGCAGGAAAGGCGCGAGACACCGGCCAGCGAGCCGTCCGGAGCGATTGCCACAAAGGCCATGTCCCGGTCGTAGTCGAGCTGTGTGAACCTCAGCGCCATCTCCTCGGGAAGCTGTCGCATTGGCGCCATGAACCGCAACCGCACGTCGTTGGGATCGAGTTTCTCGAAGAACGCAGTATAGAGCAGCGCATCTGCAGGTCGGACAGGTCGCACGGTGTAGCGGCCGTCCTTCAGCGCGACCTCGCGGCGCCAGTCGGCCGGATAAGGCCGGATGGCGAGGTCCGGATTGGGACCGGTGCGCGCGAGGTCGTCCGGATCGATCTCGATGCGCGCATCGAGCGCGATCACGCCCGCCGCATCGGCGACGAGCGGATTGATGTCCACGCCGCGCAGGCAGGGCAGATCTTCGATCATGTGGGACACCGCGACGATCACCCCGCGCAATGCCGCCACGTCGGCGGCTGGATGATCCCGGAACCCGGCCAGGATCTGCGAGATCCGGGTCTTGGCGATCAGATCCCCCGCAAGACTGGCATCGAGCGGCGGTAGCCCGATCGCGGTATCCCGCAGGACCTCGACTGCAACACCGCCCGCCCCGAACAGGATCACCGGGCCAAAGATCGGATCGTGACTGACCCCGACGATCAGTTCCTGGGATCCCGGGCGCCGGATCATCGGCTGAACGGAGAAACCGTCCAGCCGCGCCTTCGGCTGGGCCTTTGCCAGTCGCTCGGCAATGGCGCGGGCGGCATCTTCGGCCTGGCGCGGCGTCTCGACGTTCAGCACCACGCCGCCGATATCGGATTTGTGGCTCACGTCGCGCGACAGGAGTTTCACGACCACCCGCCCATGCTCCTGCAGCAGCCCGGCGGCGGCGAGCCTGACATCGTCCGGCGTCCTCGCCAATTCGAGCGCCGGGACCGGAATTCCGTAAGCGGCGAGGATGCGCTTCGCTTCTGGCTCCGTCAGGATTCTGCGCCGGTCTTCGGCGACCGCACCGATCACTTCCATCGCACGACGGCGCGCACCGGAGGGCGTATGGCGCAGCGCCTCCTCGACCTTGCGGTCCGGAACGTGCAGGAGCGCGGCCTGCGCGCGGCCCCAATCCGTCAGATGACCGACCGCCCCGGTAGCCGCGGCCGGCGTGCTGTAACTCGCGACGCCCGACCGTCTCAGGATCTGTTGCGCCGAACGCGCATTGGGACCCCCGAGCCAGCAAGACAGCACGGGCTTTCGATTGAGAAGCCCGTTTTCCACGCGCGCCGCTACGGCTTCCGCAGCCTCGGACGGCGAGGCGAGTGCGGTGGGACAGTTCATTACGAGGATTACGTCCACGTTGCGGTCCGCCGCCACGCCCTCCAGTGCCGCCACGTAACGCTCCGCCGGCGCATCGCCGATGATGTCGACCGGATTGCCACGGCTCCAGTTTTCCGGCAGCGAGCGGTCGAGCTTGCGGAGCGTCTCCGGGGAAAGCGTCGCGAGTTCTCCGGATCCTTCCATCAGACGGTCGACCGCCAGCACTCCCGCGCCGCCGCCATTGGTCACGATCCCGAGCCGGGCACGCTTGAGCGGACGGAAACGCGATACCGTCTCTGCCGCCGCGAACATCTCGGCCAACCCTCGGACGCGCAGTACGCCCGACCGCTCGAGTGCTGCCTCAACCACGTCGTCCGCCCCAGACAGAGCGCCGGTATGGGTGGCAGCGGCTTTGGCCGCGAGTTCGGACCTGCCTGCCTTGATGGCAATGACCGGCTTCAGACGAGATGTCGCCCGGGCCGCGGACAAGAACTTTCGCGCCTGCGGAATGCTTTCGAGATAGACCAGGATGGCGCGGGTATTGACGTCCAGTCCGAGCAGATCGAGGTAGTCCCCGGCATCCACATCGGCCATGTCGCCGAGGGACACCACCTGCGAGAACCCGACCCCATGCTCGGATGCCCAGTCGATCAGCGTGGTCACGATGGCGCCCGACTGCGACAGAAGCGCTATCCGTCCGGGTTCGGGCGCCATGTGCGCGAAGCTGGCATTGAGCTTCACCGGCGGAACGATAAGTCCGACCGTATTTGGGCCTATGATCCGCATCAGATGCGGTTTCGCAGCATCCAGCATCTTCTGGCGCAGACCGTTCGCTTCGGTGAGCCCGGCGGTGATCACGCAGGCCGCCTTGCAGCCGAATTTCCCTAGGCTGGCGACGATCCCGGGAACGGACCTCGCCGGGGTGACGATCACCGCCAGATCGGGTATGTCCGTAAGATCCTGCACCCGCTTCGCACAGGCCAGCCCGTGCAGCGTGTCATGCTTCGGATTCACCGGCCAGACCGGTCCCTCGAATCCGCCATCGATGATGTTCCGCATAACCACGGCACCAACCGACCCCGGGCGTTCCGAGGCACCGATCACGGCAACGGAGCGTGGCGCGAGAACCCTGTCGAGATTGCGGATCGTCATCTTTGCCTCTCCGGCTGTTCGCACTTGCACACTAACCGGTCCGGGCCTCCGACGCGAACCGAAAACCGGTATGCGCTGCAGAAGAATCGAGGGCTTCTGCTTGCATCCCGAGACGGAAGAGAGGCACCATGACTTTCGCGCCGCAGAAGAGGCAAGGCGCCGCTGGGCGGGAAGGAACGATACGCGTGAAGTGGTCCCTGAAACTTGGGCGATTCGCCGGCATCGACGTCTTCGTCCATGCCACCTTTTTCCTCCTGCTGTTGTGGATCGGAACGATCTACTGGTCTGAAACGGGTACCTTCGAAGGGGTCCTTACCGGCCTCGTCCTTATTCTTCTTCTCTTCCTCTGCGTGCTGCTGCACGAATACGGTCACGCTCTCACCGCGCGGCGTTTCGGGGTCGGCACCCGCCACATCACGCTTCTGCCGATCGGTGGCGTCGCGATGCTCGAAGGCATGCCGAAGGATCCTCGGGAAGAAATGATCGTCGCCCTCGCAGGGCCGGCGGTCAATCTGGTGATCGCAGCCGGCCTGTTCCTGCTTCTGGCTGCGCTCGGCAGCGAACGGATACTCGGCGGCTTCGACATTGCGGGCGCGGGCCTCCTGCAGAGTCTGCTGGCCGCCAACCTCATGCTGGCGCTGTTCAACATGCTTCCGGCATTCCCGATGGATGGCGGCAGGGTCCTGCGCGCGGCCCTTGCGATGCGCACGGACAGGGTGCGCGCGACCCGGACGGCTGCCCGGATCGGCCAGGCTCTCGCGATCGGCCTTGGCTTTCTCGGCCTCATGGGCAACCCGTTCCTGATCCTGATCGCGGTCTTCGTCTGGATCGGCGCGGGCGCTGAGGCTGGCGCCGCGGAAGACGACGCCCGTCTGAGCGGACGGCCCGCCGGACGGGCGATGATCACCGATTTCCAGGTCGCCCACCCCGGCGATCCTCTCGCCCGCGTCGTCGAACTCACGCTGTCAGGCTCGCAGAAGGACTTTCCGGTCGTCGAGGATGGCGCGGTGGTCGGGGTGCTGAGCCAGACCGCCCTTCTGCGCGGCCTGCGCGATCTGGGTGCCGATGGCCGCGTCGTGCAGGTCATGGAGCCGGCCCGCACGGCAGAGGTCGGCACCCCGCTCGACCGGCTGATGGCGGACCTGCAGGAAGACCGAACCCGGCTTGTCTGCATCACCCGCGCCGGGGCGCTTGCCGGCATCGTCGATCTCGACAACATCACCGAGTATCTCCGGATTCAGGCAGCGCTGGCGGAGCGTTGAGATGCTGGAACTTCTCACTGCCGCAGAGATGGGCCGCGCAGACGCACTTACGATCGAAGGCGGAATTCCGGGCATGACGCTCATGGAGGCCGCCGGCGCGGCCCTCGCGGCGACCGTGACCGCGACGTCTCCGGACGGCCCGGTCCTGGTGGTCGCCGGACCCGGCAACAACGGCGGCGACGGTATCGTGGCCGCCCGCCTTCTGGCCCGCAGCGGACGGAGTGTCACCGTGATGCTCTTCGGCGACCCCGGGCGGCTGAAGGGCGACGCAGCCATCGCGCGCGACAGATGGTCGGGCGCAATTCCAGCCCGCGACCACACCACTGCCGGAGGCCGCCGTCATCGTGGACGCGTTGTTCGGGGCCGGACTCGACCGGCCCGTGACCGGCGAGTCAGCGGCGCTTGTGGCCGCGATGAATGCAAGCCCGGCTCCTGTCGTCGCGGTCGATCTGCCGAGCGGCCTCTCATCGATCACCGGGCAACCGCTGGGCTGCTCCGTCGCGGCTGCCGCGACCGTGACCTTCTTTCGCAAGAAGCCCGGCCACCTGCTCGAGCCCGGCCGAAGCCTCTGTGGCCGGCTTCATCTCGCGCAGATCGGCATAGGACCACAGGTGCTGGAGACCATCAGCCCGCAGCTTTTCGAAAACGCGCCGCCTCTCTGGCGAGCCATGCTGCGAATTCCCGGCCCAGCGGATCACAAATACGATCGTGGCCATGCGCTTGTCGTCTCCGGCCCGATGATCCGCACCGGTGCGGCACGGCTCGCCGCCGGCGCAGCGCTGCGCGCCGGCGCAGGCCTCGTTACCATGGCCAGCCCCGGCAACGCCCTTGCCGTCAATGCGGGCCATCTCACGGCTGTCATGCTGCGCCGGGTGGACGACAACGCGGACCTGTCCGAAATCCTCGCGGATCAACGTTTCACCGCAGTCGGGCTCGGCCCCGGGCTAGGCACCGGTGCATCAGAGCGCGCCTTGGTGCTGGCAGCCCTAGAAAGCAACGCCGTGACGGTGCTCGACGCCGATGCGCTGACCATGTTCGCCGAGAACCCGGACGCCCTCTTTGACGCGATATCGAAACGCGACACGGCAACACTGATCACGCCGCATGGGGGCGAGTTTTCCAGGCTTTTCCCCGACCTGACGGGCGGTGTGATCGGGCGCACGGCAAGGGCACGCGACGCTGCCCGCCGCAGCGGGGCCGTCGTGGTGCTCAAGGGCGCCGACACGGTGATCGCATCACCCGACGGTCGCGCGGCGATCAACGCCAATGCCCCGCCCTGGCTCGCAACGGCCGGGTCCGGGGACGTGCTGACCGGCATCGCGACGGGACTGGCCGCTCAGGGCATGCCCGGCTTCGAGGCCGCCTGCGCCGCCGTCTGGATGCATGGCGCCGCCGGCAGTGAGAGCGGCCCCGGCCTGATCGCGGAAGACCTCGCTCCGGCCCTGCGCAGTGTGATTTCCAGCCTCACCGCCACGGGTTGACGTCGAGAGCCACGCGGGTTTTCCTTGGACGAAGTCGCCAAGGGGCAGGACGCAGGGAATGGTTTGAAGACACATGGCATAACCCGGCTCGTTGCCGCCCTCTTTCTCGGCATGGGCACTCACGCATGCGAAACACGCGCAGAGGGCGTGGATCCGCCTCCGCGTGTGATCGCCGACCTGGTCGCGGATCTGGATCACTGGCTCGACGAGCGATGCAGTTATGACCATCCCGACGATGAGGGGCCGTCTATCGGTTTCATCGATGTCGGAACCGAACTCATGGTCGGCGGCGCGCTTTGCGAGGTGACCGACGACATGCGGGGCTTCTACGATCCGGACCGCCTCAAGGTGTTCCTCGTGCGACCGTGGAGCCCCGAAGACACTTTCGATATCAGTGTCCTTCTGCACGAACTGGTGCACTACAGGCAGGAAGAATACGACTGGCGCTGCGTCGGCGAAATGGAGCGCCCAGCCTACAGATTGCAGGAGGAATGGCTGGAGGAACAGGGCGTTGACGCCGGCTTCAACTGGGTGGCGATCTATCTGCTGTCGCGTTGCCCGGGTTCAAGTCCGCACCCCGAGTGACCGAACCCTCACAACTGGTCGCTCGGTTTTGGGGTTCTGCGCGACGCGCGATGGCGCGCCGGATCGCGGATCCCGTGGCGTGGGTTGCCCGCCCAGAGACCCGCGCCGAACCGTCTCGCCTCGGCTTCCGCGACTGCATAGCGCCGATCAAAGTGGCTTTCGCCGCGGGCGAAGCCGTCGCGCACCATTCGTTCACCCAGATCGACCTCTCCCAGCCAGATCGTTGCCAGAACCCGACCGTAGCAATCGAGCCCCTCCGGTACCACGCGCACCCGGCGGCCACCGGCCAATCGGATCAGGTGCGACTTCGCCTTGAGTCCGCCGTATTGCGAAAGTTCGGGCGCATCCATTCCAAGAAGCCGCACCCGGATGCGGTTCACCACGACGGTGTCGCCGTCTACAACCCAGACCCTGCCGGTGAACGGTGCATGTACGATCCCCTCCGCGGGCAGCCTGCCTGGCCGAATGGTGCGCCGCACCAGCCGCAGTGCCAGCCCGAGGGCGGATGTCGCCTCCGATACGAATGCCCTGTAACCCAACCCCATCCGGACGCCCCCGCTTCCGATTAGCCCCATCCGGGATGCTGACGGATCGGGGTTAGGATGCGGTTTATGCCGGTCCCAATAGACATGGCCTAGGCAGCATCAAAAGTAAGAGCCTCAACTGTCTATAGCTGTTTCACAGAGCACCGCCTTTTCGCTGCGGCAGCCTGTGGAAACGGATGGCAGGATTCCTGCCGCATCCCACCGCCCGGGCGATTCTCATCCGTTGTCGACCGCTCCGGCACGATCCGATGCCCGCACAGGCTCAGGTAGCGACGGGCGCGATCCGACCCGCGCAGGAATTGGAGCGCTCAGCCCGACCGGAATTCCAGCAGGAGATCCTTCGCGTCGACCTGCGAGCCGGGCCGGACATGGAGCGTCCCGATGGTGCCGGCGCGATCAGCGTAGAGCCCGGTTTCCATCTTCATCGCCTCGATGGTCAGCATCAGCTCGCCCTGCGCAACCTCCTGTCCTTCGCTCACCGCGAGGCTTGCGACCAGACCAGGCATGGGCGCGGAGACATGGTCGGCATTCCCGGCCTCGGCCTTGGGACGTTTCGGCGCGATCGACTGGATCTTGCGATCGGGCACGCGCACGGTCCGAGGCTGCCCGTTGAGCTCGAAGAAGACACGGACATCGCCCTCCTCGTTGGTCTCCCCGACAGTCTGCAGCCGGACCTCGATTGTCTTGCCCGGATCGATCTCGACCGAGATCTCGTCGCCCGGCTCCATGCCATAGAAATAGACCGGGGTCGGGAGCGTTCGCACGGGGCCGTATTCCCTGTGACGCGAAAGATAATCGGTGAAGACCTTGGGATACATCAGATATCCGCAGAAATCCTCGTTATCGACCGGCATGTCGCCGGCCTTCTTGCGCAACTCGGCCTCAAGAGCTTCAAGATCGGCGGGCGGGATCACCGAGCCGGGCCGCACGGTCAACGGGGCCTGTCCTTTCAGCACCTTCTTCTGCAGGGCTTCCGGCCATCCGCCTGGCGGCTGTCCGAGCACCCCGCGCATCATGTCGATCACGCTGTCGGGGAAGGCGACGTCCACGTCCGGATCCTCCACCTGCGCGCGGGTCAGCCCCTGCGAAACCATCACAAGCGTCATGTCGCCCACGACCTTGGAGGAGGGCGTCACCTTGATGATATCGCCGAACATCCGGTTCACCTCGGCATAGGTCCGCGCGATCTCGGGCCAGCGTTCCTCGAGACCCATCGAGCGGGCCTGTGCCTTGAGGTTGGTGAACTGTCCGCCCGGCATTTCGTGAAGATAGACCTCCGAAGCCGGCGCCTGCAGGCCTGCCTCGAACGCCGCATACTGAACGCGTACGGCCTCCCAGTAATCGGAAATCTCACGCACCGCCGCGATATCGAGGCCGGTATCGCGCTCGGAATGCCGGAGCGCCTCGACGATCGAGCCAAGGCAGGGCTGTGACGTTCCGCCCGAAAAGGCGTCCATCGAGGCATCGACCGCATCGACGCCCGCCTCGACCGCCGCGAGGATCGTGGCACCCGCGATGCCGCTCGTGTCATGGGTGTGCAGGTGAAGCGGCAGTCCGGTCTCATCCTTGATCGCCCGCACAAGGAGCCGCGCCGCCGCCGGTTTGAGAAGCCCGCCCATATCCTTCAGGCCGATGATATGCGCGCCCGCATCCGCGAGTTCCCGCGCCATGCCGAGGTAATAGTCCCGGTCATATTTCGACCTTTCAGGGTCGAAGACGTCACCGGTATAGCAGATCGCACCCTCGCAGATCTTCCCCGACGCGAGGATTGCATCGATCGAGACCCGCATGTTCTCGACCCAGTTCAGCGCGTCGAACACACGGAAGACGTCGACCCCCGACGAGGCCGCCTGCCCTACGAAGGCCTCAACCACGTTGTCGGCGTAGCTGGTGTAGCCGACGCCGTTTGCACCCCGGATCAGCATCTGGGTCATGACGTTCGGCATCGCCTTGCGCAGGTCGCGCAACCGTTGCCACGGGCATTCCTGAAGGAATCGGTAGGCGACGTCGAAAGTCGCGCCGCCCCAGCATTCCACGGAGAAGAGTTGCGGCAGGTTGGCGGCATAGGCCGGCGCGACCTTGATCATGTCATAGGAACGCATCCGGGTGGCCAAGAGGCTCTGATGCGCATCCCGCATCGTGGTGTCGGTGACGAGAACGCGGTCCTGCGCCAGCATCCAGTCCGCCACCGCCTTGGGCCCATGGGCCACGAGCATCTGCCGCGTGCCTTCGGGCGGGGTGTCGACCCGCAATTCCGGCGCCTTCGGCACCCGGGCATCGGCCGGCGGCTTCGGGCGCCCCTTGGTCTCGGGATGTCCGTTCACCGTGACGTCGGCAATGTAGGTCAGGATCTTCGTCGCCCGGTCGCGTCGTGCCTCGAAGCGGAAGAGTTCCGGCGTGTTGTCGATGAACTTGGTGGTGTAGCGGTCGTTCAGGAATGTCGGGTGTTTCAGGAGATTCTCGACAAAGGCGATGTTGGTCGACACCCCGCGGATCCGGAATTCGCGCAATGCCCGGTCGATGCGGGCGATCGCCGCTTCCGGCGTCGGGGCCCAGGCGGTGACCTTCTCGAGCAGGCTGTCGTAGTAGCGCGTGATCACCGCGCCGGAATAGGCCGTGCCGCCGTCGAGGCGGATGCCCATGCCGGTCGCTCCGCGATAGGCGGTGATCCGGCCGTAATCGGGAATGAAATTGTTCTGCGGATCCTCGGTGGTGATCCGGCACTGGATCGCGTGACCGTTGAGCTTCACATCCTCTTGGCTCGGCGTGCCGGTCGCCTCGGCGAGTGTCGCACCTTCCGTGATCAGGATCTGCGCACGGACGATGTCGATCCCGGTCACTTCCTCGGTGACGGTATGCTCGACCTGGATGCGCGGATTGACCTCGATGAAGTAGAACGCGCCGGTATCGATATCCATCAGGAACTCGACGGTGCCCGCGCATTGGTAATCGGCTGCCCGGGCGATCCTCAGGCCAAGATCACAGACTTCCGCCCGCTGCGCATCGGTCAGGTAGGGGGCTGGGGCCCGCTCCACGACCTTCTGGCTGCGCCGCTGCACCGAGCAGTCTCGCTCCCAGAGGTGATATATCGCGCCATGCTTGTCGCCAAGGATCTGCACCTCGACATGCCGGGCGTTCTGGATCAGCTTCTCGAGATACCCCTCGCCGTTGCCAAAGGCGTTAACCGCCTCGCGGCGGCCCTCGAGAACCTTGTCCTCGAGCTCCTCCGGACCCATGATCGGCCGCATCCCGCGCCCGCCGCCGCCCCAGGACGCCTTGAGCATGAACGGGTAGCCGACCTCGTCTGCCATCCGCCGGATCTCGTTCATGTCGTCGGGCAGCACCTCGGTCGCGGGGACCACAGGCACCCCGGCCTTCATCGCGACCTTGCGCGCACTGGCCTTGTCGCCGAGCATCCGCATCGTCTCGGCCCGTGGTCCGATGAAGGCGATCCCCGCCGCCTCGCAGGCATCTACGAGGGCGGGGTTCTCCGAAAGGAGGCCGTAGCCGGGATGGATCGCATCGGCCCCACTCATCCGCGCCACGCGGATGATCTCGGGGATCGAGAGGTACGCCGCCACTGGGCCGAGGCCCTCTCCGATCCGGTAAGCCTCGTCCGCCTTGAAGCGGTGGAGGCTCAGCTTGTCTTCATCCGCGAATACCGCCACGGTCCGCTTTCCCATCTCGTTCGCGGCCCGCATCACGCGGATTGCGATCTCGCCGCGGTTTGCGATCAGGATCTTGGAGAAGGTCTTCATCGGTGGTGCGCTCCGGATCAGGATGGATCACGAACTTGTATCATGGTGCACTGCAGCATACAACGCGCTCCGGTTTGCTCCTGCTGGTGTTTTCGCTGCGGGGCGTCATTCCGCCGCGGTACGACTGTGCTCCGGTTCCGTGCCGGTCTCGTCGATGGAATCTTCGCCGAGCGCGTCGTCGGCTGCGGCGTCCATGCTCTCTTTCCGTTCTGCTTTGCGTTCCGCTTTCCGCGCCGCTTTCTTTGCAGAACGCTCGGCCTTGGCCGCCGCCTTCTGCGCGGCCTTTTCCTCGGCGGCGCGACGCGAATCCTCGATCTGACCCCGCAGCATCTTCTCGATCGCCTCGTGCTGATGCCGCGCCTTCTCGATGTAGGGCTTGTTCATTTCGAGCGGCAGATCGGGATCCCATAGCTCGGCCAGTTCCGCCAACATCTCCCGATCATGCTGGAAGAATGCCGTCGAGACCCGCTCGACCTCGTCATCGGAATATCCGAGCGCCTCGAGCGCGTATTTTCCCGCCCGCACACCGCTGTCGAAGACCTCGCGCACCGAATTGCGCGCCCCGGCGGCATAGAGCGCGTAGACGTGGTGACGGTCCCTGGCCCGGGCGATGATCTGGACATCGGGATGCCGCTTGCTGATGTAGCGGGCAATTCGTAGGTTCTTTTCCGGATCGTCCGTGGCGAGCACGATCGCCTTGGCATTGGCGATTCCCGCCGCCTCCAGCAGGGCCGGCCGATCGACCTCCCCGTAGAAGCCCTTGATCCCGAAACGCCGCATCCGCTCGATGGTCTCGGGCTTGCCGTCGAGAACCACCGTCTTGTGACCGAGGCCTTTCAGCATGCGGTTCACGATCTGCCCGAACCGTCCCATTCCGGCGATGATTACCGTTCCCTGCTCGTCGATCTCGTCCTCCATCGGCCGTGGGGCGCTCCGCAGCTTCGAGATGATCCGGTCGTGGAGAAGAAAGAGCGCCGGTGTCAGGAACATCGACAGCGAGATGATCATGAGGAGCAGGTTGCCCCGATCCGGAGAAAGGACGAAACTCGACACGGCGAAGGACGTCAGGAATATCCCGAACTCTCCGGCCTGCGCCAGCGACAGCGAGAACAGGACACGGTCCCGTCCCCGGATCCGGAAGACCGTCGCCAGGACCACGAGGATCGCGAGCTTGAGCCCCATGAGCAGCAGGACGAAGCCGAGGATCCGGAACGGCTCGGAGGCGAGCAGCGAGAGGTCGATGCTTGCCCCGACCGTGATGAAGAAGAGGCCGAGCAACAACCCCTTGAATGGCGCGATATCACTCTCGAGGGCGTGGCGATACTCGCTGTTCGCGAGGACCACGCCCGCGAGAAACGTGCCCAGCGCCGCGGACAGTCCCAGCGCCCCCATTAACGCCGCAACAGACACGACGAAGGTCAGGGCCGCGGCGATCTCGATCTCGTGAAGCCGCGTCCGCCCGAGAAGGTCGAAGATCGGCCCGATAAGATAGCGTCCGGTCACGACGACGAGCAGGATCGCGCCCACGACCACGAGCGCCCGCATCCATCCCGAGAGATCCTGCACCAACGCGGCCGAGCCATGCCCGTCCGCCGCGTGTTCGGTCGCCATTCCCGTCACGGCGAGCAGCGGGATCAGCGCGAGAAACGGCAGCGCGGCTATGTCCTGAAACAGCAGCACCGCAAAGCTCGCCTTGCCGCCATCGGTCCGCGTCAGGCGCTTTTCGTTGAGCGTCTGCATCACGATCGCCGTGGAAGACAGGCTCAGGATCATGCCGATCGCGATCGATTGGTTGAGCGGGACACCGAGCAAGAGGCACACGCTGGTGACCGCCGCCAGGGTCAGCCCGACCTGCAGTCCTCCAAGCCCGAAGAGCCGGTCGCGCATCCGCCAGAGCGCCTTCGGCTCCAGTTCCAGTCCGATCAGGAACAGCATCAGGACGATGCCGAACTCCGCGTAATGCAGGAGGTCCTCCGCCTCCGACCCGACAAATCCGAGAACCGGCCCGATTACGACCCCGGCCGCCAGATAGCCGAGAACCGATCCGAACCCCAACCGCTGGGAAATAGGCACCGCGACGATTGCGGCGATCAAATAGATGAGGATATCCAACAGGACCGCCTGCATCCGGATACGGTCTCCCCTTTGAAAGAACCCACCCTAAAGGACCCATGGGGGAATACAATCACGCACGACCGGAAAACCGCGAACATTGCATGAACGACAGCTTTCCTTTTTGACGCATCGCGATTAGCTTGCCTTCGCATGAACAGCTGGATCGACGACGAAGCAGAAGCTTTCGAGACCGCCGCGCAGCCGCTTTCGGCCCGCGCTTCCGCCGCTGCGCGGCCAGCGCCCTGGCTCGACGCCCTCAACCCCGACCAGCGCAGTGCGGTCGAGGCGCTCGACGGCCCGGTTCTGGTGCTCGCCGGCGCCGGCACCGGCAAGACCCGGGCACTCACCGCCCGCATCGCCCAGCTTCTCGCCACCGGCCGCGCGAAGCCCAACGAGATCCTCGCCGTCACCTTCACCAACAAGGCCGCCCGCGAGATGCGCGGCCGCATCGGCGACCTGGTCGGTGGGGTGGTCGAGGGCATGCCTTGGCTTGGTACCTTCCACGCGCTCTCGACCAAGCTCCTGCGGCGCCATGCCGAACTGGCCGGCCTGAAATCGACCTTCACCATCCTCGACATGGATGACCAGCTGCGGCTCCTCAAGCAGCTCATCCAGGCCGAGAACATCGACGAGAAGCGCTGGCCACCGCGCATGCTGGCGAGTTTCATCGACGGCTGGAAGAACCGCGCGCTCACGCCCGATCGCGTACCCGCCTCCGAGGCCGGCGCCTTCAACAACCGCGGCCCGGAACTCTACGCGCTCTACCAGGAGCGCCTGCGCACGCTCAACGCCGCCGATTTCGGCGATCTCCTGCTGCATGTCGTCGGCATCTTCCAGGCCAATCCCGATCTCCTGGAACGCTACCGGGGCTGGTTCCGCTACATTCTCGTCGACGAATACCAGGACACCAACGTCGCCCAGTATCTCTGGCTGCGCCTGCTCGCCGGCGGTCACCGCAACATCTGCTGCGTCGGCGATGACGACCAGTCGATCTACGGCTGGCGCGGCGCCGAAGTCGGCAACATCCTGCGCTTCGAGACGGATTTCCCGGGCGCGAAGGTGATCCGGCTCGAACAGAACTACCGCTCGACCCCGCACATCCTCGCCGCCGCCTCCGGCGTGATCGCCGCCAACGAAAGTCGCCTCGGCAAGACGCTCTGGACCGACGTGGCCGAAGGCGAGCGGCTGCGTCTCATCGGTCACTGGGACGGCGAAGAGGAAGCGCGCTGGATCGGCGAGGAGATCGAGGCGCTCGGCCGCGGCACCCGGGGCCTCGACCGGCTCTCGCCCGAAGGCATCGCGATCCTCGTACGCGCCAGCTTCCAGATGCGCGCCTTCGAAGACCGTTTCCTGACCATCGGCCTGCCCTACCGGGTCATCGGCGGCCCGCGCTTCTACGAGCGCCAGGAGATCCGCGATGCGATGGCGTATTTCCGGGTCGCCGTCTCGCCCGACGACAGCCTCGCGTTCGAACGCATCGTCAACAAGCCCAAGCGCGGCCTCGGCGACAAGGCGATCCAGACCCTCACCGCCATCTCCCGCGACAACGACACCAGCCTCCTCGAGGCCGCGCGCATCGCCATCGCCGAAGGCAGCCTCGCCGCCCGCGCCCGCACAGCCCTCGGCGAGCTCGTCGCCGGCTTCGACCGCTGGCATGCGGCCCTGCGCGCCGAGACCACCGACCATGTCGAACTTGCCGAGACCATCCTCGACGAGAGCGGCTACACCGAGATGTGGAAGTCCGAGCGCTCCCCCGACGCCGCCGGCCGGCTCGAGAACCTCAAGGAACTCGTGAAGGCCCTCGGCGAGTTCGAGAACCTGCAGGGCTTTCTCGAACATGTCAGCCTCGTGATGGACAACGAGCAGGACGACGGCACCGAGAAGGTGTCGATCATGACGCTGCACGCCGCGAAGGGCCTCGAATTCCCCGCCGTGTTCCTGCCCGGCTGGGAGGACGGCCTGTTCCCATCCCAACGCTCGATGGACGAAAGCGGGCTGAAGGCCGTCGAGGAGGAACGCCGCCTCGCCTATGTCGGCATCACCCGCGCCGAGCGGCTCTGCACGATCTCCTTCGCGGCAAACCGCCGGGTCTACAACCAGTGGCAGTCTCAGCTCCCCTCGCGCTTCATCGACGAATTGCCCGCAGATCACGTCGAGGTGCTGACCCCGCCGGGCCTCTACGGTGGCGGCTACGGCGCGGCAGCCCCGTCGCCGGAACCGAGCCTCGCCGACATCGCCGCCAAGGCCGATGTCTACAATTCCCCGGGCTGGAAGCGCATGACCGCCCGTGCCGGCAACCGCCCCGTCAGCCAGCCGCGCGAGGCCCGCAACGTGGTGATCGACGTCGAGGCCCTGCCGGCGTTCGACGTCGGAACGCGGGTGTTCCACCAGAAATTCGGCTACGGCACCGTCACCGGCGTTGAGGGCGACAAGCTTGCCATCACCTTCGAGAAGGCCGGCACCAAGAACGTCGTCGCCCGCTTCGTCACTGCCGCCGACGACGTTCCCTTCTGACCCCCGCACCCGGCCAAGAAAAAGGGCGCGGAGCCAATGCCCCGCGCCCGGAATTCCGCCACATCGCTGCGTGAACGGCTGCCGTCAGTTCCAGAAACCTTCGTCGACGCCCTGCATCGCTTCCAACTCTTCCTCGCTGTAGCGCGTCACATAGGCATAGGTCTCGTCATCGACCGCCACGAGGTTCACGTCCTGCACTTGCAGCATCACGTGCTTGTCGGCGATATCCAGAAACCCGCCGACCTCCGCGACGATGCCGATCAGCTGTCCGTCGCGCGACAGAATCGAGATCTTCGATCTCGCCGATCTCGTTCCAGTCGGTACCGACGCCATCGTGATAGCCAGCGGCGTCCCAGCCTTCGTCATCTGCGGCGTTCATCGTGTAGACCGCGCCGTCGGTGATGTCGCGGGTCCGGATCAGGTTGGCGTCCGCTCCAGTCATCGCCGCGGGGGTCGCCATGTCGGTCGCGTCCGTGGTCGCCGTCTCGGCGAAGGCGCCGGCGGCGGCGACGGTCAGGGCGAGCGTGCTCGCTGTCAGAAACTTCATGTCAGGTCCTTCATTGCTGGTGTTGCGATGCCCCTCCAACACGACAGGCAGGCGAACGGTTCCACCGCGCGTTCGTTCCACCAGTCCCGCAATACGCGAACGGGCCCGGAACCAGGTCTGTACCTGGCCGGGCCCGCAATCTCACAAGTCGGTCTCGCCGGCGGCCGAGGCCCCGACCGGCCATCAGCGCGAATACACGCTGTTCCAGGCAATGGTTTTGAGGTGGAACCGCGACGTTCCGATGTCGTCGAGCTCTGCTGCACTCAGCGACCGAAGTTCCGCGAGTGTCCGGCGGTAGAGCCGATGCTGCGCCCACCGCCTACGCAGGCGGGTGAGTATGGATCCACGATTGACGAAGCTCGCTCCGGCGATCGGATCGAAGGGGATATTGGCCATGGTCTGTTCCTTTCCTGCCCGTCTCCGGCAAGTCAGCCGGACCGGACCCCGAGTCCTGCGCGACCGCCTCATGGCGGCCCCGTCGAAGTGCCGCGGCCCCAAGACCGCGCCTTCCGAATTCCTCCTGGGAAGCTTGCTTCAGCCGCATTTCCTGCGGGCCGGCAAGACTGTATGTCGGGCCGTCTCCGCGACGATCCGGACCGATTCCGATCCTCGCGCCACGCAACGAGCTCAACTCTGTTGCATCGCAATATAGACAGGCCAAAACGCTTTGCAACATCGCTGCATGAAAGGCCGCCATGCACGCCATGCATGACAGGTAAGGCTGCGTTAATATTGTTATGAAAGAAAAGTTTCTCTTCGCGATCCCGCGAAAACCAACATTGCGCGGCGCAGCATCAAACCGCCGCGACACCCTGTCCATGCTCCCCGTTCCGTGACGATCAGGCCGACTCTGCGCCGGCCTGCCCTTGCCGCCAGGCAGCGCGTGTCCGATGTAGGCAGGGGGCGCGCAAGCCCCGGATGCCGACACCGAGAGGACCCTCAATGCCTGTCACCCGCCAAGCCGTCCTGTCCGCACTCGAGGCGATCGCCATGCCCGGAGGCGGCAGCATCGTCGAGGCCGACATCGTCCGGGCTCTGACGATCGACGGTGACACCGTGCGCTTCGTGCTCGAGGTCGATGCCGCCCAGGGCGCCAGGCTCGAACCGGTCCGCGAAGCCGCCGAGGCTGCAGTGGCCGCCCTGCCCGGCGTCGCGAAAGTCTCGGCCCTGCTGACCGCCCACGGCCCCGCTCCGAAGAAGCCTGCCCCCACCGGCGAAGCGCCCTCCCTCAAGATCGGCCGCCACCCGACGCCGCAATCGGGCCCGGCGAAGGTCGCGGGCATCGACCGCATCCTGCTGGTCGGCTCGGGCAAGGGCGGCGTCGGCAAGAGCACGGTCGCGGCCAACCTTGCCGTGGCGCTGGCGCAGGCGGGCCGAAAGGTCGGGCTTCTGGACGCCGACATCTACGGGCCGAGCCAGCCGCGCATGATGGGAGTCAGCGAACGCCCGAAATCCCCCGACGGCAAGACCATCCTGCCGCTGCACAATCACGGCGTCACCATCATGTCGATCGGGCTGATGCTGCCGGCGGACCAGGCGGTGGTCTGGCGCGGCCCGATGCTGATGGGGGCCTTGCAGCAGCTCATGGGGCAAGTCGAATGGGGCGAACTGGACGTACTCGTGGTCGATCTCCCGCCCGGCACCGGCGATGTCCAGCTGACCCTGAGCCAGAAATACGAACTGACCGGCGCCGTCGTTGTCTCCACGCCGCAGGATGTCGCACTGCTCGATGCCCGCAAGGCGCTCGACATGTTCGACAAGACAAAGACCCCGGTGCTCGGGCTGATCGAGAACATGTCGACCTATATCTGCCCTGAATGCGGCCACGAGGCGCATCTCTTCGGCCATGGCGGCACGCGTGCCGATGCCCAGCGCCTCGGTCTGCCTTTCCTGGGCGAAATCCCCATCGACATCGCGATCCGCCTCGCCGGCGACGGCGGAGTACCGGTCACCGCCGGCGCACCCGACAGCCCCGAAGCGGCAGCCTTCCGCGCCATCGCCGACCGGCTGATCGCCGACGGCCTCGTCTGAACCCGGAGCGACGTTTGCCGGATTCTACAGGCGGCCGGGCTCGTTCCCGGTCGCGCTTGCCATGATTCGACAAAAATATAATGTCGACCGCGTGATTCTGTCCGCGCAACCGGGCGCAGGACGGGCAACGACCCGAAATCACGTCAGTCTTCAGGGAGACACCATATGAAAAAGCTGCTTCTCGCCTCGGCCGCCTGCGCCATCGTGGCCGGCCCGGCGTTCGCGGAAGATGTCAATGTCGGCATTATCCTCGGCTTCACCGGCCCGCTCGAATCCATCACCCCCGGCATGGCCGCGGGTGCCGAACTTGCCTTCACCGAAGCCTCGGCCGCCGGTCCCAACACGTTCAATGTGGTGCGCGCGGATTCGACCTGCATCGATGCCGCCGCCGCGACCACAGCCGCCGAACAGCTCATCACCTCGGACAATGTGGCGGCGATCATGGGCGCCGACTGCTCGGGCGTGACCACCGCCATCGCCAACAACGTGGCCGTGCCGAACGGCGTCGTCATGGTCTCGCCCTCGGCAACCTCGCCGGCGCTCTCGACGATCGAGGACAACGACTTCTTCTTCCGCACTGCGCCCTCGGATGCGCGCCAGGGTGAAGTGCTGGCCGACGTGGTTCGCGAGCGCGGCATCGATACCATCGCCATCACCTACACAAACAACGACTACGGAAAGGGCCTTGCCGACAGCTTCGCCGCCGCCTTCGAGGCCGCCGGAGGCACCGTCGCGATCAACGAGAGCCATGAAGACGGCAAGGGCGACTATTCCGCCGAAGTCGCCGCTCTCCAGGCCTCCGGCGCCGAGCATCTCGCCGTTCTCGGCTACGTCGATCAGGGTGGCGTCGGCATCGTCCAGACCGCGCTCGATACGGGGGCGTTCGAAAGCTTCGTGTTCGGCGACGGCATGTTCGGGCAGAGCCTGATCGACGCCGTCGGCGACCAGATCAACGGCACAGTCGTCGGCACGCTGCCCGGCACCGAAGGCGCCGGTGCCGATGCCTTCTCGGCCATCGCCACTGCTGCCGGCGTCGATCCCACCGGTACCTATGCGCCGGAAAGCTACGACGCCGCCGCCCTGATCGCCCTTGCCGCCGCTGCAGCCGGATCGACCGACCGCACGGCGATCCGCGACCAGATTCTCAATGTGGCGAACGCACCGGGCGAGCAGATCCTGCCCGGCGAGCTTGCCAAGGGCCTCGAACTGGCTGCCGCCGGCACGGACATCGACTATGTCGGCGCCTCGGGTGTCGAACTGATCGGGCCGGGCGAGGCAGCGGGCTCCTACCGCGTCTACGAGATCGTCGACAACGCGGCCAGCACCATCGGCTTCCGCTGATCCCCACATCATTGAAGGCGCCGGCCCCTCGGACGGGCCGGCGTCCAGTCCGGAGTGCGCGATGATCCGTGTCGATGACCTCAACATGCATTTCGGAGGCATCCGCGCCGTCGACGGCGCCTCGATCGAGGTCGCCAAGGGCTCGATCACCGGACTGATCGGCCCCAACGGCGCCGGCAAGACGACGCTGTTCAATGTCATCGCAGGCCACTACACCCCGACCTCAGGCCATGTCTGGCTCGACGGACAGGAGATCACCGGCCTCACGCCGCACGAGCTCTTCCACCGCGGACTCCTGCGCACCTTCCAGATTGCCCACGAATTCGGCACGCTCACGGTCCGCGAGAACCTGATGACGGTCCCTCCGGAACAGCCCGGCGAAACGCTCTGGGACGCCTGGTTCCACCCTGCCCGCGTCCGCGCCCGCGAGGAGGAGGTCCGGGCCCGGGCCGACGAGGTGATCGACTTCCTCGAGATCTCCCACGTGGCCGACGAGCTGGCCGGCAACCTCTCCGGCGGCCAGAAGAAGCTTCTCGAGCTCGGGCGCACCATGATGGTCGACGCCAAGATCGTCTTTCTCGACGAGGTCGGCGCCGGAGTGAACCGCACGCTGCTGCGCACCATCGGCGAGGCGATCCAGCGCCTGAACGTCGAGCGCGGCTACACCTTCTGCATGATCGAGCACGACATGGACTTCATCTCCCGGCTCTGCGACCCGGTCATCGTCATGGCGGAGGGCCGCGTCCTGACCGAGGGCAGTCCCGCCGAGGTCATGTCCAACGAGGCGGTGATCGAGGCCTATCTCGGCCGCGGGCTCAAGAACAAGACACCGGCCGAGACCGCCGCCGGAGCCTCCGCATGACCTACCTCGCCGGCACCGGCATGACCGGCGGCTACGGCGGCGCCGACATCCTCCACGACTGCACCATCGGCGTCGACCAGGGCGAGATCGCCGTGATCGTTGGCCCCAACGGTGCCGGAAAGTCCACCGCGATGAAGGCGGTCTTCGGCATGCTCCACCTCCGCCAAGGTACCGTCACCCTCGACGGCGAGGACATCACCTCCCTCACCCCGCAGGAGCGCGTCCACAAGGGCATGGGCTTCGTGCCGCAGACCTCGAATGTCTTCGTCAACATGACCGTCGAGGAAAACCTCGAAATGGGCGCCTATATCCGCGAGGACGACTTCTCGGGCACCATGGAAAAGGTTTTCGACCTCTTCCCGATCCTGCGCGAGAAGCGCGCCCAGCCCGCAGGCGAGCTCTCCGGCGGCCAGCGCCAGCAGGTCGCGGTCGGCCGCGCGCTGATGACCCAGCCCCGGGTGCTGATGCTCGACGAGCCCACCGCAGGCGTCTCGCCCATCGTCATGGACGAGCTCTTCGACAACATCCTCGAGATCGCCCGCCTCGGCATTGCCATCCTCATGGTCGAGCAAAACGCCCGACAGGCCCTCAACATCGCCGACAAGGGCTTTGTGCTCGTGCAGGGCGAGAACCGCTACACCGACACCGGCGCGGCCCTCCTGGCCGATCCGGACGTGCGCAAATCCTTTCTCGGGGGCTGAAATGAAAGCGAAGCGATGCATTCCGCTGCGTTTTAACAGCAACTGGAGCGAATCAGCCATAACTATGATTGTCGCTTCGTTTTCCACTGTGATCCCGAAAAAGGATGTTGCCCGCCGAATTCAGCTTCTCAATTAACCACGACAACATTCAATGATGCATTTTAAAGGAAAAGGCGTCTCTCCACTTCGGCCATATCCGGCGCAAGCGCCATTTCATTTGTTGAGATGCTGACGGGGCGCTCCAAACAACAACATTGCCGATCCGGTTTTCAACTCATAGCAGGCACACTTTTTTCAAACACGGCGAACTCGTCCGCCAGTACTATGGCGAATGAGATGAGCGATGGTACGTCTCATGACCGACATCCTCAACGCCCTCGTCCTGTTCTCGAATTTCGTGCTGATCCCCGCCGCCGCCTATGGCGCGCAGCTCGCCCTCGGCGCGCTCGGGGTCACTCTGATCTACGCGGTCCTGCGGTTCTCGAACTTCGCCCATGGCGACCTGATGGCCTTCGGCACCATGGCCACCATCCTCGCCACCTGGGGCCTCCAGGCCTTGGGCATCACCTTCGGCCCGCTGCCGACGGCCCTCCTCGCGCTGCCGGTCGGCATCCTCGCGGCGGTGCTTCTCGCGCTTCTGACCGACAGGCTGGTCTACCGCTTCTACCGCAAGAAACGCAGCCCCGGCGTGATCTTCGTGATGGCCTCGGTCGGCGTGATGTTCATCTACAACGCCCTCACCCGGATCTTCATCGGCACCGACGACCAGCGTTTCGAGGACGGCGAGCGTTTTGTGATCAACGTCAACGACTTCAAGGACTGGACGGGCCTCGACCAGGGACTCGCCCTGCGCACAAGCCAGTTCATCACGATCATCGTCATGGTCGTCGTCGTCGCTTTCGTGTTCTGGTTCCTGCAGAAAACCCGCACCGGCAAGGCGATGCGCGCCTTCTCCGACAACGAGGACCTCGCCCTGCTGTCGGGCATCAACCCCGACCGGGTGGTGATGATCACCTGGATCCTCGCAGCCACCCTCGCCACCATCGCCGGCGTACTCTACGGCCTCGACAAGTCGTTCCGGCCCTTCGTCTACTTCCAGCTCCTGCTGCCGATCTTCGCCGCGGCCATCGTCGGCGGAATCGGCCAGCCGCTCGGGGCAATCGCCGGCGGCTTCATCGTCGCCTTCTCCGAAGTGACCGTCACCTACGCCTACAAGCTGGTCCTGACCTACCTGCTGCCTGAAGGTGCCGCGCCCGAGGGGCTCGTCCAGCTCCTCGGCACCGACTACAAGTTCGCGGTCTCCTTCATCATCCTCGTCGTGGTGCTGCTGGTCAGACCAACGGGCATCTTCCGGGGGCGCGTGGTATGAGGTCCTTCTTCGACGGCAACCGCGTCGCCATCCTTTACGCCGCGATGGCGCTCCTCCTCCTCGCCGTCGGCTTCGGCCAGAGCTGGCAGGTGATGCTCGCCATCCTGAATGTCGGCCTGATCTCGGCCATCATGGCGCTCGGCGTGAACATCCAGTGGGGCTATGCCGGCCTCTTCAACGTCGGCATCATGGGCTTCGCCGCCCTGGGCGGGGCGGGAGCGATGCTCACCGCCATGCCGCCGGTCCCCGCCGCCTGGGCAGCCGGCGGCATCAATCTCGGCCTCACCGCCCTCTCCATCGCCGCCACCGCCGCCCTCGCCGTCTTCCTGCGCGAGAAGTTCCCGAAGCGCCGCGGCCCGCTCACGCTGCTCGTGGTCTTCGGCGGCTATCTGGTGATGCGCCAGTTCCTAGACCCGGCTTCCGACGCCATCGAGGCGGTCAATGCCTCCGCCGAAGGCTATCTCGGCGGCCTCGGCCTGCCTATCCTGATCGGCTGGCCGGTCGGCGGGCTCTTCGCGGCGGCCGCGGCCTACGTCGTCGGGAAGATCGCCCTCGGCCTTCGCTCCGATTACCTCGCCATCGCGACACTCGGCATCTCCGAAATCATCATCGCGGTGCTGAAGAACGAGAACTGGCTCACCCGCGGCGTCAAGAACGTCACCGGCCTGCCACGCCCGGTGCCCTACGAGCGCGACCTGCAGGAAGCCCAGTGGGTCATGGACCTCGCCCGACGCTTCGATACGGACCCGACCAACGCCGCCACCATCCTCGTCCGGCTCGGCTATGCCGGCCTCTTCGCCGCCGTCCTCGTCGCGATCCTCTGGCTCTCCCAGCGCGCGCTGAAATCGCCCTGGGGCCGGATGATGCGCGCGATCCGCGACAACCGCGACGCTGCCGAAGCCATGGGCAAGGACGTCACCCGCCGCCACCTGCAGGTCTTCGTGATCGGCTCGGCGGTGGTCGGCATCGGTGGCGCGATGCTCACCACCCTCGACGGCCAGTTCACGCCCGGCACCTACAACCCGCTGCGCTACACCTTCCTGATCTGGGTGATGGTGATTGCGGGCGGCTCGGGCAACAATTACGGCGCGGTGCTCGGCGCGATGCTGATCTGGTACGTCTGGATCATGGCCGAACCCGCCGGCACCTGGATCATGCAGACCCTGACCGCCGGCATGGCCGAGGGCAGCGCCTTCGCCACGCATCTCATGGAAAGCGCGCCCCATCTGCGCCCCTTCCTGATGGGCATGATCCTGCTCCTCGTGCTGCGCTTCGCCCCCCGCGGCCTTATCCCCGAGGAAAGCGGTCAGAACGCCGGCCAGCCGCGGTGAGCTTCAGCGTTCGGGCGGGGTCCAGTCCGCCGGAGGCACCTCGCGCCGCCGGAGCCGGATCGCGAGCCCGACCGCGACGCCGACCCCGATCGCCACCGTGAGATCGGTGATGACAGTCAAGACCAGCGTGAGCCCCAGCAGCACCTTATCGGCCTGCCTGAGCCCCAGATGCCCGCGCCACTTGTGCGGCTCGCTCATGGTCCAGGCCGTCAGGATCAGCAGCGCCGCCAGTGCAGGCATGGCGAGATATCCGGCGAGCGGCGCCGCGAGCATCATGACGGCGAGGATGGTGACCGCATGGACAAGACCCGCCACCGGCGTGCGCCCCCCCGCCCGCACGTTGGTCGCCGTGCGCGCGATGGCCCCGGTCGCCGGCAGCCCGCCGAACAGCGCCGAGCCGATATTCGCCGCTCCCTGCGCGATCACCTCGGCATTGGCCCGGGTCTTCCCGCCGATCATGCGGTCCGCCACCATGGCCGACAGCAGCGACTCGACCCCGGCAAGAAACGCGATCACCAGCGCCGAGGGCAGAAGCTCGATCATCCGCTCGAGCGTGACATGCGGCAGCCCCGGCATCGGCAGCCGATCCGGCAGTGCTCCGAAGCGCGATCCGAGCGTATCGACCGGCAGATCGAACAGCGCCACCGCCGCCGAAACCAGCCCGACCGCGACGATCAGCCCGGGAAACCGCGGGAAGGCCCGCCGCAGGCCGACGATCAGCCCGAGTGTCACCAGCCCGACGCCGAGCGCCGCCCGATTGAGACTGTCGCGGGCCGCCCAGAGGGCCGGCACCCGCTCGATGAAATGCGCCGGCACCGCCGCCATCTCGAGCCCGAGCAGATCCTTGACCTGGCTCGCCGCGATGATGATCGCGATCCCGATGGTGAAGCCGTCGATCACCGCCTCGGGCACGTAGCGCACCAGATTTCCGGCCCGGAGCCAGCCTGCGATCAGCAGGATGCACCCGGCCATCAGCGTGGCGAGGATCAGCCCGTCATGGCCGAATTCCGCGATCACCGCATAGACCACGACGATGAAGGCCCCCGTCGGCCCGCCGATCTGCACCCGGCTGCCGCCCAGCAGCGAGATCAGGAACCCGCCGATGATCGCCGTCACCAGCCCGGTCGCCGGATCCGCCCCCGATGCGATCGCGATCGCGAGGCTGAGCGGCAGGGCCACCATCGCCACGGTGATGCCGGCGATCAGGTCGACGCGAAACAGCGCCGCGGTGTAGTCGGGAAGCGTGGTTAGGATCTTGGGTTTCATCGGTCGGCTTCCACTGCTCCGGGCAGCACGACCTTTCTGGCACGCCTCGAACCGGAAGTCACCGCGCCCCGAAGGGTCGGAGCCACCGGAACACCGTTCCGAACCCCCGCACGAAAACCGAAGACTCGCTCACATGTCATACCCGAACAATATCAAAGTCTTGATCCCTTGTTCACGCTGCGCAAAGCCCGCCCGCACCGTGTCGCGCTCCCTTGACACCGGCCGGCATCAGGCAGAAGACAGACCTGTTCGGGTTCCCGGCTTTCACCGGTCGGGATCAAGAGGGAATGCGGTGAGGGGGCGACCCCGATGCCGCAGCTGCCCCCGCAACTGTAAGCGGTGAGCCCGCGTCGCAACAGCCACTGGGAAACCGGGAAGGCGCGACGCAACGGGCGACGACCCGCGAGCCAGGAGACCTGCCCGGACATTCACCCAACCGGCGCGCGGGGCGTGCGCAGGTGCGGTTTTCCCGCAGCGGTGATGCAAGTCGCTGTCTGGTGCGGGGCACACCCTTCCGCTTCCCGTCAGGCATTGTCTCCCCCGGTCCGGGGCTCCTGCCGCGGACCACAGCGCAAGGACCGCGCTCGTGATGCATCACAAGACCCGATCCCTCTCCCTCCTCGCCCTCCTCGTCGCCTCGGCCGCTCCGATGGCCGGCGCCCAGACGATCCTCGAGGACATCGTCGTCACCCCCGACCGGCTGGAAACCGAAGCGGCCCGCACCGGCTCCACCGTCTCGGTGATCGACGGCGCCACCATCGAGGCCGACGCCCGGCCCTTCGCGCTCGACTATCTCGCCGACCAGCCCGGCATCAACGTCAACCAGTCCGGCCCCGCCGGCACGGTCTCGGGCTTCACACTGCGCGGCGCACCCCAGACCTATACCCGCATCCTCGTCGACGGCATCGAGATCTCCGACCCGACCGCGCCGCAGGTCAATCCCTCGCTCTCGGGCTTCCCGGCCGACGACATCGGCCGCATCGAGGTGCTGCGCGGCAGCCAGTCGGCGATCTACGGCGGCCAGGCCGTCGCCGGCGTCATCGACATCACCTCGCCGCGGGCCACCGAAGACGGCTTCCAGGGTCGCTATCGCGCCGAAGGCGGCAGCTTCGACAGCTATCGCGGCGCCCTCGGCCTCGCCGGCCGCGACGCCCGCGGCGAATTCGCCCTCAACTTCACCACCCTCGATACCGCCGGCTTCTCCGCCGCCGAAGAGGCCGACGGCAACACCGAGATCGACGGCTACAGCACCACCCGCCTCTCCGCGACCGGCACGCTCTACCTCTCCGAAACCGCGGCCGTCTTCGGCTCGGCGTTCTGGCAGACCGACGAGGGCGACTACGACGACGGCCCCGGAGCCGGCGGCGATGCCCCCAACACCTTCGAGACCGAGAGCCTCGGCGCCCGCCTCGGCGCGGATTTCGAGCTTTTCGGCGAACTCCAGAACAGCCTCGCCGCGACATGGTTCCAGATCGACCGGACCCAGACCAATGCCTTCGGTCCCTTCGAGACCGATGGCGACCGCGCCCGCATCGAATATCTCGGCCGCTACGAAGTGTCCGACCAGTGGGATCTCCGCTTCGGCGCCGACTACATGCGAGAGACGGCGGAAACCAACTTCTCGGGCGGCTCGGACGACCTCAGCATCGCCGGCGCTTTCGGCCAGGCGATCTGGACCCCGATCACGCCGCTCACCCTCAACGCCACCCTGCGTCAGGACGAGCATTCCGAGTTCGGCGGCTACACCACAGGACGCCTCACCGGCGCCTATCTGATCACCCCAGAGACCGTGCTGCGCGGCTCGGTCGGCACCGGCTTCCGACCCCCCTCGATCTTCGAGCTCACCGATGCCTTCTCTCGGCAATCCGGACCTCGATCCGGAAACCAGCATCAGCGCCGATCTCGGCATCGAACAGGTCTTCGCGGCCGGACGCGGCAACGTCTCCGCAACCCTGTTCTGGCTCGAGATCGACGACCTCATCGAGTTCGACAACAATACCTTCACCTACATCCAGACCGACGGCACCGCCGAAAGCCGGGGGCTCGAACTCGCGGCCTCCTGGATGCTGAGCGACGCGCTCGCCCTGTCGGGCGCCTACACCTATACCGATGCGACCCTTCCGGACGGCGAACAGCGCAACCGGGTGCCGCGCAACGATCTCGCGATCTCCCTCGACGGCAACTGGGCCGAGCGGGTCAGCTACGGCCTGACCGCGCGCTTTGTCGGCGGCTATGTCGACGACACCGGCGTGGTTTCGGAAGGCTTTGCCGAGGATTACGTCGTGGTCAACGCCCGCGCCGGCTATGCCCTGACCGAGGAGGCCGAACTCTACATCCGCGCCGAGAACCTGTTCGACGAGCAGTACCAGACCGCCCGCGGCTACGGCACCTCCGACCAGGCGTTCTACTTCGGCGTGGCAGGCCGCTTCTGATGCGCCGGCCCCGGCGTGCGATCCCGCGGCGCGCCGGGCGCCTCGTGTGCCGGATCGGCGGGGCGCTCTTGTGCCTCGCCGGTCCGCTCGCCGCCGACGCCCACGCTCCGCAGCGGGTGGTGTCGATGAACCTCTGCACCGACCAGCTCGCGATGCTGCTCGGCCAGCCCGGCCAGATCGCCGCGATCAGCCGCATCGCCCGCGATCCCGTCTCCTCGGCCTACTGGCGCGAGGCCGAGGCCTTCGAGATCCATTCGGGCAGCGCCGAGGCGATCCACGCCGCCGCCCCCGACCTCGTCCTCGCCGGCACGTTCGACCGCAGCGAAACCCTCGACCTTCTCCGCCGCCTCGGCCACCGCATCGAGGTCTTTCCGCCGGCCGAGAGCTTCGACGAGATGCGCGCCCAGATCCGCCGGATGGGCGCCCTGCTCGGCACCGAACCGGCCGCCGAAGCCATGATCGCCGAGATCGACGCAGGCCTCGCCGCCGACGCCCCCACCGGCCCCGCTCCCCGCGCCGCGCTCTACTACGCCAACGGCTACACGTCGGGCGCCGGAACGCTCGCCGATGAGGTGCTGCGAGCCGCCGGCATCACCAACATCGCCGCCGATCTCGGACGGCGGGGCCTCACCCGCCTCGATCTCGAACTCCTCCTCCTGTCCGAGCCCGACCTGCTCGTCACCGGCCAGGATTACGGCAGCCCGGCCCTCGCCCAAGGCATCCTGCGCCATCCCGCCCTGCGCGCCGGCGGGGCCCGCCTCGTCCGCGTCGAGGACAGCCTCTGGACCTGTGGAACCCCGCGCGTCCTCGATGCCGTGCGTCAGCTGCGCGCGGAACGCCTGCCATGAGAGGCGTGCTTTCCGCCCTGGCCGCGCTCTGCACCGGCCTGCTGGCCGCCTCGCTGCTGATCGGCCCGGCGGGCTTCGGCGCGGCGGATAGCCTCGATGCGCTGCTGACCGGCCGCGGCGAGGCCGTGGCGCTGGTGATGCGCGAGATCCGCCTGCCCCGCGCGCTGCTCGCCCTCCTGATCGGCGCCGGTCTCGGCGCCTCCGGCGCGGTGCTGCAGGGCTATCTGCGCAACCCGCTGGCCGAACCGGGGCTTCTGGGCATCTCCGGCACCGCAGCCCTCGGCGCCGTGCTCGCCCTCTACACCGGGCTCTCGGCCGCCTTCCCGCTCGCCCTGCCGCTCGCCGGCCTCGCCGGCGCCTTCGCCGCCGTGCTGCTCGTCCAGGCGCTCGCCGGCCGCGGTGCGGGGTCGATCACCCTCATTCTCGCCGGCATCGCCGTCTCGAGCCTCGCCGGTGCCCTCACCTCGCTGGTTCTGAACCTCTCCCCCAACCCCTTCGCGGCCTCCGAGATCATCTACTGGCTGCTCGGCTCGGTCGCCGACCGCAGCCTGCCACACCTCTGGCTCGCCGCCCCCTTCATCCTCGCGGGCCTCGCGCTCCTGATGCGGCTCGGCCGGGCCCTCGACGCGCTCACCCTCGGCGAGGATGCCGCCGCCTCGATGGGCGTCAGCCTCGCGCGCATCCGCTGGCTCGCGGTCATCGGCACGGCGCTGGCGGTCGGCGCCGGTGTCGCAGTGGCGGGTGCGATCGGCTTCGTCGGCCTGATCGTCCCGCACGTGCTGCGCCCGCTCACCGGCAGCCTGCCCTCACGGCTGGTGCCGGCCTCGGCGCTGGGCGGCGGCGCGCTCCTGCTCGCAGCCGATATCGCGGTCCGCCTGATCGCCCCGGAGCGCGACCTCAAGCTCGGCGTGCTCACCGCCCTCGTCGGCGCGCCATTCTTTCTCTGGCTGGTCTGGCGGCATCGCAGGAGCCTCACATGAGCCTGCTCGACCTCGCCGACCTGACCGTCACCCGCCGCGGCCGCCGGTTCTCGGCCCGGTCTCCCTCCGGATCGACGCCGGCACCGTGGTGGGACTTCTCGGCCCGAACGGCGCCGGCAAGACCACGCTGATGCGCGCCGCCCTCGGTCTGATCCCCGCCACCGGCCGCATCCGCCTCGGCGGAGCCGACCGCGCAGCCCTCGACCCGATGGCCCGCGCGCGGGCCGTCTCCCACGTCCCGCAGGACCGCGAGATCGCCTGGCCGATCACCGTCGAAAAACTGGTTGGGCTGGGACGGCTCCCCCACCCGCAGGCCTCCGACCCACGAACGGACAGGCGATCCGCGCGGCCCTCGACATGATGGACCTTCTTTCCCTGACGGACCGACCGGCCACCGAGCTTTCGGGCGGCGAACGCGCTCGCGCCCTGATCGCCCGCGCCCTGGCGCAGGACGCGCCGCTCCTGATCGCCGACGAACCCACCGCCGGCCTCGACCCGTCTCACGCCCTCGCCCTGATGGCCCGCCTGCGCCGGTTGGCGCGCTCCGGCCGCGGCGTCCTGGTCTCGCTGCACGATCTGAGCCTCGCCGCGCGCTGGTGCGACCGGATCGTGCTGATGGAAGCCGGTCGCATCGTGGCCGACGGCCCCCCCGCAGAGGTGCTGACAGCGGCGCGCCTCGAGGCGGTCTACGGCATCCGCGCGCATATCGCCGCCGATGCCGACGGCCCGATCCTCGTGCCGACCGGGCTCGCCGGGGCTTGAACCCGCGGGCCCGCCGGTCCAGCTTCCCCCGAAACCGCAAGTACGAGGGACAGCATGAAAAAGACCCGGCTGGGGCGCAGCGCGCTCGAGGTGAGCCTCTACTGCCTCGGCAGCATGACATGGGGAACCCAGAACACCGCCGAGGAGGCCTTCGCGCAGATCGACTGCGCCCTCGATCACGGCATCAACTTCATCGACACCGCCGAGATGTACCCGACCACGCCGCTCTCGGCCGAAACCGCCGGCGACACCGAAACCATCATCGGCCAGTGGCTCGCCCGCAGCGGGCGCCGGGACGACGTCATCCTCGCCACCAAGATCGTCGGCCGGGGCAACCGCACCGTGCGCCCCGATGGCGCCCCGATCACCCCCGGGAGCCTGCGCATCGCCCTCGAAGGCAGCCTGCGCCGCCTGCAGACCGACTGCATTGACCTCTACCAGCTCCACTGGCCGAACCGCGGCTCCTACCATTTCCGGCAGAACTGGTCCTATGATCCGAGCGGACAGCCGAAGGGCCAGCGCGCGGAGCTTCAGGCCATCCTCGAGACGCTCGCCGCCTTCATCGCCGAGGGCAAGGTGCGCGAGATCGGCCTCTCCAACGACACCGCCTGGGGCACCGCGACCTGCCTCGAGCTTGCCCGGACACACGGCCTGCCCCGCGTCGTCTCGATCCAGAACGAGTACAGCCTCCTGCACCGCATCTTCGATCTCGACCTCGCGGAACTGAGCCACCACGAGGATGTCGGCCTGCTGGCCTACTCACCGCTCGCGGCGGGGCTCCTGACCGGCAAATACGAGAACGGAGCCATCCCCGCCGGCTCGCGCGCCTCGATCAATGCCATGCTCGGCGGACGGCGAAGCGCGCAATCCGAGCCGGCGATCAGCGCCTATGTCGACCTCGCCCGCAGCCATGGCCTTGACCCGGCGCAGATGGCGCTCGCTTGGCTCGAGACCCGGCCCTTCATGGGATCGATCATCTTCGGCGCCACGACCATGGAGCAGCTCCGCACCAATCTCGGCGCCGCAGACCTCACGCTTTCGGACGAGGTGATCGCCGGCATCGCGGCGATCCACCGCCGTTTCCCGATTCCGCTCTGACCGACGCCATGGCGACATGTCAGTCGAGCACGACGGCCTCGAAATGTGCGAGCGTCGCACCGGAAGCGTCGAAGAGCTCGAGCGTAGTCCCATCGATGCGCCAGTGCGCGGTGGTCGCGAGAATCTTTCCGAATGCAAATTCCCACGCGTCGAGCGGCGGAGCGCAGGCCATCATCGTCGATGCACCCTGCGAGAAGGCAAGCCGATCCTCCTCGCGGGAAAAGCCGCCAACCATCTGGTTGCAGCCGACCGTCGCGGAGAACCGCTCCTCCGCCGCGCTCAGAACCATATGCGCCTCGTTGCGGCCGTCGCCGGGCAGGATCTCGATGTCGCCGATCCGGAGGAGCTTCCAGTAGGTATCGGTCAATCCGACCTCGAGCGGAGCAGGTGCACACGTCTCGTCTGGCCAGACACCGATGAACCGATCAACCACGATCGATGCCTTCGAACCCTCGCCCTCCTCGACGCGCCCCTCGAAAGTCGCGACGATCGGCAGCCCCGGTTCGCGCCCCGCAGCCAGATAGGCATGTTCGAGCGCGGCGAAGTCCCCTTCCGGCGATATCCTGTAGACCTTGCCGCTGCCGCAATCGGTGAAGAGCGCCGCATCCGCTCCATACGACACCGTCCCGCGCAGGTTCATCGCCCCGTCGGGGGCCGCGTTGTCCGGCTCCCCCTCCGGCACGGCTACCATGATGATCTCCACGTGATCGCCGGCGTCCTGCGTGAGAACCGGGTTCGTGGTATCCGACGTGAAGCGCAGAGCCCCATCCACCCGAACCGAGGCGCGGACGGCATAGGTATTGCCCGGCGCGATCGCGGCCGGATCGTAACCGATCTCGAATTCGAACGGCGGATTTCCGGGCGACTCGATCGTTGTCCGTCCGATCTGGACCGCCGGAGCATCGGCACGGCTCACATCCTGCAAGACGGCCTCGAACACCGCATTCGGCGGCAGCGCGATCCGCTCGCGATACGTCGCCGTTCCGGTGATCTGCGCCTCCGACCCCACGGCGGGGTGGTTGGTAAGCGCGAACGCGAAAAGACACGCGAATGCAAATAGGTTACGCCGAGTCATGCCCTAGCCCGTGTGGTCCCGTATGCAATCTGACAGGTCTCGTGCCATCGGCCAATCCCTGACGCGCAGGGAAATCTCACTTTCCCTTGCGCAAGTCCGGCCGGGTCCCGGCGGTTCCGGCCTCAGAGCTGCGCCATGACCTCGTCGGAGATGTCGAAGTTCGCCGTGACGGACTGCACGTCATCGTCGTCCTCGAGCGCCTCGATCAGGCCGAAGAGCGTCCGCGCCGCTTCCAGATCGAGCTCGGTCGTGGTCTGCGGACGCCAGACCAGCCGCGTCGCCTCCGCCTCGCCAAGCCTCGCTTCCAGCGCCGTCGAGACCTCGTTCAGATCCGTATCGGCGCACCATACCACATGCCCGTCCGCGCCGCTCTCGACATCCTCGGCGCCAGCCTCGATCGCCGCCATCATCACCTCATCCTCCGAGCCGGCATCGGCTGGGTAGACGATCTGACCCTTGCGGTCGAACATGAAGGCGACCGACCCGGTCTCGCCGAGATTGCCGCCGCGCTTGGTGAAGGTCGAGCGGATGTTCGAGGCCGTGCGGTTGCGGTTGTCGGTCATCGCCTCGACGATGATCGCCACGCCATTCGGCCCGTAGCCCTCATAGCGGATCTCGTCGTAGCTCTCCGCATCGCCGCCGATGGCCTTCTTGATGGCGCGGTCGATGTTGTCCTTCGGCATCGAATTGGCCTTGGCCTCCTTGACTGCGAGGCGCAGCCGCGGATTCTTGTCCGGGTCCGGATCGCCCATCTTCGCGGCGACCGTGATCTCCTTCGAGAACTTCGAGAACAGCTTCGAGCGGGCCGCGTCCTGACGCCCCTTGCGATGCTGGATGTTGGCCCACTTGGAATGGCCGGCCATGATGCGCTCCGTGCTTGTCTGTCGTCGGAATTCGCGGTGTATAGGCGAGCGGGCGACAGGGGTTCAAGAGCGCGGCGGACACCGGGACGGGACGCACGGAGGCACGAAGACGATGGCTACCCGACAGGCGGTACCGCTTTTCGCCCTTCTTGCCGCCACCCTCGCCGGCTGCGCCCCGGATCACAGCCGCTGGCCGCGGGTCGAGACCACCGCGCCGCCGCCCGCTCGCGACACACCGGCGGCGGAGCTGGCCCGACCCTGGCTCGACGATCCGGCCGGGCGCTCGGGCTTCGTGTCGCTGCCACGCGGCGAGGACGCGCTCGGCGTTCGGCTGAAGCTTATCGAGGGCGCGCGCGACACCATCGACGTGCAGTATTTCCTGGTCTCGCCCGGCCGCGCCTCCGAGCTTTTCGCTGACCGGCTGCTCGAGGCGGCCGATCGCGGCGTCCGCGTCCGGCTGCTCTACGACGACATCTTCACCTCGGTGGCCGACGCCCGCATGGCGATCCTCGACGCGCATCCCGACATTGATGTGCGGGTCTTCAACCCTCTCTCGCGCGCGGCCCCGATGCCGCTCGGCTTCGTCGGCGGCCTGATGCCCAGCAACCGGCGCATGCACAACAAGCTCTTCGTCGTCGACAACGCCGTGGCCATCGTCGGCGGACGCAACATCGCCGACGAGTATTTCGACCTCGATGTCGCGATCGAATTCGCTGATTACGACATCGCCGGCCTTGGGCCGGTCGCCGCCGATCTCTCCGAGACCTTCGACCTCTACTGGAACGACGCGATGAGCGCGCCGCTCCGGGCCCTCACCGACGTGCCGGACGTCTCGCCCCGGGGCTTCCGGGCCGGACAGCGCGGCGATCCGGCCCGGCTCGCGGAGGCCGAGCGCGCCCATGCCCAGGCGCTCGAGAGCCCGATCCTGACCGAATTGCGGACCGGCCGCCGCACCCCCGTCACCGCCCCGGCCCGCGCAGTCACCGACCCGCCGCTCAAGCTGCACCGACCCATCAGATCCGGTCACGATGTGATGTGGGACGAACTCCGCGCGCTCATCGAGGCCGCGACCGACGAGATCGTCATCGTTACCCCCTATTTCGTCCCCCAGCGCGAGCGGGTCGATCTTCTCGTGCGCACGCGGGCGCGCGGCGTGCGGGTCGTCGTCATCACCAACTCGCTGTCCTCGACCAACCACCCGATCGTCCACGGCGGCTATTTCCCTTATCGCCGCGAATTGCTGCGCGCCGGGGTCGAACTCTACGAGGCCCGCGCCGACCGCCTGCTGAGCAGGGTCACCGGCGAGCCCTACGCGCTCACCCTGCACGCCAAGGCGCTGATCGCCGATCGCGAACTGGTCTATGTCGGATCGCTCAATCAGGATCCGCGCTCCATCGTGATCAATTCCGAAATGGGCGTGATCATCGGCTCGCCCGAGCTCGGCGCCAGCCTCGTCGCGGCGATGGAGCAGATCTTCCCGGCCTATCTCTACCGGCTGAGCCTCGACGCGGACGGCCGCATCGAATGGCGCGGCCGCGACGGCGACCGGCTCCAGCTCTGGACCTCCGACCCCAATGCCAGCGCCCTGCGCCACCTCGTCGCCTGGCTCGGCTTCATCCTGCCCATCGAGGACCAGCTATGACCAGTTCCATCCGCGGCCTTCTCGCCGCCCTCCTGCTGTCGGGCTGCGCCACGGTTCCCTTCGACGCGCCGCGCACGCCGCGCGCAGATCGACCTCCTGAAGGACGCGCGGGCGCGCGGCGTGCGCGTCATCGTCATCACCAATTCCCTGGCCTCCAACAACCACGCCTATGTCCACGGTGGCTATTTCCCGCATCGCCGCGAACTGCTCGCCGCGGGTGTCGAGCTCTATGAGGCAAAGGTCGATACCGGCCTCAGCCGCGTCACCGGCGAGCCCGCCGATCTCACCCTCCACACCAAGGCCGTGGTGATCGACCGCCGGATCGCCTTCATCGGCTCGCTCAACTTCGACCCGCGTTCCATCGAGCTCAATTCCGAGATGAGCCTTAGGATCAATTCTCCCGAATTCGCCGGCAATCTGGCCCGCAATGCCGAGGCAGACGTACCCGCCCATGTCTACCGGCTGGAACTCGCCCCCGGAGGGGAGCTGCTCTGGCGCCACGGCACTGTCCCGGCGCAGATCGTCCGGACAAGCGACCCCGATGCCGACACGCTGAGCCGGATCATTGCCGCGATCGCAGCTATCCTGCCGGTGAAGGGTCAGCTCTGAGCGCCGGCGCGCCGTGCTCAGAGCGGAAAGAAGATCGGGATCAGCAGGCAGGCCGAAATCCCGAAGATGATGTTCATCGGAATGCCGATCCGCAGGAAGTCGCTGAAGCGATATCCGCCCGGGCCGTAGACCAGCGTGTTGGTCTGGTAGCCGATCGGAGTCGCGAAACTCGCCGATGCCCCGATCATCACCGCGATCACCAGCGGCCTCGGGTCGAAGCCGAGCGTGTGCGCCAGCGCGATGGCGATCGGCGTCATGACCACCGCAACGGCGTTGTTGGTCACCATCTCCGTCAGTGTGGTGGTGAGCATGTAGACGCAGAGCAGGGCGACGAATGGCGGAAGCTGGCCGAGCCCCGGAGCGATCGCATTGACGATGATCTGCACCGCCCCGGAACCGTCGAGGGCAAGCCCGACCGCGAGCATGGAGAAGATCAGCGCCATCAGCCGCGCATCGATGAAGCCGAAGGCCTCGTCCGCATCGAGGATGCCCGCCAATAGGACGAAGACCACCCCAAGCAGCGCCAGCACGTGGATCGGCGCCACGTTGAACGCCGAGAGCCCCACCACCGCCGCCAGCACCGCGACCATCAGCGGCGCCCGCTCGCGACGATAGGGTCGCTCCGTCGGCTCGGCGATGTCCACGAGGTCGACATCCGTGGCCAACCGGCGGATGTCCTCCGCCGCGCCCTCGAGCAGCAGCGTATCTCCCACCCGCACCACGACCTCGTCGAGCTGCCGGCCGATATTCTGGTTCCGCCGGTGCACGGCCAGCGGATAGACGCCGTAGCGCCGCCGCAGCCGCAGGCTCCCGAGCGAGCGGCCCACCAGCTTGCAATCGGGCGAGATCAGCGCTTCCACCGTCGTCGTGCGCTTCGATCCGACCCGGTCGACAAGCGTTACCTTGTTGCTGTCCTTCAGTCCCAGAAGCTCCTGCATCGCGGTGCGCAGAACGATCCGGTCGCCCTCCTCGAGGGTCACTTGCGGAAACTGGCGCCGAAGGCTCTCCTCGCCGCGCAGCACGTCGATCACCCGCATGCCGTCATGCTTGAAGAGCGGCACCTCCATCACCGACGCCCCGATCAGCCCGGAGCCTTCCGGAACAACGACTTCGGTGAAAAACTTCATGCGCTTGCGGGTGCCGAGAAGGTCCGTCATCGAATTGCGGTTGGGAAGCAGCGGCGGCACCGCGATGCGCAGATAGATCAGCCCGACGATCGCAAGGCAGATGCCGAGCGGCGTCACCTCGAAAAGCGTGAACGGCTCGAGCCCGGCCGACCGCGCCACGCCATCGACCAGCAGGTTGGTCGAGGTGCCGATCAGCGTCAGAAGCCCGCCCATGATCGCCATGTACGACAGCGGGATCAGCAGCTTGGAGGGCGCAACGCCCATGGTCTGCGCCATCTGGACCGCAATCGGGATCATCACCACCACGACCGGCGTGTTGTTCATGAAGGCCGAGGCGAACAGCACCAGCCCGGCGAAGATCGCGAGCACCATGGTCGGATGCTGCGCGCCGTGCCGGCTGATCAGCCGCGAGATGTTGGCCAGAACGCCGGTCCGCACCAGGCCGCCCGACAGGATGAACATCGCGGCGATGGTCCAGGGTGCCGGGTTCGAGAATACCGAAAGCACCTGGTCTGTCGGGATCACGCCGCCGATCATCAGCACCGCCGCACCGGCCATTGCCGTCACTTCCGTGGTAAAGGTCTCGCGCAGAAACAGGACGAACATTCCCGCGATCACCACGAGCGTGAAGACAGCCGGAAAAAGCGGGTCGGAAACAAGGTCGGTCAAGCTGTCCTCTTGATCTGGCGGCCCTGGCAGTCTGACCCTGCCGGAGAAGGCAGCGGGCCGGGCCCGTGACTGGCTCGATTCGGACCGCCGGCCACGGTGCCGCAACTGCCGGTCCGCCTCAAGCGATCTTCGTCGTCCGGACCAGCGGCTGAACCAGAGCGATCCCGGCCAGCATCAGAACGAAGGCCGCCCAGACCGCCCCGCTGTAGCGCTCGCCGAGCAGGAGCATCGACCAGATCACGCCGAATCCGGTCACCACATAGGCGACCTGGCTGGCGAAGACCGACCCCGCCTGCCCGACCAGCCAGACATAGCCGGCATAGGCGAGCACATCGAGACCGCCGATGGCGAGAAGGGCGAGATCCGCCCGGCCCGAGCCCGGCGTTCCGGGCCAGACCATCGACCCGCTCGCCAGCACCAGCGGAAGGAGCAGCACCGCCCCGAGCGCCGAGGCCCCGAAGAGCAGCTGCACCGGATGCAGCGTCCCGCGCCCGCGCCGGGCGAGATAGGTCCCCTCGGCCGCGTAGCTCAGCGGCGAGATCAGCGCGAGCGCGATCAGCCCGAGGCCGACCGCCCCCGTCACGCCGGCTTCGGGTCGCGATATCAGCACGATCGCCGCCGCTCCCAGAACGACCCCGAGGGCCCGCACCGCTTGCGGCCGCTCGAACCCGACGAGAATCGCCATCGGCAGGCTGAAGAGTGGCACTGCCGCGAGAATGATCGCCCTGATGCCGGCGGGAAGATCGTCGGCGACGAGAAAGGCGAAATAGCCCGGGATGATCGCACCGGCGAGCGCGACCACGAGGAAGAGGTCGAGATGAGCCCTGAGCGCCGGCAGCGGCAGCCGGAAGAGCCGCAGGATGCCGAGCATCAGTCCGGCCATCACGATCTTCTGCCAGAACACCAGGCCGAGCGGCGCATGCCCGGTCTCCACCGCCACCCGCATCAGCGGCAGCGTCAGGCCCCAGGCGGCCCCGCACCCGAAGAGCACGGCCAGCGGCAGGACGGAACGCGTCTCCATGTCAGTCGGGACCGCAGGATGCCAGCCGGCCGCCGGTCCGGACCGCCTGCACGCGCACGGCCCGCCCGGTCTTCGGCTCGGTCTCGACGAAGACACCGCAAAGCGTCGGCGGCCCCATCGCCGGCGTGAAGCGTCCCTTCGCCATGCCGGTCACGAAGCGGGTGATCGGCTCGAGCTTGTCCATGCCGATCACGCTGTCGTAGTCGCCGCACATCCCGGCATCGCTCTGGTAGGCGGCGCCCTTGGCGAGGATCTGCGTATCGGCGGTCGGGATATGGGTATGCGTGCCGACGACGAGGCTCGCCCGCCCGTCGAGCCAGTGGGCGATCGCCATCTTCTCCGAGGTCGCCTCGGCATGAATCTCCGCCACCACCGCATCCGCGCCACCGCCGAGCGGCGCCGCCTTCAAGGCGGCATCGAAGGCCGAGAACGGGTCGTCGAACGGGCGCTTCATGAAGATCTGCCCGAGCCCGACCGCGACGAAGACCCGCCGCCCCTCGGCCGTATGGTAGAGTCGCGCCCCCTTGCCCGGTGCGGCCCGCGCGAAGTTGAGCGGCCGGAGGATCCGCGGTTCCTGCTCGATGAAGGACAGCATCTCGCGCTGGTCGAAGGCATGATCCCCGAGCGTGATGCAATCGGCCCCCGCCTCGAGCAGCAGCGCCGCATGGGCCCCGGTCAGCCCCATCCCGCCCGAGGCGTTCTCGGCATTGACCACGATGAAATCGAGCTTCCACTCCGCGCGCAGCCGCGGCAGCGCCTCGGCCACGGCCGTGCGTCCCGCCCGGCCCATCACGTCCCCGAGGAAAAGCAGTCTCATGCGCTTGGCCTTAGTCCGCTTCGCGCGCTCCGGCAAGCATCGCCTCAGCCCGGACGCATCACGCCGGCTTCGGTCACAACCGCGTCGAGCGCGAGGTCGGTGGGCTCGAGCGGCATCTCCGTGACCTGCTGTGCGGCGTAGCCGAAGCCAACCGCCGTGACCGGAGCGCCGGTCGCGCGCAGCGCCGCCAGCGTCCGGTCGTAGAACCCGCCGCCATACCCGAGCCGGTGCCCGGTCGCGGTGAAGGCCAGCAGCGGCACGAAGAGCACCTCCGGAATGATCTCCGGCGCGTCCGGAGCCGGAACCGATACGCCGAAATTGCCGCGCTCCAGCAAGGCCCCCGGCGCCCAGCGCCTGAACAGAAGCGGCGTTGCGGCCGCCTGCACCACCGGCAGGCCGATCTCGTAACCGAGCCCGTGCAGTCCGGCCAGCAGCGGCGCAGTATCGATTTCGGTCCGGAACGACAGAAAGACCGATACCCGCTCCACGCCGCGAAGCTTGCCGAGAAACCCGAGCGCATGCCCGGCCGCGATCCGTCCCGCCCCGGCGGATCCGGCATGGGCCGCAGCCCGCGCGGCCTCCGCCCGGCTCCGGGCTTGGCGTTTGGCATCGGAAATTGACGTCATGAAAGGGCGGCGGACCCGGCGCGACCGTGGGGGCGTTCAATCCTCGAGAGCCTGGACAACCAGGTGGGCACCGGGTGCGATAGGCCAGAACCAGTCACAGAGCCAGCTCCCTCAAGAATATTTAAGGCCACTAGGATAGGGCCCCTCACGCGAAGGCAAGCATCCGCCACGTCCCATGTAGCGCGCGCCGCGTGCCTTTTGAAGGGGCATCACCGACCCGTGCCGCGGCAGACCCCGCAATCGGCCCGCGCCGGGACGCGGATGCGCCGCGTATCCGCGCCGAGCGCGTCGTAGATCAGCATGCGCCCGCGCAGTCCCGTCCCCGCCCCGGCAAGCTGCTTGATCGCCTCGAGCGCCATCATGCTCCCCATGACCCCCGGAAGCGCACCGACCACCCCCGCGGCGGCACAGCTCGGCGCCAGCCCCGCTGCCGGTGCGTCCGGGAAGATGCACGCGAAACAGGGCCCGCCCCGCGCCGGATCGTAGAGGCCGATCTGGCCCTCCCACTGGCTGATCGCCGCCGCGATCAGCGGGACACCCGCCGCCACGCAGGCGGCGTTGACCACTGCCCGGGTCTCGAAACTGTCGCAGCCGTCGAGCACGAGATCGCAGCCCGACACCATCGCGACCGCCGTCCCGGCCGTCAGCCGCTCCGCCCGCGGCACAACCGTCACATGCGGATTGAGCCTGCCCAGCGCCTCCGCGACCGCCGCGACCTTGAGCCTGCCGACGTCGCCGTTTCCGAACAGCACCTGCCGCTGCAGGTTCGACAGGCTCACCGTGTCGTCATCGACCACCTCGATCCGCCCCACCCCCGCCGCCGCGAGATAGAGGAGCGCCGGGCTCCCGAGCCCGCCCGCCCCGACCACCAGCACCCGCGCCGCACAGAGCCGCGCCTGCCCCGGCCCGCCGATCTCGCGCAAGACGATGTGCCGCGCGTAGCGCTCCAGCTCCTCCGGCCCGAGGCTCATGGCGCCCGCTCCATCCAGACCCAGCCTTCACCCAAGGCGCCGATCCGGCCCGCCTCCCCGAAGCCCGCCGCCCCGAAGGCCCGCTGCGCCGCGTCCTGACGGTCCGCCACCCGCACCCCGACGCGACCCGCCCCCGCCGCGCGCGCCTCGTCCAGCGCCGCCCGGATCAGCTGACCGCCGATGCCCTTCCGGCGCTCCGCCGGCGCCACCCGCAGCGCGAGGATCTCGGCGGTCTCCCCGATGCGGTGCATCCGCAGATGCCCGACCAGTGCCCCGCCCTCGCCGCGCCAGGCCAGCGAGAACGGCGCATCCACCGCCGCCGCCCCGAGCGCGGCGCGGGCATCGGCCGTCAGCGCCGTCTCGGTGTCGGCGGCGAGCCCGATATCCTGCGGGATCGCCACCAGGCCAGCCGGATGAAGCTCCGCCCGCAGCCGGTCGGCCCCGGTGCGTCGCCGCAACCGGCGGATCAACAGCGCGTAGACCAGGATGGGCGCCGTCACCAGCGCGAGCCAGCCCAGATCCTCCGCCGAGGCCACCAGATCGACCCGCAGCGGATGTCCCGCCGGCAGGGCCTGCGACGCCAGCACCGCCACCACGCCGGCCCCGGCGATGTAGCGCCAGGTCCCGGCCGGCGCCTCCATCAGACGGGCCAGCAGCAAGCCGAAGACGCAGAGCGAGACGATCGGGAACAAGAGACCTTCTCAACCGTGCTCGAAGAGCGGGGTGGAAATGTAGCGCTCGGCGAAGCTCGGCAGGATCACCACGATCCGCTTGCCCGCCATGCCCGGCTCGGCGCCGATCTCGAGCGCCGCCGCCATCGCGGCACCCGACGATATTCCCCCGGGCACGCCCTCTCGCGCCGCGAGCCGTCGCGCGACGTCGTAGGCCGTCTGGTTGCCGATGGTGAGCACCCTGTCGATCAGCCCGGTGTCGAGGATCTCCGGCACGAAGCCCGCGCCGATCCCCTGGATCTTGTGCGGCCCCGGCGCGCCCCCCGACAGGACCGGGCTGTCCTCCGGCTCGACCGCCACAACCATCACCCCCGGCACCTCGGCCTTCAGCACCGACGCGACCCCGGTCAGCGTCCCGCCGGTGCCAATTCCGGCGATGAAGACATCGAGCCGCCCGCCGGTATCGGCGAGGATCTCCAAGGCGGTCGTCTCGCGGTGGATCGCCGCATTGGCCGGGTTCTCGAACTGCTGCGGCATCACCGCGCCCGGCGTCGCCGCGAGAAGCTCCCCGGCCCTGGCGATGGCCCCCGGCATCCCGGTCTCGGCCGGCGTCAGCACCAGTTCGGCGCCGAGCAGCTCCATCATCTTGCGCCGCTCGATCGAATTGCTCTCCGGCATCACCAGCACCAGCCGGTAACCCCGCGCGGCACAGACGAAGGCGAGCCCGATCCCGGTATTGCCGCTCGTCGGCTCGATCACCGTCCCGCCGGGCACCAGCGCCCCGCTCGCCGGCGAGCGCGTCGAGCATCGCCACGGCGATCCGGTCCTTCACCGAACTCGTCGGGTTGAAGAACTCGAGCTTGCCAAGGATTTCGGCGTCGATGCCCTCCTCCCCGGCCAGCCGCGACAGCCGAACCAGCGGGGTGCCGCCGATGGTCTGGGTGATGTCGTCGTATATCCGGCCCCGGGGCGGTAGCGGCATGGGGACGTTCCTCCATCGGGCAAGGCGCGGCCGGGCAGCACGGCCTGTCAGATGGTATAGTCCGGAAGCGAGCCGTCTGCACGCGGAATGCCCTTGGCGCTGGCTTCGCGGCAGAGATCCTCCATCGTGATGCCGTCGAAGCGCTCGAGGATCTCCGTGATGACCTGTTCCCAGAGCGGGTCGATCACCTGCTCGCCCAGCAGGGCCGCGGAGGCGGGCTCGTCCTCCTCGGCATCCATCGCGCTCACCACCCGAAGCACGTCGCCAAGCGAGACCCGCCGCCGTTCGCGCGCCAGCGTGTAGCCGCCCCGCGGCCCGCGCACGCCCCTCAGCACACCCTCGCGGACCAGCCTCTGCAGCACCTGCTCGAGATAGCGGTTCGGAATTCCCTGCCGCTCGGTGATGTCGCGCGACTGTACCGGGTCGGGCCGGGCGTTGTAGGCGATGTCGAGCACCGCCTCGAGGGACAGGACGGCCTTGCGGGTGAGTCTCAGCATCGGCTCACCCGTCCCCCCCGCCGCCGTGCGCCGCGGTTCCGGTCGAGCCGAAACCTCCGGCCCCGCGGTCCGAGGTCCCCAGACGCGCCTGCGGCGTGAGCCGCGCCCGCACGACCGGGGCCGCGACGAGCTGGGCGATCCGCATCCCGTGAGTCACCCGGAACGGCTCGCGCCCGTGATTGATGACGAGGATGCCGAGCTCGCCGCGATAATCGCTGTCGATCGTGCCGGGCGCGTTGACCAGCGTCACCCCGTGCCGGAGTGCCAGTCCCGATCGCGGCCGCACCTGCACCTCGAAGCCCGGCGGGATCTCGAAGGCGAGGCCCGTCGGCACCAGCGCCCGCGCCCCGGGCGCGATCTCCATGCCCCTGCCCCGCATCTCGGCGTCGAGACAGGCGCAGACATCCATGCCGGCCGCGCCCGCGCTGGCATAGGCCGGCTCGGGCAGCTCCGGGTCGTGCCCCGGCAGGCGCAGAAGCCCGATCCCGAGATCGCCGCTCATGCCAGCGCCTCCGCGATCCGGTCGGCCAGCACCTCCGCCGTGGCGTCCTTGCTCATGCGCGGCCAGGTTTCCGCCCCCTCCGCGGTGATCAGCGTCACGGCGTTCTCGCCCCCGCCCATGATCCCGGTCTCGGGGCGCACGTCGTTCGCCAGAAGCCAGTCGCAGCCCTTGCGCGCCCGCTTCGCGGTGGCATTGGCGATCACGTCATCGGTCTCGGCGGCGAACCCCACCACCAGACGCGGCCGCCCGGTGATGCGCGACGCGAGCCCCTTCAGGATGTCGGGGTTCTCGGCCAGTTCCAGCGCCGGCACCGACGCACCGGGCGACTTCTTGATCTTGGAAGCCCCGGCCCCAACCACATGCCAGTCCGCGACCGCCGCCGCCAGCACCGCGGCATCCGCCGGCAGCGCCGCTTCCACCGCGTCGCGCATCTCCATCGCGGTCTCCACCTCGATGATCTCGCAGCCGTCCGGCCGCGGCGCATCCGCCGGCCCGGTGACGAAGCTCACCCGCGCGCCCCGCCTGACCAGCGCCGCCGCGATGGCGCTGCCCTGCCGCCCGGAAGACCGGTTGGCGATGTAGCGCACCGGATCGATCGGCTCGCGGGTCGGACCGGAGGTCACGATCACATGACAGCCGTCGAGCGGCCCGAGCGCCGCCACGCCCTCCAGCGCCGCCTCGATGGCGGCGACGATGGCCGGCGGTTCGGCCATCCGCCCGAAGCCGAACTCGCCGCAGGCCATCGATCCCTCGTCGGGTCCGACCACCTGCACCCCGTCACCACGCAGGATCGCGAGATTGCGCCGCGTCGCGGCATGATCCCACATCCGCACATTCATCGCCGGCGCCACCAGCACATCCTTGTCGGTTGCGAGCAGCAGCGTCGAGGCGAGATCATCCGCGAGGCCATGGGCGAGCTTGGCCATCAGGTCCGCCGTCGCCGGGGCGACAACCACCAGATCGGCGCTGCGCGACAGCTCGATATGGCCCATCTCCGCCTCGGCGGTCAGGTCGAAGAGATCGGTGTGAACGGCCGTCCCCGCCAGCGCAGACAAGCTCAGGGGCGTCACGAACTGGCTTCCCGCACGGGTCAGCACCGGAACCACGGCACAGTCGCGCTTCTGCAGGAGACGGATCAGTTCGAGGCACTTGTAGGCCGCAATTCCGCCGCCGATGACGAGAAGAACCTTGCGTCCCGAAAGCATAGCCAGTCCCACCGCCGCGCCGTCACCGGACATTTTCCGAGCAGGAACTGTAAATCCGCCGATCCCGGTTCGCAAGTCTGCCAAATGGCCTCAGCCAGCCTCGCCCTCGGTGCGGAAGGCCTCGCAGGGATCGTCGCGGTCGGGGGGTGGCGCCAGCATCACCATGTCGAAACTCCCGGAGTCCGCCTCCTCCGGCGCAGCCTCGAGCTGGCCCAGCACGATCACGGGCACCTCGGGATCGGCGAGCGTCACCTTGGCCGGCATGCCGCGCTCGCGATCCGCATGGCCCGACCCGGTGATCACCACCACCTGCCCTTCGGCTCCGGTCATGGTCCGCGCCCAGAGGGCGGCATCCGCAAGGCTCGCATCGCGCAGCCGCTGCACCTCGACCATGCCCGGCAGCATCTCCTCGGGCAGCGCATCGCAGTGCGACGCCATCATCATCGCCTCGCGCAGGGCCTGCTCCGCCGGGTCGAGCTCCCGGTCGAGGCCGTATTTCGTCGCATCCGGCCCGAAGGCCACCGCGGCGCCCTCCTCCATCGCCTGCCCGATCGCCTCGCGCTGCTGCTCGGCCCCGAAGATCCGCGCGCCCGGCGCCGCCTCGAGGATCGGCGCATAGAGATCGAAGTCCGGCCAGCCGCGCGCCTCCCAGTCGAGCGCGACCTCGATCTCCTCCCGGCTCGCATCCTCGGCGCGCAACGCGTTCGCCGCGTCCTCGAGTTCCTGCGGGATCATCTCGAACACCAGCGCCGCCGGCTGCAGCGCCCGCACGATCTCGGCCTGGTTGCGATGATGCTCGGGATTGTCGTGGATCTCGCCCAGCACCACGATCTCCGCCGACCGCGCGGCCTCGACGAAGGCCGCGAGCCGCGCCTCGCGCTCTCCGCCCTCGGTGGCAGGCAGCGGCGACGCGGACAGAAGCGCGAGGCACAGGATAGGGATGCAGCGTCTCACGCAGGCCCTCCGGATACGAAAGCGGCCGGCGCACTATGACATGCACCGGCCACCGGGTCACTCGCTGATCGGATCACGCGCTGGCGAGCAGTTCCGCCGCCGGCCCGGTCTCGCTCTCGAGCCGCTTGCGCATCTTGGTAAGCGCCTGCGCCTCGAGCTGGCGGATACGCTCCTTGCTGAGCCCCAGTTCGTTTCCGAGACTCTCGAGGGTCCGCGGCTCCTCGCGCAGCTTGCGCTCGGCGATGATCATCCGCTCTCGGGCATTGAGCGAGTTCAGCGCATCGACCAGCCATGTGCGTGCCCGGCCCATGTCCTGCTCGTGCTCAACAGTCACGTCGGCCTGCGGGCTATCATCCTCGAGGGTCTCCATCCATTCGCGCCCCTCCTCGCCGGCCTGCTGGGCGTTGAGCGAGAAATCCGAGCCCGAAAGGCGCGCATCCATCATCTCGACATCGCGCATCGGCACGCCGAGTTCCTCGGCGATCATCTCTCTCAGCCGCTGCCCGTCGAGCACCTCGCCCTCGGCGCCGGCCTCGCGCTCGAGCTTCGCCCGCACCCGGCGCAGGTTGAAAAAGAGGCTCTTCTGCGAGGAGGTCGAGCCGGTCCGGACCATCGACCAGTTGCGCATCACGTAATCCTGGATCGAGGCCTTGATCCACCACACCGCATAGGTCGAGAAACGAACACCACGATCCGGATCGAACTTCTCCGCCGCCTTCATCAACCCGATGCAGGCTTCCTGGATCAGGTCGGGCATCGACGCGCCGTAACGGCGATACTTGCCGGCCATCGAGATCGCGAGGCGGGTATAGGCGTTCACCAGCCGGTGCAGCGCCTTCTCGTCGCCCTCGTCGCGCCAGGCGCGGGCAAGGGCCAGTTCGGTTTCGGCGTCGAGCATCTCCGCGCCCATCGCGCGGCGGGTCACGTTTCGGGTTCCGCTGTCGTCCAGTGCCATTTCCGATCGACCTCCTGACTGAGAGCCCGGCGTTGTTTTGTTGCCGGTTGTGCGAGGAATACGCCGCAACCCTGCGACCGGATCACGCATGGACGACCGAAAGCGACCGAATCGAGGAAACAATCTGTTTACACTTTTCCGCCTCCGGTCCGCGCGGCTTGCCCGCGTTAACCATTTGGCAAGCCGCAAGCCCCAAGCCTCGCGGGAGCTTTCGGAGAACCGGTCGATGGTCGCACGCGCCTATACGGTGGCATTCCAGGGCGTCGAGGCCCGGCTGGTCGAGGTCCAGTGCGCCATCGTCGCCGGCCTGCCGGCCTTCAATCTCGTGGGCCTGCCCGACAAGGCGGTGTCCGAGGCCCGCGAACGCGTGCGCGCCGCGCTGGCCGCGATGGGCCTCGCCATGCCCGCCCGCCGCATCACCGTGAATCTCTCGCCCGCCGACCTGCCCAAGGAAGGCTCGCATTTCGACCTGCCCATCGCCCTCGCCGTCCTCGCCGCGATGGAGGTCCTGCCCGCCGATGCCGTCGCCTCCCAGGTCGCCCTCGGGGAGCTCTCCCTCGACGGGTCGCTGGTCCCGGTGATCGGCGCGCTGCCGGCCGCGCTTGCCGCCGCGGAGGCCGAGTGCGGCCTGATCTGCCCGGCCGCCTGCGGCGCCGAAGCCGCCTGGGTCGGCGCGGTGCAGGTGATCGCCCCGAAGAGCCTGCTCTCCCTCGTCAACCACATCACCGGCCGCGCGGCCCTCACCCCGGCGCAGCCCGGCACCGTCGAGACCGCCTGCGAGGCCCGCGATCTCTCCGAGGTGCGCGGCCAGGAACGCGCCCGCCGGGCCCTCGAGATCGCCGCCGCCGGTCGCCACCACCTGCTGATGGTCGGCCCGCCCGGAGCCGGCAAGTCGATGCTCGCCGCCCGCCTGCCCGGCATCCTGCCACCCCTCAGCCCCGGCGAGGCGCTCGAGACCTCGATGATCCACTCCCTCGCCGGCCTGCTCGACGAGGGCGGCATCAGCCGCAGCCGTCCCTTCCGCACGCCGCACCACACCGCCTCGATGGCCGCCATCGTCGGCGGCGGGCGCAGTGCCAAGCCCGGCGAGATCAGCCTCGCCCATCACGGCGTGCTCTTTCTCGACGAACTGCCGGAATTCCCCCGCGCCGTGCTCGAGACCCTGCGCCAGCCCATCGAGACCGGCGACGTGGTGGTGGCCCGCGCCAACGCCCATGTGCGCTACCCGAGCCGCTTCCTCCTGGTCGCCGCCGCCAATCCCTGCCGCTGCGGCCACCTCGCCGACCCGGCCCGCGCCTGCGCCCGCGCGCCCGGATGCGGTTCGGAGTATATGGGCCGCATCTCCGGCCCGCTGATGGACCGCATCGACCTGCGCATCGAAGTGCCCGAAGTCGCCGTCGCCGATCTCGCCGACGCCCCGCCCGGCGAGCCGAGCCGCAGCGTCGCCGCCCGCGTGGCGACGGCCCGCGAGGCCCAGGCCGAACGCTTCGCCGCCGAGGAGAACGTGCGCGTGAACGCCGATGCCGAAGGCACCGTGCTCGAAGCCCTCGCCGACCTCACCGCCCCCGCCCAGGAGCTGCTCACCAGAACCGCCGACCGCTTCCGCCTCAGCGCCCGCGGCTATCACCGGGTCCTGCGCGTCGCCCGCACCATCGCCGATCTCGACGCCTCCGACCCGGCGTCGCCCCCGACCACGTCGCCGAAGCCGCGAGCTACCGCCTCGCCTTCTGACCGGCCGCGTCATGAACGCCCGCGCGACCGTTCGCCAGCGACGCCGCGCGGGGCCTCCACCACACCGGATACTCCCGGCCCCTGCCGATCAGGTCGTTCTGGCTCGCATGTCTCGCACCAGCATCCCGCGACGGGGAGGTCGCAACGGCGTCCCCAGTTCGAACACCCTGTCGATGAGCGCCCTGTGCGTTGGCGGAACTGCGTCCAGAGCACGGCCATCCGCAGCGGCGATCTTGATCTGGTAGACCTGAAACGCATCGCTGACGAGTGTTCCTGCCCGGAGGTAGGCCGGATCATCGAGGGCCTCGGATAGCGGCACGAAGGTGACGCCTTCGGCGAATAGCCGGGCGAAGAAGGCATCGGCGACCTCGGCAAAGAAGGCGAGCGGGTGGACAAGACCGATGCCGATCACTTCATGCCCGAAGACGGTCCGACAATTCCAGTCATCATGCGCGACCTGCGCCGCAGCATAGTCGACAAACAACGCCTTCAGGCGCTCGGCCTCGTCCGTGCGACCGGTTCGCAGCAGGTGTCGCCATGCGCGGTCCCATTCCCATTCGTGGAACCAACTCGTGACGCCCGCACTGCGATAAGCCAGCCGGTCAAGATGCGCATTTACCCGAAGGCGCTTTTCTTCCGTATCGCCCCAGAATTCGAGCGGATGCCGAAAAGCGCGCAGCGGAGCCTTCCCGATCCATGGTGCAAGCAATTCATCGGCAACGGATATGTCGTGAATGAAGTCGTCCGCAGATGTCTCGTTCAGCAAAGGGTGCGTATGCGTATGGTTGCCGATGTGGTGGCCGGCCGCCAGCCAGTCGTCCAGAATGCGCGCGGTTTCAGGTTCGACATCGAGCGGCCATGAATTGGCCAGCGCAAACACACCGGAAATTCCGTGTCGACCAAGGGAGTCAATGATCCGGGCGGCGACCGAATGCGGCGTTTGGCCGTCCGGGAGGGCCATGTGCGGGAAGACCGGCAGGTCGTCCAGGGTAAAGGCCATGCGCACGGAATATCCTCCTGGATATCAGGCCGGGGTCTCCCGCGCCTGGAAACGCTGGCAAGAAATATCGAAATTCAGCAAATCATAGCCGAAAGTGAATCGGCGAACGACTATAATCCGCTGAGCGGACCAGCACGGTCTGCGGACGCACCCCCAAAAAATTGATGTCCTCTGTAACCTCGTCAGCCGGGCCAGCGAGAGCAGGCCGGGCGTTCGTCCGACCGAGGGCCACGATACGTCAGCGGCGCGGTCACCCCACCGCGAACACAGTCGGGAATCGGCATTGCGCCGGCATCCCGAAAGCTCCGGGCCATCAGAGCATCCGGTGCTAGTCCGCCGTTTTCAGGGTAGATTCTGACGAGGGACCAGCCCTTCAGCCGGCGGCTCCTGTCAGGGTCCGGACCAGCACGCCCGGACAGCCCCGGTCACGCCACCGCTACCTACTCCGGCATCGTCACGCTGATCTCGATCGAGCCGTACCACGCCGCGAGATGCGCGATCTGCTCGTCCGTCAGGCCTTCGGCCATGATCGACATCTGCTCGTTGACGCGACGCCCTTCGCGGAAATCCTGCAGCTGCTTGGTGAGATACATCACGCTCTCGCCGCCGATATTCGGGACGGTCGGGTTCGTGCCGAGGCCGTCCATGCCATGGCAGACCTGGCACTGCGTGGCGAGCTTGCGGCCTTCGGCCGGATCACCGGCCGGGTTGGCGTGGCCGGGCAGCGCCAGAGCGAACAGCAGGAGCGCGCCTGCCGGGACATGGAGTCTCATGGGCATTTCATCCGGAATTGGAGAAAGGCGCCGGGGCGCCGCGCGGGCGCCCCGGCCGGAAACGTCACTGACCGGTATAGGCGATCCGCCAGATCGCGCCGGCGAAGTCGTCCGACACGATCAGCGAGCCGTCAGGCAGCACCGCGACATCCATCGGCCGGCCGCGATACTCGCCGGTCTCGTCGTTCAGCCAGCCGTCCGCGAAAACCTCCGTGCCGGCCGCATTGCCCTCCTCGTCGAGCGCGGTGAACATGATCCGGGCACCGACCGGCACCGTGCGGTTCCACGACCCGTGCTGCGCCGAGAAGATGCCGCCCTGATACTTCGAAGGGAACGAATCCCCCGTGTAGAAGATCATGCCGAGATCGGCCGCATGCGCGTCCATCTCCACCTGCGGCTCGATGAACTCTACGCCTTCGGGCCGCGGCACGTCCTTGAAGGCCGGGATCTCGATCCGCGAATTGGTCCACGGGAAGCCGAAGTGCTGGCCGGCCGCCGTCTGGCGGTTCAGCTCGCCCGGCGGGATGTCGTCGCCCATGCCGTCGACCTGGTTGTCGGTCCACCACAGATCGCCATTGGCCGGATTGAAGTCCTGCCCGACCGAGTTGCGCACGCCCCGCGTGAACACCTCGCGCCCGGTGCCGTCCTGGTTCATCCGGATGATGCCGCCGATGCCGATCTCGTCGTAGCGCTCGAGCTGCTCGACCGGCTGGACGTTGTGCGGCTGGCCCAGCGAAATGTAGAGCTTGCCGTCCGGCCCGACGTCGCAGACCCGCGCGGTGTGGTTGAAGCTCTCGTCCTCGGGCGGGATCAGCTCGCCCTGCGGCACGACCTCGCCCACTGCCACGTCCGGACCCTCGAAGAAGAACTCGGCGGCCGGGAACATCAGAACCCGGTTGCGCTCGGCGATGTAGAGAACCCGTCGGGCGAAAAGCACGGTCCGTTGGGGATGTCGAAGGTCAGCGACGGCGCGAAGTCGATGACCTCGTCCGCGACCCGGTCGCGGTCGCGGTCGACGATCGACCAGACCTTGTCCTTGCGCGTGCCCACGAAGGTCACCGTGCCCTGCGGCGCCACGGCGATCGAGCGCGCGTCGGGCACCACCGCGTAGAGGCTCACCTCGAAGCCCGTCAGGCACGTTGATGTGCGGCACGATCGCCTGCAACGATTCGCGCCACCTCGCCGGTCTGGTCCACAACGTGAACGTGGAATCGGTCTTCTGCATGCCCTGCAGCGTGCGCAGTTGTCCTCCGCGCCAGCGCCGGCACGGCGACCGCCGCAGAAGCCAGCAACGCGGCTGTGAGCGTCAGTTTCATTCAGATTTCCCCCTGGTCTTGACGTTTCTTGATCCGGTGGATCGATGCACCGGCCTGACACCATGCCACGTCCCGCACGATCTTCAGTTCATACTTTAGTCGCAACAGTGACAGCCCGCGCCCCTCCGCGCGCTGCGCCGCAGCGGCCTCACAGCCCCGCGCCGTCCCCCGATCCAAAAGGTTAACGCAAGATCCCGAGTCTTTCGGTCGCCATACGGAATGCATACCGGATGCAGACGCGATGCAGACAGGCGTTTTCCGCGTTAACCTATGATATCTGGGAACTTTCCGGCCGCCCCCGCCGACCCCGGCTGATCCGACCCTATCCGCGGCCCGCCAGCCCCTCGACCCAGTCCGCCGCCCGGTCCAGCGCATCCCGGGCCTCCGGAAGAAAGCCATGGAACAGCTGCCAGACATGCGGCGTGTGGTTCCAGATCTGCACCGCGACCTCCACCCCGTCCGCCTCCAGCCGCGCCGCCATCCGCAGGCTGTCGTCGCGCAGGATCTCGCCCGCGCTCGCCTGGATCAGCACCGGCGGCCCGCCCCGGAAATCCGCCCGCAGCGGCGAAGCCCGCGGATCGCCCGCCGCCTCCGCATCCACATAGGTGTCCCGGATCTCCGCGATCCGCGCCACCGGCAGAAGCGCCTCCGACCAGGCGTTCTCCGACAGGCTCGCCCCCGTCAGTTCCAGATCGGTCCAGGGCGCGAACAGCACCACGGCGTGCGGCAGCGGCGCCCCTCGGGCGATCAGCTCCTGCAACAGCCCCAGCGCCAGCCCGCCCCCGGCACTGTCGCCCCCGAGCACGATCCGGGCCGGGTCTACCCCGCGCGCCACCAACCCCCTCCACGCCGTCAGCGCATCCTCCGCCGCCGCCGGAAACCGGTGCTCGGGCGCCAGCTGGTAATCGGGCAGCACCGCACCCCCGCCGATCCGCACCGCCAATGCCGCCGCCATCGCCTTGTGGGAGCGCGCCGAGCCGAAACAATAGGCCCCGCCGTGAAACCACAACAAGACCGGCCCCTTGGCCGGCCCTGCCATCTCGAGCCCCGGAACCGAGGCGCCATCCGCCTCGAGCCCGATTTCGGAGAACGTCGCCCCCGCAGGCAATGGAGCCGAGCGCATCGCTGCCTCGAAGCCGCGCCGCACCCGGTCGTAACTCTGCTCGCGCCCGAGATAGGTCCGCACCGCCACCCGCAGCCATCCGTCCAGCGCCACCAGCTGCCAGGACCGCCTTTCGCCCCCGGCGACGCCGGTCATGCCCGCCGCCCCTCGATCGCCTCCCAGATCCCCGCCGTGACGTTCACGCGATCGAACCGCTCGAGTTCCTGCAGCCCCGTGGGCGAGGTCACGTTGATCTCGGTGAGCCAGCCGCCGATCACGTCGATCCCGACGAAGATCTGCCCCTTCTCGCGCAGCAAAGGCCCGATCGCCGCACAGATCTCGCGGTCGCGCTCGGTCAGCGCGACCTTCTCCGCGCGCCCGCCCACATGCATGTTCGACCGGGTCTCGCCCTCCTGCGGCACGCGGTTGATCGCCCCCACCGCGACGCCATCGACGAGGATTACCCGCTTGTCGCCGGCACTCACGTCCGGCAGGAACTTCTGCGCAATCAGAGGCTCGCGGTTGATGCCCGCGAAGAGCTCATAGAGCGAGGAGAAGTTGCGGTCGTTCGGATCGAGCCGGAACACCCCCGCCCCGCCATTGCCGTAGAGCGGCTTGAGGATGATGTCGCCGTGCCGGGCCTTGAACGCCTTGAGCGTGTCGAGGTCGCGCGCCACCGTGGTGGGCGGCGTGAGCTCCGGAAAGCCCAGCACCAGCAGCTTCTCGGGAAAGTTCCGCACCCAGAACGGATCGTTCACCACCAGCGTGGCCGGATGGATGCGCTCCAGAATATGCGTCGTGGTGATGTAGCCCATGTCGAAAGGCGGATCCTGCCGCAGCCAGACCACATCCCAGTCCGCGAGGTCGATCACCTGCTCGTCGCCGCGCGTGAAGTGATTGCCCTTCTCGCGGCGCACCTCAACCGGCCAGCCCCGCGCCGTCACCCGGCCCTCGTCGAGCGCCAGCATGTCGGGCGTGTAGTAGAACAGCTCGTGCCCGCGCGCCTGCGCCTCCTCCATGATCCGGAAGGTCGAATCCGCGTCGATGTTGACACTCTCGATCGGGTCCATCTGGACGGCGACTTTCAGACCCATGTCCGGTTTCCTCGCTGGGGATTTCTGCGGCCCTCGTCATGACCGAGAGCGGGCGGGCTTGGCAAGGGCCTGTCAGAACCCCTCGAAACTCGCCGCATTCTCGACCCGAGCGACCTGCCCCTGCCCGTCCACCAGCACCGCATCGAACCGGCAGTCGAGATCGGGCACGCCATGCTCCGCCAGCCAGCCTTGCGCCGCCGCCCCGATCCGCCGGATCTGCGCCGGCGAAATCGCCGCCGCCGCCTCGCCATGCCCCCGCCGCGCCTTCACCTCGACGAACACCACCAGCCCGGGAAACCGCACGATCAGGTCGATCTCTCCCGCCTCCCCGCGCCAACGCCGCGCCACCACGCGCCCGCCCTCGGCCTCGTAGCACCGCGCCGCCGCCTCTTCGGCCGCCAGCCCGGCCTGGTACCCGGTCGAGGGGCGCCTCACTTCGCCTCCCGCGCCAAGCTCGAGCGCGCGGGCATAGACGTCGCGCCGCTTCATCCCCAAGGCCTCGGCCACCTCCGTCGCCGCATCGCGGACCGACGCTCCCGGAAGCGCTGCCCTCAGCGCGTCATCGAGCGCGCCGGGCCCGATCTCCATCGGCAAGGGCGGCCCGATCACCACGACGATCTCGCCCTTCGGCGCCGCCTCCTCCGCAAACGCTTCCGCCAGATCGCCCAGCGTTCCCCGCCGCGCCTCCTCGAACCGCTTGGTCAGCTCACGACAGACCGCCGCCGGCCGCCCGGCTCCGAGCACCGCCGCCATGTCCACGAGGCTCGCCGCCAGCCGCCGCGGCGCCTCGTAGAACACCAGAGTCGCCGGCACCGCTGCCACCTCGCCCAGCGCCGCCCGGCGCGCCGCCGATTTCGGCGGCAGGAACCCCGCGAAAAGGAACCGGTCCGTCGGCAACCCGGCCACCGCCAGCGCGCTCAGCACCGCCGAGGCTCCCGGCAGCGCCACCACCTCGTGCCCGGCCGCGATCGCCTCCGTCACCAGTCGGTAGCCCGGATCGGCGACGAGTGGCGTTCCGGCATCCGACACGAGGGCCACCGAGCGCCCTTCCGCCAGCGCCGCCAGCAACCGCGGGCGCTGCGCCGCGCCGTTATGATCGTGATAAGGCCAGATCGAGCGTCCCTCACGGCGGATTCCGTGAATGTCCAGAAGCCGCCGTGTCGTGCGGGTGTCCTCGGCGGCGAGGATATCCGCACCCGCCAGCACGTCGAGCGCGCGCAGCGTGATGTCGCGCGCATTGCCGATCGGCGTCGCGACCACGTGGAGGCCGGGCGCGACGTGGGCTGTGCCCGCTCCCGGCGATGCGTCGTTCCGTTCGGGATCGTCCATCTTCATCGCGCGTTTACTTTTGCCGGGCCAGACCGTAGCTTCCGCGCCCAACGAGTGCCGGAAGAGCCTCAATTCGGTCCAGGGGAACACACATGATGTCATCACGTTTCACACGCCGCGCCGGTCTGCGCAACGCCCTGCTCGGCATGGCGGCCCTCGCGCTGGCCGCCTGCGGTGCCGCCGGCCCCCGGGTTTCCGACAGCGGCATTGCGGTCGATCCCAACGCCGCAGTCCGCGTTGCCCTTCTCGTGCCGCAGGGCTCCGGCGATGCCGGCCGCGACGCCATCGCCCGCAGCCTGGTCAACGCCGCCGAACTGGCGCGCAGCGACCTGCGCAACGCCACCATAGACATCGCCGTCTATCCTACCGGCGGCACGGCCGAAGGTGGCGCCGCCGCGGCCAACCAGGCCATTGCCGAAGGCGCCAAGATCATCGTCGGACCACTCTTTTCGACAGCAACCGCCGGGGCGGCACCGATCGCCGCCAGCGCCAACGTCCGCGTGCTCTCGATGAGCAACAACCCAGAAGTCGCCGGCGGCGGCGTCTATCTCCTCGGCAATACCTTCAACAATACCGCCGACCAGCTCGTCGCCTATGGCCTCGGGCGTGGCCTGAGCAATTTCGGCGTGGTCTACCCGCTCGGCCTCGAAGGCGAGACGGCCCGCAACGCCGTCGCCTCGTCGGTCCAGCGTCGCGGCGCAAGTCTGGTGGCCTCCGAGGCCTATGATGTCTCGGTGAGCGGGATCGAAGCACGCGCCGCTCCTGTCGCCGCAGCGCTCAACGCCCGCGGCGCCAATGCCGTCATCCTGACCGACGGCCCGACCGGCGGCCTTGGCTTCATGGCCGAAGCCCTGCGCGCGAACGGCGTCTCCGCGGCAACCACCCAGTTTCTCGGCCTCCAGCGCTGGGACGTCTCCGCCGAAGCGCTTTCGCTCGCCAGTTTGCAGGGCGGCGTGTTCGCCGCACCGGATCCTGGCCTCGTCGCGGCGTTTGAAGGACGCTACCAGAGCACCTTCGGGGAGCGGCCACACGAGCTCGCCGGCCTCGCCTATGACGGAATCGCGGCCGCTGGTGCGCTCATCGCCCAGTCCCGCGGCAGTGGCGGCTCTCCGTTCTCCGATGCGCGCCTCACCCAGTCCTCGGGCTTTGCCGGCACCAATGGCGCCTTCCGCTTCCTCCCGGGCGGCCTGAACCAGCGCAACCTCGCGATCCTCGAGGTGCGGGGCGGTAGCGCCGTGGTGACCCAGCGCGCCGCGCGGAGTTTCGACGCCGTTGGCAACTGACCAGAGCCTGCTGAACTCACCCTCCGACGCCTGGGCGGGCATATGCCCGGCGGCGGAGCACGTTCTTGACGAGACGGCGCTGCGGGACCGGATGACGGCGCTTGCCGCAACGACGTCCGACCGCACTGCCCTGCGCTATGCCGCCGTCGATGTGCTGCGCGAGGTCCAGAGTGTCGGCCGCGCTGCAATCGCCGCCGAAATCGCCCGGCGGCCGAAGGAGGCCTTCCGAGCGGTCTATGACTACGCCTGGCTCACCGACGCGCTGGTGACCGCGACCCTCGACCTTGCCAATGACTGGCTTCATCCGCGTCCGAACCCCACCGCATCCGAGCGCATCTCGGTCCTTGCGGTCGGCGGCTACGGTCGGGGCGAGATGGCACCGTTCTCGGACGTAGATCTGCTGTTCGTAACCCCCTACAAGCAGACTGCCTGGGGCGAGAGCCTGATCGAGAGCGTGCTCTACGTGCTCTGGGATCTGAGACTGAAGGTCGGCCAGTCGGTCCGAACGGTGAACGACTGCGTGCGCCTCGCGGGGCAGGACGCGACGATCCGCACCAGCCTCCTTGAACACCGCTTCCTCTGGGGCGAGCGTGACCTTGCCCGCGACATGAACGACCGCCTCTGGGCGGAGCTCTTCGATCTCACCGGCCCCGAATACGTCGAACTCAAGCTGGAGGAACGCGGCAACCGGCACGCGCGCCAAGGCAGCTCGCGGTACCTGCTGGAGCCGAACGTCAAGGAGGGGAAGGGCGGATTGCGGGACCTCCAGACCCTGTTCTGGATCGCGAAGTATCTCAACCACGTCCGCAGCCCCGAGGAACTCGTCGAGATCGGCGTCTTCACCCCGGACGAATACAGCGTCTTCGTGAAGGCCACCGCCTTCCTCTGGACCACCCGCATCCATCTGCACTTGCTGACCGGTCGTGCCACGGAGCAGCTTACCTTCGATCTGCAGGTCGATGTGGCGGAGGTGCTCGGATATACCGACAGCGAGGGCCAGCGCGCGGTCGAGCGGTTCATGCAGGACTACTTCACCCACGCCAAGAGCGTCGGCGACCTTACCCGCATCTTCCTCGCAGCCCTCGAAGCCCGCCACGTCAAACGCAAGCCGCGGCTGGGTCGCAAGATTCGCGACGCCTTCGGTTTCGGCAGGGAGACCGTCGCACGGGGCTTCCGGCTGCAGCACGGCCGCATCGACATCGCCGATCCCGACACCTTCCTCGCCGACCCGGTGAACCTGCTGCGCCTCTTTCGCGAGGGACTCACCACCGGCTTCCTGATCCACCCGGACGCTCTGCGTCTGCTCGCCGCGAATCTCTGGCGAGTGGACGACCGTATGCGGGCGGATCCCGAAGCCAACCGCATCTTCCTCGAACTGCTGCTCGGACACGACAATCCCGAACGCGCGCTCCGGCTGATGAATGAAGTGGGCCTCCTGGGCGCCTTCATCCCGCAATTCGGCCGGATCGTCGCGATGATGCAGTTCAACATGTATCACAGCTACACGGTCGACGAGCACACCATTCGCACGATCTCGACCCTCAGCCGGATCGAGCGAGGGGAACTCGTCCAGGAAGTTCCGATTGCCACCGACATCCTCGCCAAGGGCCTCAACCGGCGCGTGCTCTACGTCGCCCTCCTGCTCCACGACATCGGCAAGGGCTCGGGCCGCGATCATTCCGAATACGGTGCCGAAATCGCGCTGGAACTCTGCCCACGCTTCGGCCTCTTGCCTGAGGAAACCGAAATGGTCGCGTGGCTCGTGGGCAGTCACCTGCGCATGTCGGACACGGCGCAGAAACGCGACCTGGCAGACCCGCGGACCGTGCGCGACTTCGCCCGGGAGGTGAAGAGCCCGACCCGCCTGAAGCTCCTGACCGTGCTCACGGTCTGTGACATCCGCGGTGTCGGCCCGGGCGTCTGGAACAATTGGAAAGCCATGCTGCTGCGCCAGCTCTACGGCGAAACCCTCGAGCACCTGACCGGTGGCAGCCAGCCCCTCGGCCGACCCGAACGCGAGGATGCCGCCCGGCGCGCACTCGCCGTCCATCTCAAGGCCTGGAGCAAGCGCGCGCTCGACCGCGAGCTTGCACGTCACTACGCGCCCTACTGGCTCGGCTTCGACACACGCACTCACGTCGCCATGGCCAACCTGATCCGCGCGCTCCCGAAAGGAGAGCCCCAGATGCGCATCCAGCAGGATTCCCAGCGCGCCGCGACCCAGATCTGCTTTGCGATGTCCGACCATCCCGGCATTTTCACCCGGCTAACCGGCGCACTGGCCCTGGCCGGTGCAAACGTCGTCGATGCCCGCAGCTACATCACAACCGATGGCCTCGCCACGGCGGCGTTCTGGGTGCAGGATCACGAAGGCCACCCATACGACCGTAGCCGGGTCGCGCGGCTGCGCAATTCCGTGAAGCGGACGCTTCAGGGCGAGATCCGCGCCGGGGAGCAGCTTCGCGAAAAGGACAAGGTCAAGCCCCGCGAGCGCAAGTTCGTGGTGCCGACCCGCATCGCCTTCGACAATACGGGCTCCGACATCTACACCATCATCGAGGTCGAGACCCGCGACCGGCCGGGCCTGCTCTACGACCTCGCCCGAACGCTGACCGCCGCCAACATATCGGTCTCCTCGGCGATCATCGCCACCTACGGCAAGCAGGCGGTCGATGTGTTCTACGTCAAGGATCTCTTCGGCCTGAAGCTGCATTCGGAGGCCAAGCGCAAGGCGCTTGAAGCCAAGCTGCGCGCTGCCATCGACCCCGATCCGGGCGCCAAGCCGAAGTGACCCGCCCGATCCGCCTGCTGCCAGCCTTCGTGACCGTGGGCGGCTGGACGATGATGAGCCGCGTGCTCGGGCTGGGGCGCGACGTGCTCATGGCTGCCCTCCTTGGCACGGGGCCCGTCGCGCAGGCGTTCCTCGTCGCCTTCACGCTCCCGAACATGTTCCGCCGCTTCTTCGCCGAGGGCGCGTTCAACATGGCCTTCGTGCCGATGTTCTCGAAGAAGGTCGAAGCACAGGAAGACGCCGAGGCCTTTGCCCGCGATGCCTTTTCCGGCCTGGCTGCCATCCTCATCGTCCTCACCCTCGTAGCCCAGCTCGTCATGCCCTGGCTCGTGCTGGCGCTGGCTAGCGGCTTCGTCGGCGACGAACGCTACGACCTCTCCGTCCTCTACGGTCGCATCGCCTTTCCCTATATCCTGTTCATCTCGCTCACCGCCCTGCTTTCAGGCGTCCTGAACGGACTCGGACGCTTCGCGATTGCCGCCGCCGCCCCGATCTTGATGAACCTCGTGATGATCGGCTTTCTGCTCGGCGGATATTGGTCTGGCGGCGACATCGGCCTCTGGCAGATCTGGTCGGTTCCGGTTGCGGGGATCGCGCAACTCGCCCTGGTCTGGTGGGGCGCGAGCAGGGCCGGAATCCGAATCGTTCCCCGAATTCCGCGGCTGACCCCCGAACTGAAACGGCTTGCCGTCATCGCGGCCCCGGCGGTGATCGCCGGCGGCGTAGTTCAGATCAACCTCATCGTCGGCCGCCAGGTTGGCTCGTTCTTCGACGGTGCGGTCGCTTGGCTTACCTATGCCGACCGGCTTTACCAACTTCCTCTCGGCGTCGTCGGTGTCGCGATCGGCGTCGTGCTTCTGCCCGACCTTTCACGGCGCCTGCGCGCAGCGGACTCGAGGGGTTCTCGCGACGCCACCAACCGCGCCGCCGAGTTCACTCTCGCACTGACGCTCCCCGCCGCCCTCGCCCTCATCGTGATCCCCGTCCCGATCGTCGCCGTCCTCTTCGAACGCGGCGCCTTCACTGCCGACGATACGCTGAAGACCGCACTCGCCGTAGCAATCTATGGCGCCGGCCTCCCGGCATTCGTGCTTCAGAAGGTGCTCCTGCCGCTTTATTACGCCCGCGAGGATACTCGCTCGCCCCTGCGCTTTTCGGTTCATGCGATGATCGTCAACGCCGTCGTCGCCATTGCCTTCGCCCCCGTAATCGGCTTCTCGGCGGCCGCCATCGGAACCAGCCTCGCCGGCTGGACCATGCTCTGGCAACTCTGGCGGGGCTCGCGCGGCATGGGCGAAGCCGTCGAGGTCGACGCCCGCCTTCGGCGCGTTTTGCCCCGGCTTGCTCTCGCCAGCCTCCTCATGGCCGCGGCCCTCCTTGTCAGCAACCACCTCCTCCGCGGTGCCCTCACCGACCCGGTCTGGCGCTACGCCGCCCTCGCCCTGCTCGTCGCCGCCGGCATGGCGGCCTATGCCATCGCGGTCATCGCGACAGGGGCGTTGCGCCCGGCAGATCTCCGGCGGATGCTGAAGCGGGGGGAGTGAACCGCAGGTCCGCTACCGGGACCGGAGGCGGCGGCCATCTCGCCGGCACGGATGACATTTCGGGGATACGAAAAAGGAGCCGTTCTTCGAACTCGTTTACGCCGCCTCCATCATCCAGTTCTCCCATGTCCTCCTCGAGGATCAGACCTGGATCGACGCGCTGGAAGCCGCGCCGAATCTTCGCGGCCGTCTGCAGGGGTGGAACTACGCCGCCTGAACCAACAGCTGGACCAACCTCCTCAAAATTGCGGCCCGGTTTCCGCTGATCGCGCTGATGGAATGCGCCATTCTCGTGTCCTATGCCTATGACTTCGAGAATGGCGCCGCTTTCTTCGTCAGCGCCATTCTCATGTGGCAATGTTCTGTGCAGGCTAAATCACCGGGACCGTCCATACGGTCCCGCTGCTGTCGCGCATCGTAGGGTTGCACCTCGGGTGCATCCTGACCGGAAGGATCGGCCGGTCGGGCACTCCACTACCGAAGATCGAGCCGGGACCGAAATCATCACCGGAACCGGATTGCATCAATCCCTTATGGCTTGTGAATCAGTGTCTTTCAGGCGGACCTAGACTGGTTTGCCGGACGTGCTCCTGCCAGCCGGACCCGCCACGTCGGCGCTACTGGAATCGCTACTCGACCGGCGTCCAGCCTTCGCCCGGATCAAAGCTCGTGATTGCATCGCCGACCGCGAGCGTGTCCTCGCCCAGATCAGCCTCGTAGACGATCCCGGCCTCTCCGACCATGAAGCTCATGATCCCGGTCTCGTCATAGGCCGCCGGAAAGGCCAGCAGCGCGTGGCCAGCCACCATCTGCCCGTTCACGACATAATCCATCGCCCCGCCCGGCGCGGCATCGCCCTGTCGATCGAGAACCCGGTAGTAATAGCCCAGATAGGGCTCCGGCTCGACATCCTCGGCACCCACCGCATAACCGTCAGCCGCCGCACGGGCCATGAAATCACCGATCGGGCTCTGCGGCGCATCGGGCTCATCCGGCCAGTAGAGCCCGTCCCGGGCGCCTGCGCTGCTCAGGATCGCCCGGGCGAAGGTCGGCAGACCGTCACCGTCCGGGTCCTGCTCCCGGTAGGTCCGCTGCGCCCGCACATAGCCGCGCATCAGATCGATCACGTCGAGTTCGTTCTCGCCGATCCGTCGCAGCCGAACTTCCTCCCGGGCGGCAGCCGCATCGAACTGCCAGCCCGCCTCGGTCCGGACCAGCGGGGCGGGGAACGGCCAGAGATCGCGGCCGATAACCAGGGTCGCACTGTCTTCCCCGGCCTCGATCATGCTGAGCGTGCGATAGTCCCTCAGGAACGTGCCCCAGGTCTCGCGGTCCTCCGCCTCGTCGCCGGTCAGCGCGACATCCTCGTTCTCCGGCCCGAAGACCGCGACCAGCCCGGCGACATCCTCTGCCTCGAGCGCCTCTATCAGCGTGCCCACCGCCAACTCCGGGCTCTCGAAGCTCATCGGCTCCGCCCGCGCGCCCGACGGCGCGCCCAAGACGAGCAGTGCCGCTACTCCGGCCCCGGCCAGCAGCACAGAAACCCGCTCGTGATACGCGTCCATGCCCATGTCTACCTCCGCTTCAACTTCTTGCCATGCGAACTTCCGCCGCGCGCCTTCGACGCCTTGGCCTTTTGCCCGCTGTGGGATTTCTTGAATGCCGATGCCTTGGGCGGAGCGGCCCGTTTCGGAGCGGCCTTCGCCTTCGGACGCGATACCTGCTTGGGTTTCGCCTGCGGCGCCGGCCGCTTTACCGCCGCCTTGGGCTTGGAGACCTTCGCAGCACTCTTGGTCGCGCGCTCCTTGGCGGCCGCGGGTTTCACCTTGCTCCCTTCGGCCTTCTTCAGCGCGGTCTGCCGCGGCTTTTCGGCCTTTGTGGCCGGCCGCTTTGCCTTGGCTGCCTCGAGCTTCTGGCGCGCCTCGCCGCCATCGGCAGCAGATCCTCCTGTCCGTGCCGCGACCTTGTCGCGGGCAGCTTCCCCACGTCCCTCGGGACGGTCCCGATTCTCGAGCTTGCGGCGCGCATCTTCGCGCCTGTCTGCCGGAGGCTGCCACTTGCCATCCCGACCATCCCTGTCGAGACGGTCCGCCGCCCCGATCCGCCTGTCCCGATCGCGGTCGATATCAAGCCGGTTGTTGCGGTCGCGATCGATGTCGAGCCTGTTGTTTCGGTCGCGATCCACGTCCAGACGGTTGCGATTGCGATCGACATCGATGTTCACATCGCCATCGACGTTGACGCCACGACGCGGATAAAACGCATCGTCGTCCCAGTCGATCGATGACGGGCCACGCCAGTAATCATCCCAGTCGTCATCGTCGTCGAAGATCTCGTTGATCAAGAGCGCGCTTCCGAAAGCGATGGCCCCGGTCGCGACCATGTCCCCGGTGGAGTAGCTGCTGCCTGGATCGATCACTGCCGGCGCAACCGAGCGGGTGCTGTAGGTCGTGGCCGGATCATAGGTCGGGACATAGACCACTTCCGGATCGGCCGGCAGAACCGAGATCGCCTCGTCGGTGACTTCGATTTCCTGGGCCGCGTTGCTTTCAAGATTGCCCACTGCAAGCGCACGCGCACGCTGCCGCTGGACCGCATCGAGCACATCATCTGTCTGCGCCAGCACGGCATTGCCGAGCTCTTCGGTCCAGTCGAGATCGTCCGCCATGCGCGTCACGGTGTCCGGAAATCCTGCCGCAAGGACCTGTATGCTCGGGTCCCAGTCCTCGGCCTCGGTGGCGTCAGTCCGGGCCGCGCCGGAAAGCTCGGCACCCTCCTCGACGAACCGCGCCGCCTTCACGACGTCGAGCGGATAGGTCGAGGCCACAAAAATTTGGGTCAACAGGCTGTCTGGATAGAGCGCGACCGGCGCCACGATCAGATCGAGTTCCTCCTCGTCGAGCAGATCCTCCTCGGCCAGAGGATCGACACCGGCCGGCGAGCCGTCCTCCACCATCGACTCCTGCGACCATCCGGGCACGGCCGGCGCGAACAGCGCAAAGACACTCGTCGCACTCAGCAACGACAGGAGCCGGACCGACCGGCTCAGGCAGGAAAACCTCTCACGCATCGTTCATCCCCAGATGAGACGCTCTTCGGGCGCCCTTGCAAACCGCCAACACGTCGGGCGGCGTCTGCCGCAAACGTTACGCCGGCCGACCTCACATGCCAAGAAACTAATTCGCGACATGCGACTTGCGCGTGCCGACCGGCCGTACCGAAGCCTCGCCGGAAGTGACCGATCCCGCCCGACATGGAACCGGAACTGATGACCGGGAACCACGCGACCCAGCCCGCGTTGAGCCGACACATTCCGCCCCAAGGGGCATTCAAACGGAAAGGTGGCTTGTCATGCTCTACTGGGCCCTCGTTTTTCTCGTCGTGGCGATCATCGCCGGAATCTTCGGCTTCGGCGGCATCGCCTCGGCCTCGGCCGGGATCGCACAGATCCTGTTCTTCGTCTTCCTCGTGCTCTTCGTGGTCGCTCTGGTGGCGCGTGCACTGCGCGGACGAACGCCCTGATCGGTGAATATCGAGGCCGCGGGGCGGGAATCCGCGGCCTCTCTCTGTTCTCTGTGGTTCTGCCTCGACCTAGACCGGGCCGTTCAGGCCTTGAGCGTTGCCGTCGATGCGAAGAACATTGCCTGGCTTACGGCAGAGCGGATCTGCTCCTCGCTAAAGGGTTTGGTGATGACGAAGGCGGGCTCCGGCCTCTCGCCGGTCAGGAGCCGCTCCGGGAAGGCCGTCACGAAGATGACGGGCACGGTGATCTCGCCGAGGATCGCGTTCACCGCATCTATACCGGACGAATTGTCGGCAAGCTGGATATCCGCGAGGATGAGGTCGGGCGCCTCCTTGCGCCCGAGATCGACCGCGCCGTCCCGCGTCCGCCCGATGCCAGTCACTGCATGGCCCATCTCGGTGATGATCCCGTGCAGATCCATCGCGATGATCGCCTCGTCTTCGATGATCAGGACCTTGCCGGCGATGCTGCGGGACATCTCCTCGCGCGCGATCTGCAGCAGCCGGTCCACATCAACCGGTTGCACGTTCATGATCTGGGCGATGTCGTCGATAGAGAACTCCTCGATCGTCTTGAGAAGAAGCGCTTCGCGGGAATCCGGCGTGAGCCCACGCATGTGATGCTGCGCGGCCCCCTCCAGGCCGCCGGCGGGAACGCCGACCGGCGAACCGGAGCTCGACCAGATAAGGTGAAAGGCACGGAACAGGGCGCATTTCTGAGCAAGAGACGCATCGAGAGCCGAGCGGTCCTCCAATATGGCTTCGAGGGTTGCAGCCGCGTAAGCGTCACCGCTTCCCTGAGATCCGGTCAGGGCCCGCGCGTAGCGGCGCAGATAGGGAAGATGCCGGGCTATCGCCGTGGAGACATCCGTAGACGTGAGGGGTGCGGGCATTGCTTCTCCTGAAAATCCGGTTCTTTGTGTTTTTTTCTGGAACCCAACGCAGGGAGCCGAAGTTGGGTTCCAGCGGGAAGAAAAAGATTGGTGCAGCATATGGCCGGACAATATGGCGAATAGGAAGTCGGGCGATGCCGGCGGCAAGCAGGTGCAAGACGAGGTCGATCGCAATCTCAAGAGGGTCTACGACGACATGATCGAGGACGATGTCCCCGAAAGGTTCGCCGTTCTGCTTCAGAAACTCCGGAATCAGGAAGCAGGAAAGTGACCGCCCCCGCCCTGGAGATAGAGGCCCCCACCGACCCCCGTGACGAGATCGTGCTTCATGTCAAGGCGATGCGCGCATTTGCCCTTTCGCTGACACGCGATCTTTCGTCCGCTGATGACCTCGTCCAGGACACGATCGTGAAGGCGTGGTCGAATATCGAGAAGTTTCAGCCCGGCACCAACATGCGCGCCTGGCTCTTCACCATCCTGCGCAACACCTTTTACTCAGACCGCAGGCGCGCGAAGCGGGTCGTTTCCGATTCCGACGGCGTGATGACCGATGCGATCGCGGTGAAGCCCGATCACGACGGGCATCTGGCGATGGTCGATTTCCGGCGAGCCTTCGAGACACTGAGCGACGAACAGCGCGAGGCCCTGATCCTCGTCGGCGCGCAAGGCATTTCCTGCGAGGAAGCCGCCGAGATGTGCGGCTGCGCAGTCGGCACGATCAAGAGCCGGGTAAATCGCGGCCGCCGCCGTCTGGCGGAAGTGCTGAAACTTGACGCCGCTGAGCCGTCCGAAATGACGGATTCCGCAACGCTGGCCGTAATCGCGCGCAATCCGGGAATAGGATGACGCCGGAAGAGGCGCCAAGCGCAGGCGATATCGACACCCTCGGCGACAAGGCAAGCGGGCAGGAGGAATCGGCCTGGACCCGGGTGCCGCGCTTTGTCGACAACCTGCGCTTTCGGGTCGCGGCGCTGCTCTCCATTGCCCTCCTGCCGATCGGGATCATAGCACTCGCACAGACCCAGCGTTCGATGGACTCCGCCCAAGAGGCCTTCGAGGCCTCGCTCCAGGCGCAAACAGCGCGCATCGCGACCCCCGAGCGAGAAGCGATCGTCACTGCGTTCGGACTGGCGCGCGGACTTGCCGAAACGCTGGTGATCTTGCGCCCCGAGCGAGAGACCTGTCACGATCTGATGGAGCGAACGCGCGACCGCAGCGAGGATGTGTCCTTCGTTGGCTTTATCGGGCTCGGTGCCATTTCGACCTGCAACAGCAGCCGGGAGCAGTTCGATTTTTCCGATAACACGGCATCCGTCCGGCTGTTTGCCGATCCACGTCCCGAAGTCACGTTCAATCCGGCCGGAGAGGTCTCGCGTCAGGCAGTGATCATCGTAAGCCAGCCTGTCTATGACGGGGAGGAATTCCTCGGCTTTGTGGCGATCTCTGTTCCGAGCCGGCCGATTTCGGTGCAGCGCCCGGAGCTCGAACTGGGCGGCCTCGGAGTGTTCCTGACCTTCAACCAGCGCGGAGAGGTCCTCACCACCGAGGGCGACGCAAGAAAGATCACCGGCCAGCTGCCGGCAAACCGTACGCTGGCAGAGATGACCGGAAGTGGCGATTTCACCTTTCAGGCGCGGGCCCTCGACGGCACCTACAGGACGTTCTCGGTCGTGCCCATCGTTCCGGACAGAGCCTACGCGCTCGGAAGCTGGGCCCGCCAATCGCTTCCGGGCGGACCGCCCGACATGCTTCCCTCCGCCGCACTGGCCTTCCCGCTGCTGATGTGGCTGGTCAGCCTCGCCGTTGCGCTCATGGCAGTCAACCGGCTGGTGTTGCGCCACGTGCGCGCTCTGAGCAGCAGCATGAAGATCTTTGCCGAAAAACGGACGCTGCCGATCGCCGACAGCCTCGGAGCCCATGCACCCACCGAATTTCGAGAGATAAACCAGTCGTTCGATCGGATGGCGCGCAAGATCGTCCGCGACGAGGCCGATCTCGAGAATGTCCTATTCGAACGCAATGTGCTGTTCCGCGAGGTTCATCACCGGGTCAAGAACAATCTTCAGCTCATGTCCTCGATCATGAACATGCAGATCCGGCGCGCCCGCTCCGAGGAGGCAAAGTCTGCGCTCAAGGGTGTCCAGGAACGCGTGGCGAGCCTCGCAGCGGTTCATCGTGGCCTCTATGAATCGCCTCAGATGTCCGAGGTTCGGGCAGATGCCCTGCTGCGCGGGCTGATCGGGCAGCTCCAGGTCATTGGCATTGCTCGTGAGGGCGACATCGAGGTCGAACTCGACCTCGAGCCGCTGGTTCTGATTCCGGATCAGGCAGCACCGCTCGCGCTCCTGACGACCGAGGCGGTGACCAACGCGCTGAAATACATCGCGCCCGATGCTAGAGACCGCTGCCTGCTGGATATCCGACTGGCACCGGCCGCGGATGGCGAAGCGGGCGAGATCTCCCTGTCCATCGCCAACTCGATCTCCCCGGACGAGCCGCCACCCGATAGGGAGGCGAGTGGCGCCGGACTCGGCCGACGGTTAATCGACTCCTTCGTCGGGCAGCTGGGTGGCCGGTCCCGGACCGAGATTTCAGCCGATCGATTCCGGCTCGTGGTTTCTTTCCTACCGGCTCCTTTCGACACTGCCCGCGAAGGCTAGCCTCGCGCCCGGGTGGTCATGAATGTGCCCGCATATCCTCAAGAGAAAAAAAGGCCCCGCCAATGCCGGCGGAGCCCTTTCTTCGTCGCTAGCGCCCGGGTGTCAGGCGTCGGCCAGCCAAGCATCGATCTGCCTGCTCGCTTCTTCCTTGGTCACCCCATACCGGTGCTGAATTTTGCCCTCCAGCACACGCCTGTCGCCCTTCGCTTCGGCCAAGTCATCATCGGTGAGTTCACCCCACTTCGTCTGGATCCGGCCGGTCATCTCCGTCCATTTACCTTCGATCTGATCCCAGTTCATGTCGCTTTCCTTTCGTTTTTCATTTCCGGTACACTCTCTGCTCGGGAAGGTCGCTTCGATCATTCCGCCGAAAGTGAGCGGAGCATCCAGGCAGCCTTTTCGTGAAAGGCCGATCTTGCTGTCGCCAGGTCGGCAGTCACGATGTCGCTTTCCTTCTCGGCAACCTTGGCCAAGGCGTGCAGGCGTCGCGCCACCCGCTCGTGGTCCGAGCACAAGTCCGCAATCATACCCCCGGTAGTCAGTGCCTCCCTGGCGTCCTTGATGCAGGAGTTCTCTCCCAGCCAAGCAAAGCTCGCCGGCGCCAGTTTGCCGAGCGCCCGGATCCGCTCGGCAACGATATCCGCCGCGCCAAACATGTTCCCGTACTGCTCTTCCGTCAGCTTGTGGACGGTGTAGAACAGCGGCCCCTCGACGTTCCAGTGGTAGGCATGGGTCTTGAACATCAGCCGGTAGGTATCGGCCAGGATTGCCGACAGATTGTCCGCGATCGAGCCCTCCGAGCCGATCCCGGTCTCGATGTCTGTATCGGCCGGCCTGGTATCAAGCATGCTATTCATGTCAGCTCCTTTTTTGCTGTCCGGCTGGTTAACGAACAGGAGCCGCATCGGTTCCGGAGCTTGCCGTCAGAAGGCATCGCACGAATGCCTAGCGAACCCGGTCATGCGTCCCAGGGCATCGTCGCTGCGCCCGTAGGATAGTCGCTCCGGGCGCAATCCCGAGACGCGCTATATCGAAGAAAAAGCAGATGGCTTCTTGCCGCGTCGCTGCCCTCAGGCGGAGCGCGTCACGCGATCAGTTCCAGAAGCCCGACTGCACCACGGCCTCGCGACGGCCCATCGGCGTCTCGAGAACCAGCTCGGTGTCCGCGTCCCAGTGGGTCATGCGGATCATGCCGATGGCGACATTGGTCTTGAAATCGGGCGACCAGGCCGCCGATGAGATGGATCCCACCACCCTGTCACCGTCCTTTCCGGTGGCGCGCGCCAGCCACGGACCCGTACAGGCTGGCACTGCGGGGCCGTCGATCGAGATGGCCCGGATCTGCTGGACCGGGCCTTCCTTGGCGACCCTCAGCAGGGCGTCGCGCCCTATGCAGCCGATCGCGGTCTGAGTGTTGCAGAACCGGCCCAGCCCGCATTCATGGGGGGTGTTGTCGTCGGTCATGTCGTTGCCGTAGGAGAGCAACCCGCTCTCGACACGCTCGATCCCGTTGGGGCAGCCGGCGCGCACATCCAGTTCAGCGCCCGCTTCCATCAGGGCGTGCCAGAGTGGCATGCCGAGCTCCCAACCTTCGACATAGATCTCGAAGCCGCCCTGCTTGGAATAACCCGAGCGGGCGATTACCAGCGCGCGGCCCATGAAATTGAAGTATCCGAAGCGAAAGAACCGGATTGCACGGATGCTCTCGCCGAACACGGCGACCATCAGCTCCTCTGCCCGCGGCCCCTGAACCGCCAGAGGAGATACATCGGGCTCGTCCACGAGCACGTCGAGGCGAAACCCGTAGACGATGCCCTTGACCCATAGCAGGAGATCGCTGTCCGCAATCGAGATCCACCAGCGATCCTCTGCGAGCTTCACGGCGACCGGATCGTTCAGCATGCCCCCTGTCTCGTCCACGATCGGTACGTAATAGCATTGCCCGGGCAGCATGCCGCGCAGGTCGCGTGGCGTCAGCATCTGCATCAGGCGCCCCGCATCGGGGCCGCGCAGTTCCACCTGCCGCTCGCAGGCGACGTCCCAGACCTGAACGGCCGATTTGAGATGATGGTAGTCTTCCTCCACGGAGCGAAACACGGTCGGCAGAAGCATGTGATTATAGACCGTGTAGGCACTCACGCCTGCTGCCTCGACCCCCGAACTGAAGGGCGTGCGGCGCAGACGGCGGGAGAGTGTGATATGCGGCCTCGTGGTCATGGGCAGTCTCCTTGGGGCCGGCGCGCGGGATCAACTCTCGTACGAGGCGCGTCGATGGTTTCGGGACAGCCGTGAAGTGTGAAGGCTCTCGCGTCCTGCTTTCCGCAAGCCCATGACAACAGCCTCAGTGCCGAAGCCATCGCGAGGACAGCGCGCGAGCCGCGCGCCTGCTGATTGATCCTGTACCGCATCACCCCAGATGATCACGCCTGCCTTCCGGCACCCGTTCTCCGCTAAGTCCGGCCGAACCTTCCAGCCCGCAACCGTCCCGTGGTGTCGAGGCCTCAGCCCGGTGCAAATCGGATACGCATGGGCCATGTGGGCCACTCGAGAGGCGCCATTGCCACAAGGAGTCGCGAGACTGCATTGCATGGCAAGCCTACTTCGGTCCGTGCCAATCGATCTGGCAGATCTCGGCGGAGCGCCCGTCGAAATCCCAGACTCGGCCAAAAGCGCGAACGCCGGCCCTGGTGGCGGTTGCGACGGTGATATCCGGACCCATCCAATACTCTGTGTTGGTGACCACGATATCCTTGCCGCCATTTCCCTCCACCGGCACGACTTCTCCCTGAATCTTCTTACCCACTGTCAGCCGGCGCCTGTTGCCTTCGTTCTCGTAGGAAATGGGCGCGCGCTCTGCTCCAAGAAACTCGCTGACCAGAACACCGAACAGGCCGGTGGTGCCCCGCGCCCGGCCGCTCAGGATCGCTTCCAGCGCTGCATAGGCCGCGTCGCTGGCGCGATCGTCGACGAACAGCGCGGCCTTCCAGTTGCCCCGTGCCATCAGACCGGGGATTTCGAGGAGCAACGCGACGTTCAGGCCCGACAGATCCACCTCTCCGTAAGCGCCCTCGTCGATCCGGATACCGGACCAGGCCTGACAGTACCCTTCGGTAGGGGCGTGTTTGCCGAGACTGATGACGCACGGGCAGAAGACCGTACAATTGCAGTTCAGGATCAGCTCGCCGCGAAGAGTCCAAGGCACCGTTCCGGGAGTGTCGAGAGGCATGTCAGGAGGTCCTCGTCAATGAGTGTCAGAAAGTGGAAATGAAGCTGACAGATGCCGCCACCAGAAGTGCCGCACCAGTCGGGCGGGTCAAGTGGCGGCCCGTATCGGGGAGCTTTTCGAGAGCCATCAGCAGCATGGCGAGACCCATGAACCAAAGGTTCATCGTACCGCCCACGAACCCGAGCAGCATCAGCGCCCAGCAGCAGCCGAGGCAATCGAGGCCCAACCTGAGACCATTGCGCCATGGACCCTCGTCCCAGTGTTGCATGAAGAACGTCAGCGGTGCCCGGCATCGGGCAAGGCAGGCCCCCTTCAGCGGGCTGAACTGATAGAGCCCCGCACCGGCCAGCAGCGCTGCGGTGAGAACGGGCGACTGGCTTTGCCCCAGAGTGCCGATGAGGCCAGCAGCGAACAGCGCGGACTGCCCGAGCCCGGCCACCACCGAAAAGCCCAGCCAGACGACCATGTAGCCCGCCACCAGCCGCCAGAAATCCGTAGGCACGGCAGCACTCAGATCGTCGTAGGTGACCAGCGCGGGCAAGGCAGTCGGCGCCATCATCGCGCCGCTCATCAGTGCCCACATCAGCACCCCGACCCAGACACCTGCCACGCCGGGTGTCACGATGCAGACAGACTCAATCCAGTCCGAACCGTAGGTGCTTTCCAGTGTCCGCATCTCCGCCGGAATGGCCATAAGGAGGAGTAATGCCCATCCAAGGAGGACCAAGGAATAAAACCCCAGCCAGTGCGCCTGCGCGATGGATCTGCTCCGAATGAACAATACGCCCCACCCTCTCCAGACGATCGTCTCACAAAACCTGACAGACAATCAAAAGCCAGACAAATGAATTCCGTAGCGGCTTGGCTCGCCAAAAAGAGGGTCACTGACCCCTTCCGGTCGGACAATTGCCCCCGGAGGCCGGCTCCCTGCCAAACAGGGCGCTGAGGATCCCCTGCCCGATCGCCTTGCGGCGTGCGCGTGTCGCCGCATGGGGGGCCCAAGTGCAAATGCATTCTTCGAGGCGGACATGTCTTGGAGGGTGGTGTTTCCGAGATGGTATTCGGGCTTCTCGTCGATATAGGAGTGCAGCAGCCAAGCGAAACCGACGTCCGGCAGATCCGAGCCGGGTCATCGTGATACTGACCCCGAAATTCTTTGGACGTCTGGCGGACCTCGCCGAGGATCGCCCGAAGATCCGCAGAGCAGAGAGCCTTTGTTTGGATTTCGTGAATGAAGTGGGTAACGAAGAACACACGTCTTCAGACCGTACAACCAGAGCTTGAGAAACTGACGTCCCAACACTCGCGGATGGTCCTTCTGGTCGACGCAGTCACGCTTGGGCTCCGCGGGAAAGATGACGTCATCATGCACATTCGACCAATGCAGCGGATCGGCTGCTGAGGTAGGGTACCCTGGTCGTCGCGCAGGGCGCCAGCCGCGGTGCCGGGGTCAGGCAGATTTGCCGGTATGCATCCTGTACGCATCCTGTACGGAACCCGTACGTACACCACGCGCGGCGGTCGAGCGGCCGTCGCGAGGCTCCGACCGCCACTTCGAAAGCCGTCGACCGCTGCGGCGATGCGCCTCTTCCCGTCACGGTGAAGAGAACATATAAGGAACATATGGCCGCGAAAACCCTCACCGAGAAACTGGCGCTTCTGGCGGATGCGGCGAAATACGACGCTTCCTGCGCCTCGTCGGGCGGCGAACGGCGGAACTCGCGGGACGGCAAGGGGCTCGGCTCCTCGGGGGGCAGCGGGATCTGCCATTCCTACGCGCCGGACGGGCGCTGCATCTCGCTCCTCAAGATCCTGATGACGAATTTCTGCATCTACGATTGCGTCTATTGCGTGAACCGCGCCTCGAGCCGGGTCGAGCGGGCGCGGTTCACGGTCGAGGAAGTCGTGCGGCTGACCATCGAGTTCTATCGCCGAAACTATATCGAGGGGCTGTTCCTGTCGTCGGGCATAATCCGCTCGCCGGACGACACGATGGCCGACATGGTTCGGATCGCCCGGACGCTGCGCGAGCAGGAGAACTTCCGGGGCTACATCCACCTCAAGACGATCCCCGATGCGGCGCCGGAACTGATCGAGGCGGCGGGGCACTGGGCGGACCGGCTGTCGATCAACGTGGAGCTGCCGACCGAGCGCGGGCTCGCGGAGCTCGCGCCGCAGAAATCCGCGCGGGCCATCCGCCGGACCATGGCAGATGTGCGGTTGCGGCGCGAGGCGGCCACCGAGACCAGCTACCGGGGCAGGCGCGGGCGGCGGTTCGCGCCGGCGGGGCAGTCGACGCAGATGATCGTCGGGGCCGATGGCGCGGACGACACGCAGATCCTCGGCCAGGCCTCGCGGCTCTATTCGTCCTACCGGCTCGGGCGGGTGTATTATTCGGGGTTCTCGCCGATCCCGGATTCCTCGGCGCGGCTGCCGCTGATCCGGCCGCCCCTGCTGCGCGAGCACCGGCTCTACCAGGCGGACTGGCTGATGCGGTTCTACGGCTTCGAGGCGAGGGAGCTGACACCGCCCTCGGGGATGCTCGATCTCGAGGTCGATCCGAAGCTCGCCTGGGCTTTGGCGCACCGGGAGATGTTCCCGGTCGACGTGAACCGGGCGGCGCGGGAGGAGCTGCTGCGGGTCCCGGGCTTCGGGACGCGTTCGGTCGGGCGCATCCTCGACGCGCGCCGCCATGGCCGGGTGCGCTACGAGGACCTGGTCCGGATCGGCTGCAACCTGCGCAGCGCGCGGCCCTTCATCTCGCTGCCGGGCTGGACGCCGCGCGGGCTGCCCGACGACGAGCGCCTGAGGGCGCGCTTCGCGCCGGCGCCCGAGCAGCTGAGCCTGTTCTGATGCGGCGCATCTGCCTTCCGCGGATCGGGACGGTGGCCGCCTGGCGCGCTGCTGCACGGAGTCTTGCCGCGGAGGGCGTGCCGCCCGAGGCGGTGGCATGGAGCGTCGGGGCCGCTGCGCCCGATCTCTTCGACGGCGCTGCGGGGGAGAGGGGCGCGCGCTGCGGGGTGCCGCGGTTCAGCCTGCCGCGCGCGGCGGTGGCGGCGCTGGAGACCGCGCTCTGCCACCGCGATCCGGAGCGGTTCGCCCGAGCCTACGGCGTGCTGCTGCGACTCGGCACCGGCGCGCTCCGCTGGGGGGACCGGTCGGACCCGGCGCTGCACCGGCTGCTGCAACAGGAAAAGGCGGTGCGGCGCGACATCCACAAGATGCACGCCTTCGTACGGTTTCGCGAACTGCCCGGTGCGACGCCGGGGCGGCGGGCCTTCGCGGCATGGTTCGAGCCGGATCACGCCATCACCGAGGCGGCGAGCCCGTTCTTCGCGCGCCGCTTCGGCGACATGGACTGGGCGATCGCGACGCCGCAGGTCACGGCCCGCTTCGTCGATGGCACGTTGACCCACGAGGAGACGCGCGACGCGGCGCCGCCGCCGGAGGACGCGACCGAGGATCTCTGGCGGACCTATTTCGCCAGCATCTTCAACCCCGCCCGGCTGATGGTCTCGGCGATGACTTCGGAGATGCCGCGCAAATACTGGAAGAACCTGCCCGAGGCGCGGCTGGTGCCGGAGCTGATCCGCACGGCGCCCGCACGCGCCCGGGAGATGCAGGCGGCCCTGCCTTCGAGCCCGCCGGCGCATCTGGCGCGGCTCGTGCCCGCGCGCCGGCCACGGCCCGATCTGCCGGGCAACGGGCTGGCGGAGCTGAAGGCGGCGCTCGATGCCTGCCGGCGCTGCCCGATCGGGGCCTGCGCGACCCGGGGCGTCGCGGGAGAAGGCCCGGAGAATGCGGCCGTGATGATCGTCGGCGAGCAGCCCGGCGACCGGGAGGATCTCGCCGGGCGGCCCTTCGTCGGGCCGGCGGGCGCGCTCTTCGACGCCTGCGCGCGCGAGGCGGGTCTCGACCGCGCGGCCTGCTACCTGACGAATGCCGTCAAGCACTTCAAGTTCCGGTCCCGTGGCAAGCGGCGGCTGCACCAGCGGCCCGATGCCGGAGAGGTAGAGGCCTGCCGCTGGTGGCTCGACCTCGAACGCCGCACCGTGGCGCCCGAACTGATCGTCGCGATGGGGGCGACGGCCGCATTTTCGGTGACGGGCGACGGCGCTGGCATCCTCGCGCGCCGCGGCACGGTTGAGCGCGCCGGAGGGACGCCGGTGCTGATCACGCTGCACCCGGCGCATGTCCTGCGGCTCCGCGACCCTGCCGCCCGGGACGCGGCGCGGGCGACCCTGATCGCAGACCTGCGCAAGGCATCGAGCTGGATGGCGCGCAATGCGGTGAGGCGCGCTTCGGCGTGAGGCGTCGAGGCGGAACTTGCCGCGCCTACCTGTCGAGCCGCGCGGAGGTGACGAGATCCTCGTTGATCTCGATGCCGAGACCCGGGCCGTCGGGGAGGTTCACGAAACCGTCGACGTGCCAGACCGGCCGGTCGACGAGGTCCTTCTGTGCCGGGCCATAGACGGGTTGCAGTTCAAGCAGGTAGCAGGCGGAACAGGCGAAGCTGAGCGCCTGACTGGCAGCGCCGACGATGGCCGTGGAAAAGTTGTGGGCATTGGCCTGGCGCCGGTTCAGGGCACAGATCTCGGCGGCCTTGCGAAAGCCCGTGATGCCCTCGACGCGGCCCGGGTCGAGCCCGACGACGTCCACCGTGCCGGTCTCGACGATCCTCTGCACGCCGCGCGCGTTCCACTCCCTTTCGCCATAGGCGATGCGGATGCCGGTCGCGGCCCGCAGAGCGGCATAGCCCTGCGGATCGTCGTGGCCGAGCGGCTCTTCCAGCCAGGCGACGCCGCGTTCGTCGAAGGCGCGGGCGCGACGGATGGCGGTCGGGACGTCCCAGAAGTTCTTCACTCCGAGGTCGATCATCAGATCCTTGCCCGGACCCATGGCGGACTGAACCCTGTCGACGAATTCGAGGTCACGGGCCTCGTCGAAGCCGAGCCGCGCGTTCCCCGCCTTGCCGAAGCCGACCTTTGCGCCGTGGAGGCCGGTGGCGGTGTGCGAGGAGATCTCCTCCGCCATCTCGTCGATGCCGGCCTTCGTGCCGTGCAGGCTCGCGATCGCCGGGAGCCGGTCGCGCACCGGGCCGCCCAGGAGGTCGAGCACGCTGGTCCCGAGCTGCTTGCCCTTCAGGTCCCAGAGCGCGATGTCGATGCCCGAAATGGCGAGGGAGGCGATCCCCGAGCCGGTGCCGTACCACCAGCTGTGCTCCTTCATCCTCAGCCAGATGGCCTCGGTGTGGAGCGGGCTCTGCCCGACCACGAGGCCCGACAGCCCGTCCACGATGCTCACGACGGCGCGCGTCGCTTCCGGGAAATAGGCGCAAGCCTCGCCCCAGCCCTCGCGACCGTCCGTATCGGTGATCTTCACGAGGCAGACCGAGCGGAAGCGGTCGTGATCGGTCGGCTCCCGGTAGGAGACCGGGATCGCCTCGATTTGTGACACCTTCATCTGGCTCTCCTCTCGCGCATGTCCCGGCGGGATCATGCCATCATGGATCGGAAGAAGTCGTCGCGCACGTCCAGCACGACCTCTTCGAGCTTCCGCGCCTCGGGACCGCAGAGCCATGCCATCACGCTTGCGGGAACCTCGGGCCGCACGAGGTCGTTCTTCGCGATCCTGCTGATCGGGTTCAGGCCCGCAATGCGGATCTCGGCCTGCATGTCGGTATCCGTCGGCGGAATGCCCACAAAGAAGAACCGCGACGCCGCTGGACCCGAGCTCGCTGGCGAACATCAGCGTCATCATCCGTGCGGCGGCCTTCGAGGTGCAATAGGCGGTCCATCCCTCCATCGGCGTGGTCGCGGCCCCGGTCCCGGCGTTCACCACCACGCCGGCCGAAGCCCGGAGCAGGGGCAGGGCCGCGCAGGTCATGCGGTGCAGGCCCAGGGTGTTCACCTCGTAGGCGCCGCGCAGTGAATTGGTGTCGAGCCTGTCGATGTGCCCGATCGGCGTGATCGCGCCCGCATTGTTCACCAGCGCATCGAGCGCACCGGCTTCGGACCCGATCCGCGCCATCGCGGCGGCAACCGATGACGGGTCCGTCACGTCGAGGTCGAGCGCGGTGCAGCCATCGGGAAACCCCGCGCCGCCGTGGTCGGCCCCGGCGAATATCCCGGCGTAGACCCGCGCACCCCGGTCCGCGAGAAGCCGCGCCAGCATGGCCCCGATTCCGCGTCCTGCACCGGTCACGAGGATCGTCTTGCCGGACAGGTCCGGGACTTCGATGGGAGACAGGTCGAACATCCGGGTTCATTTCCTTCTTGACATGCGCAAATTGGCCTGACCAATTAATTGGTAATCAGACCGCGTGATGCTGTCAAAGGCAAACGGCAGGAGCACGACGGAGAAATGGACAGGGCGCCGACCGGATGTCGGCGCCGTGTCCGATAGGGAGGGAGCGACGATGCGCCGCTTCGGCATCACGAGGCCCAGCGAAGAGGACATCCGCCGGGGCGGATTCTCGACGCCCTGGGATGCGCCGATGGTTCCGCCGTTTCCCCTCGAGTTCCGGAATGCCGAGATCCTGACGGTCTACTGGCGGACCGATCCCGAAGCGATGTCCTTCCTCCTGCCGCCACCGCTGGAGCCGGTGGGCGACGTTGCCTGCGTGCACATTTACCGGATGAACGACACCGACTGGCTGGGGTCCTACAGCGAGGCGAACGTGATGTTCGGCGCGCGGCTGGGAGACCGGACGGGGGCCTATTCGCCCTACCTCGTCCTTTCGTCCGACATCGGCGTGGCGCATGGACGCGAGGTGCACGGCCAGCCCAAGAAGCTCGGGCAGCCGGACCTCGCGGTCCGGGGCGACCTCGTCGTCGGCCGGGTCGAGCGCAACGGGATCGACGTGATCACGGCGACGATGCCCTGCAAGCAGCGCCGGATCGGCACGGAGGGGTTGAAGCCCCATTTTGACTTCGCGACGAACCTGAACCTCAAGGCGGTCGATCACATCGACGGGCGCCCCGCCATCCGTCAGCTGACCAGCCGAAAGCTCGCCAACGTTCGGGTTCACGAGGCATGGGCAGGTCCGGCGACCATGGAAATCCGCCCGAACGCGCAGCTGCCGGTCTTCCGTCTGCCGGTCCTCGAGCCGCTCGACGGGGTCCATTGGCGCGCGGATTTCACGCTCGTCGCGGGCGAGGTCATCCACGATTACCTGGAGCACGGCAAATGAGCCCCAAGGTCGTCGTCACCGACTACACCTTCCCCACGCTGGCCGCGGAGGAAGCCGCCGCCGGCGCGGCGGGAGCTTCCTTTTCCGCGCATCAATGCACCACGGACGCCGAGGTCGCCGAGGCGGTTGCAGGCGCCGATGCCGTGGCCGTCCAGTTCGCGGCCTTCGGACCCCTTTCGGCCAGGGCGGTGAAGCCGGGCGCCACGGTGATCCGCTACGGCGTGGGCTACGACAACATCGACCGGGCCGCTGCCCGCGCCGCCGGGCTCAAGGTCGGCTACGTGCCGGATTACTGCGTCGACGAGGTGGCCGACCACACGGCCGCCGCGATCCTGTGTCTGCTTCGCAAACTGGTTCCGCTCGACGCGTCCGTCCGCGCGGGCGACTGGGCCGCCGTGCGCGTGGCGCGGCCCCTGAAGCCCTTCGGCGAGACGGTGATCGGCTTCTTCGGCATGGGCCAGATCGGAAGCGCGGTCCGGGCGAGGCTCGCCGGCTTCGGCTTCCGCTTCATCGCCGCCGATCCGGGGCTGTCGGCTGACAGCGCAGAGGCGCAGGGCGTGAAGCTGGTGAGCGCTGACGAGCTTCTGGCCCGGGCCGACCTCATTTCGCTTCACGCTCCGTCCACCCCCGCGACCTCCGGCTTCTTCGATGCCGGGCGGCTGGCCCGCATGCAGCCGCACGCGATGATCGTCAACAGCGCCCGCGGTCAGCTGATCGACGAGGCGGACCTTGCGAGAGCGCTTGAGGATGGCACGATCGCGGGCGCATGGCTCGACGTGTTCCAGACCGAACCGCTGCCGGCCGGATCGCCGCTCCGATCCGCGCGGAACTGCCTGCTGTCGCCCCATGCGGCCTGGTATTCGGAGGCCGCAATCGGGCGACTGCAGGGCTATGTCGCCGAGGATATTGCCAGGGCCCTGCGCGGCGACCCTCCCCGGAAGCCCGTTCCTCAGGATGAAGGATAGCGCGATGATGTCATGGCGTATCTCCGGCGACCTGCGCGTCCCGCCCGCGTGTCGGCAACGGCCCGGCGTGCAGGCGCAACAGCTCCGATCGGTCGCGAGATCTCGCGGGAGCCCGGATCCCGACCCGCGGGCGGCCGATCCCGGATCTCGACGCGTCCAGCGGGACGTCGGGCGATTTGACCTGCGGCCGGTACTGCGCGTGGCGGGGGGCCCGAGCAGAAGCGGCCTCTCGCCCCGCGCGCGGGGCGGGCCGCGGAACCCGCAAGCCCAGGTCCGGGATGACAGCGCCAACGGTTCGATCGGACATGAGAGAAGACAAGAGACCCCACACCCGGAGAAGGGGTGGGACGATGGCAATAGTGCCGGAACTGCTACGGAGGAGGATCCCATGAAACTGCCAAGGACCATCGGCCTGACGGCCGCATTGCTCATGACGGGCGCAAGCATCGCAGGCGCGCAGACCGCGCTGGAAGGCGGCAGCGACGTCGACATGGTATTGCTGCCGAAATTCCTCGGCATCCTGGTGTTCGACCAGGCCAACGAAGGGGCGATGGAAGCCCACTCCGAACTCGCCAACCCCGGCGAGCTCCTGTTCGTCGGTCCGACACCGGAGAATTCGGTCGCCGGTCAGATCGAGATCATGACAACCTCGGCCACGCAGGGGCAAGGCGCGGTCATGCTGTCGAACAACGCCGGCGACCAGATCGCCCCGGCGGCGGTGGCGGCCCGGACGGCCGGCACGCGCGTGGTGACCTGGGACAGCCCGATCCCGAGCGGCGAAGGCGAGGACGTCTTCGTGGCGCAGGTGGATTTCGGCTCCATCGGCGTCGTGATGGCCGACATGGCGCATTCGATCCTCGGCGGCGAGGGCCAGATGGCCGTGCTCTCGGCGACCCCGGACGCGGCAAATCAGAACGCCTGGATCGCCGCGATGCAGGCAGCACTCGAGGACGAGAAATACGCCGGAATCGAACTTGTCGACGTGGTCTACGGCGACGATCAGGCCGAGGTCAGCTACAACCGCGCGCTTGCCCTGGTGGACAGTCACCCCGATCTGGGCCTGATCATGTCGCCGACGACGGTCGGTATCCAGGCCGCGGCCAAGGCGATGCAGGACGAGGGATTGTGCGACCGGGTGAAGATCTCGGGCCTCGGTCTCCCGTCGGAGATGGTGTCCTACACGATGAACGGCTGCGCGCCGGAATTCGCCCTCTGGGATTTCCGCGACCTCGGCTACCTGACCTACTACACGGCCTACGGCCTCGCGACCGGGCAGCTCTCCGGCGATATCGGCGAGACGTTCACCGCCGGGCGGATGGGGGACTACACCATCGAGGAAGATCCGGGCCGTCCCGGCTCCAAGCGCATCCTGATGGGCCCGTTCACCGTCTACACCAGCGAGAATGTCGAGGCCGCGGCGCAGTAGCCCGGCTCGGAGACACTGCCACGGCGGCGCCTGTTCCGCCGCCGTGGCTCCCCTGGAGATGCCGATGGCCCAGCCGATCATGCAGTTGCGCGGCGTGTCGAAGTCCTTCGGCATGACCCATGCGCTGACCGACCTTTCGCTCGACCTCCATGCGGGCGAGGTGCACGCCCTTGTCGGGGAGAACGGGGCGGGCAAGTCGACCATCATCAAGATCATGACCGGCATCCATCAGTCGACCGCAGGCCAGATCCTTGTCGATGGCGAAGTGCGGAAAATCCACGGCCCCCAGGCCGCACGGGAACTCGGAATAGCCGCCATCTATCAGGAGCCGATGGTCTTTCCCGATCTCGACGTCGCCGAGAACATTTTCATCAGCGCGCGCAACGAAGGTCTCCTGCGGCGGCGCGGGCGCCAGCGTGCCCGGGCGCGCGACCTGATCGCCCGCATCGGCATGGACTTCGATGTCGACGAGGTGGCCAGCGGCCTGACCCTCGCCGAACAGCAGGCCGTCGAGATCGCGCGGGCCCTCTCCGAGGACGTGCGCGTGCTCATCATGGATGAGCCCACGGCGTCGCTGTCCGCCCACGAGGCCGGGCGTCTGCGGCGGATCGCGACCAGCCTCGCTTCGGACGGTGTCGCGGTCGTCTACATCTCGCATCGGCTCGAGGAGATCTTCGAGATTGCCGACCGCGTGACCGTCATCCGCGATGGCAGCCACATCTCCACACGTCCCGTGGCCGAAGTCACGAGTGACGGCATGATCGCCGAGATGGTCGGGCGCGAGGTCGGCAACTACCTCACGAAGACGTCGGGCACCGCGACCGAGGATGTTCTCCTTCAGGCCGAGGGGATCACGCGCGACGGCGTGTTCGAGGACATCACCTTCGACCTCCACCGGGGCGAGGTCCTGTGCATGGCGGGCCTTGTCGGCGCGCGGCGGACCGACGTGGCGCTCGCGCTGTTCGGCGTCGCGCCCGCGACCCGGGGCACGATCCGCGTCGAGGGTCGCGCCATGACCATCTCCCGACCCAGCGAGGCGATGGAGGCGGGCATAGCCTACGTTTCCGAGGATCGGCGCAAGCTGGGGCTGGCGATGCCGATGGCGATCCGTGCCAATGTCAGCGTCGCGACCCTGGGCGCGTTCCTGAACCGCTGGGGCCTGCTCGACATCGGCCGCGAGCGCGACGTGGCGCAGGCCTTCCGGACCCGGCTCAACATCCGGACCCCGGACGTGGAGGTGCCCGTCGGCACGCTCTCGGGCGGCAATCAGCAGAAGGTCATGCTGGCCAAATGGCTGAACATGAATCCGCGTATCCTGATCTTCGACGAACCTACCCGCGGCATCGACGTCGGCGCGAAGGCGGAGGTGCATGACCTGATCCGCGAATTCGTCGCCGGCGGTGGAGCTGCGCTGGTGATCTCCTCCGACCTGCCGGAGGTGCTGGCGCTGGGCGACCGGATCCTCGTGATGCGCGAGGGCCGCCAGATGGGCATCCTGGCCTCGGACGAGGCCAGCCAGGAACGGATCATGGTGCTCGCGACGGGTCAGGCCGCGCTCCGGGAGGCGATCTGATGCTGCGCCTCATGGACAGGCTCAACCCGCAGGCCCTGCGCATCGTGGCACTGATGGTCGTCGTGGGCGCGGTCCTCCTCTTCTTCTCGCTCGTCGTTCCGAACTACCTGAACGGCCGCCTCTTCAACCGCATCTCGAGCTCGGTCGCGATCATGGCGCTGGTCGCCACGGCCCAGACCCTCGTCATCATCACGCGCAACATCGACCTTTCGATCGGCTCCACCCTCGGCTTTGTCGCCTTCGCCACCGGCAGCCTCATCACCGACAACCCCGATCTCGGCCCGATCGTCCTCGTCGCCTATGCCCTGGCGCTGGGGGCCGTGTTCGGGGCGATCAACGGCGCTCTCGTCGCCTATGCGCGCGTGCCGGCGATCATCGTCACGCTTGGCACGATGGCTCTCTTCCGGTCCGCACTCGTGGAGTATTCGGATTCGAAGTCCATCTCGACGGCGAACCTGCCGGACTGGCTCGTCTCCTTCCCGAACATGGTGCTCTGGGAGTGGGGAGAGGTGCAATTCCGCGCCGCCTTCGTCGCCGCGGTGGCGGTGGTGCTCCTGGTCCATCTCGCCCTCACCCGGCTGCGGGCGGCGCGCCGGCTCTACGCGATCGGATCGAACCCCGAGGCGGCGGAAATGGCCGGGATCAACACGCGCCTGACCGTCTTCGTGGCTTTCGTCCTGGCGGGCGCGCTCGCCGGCCTGGCCGGGTTCATGTTCCTCGCGCGTTTTGGCACCATCACGGTCGTTGCCGGCCTCGGCTTCGAACTGAAGTCGGTCGCGGCGGCGGTGGTTGGCGGGGTCAACATCTTCGGCGGCTCCGGAACCGTGATCGGGGCGCTGATCGGCGCCATCCTCGTCGACCTGATCGACACCAGTCTCGTGCGGTGGGCGCTTGTCAGCGAGTTCTGGCGCGAAGCCGTGCTGGGCGTGCTGATTCTCCTGTCGGTCGCCGCCGACGCGCTCCTGATGCGCCGCCTGATCGCCGCGCGGCGCGCCCGCGAGCACGCCCGAGCCGAGGAGCAGATCCGGATGGAACTGGATGCGGACCAGGGGAGGACCGCATCGTGAGGGTGCTTGAAAGGCTCGGAAGCTGGGAGGGGTTCCTGCTGGCCGCGCTCGTCCTGATCCTCGCCGCCAACACGATCCTGTCGCCCCAGTTCCTGACGCTGGCGAACCAGATCAACCTCTTCCAGCTTTCCATCGAGAAGATCATCGTGGCGCTCGTGATGACGCTGATCATCATCAACGGGGAAATCGATCTCTCCGTCGGCTCCATGATGGGCCTCGCCGCCTGTGCCTTCGGCTGGATGTTCGCCAATGGCGTGCCGGCGCCGCTGGCCATCGGGATCGTGCTGCTGATCGGGGTGGCGGGAGGGGCGCTGAACGGCATCTTCGTCGCCTGGGTCGGGTTGCCGTCGCTCGTGGTCACGCTCGCGACCCTGATCGGGTTCCGAGGCCTTGCGCGGGTGCTGGTCGAGGATCGCGGGATCGCCGGGTTTCCCGACTGGTTCGATGCGCTGGGCCAGCAGGGGCTCGTCGGCGATATTCCCCTCTCCATCCTCGTCTTCTGCGTTCTCTTCGTCGTGTTCTACGTCGTGCTCCAGCACAGTGGCTTCGGCCGCAAGACCTACCTGATCGGCAACAACCGTGAGGTGGCGAGCTATGCCGGGATCGACACGGCCCGGCACAAGCTGACGCTGTTCGTCCTGTCCGGTGCGGTCTCGGCTCTGGCCGGCCTGCTCTTCGCCGCGCGTGTCGGCGCGGTGCGCGGCGACGTGGCGAACGGCTTCGAACTCGACATCATCACCATGGTCCTGCTCGGGGGCGTCAGCATCTTCGGCGGATCCGGCAGCCTCGTCGGCACCCTTCTCGCCGTCCTGATCGTCCTGAACCTGCGAAACGGCATGGCCCTGATGAACGTGACGGGCCATATCCAGACCGGCGTCATCGGCATCCTGCTGATCGGCTCCGTGATCGCTCCCCGCATCCGCCCGGGCGCGCTTTTCGGACGACGCCGGCAGGGCGCGGAGGAAGGCGCGGGACCATGAGCCGGAAACCATCGATCTTTCTGGAAGAAGCCCCGATCCCGCGACGCTCGCTGGCCGAGGAGGTGGCAAAGCGCATTCTCGAGATGGTGACATCGCGCGCCCTGAAGCCCGGGGACCAGCTTCCGCCGGAGCGCGAGCTTGCCGAGATGCTCGACGTGTCGCGGCCATCGGTGCGCGAGGCCATACGGGGCCTGTCGATCCTCGGCGTGCTGAAGGTGCGGCAGGGAGGCGGGGCCTTCATAAGCCAGCTCGACGGCGACGCGCTCCTCGGACCGATCCGTTTCTTCCTGTCGCTCGAGGACATGAACATCCGCGAACTCTACGATGCGCGCTCGCTGATCGAAGGCGACGTGGCGCGCCGGGCCGCGCAGAACATGACCGACGAGCAGATCGACCAACTCGGGGCGCTCCTCGACAGGCAGACCGACACCGTGTCGGACCCGCAGGCCTTCCGGATCGCGGATTTCCGGTTCCACGAGGCCATCTGGATCGGCTGCGGCAATGCGTTCCTGAAGCGGATCGGTGAAAGCCTCAACTCGCTGGGGCTGGAATTCCGGCGACGGGCATCGGAGAATCCCGCCGTGCTCCGACAGAGCCTCGTCGATCACCGCAAGCTCTTCGAGGCGCTGAAGGCGCGGGATCCTTCGGCGGCGGCCGATGCAGCGGAGGAGCACATGCAGAACGTCTTCCGGTCGACCGTCGCGCAGGACAGCAATGGGAGGGAGACATGACCGCAAGGATAGGGGTGGTCGGCATCGGCTGGTGGGCAACCGTGACCCACATTCCGACGATCCGCGATTGCGCCGCGGCAGAGGTCGTCGCGATCTGCGATCTCGACGCGGAGAGGCTTCGGCTTGCCGGCGAGACCTTCGGCATCGAGCCGCGCTACAGCGATCTCGACGCGATGCTGACCCGGGAGGCGCTCGACGGCGTCATCGTCTCGACGCCGCACACCGCCCATGCCGGCCCGGCGATCGCCGCGCTCGAGGCCGGGTGCCACGTGCTCGTAGAGAAGCCGCTGGCGACCAGCCGGGCCGACGCGCGCGCGATCGCGGCCGCAGCCCTGTCGGCCGGAAGGCAGGTGCTCGTGCCGACGGGAATGAACTTCACGCCCTTCACCGCACGGGCGGCGGACTGGGTCCGCTCCGGGCGGATCGGCACGGTGCGGCACGCGGTCTGCCAGATGGGCTCGGCGCTGGAGGATCTCTTCGCCGGGGAGCCGATGATCGAGACCGCGGGCGAGATGTTCCGTCCGCCCGCGTCGACCTGGGCCGACCCCGGGAAGGCCGGCGGCTACGGCTGGGGGCAGATGTCGCACTCGCTGGCCTGGCTCGTCCATGTCGCCGATCTGGAGATCGAGAGCGTCTATTGCATGGACGGCAAGTCGAAATCGGGGGTCGACTACTACGATGCCGCCTGCGCGCGCGCGACCAACGGCGCGACGCTCGCCCTGTCCGGTTCGGCCACCGTCCCAAAGCACAAGGGGATGCACCTGGACATCCGCCTCTTCGGGACCGAGGGCATGATCCTGTTCGACAACGAACGCGCGCGCCTGTCGCTGAGCCGGCTCGACGGGACCGAGGAGACCGTCGACATCTCGCAGGCGGAGGCGGAATACGACGGCGCATTGCCGGTGCGGATCTTCGCGCGGCTCTGCGCCGGCGAGGCGGTGACGAACGCCTGCGACGCCGAATGCGGCGCGCGGGTGGCCGAGGCGCTCGAGGCGATGTACCGCTCGGCCGCAACCGGGCGCCTTGCAGCGATCGGAGGGTGAGGGGATGTATCTTTCGCTGACCGCCTGGTCCCTGCCGTCCTGCACCCTCGACGAGGCCGCGGCCATCTCCCGCGCGCTCGGCATCCGCGCGCTCGACGTCGGCCTCTTCTATCGCTCCGCCCTCGACAAGGCCGAGATCCTGTCCGATCCCCGGGCGGCCGCCGACCGCCTCGCCGGGCTCGGCGTCCGCCTTCCCAACTACTACCACCTCTTCGGCGAGGGTCTCGAGGGGCGCAATCTCGCGCGCGCCGATGCGCTGGACGAAAACCTGAAGGACCTCGGGCAAGTTCTGACCTTTGCCGATGCTGCCGGGATCGGGACGGTCTTCATTCTTCCGGGCGTGGTGAATCCGGGACAGTCCCGCGAGCAGGCGGAGGCGGCATCGACGGCCGCTCTGACGGAGATGGTCGCCCTGGCAAGGGACCACGATGCCGTTCTCTGCATCGAGCCCCACGTGCATTCCTTTGCTGAATCACCTGCAATCGCGCGCCGTCTGGCGGAGGCGACCGGCGTGGCGCTCGCCCTTGACTACTCGCATTTCGCGTGTCTCGGCTACCGGCAGGAGGAGATCGACCCGCTCGCGCCCTTCGCCGCCCACATCCATCTGCGTCAGGCCCGGATGGGTGCGCTTCAGACCAAATTCGCCCATGGAACGCTCAACTTCCCCGCCATGTTCGGCACCCTGCGGGCGGCGGGCTATGCGGGCGCACTCTCGATCGAACCGGTCCACCAGGACTACATGAACACGCTGTTCGAGGACGTCCTGACCGAAATCGTTGCCTTGCGCGATTGCTTCAACACGTGGAAGGAGGGTTGAATGGCATCCTACGCCTGGGTTCTCGAGGTCCGTCCCGGATACGAGGAAGAGTACAAGAAGCGCCACGACGAGATCTGGCCGGAGATGCTTGAAACCCTGCGGAAGGCGGGCATTTCGAACTACAATATCTTCCGGCACGGGCTGACGCTGTTCGGCTACTTTGAAACCGACGACCTCGAGGCGACGAAGCGGCACCTCGCGGATTGTCCGATCAACGCGAAATGGGCCGAATGGATGGGGCCGATCATGAAGATCGAGATCGATCCCGCGACTTCCTTCCCCTATCTGCTGCCATTGCAATTCCGCATGGATTCCGGGCGCGGGTAGAGAACCCGTTCTCGGCATCGGTCTTTCAGGCCCTGATCCGTGCTCCAGCCTCGCGCTGGCGAACGCCACCCTGTCGAGACGTTCCTACCGCGCAGTGCCGGCCAAGCCCGAGGGTTGGAGCGAGCCGGATCGGGCGTGTCGATTCTCTTCGAGCGCGCAGACCCGGCACGACTGCGCCGGATCGGTCACGTCTGCCGCGAGCCATCGAAACCGTGTCGTTTCGACACTGCCGAAACCATCGCGACCCTCGCTCTCGTTCACCGGACGGATCCGGATCCCCGGTGCGTCGGCCGTTCGACACGTGTGTCCGCGTCGGCTTGTGCCGGGACCATTCCGGGGGCTCGCTCGGTATTCACTGTCCGGCGATGAGCGTCTCGGGCGGAACCGTCTGCAGACCGATCACCAGATCGAGGTTCACACCGTTGCAGGTCGTCGCCGCATCGCCCGACCAGGCCAACGGCACGACGACATTGACCGGCGTGCCGGCTGTCGCCTTCTGCGCATCGTATGGGGCGAGATCGGGATAGGAGCGGATACTGGTATCCGCGGCCTCGGCAGTATGAACGCCGACGAACATCCCCGTGCATTGCAGGTTTCCGTCCCTGTCCGGCTGGCTCAAGAAGGTCGACTTGAACGTGCGCCCCGCCATTGCCCCGCAGATCGCGTTCGGGTCTTCGTACTGCCCGTGAACCCGTTCTGCCATATCAGTCCTGATAGTCGCGGATCGCTACCTGGTCGAGCTTCTTGGCGGGCACCAGCCTCTAGTGCTTTTCATCCACCACTTTGATCTCGGCGTCCTGAAGCGTCAGCTCGAAAAGGGCGACGATCTCGTCATCCATGAACTGTGCGGCAACCGCGCGGCAGCGCATGTCAGGAAACTTCTCCTTTACGAAGCGGATATGGGCAGCTTCCGTCCATCGACCGTCTGTTGCCACGCAACCCAGATGGGAACGTCCTTGATGTGGTCGAGGGTAAGGGACGAGTTGCCATCGAAGGCAGAGTTGTGGTATTTTAGTACCGCTATAGACATCTTCAGCTCTTGCTTAAGCTGTTCGACCGCTGCGCCGCTTGCTCCGGTGTGGCGTTCTTCGTTTTTTGGGAGAATTCGGCGGTCAGTCTGGCCGAAACAGGCTTGTGGATTGGCAGGAGATCACGGGCCAAAAGCGCACCTACAGACGGGAATTTGTGACTGGTCACAAATATCCGCTCAGGCGATGCGTGGGCGCCAAAACCCAAGATATTGATAGGATTGGCGCACCCGACAGGATTCGAACCTGTGACCTCTGCCTTCGGAGGGCAGCGCTCTATCCAGCTGAGCTACGGGTGCCTCGGGTCTCTATAGGCCAGGCTTCGGAGCCCCGCAATCCTGATCTCGGTACTGCCAAGCGGTTCAGCTCGCGACCTCCGGATTGTCCTCGCGTCGGCTGAGCCGGGCAGACAGTACGGTCAATGCGACTCGACAAGAAGATGGGCACCCTGACCGCGCATGTGTGCAAGCAAGACCCTCCCCGCCCGCACAAGCCCGGGATGGTCCTCGCGCGGGAAAGAATCGTCCCATTCCGAGCGGTTCCCGGAAGCTGTCTGCCGCAGGTCGACGGATGCGATCATTTGAAGCACTGGAGAAAGGCGTTGCACGAATTCGCGACACTCGGCTTATGCTGCATGGGAAGAAACGCACCAGCGATGGACAACGCCGGCGCGAAGGCCACGATCAACCACGACGAATTTTCAGGGGAGTTCACGATGTTCCGCCACGCGATCGCCGCGTTTTCCGCAGCCCTTCTCACAGGCTCCGCCGCCCATGCCGAAACGGCAATGCCCTTCGCCCTCGACTGGAAATTCGAGGGTCCGGCGGCGCCCTATTTCGTCGCCATCGACAAGGGCCATTTCGCCGCCGAAGATCTTGCCGTCGAGATCAGCGAAGGCGCGGGCTCGCTCGACGCGATCCCGAAGGTCGCTACCGGGGCCTTCCCCGTCGGCTTCGCCGACATCAACAGCCTGATGAAATTCCTAGACCAGAACCCGGGCGCGCCGGTCACGGCCGTCATGATGATCTACGACAAGCCGCCCTTCGCCATGGTCGGCCGCAAGTCGCTCGGAATCGAGGCGCCGGGCGACATCGCTGGCAAGACCCTCGGTGCCCCGCCGCCGGACGGGGCGTGGGCGCAGTTTCCGATCTTCGCCGCCGAGAACGGCATCGACATGGGCAGCGTCACGGTCGAACCCGTCGGGTTTCCGGTCCGCGAACCGATGCTCGCTGAGGGCGAGGTCGACGCCGTCACCGGATTCTCCTTCTCGTCGACCCTGAACCTCAAGCGACTCGGGGTTCCGGCCGACGACATCTCGACGATCCTGATGGCCGATCACGGCGTGGCGCTCTACGGCAACGCCGTCATCGTAAACACCGACTTCGCCGCTGCAAGCCCGGAACTCGTCACGGGCTTCCTGCGGGCTGTCGCGATGGGCTGGAAGGACGCCGTCGCCGACCCCGCCATGGCTATCGCCAGCCTCATCGAGCGCAATCCTGCCGCCGACGTGGAGCTCGAGACCGAACGGTTCGCGATGGCGGTTACCGACAACGTGCTGACCGACTGGGTCAAGGCCAACGGCATGGGAGGCATCGACGCCGAACGCATGGCCAAGGCGATCGAGCAGACGAAATCGGTCTACGAGTTCACCAACGCCCCGGACGCGACGCTCTATTTCGATCCGAGTTTCCTGCCGACCGACGGCAGTCTGAGCATGCAGTGAGGACGGGGCCGCCCCGTCACGGGGCGGCCCGCACGCATGGAAAACCTCATCGACATCAAGGGCGTGACCCACGCCTACCGCACCAAGGCAGGGCCATTGCCGGTTCTCGACGACCTCAACGTCGCTGTCCCGCAGGGCGAATTCGCTGCCGTGGTCGGGCCTTCGGGCTGCGGAAAATCCACCCTCACCCGTCTGATCGCGGGCCTGATGAAGCCCGACAAGGGCGAAGTCTGGCTCCACGGCGAACGGGTGACCAGCCCGCGCAAGACTGTCGGCATGGCGTTCCAGAACCCCGTGCTTCTCGAATGGCGAACGATCATCGACAATGTCATCCTGCCGCTCGAGATCGTCGCACCTAGGATGCCGAAAAAAGACCGCGAGTCCCGGGCCATGCAGCTACTGGAGATGGTCGGGCTCGCCGGGTTCGAGCGCAAACGGCCCAGCGAGCTCTCGGGCGGCATGCGCCAGCGCGCGAGCCTCTGCCGCGCCATCGTGCACAAGCCCGACGTTCTGATCATGGACGAGCCCTTCGGCGCACTCGACGCCTTCACCCGCGAGGACCTCTGGCAGACCATGCGCGACTTGCGGGCCGCCGAGCCCTTCACCTGCGTGCTGATCACCCACGACTTGCGCGAGAGCGTGTTCCTCGGCGACCAGGTGATCGTGCTTTCCGGCCGCCCGGCCCGGACCCAACACGTTCTCGACGTTGACCTTCCCGCCGACCGCACGCTCGACACCATGTTCGAGCCGAAGGCGCAAGACATGCTTCACCTCCTGCGCGACCAGATCCGCATTGCGCAGGGCCGCAACGGGGATGTCCACTGATGGAGACGTTCCGAAAGGTCTCCGTCCCGATCGCCGCGATCGTCGCCTTTCTCGCATTCTGGGAGTTCCTCGTCTGGGTCAACGGCTGGCCCAACTTCAAGATGGCCTCGCCCTCGGACCTGCCGCCGGCGTTCTGGAAATTCCGCTGGCTGTTTCTGGAGATGGGCTGGCAGACGCTTTGGCGCACCGTTGTCGGGCTCGTGATCGCCGTGATCGTCGGCACGCTGATCGGCATGGTCATGGGGTTCTCGCGCATCGCGCGCGACGGGCTCTATCCGCTCCTCGTGGGGTTCAACGCCATCCCCAAGGCCACGCTCGTGCCGGTGATCTCGCTGCTCTTCATCGGCATGCACGATTTCAACACCGTGCTGATGGCCTTCATGATCAGCTTCTTCCCCATCGCCGTCTCGGTCGGCATCGGCCTCTCGACGCTGGAGCCCGAATACCGCGACATCCTGCGCAGCCTGGGCGCGTCTCGCATGACGATATTCCGGAAGATCGCCCTGCCCAAGACCCTGCCCGAGTTCTTCGGGGCGCTGAAGGTCTCCGTCACACTCGCCTTCATCGGCACGAACCTGGTCGAGATCGTCTCGCCCCACGGGCGCGGCCTTGGCGCGCTCTTCAAATCGGGCGAGACGAACGGGGACTATCCGCTGATGTTCGCGGTCCTCATCGCGCTCGCGGCCCTCGGCATCCTGCTCTACTACGCCGTCCTCGTGCTGGAACGTGTATTCGCGGGATGGGCGGAGCGGGCACCGACATGAGGCGAAGCCGCGCGCTCAGGGGGAGCGCAAGGCCTTTTCGGCAATGCCCGACACGCCCTCGCGGCGTTCTAGCTCCGCGAGGACCTCGGACCAGGATACACCGGATGCGGCAAGCATCACCTGCAGGTGATAGAGCACGTCCGCTGCCTCGTATGTCAGTCCGGCGCGGTCGCCCCCGGCCGCCGCGACGACGGCTTCCACCGCCTCTTCCCCGAACTTCTCTGCGCATTTGCCCGGACCCTTGGCTAGCAGAGCAGCCGTGTGCGATCCGTCCGGATCGGCGCCGGCACGTTTGGCGATGACCTCGGCGAGCCTCTCGAGGACCCCGCTCATTGCAGCCGCACCGGGATTCCAGCGGCCGCCATCACAGCTTTAGCCTCGGCAATGGAATGCGCTCCGAAATGGAAGATCGAGGCGGCGAGCACCGCCGAGGCATGGCCCTCCGTCACCCCCTCCACCAGATGCTCCAGCGTTCCGACACCGCCCGAGGCGATCACCGGGATCTCGACCGCATCCGCGATCGCCCGGGTCAGGGGCAGGTTGTAGCCGACCCTCGTGCCGTCGCGGTCCATCGAGGTGAGCAGGATCTCGCCCGCGCCGCGCGCCGCCATGTCGCGCGCGAAGGCAACCGCGTCGATTCCGGTCGGCCGCGTTCCGCCATGGGTGAAGATTTCCCAGCGCCCGTTCCCGACAGTCTTCGCGTCGATCGCAACGACGATGCACTGGTTGCCGAACTTGGTCGCCGCCGCCGACACCACGTCGGGATCTGCAACCGCTGCAGTGTTGAACGACACCTTGTCGGCGCCCGCAAGCAGCAGAGTACGCACATCCTCCGGGGTCCGGACGCCGCCCCCCACCGTAAGCGGCATGAAGCACTGCTCGGCGGTGCGGCTCGCGAGATCGAGCAGTGTGCCGCGATTCTCCTGGCTGGCCGAAATGTCGAGAAAGCAGAGTTCGTCGGCACCGGCCGCATCATAGGCGCGCGCCGCCTCGACCGGATCGCCGGCATCGACAAGGCCGCTGAAGTTCACGCCCTTCACCACGCGGCCATCCTTCACATCGAGACAGGGGATCACCCGCACCTTCAGCGTCATGCGATCCTCCCGAAAAAAGCCGTTGCCGCCCCCGCACCGATCAGCGCCGTGCCACCGCCGCGTTTCACCAGCCGCACCGCCTGCGGATTGCGTACCAGCCCGCCGGCCCGTGCGCCAAGGAGCGCATATGCCAGCGCATTGAGAAAGGCGAGCGCCACGAAGGTCGCGATCATCATCGCCGCCTGTCCGGCGAAGGCGCCTGTGGGGTCCAGAAATTGCGGGACGAAAGCCACGAAGAACAGAATGCTCTTCGGATTGAGCGTCGTGACCAGCCAGGCATGGCCGAGCATCCGCGCCGGGCCCGCCATGTAGGTCCGTGCGCGGGCCTCCGCCGAGCCACCGTCCCGCCAGAGCTTCACGCCGAGCCAGATGAGGTAAGCCGCACCGATCGCCTTTAGCGCCGTGAAAAGCGTCGCCGAGGTGGCGAGCAACGCTCCGACTCCCATCAGTGAAAGCGTCATCGCCGTGAAATCGCCCAGAGCCACTCCGACAGCCATCGGCAGCGCCACATTCCAGCCCCGACCCATCGCGTAGGACAGCACCAGAAGCACAGTCGGCCCGGGAATCAGCAGGAGCGCCGTGGAGGTCGCCGCGAAGGCCAGCCAGGTCTCGAAACTCATGCGGCCTCCTGCAGCAAGGCCACGGCCGCCGCCAGGTCGAGCGAGCCCTCGTACAGCGCGCGCCCCGAAATCACCCCGTCGAGCGGCGCCCCGGACTCCTTGAGCGCGCGCAGATCGTCGAGCGACGACACGCCCCCCGAGGCGATCACCGGGATCGTCACTGCGCGCGCCAGCGCCGCCGTCGCCGTCACGTTCGGCCCCTGCATAGCCCCATCGCGCTCGATGTCGGTGTAGACAAGCGCCGCCACTCCGGCATCCTCGAAGCGCCGCGCAAGATCCATCGCGTCGACATCGCTCGTCTCGGCCCAACCCTCGACAGCGACCTTGCCCCCGCGCGCATCGATCCCGACAGCCACCTGCCCCGGATGCGCCGCAGCCGCCTCCCGAACCAGCTCCGGATGCCGCAGCGCCACGGTGCCGAGGATGACCCGCCGCACGCCCTTCGCGAGCCAGGCCTCGATCGTCGCCCGGTCACGAATGCCACCACCGAGCTGCACCGGAACCCGCACCGCACCAAGGATCGCGTCAACGGCCACAGCGTTCACCGGGATACCGGCGAAGGCGCCGTCGAGATCGACGAGATGCAGCCACCGACAACCGGCCGCCTCGAAGGCAAGGGCCTGCGCCGCCGGATCGGTCCCGAATACCGTCGCCGCCGCCATCTCGCCGCGCAGCAGCCGGACACAATTGCCGTCCTTGAGGTCGATGGCAGGGTACAGGATCATCGGCCGCGCTCCGCTGGGCATGCCGCGTGATACCCCGCGCCGAAGGCGGGCAAAAGCCCGTTCTCGCCGCGTCGAATTATCTGATGGCCCCGAACACCGTTGCGCGAAGCCCACAGTCCATGGTTAATGACTTGTCAATATTGCCACAGTGGCGCCCGCCGGTTATCGATGAAAAAAAACGGAGGTATGAGCATGCAGTCCAAATCAGTTTCCAGATTCATGCGTTCGGCGTTCGTGATCGGCCTGCTCGCGGCGCCTGTTGCCGCATCGGCGGGGTCCGCCGAGGGCGTGTGGCAGACCGAGCCGATGGGCAAGGGCGGCTACGCCCATATCGAGATCGCCCCCTGCTCCGGCAAGGCAGACCGGCTCTGCGGCCGCATCCTGAAAATCATCAGTTCGGACCGGACCGATCTGGTCGGCGTCGAGCTTCTTCGCGACATGGCCGCGGAAGGCTCCGACCGCTGGGGCGACGGCGATATCTTCTCGCCCGACAAGAATCAGTATTTCGCCTCGCACATGATCCTCGAAGGCAATGATCGGCTCGAAGTGCGCGGCTGCATAGCCGCCTTGTGCAAGTCGCAGAAATGGGCACGGGTCGACTAGACCCGCGCGCGCTGACACAAGCACGCCGGGATCCGACACAGACGTCGCCCTGGACCGGAGGGACAGCCGATGGATTACCTCCACCTCAGCGAAACTGCTGACGGCGTTTCCTTCTTCTCCGATGTGTCCGTCGAGATGGCCGAGGGCGATTTCGCCCCGCCCGCGCCGCAGATGCTGGTCTCCTCCACCCGCGATGCCGCGCGCTGCCTCTTCCTCGAACTGCCCCCCGGCTGGGGCGGTGCGCAGCATCCCTCGCCGCGCCGCCAGTTCGCGTTCTGTCTCGGCGGCCGCATGAAGGTCACCGCCGGTACCGGAGAGGTCCGCGAAGTCGGTCCCGGCGGCATCTGGCTGATGGAGGACGTTGCCGGATCGGGTCACCGCTCCGAAGTCCTCGGCGACGCCCCCGTCCGCCTCGCCATCGTCCAGCTCGACTGACGCCACGTCACACTTGACGCTAACGTCAGCTTCTGTGCTTCTCCGCGAAAAACCCCTCGGAGGATCCCATGAAGACGCTTGCCCTCGCTGCGACGCTCGCCCTTCTCGCCGGTGCTGCCGCCGCCCAGTCCCCGGTCGGTCTCTGGAAGACGGAACCGGGCGAGACCGGCGCCTATCTCCACGTCACGATCACCCCCTGCGGCGACGCGCTCTGCGGCGTCATCTCGGAGGCGATCGGAGCTACCCGCAGCGATCTGGTCGGCAAGCCCATCATCTCCGGCATGAAACCCGACGGCACCGACCGCTGGTCCGGCGGCAACATCTGGGCTCCGGACACCGACAAGACCTACCGCTCGAAAATGGCGCTCTCGGGCAGTTCCCTCGAGGTCGAGGGCTGCGTCGCCATCATCTGCCGCGGCCAGACCTGGACCCGTCTCGACTGATCCGCAGCGGGGTGCCGGCTCCGATTTGAGCGGCCCCGGTCCCTGACCCGCACGGACTTATCGGGGTGGGAAGGCGTGACACGGGCGGGGTTCGACGGTTGCCGGGCAAGCTCCTGACAAGGCTCGGTATCCGGTGGCTGATATCCGGCTGGAAAGTGGCTGGAAACAGGCTTGCCATTTTCGCGCGTTCGAAGGAGCCCGGCGGGCGTTCTGCCGCCGGTCTCAGTGGCCCGTCTCTCGCATGTCTTCTGTATTCGACACCGTTTCGATCGAGACCGGCGCGATCAGGTCATCGCCGTCCCGCAGTCGATCTTCGCAAAGTTCCTGATGGCGCCAGTGCCAGACCGGTGCCGGCGTCTCGGTTGAGGGACCTCTGTTCGGCAAGGTCCAGCCGTGCCAGGACCGCGTCGAGCGGCTCCCCTCGCGACCGCGCGCGCATCCAGATCCGACGACAGGACGCGGGCGACCAAGGCAGGGCGGCCTCCGACAACCAGCGTCGCAACGCTGGCGGCAGGTCGTCGAACGCGCGCATCGGATCTCCGAGACGCTTCCGCCGGCCAAGACGTGTCGCACCGAGATTGGATCCGCTCCCCATCAGCAGGTCCCCATCGTGTCAACAGGGTCGATCACGATGAGCAGACGCGGTCCGCCCGCATCGGCCGGAGGCGACCGGTGAACGATGGCCGCGCGGTCACGCCCAGGCCACAGCGATCCACGAAAAGCGCCGACCGCGCCGCGCGCCATGCGGTGCGTGGATCGGGGCTCGCCATTCGGCCTGATCGCGGCGTACTCGGTACCGGGACCGCGCAACGTGCAGATCAGACGGCCAGGAACGGCATCGATGTGCCATTTCGGGCAGGGCTGGCCCTCGGTCACGTCCAGCCGAACCTCGAGCAAAGGCGAAGCGAAAACCTGCATGGCGTGTGCGGCGAGGGACTCGGCCTCGGCGGCGAGAGATCCAGCGCATGCGCCCGTTCCCGCCTCGAAGCAGGCCGTACGGACCGCATCAGCCACGTCGCGCGGACTGAGCCTGCACCGCAACCGAGGCAGCCGGTCGGGCGCCAGAACGTCAAGTGCCTTGGCGAGGCCCTCGGGCATCGCTCGCGTCCAAAGTGCAAGCGAGACGCCCTCCATTCCAAGTGTCTGAAGCACCCGGGGGTCGGTGCTGCTGTTCATCGCCGTGGCAAGCCGGGACGGGTCGGTCATCATGCGCTCTCCTTACGCTGCCAGACCGGAAAGGGATCGGGCAGGTCGGGAACCGTGTTCGGAAGCGGTGCCCGATGCCCCGTTAGGAGGCAGGCATCGAGACGCGCCTTCAACCGGGGCCAATCGATTCCAGCGCCGATGAAAACGATCTCCTGCCGTCGGTCGCCCCAAGGTTCTTGCCAGTGCGAGGCCAAATAGTCGCGCGCGCTGTCATGGTCGGGCCAGCATTCCCGCGGCACGGAGGCCCACCATGTACCGAGCGGCTTGACCGAGGACAGCGCGCCCGCCAGCGAGAACTCGGCAACCCACTCGGGGCGCGTTGCGATCCAGAAATGCCCCTTGGCGCGGATCACGCCTGGGAGATCGCCATTCAGGACGGCAAGGATCTTCTCCGGCTCGAAGGGCTGGCGGGCGCGATAGACGTAGGAGGCGACGCCGAATTCCTCGGCCTCCGGTACATGATCGGCAAAGCCGTAGAGCTCTTTCGCCCACATCGGATGCTCGTGGGCCTTTTCGAAGTCAAAAAGTCCGGTGTCGAGGATCGCGTCGGCGGCGACATCGGAATGATTGGTCTCGATGATCCGAGCATCAGCATTGAGACTGCGGATGATCTTTCGTGCGGCGTCAGTACGTTCGGGGCCAGCATCGGCAATCTTGTTAAGGATCACGACGTCGGCGAATTCGATCTGTTCGACCAACAAGTTCACCAGCGTGCGGTCGTCTTCCTCTCCGAGGGTCTCGCCCCGGTCTCGAAGGAAGTCGTGGCTGGAGAAATCATTCAGCAAGTTCACCGCATCAACTACCGTCACCATGGTGTCGAGACGCGACACGTCCGACAGACTGTCGCCCCCTTCATCGCGGAAATCGAACGTCGCAGCGACCGGCAGCGGCTCGGAAATGCCGGTGGATTCGATGAGCAGGTAGTCGAATCGCCCCTCATCGGCGAGCTTGCGCACCTCCTTCAGAAGATCGTCGCGCAGGGTGCAGCAGATACAGCCGTTTGACATCTCGATCAGCGTCTCGTCGGTACGGGAAAGCTCGGTATCAGCGCGAACGAGGTCCGCATCGATGTTGACCTCGGACATGTCGTTCACGATCACGGCCACGCGCCGTCCCTCGCGGTTGTTCAATACGCGGTTGAGGAGCGTCGTCTTGCCGGCACCGAGGAAGCCGGAAAGGACAGTGACGGGAAGGCGGTTGTCGGTCATGCGGCAGTCTCCTGTGGCGTGACGAAATCGGGAAAGGAAGGGAAGCATTGCAGGCACGGCACGGCTGCGCCTCGTCGGCGAGAGCGAAATCGAATGCACGCATCGGACGCTCTACTCCGTCGGCCGCGGAAACGCCGGGAGCACTGCTCCGCGCCATCGGGCCGACCAGTGCGGAGCGCCCCCCCAAGGCCTAGCACCAACTCGCATCGAGGGACCTCTGCAGAGCCGCCCAAGCGGGTCGTGCGCAATCCGAAGAACGAGGCGCAAGACTGCCAGACCGCGTGATGGCGCGGATCTCGCAAGCGGGTATTCGCTTCGCGTCGGACCAGGAGCACGTGCCCGGCTGCGGCCGTTCGGTCTGCCTTTCAAATCAGCTCCCTCGGGATCACGTTTCGCGTAAATGTTATCTTATAACATTTCTGGCGGCAACCCGGATATGATCGACGAAAATCATCAGTCGGCCCATCATCACGCACATGGCTGACGGGAAGACGAGACGTGAGCGGCTATGCGGACGCCACCGTCACGAGTTCGCGCAGGAGCGGGTTGGGGAAGCGGCGCTGGAGGGTCACCGCGAGGAAGGTCTCCTCGATGTCGGGCAAGCTGGGCGAGTTCGACCAGCCGCCCCGAGGCCAGTTCGTCCTGCACGACGATGGGCGGGACCACCGCGAGCCCTGCCCCGTCGCGGGCCAGAAGCCGGATCATCGCCATGTCGTCGACCTCCGCCGCGATGGCCGGACTGATGCCGAGCCGGGCGATGAGCGCGTCGAAGGCGCCGCGCATCGTGGTCTCGAGGGTCGGCAGGATCAGCGGGTGCTCGGCCAGAAGCCGCTCGAGCGGTGCGGGCGCGGGCACCCGGTCGGGCGTGCCGACGAGGCTGACCGACTGGCGGTTCAGCCGGTGGGTGAGATAGGCGCTCGCGGCATCGCGGGGGGGTGCGAGGTTGGTGAGCACCACGTCGAGCGCGAGCGCATCGAGACCGCGCAGAAGCTCGGCCTGGCTGCCCGAGCGCAGGATCACCTCGACGTCGCCGCGCCCCAGCACCGGCCGCAGGAACGCCATCTGGAAGTTGCGCGACAGCGTGGCCAGCGCCCCCACCCGCAGCGCGCGCCGCGCCTGACCCGTCTCGCGCAGCGTCGCCGAAAGATCCTCCGCCGTGCGGAAGATCGCATCGGCATGGTCGAGCGCGATGCGACCCGCCTCGGTGAGCGTGAGCCCACGCCCCTCGCGCAGGAAGAGATCGTGCCCGAGCGTCGCCTCGAGGGTGCGCAACTGCGTCGACAGCGCCGATTGCGACAGGTTCAGCCGGCGCGCGGCGCCGGTCAGCGTGCCGTCATGGGCGACGGCGCGGAAGAGACGCAGGTGATGCAGGTTCAGCACGGCCATTCTTCCATTAAACAGAACAGAACGGTCCAAACAATCTAATTTTCTGGATGCGCCCGATCCGGTATCTCCCGACGACCCGCTCGTGACAGGAGACCGCCATGCCCATAGCCGCCCTCGCCCCCGTCCTGCTTCTCGCCGCCGCGACGCTGTTCGCAGGGTCCCCCGGCCGCCGTCCCGGCTCCCGGACCCGTCTCGCCGAGATGGCGACGCTGGGGGCGCTCGCGCTGGCCTTCGCCGGATTGGTCCAGTTCGCGCTGGGCGGCGCCCAGACCTACGCCATCGGTGGCGGTGCGGCGCTGCTCGCGCTCCGGCTCGACCTGATCAGCGCGATCATGGCGCTTCTGGTCGCCTTCATCGGCTGGGTCGTGGTGCGCTACGCGCGGACCTATCTCGACGGCGAGGCGCGCGAAGGGGCCTTCCACGGGCTGCTGCTGGCCACCATCGCCGCGGTGCTCCTGCTGGTGCAGGCCGGCAGCCTCGCGGTCCTGGTCCTCGCCTTCATCGCCGTCGGCCTCGGGCTGCGCCAGCTGCTGCTGTTCTACGCCGACCCGGCCCGAGGCGCGGCGTGCCGCGACCAAGTTCTCGCTGGTCTGGGGCGCGGGCGATCTCGCGCTGATCGCTGGCCGCGCTGTTCTTCTGGTCGGGCTTCGGCACCGCCGACATCGCCGCGATCGACGCCGCCGCCCGCGCGGACGGCCTCTCGCCGGCCGGTCACGCCGCGGTCGGCTTCCTGGTGCTCGCTGCCCTTCTCAAGACCGCGACGCTGCCGCTGCACGGCTGGCTGACCGAAGTGATGGAAGCGCCGACCCCGGTCTCGGCGCTGCTCCATGCCGGCATCATCAATGCGGGCGGCGTGCTGCTGCTGCGCTTCGCCGATCCGGTGCAGGCCAGCCCCGGTGCGATGGCGGCCCTCGTGATGGTGGGCGGCCTGACGGCGCTCTTCGGCGCGGTGGTCATGCTCACCCAGAGCGCCGTGAAGACGGCGCTGGCCTGGTCGACCGTCGCGCAGATGGGCTTCATGATCCTGCAATGCGGCCTCGGCCTCTGGGCGCTGGCGCTCCTGCACATCGTCGCCCATTCGCTCTACAAGGCGCATGCCTTCCTCAGCTCGGGCGGTGCGGTCGGCGCGGTGCTCGCCGCGCGCAAGCCCGGAGCCCGTCGCGACGCCCGGGCTGCGCGCCGTCGCTCCAGGCCTTCGCGCTGGCGCTGGTGCTCTACGCGCGTCGTCGCGGCCGGCTTCGGCCTGCTCGCCGAGCCCAAATCGGCCCAGGCGCTGGCGCTCGGCGCGATCCTGATCTTCGGCGTCGCCTATCTGGTGGCCCAGGGCCTTGCCGATGCGGCACCGCGCGACCTGACCCGGCGCACGCTGCTCGCCTCCGGCGCCGCAGCCCTCGCCTACTTCGGCTTCCAGGCCATCGCCCAGGCGGTGGCGGGCACGTGCCTGCCCGCAGCCGCCGGTGCCGGGCGCGCTGGAATGGGCGCTGATCGTGCTGGCCCTCGCCTCCTTCGGCACGGTGGCCGTCGCCCAGGCGCTCTTCCCGCTCTGGGCGCATCACCCGGCGACCGCCGGGCCTGCGCGTCCATCTCGCCAACGGCCTCTACCTCAACGCGATCCTCGATCGGATGATCGGCGGCTTTCGCGCCCAGAAGACCCTCTGACCCGTGGAGATCCACGATGTTCCTGAAGCACAGCCAGATTTCGCCCGATACCGCCGCGGGCTTCCTCTCCGCCGCCGAGGCCGCCGCACGGGCCATCCCGCCGGCCTTCCCGCTCGAAGCGACGGTCGCGGTCAATCCGTTCCTCGGCCAGACCGGCGCGGACCTCGCCACCACCGCCGCCCGGCTGGCCCGGGTCGCCGGCGTGCGGCTGACCCTGCCGCGCGCCGCCTTCTCGGACCGGATCGTCGCGGGCGAGATCGAGGATGCGGATCTCGAGGCCGCGCTCGAAGCCTGCGCCTCGCCGCTGCGGCCCGCCAGATGTCGACGCCCTGAAGGCGATGGCCGAGCAGGACGTGCCGGCACCGAAGGCGCTGCCGACGGTCGCCGATCTCGCCGCCGAGGCCCAGGGCATCGACTGGCCCGACGTGATCGCGCGCAGCTTCGGGCTCTGGGCGGCGGGGTATTTCGACCGCGGACAGGCGCTCTGGACCGCCGAACCCGATCAGGGCGCCTTCGCCGCCTGGCGGGCCTGGGCGAGCCGCGACCTCACGCCCGAGATCGCCGGCCTCACCGGCTTCTGCGCCCATGTCGCCGCCTGCCCCGACACGCCCGAGCGCGCGATCCTCCGCGCCGCCGAGACCCTCGGCCTCGATGCCGACGCCGCCGAGACCGCCTTCCACCGGCTGCTGATGGATCTCGGCGGCTGGGCGCAGCATGCGCGCTGGCTGCTCTGGCAGGCCGAGCTTGCCGGCGGCACCGACACGACGCTCACCGACCTGCTGGCGATCCGGCTGGTCTGGGAGGAGGCGCTCTGGCTCTCGGCGCGCGACAGCATCGCCGCCGTCCTGGGAGGCCACCGTGGCCGAGCATGCCCGCCCGGTCGAGCCCGGCGCCGACCAGGTGGTCGACGCCATCCTGCAGGAAGCCGCCGAGCGCGCGCACCAGCGCCGGATCGCCGGCCTGCTCGCCACGCCGGCTGCCCGCAGACCGCGACAGGCCCGGCCCGCGCTGCAGGCCGCCTTCTGCATCGACGTGCGCTCCGAAGTGTTCCGCCGCGCGCTCGAAAGCCTCGATCCGGGCATCGAGACGATCGGCTTCGCCGGCTTCTTCGGCCTGCCGATGGCGCACCGGGCCTTCGGCTCGGACATCGTCGCGGCCCATCTGCCGGTGCTGCTGAACGCCGGCCTGACCTCGTCGGCTTCGGGGCCGGAGGCCGAGGAGGCCGATGCCCGCATCAGGTCCCGCGCCGTGCGCGCCTTCGGGCGGTTCCGGCAGGCGGCCGTCTCGTCCTTCGCCTTCGTCGAGGCGGCCGGCCCGTTCTATGCCGGCAAGCTGGTGCGCGACGCGCTGGGGCTCGCCGCCGCGCCGAAACCCGACCCGGCGCCGAAGTTCGACGCGACCCTCACCGCCGACCGAGAAGGCGGCCACCGCCGCGGCGGTGCTGAACGCGATGTCGATGACCGAAGGCCATGCGCGGCTCGTGCTCCTGCTCGGCCACGGCGCGCAGGTCGCCAACAACCCGCATGAAAGCGCCTATCATTGCGGCGCCTGCGGCGGGCAGACCGGCGAGGTCTCGGCCCGGCTGCTCGCGCAGCTTCTCAACGATCCCGAGGCCCGCGCCGGCCTGCCGGCGCTCGGCCTCTCGCTGCCCGAGGACACGCATTTCGTCGCCGGCCTGCACGACACCACCACCGACCGGATCACGCTCTGGACCGACAGCCCCGCGCCGGACCACGCCGCCGATCTCGCGCAGGCCCGCAGCTGGCTCGCGACAGGCCGGCGAGCGGGCGAAGACCGAGCGCGCGCTGCGGCTCCCCGGCGCCACCGCCGCCTCGATCGAGGCCCGCGCGCAGGACTGGTCGGAGATCCGCCCCGAATGGGGCCTCGCGGGCTGCGCCGCCTTCATCGCCGCTCCCCGGAGCGCCACCGGGGCCGCGATCTCGGAGGCCGGGCGTTCCTGCACTCCTACGACTGGCAGGCCGACGCGGGCTTCGGCACGCTCGAGCTGATCCTCACCGCCCCGGTGGTGGTCGCGAGCTGGATCAGCCTGCAGTACTACGGCTCGAGCGTCGCGCCGGACACCTTCGGCGCCGGCAACAAGCTCCTGCACAATGTCGTCGGCGGTCTCGGCGTCATCGAGGGCAATGGCGGCCGCCTCCGCGCCGGGCTGCCCTGGCAGGCGGTGCATGACGGCGACGTGCTCGCCCACGAGCCGCTGCGGCTCTCGGTGATGATCGAGGCGCCGACCGAGGCGATGGACGGCGTGCTCGAGAAGCACCCGCAGGTCCGGGCGCTCTTCGACAATGGCTGGCTGCACCTCTTCGCCCTCGAGGACGGGCAGGTCGCCGCCCGCTACCGGCCCGGCGGCAGCTGGGAGCGCGAGGTAGCCGGTTCGCGCCGCCGCCTGAGCCGCAGGCCCCCGGAGCGTCGTCAGCGCGACGCTTCGGGAGCCGGCACGGTTTCCGCCTCGAGGGGCCGGTACGGGAAGATCCGGCGGATCGTGGTGAAGAAGATCGGCACGAAGAGCACGCCGAGCAGCGTCGCCGAGAGCGTCCCGCCCAGCACCGCCGACCCGATGGCGTTGCGCCCCGCCGCCCCGGCGCCCGGAACTCAGCACCAGCGGCGTCACCCCGAGCGAGAAGGCCATCGAGGTCATCATGATCGGCCGGAACCGCTGCCGCGCCGCCTGGCTGACCGCCGCGTAGAGCTCCATCCCCTCCTCCTGCAGCGCACGCGCGAACTCGACGATCAGGATGGCGTTCTTGCCGGTGAGCCCGATGGTCGTGAGCAGCCCGACCTGGAAGAACACATCGTTCGCGAAGCCGCCGAAATAGGCCCCGATCAACGCGCCCAAGGCGCCGAGCGGCATCGCCAGCATCACCGCCGCCGGGATCACCCAGCTCTCGTAGAGCGCCGCCAGGCTCAGGAACACCACCGCGAGCGACAGCGCGTAGAGGAGCGGCGCCTGCCCGCCGGTCTGGCGTTCCTCGAGCGAGAGCCCGGTCCAGGCGAGATCGAAGCCCGGCGGCAGCTGGCTCGCCAGCCGCTCGACCTCCATCATCGCCTCGCCCGTTGTCACCCCGGGGACCGGCTGGCCCTGAAGCTGCATCGCCGGCACGCCGTTGTAGCGATAGAGCCCCTGCGGCCCGAAGCGCCACGAGCCCTCGGCGAAGTTCGAGAACGGCACCAGCCCGCCGGTGGCATTCGTCACCCGCCAGCGCTCGATGTCCTCGGGGTTGCGCCGCGACTCGGCATCGCCCTGCACGTAGACCTTCTTGATCCGGCCCTGGTCGAGGAAGTCGTTGACGTAGCGCCCCGCCCAGGCCGTGGTCAGCAGATCGGCGACGTCCCGCGCCGTCACTCCCATGGCGCCGGCCTTGCGCCAGTCGATGTCGAGGGCGAACTGCGCGGCATCCTCGAGCCCGTTCGGGCGCATCGAGGCGATCATCGGGCTCTCGCCGGCCATGCCGAGCATCTGGTTGCGCGCGCCCAGAAGTTCCTCGTGGGTCTGCCCGCCACGGGCCTGCACGTAGAGATCGAAGCCCGAGACGTTGCCGAGCTCGATCACCGCCGGCGGCACGATCGGGAACACGAAGGCGTCGCGGATCTGGCCAAGCGCCCCGAAACCGCGCCCGGCGACCGCCTGCACGGCCTGGTCGGGACGGGTGCGCTCCTTCCAGTCCTTCAGCCGGACGAAGGCGATGCCGACATTCTGGCCCTGCCCGGCGAAACTGAAGCCGACGACGGTGAACAGGCTCTCGACGTTCTCGCCCTCGGTCACGAGGAAATGCTCCTCGATGTCCTTCATCACGTCGAGCGTGCGATCCGCCGTCGCCCCCGACGGCCCCTGCACGAAGACGAACATGATGCCCTGATCCTCCTCGGGCAGGAAGCCGGTGGGCGTCTGCACGAAGAGCCAGCCCATGCCGCCCACCAGCAGCAGGTAGATCAGCCCGACCCGGATCGGCCGCTTGAGGATCCCGTCGACCGCGAGTCCGTAGCGGTTGGTGAGCGCCGCGAAACCGCGCGCGAACCAGCCCAGCGGGCCGCGCCGCGGCGCATGGGCATCGCGCCGCCGCAGCATCGTGGCGCAGAGCGCCGGCGTCAGCGTGAGCGCCACGAGCACCGAGAGCGCCATCGCCGAGACGATGGCGATGGAGAACTGCCGGTAGATCACCCCCGTCGAGCCGCCGAAGAACGCCATCGGCACGAAGACCGCCGAGAGCACCAGCGCGATGCCGATCAGCGCGCCGGTGATCTGGTCCATCGACTTGCGTGTCGCCTCGCGCGGTCCGAGCCCCTCTTCCTCCATGATGCGCTCGACGTTCTCGACCACAACGATCGCGTCGTCCACGAGAAGCCCGATGGCGAGCACCATCGCGAGCATGGTGAGCGAGTTGATCGTGAAGCCCGCCGCCGCCAGCACCGCGAAGGTGCCGAGCAGCACCACCGGCACGGCGAGCGTCGGAATCAGCGTCGCGCGCAGATTGCCGAGGAAGAGCAGCATCACGAGGAAGACGAGCGCGATCGCCTCGAACAGCGTCTTGACCACCTCCTCGATCGAGATCCGCACGAAGGGCGTGGTGTCGAAGGGTACCTCGTAGGTCACGCCCTCGGGGAAGAACGCCGCCAGTTCCTCCATCCGGGTCTTCACCCGCTCGGCGGTCTCGAGCGCATTGGCCCCCGAGGCGAGCCGCAGCGCCATACCCGAGGCCGGCTGCGCGCTGAACCGCGAGATCGTCCCGTAATTCTCCGCCCCGACCTCGACGCGCGCGACATCGTTGAGGAGCACCAGCCCGCCATCGGTCTCCGAGCGGAGCACGATCTGCTCGAAATCGGCCGGCGTGCGCAGAAGTGACTGGGCGGTGATCGTCGCGTTGAGCTGCTGGCCCTCGACCGCCGGCAGCGAGCCGAACTGCCCGGCGGAGATCTGCGCGTTCTGCGCCGAGATGGCTGCCGTCACCTGCGCGGGCGACAACTCATAGGCGGCCAATCGCGACGGATCGAGCCAGATCCGCATCGCATAGGGCGCGCCGAAGACCTGCACGCCGCCGACACCCTCGACGCGGCTGATCTCGTCGACGAGGTTCGACGAGAGGTAATCCGCCAGGTCGACCTGCTCGAGCGCGCCGTCCTGGGAGATCAGCGCGATCACCATGAGGAAGCCCGAGAATCCCTTGTCGACCTGCACGCCCTGCCGCTGCACCGTCTCGGGCAGGAGCGACGTCGCCTGGGCGAGCTTGTTCTGGACCTGGACCTGCGCGATGTCGGCATCGGTGCCGGTCTCGAAGGTCAGCGTGATCGAGGCGGTGCCCGACGATGTCGAGGAGGACGAGATGTAGCGCAGCCCGTCGATCCCGGTGAGCTGCTGCTCGAGCACCTGCGTCACCGTCGATTCCACCGTCTCCGCCGAGGCGCCGGGATAGGTCGCCGAGACCGAGACCGAGGGCGGCGCGATCTGCGGATACTGCGCGACCGGAAGCGAGACGATCGAGAGCGCCCCGACCCCCATGATCAGGATCGCGATCACCCAGGCAAAGACCGGCCGGTCGATGAAGAAGCGTGCCATGATCGGTCCCCCTCGCTGCCGTCAGCCGGCGTCGGCGTCGGTCGGACCGGGGGCCTCCGGCACACCGGTCGCCCCCGATGCGGCGCCGCGCTCCTCGGGGATCACGGTCGCGCCGGGCGGCGCCTTCTGGACGCCCTCGACGACGATCCGGTCGCCCGTTGCAAGCCCGCTGCTGACGATCCAGTCCGAACCGCGCGCCGCGATGATCTCGAGCTCGCGCGGCTCGACGACATTCTCGGCATTGACCACCAGCGCCGTCGGCCGGCCGCGCCGGTCGAACGACACGCCCTGCTGCGGCGTCGAGCACCACGCCGGAGACGACGCCCTGCGGCAGCTCGACCTGAACATACATTCCCGGCAGCAACAGATTGTCAGGGTTCGGAAATTCGAGCCTGAGCGTCACGACGCCGGTCTGCTCGTTCACGTTCGGCTCCGCGGCGGTGACGGACCCCTTGTACTCGTAGGCCTTGCCATCCGCGAGGGTGAGCACGACCTCCGATTCGGCTTCCTGCAACCGTTCGGTCATCAGGCCCCGCCGCCAGTCGAGGATCTCCGCTGCCGACTGGGTCACGTCGACCAGCACCGGATCGATGTTGCGGATCACGGCGAGCGGCTGCGCCTGCCCGCTGGTGACCAGCGCGCCCTGGGTGGTGAGCGACCGGCCGATCACCCCCGAGAGCGGGGCGCGCACCGTCGTCCGGTCGAGATCGATCTCCGCGGCCGAAAGCTGCGCCTGCGCAAGCTGCAACGCGGCCGCCGCGGCATCCCGCGCGCCTTCGGCGGCCTCGAGGGTCTGCTGGCTCACCACGTCGCGCTGGATCAGTTCGGCCAGCCGGTCGGCCTCGCTCGTGGTGACCCGGAGCTGCGACTGGGCCTGCGCCACCTGCGCCGTCGCCGCCGCCACCGCGGCCTCGTAGCTCGCCGCGTCGATGCGGTAGAGCGGATCCCCGGGCGCCACCTCCTCGCCCTCGCGGAACAGCCGCTCGACGATGATCCCGTTCACCTGCGGCCGGACCTCGGCGATGCCCGACGCGAGCACCCGTCCCGGGAGCGTCGCGGTCAGCGTGACGTCGGCTTCGGCGAGGGTGACCACCGTCACCGCCGTCGGCGGCCGCTCGCCGCCACCGGGCCCCTGGGCCGAAGCAGGCAACGGCAGGGCCAGGGACAGCAACGCGATCACGGCGCCGGTGCGGCCGGCAGGAAGGAACGGCATCTGGCCTCCGGATCAGGAAAACGGCCGGACAGGACAAGGCAAGCCATGCGCCCGGCGCACTTGTCTCTGGCATACGCCCGCCGAACCGGCACCGCAAGGAAACCCTGCTCATCCTATCGAGGACACGGCTCGAGCCTTGCGGTCGCCAGTGAAGCCAGGACGGTCCTCGCGATCGGCCAGTGGGTGGATGTCGTCGGTTTGCCAACTCGAGGAACGGAAGATGATCCCCTGGGCAGCGCGGTGAAGGTCGAGTTCGAACTGGCCCTGGTTTCGACCGGACACGCGAGCATATCCGCGGAGGCTTGGGCATACGCCGGAGCACGTGCTCATGTCTGAGATCGAGATCATCACGATTGGCGGTCGTCGCCGGCGCTGGTCCGCGGCCGAGAAGCTGCGGAGCGTGGAAGCGACCCTGAACGGGTGGGAGAGGATTTCGGTCGTCGCGCAGCACGATAGCGTCGCACGGAACCTCCTCTGTCGTTGGCGCAGACCGATGCTTGAAGGCGCGAGCGTGGCGGTGACCCGCGACGGCGAGGTGACCGGCAACAGGGCCGTCCGGCGGATGGAGGATCGCATCCGGGAGTTCGAACGCCAGCTCGGGCGCAAGACGCTCGAGGTGGAGATCCCCAAGGAGGCGCTGGACAGGCCGCGAGAAAGATAACCGGCGTTGCTCATGCACTCGCCGCTGAAGGACGGTTCACCGTCCCCGCAGCGCCCCAGCAGGGCATCTACCGGCCGAAATACCCCCGCCGAAGGCGCGACACGTCGCCAGAAGGAATGCCGGCACCGCACGCGCGGCCCCACCGAACCGGAGGAGCGGCGCCGCGACGAAGGACGGAGCCCCCCACTGGAAAAACGAAAGCGCCCGGCAGAGGCCGGGCGCCTTCCTGTCACTGGCTGCTCGAAACCCGTCCGATCAGCCGATGATGGCGTTGAGCGTGGCCGACGGCCGCATCGCGACCGCCGTCTTTGCCGCATCGGTGTGGTAGTATCCGCCGAGATCCACCGGCTTGCCCTGAACGGCGGCAAGCTCGGCCAGGATGGTGGCCTCCTTCTCGGCCAACGCCTTGGCGATCGGCGCGAAATGGGCCGCCAGATCAGGATCGTCGGTCTGCGACGCCAGTGCCTCCGCCCAGTAGCGGGCGAACCAATAGTGGCTGTCGCGGTTGTCCGGTTCGCCGACCTTGCGCGAGGGCGACCGGTTCTCGTCCAGGATGCCCTGGGTCGCGGCCTCGGCGGCGCGCCCCAGGACGCCGGCCTTGGCGTTGCCCTGGCTGTCGGCCAGGAAATTGAAGCTCTCGCCGAGGGCGCAAAACTCACCCATGGAATCCCACCGCAGGTGGTTTTCCGCCAAGAACTGCTGGACGTGCTTCGGCGCAGAGCCGCCGGCGCCAGTCTCGAAGAGGCCGCCACCGTTCATCAGCTTGACGATGGAGAGCATCTTGGCCGAGGTTCCCAGCTCGAGGATCGGGAACAGGTCGGTCAGGTAGTCGCGCAGCACGTTGCCGGTGATCGCGATCGAATCCTTGCCCGAGGTGATCGTCTCCAGCGACCGACGGGTCGCTTCGCGCGGCGCCAGGATCTGGAACTTGTCCGCAACCCCAGCGGCTTCCAGCGCGGGCTTCACATAGGCGATCAGCTCCGCATCGTGGGCCCTGCCGGCATCAAGCCAGAAGATCGCCTCGGAGCCGGTCAAGCGTTGACGGTCCATCGCGAGCTGGATCCAGTTCTCGATCGGAGCCTTGTTGACGGTGCAGGCGCGCCATATGTCGCCGGCCTCGACCGCATGCTGGTGGAGCACGTCGCCATTCGCCAGCACAATGCGCATCGTGCCTTCGGCCAGCGCCTCGAAGGTGGTCGGGTGCGAGCCGTATTCCTCTGCCTTCTGCGCCATCAGGCCGACGTTCGAGACGGCACCGGCGGTGGACGGGTCCAGCGCGCCGTTGGCCTTGAAGAATTCGATCGCCTCGTCGTAGACCGGTGCATAACAGCGGTCGGGAATGACGCAGTTGGTATCACCCTTGGCTCCAGTCTGATCCCAGCCCTTGCCCCCGGCACGGATCACCGCCGGCATCGAGGCGTCGACGATCACGTCGGACGGCACGTGCAGGTTGGTGATACCCTTGTCGCTGTCGACCATGTAGATGGCCGGCCGCTCGGCGGTCACGGCTTCGATCGCGGCCATGATCTCGGCATTGTCCTTCACCCGCTCCAGCAGGTCGCCCATGCCGGAATTGGCGTTCACGCCCAAGGCAGCCAGTTCGGCACCGTATTTTCCGAACACCGGAGCGAGCCATGCCTTCACCGCATAGCCGAAGATGATCGGGTCGGAGACCTTCATCATCGTCGCCTTCAGGTGCAGCGAAAACATCGTGCCGTCGCCCTTGGTATCCTCGATCGCCGCGGCGAGGAAATCGGAAAGCGCGCGCACCGACATGAAGGTCGCGTCGGCCACGGTGCCCTCGTCGAGTTGCCACCCCTCCTTGAGCACGGTCGCGGCGCCGTCCTTGGCGACGAACTCGATCCTCGCCGGTCCCGACTGTGCGGCGGTGATTGTCGCCGATTTCTCGTTGGCAAAGAAGTCGCCCCCTGACATCGAAGAGACCTTGGTCTTGCTGTCTGAGGCCCACTTCCCCATCGAATGGGGATTCTTCTGGGCGAAATTCTTCACCGCCTTGGCCGCGCGACGGTCGGAGTTGCCCTCGCGAAGTACCGGGTTCACCGCCGAGCCCTTGATTGCGTCATAACGCGCGCGGATCGCCTTCTCCTCGTCGGTCTTCGGATCTTCCGGGTAGGCGGGCACCGCAAGGCCCTGTGCCTGAAGCTCGGCAATTGCGGCCTTCAGCTGCGGCACCGAGGCAGAGATGTTGGGCAGCTTGATCACGTTGGCATCCGGCGTCTTCACCAGTTCGCCCAGCTCGGCCAGGTCATCGGAGACCCGCTGGTCTGTCTCGAGATACTCGGGGAACGCCGCAAGGATGCGCCCGGCGACCGAGATGTCCTTTGTTCCAAAAGAGACCTGGGCCGCCCCGGCGAATGCCTTGATGATCGGCAGCAGCGAGGCGCTGGCCAGTTCGGGGGCTTCGTCTACCTTAGTATACAGGATGTCTGATTTTACCATTTCGGCCACGCTTTCCTCGCCTTTCTGTTCCTCGGATGTTCGACTTTTCTCGGTTTCGCGGAGCAGGCTTCGCTCGATTTGACGCATATCGTGCGCATCGTCCCGGCACCCGCGAATTCTGCATGTGGTCGGGTCCATGCCCTTATAACCGGGGGGATTGGTGCGTCAAACCACTCGCGGTGTGCAAGGCTGACCCCGGCGCGGCGCGGTCTGCACCGCGCAGCCCATCGCATGCCCGCGAAGGCCCTCAAGACCTCGAGCCGGTTCGAGACGGGGGCTTGGAAATGCGCCAATCCCGCAATCGGATCGCTCTGGTCCATGCCGTACCCGGCGATGTCGCGCTCCGCATTGACGAATCCGCATCGGGCATGGTCGGATCGGTCGCGCCGTGCCAGACGTATCCCGAGGAGCGCCCATCGTGACCGACGGCACACCCAGTTTCGATGCCTGGAATCCCGGTCTCGATTCCGAGATCCCCGCCCGACTGATGCCTTTGGCGACGCTCTACCGCCCGGAGAACTCGACCGTCGACTACGCCCAGGCCCGGGAGGCGGCGACGTTCTGCGGACTCGAGCCGCGCGTGATGATCGCCACCCGCCCCGACCGGCTCGTCCTGCACGAGTTGCTGATCCGGGTCACTGCAGATCTCACCGTGCCCGACGGGCCGAACTACGCCGATCTCGGTATCAGCCTGCGCGGCATGACGGCGCGTATCCTCGAGGCGCATGTCGCCCCCCGGCTGCCCGAAATCCGCGCCGCCTTCGACGACCTGCTCGCCCGCGCACGCAACCGGATCAGCGCGCTTCTCGCCGCCGACCTCGCCCGCCCGGACCCGGCACCGGCAAGCCCGGAAGCCTCCCCCGGCCTGCTCGCCCGCCTGACCGGCCGCAAGCCTGCGGCATCCCCGCGCCCCGCAGCGCCGTCCGCCCCGCCCGAGATCACGGCGCTCGCCGCCTGGCGCGCCCGGCTCGACCGCGCTGACACGGAGCCCTTCGAGGCGGCCTGCCTCGCGGCCCTGGTCGCGATCGTCGGCGGCATCACCGGGCGCCGCGGCCGGCTGATGGCCGACCACGCCCTCGTGGCCGACTTCGCCGCCCGCATGGTCGGCAACAGCCACGGCAGCGACGAGATCGGCAGAATGCTCGACCCGATCTTCCGGCAGGCCGTCGCGAACGAGGGCTATCGCACCCTGCCGGTGCAGGCCGAACCGCTCTTCATGAACGTCAAGGGCGCCTCCGCCGCCGGAAAGAGCACGATCCGCCCCAAGCAGCGCGCCCTCGCCGGCAAGCTCGGCGTGCCCTGGGAGGATTTCGCGGTGATCAGCCCCGACTACTGGCGCAAGTACCTGCTCGACTACGACAGCCTCGGGCCGGATCACAGATACGCCGCCATGCTGACCGGCCAGGAGCTCGAGATCATCGACCGCAAGCTCGACCGCTATATCGAGGCGAAGGCCGCGCGCCACGCCCTGCCCCACATGCTGATCGACCGCTTCCGCTTCGACAGCTTCGACACCTCACAGGACAGCAGCCGCACGAGCCAGCTGCTGACCCGCTTCGGCAACCGCGTGTTCCTGTTCTTCGTCGTCACGCCGCCGGCCGCCACGGTGGAGCGGTCCTGGAAACGCGGCCTGCAGACCGGGCGCTACAAGGCCGTCGATGATCTGCTCTACCACAACATCGAAGCCTATCACGGCATGCCGAACCTGTTCTTCCCCACCGTGCTTTCCTCCAGCAAGCAGACCCATTTCGAGTTCCTCGACAATTCGGTTCCCCTCGGCAGCGAGCCCCGCACCATAGCCTTCGGCTGGAACGGCCGCATGATCATCCTCGACCTCGCCCGTCTCAACGACATCGACCGCTTCCGGCAGGTGAACGTCGCCGCCCGCAGCCCCGAGGACGTGCTGCCGCCGGATCCGCCCGACAGCTTCGCCTTTCTCGGCAGCTGCCTGCGCCGCATCCCGGAGGTCACGCTGGCCGACCACGCCACCGGCCGGGCCTATGGCCGGCTCCGCGACGGCGCCTGGACCTACCGCGCGGCAGCCGACGGACTGCCCTTCGCCGAAGACAGCTTCGAGCGGCGCTGCCTCGACGCGCTCGGCTGGGGCCCACCCCTCGACACCGAGGGTGCCGGCCCACCGGTCCTTGATCTCGTCGCGGAACGCGGGGTCACCCTCGGCGCCTGGGGCCCGCCGGCGGCGACCGACCCGGCGGGGCTTTGACCGACGGCCAAACTTGCCTAGGCTCGCGCGTCCGGTTTCCCGCGAAGGATCGCCCCCCGATGACCGACATCAAGGATCTGCAGCTTCTGGCAGCCCTCGCCCGCCATCGGCATTTCTCGCGGGCCGCCGCCGAAGCCGGCATCTCTCAGCCGGCCTTCTCAGCCCGCATCCGCCGCCTCGAGGAGGATTTCGGCCTGCCGATCGTCCGGCGCGGCAACAAGTACCAGGGCCTGACGCGCGAGGGCGAGGTCCTGCTGACCTGGGCGCGCAAGATCCTCAACGATTTCGAGGGTATGCGGCAGGAAATGCAGGTGATCAAGGGGTCGCTCGGCGGCAAGCTGGTGATCGGCGCCGTGCCCACGGCGCTGCCCTATGCGGCGCTGGTCTCGGGAAAGCTGCGCGCCAGCCACCCCGATCTCGCCGTCGAGCTGCACTCGCTGACCTCCTCGCGGATCGGCCTCGGACTTGACGACTTCTCGCTCGATGCCGGCATCACCTATGTCGGCGCCGACAACATCGGCGACAAGCTGCTGGAGCCGATCTACGAGGAAACCTACGTGCTCGTCGCGCCCCGGGCGCTCGCCCCGCGCGAGACCGGCACGGCGAGCTGGCACGAGGCGGCCGGCCTGCCGCTCTGCCTGCTGACCAGCGACATGCGCAACCGCAAGCTCATCGACGCGGCCTTCGCCGCCATCGGAGCGCATCCCGTGCCGGTGATGGAGACCGACGATTTTACCGCCGCCCTCGCGCAGGTGGCAAGCGGCAGCGCGGCGATGATCGCGCCCAAATGGCTGGCCGACAACGTCTTTGCCGGCACCGGCTCGGTCCGCCTCGACCTGACCGAACCGGTGGTCTCCCACGCGATCGGCCTCGTCACGCTGCGGCAGGAACCGGTCCTGCCGGCGATCGCCGCGCTCCGGCTGGCGATCCGGGACCTGCCATAAGCTGAACGAATAGCGTCTTCCGAAATCACGATTGGAATTGATTGCGCCGCCCTGTCATGGTGCCCGCCTGTCTGGGAGGATGGCAATGAACGTTCAATCGCCGCGCGAAGGTGTCTGGAAGTCCGGCAAGGGCAAGGGCCGCAGGACGCCCAAGGGCCGGCAATACGAAGATGCGGCGCTCTCCGAAGTCCGCTCCCTGCTGGGCGACCGGCCGCGGCAGCGCGACCTGCTGATCGAGTTCCTGCACCTGATCCAGGACGCCCACGGCCATCTGTCGGCCGCGCATCTGCGGGCGCTGGCCGAGGAGATGCGGCTCTCCCAGGCGGAAGTCTACGAGGTCGCGACGTTCTACGCGCATTTCGACGTGGTGAAAGAGGGCGAGACCCCGCCGCCCGCGCTGACGATCCGGGTCTGCGACAGCCTGTCCTGCGAACTCGCCGGGGCGCAGGCGCTCCTGACCGCGCTGAAGGACGGCCACGACCCGTCGGAGGTCCGCGTGCTGCGCGCCCCCTGCATGGGCCGCTGCGACACCGCGCCGGTGCTCGAGATCGGACATCATCACATCGACTTCGCGACACCCGAGTTGGTCGAGAAAGCCATCGCCGCGAAGCACTTCCACCCCGACATGCCCGATTACGAGCGCTTTGACGCCTACCGGGCCGGCGGCGGCTACACCGAACTCGAAGCCCTGCGCGGCGGCTCGGCCACGCCCGACGAGGTGCAGGACAAGGTTCTCGCCTCGGGCCTGCGCGGCCTCGGCGGCGCGGGCTTCCCGTCGGGGAAGAAATGGTCCTTCGTCCGCGCCGAGCCCGGCCCGTGCTATCTCGCCGTCAACGGCGACGAGGGCGAACCCGGCACCTTCAAGGACCGCTTCCATCTGGAGCGCACTCCGCATCTCTTCCTCGAAGGCATGCTGATCGCCGCCTGGGCCGTCGACGCAGAGCGCTGCTACATCTACATGCGCGACGAATACCCCGCCGTGCTCAAGATCCTGGCCGACGAGATCGCCGCCTTGGAGGCCGCCGGCCTCGCCGAGCCGGGCTACATCGAGCTCCGCCGCGGCGCGGGGGCCTATATCTGCGGCGAAGAGAGCGCGATGATCGAATCGATCGAGGGCAAGCGCGGCCTGCCGCGTCACCGCCCGCCCTTCGTGGCGCAGGTGGGACTCTTCGACCGTCCGACGCTCGTGCACAACGTCGAGACCCTGCACTGGGTCGCGCGGATCTGCCGCGAGGGCCCGGAGATCCTCAGTTCGGTCGAGAAGAACGGCCGCAAGGGCCTGCGCTCCTACTCGGTTTCGGGCCGCGTCAAGAACCCGGGCGTCCACCTCCTGCCGGCCGGCTCCACGATCCTCGACATCATCGACGCCGCCGGCGGCATGCTCGACGGCCACAGCTTCAAGGCCTACCAGCCCGGCGGCCCCTCGGCCGGCATCCTGCCCGCCGCGATGTCCGACATCCCGATGGATTTCGACACGCTCCAGCCCCACGGCACCTTCATCGGCTCGGCGGCCGTCGTGATCCTGTCCGACAAGGACAGCGCCCGCGACGCCGCGCTCAACATGCTGCGCTTCTTCGAGGACGAGAGCTGCGGGCAATGCACGCCCTGCCGCGTCGGCTGCTCCAAGGCGGTGAAGCTGATGGAAGCCGACAAGTGGGACACCGACCTCCTCGATGACCTCTGCGACGTGATGGTCGACGCCTCGATCTGCGGTCTCGGCCAGGCGGCGCCCAATCCGATCCGCATGGTCATGAAACATTTCCCGGAAGAGGTGTGAGACGATGAACAAGCCCGTCACCTTCGACCTCGACACCCGCACGGTCACCTTCAGCCTCGACGGCAAGACCGTCACCGCGCGCCCCGACGAGACCATCTGGCAGGTCGCCAAGCGCGAGGGGACCACGATCCCGCATCTCTGCCACAAGGACGCCACCGGCTACCGCCCCGATGGAAACTGCCGCGCCTGCATGGTGGAGATCGACGGCGACCGGGTGCTCGCCGCCTCCTGCGTTCGCAAGCCGACCGAAGGCATGGTGGTGAAATCCGCGAGTGAGCGGGCGACAAAGGCCCGCGCGATGGTGATGGAGATGCTCGTCGCCGACCAGCCCGTGCGCGCCGAAGCCCACGACCGCTCGTCGCATTTCTGGGACATGGCCGACGCGCAGGGCGTCACCGAGAGCCGCTTCCCGCGCCGCGACCCCGACCGCGTGCCGCTCCTCGACGACAGCCACGTCGCGATGCGCGTCAATCTCGACGCCTGCATCCACTGCAACCTCTGTGTCCGCGCCTGCCGCGAAGTGCAGGTCAACGACGTGATCGGCATGGCCGCCCGCGGCTTCGACGCCGAGATCGTGTTCGACTTCAACGACCCGATGGGCGCCTCGACCTGCGTCGCCTGCGGCGAATGCGTCCAGGCCTGCCCGACCGGCGCCCTGATGGAGGCCACCGTGCTCGACGACGCGCAGCAGGGCGACAGCAAGGATTTCGACCGCGAGGTCGCCTCGGTCTGCCCGTTCTGCGGCGTCGGGTGCCAGCTCTCCTTCAAGGTCAAGGACGAGAAGATCAAGTTCGTCGACGGCCTCGAGAGGCCCGGCCAACGAGAACCGCCTCTGCGTCAAGGGCCGCTTCGGCTTCGACTACATCCACCACCCCCACCGCCTGACCAAGCCGCTGATCCGCCGCGACGACGCGCCGTCGAAGGGGCTCAACGTCGATCCGGCGAATCCGTGGACGCATTTCCGCGAGGCCGAATGGGACGAGGCGATCAAGGTCGCCGCCGACGGTCTTCTCGACCTGCGCAGCTTCTGGGGCGGGCGCGCGGTGGCGGGCTTCGGCTCTGCCAAATGCTCCAATGAAGAGGCGTATCTCTTTCAGAAGCTGATCCGGCAGGCCTTCAAGCACAACAACGTGGATCACTGCACCCGGCTCTGCCACGCGAGTTCGGTGGCGGCGCTGATGGAGAACGTCGGCTCGGCCGCGGTCACCGCGACCTTCAACGAGATCGAGAACGCCGAACTTGCCATCGTCATCGGCGCCAACCCGACCGAGAACCACCCGGTCGCGGCGACCTACTTCAAGCAGTTCGCCAAGCGCGGCGGCGAGCTCATCGTCATGGATCCGCGCGGCCAGGGCCTCAAGCGCCACGCCACGCACATGCTCCAGTTCCGCCCCGGAACCGACGTGGCGATGCTCAACGCCATCATGAACGTCATCGTCGAGGAGAAGCTCTACGACCGGCAGTACATCGAGGGCTTCACCGAAGGCTTCTTCGAGTTCCGCGACCACATCCGCGCCTTCCCGCCCGAGCGCATGGCCGAGCTCTGCGGCATCGACGCCGAGACGCTGCGCACCGTCGCGCGAAAGTTCGCCGGCGCCAGTTCGGCGATGATCTTCTGGGGCATGGGCGTCAGTCAGCACATCCACGGCACCGACAATTCGCGCTGCCTGATCTCGCTGGCGCTGCTCTGCGGCCATATCGGTCGGCCGGGCACCGGCCTGCACCCGCTGCGCGGCCAGAACAACGTGCAGGGCGCGTCGGATGCCGGCCTGATTCCGCAGGCCCTGCCCGACTACCATCTCGTCGCCGACGGCGAGGCGCGCGACCTCTTCAAGCACATCTGGCGCGGCACCGAGATCGACGCCAAGCCGGGCCTGACGGTGGTCGAGATCATGGACGCGATCTATCGCGGCGAGATCCGTGGCATGTACGTCATGGGCGAGAACCCGGCGATGTCCGACCCGGACGTGGAACACGCCCGCCGGGCGCTCGCGAAGCTGGAGCATCTGGTGGTGCAGGACGTGTTCCTGACCGAGACCGCGAACTACGCCGACGTGATCCTGCCGGCCTCGGCCTGGCCGGAAAAGACCGGCACCGTGACCAACACCAACCGCCAGGTCCAGATGGGGCGCAAGGCCGTCGAGCCGCCGGGCGAGGCCCGCGAGGACTGGCGCATCACCGTCGACATCGCCAACGCGCTCGGCCTCGACTGGGATTACGACCATCCGCGCGAGGTGTTCTCGGAGATGAAGATGTCGATGCGCAGCCTCCATCACATCACCTGGGAGCGGCTCGAGACCGAGAACGCGGTGACCTATCCGAGCCTCAGCCAGACCGATCCGGGCCAGGCGGTGGTTTTCGGCGACGGCTTCCCGCGCCGGGCGGGACGGGCCAAGTTCACGCCCGCCCGCGTGACTGCGCCGGCGGAGGTGCCTGACAGGGAGTTCCCGTTCATCCTGATCACAGGCCGCCAACTCGAGCACTGGCACACCGGCTCGATGACCCGGCGCGCCGCGGTGCTCGACTGGGCCGAGCCGGAGGCCAACGCCTCCGTCCATCCCGCCACGCTGCGCAAGCTGGGCGTGGCGCCGGGCGGCATGCTGCGCATCGAGACGCGCCGCGGCGCCATCGAGATCATGGCGCGGGCCGACAGGGCGGTGGCCGAGGACATGGTCTTCGTGCCTTTCGCCTATGTCGAGGCGGCGGCGAACGTCCTGACCAATCCGCAACTCGATCCCTACGGCAAGATCCCGGAGTTCAAGTTCTCGGCCTGCCGCGTCCGCGCGGCCGAAGCGCCCGAGGTGACCGCCGCCGAATAGCGGCATTTTTCTGCACAAGTCGCGGGCCGGCCCTGTTGAGGACGGCAGGCCCCGGCTGTATGGCTGCGCGACAGCGCAAGAATATTTCGATTGGGGGACATGGACGATGAAGATGCTTATCCTTGGCGCATCCTACGGATCGCTGCTTTCGACGAAACTGCTGATGGCCGGCCATGACGCCACGCTGGTCTGTCGCGACAAGACGGCGGCGCTGATCAATTCCGAGGGCACGCTGGTGCGGATCAAGCTCCGCGACGAGACCGAGCCGCGCGAGATCCGCTCCGGCGACCTGCCGGGCAAGGTCGACGCCGTCACCCCCGAGGATGCCCGCCCCGAGGCGTACGACTTCGTCGGCCTCGCCATGCAGGAGCCGCAATACAGCGCCCCGGCGGTCAAGGCGCTGATGGCGCGGATCGCCGCCAGCCGCGTGCCCTGCCTGTCGATCATGAACATGCCGCCGCTGCCCGTATCTGCGCCGCATCCCCGAGCTCGCCGATGCCGATCTCGACGGCTGCTATGACGATCCCTCGGTCTGGGCAGATTTCGAGCCCGGTCTGATGTCGCTCTGCAGCCCCGACCCGCAGGCCTTCCGCCCGCCCGAGGAAGGCGCCAACGTGCTGCAGGTCGGCCTGCCCACCAACTTCAAGGCGGCGATCTTCGCCGCTCCGGAGCACAATGCGAAGCTGCGCGCGCTCGAGACCGACATCGACGCCGTTCGGCTCGATGGCAAGGACGTGCCGGTGAAGCTGCGCGTCTTCGAGAGCCTCTTCGTGCCGATGGCCAAGTGGAGCATGCTGCTGACCGGCAATTACCGCTGCATCCTGCCGGACGGCGAACAGCCGATCCGCGAGGCAGTGCACGGCGACATCGCCGCCTCGCAGGCGGTCTACGACTGGGTCGACGCCCTGTCGCGCAGGCTCGGCGCCGACCCTGCCGACCAGGTGCCGTTCGAGAAATACGCGAAAGCCGCCGAAGGGTTGCTCAAGCCCTCCTCCGCTGCCCGCGCGGTCGGCAGCGGCGCGACCACCATCGAGCGCGTCGACCGCATGGTGCAGCTCATCGGCAAGCGCCTCGGCCTTCAGAACGACACCGTAGACAGGGTTGTCGAAACGGTCGATGCACGGCTGGCGGCAAATCGCGCCGGGGGCTAGTGCGGAAACCCCTGAGGACGGAACTTGTCTGGCGTCTGATTGAAGGACTGGCGCACGCGCCAGCCGAATGCCTTTGTCGAGATCTCGCCAATTCGCTCCCGGATCTCGTCAATTGCCCGCTCGGACCGGTGCCGCGTCAGGCACTTGAGCATCAGGGGGACTTGCTCGAAGCCGGTGAGGTCAGCAGTGCAGGCCGGCCGCGATAGGCCGGTGCGATGTCGGTGTCTCCGCCAGCGGGGCGGCGGCATGCACCGTCGGAGCGCTCCGATCAGGACTCGTGGATCGTCTTTCTTGTAGACAGGCCCTGACGGTGCACCAACTGCGGGAGCAAGCCGCAGCTGACCGGCATTCGGCGACCTGCAAGTTCCACCGGCAGCGCCCGAAACGTTAGCCTTGGGGCCTCTGCGAGCCGGGTAAAGGCATAACCCCGCCCCGCAGCAGCCATGTCGCGCCCCACCACCGCGACCACTTCTTCCCACAGAATACGCTAACATTGGGCGTGTTCACCAACAGGCGGACGGGATCCCTTCGCGAGGTTGGCGGCAGCCCGCTCCCAAAGATCGAGATCGCTGGACTTCATGGGTACCTGCCTTCCGTCTCAAAATCTCTCATGGGGCACTGAAGGTAATCGATGGGCCTCCCGAGCGATCCGATCCGTCAGGACTTCGTTGCGAGAGCCAGATGCGATCCGGGCATGAACTGGCGACGACCTGCGGTTGTCAGGTCGTCCCGGAGCTCCGGAGCAGGACAGGACCCGTGCGCGTTAACCATCCGTCAACCAAGGTTGACAGGTCTGGCTTGCGATCGCCTAATAAATGCGGGGCATTTGAACGGGGTGAATTATGAAGAATCGGACTTCCAAGGATATTGGCGCTGCGGCATCTTCGGTCCGGCTGGCTGATCGCAATCCGATCACGGGAACTCCGGGCGACGACGTGATCCCCGGCACTGGCGGCAACGACCTCATCGATGGCGGCAGCGGGAACGACACGCTGGAGGGTCACGGGGGCGACGATATCCTGCGCGGCGGCAAGGGCAACGACGCGCTTTACGGTGGCGACGGCGACGACTGGCTCGAAGGCGGCGGCGGAACCGACCTTCTGGACGGTGGCGAGGGCAGCGACACTGTCGACTATTCGGCGAACACCACCTCCGTGAACGTCAATCTCTCTTGGCAGGGCATCGCCTGGTTCCCCGGAACGAACTGGCCGAGCGAAACACTGGTCTCGATCGAGAACGTCGTGACCGGGTCTGGCAACGACAGCCTCATCGGCAACGAGGCCAACAATCGCCTCGAAGGAGGTGACGGAAACGATACGCTAAGTGGCGGGGACGGCGACGACCTGTTGATCGGCGGAGCCGGCGACGATACCTTTCAGGTATACGGCGGCGGCCACGACACGTACCGGGGAGGGAACGGGTCGGATACGTTGGTGTTCGACCTCTATTCTTTCGTCAGCACCGGGTCAGGTGACCCTGACGTTTACTCGTTCTATGGAGATATTGGTGTTCTTATTGACCTTACTGCGAACCGGCAGAACATCACATTCACAGGGCTGGTTGTCGGATACGACGAAAGTGTGCCCGAAGGGATCTGCATACGATATCGAGAACGTCGAAGTCGATTTCGGCACCAACACCCTGATCGGGAACGGCGCCGCGAACACTCTGAGAGGCGGGGTCGGGGCGGACAGCCTGTACGGCGGCGAAGGGTCCGACAAGATCTATGGCAATGACGGCGACGATTTCCTTTCGGGGGGAGGCGGCAACGACTACATCGATGGCGGGGACGGGTCCGACTTCGCGGATTACTCCGACAATACGGTCGATATCGAAGCCGATCTCGCCGCGGCCAAGGTCAACTTCATCGGGAAAAAGTGGCAACCCGAAATCCTGATCTCGATCGAGGGCGTCGGCACCGGCTCGGGCGACGACGTGCTCAAGGGGACTGACACCGCCAATGTGCTTCGGGGCGGTTCCGGCTCGGACGTTCTGCGGGGGTATGGTGGAAACGACGTGCTCGATGGGGGCCTCGGTCAGGATCGCCTGCATGGCGGGCTCGGGTACCGACACCGCCGATTTCTCCACAGTCGGGGAGGACGTCCTGGCGAATATCGGAAAGGGATTTGCAAGAAGCCTCGAAAGCTCCAAGCTGCAGCACAAGCTCTATTCGATAGAAAACCTGTCGGGCGGCTCCGGAAACGACGTCCTCCGCGGCGACGGTGGCGCAAATGTTCTCGACGGTGGGGATGGGGATGATTCCCTCTACGGGCGGCAGGGCGACGACATCTTTCGTGTTTCATCCGGTGATGACCTTTTCGCAGGCGGCAGCGGCAGCGATACGGTGTTGTTCGATCTGTTCTTCGACGCAGTGCACCCGGAGACCGAGTACACATTCGTTTACGGTGACAGATACCATTACGAGTGGCTCTGGGACCGACTTGGATGCATCGATCCAGATCAACCTGAAGAGACCAGACCCTCGAGCACAACCTGTTGAGTGGAGGCTCGGCACGGCTCAGACTCAATCGAAAATATCAAACTGGTCAATGCATTTGCCGACGACACCGTGATCGGCTCGGATGCGGACAACGAAATCTGGGTCGGCGGTGGCGCAAACTACGTGTTCGCGGGCGGAGGAGACGATATCGTCTACGGCGGCGCGTGGAATGCCGAGCGGATTGCTGTCTCTCCCTATCACAGCATCCAGCTTGACCAGTCGTCGTCTCTAGAGGAACTGATCGGCGGACGGGGCGATGACATCATCTACGGGTCCGGAACCATGATCGGAGGGAGCGGCAACGACACGCTTCATGCGACCTCCTGGGACTACGGATCGAACACGATGCGCGGCGGCAGTGGCGCGGATACGTTCTCCTTCAGTGGCGTAAGCGGCAATCATGACGACTACTATAGCTTGGGCTTTCCAATGGACGGTGTGGTCAAGGATTTCGATCCGGGCGAAGGCGACAAAATCATGATCCGGGATGTTCTGTCAGGTTCGAAGCTACTCTAGATGAAGATGCTCCAAATTACGTTGGAGAGACGAAGATTTTTGAATGGGGTGACTACGGCTACTGGAGAGATGGCGAAGATACAGTCGCTTTTTATAAGTCCCAAGACCCCTATACAACTGAAGTCTTTGTGTTGGGTGACTGAACTCGAGGACACAGTACTGGCGATACGCCTCGAGAACTACACCGGCCCCGTCACCGAAGACATGTTCATCCTGGCCTGATCGCTCGGCGCGGCTGGCTGGCTCACTCGTCCCAGGTATCCTCGAGCGGATTGTGCCGCCACGCGTCGGCGATCCGCCCGCTTGGGGTATTCCTGCTGCGGCGGGATGCGGTGCCAGACCAGGGCGATGGCGACGAGGATCATGCTGCCGAGGATCACCGCCTCGAGGAGTTCCAGCACGTCGAGCGTCTCGCCGAAGGCGATGAGCGGGATCGCGCCGGCCGGGGGATGCGTCACGCGCAGCACCCGCATCAGCACGAGGCTGAGGCCGATCGAGGCCCCCGTCGCCCAGAGAACGCCTGGAAAGAACTGTGCTACCGTGTAGGCCACAAGCGCCGAGACCGTATAGCCGCCCACCACGTTGACCGGCTGCGCAAGCACGCCGCGCGGCCGGCCGAACAGCAGCACCGTGCTGGCCCCGAACGGGGCGATGAGAAGCGGCAGGCCGGTGCTGTCGAGCAGGATGCCGAGGCACAGGATCGCGATCAGCGCCCCGAGCCCCGCCTTCAGGATGTAGCGCAGCGGCGCTTCCGGCTCGTGGCGCGCAAGAAGATCCCGCAACTTCACGGTACCGCTCTCCTCGCCGTCCGCCCGAAGCCGCGAGGCTACAGGCCGGTGCCGCCGCCGTCAAAGCCGAGATCGGACGGATCGAAGGTGTAGTGTGCCCCGCAGAACTGGCAGTCGGCCGTCACCTCGCCGTCGGCGGTGATCATTCCCGCGATCTCGTCCGCATCGCAGCGCGCCAGCGCGTCGATCACCTTCTGCGGGCCGCAGGTGCAACCGAACTGGACCGGACGGGCGGGAAACACGCGCGGCGCCTCCTCGTGGAACAGGCGCAGCAGCACCTCGTCGGCTCCGACCAGCGGCCCGATAAGTTCGAGCGCCTCGACGGTTTCCATCAGCATCACCGCCCGCGACCAGTTCTCGGCGCTGGCGCCGTCGAGCATGTCCTCCGGCGCCAGAAGCCCATCCGGTCCGCTCGCCTCCTGCTTGGCGTGCGGCGAGGCCTTGGGCAGAAGCTGGAGCATCAGCCCCCCTGCCCGCCAGCGCCGTACTTCGCCGGGCGCCGCCGCTTCGCCCATCGCGAGCGCGAAGCGCGTCGGGATCTGCTCGGACTGCGCGAAATAGGTCTCCGCGCAGTGCGCGAGCCCCGACCCGGCGATCGGCGTGATGCCCTGGTAGGGCGCCATGTCCGGACCCTGGTCGATGGTCATTCCGAAGAGCCCGCCGCCCAGCAGGTCGAAAGGCCGGGCATCGGCCGGGGCCGCCGCCAGCGCCTCCATGTCGAAGCTCGCATAGGCCCGCATCCGCGCCGGCTCGCCCTCGGTCTCCGGCGCGAACCAGTCGGTGGCGATGAAACGGATCGGCCCCTGTCCGCGCACCTGCAGCGACAGCCGCCAGCGCAGCTTCACGCTCTGGCCGATCAGCGCCGTCAGCAGCGTCGCCTCCGCCACGAGGGCGGCCACAGGTGCGGGATAGGCATGCTGGCCGAGAATGGTCTCGAGCACGGTGTCGAGCCGTACGAGCCGGCCGCGGATATCGGCGCGGTCGAGCTGGAAGGGCAGGACGGAATCGTCCCAGGCGATACGGCCGGCAAGGCTCATGAGGGTCTCCCGAATTAAGGGCCTCCAGATAGGGGCTCCGAAGTCCCGGCGCAATCTTCGGCTGAAACCTGCGGCAGTTGGCCTGGGCGTTGACCGAAAAACACTCCCGGGAGCATGCTTCTCAAATGCTCTGATTAATGACATACTTAAATATGTGGCAGCAGCAGACCGGGGGATTATAGCAGTGATTGCAGCACTGAAGAACATACTGACGGCGATTGCGGTTTCTGGTGTCGTCGTCTCTGCCTCCGACATGGCCGAGGCCGCGACGCTCGCCTTCAACAATCTCGGGCAGGACGATGCCTACAGTCTTCGCAACGGCGCCGGTGTTTCGTCTGACTTCGTCGGGCAGGTTGCGCAGGCGGCCATATATTTCGAGGCGCAGGCCAGCGGATCGATCAGGTCCGTCGATCTAGCCCTGTCATCGGACCTGTTGCCGACAGAACCCGTCGGGGCGACAGTCAGGCTTTTCGAGGGTCGCTATCCGTATTCGGGCGCCAGATCGATTGGGTCAGCGGATGCGCAAGTGCTCAACAGGCGGTTCGTTCCGGACACCGACTATCCGCTGACAAGCTTTACCGGATTCGGCGCGGCTGTCACCAAGGGCGGCACCTACACCATTCTGGCCAGCCCGCAGGACCTGTCCTGCAAGGAACCGCCCGACGGACGCCCGATATGCAGCTATGATTGGTCTCGATCACTGACGCTCGGAGAAGGCGCGATCGGCCAGATCGGCATCATCGATGGCGAAGTCCGGTACCTAAACACCGGGAATTCCCTCGGCGCGCGGGTTTCAATCGTGCCTCTCCCGGGTGCCGGAATCCTCCTGGTAGCAGGCCTAGCAGTCCTCGGATGGGTCGGAAGACCGGCGACACGCGTCGGGTGAACCCACCTGCAACTCAGCGCTGATGGATTGTGGCACGCCCGATCGCGCGCTAAGCCTCGCGCCATGCGCAGATACGGCGACCCCGTCCGGCCCGACCGGAGCTACGTGACCCGGCCGGGTGCCTACGCCGTGATCCTCCGCGGCGAGAGCCTGCTGGTCACCGAACAGAGCTGGCCGCAGGTGGAGTTCCAGCTTCCCGGCGGCGGCATCGACCCTGGCGAGAGCATGCTGGCAGCACTGCACCGCGAATGCTTCGAGGAAACCGGCTGGCGGATCCGCGTCCTGCGCCGCCTCGGGGCGTTCCAGCGCTACACCTTCATGCCCGAATACGATCTCTGGGCGCGCAAGGTCTGCCATGTCTTTCTCGCCTTGCCCGCGCTCCGCCTCGGTCCGCCCGTCGAACCGGGCCACCGCGCTGTCTGGATGCCGCGCAAGGCCGCCGCGCGCCGCCTCGGCAACGCCGGCGACCGCGATTTCGTCTCCCGGCTGCGGATCCGGACAGGCCAGGGCTGAGGTGCGCTCATGCGGCACGCCCGGCCGCATCGCCGGAACAGGCGGCAGGCCCGGGGCCGAAACGGGATGTCTGGAAGTGTTCGTCGGCATCCGGGCTTTCAGCCGGCGGGTCCCGCTCCCGAGATCAGGAGAAGTGTGCTCACCGCGAGGATCAGCCCGCCGCCCATGATCTGCAGGAGCGGCACCACCAGCCGCGCGCCGCGACCGCTTCCCGCCGAGATCAGGGCGGCTTCGCGCCCCGTGACCGCCAGTAGTGCCACGGCGAGCGTGACCGTCGCGGTGCCAAGGCCCATGGCGAGTACGGCTGCGGCACCGGCGCCGGCGAGATCCATCCGCCAGGCGATCACCAGCACGAAGAGCGCGCCGGTGCAGGGCCGCGCGGCCATGCCTCCGATCAGGGCCAGCGTGTCGCCGAGGCCGCGGGCGCGGGCGACCTCCTCGGCGTCGGGCCCGTGGTTGTGGCCGCAATGGTCGTGGTCATGCGCGTGGGCGTGACCGCTCTGCGCGCGCCCAGGCCCGCCGAGGCGGCTGAGCCCGCGCCAGATCAGCCAGAGGCCGATCCCGGCGATCAGCGCATTGCCGATCGGGTCGATCCAGTCCTCCGCCGCCGCGACCGTGCCGCGGGCCGTGGCCTCGAAGAGCGCGAAGCCGCCATAGACGATCACGATGGCGACCAGGGCCTGGGCGAGGCTGCCCAGCACAGCGATCACGCCCATCCGGAGTGCAGTTGCGCGGGTCGCCAGCGCGGCGCCGCCGATCAGCACTTTGCCGTGGCCGGGCCCGGCGGCATGGACGAATCCGTAGCCTGCGCAGGCGGCCATCAGCGCCCAGAGCGCTCCCGGCGCGCCGTCGCGGAGCGCCGTGATCTGCCCCGCGAGGCGGGTCTGGAGCGCGCGCTGCTGCTCGGACGCCCACCAGGAGACGCGGTCGAGCGCGCCAGCCTGGTGGAGAAGGAGGAGCGCGACAAGCGCGAGGACGAGGAAGCCGGCGGCGATCAGTCGCATCGGATGTGGACCTTTTCGGCGAATTTCTCACCGATCTCGGGGTTCTCGAGGGCCAGCGGATCCACGTCCGCCGGGATCGCGGCGAGGCTTTCCTGCAGCCGGGCGAGCAGAGGCGTGGGTTCGAAGGGTTCGATCGTGGTGGCGCACCCCTCGGAGAAGCCCTCGATGCGGGCCTCTTCGGTGACGGCGTAGGCGGTGTAGTAGGTCGGGTCGTAGACCTTGACGGTGGTGTCCGCGCCGGGACGCAGCGGGGCCTCGACGCGGCGCAGGAACTCGAAGATCACCCGGCCGTCCTCGATCCGCGCGGTGGCGTCCTCGGGGCCGGAGAGTGCGACCCGCGCGCCGTCGTGCCAGAGATAGCTGTCGCCCTCGAAGCCGGGGATCCAGCTGGTCTGGTGCGCGGCGAGGGCCGCGCGCTGGTCGGGGCTCAGAGCGGCATCGTCCATGCTCGCGATGCCGAGATCCTCGAGGAGGAACAGCGAGGCCAGCGGATCATAGATCCAGGTCACCCGCAGGGCCGCGAGGTGCCCCTCGTCATCCATCACGAAGCCCACGCCGCCATCGATAAAGACATGCGGATGCGCCGCTGCGGGGGCCGGCAGCGACGCCGCGATGCCACAGGCGACGACCGCCGCCGCAAGCAGCCCGCGAACAGCAGTTCGACCCCGTTTCGCGATGATCCCGATCTGTTGCATACTCACCCGAATGTCCATGCCTGACCGAATCGAACCGTTAAGGAAAGCGCCGATGCCGCACAAGCCTCTCCGCTCCGGCCGTCTCCTTCCCGCCTCGGTGCTGGTACTGGGACTCATGCTGGCCGGCCCGGCGCTCGCCTGTCTGGTCTGCATCCCGCTGCCCCAGCGGACCCTCGCCGACCGGATCGTCGAGGATGCCGTGCTGGCACTGGCACGTCCGACGAACGCCAGCCCCTTCGTCTACGCCCCGCAGGTTTATCTGCGCGGCGCTGCCAAGGAGGAGGCGGCACCGATCCCGTTCCTCGTCGACAGCAGCGCCCGCCGCCGCATCGCCGCCGATCCCGAGGTTTTTGCGCTGGTCGGCCGCGCGACACCGGAGGCCGATTGGGAACTCCTCGCGGTGATGGCCCCGGCGACCGTCGAGATGGTCCGTGAGATCGTCGCACAGGCGGAGGGCTGGGCCGGCACCGCCGTCAGCCCCGATCGCTTCGCCTACTTCGCCGCCCGCCACGCCAGCCCGGAGCCGGCGATCCGTGCGCTGGCGCTGGCGGAAATCTCGAGCTTTCCCTATGCGCAGATCCGCACCATCGCGCCGCAACTGACCCGGGCGGAGATCGTGCAGATCCTGCGCGATCCGAAGATGATCGAATGGGCGCCGATCCATATCCTGCTGCTCGGCCTGAGCAAGGATCCCGCCGACCGCGATTTCGTGCGGGCCGCCTACGGCGCCGCGTCGCGCACGGCCTCAGCGGCCTTCCTCGGAGCCTGGGCGACGGCCTATCTCGAAGTCGACGGCGCCGCGGCCCTCGAGCGGATCGAGGCCGACTTCGTCACTGATCCGGAGCGCCCGAAGGAGCAGATGACCGAGATCGTCCGTGCGCTCTCGACCTTCGCCGCGGTGTCGGAACCGGCGCTGCGCGACCGCATCACCGCCCAGTTCGGCACGCTCGCCGCCAGCCGGCCCGAGCTCGCGGCCGATGCGGCGCAGGAACTCACCAATGTCGAAGACTGGTCGCTGGCGGGGATGTTCGAGGATATGCTCTCCGACGGCGCCTTCCGCTCGCCGGTCGAGGAATTCGCCATCATCTTCTACATCGAACGGGCCCGCGAGGCCGGGGCGCTCTGATCCGACGTCGGGCCCCGCGCCCACGAAAAACCCCGCCGGGTTGCGGCGGGGTTCGGGGTCGGCCAGCCACCTGGGCCGGCGGACAGGTCAGTTTCAGACGAGGCTCGAATCGATGCCCTGGCAGGCCTCGATCAGGCCCTTCACCGAATTGACCGACTTGTCGAACATGGCCTTCTCGGTCTTGTCGAGCTTGATCTCGACGATCCGCTCGATGCCGCCCGCGCCGATCACCGTCGGCACACCGACATAGATGTCCTTCAGGCCATACTGGCCGTCGAGATGCGCCGCGCAGGGCAGCACCCGCTTCTGGTCCTTGAGATAGGCCTCGGCCATCTCGATGGCGGAGGCGGCCGGCGCGTAGAAGGCCGAGCCGGTCTTCAGCAGCCCGACGATCTCGGCGCCGCCGTCGCGGGTGCGCTGGATGATCGCGTCGAGCTTCTCCTGACTGGTCCAGCCCATCGCCACCAGGTCCGGAAGCGGGATGCCCGCCACCGTGGAGTAGCGCGCGAGCGGCACCATCGTGTCGCCGTGGCCGCCGAGCACGAAGGCGGTCACGTCCTTGATCGAGACCTCGAATTCCTCGGCGAGGAAATGGCGGAACCGGGCGCTGTCGAGGACGCCGGCCATGCCGCAAACCTTCTCGGCGGGCAGGCCGGAGAATTCGCGCAGAGCCCAGACCATCGCGTCGAGCGGGTTGGTGATGCAGATCACGAAGGAGTCGGGAGCGTTGTCGCGGATACCCTCGCCGACGGCCTTCATTACCTTGAGGTTTATGCCGAGCAGGTCGTCGCGGCTCATGCCGGGCTTGCGCGGCACGCCGGCGGTGACGATGCAGACATCTGCCCCGGCGATGTCCTTGTAATCGTTGGTGCCCTTCAGCACCGCGTCGAACTTGTCGACCGGAGCGCTCTCGGCGATATCGAGTGCCTTGCCCTGCGGGGTGCCCTCCGAGATGTCGAAGAGAACGACGTCCCCCAGTTCCTTCAGCGCGGCCAGATGGGCAAGCGTGCCCCCGATCTGTCCGGCCCCGATCAAGGCGATCTTCGGTCTTGCCATTTGGCCCTGTCTCCCGTTCGAGCTTGTGCTAAACGGGCATGTGGCTAGCCCGTCGCGACGGCTTTATCAAGCCGCAAAGCTCCGGGGACGAGGGCAGCGGCTTGGAACTCGACGCAACCTTCTTCGCACTCGCGGTGCCTGCCGTTCTGATCGCCGCGATCTCGAAGGGCGGCTTCGGCTCCGGGGCCGGCTTCATCGCGGCGCCCATGCTCGCCCTCGTGCTCGAGCCCGCCCAAGCGGTCGGCGTCATGCTCCCGCTCCTCATGCTGATGGACGTCACGGGCCTCCGGGCCTACTGGGGCGGCTGGAGTTGGCGGCATGCCCGCCGGCTGATGGTCGGCATGGTGCCGGGGGTGCTCGCGGGCGCGCTGTTCTTCCGCGCGGTGAGCTCCGACGGTATCCGGCTGTTGGTCGGCGGCATCGCCGTCGGGTTCGTCGTGTTCCAGCTCGCTCGGAGCCGTGGCTGGCTGCGGCCGGGCCGCGGCTTCGACACGGCGTTCTGGGGGCATTTCTGGGGAGGTGTCAGCGGCTTCACCAGCTTCGTGAGCCATGCCGGCGGGCCGCCGGCGTCGATGTATCTGCTGGCCACCGACCTCGACAAGACGCGCTACCAGGCCACCACGGTGATGGTTTTCTGGTGGGTGAACCTCATCAAGTTCCCGCTCTATCTGGCGCTTGGGCATGTTCTCGCTCCAGAGCGCCCAGGCCAATCTCCTGCTCGCCCCGGTGGCCGTCGTCGGCGTCCTCCTCGGCGCCCGCGCGCACCGAGTGATGTCGGACCGGCTGTTCTTCTCGGTCACCTATGTCCTGCTGACGCTCACCGGGGCGAAGCTGATCTGGGATGCGCTGACCTGAGGCTCCGGTCACCGTTTCGTTGTTTCGATCGCGACGGGCGTGTTAACGTTTTGGTAACGGTCTGTTTCGGGCCAGCAGCCGGAGGGCGGGACATGGACAGAAACAGGCTGTACGACCGGGCAGGACGGCTTCGACTTCCCCAACCTCGACGGCATCAATATCCCGGCGAGGTTCGGCGCAACGACTTCCCGGACTTCCCGACTTTCCGATTTCCCCGATCCATGTTCCTGTTTTCCCGACTTCCCGAACCGGTCTTCCCGGAATTCCCACCTTTCCCTATATCGGCGATTCTCGGCTTCCTCGCCCAGCAAGCTCCTTCTTCTCGAGTTTCGCGAGCGCTTCGGACGACAACGGAACCGTGCGCGGCTCTTCGAAGCCGAAACCTCCGAACGGCCTTCTCGCTCAAGATCGTGGCCCGGGCGTCGACGGCACCGCCTCGATCGGTGGCGGCACCGACACCGGTTTCGTGATCGCCGCCACCACTCGCGCGTTCGTCAACGAAGGCACTGCTCGATCCCGACGCTCGGTCGCCCTCCGCTTCGTCGGCGAGCGCATCAAGATCGTCAACGACGGCACCATCGTCGGCGAGAAGACGGCCCTCGTCCTCGACGGGGCCGTCAATATCGTCAATTCGGGCGTGATCGATGGTGATGTGCAGGCTCAAGGGCGGCGAGGGCAGCTATGACGGTCGTGACGGCATCCTGCGCGGAGCCCTCGTCGGCGGCGGCTCTCGACGATGTGTTCCGCGGCGGCGATCTTTCGGACATCTTCCGGGGCCGTGGCGGCGACGACCGGCTCTCGGGTGGGAACGGGGCGGACATCCTGCGCGGCAATGGCGGCGAAGATGCGCTTTTCGGCGGTGGCGGCGGCGACCTGATCGTCGGCGGTGGCGGCGATGATGCCCTGCGCGGCGGCCGTGGCGGCGACATCTTCGTTTTCGGAAAGCGCGGCGGCGACGATCTGGTCGGCGACTTCGGCGCGGGCCGCGATCTGCTGGACCTGACCGCCTTCGGCTTCGCCTCGGCCGCCGAGGTCCGCGCGCTCGCAACGAGAGACGGCGCCGATCTCCTCATCGACCTCGGCGAGGCCGGCGGCGGCACGATCCTGCTGGAAGATTTCGCTCGCTCCGCTTTCGGCGCGGACGACCTGCTGCTCTGAAGCGCCCTGCCTCAGACGTCCGATCCCGGCGCCTCGGCCACGTCCTTCTGCCAGCTCTCGCCCGAGGCGATCAGGCAGGATATGCCGTCGGGACGGGTCATCAGGATCGTCCAGGTGCCGGTATCGGCGGAGGCATAGACCTCGACCACGGCGCTGTTGGACTGGAGGCCGATGCTCTGGAGCGTCTCGCCGTAGCGGTCGGCGAGGCGGGCCACAACGGCGTCGCGCTCGGCGCAGGCGGTGCGGGTCTGCGCCTCGGCGATCGGCGTCGCGGTCGCGAGGCCGATCGTCACGGCGAGCCGGGCCGCGAGCGAGGCGGTCGCGAAGCGGCGGAGCGAAGCGGCGGCGTTGATCATATCCCAGGTCCTTGTCCCATGCGCGGAACCGGTCGTGGCGAGGCCGGATTCCGCGGGTGTTGCGGAGGTCTCGCCGATGGCCGGCACCATCGGCGCCGGGGGAGGGACGGCACCCGATGCGGGGCGCCGATCTTCGGGGGTTAATCTCGCGCTAATTGGCCAACAAAGCCTTAACGGGGCGTCCGCAACCCCGGCGGAATGCGCAACGGGCGGCGCGTTGGCGCCATTGGCTCTTGAGTTTCCGAGCAGGTTCGATACAAGCGATGCTGCAATGCAGCAGAAGGATGGTCCCATGGAGCAGGCTGCCCACCCCTACCGCTCGGTTCTCTACATGCCCGGCTCGCGCGACCGCGCGCTCGAGAAGGCGAAGACCCTGGCCGCCGACGCGTTGATCCTCGATCTCGAGGATGCGGTCGCGCCCTCCGAGAAAATCAACGCCCGCGCGCTTGTCGCGGCTGCGGTCCGGGCCGGCGGCTATGGTCGGCGCAAGCTTCTCGTTCGGACAAACGGCTTCGACACCGAGTGGGGTCTCGAGGACCTCTCCGCCGCCTGCGCAGCCGGTCCCGACGCGATCCTGATCCCGAAGGCCGAGCGCGCAGCAGATATCCTGCGCACCGCCGAACTGATGGAGGCCCATGGCGCGCCCGAGCACACCCGGATCTGGGCGATGATGGAAACTCCGCGCGGCATGCTCAATGCCGGCGAGATCGCCGCCGCCCATCCGCGGCTCGAGGGCTTCGTGCTCGGCACGAACGATCTGGCAAAGGACCTCGGTGCGGCCCATACTCCCGACCGGCTGCCGCTGATTGCCTCGCTCGGCCTGTCGCTGCTCGCGGCCCGCGCCGAGGGGCTGATCTGCGTCGACGGTGTCTACAATGCCTTCCGGGACGAAGACGGGTTGCGCGCCGCATGCCTCCAGGGTCGCGAGATGGGGTTCGACGGCAAGTCGCTCATCCATCCCGCGCAACTCGCCATCGCCAACGAGGTCTTCGCGCCCTCGGCGGAAGACATCGCGCTCGCCGAGGAGCAGGTCGCCGCCTTCGAAGCGGCGCAGGCCCGCGGCGAGGGAGTAGCCGTGGTCGACGGGCGGATCGTCGAGAACCTCCACGTCGTCACCGCGCGACGCCTTCTCGACCGTGCCGCCGCTATCGCCGCGCTGGATACCGACATCGCCGCCTGACCCTCGCATCCGGAGCCATCCGCAATGACGTTTCTCATCCTCGGCCTTGTCCTCTGGACCCTCGCCCATGTCTTCAAGGCCGTTGCTCCGGAGCGCCGCGCCGCGCTCACCGGCAGTCTCGGCGAAGGCCCTTCGAAAGGCGTCTTCGCGGCCCTGATCGCCCTCGGCCTGATCCTCATGATCTGGGGCTACCGCGCGGCCCCCTTCGTTCCGGTCTGGACGCCGCCGCTCTGGGGTGTGCATCTCAACAACCTTCTGATGCTCTTCTCGGTCGCGCTCTTCGGTGCGGGCAAGTCGAAGGGCCGGGCGCGGAGCCTGATGCGCCACCCGCAGCTCACTGCGGTGGTGATCTGGGCCGGCGCCCATCTTCTCGTGAACGGCGACGTCGCCTCGCTCGTGCTCTTCGGCGGCCTCGCGGTCTGGGCACTCGTCAACATGGTGCTGATCAATGCCCGCGACGGCGCCTGGGTCCGGCCCGAACCGGGTCCGCTCAAGGGCGACCTCCGCCTCGCGATCATTGCACTTGTGCTCTACGGGGTGATCGCCGCCATCCACACCTGGCTTGGCTACCCCGTCTTTCCCGGATGAGAACCATGCTCGCTTATCGACTGCTGACCGAAGAAGACACCTCCGCCTTCTGCCACAAGGTCACGGAGGCGCTGTCCAAAGGCTGGTCGCTCCATGGTGGCCCGACCTACGCCTACGATGCGAAGGCCGGCGTTATGCGCTGCGGGCAGGCCGTGGTGAAGGAAACCGACCGGGCCTACGACCCGGCCATGAAGCTTGGCGAGGTCTGATCCCATGCTCGCAAATGCCGGCAAGACAAGTACCGGAAATTTCTTCGAGGATTACCGCCTCGGCCAGACCCTTGTCCACGCGGTGCCGCGCACCGTCACCGAGGGCGACCGCGCGCTCTACACGTCGCTCTACCCGACCCGTTTCGCGCTCTGGTCCTCGGACGAATTCGCCCGTTCCTGCGGCCTGCCGCGCAGCCCGATCGAGGATCTTGCCGGCTTCCACATCGTCTTCGGAAAGACCGTGCCCGACATCAGCCTGAACGCGGTGGCCAATCTCGGCTATGCCGAGGGAATGTTCCGCCTCCCGGTCTGGCCCGGCGATACGCTGCGCGCGGAATCCGAAGTGATCGGCCTGAGGCAGAACTCCAACGGAACCTCCGGGGTCGTCTGGGTCCGCACCCGCGGCCTGAACCAGCGCGACGAGACCGTGCTCGACTACGTGCGCTGGGTGATGGTCCGCAAGCGCAACCCAGACGCGCCGGCGCCCGAGACGGTGGTTCCCGACCTCGCGAAGGCCGTCGCCCCCGCCGATCTGGTCATCCCCGAGGGCCTCGACTTTACCGGTTACGACTTCGCGCTGGCCGGAGAGCCGCATCGCTGGGGCGATTACGCGGTGGGCGAGACCATCGACCATGTCGACGGCGTCACGGTCGAGGAAGCCGAGCACATGATGGCGACCCGGCTCTGGCAGAACACCTCGAAGGTGCATTTCGACGCGGGAAACCGCCCCGACGGCAAGCGGCTGATCTATGGCGGCCACGTCATCTCGATGGCCCGCGCGCTCAGCTTCAACGGGCTGGCGAACGCCCAGACCATCGTCGCGATCAATGCCGGCGCCCATGCAAACCCCTGCTTCGCCGGGGACACGATCCGCTGCTGGTCCGAAGTGCTCGACCGCGCCGAAACCCGCGCACCGGGCATCGGCGCGCTCAGGTTGCGGCTTGTCGCGACAAAGGGAGAAACGCCTTTCGTCCTGCGCGGCCCGGACGGCAAATACCTCCCCGAGGTCCTGCTCGAGCTCGACGTCTGGGCGCTCATCCCGACCTGACCCGTACGTCCTGCGGCCTCCTGCCGCAGACCCTTGTGATCACGGAATTATCTCAGTGATCACAAATGCCTTCGCACTTGCAATCGCCGGAAAATTCATGGAAAGAGCCCCCAGCCCGTCCCGGGTTGGCGGACATCCCGCCCCGTGCCTGATGCCGGTCCGCCGCATCCGCGACGCCCGCGTCAAAGGGTGCGGGACTCCCGGATGGCGGGCGGGGTGTGAAACTGAGGAGCCGAGCATGGCAGACGTCAATCGGGGCAACCGTCCGCTTTCGCCGCATTTGTCGATCTACCGGCCGCAGATCAACTCGATCATGTCGATCCTGCACCGCATCACGGGCGCGGGCATGATCATCGCCGCGATCCTGACGGTCTGGTGGTTCCTTGCCGCTGCCGCTGGTCCAGAGGCTTTCGCTACCGCCGATGATCTCATCACCTCGTGGGTCGGCGGCTTCGTGCTTCTCGGCTCGATGGCGATGCTTTGGTACCACCTCTTCAACGGCGTGCGGCATCTTGTCTGGGACGCGGGCTACGGACTTGAGCTCAAGTACGTGCGGAACGGCAGCTTTGCGGTCTTCGGCGCCACGGCGCTGATGACCCTGCTGACCTGGATCCTGGCCTATTGAGGGGATGACATCATGAGCTACCGCACAGACAGACAGCGCGTCCAGGGCCTCGGATCCGCGAGGGAAGGCACCGGCCATTTCTGGCACCAGCGCCTCACCGCGATTGCCCTCGTGCCACTGTTCCTGCTCTTCGTCTTTCCGTTCTCGAACGCGCTCGGCACCAGCCACGAGAACGTCGTGGCGGTCTATTCCCGTCCCTTCAACGCCATCGTGGCGATCCTGTTCATCGTCGTCGCCTTCCGGCATCTCGGCCTGGGCCTGCAGGTCATCATCGAGGATTACGTCTCAAGTCACGGCACTCGCACCGCGGCGCTGATCGGCAGCATTCTCCTTTGTTCCGCGCTCGCACTGGCCGGCGTCTTCGCCGTCGCCAAGATCGCCCTTACCGCCTGACGGGAGCCCCATTTCATGGCCGCTTACGAATTCACCGATCATACCTATGACGTCGTCGTCGTGGGTGCCGGCGGGGCTGGCCTGCGCGCCACCCTCGGCATGGCCGAACAGGGTCTCAAGACCGCCTGCGTCACCAAGGTCTTCCCGACCCGCTCGCACACCGTCGCCGCCCAGGGTGGCATCGCCGCCTCGCTCTCGAACATGGGCCCCGACAGCTGGCAGTGGCACATGTACGACACGGTGAAGGGCTCCGACTGGCTCGGGGACACCGACGCGATGGAATACCTCGCCCGCGAAGCGCCGAAGGCCGTCTACGAACTCGAGCATTACGGCGTGCCGTTCAGCCGCACCGAGGACGGCCGTATCTACCAGCGCCCCTTCGGCGGTCACACCACCGAATACGGCGAAGGCCCCCCCGTCCAGCGCACCTGTGCCGCCGCCGACCGAACCGGCCACGCCATACTCCACACGCTCTACGGCCAGTCCCTCAAGCACAACGCCGAGTTCTACATCGAGTACTTCGCCCTCGACCTCATCATGACCGAGGACGGGGTCTGTCAGGGCGTCATTGCCTGGAAGCTCGACGACGGCACGCTTCACCGCTTCAACGCCAAGATGGTCGTGCTCGCCACCGGCGGCTACGGCCGCGCCTATTTCTCCGCCACCTCGGCCCATACCTGCACCGGCGACGGCGGCGGCATGGTCGCCCGCCAGGGCCTGCCGCTGCAGGACATGGAATTCGTCCAGTTCCACCCCACCGGCATCTACGGCTCGGGTTGCCTGATCACCGAGGGCGCGCGCGGCGAGGGCGGTTACCTGACCAATTCCGAGGGCGAGCGCTTCATGGAACGCTACGCGCCGACCTACAAGGATCTCGCCTCGCGCGACGTGGTGTCGCGCTGCATGACGATCGAGATCCGCGAAGGCCGGGGCCAGGGCGCCGAGAAGGATCACATCCATCTCCACCTCAACCACCTGCCGCCCGAGGCGCTCCACGAACGCCTGCCCGGCATCTCCGAGAGCGCGAAGATCTTCGCCGGCGTCGATGTGACAAAGGAACCCATCCCGGTCCTGCCCACCGTGCATTACAACATGGGGGGCATTCCGACGAATTATTGGGGTGAAGTCCTGAACCCGACGGCAGAAGAGCCCGACCGCGTCACGCCCGGCCTGATGGCCGTGGGCGAGGCCGGCTGCGCCAGCGTCCATGGCGCCAACCGCCTCGGCTCCAACAGCCTTATCGACCTCGTGGTGTTCGGCCGCGCCGCCGCGATCCGCGCCGGCGAGATCGTCGACCCGTCCTCGGCGAACCGGCCACTCAACCAGGCCTCGGTTGACCGGTCCATGGCCCGCTTCGACGCGATACGCCACGCCGACGGCGGCACCCCGACCGCGGAGCTGCGGCTCAGGATGCAGAAGACCATGCAGTCCAATGCCGCGGTGTTCCGCACCGCAGAGGTGCTGCAGGAAGGCTGCGCGCTGATGGCGGATCTGGCTGGCGAGATGGCCGACATCAAGGTCACCGACCGCTCGATGATCTGGAACTCCGACCTGATGGAGGCGCTCGAGCTCACCAACCTGATGCCGAACGCGCTCGCCACCATCGTCTCCGCCGAGGCCCGCCACGAGAGCCGCGGCGCCCATGCCCGCGAGGACTTCTCCGAGCGCGACGACACCAACTGGCGCAAGCACACCCTCTCGACCGTGGCCGAGGACGGCACCGTCACCCTGGCCTACCGCCCGGTCCATCTCGATCCGCTCACCACCTTCGAGGAAGGTGGCATCGAGCTGAAGAAGATCGCGCCGAAGGCGCGTGTATATTGATAAATTCTTCTGAAGCGTGCGCCGACTGAGCTGGCCTCCCGCGGCGCGCCCAACCTGACGACCAACGGCCCGGACGAAAGGCGAGACGGAAAGCGGCAATGCTGGCGGAACCAACCATGACCCGGCCCGGCCGCATCACGCGGCTCGCCCAGAACTTTCGGCTCCATGAAGGCCGGAACATGGTCTGGAGCTGGTGCGAGCCGCCGAATTTCGGCGACTGGGTCGGCCCTTTCCTGTTCGAGGCCAGCACCGGCACCAAGCCGCTCTACCACAAGCTCGACCGCAAGACCGGCGGCACTGCGCTGGTCACCGCCGGCAGCATCATGGCCCATATCCGCCGCGCCGATGCCGCCATCGTCTGGGGCTCGGGCATCATCTCCCGCGACGACGTCTTCGAACGGCCCCGCGAGATACACGCCGTCCGCGGCCCTCTCACCCGCGCCCGCTGCCTGGCCCTGGGCTACGACTGCCCCGAGATCTACGGCGACCCGGCCATCCTCCTGCCGAACCATCTCGACCTGTCCTCGGTCCCGGTGACCGACGACCTCGGCCTTGTCCCGCATTTCGTCAATCTCGACGAGGCCCGGCGGCTCTTCGGGGACCGCCCCGGCCTCCGGATCATCGATGTGCGCGGCTCTGTCGCCGACGTCGCCGCCGAGATCGCCGCCTGCCGCGCAATCGTGTCGAGCTCGCTTCACGGCATCATCGTCGCCCAGTCCTACGGCCGCCCCGCCGCCCGCGTCACCCTTACCGCCCCGCTCAAGGGCGACGGCGTGAAATTCGCCGACCATTACGCCGCCGGAGGCATCCCCGATGCGCCGGAGCCCGCCCGCCTGGACGGCTCCGAGACCGTCGCCGACCTGATCGCGCTGGCCGAGGCCGCGCCCCGCCCCGACCTCGCCGCCCTCACCGACCGGCTGGAGGCAGCATGCCCGTTCTGACCCCGGGGCCGCGGCCGCCCGCCACCGTTGCCGCCGCGCGCAGGACGCCTGAACGCGGCCTCCCCACGCCACCCCGGCGCATGCGGAGGACCGCATGACCGCGGATGCCGATTTCCAGCCGAACTTCTCCTCGCGGGACTACTGGGAGGCGCGGTACCGCGCGGGTAAGACCTCCGGCTCCGGCTCGCGCGGGCGCCTGGCGAAATACAAGGCGAGCGAGATCAACCGGATCGTCGCGGATCACCAGATCACCTCGGTGCTCGATTTCGGCTGCGGCGACGGGTTCCAGATCGGCCTGCTCGACGTGCCGCACTATACCGGCCTCGACGTCTCCCCGGCTGCGCTCGAGCTCTGCCGGGCGCCGTTCGCCGACCGGGCGGGCTGGCGCTTCCTGCCCGTTGCCGACCGCTCAACCTGGGCCGGCCGCTACGACATGGCGATGTCGCTGGACGTGATCTTCCACCTAGTGGAAACCGAGGTCTTCGAGGCCTACATGCATGACCTCTTTGCCCATGCCGACCGCCTCGTGCTGATCTATTCCTCGGACGTGGACCACGACGCGCCCGGCCGGCATGTGCTGCATCGAAACGTGTCCCGGTGGACGTCGCAGAACCTGCCCCACTGGCACCAGACCCGGTCAATCCCGAACCCATTCGGCCGGGCGATCGACCAGCCTCATGACCGCCGGACATCCGTGGCCCGTTTCATGCTATACGAGCCCGCTGTCAGAGCTTAACAGGAGTACTTCCCGATGGTTGAACTGACGCTTCCCAAGAACTCCCGCATGGTCTCCGGCAAGACCTGGCCGAAACCCGCGGGTGCCACCGATCTGCGCACCTTCCGCATCTACCGCTACGATCCCGACAGCGGCCAGAATCCCCGCGTGGACACCTATTTCGTCGATCTCGACGCCTGCGGCCCGATGGTCCTCGACGCGCTGATCAAGATCAAGAACGAGATCGACCCGACGCTCACCTTCCGCCGCTCCTGCCGCGAGGGCATCTGCGGCTCCTGCGCCATGAACATCGACGGCATCAACACGCTCGCCTGCATCTACGGCCTCGACGAGATCACCGGCGACGTGAAGATCTACCCGCTGCCGCACATGCCGGTGATCAAGGACCTGATCCCCGATCTCACCCATTTCTACGCCCAGCACGCCTCGATCATGCCCTGGCTCGAGACCGCGACCAACGCCCCCGAGCACGAATGGCGCCAGTCGATCGACGACCGCAAGAAGCTCGACGGCCTCTATGAATGCGTGATGTGCGCCTGCTGCTCGACCTCCTGCCCGTCCTACTGGTGGAACGGCGACCGCTATCTCGGGCCGGCAGCGCTCCTGCACGCCTATCGCTGGATCATCGACAGCCGCGACGAGGCCACCGGAAGGCGCCTCGACGAACTCGAGGACCCGTTCAAGCTCTACCGCTGCCATACCATCATGAACTGCACCCGGACCTGCCCCAAGGGCCTGAACCCGGCCAAGGCGATCTCCGAGATCAAGAAGATGATGGTCGAACGCCGGATCTGATCCCGCTCCGGCCCTGCGGGGCGGGTGCGGTCAGCCTGCTGCCTTCCGCTCCGCCATCCCTGCCGCGATGGCCTCGAGAAGATCATGTTGCGGCTGCGGCCGGCCGAAGAGATAGCCTTGGCCCTGCTCGCAGCCCATCTCATGCAGTAGGCCCATCTGCTCCTCGGTCTCGATCCCTTCGCAGATCAGCTTCAGGTCGAGCTCGCGGGTCAGCATCCGGATCGATTTCAGGATCGCGTGGTTCTTGTCGCCGGGCCGCAGCCTGCGCACGAACATCTGGTCGGCCTTCACCTTGTCGAGCGGAGAGTTCGCGAGGTAGCCGAAGGACGAGAACCCCGAGCCGAAATCGTCGAGCGCGAGGGCAATGCCCATCATCCGCAGATCCGCCAGCGTCTCCCGGACCTCGCCCGACCCCTCCACGAACAGCGATTCCGTGATCTCCAGATGCAGTTTCTTCGGCGCCAGCCCAGAACCCGCAGCGTGTCGATGATCATCCCCAGCGCGATCCCGGCGACCATGAGCTGCAGCACTGCGGTGGGTGCGACCAGTGCAGCGCCGTCCTGGATGGCAAAGGCGGCGACTTCCACGAGCACCGAGACGGTTCCGAGCGCGACGAGGCCGACGCAGCCCCGACGCAGCCCGCGAAAGAGCGGAAGGATACCGAGGAAGGCCAGCAAGAGGAAAAGCGCCAGCACCAGCACCTCCGGCCGGATTTCCCTCAGCTCACGGCCCTGTTCCAGCGTCTCGCTCGCGATGATCTGGACCATCGGACCCGAAATGACCCCATGCACCGGCACCGTGAAATTGTCGCCCAACTCGATTGCATGGGCGCCGACAATGACCCGCTTGTCCTGCAGCGACCCCGCATCCAGCGTCCCGGCCAACACATCCGCGACCGAAATTGTCGGCACGCTTTCGGGACGTATCGAGAAGTCGATCATGAACAGCGACCCGACCGGTCCCCAGACGCTCGCCATCTCCGCCGGCATGGAAAGCACTTCCTCAGTCCCCAGCATCTGGCCGTAGAGAAAGCTGCGAACCAGCCCGTCGGCATCCCGCACCACATTGACCGTCGCGATGGTCGCATGTTCGCGCAGGGGCGCGATCGGCAGGCTCGCCTCGATCCGAATCTCCTCAGCCGCGATGTTGGCCTCCTGATGGAGAGCCGCCAGCACCACCGACGGGGTCGACTCGGCAATGGCTCGCGCCAGTGCCGTATCCGATGCAGCATTCGACGGCGTGCCGAATTCGATGTCGAAGTAGATTCCCGCGGCCCCGAGACCCCCGAGCCTGCGGATGATTTCGGCATGGCGCTCCCGTGGCCATGGCCATGTTCCGACGGCATCGAGGCTGCGCTTGTCGATGCCGGCGAAGACCACTTCTCCACCAGCCTCGCGCGGCGCGAAATCCATCCGCTTCTCCACAAGCCACAGATCAACCGGCCGCGTCACCCCGAGAACGGTGATGACGGTCGCGGCGCAGCCGGCGGCGACGACCAGTCCAAGACGTCGGAAGCTGAATCGGATCATGGTCCGGCTGGCCTCGCTCGGGAAGGGAGGGGACGGCAGGGCTCCGGCACGCCGGGGCCCTGCCATGCGCCCCGAGGATCAGTTGGTGTGATCGCCCGCGCCCGCGCCCGTGCCCGGTGTCGCCTCGGCAACAACCGGCACGCGCCGCGCGGTCAGCAGGCCGATCATCGAGAGGAAGATCAGCGCGAGCACCATGGCGGATACAATCGCCGTCAGGCCAGCGCCGGGGATCGCGATGGCAAAGAGCCCCGAAATGCAGGCAGAGACGGTTCCGACCAGCGCCCATGTGGAGAGGGTGATCTCCCCAGCCGGCACGCCGGGCGGCTCCCGAAGCGGTCCGGCCTTCGCACCGCCGGCGGCGATAGCATCGACATGCTGCGTCATCGGCATTTCCGATCGCGTCCGCCGCTTGAAGATCAGGAGGACCAGTGCGATCGAGGCAAGCGTCGACATGAGGATGCCGATACCGGCCCTCGAGATGCCCACGCCGGACGCGCGCAGCGTGGACCCCGTTTCCACGCCCCACCTGCTGGGGGTTTCGCCCGAGGCGAGCCGCGGCACCAGCGGTTCCGCCGGGCTGACCCATTCCGATTTCGGCCGGTCCGCGGCCCCGAAGAAGGAGATCGGCAGTGATGCCGCGTCGCCGACCCGGGCGCTCTGGCCGGTCTTCACGTCGATCCTTTCGCCACGGACGATATGCGTCACCTCGACGATGCCTCGCTGCACCTCGAGTTCCGCATCCCACCTGCCGACCCGCACCTCGAATTTCGTGCCCTTGACCACCGCCGCGAGAAAGGGAGTCTGCACCTGCGTGTGCGGCGTGTCCCGGGTGATGATGTCCAGCAGCAGGCCCCCCGTGCGCTGCTTCACCGTGGTTCCACGCCGGCCGTCCATCCCCGAGGTGATCGCGGCAAGCGTGCCCGGCTTGAACAGGATCGATTCGCCGTCACGTTCGAGGAGGAGCATGCCCCGCTCGCCGGTCCGCACCCAGCTTCCATCCGCGATCGCCATGCCCGGTTCCAGCGTCTCCCAGGCCTCTCCGGCCGACACCTGTGCGGGCCTGTTGACTTTCGTCACCGTCCACTCGCCGTCCTGGGCCATCGCCGCGGTGGATCCGACAAGCGTGCCGATAAGCAGCAGAACTCTCGAAAACGGGGTCATCGAAGCGTACCTCCTTGGCGATTTTTCCCGTGTATCGCCGAAGAAGCCCAAGGACCGGTTAAGCCCCGCTCGGGCCACAGCCCCGGATTGACAAGTCTGCCGCGCCGGCACCCTATGGCGTCATGTCACGCGCCTTAGTCTGCGGACTGCTCCGCTCCGGCCTGCTGCTCGGGTTCCTGATCGTCGTGTTCGCCGGTCCGGCTACCGCCTGCGTGATTCCAGATGGCGACCATTCCGTATCCGCCGCTGCCCACGCGCAGCATCATTCCCCGGACGGCGAGACCCAGTCCACCACACACTGCCCGGCCCATCTCTGCTGCGCGCCGGCCGGCGACGAGTTCGCATGGCCGGTCGCCCGCGCCCTCGGCACGACACCCTGTGCGAGCGATGCCGCCGACCTTCTGCCGCGCCCGAGATCCACGGATCTCTTCCGTCCGCCCGAAGCGGGCCGCGCGTAACCGGGATTGCCTCGCAATCCCCTTCCGCAACGCCTCTTCTCCAAGGATGGACCAATGAAACTCCACACGTCTTTCGCCCTTGCCGCGACCCTGTTCGCCAACCCGGTCCTCGGCCAGACGGCCACGACCACGATGGACCACGCCGGCCACGGCGCCTCCGCTCCGATGGCAGGCTACATGACCGCGATGGACGTCATGTCGCAGAGCATGGGCGGCATGGCATCCACCGGCGACGCCGACGCCGACTTCCTCCTGATGATGATCCCGCACCACCAGTCGGCTATCGACATGGCCGTCGTCCTGCTCGAACACGGCGACGATCCGGCCACCCGCAGCCTTGCCGAAGCGATCATCACGGCGCAGGAAGCCGAGATCGCCGAGATGACGGCTTTGCTTGCAGCCCTCGGCGTCGACCTGCCGGAATAAAGGCTGGCCCGAAGCACCGCCGGAGTGAGCGCAGCCCGCTCCGGCGGTGCTTCGCGGGTCATGATGTCGAGGAGCAGGGCACCCGAGCGCTGCTTCACGGTCGTGACCGGCCGTCCGCCGATCCCGGAACCGACCGCGACGATCTCTCCCGTCTCTCGCCGAATGAGACAAAGGATCGGCAGAGCGCGCCCGTCCGGGTCTGGCCTCCCGCTTGAAAACTCGCGCCCGGGGGCCACGCCGGGGCCTCAACCCGGGAGCCCGCGGCCCGGGCCTCCCCGCCTCCCGCCGCCTGCTCGCGCGCCCGATCGCCTTGCTCGTGCGTCCTGCTCCGTCCGGGGCAATGCCGCATGCCACCGCTCCGCATGACATGTGTCCGGCCGGCAGCATCACCCGCCCGGCAGCGAAGCCGACCAACTCGCAGAGCGGGCAGGTCGGTTCATCGCTCGCCTCCGCCAACTGCCCCCCTTGAACGCCCCTCCCGCCTTGATGCCGCCCCGCGCTTCGGCGATGAGGACCCGATGGACGCTCCCCTCTCCCCCGATGCGCTGGTGATCGGCGCCGGACCCGCCGGGCTGATGGCGGCCGACATCCTCTCCGCGGCAGCCCATTCCGTGCTCGTCGCCGAGGCCAAGCCGTCGATCGGTCGCAAGTTCCTGATGGCCGGCAAGTCGGGCCTCAATCTCACCAGTGCCGTCCCCCGCGCCGACTTCGCCTCCGCCTACGGAGCCGGCGCCGACTGGCTCACGCCGATGCTGGCGGAATTCGGCCCCGACGAGGTGATCGCCTGGGCCGAGGCCCTGGGCCAGTCCTGTTTCACGGGCTCCTCCGGCCGGGTCTTTCCCGTGGCGATGAAGGCCTCGCCACTGCTTCGCGCCTGGCGCGACCGACTCGATGCCGCCGGCGTGGCCTTCCGCACCCGCTGGCGCTGGCAGGGCTTCGAGGGAGACGCCGCGCGCTTCGACACCCCCGACGGCCCGCGCCGCGTCCGCCCCCGCGCGACGGTCCTCGCCCTTGGTGGCGGCTCCTGGGCGCGGCTCGGATCGGACGGCGCCTGGGCCGCCATTCTCGGTGAGGCAGGCGTCGAGATCGCTCCGTTCCGCGGCTCGAATGTCGGCTTCCGGGTCGCCTGGTCCGGGCACATGGCCCGTCACGCCGGCGCCGCGGTCAAGCCGCTCCGGCTCTCCGCGGGCGGCGAAAGCCTGCGCGCCGAAATCGTCGTCACCCGCGACGGCATCGAGGGCGGCGGCATCTACGCCCTTGCCCACCGTCTGCGCGACGGCGCCACCCTGACCCTCGACCTTCTGCCCGACCGCCCCGAGGCCGCCGTCGCCGCCGCCCTCGCCCGGCCCCGCGGCAAGGTCACCCTCTCGAACCATCTTCGCAAGCGCCTCGGTCTCTCCCCGGTCAAGATCGCTCTCCTGCGCGACTGCGCCCCCGACGCCCTCGCCACGCCCGAGGACACGGCCCATGCGCTCAAGGCGCTACCCGTCCCTCTGCTCGGCCCGCGCCCGCTCGACGAGGCGATCTCCACCGCCGGCGGCGTCACCCGCGCCGCCCTCGACGCCGACCTCATGCTCCGCGTGCGCCCCGGCATCTTCTGCGCCGGCGAGATGCTCGACTGGGACGCACCCACGGGCGGCTACCTGATCACCGCCTGCCTCGCCACCGGCCGCCATGCCGGCCGCGCCGCATGCCGCTTCATCGCCGCGACCCCGACGGGTTGAAGCCCGCCCGCCGGGTTGCTAGAGGAGGCCCTCCCCCGAAACGACAGGCCGGCCCCATGCTCTTCATCCTGCGCTTCCGACTGCTCCTCGCCGCATCGCTGGTGATCCTCTTCGCCGGAATCGCCGTCGCGCAGGAGGCCGAGCCCGCCGCCGAGGGCGAGGTGGCCCCCGCCCAAGCCGCACCGGTCGAGACCGCGGAGGAAGCCGCCGCCGAAGAAGGGCCCGTCCTCGCCCCCCGGCTCACCGATCCCTCGGTGCCGATGGAGGAATTCGTCCTCCAGCTCATCCCGCTGACCGGCGACGAGCTTGCCGCCCTGACCGACGAGTGGCTGGCCATCGTCAAGGCGGCGACCACCGATCTGGTTCAGTTTCAAGTCGACGTGACGTCCGAGGACGAGGCGATCTCGGAAACCGCTCGTGAAGCCCTTCCCGAGGCGACCGAGGCCCGCAACGAGCTCTTCGCCAAATACTCCGCCGTACTCGACAACTGGGAAAAGAAGGGCGGCGACCCGGCCGTGATCGCCAGCTACCGCGCCTATCGCAACGCCATCGTCGTCGAGGAGAAGCGCAACGCCGACTGGCGCACCCTGCTCAACGGGGCCATCGCCTGGGGAACCTCACCCGATGGCGGCATCAAGCTCGCGCTCAACATCGCTGTGATCCTCGGCTCCTTCCTCGGCCTGATGATCGTCGCGCGCATCGTGCGGCGCTTCGCCCGCCGCGCCCTCGAACGGGTGCCGAACCTCTCGAAGCTTCTGCAATCCTTCATGGTCTTCGTGGTCTACTGGCTCACGGTCGCCTTCGGCCTGATGATCGTGGCCTCGATGCTCGGCTTCGACATCACACCGCTCTTCGCACTTGTCGGCGGTGCCTCCTTCATCCTCGCCTTCGCCATGCAGGACACCCTGGGCAACCTCGCCGCCGGCCTGATGATCATGCTGAACCGCCCCTTCGACGAAGGCGATTACGTCGATATCGGCGGCGTCGGCGGTACCGTGAGGTCGGTCTCCATCGTCTCGACCACGGTCGTCACCCCCGACAACCAGGTGATCGTGGTGCCGAACTCCAAGGTCTGGGGCAACGTCATCACCAATGTCACGGCCAGCACCACCCGCCGCGTCGACCTGACCTTCGGCATCGGCTACGGCGATTCGATCGAGAAGGCCCATCAGGTGCTCGAGGCGACGGTCACCGCCCATCCGCTCGTCCTCAAGGATCCCGCCCCGGTGATCCGCGTGAACGCCCTCGGCGCGAGCTCGGTCGATTTCGTCGTCCGGCCCTGGGTCAACAGCGATGACTACTGGACCGTCTACTGGGACCTGCAACGCCAGGTGAAGGAGGCCTTCGACGCGGCAGGCATCTCGATCCCGTTCCCGCAGACCGACATGCATGTCCATGTCTCCGATGCAGACCAGAAATCCCTGCCCTTCACGCCCGCCGCAACCCCCGGCAAGTCCGAAAGCGCCCCGGGCGGAATGGCGCGGAACGACGAGGGTTACTCCGGCGAAAGCGACGGCGACGATCGCTGAAACCTCAGCGCCGCTGCCCGCGCGGCTGCGCCAGCGCCGCGATCCGCACGAGGAGCCGCTCGACCAGCGCGCTCGCCGGCACCGGGCGGCCCGAGCGGAGCTGCATCTCCGCCTCGAACACCAGCCCCAGAACCGCCTCCGACCGGTCCGGCCCGAAACGCCGCGCCTGCGCCACCAGCCGCGACCGCCGCGGCCCGAAGACCGGCGGCCGCGCCCGCGACAGCGCCGCCTCCGCCCCGTCCTTCGCGATCGCCGCCGCATGCAACAGCCGGAAGTGCCGGGCAGCCGCGACGGTGATCCGGGTCGGCGCCCCCGATTGCGGCCCGATCCGCGCCAGTGCCGCAGCGAGATCCGCCGCCCTGCCTTCCGCCGCCAGGTCGATCAGCGCATCGAGATCGGCCTCCGGTGCGGCCGGCGCGCAGGCCGCGACATCGGCCGGGCCGAGTTCCGTCGCGTCGCCGAGCTTGTAGACCGCAAGCTTCTCCAGGAACCGCGCGAAATCCCCCGGGCCGAGGGTCCGCGCCAGCGCCTCGAGGTCCTCGAGCGCCGCCGTCGGCACCGTGCCCAGCCCCGCCGCCTGCAGGTCCGCCGCGATCTCCGCCCGGTCGGGCGGATCGTCGTAGATGCCGATCGCCACGGCGTTGCGCGCCCCTTCGAAGAGCTTGCGCAGCGCCCCGCGCGGCTTCAGCGCTCCGGCCGTCACGACGATCCGCGCGTCACCCGCGCGCCAGTCCGCCAGCACCGACTTCAGCGCCGCACTTGCCCCGTCGCCGGCCTCCTCGACCAGCACCGCCCGTTCGCCCGGAAAGAAGCCGCTCGCGCGCACCGCCGCATCGAGGGCGGCCGGATCGCGGGCGACCTCCGCCCCGGACATCCGCGCAAGCCGCATCTCCGCGGCGCCCTCCGGCCCGATCAGCGCCTTGACCAGCGTCTCGCGCCCCATCGCGATCCGCACCGGATCGCCGCCATGGAGCAGCATCGCCGCGTGATCGCTGCCCGGCCGGGCGAAATAGCCCCGCGCCTGCCGACCCCCGATCTTCATTCGAACGGCACCACGTCGATCAGGTCGACCCCGGCCGTGCCGTCCTCGAGCCGCTCCGCACTCAGCGCGATCCGCGTGGCGATCCGGTCGGCCATGGTCCGGGCGACCCGCAACTCGGCATTGCGCTCGGCCACCCGCGACGCGAAGGCCGAGACCGACTGTGACTCCGGCGCGCTGTAGCTCGCCACCGCCTCGACGATGTCACCGAGCACCGGATCGCCGCCGCCGACCGGCACCAGCAGGAATTCCGCCGTCCCGACGACCTGGAAACGGGTGGTGACATTGTCGGTGGTCAGCGCGATCCCCGTCGTGTCGAGCGCGAGATCGACCTCCAGCACATAGGCCGGATCGACGGCCTGCCCGAGCCGGTTCTGGAGCTGTTCGCGCATCACGAAGCCGGCAGCGCCCGAAATGACCGGGACATCGATCCGCCCCTGCAGCGCCCGGGCCTCGGTGCCCGGATCGTAGAGCGGCGTGAACCCGCAGGCCCCGAGCCCGAGCACCAGCCCGAGTGTCGCCGAAAGCCGCAATGCGGGCTCAGACCACCACATTCACGATCCGGCCCGGCACGACGATCAGCTTCTTCGGAACCGCCCCGCCCAGCGCCTTGATGACGGCGGCATCCTTCATCACCAGCGCCTCGACCGCGCCGCGATCCGCATCGACCGGCACCGAGATCTCGCCGCGCTTCCTGCCGTTGATCTGGATCGGCAGCGAGATGCTCGCCTCGACCAGAAATGCGGGGTCCGGATCGGGCCAGGCCGCCCGCACCACCAGACCGTCGCCGCCCGTCAGTGCCCAGACCTCCTCGGCCAGATGCGGCACCATCGGCGCCATCAGTTGCGCCATCGTCCGCATCGCGAACATCCGCGCCGCCCCCATGCCCGCCGCCTCCGGATCGGCCTTCGCGATCGCATTGGTGAACTCGTAGAGCCGCGCCACCGCCTTGTTGAACGCGAAGCCCTCGATATCGGCCGTCACGTCGCGGATCGCCCGGTGAGTCGCCTTGCGCAGCGCCAGCGCCTCCGGGCCATCTTCCCCCCCGGCGCCCGGCGCCTCGACGATCTGCACCGCGAGCCGCCAGACCCGCTGCAGATGCCTGAAGGCCGCCTCGGCGCCCGCCGCCGTCCATTCCACGTCCCGCTCCGGCGGGCTGTCCGACATCACGAACCAGCGCGCGGTATCGGCGCCGTACTGCGCGATGATCGCCTCCGGATCGACGACGTTCTTCTTCGACTTCGACATCTTGATGCAGGGCCCGACCTCGACCGGGCTTCCGTCCGGAAGCCACGCGCCCTCGGCGTCGCGCACGATCTCCTCGGGGGCGTACCAGGTCACCCGACCGCCGGGATGGGTCCGCGAATAGGTCTCGTGCGTCACCATGCCTTGCGTGAAGAGCGCATCGAACGGCTCGATCGCCTTCTCGGGCAGATGCCCGGTCCGCTGCATCGCCCGCGCGAAGAACCGCGAATAGAGGAGATGCAGGATCGCGTGCTCCACCCCGCCGATATACTGGTCCACGTTCATCCAGTAGTCCGCATCCGCCAGATCGGTCGGCGTCTCCGCCCGCGGCGCGGTGAAGCGCGCGAAATACCAGCTCGAATCGACGAAGGTATCCATCGTGTCGGTCTCGCGCCGCGCGGCCTGCCCGCATTTCGGACAGGTCGCCGCCAGGAACCCCGCATGCCGCTCCAGCGGATTGCCCGGCTTCTCGAAGCTCACATCCTCCGGCAGCCGCACCGGCAGGTTGGCCTTCGCCTCCGGCACGATCCCGCAAGCCGGGCAATGCACCACCGGAATCGGACAGCCCCAGTAGCGCTGGCGGCTGATCCCCCAGTCCCTGAGGCGGTACTTGGTCACCCCGGCCCCGATGCCGCGGGCCTCGCACTCCGCGATCGCCGCAGCCACCGCCTCCTCGCCGGTCATCACCTCCGCGCCGGCGAATCCGCGCACATAGGTCACAGGCTGTGCCTTCTGTGGCACATATGCCACATCCGCGACATCCGGCGCGTCTTCCGCCGCCTTGAACACGTCGATCACCGCCAGATCGTACTTCCGCGCGAAGTCCAGATCGCGCTGGTCATGGGCCGGGCAACCGAAGATGGCCCCGGTGCCGTACTCCATCAGGATGAAGTTCGCGATCCAGACCGGCAGATCCCGCTCCGGATGCAGCGGATGGCGCACCCGGATCCCGGTCTCCATCCCGATCTTCTCGGCGGTCTCGAGCTCCTCCTCCGAGGTCCCCGTCCGCCGGCATTCCGCGACGAAGGCCGCGATCGCGGGGCTGTCCTTCTCCAGCGCCCGGGCCAGCGGATGATCTGGCGAGATCGCCGCGAAACTCGCCCCCTCGAGCGTGTCCGGCCGCGTGGTGTAGACCTCGAGCGCCGCGAACCCCGCCGGTGCCCCGACCGTCTCGAAGGCGAACTGCAATCCCTGGCTCTTTCCGATCCAGTTGCGCTGCATCGTGCGCACCTTCTCGGGCCAGGCCTCCAGCCCGTCGATGGCCTCCAGAAGCTCCTCGGCCATGTCCGAGATCCGGAAGAACCACTGCGTCAGTTCCCGCCGCTCCACCGGCGCCCCCGACCGCCAGCCCTTGCCGTCGATCACCTGCTCGTTGGCGAGCACCGTCAGGTCCACCGGGTCCCAGTTCACCACCGCCGCGCGCCGGTAGACCAGCCCCGCCTCCAGCATGTCGAGAAACAGCGCCTGCTGCTGCGCGTAGTACTCCGGATCGCAGGTCGCGAACTCCCGGCTCCAGTCGATCGAGAAGCCCATCGGCTTCATCTGGGCGCGCATCGTGTCGATATTGGCATAGGTCCAGGCGCCCGGATGCACGCCCTTCTCCATTGCCGCATTCTCGGCCGGCATCCCGAACGCATCGAAGCCCATCGGATGCAAGACATTGAAACCACGCGCAATCCGGTACCGCGCGATCACGTCGCCCATCGTGTAGTTGCGGGTGTGGCCGATATGGATGCGCCCCGACGGATAGGGAAACATCTCGAGCACGTAATATTTCGGCCGGTCCGGATCGCGAGCCGCGCGGAACACGCCGGCCTGCTCCCAGGCTTCCTGCCATTTGGGTTCGACGGCGCGGGCATCGTAGCGGGACATCACTGGACTTCTCTCTTCTGGCCGGTCGCGCCGGCACCGGTCGTCACCGCGCCCGGCCTCACCGTTCGGCGGCCGCGATCCGCAATTGCCGTGCCCGGGTCAGGATCGCGTCCTCGAGGAGCCGCGCCTCGGCATCGGCCACCGGCACCGCCCGCCCCCCGGACTGCCGGAACGCCGCGACCTTCAGCGACATCGCATCGAGCGCCGGATCGGAAATGTAGACCGTCACGCGATACGCCCCGCCATTGACCAGCCCCCAGTCGGTGACGATCAGGCCCGAGAACGGATCGGCGCTCTCGAGCGGCAGGAACGACAGCGTGTCGAGCGAGGCGAGCCACAGATACCGGTTGACCACGATCCCCCGGTCCGGATCGCCGCTGTTGCGGAAAAGATCGAAGATCGAACTCGGGGCTCTGCTCGAAGTCCCGCATCTGCCGCTGCTCGCGCCGCTCGTTCTGCAACGCCGCATCCCCGCCGCAGGCGGCGAGAAGGCCGAGCAGAACCACGGAGGCGAGAATGGCGGGAAATCTGGTCACGAAACGGCCGGTTGTCCTCGGTCACGGGCTTCCTGAAGCTCTAAAGTCTCGCCGCCAGCCCGGCAAGCCCCAAACCGGAAACCGGCGGCTGCGGGTCAGTGTGGCAAAGCTGCATCAACTCGACCGCGCAAAACACGCGACCGGTCGTGGAAACCTTGCCCGACGCCCCGGCTTGCGAGATGAAGGCTTCACCTGATCCGGAATGAACCGGGTTTGAGATAGGTTTCGAACAGAACTCGAGGAAAACAAGATGAAGAAAATTCTCTTCACCTCCACCGCCCTCGCCGCACTGGCAATCGGCGGCGCAGCCTCGGCTCAGGGCATCACCGCTCTTCGGTGACGCGCGCCTGGGTCTCGGCTACAACATCAACAACGACGGCTCCGTCCAGGGTGACGAAGACCTCCGCGCCATCTCGCGCGTCCGGATGGGCTTCAATGCCACCGGCGAGACCGACAACGGCATCACCTTCGGTGCCACCATCCGCGCCGACAACGCCATTGGCGGCCAGGGCGGCACGGCCGGTCAGACCGCCGGCGAAGTCTTCGTCTCCGGCAGCTGGGGCACGCTGACCTTCGGCGACACCTCCGCGGCTGACGAGAACTGGGTTGGCGACATCCCGGGCAACCTCTCGCTCACCGGTCTCGGCGATCTGAACGAAACGTTCTTCATCTCCAACGGCGGCGGCTTCGGCAACGACAACGCGAACGACTTCGCCTCCAACCCGACCGCGCGTCCGACCATCCGGTACGACTTCGACCTCATGGGCTTCGGCCTCTCGCTGTCGTCCAACCGTGACCTCTCGGACATCGGCGTCGGCGCCGGCTACAACGGCACCTTCGGCGCCTTCGACTTCGGCATCGGCCTCGGCTACTACGACTTCGCCGAGTTCGAGTTCATCGAGGATACGGACATCATCGACGTCGACGTCGTCGACGAAGACGGTGACGATTGACCAGTCGACTGTTCCGGTCGCCGAAATCAGCGACGTGGTCGAGGGCGGCGAACAGTACTCGGCAGCCGTAACCGGTGGCTGGGAAAGCCTCTCGGGCGGCGTGGTCTACACCAAGGCAAGCTCGGCTGACGGCCGACTTCGACACGATCGGCGTGGGCGCCACCTACGGCTTCGACGCTTTCGCAGTCGGCGCCTACTACGTGAAGGTCCTCAACGCCGACGGCGACGCGAAGGCCTCGACGCGTTCGACGGCGAGCAGACCTACGGCTTCACCGGATCCTACGACCTCGGCGGCGGAGCACAGGTTGCCGGCGGTATCGCCTCGACCTTCGGTCGCGGCTCGGCCTTCGGAAACCGCGATCTCGGCAACGCGGAAACCGTCGCCGACTTCGGTATCAAGATGGCCTTCTGATCCACCCGGATCGCGAAGACCGAAAGGCGGGCCTCCGGGCCCGCCTTTTTCTTGGGCGGGACCCCTTTCCGGCAACCGCCCCGCCCGCTAGGTTCCCGCCCGCAACAACCAGCCGGAACCGACCCCCATGGGCCTCCCCGACATCCAGGCGCGCATCGCCGACGGCCATCGCGGCCGCCGGCCGCACCGACGACGTCACCCTGATCGCCGTTTCCAAGGTCCAGCCCGAGGACCGCATCCGCGCCGTGCTCGAGGCCGGACACCGCAGCTTCGGCGAGAACCGCGTGCAGGAGGCCGAGGGCCGCTGGCCTACCTTGCGCGAGACCTATGGCCCGATCGACCTCCACCTCATCGGCCCCTTGCAGACCAACAAGCTCGGCCGCGCCCTCGAGCTCTTCGACGCCATCCACAGCCTCGACCGCGACAGCCTCGCCCGCAAGCTCGCCCGCGCCGTGCAGGAGCGCGGCGCCTGTCCCACCCTCTTCGTTCAGGTCAACACCGGGCGCGAACCGCAGAAGGCCGGCATCGACCCCGACGCCCTCGACGCCTTCCTTGCCGCATGCCGCACCGAATACGACCTTGTCCTCGCCGGCCTGATGGTCATCCCGCCTGCCGACGAGGACCCCGAGCCGCATTTCCGCATGCTCGCAGGGATGGCAGCCCGCAACGGGCTTTCCGGTCTCTCGATGGGCATGTCCGGCGATTTCGAGACCGCCATCGCCTGCGGTGCCACCCATGTCCGCGTCGGGTCGGCGATCTTCGGCGAGCGCGTCCCCGGCTGAGCCATGGGCGATACCCGCTTCCTCACCCGCGTCGCGGCCCTCACCCTCGCCGGCATGGTCCTCCTGCTGCTCTGGCAGCTCTTGCCGGCGCTCCGCTTCGCCCTCTTCGCCCCCACCGGCGAGCCCCGTGCCATCGCCGCCCGTGGCGAACTGGCCGCCGACGAGGCGGCCACCATCGCGCTCTTCGAGGCGGCGCAGCCCAGCGTCGTCTTCATCTCCACCGCCGAGCGCGTCCGTGATCCGTTCTCGCGCAACGTCTTCGACGTGCCGCGCGGCACCGGCTCGGGCTTCGTCTGGGACGCGGCCGGCCACATCGTCACCAACGCCCATGTGCTCGAGGGCGCCACCTCCGCCACGGTGCGCCGCGCCGACGGCGAGCCGGTCCGCGCCGCCCTCGTCGGGATCTACCCCGACAGCGATCTCGCCGTGCTGCGCATCCCGCTCGACCGCACGCCACTTACGCCCATCCCGATCGGCACCAGCGACGACCTGCGCGTCGGCCAGAAGGTCTTCGCCATCGGCAACCCCTTCGGCCTCGACTGGTCGCTCACCACCGGCATCGTCTCGGCCCTCGAACGCTCGCTGCCGGGCGAGCGCGGCCGGCCGCTCCGCGGGCTGATCCAGACCGATGCCGCGATCAATCCCGGCAATTCCGGCGGCCCGCTCCTCGACAGCGCCGGCCGCCTCATCGGTGTGAACACCGCGATCTACAGCCCCTCGGGCGGCAGTGCCGGCATCGGCTTCGCCGTGCCGGTCGAGGAGGTGAACCGCGTCGTGCCGCGCCTGATCGCCACCGGCCGCTTCGCGCCACCGACCCTCGGCATCGAGGTCGACCCGCAGATCAACGCGCTCGCCGCCCGCCAGGGCGTCCCCGGCATCGTGGTGCTCGGCGTGATCCCCGGAACCGGCGCCGCCCGCGCCGGCCTCCGCCCGGCCCGGACCAACCCCGACGGCTCGATCGCGCTCGGCGACGTCATCCTCGCCATCGACGGCGTCGAGATCGGCGATGTCGCCGCCTACCGCGAGGCGCTGGCCGATCGCGACCCCGGCGACACCGTCGCCCTGGACATCCTGCGCGACGGGCGGACGGTGACCGTCCCGGCGACGCTGTCGCCCTGACCGCTCACCAGCCCATCGCTGTCAGATACACCGCGTAGAACAGGGTCCAGAACCCCGCCAGCACCCACATCCGCCCGCGATCTCCGAACCTCGCGAAGACCGTCCGCGACAGCAGCACCACCGCGCCGATCGCCAGCAGGAACCGCAGGAGCCGCGCGGGCAGGCTCGCCAGCGCAAAACCGAGCGCCCCGGTCCCGTCCAGCGCCGTCTCGACCGCGAAGATCTTGTAGGGAATGCCCGAAACCGATCCCGCGATCATGCCGGTCAGAAGCCCGTGCTCCGCCAGCAGGCCCCGCGCCCGTGCCATCAGCGGCTCCGAGATCGCCGGCACCGCAAGTACCGCCGCCCGCGCCGCCTCCGGATCGGCCTGCGCCCACCAGAACATCCCCAGCCCGCCCAGTACCGCACCGGCCAGCACGAAAAGGCTCGCCAGAACCGCCTTGCGCGGCGCCCGAAGCGCGATCGCCGTCAGGAGCACGTCCGGCACGATGAAGAAGAGCGTCGCCTCCGCGACCCCCCAGAGAAATGCCGCGATATTGCGCCTCTGCCCTGTCATGAAGAGGTCTCGTGACAGCCCCGTGGCACTCTGTCAAACAGGGGCCGGTTCGAACCGGATGATCGAGGAAGGGAGACGCGAGATGGATGACCGGACGAAGGCAGACAACGGCATGGACTGGCTGGAAGCCGAACTCGCCGACACGCTCGACGAGGATTACGAGCTCGAGATGTCGGAGCCCGCCCTCTCGCTCGAGATCCGCAAGATCTACAAGCAGAGCCATCCGCCCTCGATCCCGCGCCCGCAATATTTCCGCGAGCTTCTCGCCCTGCAATCCGAACTCATCAAGCTCTCCGACTGGGTGACGCATACCGGCGAGAAGATCGTCGTGATCTTCGAGGGCCGCGACAGCGCCGGCAAGGGCGGCGTCATCAAGCGCATCACCCAGCGCCTCAATCCGCGGGTCTGCCGCGTCGTCGCCCTCCCGGCTCCGTCCGAGCGTGAAAAGAGCCAGTGGTACTTCCAGCGCTATGTCCCGCACCTCCCGGCCGCCGGCGAGATCGTGCTCTTCGACCGGTCCTGGTACAACCGCTCCGGCGTCGAGCGGGTGATGGGCTTCGCCACCGAGGACCAGGTCGAGGAGTTCTTCAACGACGTCCCCGAATTCGAGCGCATGCTGGTCCGCTCCGGCATCCGGCTGGTGAAGTACTGGTTCTCGATCACCGACGAGGAACAGCAGATGCGCTTCCTCATGCGCATCCACGACCCGCTCAAGCAGTGGAAACTCTCGCCGATGGACCTCCAGAGCCGGGTGCGCTGGGAGCAGTACACCAAGGCCAAGGAAGAGGCGCTCCTGCGCACCAACATCCCCGAAGCGCCGTGGTACATCGTCGAGGGCAACGACAAGAAGCGCGCGCGGCTCAACTGCATCAGCCACCTGCTGTCGCTCATTCCCTACGAGCCGGTCCAGCACGAGGAGGTCACCCTCCCCGACCGGGTCTTCAACCCCGAATACGAACGCGCGATCCTGCCCCGCGAGCTCTACGTCCCGTCGAAATACTGACCCGCCCACCCCAACGCTTCCTCTACGCACCCGGCCCGGAATCAAGCCGAAGGCGCCGGGCCAGCGCCTGCCCGTGTCGCACCGGGGGTGTGCCAATCCTTGCTGGCACGCCTTCGGCGTGACCGGGCTGGCGCTTTGTCGAAGCTGGCGCATCGCTCGGGCGGAGGAAGTTGGTGGCACCATAAACCGCACAGCCCACCCGTAGCAGCGCCAGCCCACGGGCAGGCTCCCGTCGCGCCCCGCACCGACACCGACCAAGCCCGGCAATCCGCCTACACCACCACCCCGTCGCGCCGCGCATCCCCCGCGCCCTCCAGCGTCCCGTCCGCCGCCCGCCGCACCGCATGCACCCCGCCGAAGAACATGCTCGGCTCCGCCCAGCCCCGGTGATCGGGAAACGCCGCGACCAGCGCCGCCCGCGTCTCCCCGTCGAAACGATCCTCGAAATCGAGATGCCCGGCCTCCGGATGCAGCCTCGGCGCGGCGATCGCCTCCCCGAGTGCCGCCTCCGGCCGGCAGAGCCTGAGCACCGTCTGCAGGATCGCCGAGCGGATCCGGTTCGATCCGCCCGAGCCGAGCGCCGTCAGCGCCCCGTCCGCCGTCCCGACCATCGCCGGACACATCATCGAGGCAAGGCGCAGGGCCGCGGGCCAGTCGCGCCCCGCTGGGTTCACGTCCTCCTCGCCCAGCACGTTGTTGAGCATGAACCCGAAACGTCCGACCAGCGCCCCGTTGCCCTCGCCGTTCGAGATCGTCACGGCCACGGCATTGCCCGCAGCATCCATCACCGAGACATGCGTCGTCCCCCGGGCCCGGAGCGGCGCCGCCAGACGCCGCGCCAGCGCGCTGCCCGGATCGCGCCGCGCCGCATCGGTCGCCGCCAGTGCCCGCGCCATCGCCAGCGGATCCGCCCCGTCGCAGCGCGCCAGCGCATCCGCCACCATCACCCCGCCAGCGGCCGGCGCCGGATTGAGCCAGACCCGCGCCCCGTCCCGCGCAACCTCCAGCGGAGCGCGCAGTACCGCGCGATAGGCCGCGCAATCGGCCGCCGCCAGATGCCCCGCCTCCGCCTGCGCCGCGATCAGTGCCGCCTCGACCTCGCCCCCCGCGAAGCCCTCCGCCGCCACCGCCTCGAAGGCCGCCGCCAGCCCCGGATTGCGAAACCGGCTTCCCGCCGCATGGGGCGCCCCCCCCGGCGCGAACAGGGCCGCCGCCTCCGGCGTCGCCGTCAGGATCGGCACCACCACCGTCGCGAGGTAATGCTGAAACGGCGTGACTGATCACCCCGTCCCGCGCCGCGCGGATCGCCGGCGCGAACAGATCGCCGAGCGGCAGTCGTCCCGCCACCGCATGCATCATCTCGATCCCGGCAAAGAACCCCGGCATCGCCGCCGTCGCCGGCCCGATGTGGAACGTCTGCGTCGCCGGGCCGAAATCCGCGACGATCTCGCGCTCTCCCGCCCCGGCCGGCTGGCGGCGCGCCAGCGGCGTCTGCGGAAAGAAGTCGACCACCCGCACCGCGCCGCTCGCCCCCTCGCGCAGCATTGCAAAGCCCCCGCCGCCCGGCGAGCACAGCACCGGCTCCGCCACGCAGGCCGCCGCGATCGCCGCCACCGCGGCATCCGCCGCCGAGCCCCCGGCGCGCAGCACCTCCGCCCCGGCCTCGGCCGTCACCCGGTGCCCGGCCGCCACCATGCCGCCGCCGCTCACGGCCGCACCACCACGCGGCTCCAGGGCGTCCACCCGGCCAGAATGCGCAGGAGATCAGGTCGCGCAAAGGCGATGCAGCCTTCCGTCGGATGCCGCGGCTTGCGCCAGACATGCAGGAAGATCGCGCTCCCGGCGCCCCGCCCCACCGGCCCCCGGTTGAAGTCGAGCACGCCCACCAGATCGTAGAGCGGATCGGCCCGCCGCAGTGCCTCGCAGCCGAACCGGTGCGGCCGCAGCACCCGACAATTGTAATCCGGGTCGCGCGGATCGTCCGACCAGCCATCCCGCGGCCCGATCGCCGACGCCCCCGCAAAGCGCAGCCGGTCGCGCCGCACCAGCACCGCCTCCAGCCGATGCACCCCCGCCGGCGTGATCCCGTCGCCCTCGCCGCGTTTCACCCCGATCCCGCCGCGCCCCACCGCGCAGGCAAAGCGCCGCCCGCCGAAGCGCGCCCCCGTCCGTCCGACCACGAGATCGGCCGGCGTCACAGGAGATGCCCGCTCTTCGCGGCCTTGGTGTCGAGATATCCGGTGTTGTGCGCCGAGCGCCCGGCGCGCAGCGGGACCCGCTCGACCACAGCCAGCCCCGAGCGGTCCATCATCTCGACCTTCGCCGGATTGTTGGTCATCAGCCGGACCTGCGCGAAGCCGAGCTTGCGCAGGATATCCGCCCCGATCCGGAAATCCCGCTCGTCATCCTCGAAGCCGAGCCGGTGATTGGCCTCGACGGTATCGAACCCCTCGTCCTGCAAGGCATAGGCCCGCATCTTGTTGGCGAGCCCGATCCCCCGCCCCTCCTGGTTGAGATAGAGCAGCACCCCCGCCCCCTCGGCGCCGATCTGCGCCAGCGCCGCGCGCAATTGCGGCCCGCAATCGCATTTCAGCGAGCCGAGCAGATCGCCGGTGAAACAGGCCGAATGCAGCCGGCAGAGCACCGGCGCCGCCCGGTCCGGCGCGCCGATCTCGACCGCGTAATGCTCCTCCGAACCGTCCCGCGGCCGGAACACATGCACCCGCCCGGCTTCCGACACCGCCAGCGGAACCCGCGCCGCCGCCACCTCCACGAGGTCGGGCGCCTCCGGGCCTGCGTCGGGCACCGCTCCGAGATCGAGCACCGCCAGCCCCGCCTCCACCGCCAGCCCCGCCGCCTGCGAAGCCCCAAGCGGCAGCACCAGGGCCGCCGGCAGGAGCCGCGCCTCCTTGCAGAGTGCGAGCGCCGCGCGGTGCAGCACCGCCGCGCCGTCGCGCCGGGTCTCGTAGGGCCCCTTCATCGGCCAGGCCAGATCCGCCGAGGGATCGGCCGTCGCCCGGATCCAGCCCGCATCGGCGCGCTCCGGAACCACGACCCGCGCCAGGTCGCCGTCATAGGCCCGCGCCTTCAGCGTCGCCGCCCGCCGCGCGGTCAGCGCCAGGTCGACCGGCCCCATCCTCCGCATATCGCCGATCCTCTCCGCCGAAGCGGTCTCCGCCGCGACCACCAGCGCGGCCGCGCCGGCCCCGACCAGCACCACCGCCGCGCCGATGCGCAACTCCGCGCGCACCCGGGCGCGCCGTTCGGCAGGGCTGAGCGTGAGGCTCATCGGGGAAGGTCCCTCCTGATCGCGGCGTCGCTGAAACATTTGCCCGAAGGCGGACACAGAGCGGTGAACGCCCTGTCACAAATATTGTGCATGCCGTGGGAAACCAACAGCTAATCCGCACAACATCAAGAGGTGACCCATGAGTGCCGTGAAGAAGATCCTGATGGTCGACGACGATGCGGACCTGCGCGAGGCGCTGGCCGACCAGCTGGTCCTGACCGAGGAATTCGACGTGTTCGAAGCCGGCGACGGCGCCGACGGCCTGTCGCGCGCCAAGGAGCAGCACTACGATCTCGTCATCCTCGATGTCGGCCTGCCCGACATGGACGGCCGCGAGCTCTGCCGGCTGATGCGCAAGCAGGGCGTCAAGTGCCCGATCCTGATGCTGACCGGTCACACGACCGACAGCGACCAGATCCTCGGCCTCGATTCCGGCGCCAACGACTACGTCTCGAAGCCTTTCAAGCTGCCGGTCCTGCTCGCGCGCATCCGCGCCCAGCTGCGCCAGCACGAACAGTCCGAGGACGCCGTTTTCGGCATCGGCCCCTACACCTTCAAGCCCGCCGCGAAGCTCCTGCTCGACGAGGCCGAGAAGAAGATCCGGCTGACCGAGAAGGAAACCAACATCCTCAAATACCTCTACCGCGCGACCTCCGGCGTCGTCGCCCGCGACGTGCTCCTGCACGAGGTCTGGGGCTACAATGCCGGTGTGACCACCCACACCCTCGAGACCCACATCTACCGCCTGCGCCAGAAGATCGAGCCCGACCCCTCGAACGCCCGCATCCTCGTCACCGAACCCGGCGGCTACCGGCTGGTGGCCTGACACGCGCCAAGCAGCGGAGGCCCCCCGGCCTCCGCCGCACGCTGCCTTGCGCGAGCCTCACGGCAGATCGAAGCCTCCTATTCAGGTTGAAACCTTGCCGGTCCAGAGGCCCGCCGATGGCGGCTTCGCGGGACGAAGGGGACGTTCATCCGGCGATGCGCGATGGATGCAGACGTCCTCTCTCCACGAGCTCAACGCCCATGAAGGTTGGTTTGATTGCTAGCACAGATGCAGGCCGATAGTCTGTCTTGATGATCCGCGGAAGATCCCGTTAACTCGGAAATTTCCGCCAAGAGATATCGGGGGCCGAAATGGGCACGGCATTAAAGTTTCGGATTTCTGGCAGCTACTATGAGGCGTGCAACTGCGAGGCGATTTGCCCCTGCCGGCGGCAAGGGGAAATACCGGGCGGCCGATCCACTTACGGCGACTGTGATTTCTTGCTGTCATGGCGAATTCTGGACGGGCGGTTCGGGGGCATAGACCTGTCGGGGCTGAACGTGTCGATCGCGGGGACCTACAATGATGATGTGGGTGACGACATCTGGTCGGTCTTCATCTACATCGACAAAAATGCATCGGAGCCGCAATTCGAGGCTCTTGCAAAGATCTTCAATGGCGATGCAGGCGGCAATTTCCGTGTCGCTGCAAATTTCTCCAAAATACTGGGGATCAAGTCCGCTGGCATTCGTCTCGACCACGTGGCCGGGGCGGAAACCATAAACGTCGACTCACTGGCGTCAGCCGATGTGGTGCGGAATTTCGAGCAAGATGGCCGTGTGTCCTGTGGCATCCCGGGGCACGATCACCCGGGGCAGGAGTCGCTTTCGAACATATCGGTCAATGACGCGCCGCTCGCCTTCAACTACTCCGAACGCTGCGGATTCGCGACCGATTTCGCTTATTGGAACTGAGCTTTGGCCGGCTTGTTCCGAAGACGGCAAGTTTGACAGGCGCAGCAATGCGCAATGGCTTCGCCGTTCTGTTCGGGCTCATCGCGGTCGGATGGTCGCTCATCCTGTGGTCCGTAGTGAACATGTCATCGCCTCTGGTTTCGCTCATGATGCCGATGAGCGCGGAGTGGTCGTTGGCGGAAGTCGCTGCCGTCTGGCTCATGTGGGCCGTGATGATGGGGGCCATGATGTTGCCCTCGGCCGTACCGATGCTGACGGTTCATCGCCGAGTCGCTGCAAGAAAGGACGCGGGTACCACCAATTCCAATCACTGGTTCCTCGCCGGCTACCTGTGCACGTGGACGATGTTCAGCGCCGTGGCAGCGGCCCTGCAATGGGCTTTCCAACGCTCGGATCTCCTGTCGCACATGCTGAGGCTGCAGAGCCCTTGGGCGTCCGGAAGCATTCTGCTGATGGCAGGCGTCTTTCAGTTCACCCCGGTAAAAGCAGTTTGCCTGCGCAAGTGCAGAACGCCGCTCGGTTTCCTGATTACGGATTGGCGACCCGGCAATGGGGGAGCTTTCAAAATGGGACTAAAGCACGGGACGTATTGTGTCGGCTGCTGCTGGGCCTTGATGATGATCCTGTTTGTAGGCGGCGTGATGAGCCTTGTGACCATCGCCGTCCTGAGCACCATCGTGCTGCTGGAAAAGCAGACGCCGCGTGGCAATGTCCTCGCAAGGATAGGTGGGGGAGTGTTGATCGTTTGCGGTCTGGTTCTGATTTCCGCTGAAGTTGCCGGCTATCTGCCCTCTGGTTAGACCTTGGACCATGACCACGAATGTTCGCTCGGGGCTACGATCCGGTCATCTGGGCATAACCGTCAGATGTCTGAGTTGCGGACCAAGCCGTCATTGGCCCTCGAACTCGCAGGGCATCGATCTTCTCAGAGGCCACCCGCTGCCCGGAGGCCGGGCAACGCCGGGGTCAGATCGGGACCACACATTCCTGGGCCGAATTTGTACGGGATTTCGCAGCGTGTGGTCGATCCGGGTGACAGCCCTGGCGGCGGCGGCCTGTAAATTCAGGGCATCGAAACGCAACCAAATGCCGAAAGGACCCGCACCATGGACCCGCTTCACGTCTTCGCGGCCCGCCAGGTTCCCGCCGCCCGCACCTCCGGGATAAAGGACATCGACGCCTTCTACGACGCCAACGCGTTCGAGGGCTTCCACGCCGTTCGGCGCGTGATCGGTCACATCGCCGGGCGGCTGCGCGACGCGTGCCGCCCACTTAGCCGCAAGGCGCCGGCCGCGCCGGAAATTGCCCGGGCGGCCGGGCGCGCGTAGTATGGGTGCGAACCAATCGAAGGTCGTGCCCATGCCCGACACGCTTCGCACCTTGGAGGACCGCGCGGCAGAAGATCGCGCGGCCATTGCCGATGTGATCCACCGCGAAACCACCTGCTTCCGCAAAATGGATTTCGACGGCTGGGCGGCATGCCACCTGCACTCGCCGCGCGCATGCACCGTCTGCGCCTCTCCCAGCCTCGGCATCACCGTCCTGCGCGGCTGGGACGCGATCCGCGACGACATGGCCAGCGCCCTCGCGCTTGGCCGGACGCCCTGCGGCATGTCCGATTTCCGGAAGGACAACATGCAGATCACCATCAACGGCGACACCGCCTGGGTGATCTATGACGGCTGGATGCGGGCCGACGACGGCAGCGAGGCCGACAGCATCGAAACCGTCGTCCTCGAACGCACGTCCGAGGGTTGGCGCATCGTCTACAACGCCTTTGCGCATACCCGTGAACGACACACCGCCCCCGGCCGGATCGCACTCGACGCACGGGGCCATGTGGTCTGGAAAATGCCGGCGGCGGCCGAGGCGCTGCGCGATCATCCCGCTCTCACCATCTCGCACGGCCGGCTGCGCGCGCGCCGCCCCCACTGGGACAGAGCGCTTCAGGCCGCAATCGCCCGCGCCGGGACGCTCCACGGTTTCTTCCATCACCAGGACCACGTTGGCGTCGCCGGCGCCCCGTTCCGCACACCCGTCGTGCTGGGAGAGGACGAGACCGGCGCCGCGATGGTGTGTTCCCTGATGGCGATGGACGGGCTGACCTATCTCGACATCGACCCCGGCGCCGATCTCGACCGGCGGCTGGCCACGGCGCGGATGGTGTTCGGCCTGTCGCCCGGCCAGACGGCGCTGGCGGCCCGCATCGCCTCGGGCGAGAGCCTGACTGTCGCGGCAGATACGCTGGGCATCAGCATTAATACGGCGCGCACGCATCTGAAACGGATCTACGACAAGACCGGCGTAAATGCGCAGACCGCGCTGGTCCGGCTGCTGCTGAGCGTTGGCTGAATCCCATGCTTTGCGATCTTTCGAACTGACCGCCACGATCGGCGTCTTAGGGCTCGGTCCGGACCTTCGCGACAATGGTCTTCTGGTGGCCAGCCGGCACCGGCGCCCTCGGACGCCGCCGTAATCGCATAGGAAGCCGGGCGACCGCCTGCCCTTGGGCTGTCGCTCCAATGCCGCCTCGACGCGCTTGATGCCAGCCACATACGTCCTCCGCCCGCCCGGGGCACCAGCGTCCCGAAAGCGCCAGCCCGGTCACGCCGCAGGCGCACCTCCGGTGCGCCACGGGCAGGCGCTCGCCCGGCGCCTTCGGCTTGAGTCCGGGCTGGGGCACACAGCGAAGGCCCCACTGCGCTCAGGCAAAAACACTTAACGCCAAAGCCCGAGTGTTTTTGTCGCCATACACGATGTGCATGGATGGCATACGCGTTGTGTATCGCCGTTTTCCCCGTTAACCCCTGATATTCCACGAAGATCCGGCCATCACCGGCCATCCGCCCAAGACGCCCCCTTGTGGTCTCGGAACCAGCCGCTAATCTCCTCCTCCACTTCCGGCGGAGCCTCCATGACCCTCACCATCTGCACCTGGAACATCAACTCCGTCCGCCTGCGCGAAGACAGCGTGCTGCGCCTCCTGCGCGAGGAAGCCCCCGACATTCTCTGCCTGCAGGAAACCAAGTCCCCGGTGGACAAGATCCCCTATGAGGGCTTCGCCGCCCTCGGCTACACCCATGCCGTCTGCCGCGGCCAGAAGGGCTATAACGGCGTGGCGATCCTGTCGCGCATCCCCCTCGAGGACGCCGGCCAGCGCGATTTCTGCGCCAGGGGCGACGCCCGCCACGTCGCCGCCCGCCTCGCCTCCGGCACCGTGATCCACAATGTCTACGTCCCCGCCGGCGGCGACGTGCCGGACCGAGAGGCCAACCCGAAATTCGGCCACAAGCTTGATTTTCTTGACGAAATGCGCGACTGGTTCGGCACCGAGACCCCATCGCGGTCGATCCTCGTCGGCGACCTCAACATCGCCCCCCGCGAGGACGATGTCTGGAGCCACAAGCAGCTTCTCAAGGTCGTCTCCCACACCCCGGTCGAGGTCGAACGCATGGGCGCCGTGCAGGGCGCGGGCAACTGGGTCGACGTCACCCGAAAGGACATCCCCGACGGCCCGCTCTTCTCCTGGTGGTCCTACCGCAGCCCCGACTGGGAGGCCGCCGACCGCGGCCGCCGCCTCGACCACATCTGGGCCACCCCCGATCTCGCCGTCAACATGGGCGGCAGCCGCGTCGCGAAACACGTGCGCGGCTGGGAAAAACCCTCCGACCACGCCCCGGTCTTCGCCGAGTTCGAGGACTGACGATGATCCGATCGACCCGCGACGGCGCCATCGCCCGCATCATTCTCGACCGCCCCGAGGCGCACAATGCCCTCGACCAGTCGGCCATGCGGGAAATGACAGGCCTTCTGAACGACTTGTCCGCCGACGACACCCTCCGCGCCCTCGTGCTCACCGGCACCGGCCGGAGCTTCTGCGCCGGGGCCTCGCTCGGTGACGTCGCCGGCTCCGACTGGACCGACAACCCGCTCACCACCCTCTGCGACACCCTCGAGGCCTTCCCCTCACCGACCATCGCCGCCCTCAACGGCGGCGTCTATGGCGGCGGCGTCGAACTCGCGCTCGCCTGCGACTTCCGCATCGGCGTGACGGGAATGAAGGCCTTCGCCCCCCCGGCCCGGCTCGGCATCCACTACGAACCCGCCGGCATCCGCCGGGCGATGGACCGCCTGGGCGCCCAGATGGCCCGGCGCATCTTCCTGCTCGCTGAGCGCTTCGACGCCGAAGCCCTCCTCGGCGCGGGCTTTCTCGACGACCTCGTCCGACCGGACGACCTCGATCCCCGCACCGAGGCCATGGCAAAGGAAATCGCCGGGCTGGCACCGCTGGCACTCCGGGGCATGAAGCGCACGATCGTCGAACTCTCGCACGGCACCCTCGACACAGAGGCCGCCCGCGCCCGCATCGCCACCTGCTTCGCCTCGGCGGATCACGCCGAGGGCCTCGCCGCCCAGCGCGAGAAACGCACCCCCCGCTTCGAAGGACGCTGACACGATGGACCCTTCGGCCGCCCGCAGACTCCTGCGCGACCTCTTCGACGCCGCCGTCGCCGAGGCCATGCCCGAGCGCCGGATTGCTGCCTTCCTGCCCGACCCGCCGGAAGGCCGCACTGTCGTCGTCGGCGCCGGAAAGGGCGCCGCCCAACTCGCGCAGGCCCTCGAAGCCGCCTGGCCCGGCCCGCTCTCCGGCGTCGTGGTCACCCGCTACGGCTATGGCGCGCCCTGCGAGCGGATCGAGGTCCTGGAAGCCGCCCATCCCGAACCCGACGCGGCGGGACAGGTCGCCGCCGAGCGTCTGCTCGACACCGTCTCTGGCCTCGGCCCGGACGACCTCGTGATCGCGCTGGTCTGCGGCGGTGGCTCGGCGCTCCTGCCCGCGCCCCCGCCGGGTCTCACCCTCGCCGACGACATCGCGCTCAACCGCGCCCTTCTGGCCTCCGGCGCGCCGATCTCCGAAATGAACCTCCTGCGCAAGCACGTCTCGCGCATCAAGGGCGGCCGCCTCGCCGCCGCCGCACATCCCGCCCGCGTGGTCTCGCTGATCGTCTCCGACATCCCCGGCGACAATCCGGCCCTCGTGGCCTCCGGCCCGACCGTCCCCGATGGCGGGACACCGGAGATGGCCCGCGCGATGGTGGCGGCCCACCGGCTCGATCTGCCCGAGGCGGTCCGGCGCCACCTCGCAGATCCCTCCTGCGCCGCCCCCCGGCCCGACGACCCGGTCTTCGCCCGCAACGAGGTCCGCATCGTCGCCTCGGCCGGCCGCTCGCTGGACGCCGCAGCGGACCTCGCCCGGGCGCGCGGCTGGAATGCCGTGATCCTGTCGGATTCGATCGAGGGCGAATCGCGCGATGTCGCGCAGATGCATGCCGCGATCGCCCGCGAGATCGCCGCGCGCGGGCGCCCCTTCGCGGCCCCGGTGATCCTGCTCTCCGGCGGCGAGACGACGGTAACCCTGCGGGCCAGGGGCAAGGGCGGGCGCAACGCCGAGTTCCTGCTCGCCTTCGCGCTGGCCGTCCAGGGTCTCGACGGCATCCACGCCCTCGCCGCCGACACCGACGGCATCGACGGCACCGAGGACAATGCCGGCGGGTTCGCCGACGGCGCCACCGCCGCCCGCATCCGCGCCGCCGGCGCCGACCCGCGCGCGCTCCTCGCCGGTAATGACGCCTGGACCGCCCTCGACCGCGCCGGCGACCTGCTGGTCACCGGCCCCACGGGTACCAATGTCAACGATTTCCGCGCGATCCTGATTACCTGACCCGCCGCCCAGGCTCAGGCCGCGGGCAGGCTCACCGCGAAGGTCGTCCCCTGAGGTCCGGTCTCAACGAGATCGAGCGTGCCGCCATGCCCGCGCACGATCTCCGCCGCGATCACCAGACCGAGCCCGGTCCCTCCGCTGCGCGCGCCCCCGGTGAACGGCTTGAACAGGTTCTCGCGCGCCTTCGGGGGCAGTCCCGGCCCGGTGTCGCAGACCGTGATGCGCGTGCGGCCCGCCTCCCGGTCGGCGCTGACGCGGACCGTCCCGGGGCGCTGCGCGCTCGCGATGGCCTGCGCCGCGTTGCGCACGAGGTTCGAGAGCACCCGGAAGAGCTGCTCGGGATCGGCCCGCACGGTCGCGCCCTCCGCGACGGTGCTCTCGAACACGATCCCGGCGTCGCCCGCGGCCGCCCGTTCGTTCTCCATCACTTCGGCCACGAGCGGCCTCAGCGCCACGCTGGCAAGCTCGGGTGCCGGCTCCTCGGCCTTGCCGAAGGCCAGCGTGCGTTCGCAAAGATTGATCGCCCGGTTCAGCGAGCCCACCAGCTTCGGCGCCGTACGCTTCACCTTGGGATCGGGGCTCGTCTCCATGCGGTCGGCCAGCAATTGGGCCGTGGTGAGCATGTTGCGCAGATCGTGGCTGATCTTTGCGACCGCGCCGCCGAGTGCGGCCAGCCGGTCCTTCTGCTTGAGCGCCCCGGTGAGCCGCACCTGCAGGTCATGGAGCGCAATCTCCGCCTGCCGCAGCTCCAGCGCCCCCCGGCCCGGCGCGATGATCCGCGAGGCATCTTCCGGCGCATCGCGGTAGGCGCTCATGTGATCGACCACCCGCTTCATCGGCTTCACGATCAGCCGGCGCACGGCAAAGAACAGGAGCCCCGCCGTCACCACCGAGATTGCCAGCGAGAGGTAGAGGATCCGGAGCCCGAAATCGACCATCGCCTGCCGGAGCGGCGCCTCGTGCATCGTGATCTCGATCACGCCCCCCATGCCCTGCCGCGTATCTCCCTCTACCAGGATGATGCGGTCCTGCGGGTTCACGAGGACCGACATCGCATCGCGCATCAAGGTGAACGCACCGGGATCGCTGATGTCGAAGGAGGCCTCGACCGGCCCTGGCATCTCGCCCGACAGCACCAGTTCGCGGACCTCGTCGCGCTGCAGGGCGACGTTGAGGACGTCGGCGGTCTCCAGGAGCTCCGCCTCCAGCTCCGGCGCAACCTGGTCCTCGGTCGTGGCGAGCAGCGCAAGCGCCGCCAGCTGCGACAGGTCGAGACGATTCTGGAGATAGTTCTCGCGGAACCGCGCCATCGACGGCACGAAGATCAACACCTCGGCAATCATCACGAAGATGATCGTCAAGCCGAGAAACCGGCCCGAAAGAGTGTTGAAGACCATCGTTGTTCCTGATCACGCGCGCGTCATGACCTTAAGTAGTGCATGCCTCCGGAACAAGATGGGCAGGCCGAATCAGCGAAACTTCTGAACGAGTCCGACGATCTTCTTGACGGTCGGATTGGCGAAGAGCCGGGGCACGTAATACTGGCCGGCCGCCCGTTTCGAAACCTCGGTCAGCGTCGGATAGGGGACCACCATGCCGGCGATGTCCGACACCTTCAGCTTCGCGGAGATCGCCAGCGCCCAGAGCCCGATCAGCTCGCCCGCCTGTGCCCCGACGATGCCCGCCCCGACCGGCCGGCCCTTCACCACCATCACCTTGATGCGCCCGGTGGTCAGCCCCTCGGTCCGAGCCCGGTCGTTCTCGGCATAGTCGAAGCGCAGCACCTCGAGATTGCGCCCGTGCGCCTTGCGCGCCTCGGCCTCGCTCATGCCGACCGCCGCCAGTTCCGGATCGGTGTAGGTCGCCCAGGGGATATGTTTTGTCGCGGCCTTCGCCGGCAACCCGAACAGCGCCGAGCGCACGACGATGCCGGCCTGATAGCCCGCGACGTGGGTGAACTGCAGCCCGCCGGCGGCATCGCCGATGGCATAGACCCGGCGATTGGTGGTCTTCAGGGACGCGTCGACCTTCACGCCGGTCCGCGTGGTCTCGATTCCCGCCGCCTCCAGCCCGAGATCGTCGGTATTGGCCTTGCGCCCGACCGCGACCAGGAGATGCGATCCGACATGGACGGTTCCGTCCGCCGTGGTCACCGCGATGCCGTCTCCGGTGGCGCTCACGCTCTCGGCGCCCTGCTCCTCGAGGATCGCGATGCCCTCGCCCCGCAGCCGCTCCAGCGCGATCGCCGCAAGCTCCGGATCGTCCTTGCCGAGCGCCCGCGCGCCCTCGATCACCGTCACCCGGCTTCCGAGCCGCCGATGCGCCTGCGCCATCTCCATGCCGATCGGCCCGCCGCCGATGACGATCAGATGCGCGGGGCGCTCGCGCAGCGCGAAGATCGTCTCGTTGGTGAAATGCGGCACATCCGCGAGCCCCGGGATCGGTGGCACGAAGGGCCGCGATCCGGTGGCGATCACGAAGCGCCGCGCCGCGATGATGCGCTCGCCCGCCGCCACCTCGGTCGGCGAGACGAAGCGCGCATGGCCCTCGATCACGTCGACCCCGAGCCCGGCGAAACGCTCCACCGAATCGTGCGGCGCGATCCCGGCGATCACCGCCTCGACGTGATCCTTGACCGCGCCGAAATCCACCTGCGGGGGGACCGGCGCGATGCCGAACGGCCCGCCGGTGGTCATCGCATGGGCGTGCTTGGCCGCCGCCAGCAACGCCTTCGACGGCACGCAGCCATAGTTGAGGCAATCCCCGCCCATCTTGTGGCCCTCGATCAGCACCACCCGCGCACCCATCTGCACGGCGCCCGATGCGACCGAAAGCCCGGCGGAGCCGCCGCCGATGACGCAGAGATCGGTTTCGCTGCGTGCGCTCATTCGCCCGCCCCCGCCCGGCGACCGCGCACGGCGCGCAGGAAGATCGGCAGGGCCGCGAGGGCCGCCAGCCCGAGGATCGGCCCGAGGATCACCGGGTCGAAGATCAGCCCCAGATCCGGGGTCTCGCCGCGCTCGAACACCTCGCCGAGACCGGCTCCGATCCACGAGAAGACCGCCGTGCCCGGAATGATGCCGAAAAGCGTGGTCAGGAAGAAGTTGCGCAGCGTCACCCCGAGAAAGGCCGGGGCGAGATTGGCGACGAAGAACGGGATCGCCGGCACGAGCCGCATCAGCAACAGGTAGCTCACCTCGTTCTCCCGCAGCCCGCGCTCCATCCGCGCCAGCGTCCCCTCGCCGCCCCGCGCCATCAGCCGCGCATAGAGCGCATCACCGAAGCCCACCCGCGCGGCGAGAAAGATGCAGGTCGCGCCGATCGTCGCGGCGACCACCGTGAGCCCCGTGGCCGGGATCACCCCGAAGAGGAAGCCGCCGGCAAGCGTCATCACCGTGGCCCCCGGCAGCGAGAACGCCACCACCGCGACATAGGCCGCGAGATAGGTGAGCGCCGCGGCGAGATAGTTCGCGTCCCGCCAGGCCACCAGTGTCTCGCGATTCTCGCGCAGCGTCTCGAAATCGAGCAGGTCGCCGAACTGCCAGATGCCGATGCCCGCACCGAGCCCGATCACGGCCAGAGGGAGGATCCTGCGCCAGGGCAGGCCGGAACGCGTGGCTGTCATCGTGGTCATCTGGGTCTCTTTCTGTCGTGTGTCCATGCCAGACCTACGCCGCCGGAGCCTCCGGGCATTACCCCGATCACGCGCGCTTGACCCGAACGGCGAAAATGTTTCACCCGGGGCCCGAAGCGGCGGGAAGCGAATTGACTTCCCGAAGAAGGCTGGCGTATAGCCCGGGCTTCGAATTTCCGGCGTATCGCGCGGCTCCGCTCGCATGCGCCCACCGACCGCAGTGCGGTCGCGACGACCAGGAGACGCAGACATGTCGACCAAACGCACTTTCCAGCCGAGCAATCTCGTGCGCAAGCGCCGCCACGGCTTCCGTGCCCGCATGGCGACCAAGAACGGCCGCCTGATCATCAACCGCCGCCGTGCACAGGGCCGCAAGAAGCTCTCCGCCTGAGCCGGTGACCGCGCCGGAGCCTGCGGGCGCCGGCGCGCCGAGGCCGGCCCGACCGGTCGTGCTCACGAAACGCGCGGACTTCCTGTCCGCTGCCCGGGCCCGGCGGATGTCGCGGCCCGGTTTCACGTTGCAGGCCCGCCGCCGCGCCGAGGACGAGGCTCCCGGCGCGGTGCGGGTCGGCTTCACCTGCTCGAAGAAGGTCGGCAACGCCGTCGCGCGCAACCGCGCGAAGCGCCGGCTCCGCGCCCTCGCCCGCGAGGTGCTGCCCGAGGCCGGCCGCCCGGGCTGGGACTACGTTCTGATCGGCCGGCCCGGGATCACCGCCACCCGCGATTTCGCCACGATGCTGGCCGAACTGCGCTCCGCGATCGAGGCCGTCCACGCTCCCCGAAAACCGAAGGCATGAGCCCGCTCGCCCGCCTCTTCGCCCTGCCGGTCCGCGCCTACCGGCTCCTGCTCTCGCCCTGGGTCGGCCATGGCTGCCGCTTCCAGCCCACCTGCTCGGCCTACGCCCTCGAGGCGCTCGAGAAGCATGGTGGGCTGCGCGGCGGCTGGCTCGCCGCGCGCCGCATCGCCCGCTGCCACCCCTTGGGCGGGGCAGGTGTCGACAACGTGCCTGATTGAGGCACAGTAGAGTCCGCTGCCCCGCCGTGTCGATCCTGCCTGCTGCCGTTACCCGGTGACCGGCCCGCGCCTCAGAACGTCACGCGCGCCCGCAGGCTTCCGACCCAGAGCGAATCGACCTCAGGGTTCAGCGAAGGATTGCTGATGTACTGGATGTCCGGCGTGATCGCGAAGTTCGGCGTGATGTGAAAGCGGTAGAAGGTCTCGACGTTCCACTGCTCGCGCTGGAACGCTTCTACCGTAATGATCTCGGTGTTCGGCCGCACCCAGCCGACGCCAAGGCCGAACAGATCCGAGTACTCCTCGGTCGGACGCCAGCCGAAACCGGCCGATACGGAGCGGTCGTTCACCCAGCCTTCCGATGCGCCGGCACGAAAGAACCACATCAGGTGATCGCCCACCATCATGTTGGCGTTGAAGGCGAGGCCCCGCGCCTGCGGTCGCAACGTCGCGTTGTCCTGGTCGGGCTGGCTGTCCTTGTACCAGCCGGTGATGTGGACGTTGTTGTGGTCCATAGGCCCGCGCGCCTGGACCGGCACGCCGGACCGCGCCAGAGCGCTCCAGCCGACCTCGAACTGGTAAAAGAACTCGCCCGTGTCGAACACCTCGTCGAGGGTGAAGCCGGTATCGCTCGAATTGGCGGAGTAGACCCCGCCCAGCACATAGAGGTTGTTCTCGGTCGGATAGACCGCCGCCACCGCGCCGAAGCCCCGGAGCGGCGAGGCGATGGTCGGGCTCGTCGAGAACGCCTGGTTGAGGAACTGACGGTTGTCGTCGAAGAACGGATAGGCGTCGATGAAGTTCGGGGCGAAGATCTTGCCGATCGTGTACTGGACCTTGTTGCCCATCAGGTTCTGGCGGATGTAGGCCTGCGTGATCCCGAGATCGAAGTCGCCCCAGGTCGCCGCCGTCGGCACGATGGAGCCGGCGGCCAGACCGGCCTGGAGCGGCGGGTTTTCGGTTCCGATGGGACCGCGGTCCTCGACGACGAGATCGAAGGCCAGCGCCTCCGGCGTGCCGCGGCGGAGCATGTCGCGCGAGAAGTTGAGCGTGAACTTCTGGCCGACGGAATCGCGCTCCGCGTCCGGGTTGAAGGACGGGATCTCCGAATAGTTCTGGTAGAGCACGCCCCAGGAGCCGCTGAAGCTTATCCCTGTGCTCTCGCGGACCCGTCCCTTGAAGGCCTCCCAGGGACCGAGGGCCGTCTCGAACCGGAAGAGCCCTGAATGCGGCGATTCGTCCTCCTTGAGGTCGCCCACTCCCGAGAGCGTGCCGTCCAGCAGGAGCGGATACTGGCCCTCGTCGGGATCGCTGAGGGTGTCATAGGACTGCGCCGAGGCCATGCCGCCCGCCGCGAGAGCCGCCGCGGTCAGGATGAGCGTCCGTTTCCCTCCGCGCGCCATCAGAGCTGCTCCTTCCAGAGCGGCAGATCTGAGCCGCGCACGGTCAGGAGCGGCTCCTGCCATTTCCCGGGCGTCGAGGACAGCTTCACCATCGGAGCGAGCCGCCTGACCTCACCGTAGGGCGAGTCGAAGGTGGCGGTCTCGGGGTCGATCATCAGATTCTCCGGGCCGGGGTCGAAATCGGTCGACGGGAAGGTGCCGAGGCTGGCGAACCACATCGCCGAGCGCGCGAGATTGACATGGACGTGATAGCTGCCGCCTTCGGACGCGCGACGCCTGAGCGCCTCAATGATCCCGGCGCCGCCGATGTATCCCGCGATATAGTCGTTCATCACGAGCGTGGGCGGAAACTCGGGCGTGCCGATCCGCTCTTCTTCACCATAGGACGGGCCGAAATCGGGGTAGCGGCCCCCGCCTTCGGTGTAGGTGAAACCGGTCGTCGCGACCGCCTCCATGTCGAAGGTCCGGACCATCTTCCAGGGACCGTCCCAGCTGTAGCCGCGCATGGTGAGATAGACGACGCCCTCGGGGCGCTTGGCCGCGACCTCGTCGATGCCGAACCCGAGGCGCTCGATCCCGCGCCCGCTGAAGCCGTCGATGAACACGTCTGCGTCCTCGGCCAGGGCGTGCAGCGCGTTGGCGGCAGCGGGCTGTCGAAGGTCCAGCGATGTCGACCGCATGCCGATGTTCACGTCGGTCCAGAGCCCCTCGAATTCGAAAGTCTGGGGCCGCATGACGTGCAGGACCTCGGCGCCGTATTCCGAAAGCGTTCGGGCCGCGGTCGATCCCGCGATCACGTGGCTCAGGGCGAGGGCCTTCACGCCGGAGAGCGGCTGCGTCGGATCGGGCGTCCAAGGGGCCGGATCGCCGTCGGCGACCTTGCGGATCTCGATGAGGTCGGTCTGCGCCAGATGGGCGCCTTCCGGATGCGCGAGCCATTCCTCGGCGGTCCGGTGCATGACGCCCACCACGCCCGCCTCGAACATCGCCGCCTCGAGCTCCTCGCCGTTCCACGTCGCGACGGCCGCCGCGATCGACTCGCGGTCCGGTTTCGCGCCCAGCAGCCGCAGGGCGCGCGTGTTCAGGTGCGGATAGATCCCGGTGATGTTCATGAACCGGCCGTCCCTGGTGCGGTAGGGCACGAAGGAGAACTCGTTTTCGTCGGCGAGGGCGATGTTGTAGAGTCCGCCGTTGATCGTGGGCGTGAAGGTAAAGCCGAGCGCCACCGGATCGTTAGGCTCCACCGCGCCGATGGCGAGGCGGTGCTGCATGATGGGCGCGATGATCGGGTTGACTCCGTAGACCGCCTCGCGCAGGTCGACCGCCACGTCCTGGGTCTCGCCGGTGCGGTCCTTCCAGATGGCCGCCGCGCCCACCGCCGCCGCCATCGCGGGCAGCGCCATAGATGCGCCGATGCGGAAGCGGCTGCGCAGGATAGGATCGGCGCCGGTGAAGGTTACCGCGCCGCCGGCATCCTCGGGCGAGCGTCCCAGATCGGACATGAATGTCGCGAAGGCCCCTTCGATTTCGAATGCGTCGGACGAGTCCTGTGCAAACACCGGTTTCGTCATCCGTGGGGCAGCAGCAGCCAAAAGAGCGGCGGATGCGGAGGTGCCCAGCAATTGGCGGCGCGTAAGATCCATCGGACTCTCCCGAGGTGATGAAGTGGGGTAAAGCGACCGACAGCATCATCGCACCGCCTCGGTACACTCCTTCCCGTATAGAGGAGGCACCCCGCACCAAAAAGAACATTCACTTTCCGTGATAAAATCCTGCACCGTTGTGTCCGGGCACCGGCGACTCTATTGATGGCCCATGCTCGACACCGACGACATCCACCCGCTGTTTCACGGCGCCCCCGACACCACGCAGTTCCGCAAGCTGCGCAAGCGGATCATCCGTCAGGCCCGCGAGGCGCTCGACAGCTACGCCATGGTCGAGCGTGGCGCGAAATGGCTGGTCTGCCTCTCGGGTGGCAAGGACAGCTACACGCTGCTCGCGGCGCTCACCGAATTGCAATGGCGCGGCGTGCTGCCGGTCGAGATCCTCGCCTGCAACCTCGACCAGGGCCAGCCCGGCTTCCCGGCGACGGTGCTGCCGGACTTCCTTGCCCGCATGGGCGTGCCGCACCGCATCGAATACCGCGACACCTATTCCATCGTCATGGACAAGGTCCCCGAAGGCCGGACCTATTGCGCGCTGTGCTCGCGGCTCCGGCGCGGCAACCTCTACCGCATCGCGCGCGAGGAAGGTTGCTCGGCCATCGTGCTCGGGCATCACCGCGACGACATCATCGAGACCTTCCTGCTGAACCTCTTCCACGGCGGCAAGCTCGCCGCCATGCCGCCGAAGCTTCTCAACGACGAGGGCGACATCCATGTCCTGCGCCCCCTCGCGCTGGTCTCCGAGGAGGATTGCGACCGCTTCGCCCGGGCGATGAACTACCCGATCATCCCCTGCGATCTCTGCGGCTCTCAGGACGGCCTCCAGCGCCAGCAGATCAAGCAGATGCTCGACGCGTGGGAAACCCGCAGCCCCGGCCGCCGCCAGAAGATCTTCTCGGCCCTGACCCAGGTCCGCCCGAGCCATCTCCTCGACGCTGATCTCTTCGATTTCGCCGGGCTCGAGCGCCGGTAACCGGCTAAAATTCATGACGAATTCCCGGCAGATTTCCCCGGCGCGGTGAACCCGGCTTAACCAGGTCTGAGTCCGTTCGCGGCTAGGCTCCCGGGCATGTCGCAGAACGCTGCCCCTTTCGTCGAGTCCGCGCCCGATCGCGTCTTCGCCCAGTCGATCCTCGGGATCCTGGGCGTTGCGCTGACACTCGTGCTGCTCGGTCACGGCATCCTCAATCACGCGATGCAGCGCGAGGCCCGCGATTCCGAGCGGGCCCTCGTGAGCTCCAGCGAATCCGCCGCGACCCGAAGCGTCATCGCCACCCTCGACCAGCTCGCCTCGGAGACAGGAACCACCGAGCGAAGCGTGGCCCTGACGAAACTCGCCTGGGAAATCGACCGGCTGGTCACAAGCGAGGAGCGCCGCCGCGCCATGGGCGGCGGGATCGCCGGAACCGACGATCTGCGCGCGGAGCTGGAAAAGGCCGTCGCCGACACTCTTGCCCTCGCCCGCGATCGCCGCTTCGACATCTACAAGGTCAACCGGCTGAAGCTTGAATTCGAGCGCGACATCCTCCCGCAAATCGACCTGATCGCGGTGCAGGAACGCGCCATCGCCGACGACAGCCACGATCGCAGCGGCACAATCCTCCTGATGTCGCTCGGCCTGCAATCCGCGGGGCTCCTGCTCTTCTGCGGCGCCATCGGCTGGCCGACATGGCGGCGCATCCGGCTCTGGGTGAAGAACAGCCGCGACACCGACCGCATCAACCGTTTCCGACTGCTGCATGACAACCTCACCGCAATGCCCAATTCGACCTATCTCGACGCCTATCTGGCCCGGTTGATCGCCACTACCGGCCGCAAGGAGAACCAACTCGCCGTCCTGCGCATCGATGTCGACCGCTTCAAGATCCTGCACGACGCGCTCGGCAAACGCGCCTCGGACGAAATCATCCGGATTGTCGCGCGCCGGCTGCAGAACGCCCTGCGAAATGCCGACTTCGCTGCCTATCTCGGGGCCGACGACTTCGTGGTGGTGGCCGGAGAACTGAAATCCGCCAGCGATGCCGCCGACGATCGCCGGTCGCATCCAGCAGGCGCTCATCAAGCCGTTTTCCGTCGAGGGTGGACCGCGCAGGATCAGCTGCAGCATCGGCGTGGCGCTCCTGTCGGATGACGAACCCGATGCCGATCGCATGCAGGCCAATGCCGCCATCGCCCTCGCCGATGCCCAGGCTTCCGGCGTCGGCACCATCCGCTATTTCTCGGAAAGCCAGCGCGAAGAAGTCGAACGGCGCGAACGGCTCTACAGCGACCTTGTGGCCGGACTGGAACGCGGAGAGATCATCGCCTACTTCCAGCCGCAGGTCGACCTCGCGACCGGAATGATCTCGGGCTGCGAGGCGTTGGTCCGCTGGGAACATCCGACCCGGGGCCTGCTGAGCCCGGCCGCCTTCCTCGACTTCGCCGAACAGAGCGACCTGACCGAGCGGCTCGGCGAGGTTGTGCTCGCGCGGGCCCTCGATGCGCTCTGCGCCTGGGACCGCGCCGGGCTCCATGTGCCCCGCGTCGGCGTGAACTTTGCCCTCGTCCAGTTGCGCAACCCCACGCTGATCGAGAAGATCAAGTGGGAGACCGAGCGCCATGATCTCGACCCGGACCGCCTCGCCATCGAGGTGCTGGAGACCGTGCTGGTCAAGAGCGACCAGGACATGGTGGTGCGCAACCTCCGCGGCCTCTCCTCGGCGGGATTCCATATCGAGATGGACGATTTCGGCACCGGCCACGCCTCGATCTCGAATCTGCGCCGCTTCATGGTCGACCGCATCAAGATCGACCGCGGCTTCGTCTTCGGGATCGAGAATTCCATCGAACAGCAACAACTCACCGCAGCCATGATCGCCATGGCCCGCGCCCTCGGAATCGAGACCCTCGCCGAAGGGGTCGAGACCGAAGACGCCGAGCGGATCCTCAGGGAGCTCGGCTGCGACCACTACCAAGGCTACTACATGGCGAAGCCCATGTCCCTCGAGGACAGCCTCGGCTGGCTGAAGTCCCACGCCTTTCGCAGGAGTGGCGAAACCGCGGAAGATGCCGCAGCGCAGCCCGCGGCCCCGGACCCGAATACACCTTGACCTTTGAGGCCCGCGCCTGTTGAACCCGGTCTGATTTCCCGAAGATCGACCGGAGCCGTTCTGATGGACGACCAGAACAAGAATCTGATCCTCGCGACCGTGCTCAGCTTCGCGGTCATCATGATCTGGTTCCTGCTGTTCCCGCCGCCCGAGGTGACCGACGTCCCGCAGCCGCCGGTCGCGACCACGCAGGCCGATCAGGCCGACCCGTCCGACACCGGCATCGTCGTGCCCGCAGCGGATGGCCAGACCGCGGCACCGGGCCTCGAGGCCGCGCCGATCGAGAGCCGCGCCGCCGCCCTCGCCCAGTCCGAGCGCATCGAGATCCGCACCGCCCGGCTCGCGGGCTCGCTCTCGCTCACCGGCGGGCGGGTAGATGATATCGACCTGCTGGACTACCGGGAGACCATCGAAGCGGATTCGCCCACCGTGACGCTCTTCAATCCCACCGGCACCGGCAATGCCTACTACGCCGTCTACGGCTGGGCGCCCGCCGGCGGCCTCGGCTTCGACGCGGTTCCGGGTCCCGCCACCGTCTGGAGCCTCGAGAGCGGCGACGTGCTGACCGAAACCACGCCGATCACGCTGGTCTGGGACAACGGCGCGGGCCTGATCTTCCGCCGCACCATGTCGGTCGACGAGAACTTCATGTTCACGGTGTTCCAGAGCGTCGAGAACCTCACCGACCAACCCGTCCGCCTCGCGCCCTACGGGATCATCGCGCGGCACGGCATCCCCGACGACCTGCGCAATTTCTACATCCTGCACGAAGGCGCCATCATGGTGGCCGACGGCGAACTGACCGAGACCTCGTACGACGACATCATCGAGTTTCCCGTCGATCCCGCCGAACGCGCGGCGGCGAGCCGGGTCGATGTGGTCGAGAACGGCTGGATCGGCTTCACCGGTCACTACTGGATGTCGACGCTGGTGCCGCCGGCCGGCCAGTCCTTCACCGCCGTCACCAAGTACACCGAGGCCACCGACACCTTTCAGACCGATGTCCGCCTCCCGGTGATGAGCGTCGACCCCGGCGCCACCGCCAGCGCGGAAACCATGCTCTTCGCTGGGGCGAAGGAATGGGAGGTCATCCGGGAGTATCAGAACAACAAGGGCATCGACCGCTTCGTCGACGCGATCGACTGGGGCTGGTTCTTCTTCCTCACCAAGCCGATCTTCATCGCGCTGCACTATCTCAATCTCTGGATCGGCAACATGGGCCTCGCGATCATCGGCCTCACGCTGATCATCAAGGCCCTCCTCTTCCCGCTCGCCTACAAATCCTACGTCTCCATGTCGATGATGAAGAAGCTCCAGCCCGAGATGGAGAAGATCAAGGAGCGCGCCGGCGAGGACCGCATGGCGATGCAGCAGGAGGTGATGGCGCTCTACAAGAAGGAGAAGGTGAACCCCGCCGCCGGCTGCCTGCCCATCCTCCTGCAGATCCCTATCTTCTTCTCGCTCTACAAGGTGATCTTCGTCACGCTCGAGCTGCGCCACGCGCCGTTCTTCGGCTGGATCCAGGACCTCTCCGCCCCCGATCCCTCGTCGATCCTCAACCTCTTCGGCCTCCTGCCCTGGGACGCGCCGGGACCGGGCAGCATCTTCGCGCTGTTCTCGATCGGCGTCTGGCCGATCCTGATGGGGATCTCGATGTGGCTGCAGATGAAGCTCAACCCGGCCCCCACCGACAAGACCCAGGCGATGATCTTCAACTGGATGCCCTGGATCTTCATGTTCATGCTCGGCAGCTTCGCCTCGGGCCTGGTGATCTACTGGGTGGCCAACAACGTCATCACCTTCACCCAGCAATACCTCATCATGCGCTCGCAGGGGGTGAACCCGAACATCATCGGCAACATCCTTGGCCGAAAACCCAAGGAAGCGGATTAGCGCGGTGGAGGCACGGGTCAGCCACCTCTGGCGCCATCCGATCAAGGGCCACGGCGTCGAAGCCGTGGCCCTCGCCACGTTCACGGCCGGGCGCACCATGCCCTGGGACCGGGTCTGGGCGATCGCCCACGAGGCCGCCCGCATCGAGCCCGGCGAAACCGGCTGGTCGGACTGCGCCAATTTCGCCCGCGGCGCGAAATCGCCGAAGCTCATGGCGATCCGTGCCGACCACCGACGAGGCCGCCGGCACCGTCACCCTCTCGCACCCCGACTGCGCCCCCGTCACCGTCGATCCCGACCGCCCCGACGACGCCGCAACGCTCATCGCCTGGGCCGCGGCGCTGACCGATCCCGGCCGCGCCGCGCCCGCCTTCGTCGTCCGCGCCAGCCGACCGCGGCATGACCGACAGCGACTTCCCCTCGGTCGCGATCCTGAACCGCGCGAGCCTGCGCGCCCTCTCGCAGAAGGCCGGCCGCGACCTCGCCATGGAACGGTTCCGCGGCAACATCTGGCTCGACGGGCTGGCCCCCTGGGAAGAATTCGACCTCGTCGGCCGCGAGATCGCCATCGGCACCGCCCGCTTCAGGGTCCGCGAGCGCATCACCCGCTGCCGCGCCACCTGCGCCGATCCCGACACCGGCCGCATCGACGTGAACACCCTCGACCTGCTCGAATCCGGCTGGGATCACACCGATTTCGGCGTCTATGCCGAGGTCGCCGGGAACGGCGCCGTCGCCCTCGGCGATCCGGCCCGGCCCGCCGGATGAGCACCCACTTCCCCCTCGCGCCCGAGCCCGATGCCGCCGCCGCCGAGGCCGGCCGCCTGCTCTTCGCCGGCCCCTGCGACTTCGTGAAGGGCGTGGTCGCGATGGACCTGCTGCCCCCCGCCGATCGGCTTGAGATCTGCTTCGCGGGCCGCTCCAATGTCGGCAAGTCGAGCCTGATCAACGCCCTCACGGGGCGCCGCGCGCTCGCCCGCTCCTCGAACACCCCCGGCCGCACGCAGGAGATCAACTTCTTCGCGCTCGGCGCCAGCCACTACCTCGTCGATCTGCCCGGCTACGGCTTCGCCGAGGCCCCGAAGGATGTGGTCGCGAAATGGCAGGCCCTGCTCAAGGACTACCTCGCCGGGCGCCCTACCCTGCGCCGCGCCTTCGTCCTCATCGATGCCCGCCACGGCATAAAGCCGGTCGACGACGAGATCATGGGCCTGCTCGACCGCGCCGCCGTCACCTACCAGGTCGTGCTGACCAAGGCCGACAAGCCGCGCGGTGCCGGCGTGGCAACCAGCATCGACCAGATTCGCGACGCCCTCGCGAAGCATCCGGCGGCCTATCCCGAACTCGTCGTGACCTCGTCGGAAACCGGGGCGGGCATCGCCACCCTGCGCGCGATCATCGCCGGAATGGAAGCCTGAGACGGCGCGATCAGAAGCGCGGATATTCCGTCGCATAGGCGTAGGCGAAGCCCGCCGCCCGCGCCACGTCGATCGCCTGCGCGACCTCGGCCGCGCTGGTGAACGGACCGATGTAGTAGCGCCGCCCGAGCCCGTCTAGCCCGACACTCCGGCTGCGATAGCCAAGCCCGCGGAAATACTGGTTGGCCAGCGACAGCCCGGAAAACCCGTCGAGCACGGCCACATGCACCGATTGCCGTGGCACCGCCGCACCGCCTGTCGCCCGCACGAAAGGCTGCAGCGAGGCCGCCACCTCCGCGATGGGGGCGATGTCATCGAGCCGCGTGATGCAACCCTGCGAGCGCAGCATCCGTATCGGCCGATTGAGCGCCGGATTGGAAATCGCCCGATCATCGATGCCGAGCCGCAGCGTGTCCGTCGCGTAGACCCGCTGCACCCGGTCGAGTTCCGCGAACATCTCCTCGCAGCTCGGCTGCTCCAGCGTGACCGGAAACGGCGTGCAGGCAGCCCCCACGATCAGCAGCAACCCGGCGAAACAGGCCGTGAGCATCCGTGCCATGTCAGAACCGCCCGACGGTGTACGGCCCCGGGAAGCCGGCCGCGCGTGCAAGCTCCGCGGCGCTGTCCACGCCACCCTGCGTCGCGAAAGGCCCGAGATAGACCCGGCGCCCGAGCGCGGCGCTCCCGACGGTGCGCACCGGAACGCCGGCCGCCTCGAACCAGGCCCGCACGCGGGCATCGTCGTTCATGTTGGTCACGACACCGGCATGGACCGCTGTCGGGCCGATCGCCGGGCCGCTCTCGACGACAGCAACCGGAGCCGGCGCATCAAGCCCGGTCAATCCGTCTGTCCAGGTGATGCAGCCGCCCGCCCGCAACCGCTGCGCCGGCACGACGAGTTCGGGCTGCACGTCCAGCCGGTCGCGCCGCCCCGTGGGCGTCGACAGCCTGTCCTCGATCGCGTCGAACTGCCGGAACAGGTCGGGACAGATCGCCGCCGACGTCTCCGGGCTCGGTGGCGGGGTGCTTCCGCCGACCGCACACCCGGCCAGTGCCACCAGGAGCAGCGCCGCGCCGGCTCTCCGTGCTGTCGCAATGCGCATCGTCGGTCAACTCCTTGTCTCCTGACCTGCCGCGGAGTATCCCGCTTCGGTCACACCGACACAAGCCCAGCCACCGATCCGGGATCGACCGTCATGCAGAAATCCTCCGCCGCGACCCGCGACTGGATCGCCACTGCCAGGACGCTCTCCGAGGCGTTGCCGTTCCTCCAGCGCTACGATGGCGCGACCATCGTCATCAAGTTCGGCGGCAACGCGATGGGCAACGACGCGGAGATGGCCGCCTTCGCCCGCGACATCGTCCTGATGAAGCAATGCAACGTGAACCCGATCGTCGTGCATGGCGGCGGGCCGATGATCAACGAGATGCTGACGAGGCTCGACATCCGCTCGGAGTTCATCGACGGCAAGCGGGTGAGCGACGAGAAGGTCGTCGAGGTTGTCGAGATGGTGCTGTCGGGCCGGATCAACAAGCGCATCGTCCAGGCGATCAACGCCCAGGGCGGCAAGGCGGTCGGGATCTCCGGCAAGGACGCCAACCTGATGGTCTGCGAGAAGGACATCAAGACGGTGATCCGCGACGGCCGCGAGGAGCGCGTCGATCTCGGCTTCGTCGGCAAGCCGGTCGAGATGAACCCCGAGGTGCTGCAGCGCTTTCTCGGCTCGGCCTTCATTCCGGTCGTGGCCCCGGTCGGCACCGGGCGGAACGGCGAGACCTACAACGTGAACGGCGACACCGCGGCCGGTGCGATCGCCGCCGCGATGAAGGCCGATCGGTTCCTGCTGCTGACCGACGTTGCCGGCGTGAAGGATGCGGACGGCAACGTGCTGACGCAGCTCAGTGCCACGGAGGTGCGCGACCTGACCGAGAAGGGCGTGATCTCCGGCGGCATGATCCCGAAGACCCAGACCGCCCTCGATGCCATCGAAGGCGGCGTGCGCGCCGTGGTCATCCTCGACGGGCGGTCGCCGAATGCGGTCCTGCTCGAGCTCTTCACCGCCCACGGCGCCGGCACCCTGATCAGGGGGAGTTGATGCCCTGCGGCTTGACCCAGGCTCCGCAGCGCACGACCTGACACGCATGGAAAACGAGATCCTCATCCGGCTGGGCGTCTTCCTCGGGCTCTTCGCGGCGTTGGCGCTCCTCGAGACGCTGCGGCCGCGCCGCGCCCGCGCGCAGCCGCGCGGCCGGCGCTGGGTCACCAACTGGAGCATCGTCCTGCTCGACAGCGTGCTGTTGCGCATCGTCGCCATCGCGCTGCCGCTCCTCGCGGTCGGCGCCGCCCTCGATGCCGAGGCCCGCGGCTGGGGACTCTTCAACCGCCTCGACTGGCCGCCCCTCGTGGAGATCGTGATCGCGGTGTTGGTGCTCGACCTGCTGATCTGGGCGCAGCATCTCGTCACCCACAAGGTGCCGCTCCTCTGGCGGCTGCATCAGGTCCACCACGCCGACGTGGACATGGACGTGACCACGGCGATCCGCTTCCACCCGGTCGAGATCGGCCTGTCGATGCTGCTCAAGATCGGCGCGGTCTACCTGCTCGGACCGGCAGCGCTCGCGGTGATCCTGTTCGAGATCCTGCTCAACGGCATGGCGATGTTCAACCACGCCAACCTGGACCTGCCGCCCCGCCTCGACGCAGCCCTGCGCCGGGTTGTGGTGACCCCCGACATGCACCGGGTCCACCATTCGGTGCACCGCGACGAGCACGACAGCAATTACGGCTTCTCGCTCTCGGTCTGGGACCGCATGTTCGGCACCTACATCGCCCAGCCCCGCGAAGGGCACGACGGGATGGTCACCGGCCTCGCCTGGCAGGACGACCGCCCGAGCCGCCTCGGCTGGAGCCTGCTGCTGCCGTTCCGCAACCGCTGAGCCGCGCCGGGCTTTGTCCGTCCGCAGCCCGCGCTGTACGTACAGGATGCGTACAGGATGCAGACGCGCCGAATACAGCCGTTTTCGGCCCTTGTCGCGCCACCGATCCGCCACCCGACCAACAAACCCGCTTCCCCGCGACGCCGTTCCGTGGCAGGTCTGCGCCATGAGACGCCTGATCCTGATGCGCCACGCCAAGTCGAGCTGGGCCGATTCCGGCAAGCGCGACATCGACCGCCCGCTCAACGCCCGCGGCCGGCGCGCCGCCCCGCTGATGGCGGCATGGCTGCGCGATCGGGGCTACCGCCCCGATGCGGCGCTGGTCTCGAGTGCCGTACGTACACAGGAGACCTGGGCGCTGGCGGCACCGGCGCTGGGCGGCGCGGCCCCGTTCATCCTGCCCGCACTCTATCACGCCGGTATGCCGGGCATGCTCGCCGCGCTGAAGGCCGCACCCGATGTGGAGACGGTGCTGATGCTCGGCCACATGCCCGGCATCGGCGAGCTTGCCCGGTTGCTGGTGATGACCGACCCCGAGGATCCGGCGTTCGACCGCTATCCGACTGCAGCGACGTCGGTGCTGGAATTCGACGTCGCCGATTGGTCGGATGTTGCCCCGGGCACCGGACATCTGGCGGCTTTTGCGGTTCCGCGGGCGCTCGAAGGGGCGCAGGGAGACGACCCTTGACGCAGCCGCCCAGTAACGCCCTCAAGCACTTGATATGACTCCATAAAGGTGTTGATTTTCTGGCCACGGACATGCGTTCCGTCGGGGGCGGGCCAGCATCCGCATAGGTTGTGTCAAGGCCTCACAGGTCCGGCAGGCACAGGTTCCGAAGCGTGGGTATCTGGAATGCCGACCGGTCCCGGTTGTGGCGACATCCCTCCCGAAAGGTGCTAGGGACATTGCCGGGTCGGTGCCATTGCGATGGCCGATCGGGTACTAGAGGGAGAGGGAAATCGTGAGCATCAGACAAACCGACGGCCGGGGACGGCTCTACGGGTCGATTCTCGATACGGTCGGAAACACGCCGGCCATTCGCGTGAACCGCATCGCGCCGCAGAACGTCTCGGTCTACGTGAAGTTCGAAGCCTTCAACCCGGCAGGTTCGGTGAAGGACCGGCTCGCGCTCAACATCATCGAAGCCGCCGAGCGCGACGGGCGACTCAAGCCCGGCCAGACGGTGGTCGAGGCGACGTCGGGCAATACCGGAATCGGGCTCGCGATGGTCTGTGCGGCCAAGGGCTACCCGCTCGTCGTGACCATGGCCGAGAGTTTCTCGGTGGAGCGACGACGGCTGATGCGGTTCTTCGGTGCAAAGGTGGTGCTGACGCCTCGCGCGCTGAAAGGTTTCGGAATGTACAGCAAGGCCAAGGAGCTCGCGGAGGCGAACGGATGGTTTCTTGCGAGCCAGTTCGAAACCCCCGACAACGCCAATATCCACGAGAACACCACCGCCCGGGAGATCCTCGCGGATTTCGAGGGCACGCGGCTGGACTACTGGATCACGGGCTACGGCACCGGCGGAACCATCTCGGGCGTGGGCCGGGTTCTGAGGAAGCACCGGCCCGAGACGAAGATCATCCTGACCGAACCTGCCAATGCCGCGATCGTGGCGTCCGGCTACGTCAACACGCGCAACGAGGCGCATCAGCCGACCGAAAGCCATCCGTCTTTCGAGCCGCATCCGATCCAGGGCTGGACGCCGGACTTTATCCCTTACGTGCTTCAGGAGGCGATGGATCACTCATATTACGATGATCTCATACCCGTGGCAGGTGCTGACGGGATCGCGTGGTCGCGCCGTCTGGCGGCCGAAGAGGGTATCTTCACCGGCATTTCGGGAGGCTCGACATTTGCCGTGGCCATGAAACTGGCTGGCTCGGCCCCCGATGGGACGGTCATGCTGGTGATGTTGCCCGATACTGGCGAGCGCTATCTCTCGACACCGCTCTTCGAGGGCATCGCCGAGGACATGACCGACGAGGAACGGGCGATTTCGATGTCGACGCCCTATGCCCAAATGGAGAGCGCCTGACAGCGATCGGCCGCCCCCGGGACGATCGCCTCGTTCCGGGGCCTTCGGGAGACGCTTCTAGTGACCGAGGATCTGGCTGAGGAATTCCTTGGTCCGGTCCGATTTGGGATTCTTGAAGAATTCCTCGGGCTCGTTCTGTTCGACGATCTGGCCGTCATCCATGAAGATGACCCGGTTCGCCACCTGACGGGCAAAGCCCATCTCGTGGGTGACGCAGATCATCGTCATGCCTTCTTCGGCAAGCTCGATCATCGTCTCCAGCACTTCCTTGATCATCTCGGGGTCGAGGGCGGAAGTCGGCTCGTCAAAGAGCATGATCTTGGGCTTCATGCAGAGCGAGCGGGCGATGGCGACGCGCTGCTGCTGGCCGCCGGAGAGCTGGCCTGGATACTTGGCGGCCTGTTCGGGGATCTTGACCTTGGTGAGGAACTGCATGGCGATCTCCTCGGCTTCCTTTTTCGGGGTCTTGCGGACCCAGATCGGGGCGAGGGTACAGTTCTCGAGGATGGTCAGGTGCGGGAAAAGGTTGAAATGCTGGAACACCATGCCGACTTCGGAGCGAACCTTGTCAATGTTCTTGAGATCCGAGGTGAGCTCGACGTCCTCGACGACGATCTTTCCCTTCTGGTGCTCCTCGAGTCGGTTGATGCAGCGGATGAGCGTCGACTTTCCGGAACCTGAAGGGCCGCAGACCACGATGCGCTCGCCCTTGTAGACCTCGAGATTTATGTCGCGCAACACGTGGAACTGGCCGTACCACTTGTTCATGTCGACGATCTGAATGGCGCGCTCGTCCGAGACGCGCATCCGGCTGCGCTCCACGGGCCGGTCGATGGTGGTGTCGTGGGCGGCGTCGTTCATTGGGGTGCTCCCTCAGCGATGGCCGGTCTCGAGCTTACGCTCAAGATACTGCGAATATTGCGACATGGCATAGCAGAAGATGAAGAAGATCAGTGCGACGAAGCCGTAGAGCTCCCAGATGATCCCGTTCCAATTGCTATCGGCGCGGACCGCTGTTGTCAGGCCGATAGGATCGAGCAGCGCGATTATGGCAACGAGGGTCGTGTCCTTGAAGAGACCGATGAACGTGTTCACGATCCCCGGGATCGATATCTTGAGCGCCTGCGGCATGATGATGAGCCGCATCGACTTCCAGTAGTCGAGACCCAGTGCGTCGGCCGCTTCGTACTGGCCGCGCGGCAGGGCAGCGAGCCCCCCCCGGATGACTTCGGCCATGTAGGCGGAGGCGAACAGCGTCACCATGATGATCACGCGCAGGATGATGTCGAAATTGGTTCCCGGCGGCAGGAAGATGTTGAGCAGGAACGAGGCGACGAGGAGAAGGGTGATCAGAGGCACGCCGCGGATGAACTCGATGAACCCGACACACAGCGCCTTCACGAGCATCATGTCGGACTGACGGCCCAGAGCGAGAACGATACCGATTGGCAGGGACATCACGATGCCGGTTACGCCGATCACGACCGACAGGAGGAAGCCACCGAACTGCTTGGAAGTGATCTCCTGGAGGGAGAGAAAGCCGAGCGGGCCTGAGAGCGCATCAATCGCCGGTCCGGCCAATGTGCTCCACCACAGCATCGTCGCCGCGATGCCGGCGAGGAGGCCGATCGGCCCCGGACTACGCGATGCGACCGCGCGATGTGCGAGCCAGCCGATGACCGGACCGGCATAGATTGCCATCGGTACCAGCAGCGAGCCTCCCCAGAGGAGCCAGTACGCGAGACCAGGAAAGGCAAGCGAGAGCCAGAGCATCTTGCGCGGCAGACCGGGAAACAGGACAGGCGCCACGGAGGCGAGCATAAGGACGAAGGTCAGCACCGGGCGCCAGTAGAGATCGGGCGGGTAGAAGCCGAACAGGAATTGCTGCCAGCGCTCGTTGATCACCGCGAAGCAGGCACCGGTGGCATCCGGCCCCCAGGTCGCCTGGATGATCTCGCGGCATTCCACCAGCGAGCCGGCGTTCCAGACCGAACGGGCGAACCAGGGCCAGATATGACCGACCAGCCACCAGACCGCGCCGAGCGAGAGCAGGGTCAGGATGGAGTTGAACCATCCCGAGAACAGGTTTTCGCGGGCCCAGGCGATAGGGCCGGCCTGAAGAACCGGGGGCGGATGTTGCGGCAGCGTCTTGGTCCGGACGAAGGCGGTATCGGACATCTCAGCGCTCCTTCAACGAGACGGAAGCGTTGTACCAGTTCATGACCGCCGAGATCGTCAGGCTCAGGATCAGGTAGAAGCCCATGAGCAGGAGCATGCATTCCAGCTCGCGGCCCGTCTGGTTCATGGTGATACCGCCCAGCGTGGCGCGCGCGTCCATGTAGCCGACGGCGATGGCGAGCGAGGAGTTCTTGGTGAGATTGAGATATTGCGAGATCAGCGGCGGGATGATGACCCGGAGCGCCTGGGGCAGGATCACGAGGTTCATGATGCGCCGGGGGCGCAGGCCGAGGGCCGCTGCGGCCTCGGTCTGGCCGTGGGAGATCGCGAGGATGCCGGCGCGCACGATCTCGGCGATGAAGGCACCGGTGTATAGCGCGAGGGCGAGGGTGAGCGCCATGAACGACTTGTCGACGAAGCCGCCGCCCTCGAAATTGAAGCGCTGGAGTTCGGGAAAGTCGAGGGTTATCGGGCTTCCCATCGCGAAATCGACGAGGAGCGTCGGGATGAAGAAGAGGCCGAGCTTGATCCAGAACGTTGGGAGGATCTCGCCGGTGGCTTCCTGGCGCTGACGGGCATAGCGGCCGAAAGCGAAGATCGCGGCGAGGGAAGCGAGGAAGGTGAGGCCCACCACCTGCCAGCCGTCGCCCAGCACCGGCCAGGGGATATAGAGGCCGCGGTTGGTGACCGCGATCGAATTGCCGAAGAGCATGGAGGCGGCGGCGTCCTCGCCGCGAAATGCGGCGGGCGCGGGCGCGAGATCCGTCATGATCGCCATCATGGCGATGATCCACAGGAGAACGGGGACGTTGCGGAAGCCCTCGACATAGATCGCGGCGAGGCGGGCGACGATCCAGTTGGGCGAGAGCCGCAGGATGCCGGCGAAAACGCCGAAGATCGTCGCGAGGATGCAGCCGACAATGGCGACGAGGAAGGTGTTGAGGATGCCGACGAACGCAGCCCGGGCATGGGTGCTGTCATTGGTGTAGGGAACGAGGGTCTGGTTGATGTCGTAGCCGGCGCGGATGCCGAGAAAGCCGAAGTCGAAATCCTTGCCGAGCGCCGAGAGGTTCTGAATCGTGTTGTTTACCAGCCAGGCGGCGGCCAGCATGAACAGGAGCATCACGATCGCCTGGATCGTCAGCGACCTGTAGCGTGAATCGTAGATCAGCATGCTCGGACGGAAGGGCTGGGCGAAGGCGTCCGCGTTGCTCATGGGCACAGTTCCCCGCTGCTGGCCAAGCACGATGAACCAACCTTCCTGCTGGGGCCGCTGGCCGGAAGGAAGGGCGCGCCGGATGTCGGAGATCCGGCTGCGCCGGAGAAGTCGACGCGCCGATAACGGCGCGCCGGAACCTCTGTCGGGATCAACGGAACGGAGGCGTGTAGATCAGGCCTCCGTCGGTCCATTGGGCATTGAGTCCGCGCGCGATGTTGCTTGCCGTTCCCTCGCCGATCGTCGCCGCGAAGATCTCGCCGTAATTGCCACGAGCCTGGATGGCGCGCTTGGCCCAGTCCGCGTCGAGGCCGACCATCGCTCCGAGATCGCCTTCGGTTCCCAACAGTCGCTTGACCTCGGGATTCTCGCTCGTGGTCGCCATTTCCTCGGCGTTCTCGGCGGTGATGCCGAGCTCCTCGGCAGCCGTCAGGGCGTAGAGCGTCCAGCGGGCGATGTCGGCCCACTGGTCGTCGCCGTGCCGCACGAGCGGCCCGAGCGGCTCCTTCGAGATGATTTCGGGCAGGATCACGAAGTCGTCCGGGTTAGGATAGGTCGCGCGCGAGGCGGCGAGTCCCGATGCATCAGTCGTGTAGGAGTCGCAGGCGCCTGCGAGGAATTGCTGGTCGGCTTCGGCGTTGGTCTGGATCGGCACGGGCTGGTAGCTGATGCCCTTGAACTTGAACCAATCGGCAAGATTGAGCTCGGTGGTCGTGCCGGTCTGGATGCAGATCGTGGCGCCGTCGAGTTCGGTTGCGGACGTGACGCCGAGATCCTTGCTCACCATGAAACCCTGTCCGTCATAGTAGTTGATCCCGACGAAGGTGAATTTCAGGTCGGCGTCACGGGTGAAGGTCCAGGTCGAGTTGCGCGCGAGTACATCAATTTCGCCCGAGGTCAGCGCCGTGAAGCGGGTCTCGCCGGTGGTCGGCACGAACTCGACCTTGGACGGATCGCCGAGAACCGCCGCCGCAAGAGCGCGACAGTAGGCAACGTCGAAGCCTTCCCAGTTGCCGGAAGCATCGGGAGCCGCGAAACCGGCGAGGCCGGTGTTCACGCCGCAATTGAGCGTGTCTCGCGCCTTGACGTCATCCAGCGTCGCGGCCGAAACGGTACCTGCCGCAAGCGAGGCAGCGACGATTGAGGCAGAAAGCACGTAATTCTTCATAATCCGTTCTCCTGTTGGATGCATCCGGTGGGACGCGTGCCTGACCCGGTGTTCGATTTTCGTGCCGAATTAGCCGGAAGCGAAGCGATTGTCTGAAAGTGGGAACCGGACGTCAAGCGCCGGTGCTCACAAGATAGTCAGAGAGTAGGGTAAAGCCGCGAGAGTGCCAGCCGAATTCGAGAGTTTGCCTTATCATCAGGCAGGAGCCGCTAGGAGATACCCGGATTCGACGCAAGAAGATCAAGCATCGATGCGGCTCGGAGGAAACCAGCCTCGCGGCGCGCGGACGCCGCTTCGGCCTCGTCGTCGGCGCCCCATTGTTCGATCTGCCACGTCTCGTCGAGGCGCGACAGGCCCCATGCCTGTTGGGCCGGAAGCGCACCCCGGGAAACAGCAAGACCGAGCACGAGCGATCCCGACAGGGTCACCAGATCATGCAGAGCGACCAGTGCGAACGGGTCGTGCGCGGCGACCCGCGCCCGAAGTGCTGCGAGACTGGCCGCCGGCTGAGCATGATGCATAATCCCGGTCACGGCGATCAGCGGTGCCGAAAGCGCTCTGGCAGACCAGTCCAGCCACGGATCCCATGCCTCGGACTGCCGCATCTGCAGCGCGAAGGGCCCGTCGGCGCGATAGCACAGCAGGTCGGTGCCGCCGTACTCGGAAATCGCATCGACCACGACATCGGGATCCGGCGCGACGCGGTCGATGGCAGTATTGGCGGCTCGTGTGAATGCGAGGCTTTCGGGCGTGATCGAATCGCCCTGCGCGTCCCATTCCGCGACGATAGCTAGCGCGAGAGCCAGGTTCGGCACTTCCAGGGGCGCCTTCTCCGGCGTCCGGAGCGGGAGGTCGTCCAGCAGCACGCCGAATCCTGATGCCCCCTCGATGACACCGGCCGTTTTCCAGAATCGCCTGCGTCCAGCCAGGCTCATCGGGCGCCACCCCGGATACCGGCGAGGGCGGCATCGAGTGCCTCGAAGCTGTCAATGATCGCATCGGCACCCGCCGCTTCGAGCCGGGCACGCGAATGATAGCCCCATGTAACGCCGATCGTTGCAACGCCGGCCATGCGGCCCATGAGGATGTCGAAATCCGTATCGCCGACCATGACGGCTCGGTCAGCCGTGCAGCCGCTCTCGGTCAGCGCGGCATGGATCATCGATGGGTGCGGTTTCGAGGGGTGGTCATCGGCTGTCTGGGCTGTCACGAAATACGCGCCGATCCCATGAAGGTCGAAGATATGGTCGAGCCCCCTCCGGGCCTTGCCGGTCGCCACCCCAAGCAGGATCCCGGGCTCGGATCCGAGGCGGTCGAGCGAATCGCGGGCGCCTGGGTAAAGTAGCGGGCCTTCATCGGTACTGTTTTCTCGACATGACACGAAGCTTTCGCGGTAGCGTTCCACCAGATCCGCCCGCACCTCGGCAGCAAGGTCCGGGGCAAGCACCGCCATCGCCTCGGGCAGCGACAGGCCGACGATCGCAAGCACCCGGTCCGGAGGTGGCGGCACCTGCTCGGCGCCCACGAAGGCGCCATTCATTGCCGCAAGGATGTGATGCTGGCTGTCGATCAGCGTACCGTCCACGTCGAAGATCACGAGGCGCGCATCGCTCATTCCGCTTCCTCGAACGGGTCGGCGGGTACAATGCCCGGGTCCCAGCCGAAGAGCTCCCATGTACGCGCGATGTGTTCGGGCAGGGGCGCAGTAAAGCGCAGCACCGCGCCGGTTGCCGGATGCGTGAGCGTGAGGCTGCGCGCATGGAGGTGCAGCTTGCGGCTGACGGCGCCGCCGAGCTGAGCGCCCCAGCCGGTGCCGGTGTTCTCCTGCGCATTGGTGCCGTATTTGCCGTCGCCGACCACGGGGTGCCCGATTTCCGCCATATGGGCGCGAAGCTGGTGCGTGCGGCCGGTGATCGGACTGAGTGCAACCCAGGCCGCCCGCTGGGCTGCGCGCTCGAGGACCATGTAATCCGTGGTGGCGCGTTTCGCGCCCTCGGTAGACTTTATGCGGTCGGGCGGAATGCAGATCATCTTCTCGCCCTCGCCCTGCGGGCCGTGGCCGGCGGCCTTCACGAGGCCGAAGCGAATGGTTCCCGCGCGAGGCGACGGAACACCGGCGACGGCGGCCCAGTAGATCTTGCGGGCTGAGCGGTCCTGAAAGGCACGGGTCAGCCATGACGCCGCCTTGCCGGAGCGGGCGAGCAGCAAGACGCCAGAGGTATCACGGTCGAGCCGATGGACAAGTCGGGGCTTTTCGTCACGGTCGAAGCGAAGTGCCTCTGCGAGGCCGTCGATATGGCGGGTCTGGCCGGACCCGCCCTGCACCGCGAGGCCGGGGGGCTTGTTCAGCGCGATGATGTCCTCGTCGCGGTAGATCACCGCGGCGCGGATCATCGCCGCGTCGGCCTGCGAGACGGTCGGGGCGACGTCGGGCACGCGGCGGGGAGGAACTTCCTCCCGCAGAGGGGGCAGACGAACGTCCTGCCCTCCCTCGAGCCGGGTGGATGCCTTGACCCGTCCACCCGCGACACGGATCTCGCCCTTTCGGCACATCCGTTCGATCTGCCCCTGACTGACGGAGGGCGCGATGCGGCGGAGCCAGCGGTCGAGACGCTGGCCGTCTCCGTCGTCATCCACGGTGACGTGCCGCACGCCGCTCATGCCGCACTTCCGGGACGGAAGAGCCAGAGGCCAGCGAAGACCGCGGCGAGGCCGGCAACGACCGAACCCACTGCATAGAGGATGGCGAGACCAGGTCGACCACGTTCGAACAACACGAGGGCCTCGAGCGAGAAGGCGGAGAAGGTGGTGAAGCCTCCTAGGATGCCCGTCATGAGGAATGGTACGAAATGGCTGAACCCGGTATCGCTGCGCCGGAGCAACAGGGCAGCAAGGACACCCATTAGGAACGAGCCGAGAAGGTTGATGCAGAATGTGCCAAAGGGAAAACCGGAGCCGGCAAGACGTGTTATCTGCAAAGAGACCATATGGCGCAGAATAGCGCCGAGCGCACCGCCGATTGCAATCTGGATGAGTATTGGCATGACGACCGGACCCGCGCGGAAAGGCGTGTCGTCAGAAGCCCTCCGAAAGGCGGTTTGTCAACCAACGCCTCGGATTGAATCAGTAGATACGACCCCGTGCTGCGGCGTGGATATCGGCCGGAGCGTGAATCTCGGGCAGCGGAGCAAGACCCGGGAGCAGGCGGACGACTGGACCATTGGCAGATCGGGGCATCTGTTTCGGCAGCAGCGTGTCGAAGCCGATGCATGACCACGCATCATAGCATCGAGCCGGAATCGATCCGAAACGGTCGATGGCGATGTGATGATGCCGTGCGTCACTCAATATCCGGGATGCGAGTGGGACTATCTCCTCTGCGATTCCCTCCAGAATTTGGTGGAACTGCCCGTCACGCATCGCGATCTCGCCGGTGAGACCGGCCCGCACATTGTGCGACCAAGCCTGACACACCACACGGTTGAGTGCAGCAAGGGAGAGCGTCGGGTCCGGAGTCGATATGAATTTGAGCGTCATGAGAAACGCTTCACCGCGATGGAAAGACATTGGAGCTCCGCAGAGTTACCACTCGTTCAGTGTTCAACCATAACGATTACGTGAGTCAATATGCGTCTCGGAAAAATCGTAATGCGATAATCTTTCGCCAAAAAAAAGAGCAGACTATTTCACGAAAGGCGATTTGCGAGCGTCTGAATGAAGTCTTCCGATACAGGGCTCACGGCCTGCGGGGTGGTTGGCGCAGGCAGGTCGGCAAAGCTCCAGTTGCGAAAGCGCCGTGATTCGATGGGCTCTTCGCGCAGGACCCGGAGACGACAGTGGCGCGGATCCGTCACAATCGCCTCCATGCGAGAAAGGAGGGCCCGCCGCGGTCCTTCGAGAAGTCCATAGAATTTCAACCCCTGGTAGAAAAGAAACCCTGTCAGCTTGGCACGTTGATTGTTTCGCCGAGCCGCTTTCTCAAGCTCCGCCAATCCGTCAGAATCGAGTGCTGCAGTGGCCTCGCTCACATAGACCAGCTGGATCAGATCGGATCTATCCTTCTCGCCCCGCCCCGCTATTGCGCCGTCTCCCCTTGATCGTCGCTCCAGTCGCGTTCTTGCGATCCGTCGACCTAAGTCTTTTTGAGCGTAGCGCGCTCCTCGGCGAAGGAAACCAGCTTCTTGCGAAGATCGCGTTCCGCACCGCGATCCACGGGCGCGTAGTAGCTCGCGCGGTCCATGCCCTCAGGAAAGTAGTTCTGACCGGAGAAACCGCCATCGGTATCGTGGTCGTATACATAGCCCGCGCCGTAGCCTTCCTGCTTCATGAGCTTGGTAGGCGCATTGAGGATGTGCCTCGGAGGCGGAAGCGAGCCGGTTCTTCGGGCCGCCTCGCTTGCTGCAGAGAAGGCCCGGTAGGCGGCATTCGATTTGGGTGATAGCGCGAGGTATATCACCGCTTCCGCCAGCGCCAGTTCGCCCTCGGGAGACCCGAGCCGCTCGTAGCTCTGCCAGGCGTCGAGACAGACGGACTGGGCGCGTGGATCGGCCAGACCAATATCTTCCACAGCCATTCGGGTCAGCCGACGGGCGAGGAAGCGCGGATCCTCGCCTCCCTGCAGCATTCGGGCAAACCAGTAGAGTGCGGCATCGGGGTCGGAGCCCCGAACGGATTTGTGGAGGGCAGAGATTAGGTTGTAATGCTCGTCCCCGGACTTGTCGTAGAGGGCTGCGCGCCGCGAGACGCGTTTTTCGAGGGCGGCGGTGTCGAGAGCCGCGCCGGAATGGGCCAAGACCTGCTCGACGAGATTGAGGAGCGCGCGACCATCGCCGTCGGCCATTTCGACGAGGCGTTGGCGGGCGGCCTGCGTCAGAGGGAGCGGCGCGTCGAGGACCTGCTCGGCGTTGCCTACCAACCGCTCCAGAGCGGGTACATCGAGCCGCCTGAGGGTGAGAACTGAAACTCTGGAGAGGAGGGCCGCATTGAGTTCAAAGGACGGATTCTCGGTAGTCGCCCCGATCAGGACAATGGTACCGTCCTCCATCAGGGGCAGAAAGGCATCCTGCTGGGCCTTGTTGAAGCGGTGAATCTCGTCGACGAAGAGCAGCGTGCCTCGCCCGTTGCCACGACGCAGGCGTGCGGCTTCGAAGATCTTCTTCAGGTCGGCCACACCGGTGAAGATCGCGCTGAGCTGCACAAAGGCGAGATTTGTGGCGTCGGCCAGCAGCCGCGCGATCGTTGTCTTGCCGACACCGGGCGGACCCCAGAGTATGATCGAACCCGGATTGCCCTCGGCGAGAATTCGGCCGAGTGGGCCTTCCGGTCCCAGCAGGTGATCCTGACCGACGACCTCCTCGAGCGAACGCGGCCGAAGCCGGTCAGCAAGTGGTCGGGGCGCCTCGGCAGCTTTCAGGGCATCGCCTGCCTGCCCTGAACCTTCGCGAAACGCATCGAAAAGATCAGACATTGGTGTCGGCCCCTTCGTTCAGCCGACTCGGCAGCTGCAACACCCACCCTGCCACCGACGCGCGCCCTGAGCCAGACCGCTCCCTGCTGCCCGCCACAGCCGTTCACCTCCATCGTGCCCGCCGCGCCGAACCACGTGCCGCGCGGAACCCGTTCGCTGCGCCTTGCCCGGACCCGGGATACAAAAAATCGTATGGCCTCGATCTTCGGGGTGACTTTCCGACAAGAAGCGTTAGCCTCTTGCGCGCAAGCACAAGAACAATCGTTCGGGAGAAACACGATTATGTCGATTTTTCGTCTGATGGCCGCCTCGGCGCTGGCCGTTTCGGTCGCCATGCCCGCCGCCCATGCGCAGGACCGGGCCGGCTGGCCTGACAGCTTCACGGTCGCCACCGCGTCACAGGGCGGCACCTACTTCGCCTATGGTTCCGGCTGGGCAAACCTCGTGGCCGAGGAACTCGGGATCTCGGGCGGCGCCGAAGTTACCGGTGGTCCGATGCAGAATCTCGCTTTGGTCCATACCGGCGACGCAGCCTTTGGGATGACAACGATGGGCCCAGCGGCGGAGTCGCTCGCGGGCACCAATGCTCTTGCGCCGGGTCTCGCGATGGACAAGGCTTGCGCGATGTTCCCGATGTACGAGACCCCGTTCTCGGTCACGACCCTCGCGGGCTCCGGGATCGCCGCGATCTCCGATATCCCTGCCGGTGCCCGGATCGGCTTCGGCCCGGCCGGCTCGACCTCGGACACCTATTTTCCGGCGATGCTGGAAGCGCTCGGAGTCGATTTCGAGCGCCGCAATGGCGGTTGGGATGATCTGAGCGGCCAACTCCAGGATGGACTGATCGATGTCATCGCCTTCGCCGCCGGCATCCCGATTCCATCGGTGAGCCAGCTAGAGGTTCAAACCGACATCAACATCATCGAATTCACCGAAGAGGAGCAGGCGACCATCATCGACGCGTTCCCGGTTTCGGCATTCGACATCCCGGCGGCGACCTACGCAACACTCGAAGAACCGGCGCGGGCGGTCTCGATGTGGAATTTTTCTGTCGCGAACTGCGACTTGCCGGAGGACTTCGTCTTTGCCGCGACGGAGGTCGTGATGTCCGACAACGCGCGCATGGTGAACATCCACAAGGCCGCCACCGAGACGATCCCGGCGAACTGGGACAAGAACAAGGTCCTCATGTGGCATCCCGGAGCCGCGCGCTGGTTCAACGAAAACGGCGCGTCGATCCCCGCCGAAATGATCTACGGCGGCTGAGCCGCGCATCTCGGGATCACGTCACGGCCGTTCCGCCAGGAACGGCCGTGACCCTACCGGACCATACCACCCACGGGAGACGAGGCCATGAGCGTTGCGGACGGACGTGAAGACGTCACGATTGCTGATGGCGTCGACGAGGAGGCCGTCGAAAGCAACCGAAGGCTCTATACGGGACGGACCCTCGCCATCGTATCGGTGGCGGCGGCGTTCTATGCAGCGTTTCACATGGCGGCGCTCAACGGTCTCTCAATCTCCCGGCTGACGGGAGGCGCAATCGACCTGCCTCTTCTCCCGCGCCTTCCCATGGAAACATGGAACTTTCGGATAGTCCACGTGACGGGGGCGCTGATCCTCGGCTTCCTGCTCTATGCCGGAGCCACGCCCCTCGATTCGGGGAAAGGCTCGCGGACGATACGGAACGCCGCGATGGTGCTGATGTTGCCAGCGCTCCTCGCTCTCGGTGCCGCAATCACTTTCGCGATGGACATCGCTGGCGGCGCCCTCTGGAATGGTGTGGATCCGGGGGTGCGCGCCCGCGAGATATGGTGGTTCGGCCTACCCCTCCTCGTCGCCACGACCGGAGGCATCTTCGCCTCGTGGTATGACCGACAGCCGCGCGACGGTCTCTCGCCGCCCGATTTCGTCCTGTCCGTCTGTGCAGTTGCCGTCGCGGTCTACCTGATCACGCTCTACGCGACGCCCATGCGCGTTTCGACCGGCACGCCATTCGCACCGATAGGAATCTCGCTTGCCGCCCTTGCGGGATCTCTCCTTATCATGGAGTTGACACGCCGGGTCGCGGGCTATGCGCTGGTGGTGATCGCGCTGATCTTTCTCGGCTACGTTTTCGTGGCCCCCGCCCTGCCCGGTTTCCTGAAGGCTCCACCCGTGACATGGGAGCGGTTCTTCAGCCAGATCTATACCGATGTCGGCATCCTCGGTCCGACGACGGCGGTCTCGTCCACCTACATCATCCTCTTCGTGATCTTCGCGGCCTTCCTGCAGGCGTCGAAAGTCGGTGATTATTTCGTCAACTTCGCCTTCGCCGCTGCCGGTCGCGCACGCGGCGGGCCAGCCAAGGTCGCGGTGTTCGCATCGGGCCTGATGGGAATGATCAACGGAACCTCGGCCGGAAACGTCGTCGCGACCGGATCGCTGACGATCCCGCTGATGAAGAAGGTGGGATACAGCAAGCAGACTGCCGGCGCCGTCGAGGCCGCCGCATCGACCGGCGGGCAGATCATGCCGCCGATCATGGGAGCCGGTGCCTTTATCATGGCCGAGATCACCGGCATTCCGTACACCGACATCGCCATTGCCGCGATCATTCCCGCGATTCTCTATTTCGCGTCGGTGTACTTCATGGTCGATCTCGAAGCGGCCAAGCTCGGGATGCGCGGAATGCGCGAGGATGAGCTGCCGAAATTCGCCAAACTCGCCCGTCAGGTCTACCTCTTCATTCCGATCATCATCCTGATCGGGGCGCTCTTCATGGGCTATTCGGTGATCCGGGCCGGTACGCTGGCGACGATGGCGGCAGCGGTCGTCAGCTGGCTCACGCCGCACCGGATGGGACCACGCGCGATCCTGCGTGCCTTCGAGATAGCCGGCGTGATGTCGATCCAGATCATTGCCGTCTGCGCCTGCGCCGGCATCATCGTCGGGGTGATCTCTCTCACGGGCGTCGGAGCGCGCTTCTCGAACCTGCTGCTCGGCCTCGCAGGCGTCTCGCAATTGCTGGCACTCATCTTCGCGATGTGCGTGTCCATCCTGCTCGGAATGGGAATGCCGACCACCGCAGCGTATGCCGTTGCCGCCTCCGTTGTTGCGCCCGGTTTGATCGAACTGGGCATCCCGGCGCTGACCGCGCATTTCTTCGTTTTCTACTTCGCGGTCGTCTCAGCGATCACCCCGCCGGTGGCATTGGCCTCCTATGCCGCGGCGGGGATTTCGGGTGCGAACCCGATGGAGACCTCGGTTGCTTCATTCAAGATGGGGCTGTCGGCCTTCATCGTGCCGTTCATGTTCTTCTATTCCTCGGCCCTGCTCCTGCAGGGACCGTGGCTCACGGTCGGTCTCGCCCTCACGACGGCCCTCGTCGGCGTCTACCTGCTGTCGTCGTCCGTTCAGGGATGGTTCGCCGGCTCGGAGCTGGTTTGGTACCTTCGAGCCGGGCTCCTCTGCGCCGCACTCCTGCTCATCAAGGGAGGCCTGATAACCGACGTAATTGGCGTCGGTCTGGCAGCCGGCGTCTATCTGGTACAGAAGACGCTCAAGCCTCGAGCGGACCGACCGATACGGGTTGGGCAAGCCGACTGAGGAGATCCGCGCCGACCGAAGCCGGCGCAAATCCAGTCAGGCTTCGTCGTCCACCAGTTCCGCGGCGACACGAGCCTTGTCGGCCGCCCCCTTGGCAGCAGGGTCGCGATCGACCAGTTCGATGATCGCCATCGGGGCCATGTCACCGTAGCGGAACCCGGCCTTCAGGACCCGGGAATAGCCGCCCTGTCGATCCTTGTAGCGCGGCCCGAGCACGTCGACGAGCTTGGCGACGGCGGGTTCCTGCCTGATCTGTGCGGCCGCAAGACGGCGAGAATGAAGGTCGCCCCGTTTCCCGAGCGTAATCAGCTTGTCGATGATCCGCTTGAGCTCCTTGGCCTTCGGCAAGGTCGTCTTGATCTGCTCGTGCTCGATCAGCGACGAGGCCATGTTCGCGAACATCGCCTTGCGGTGCTCGTGAGTGCGGTTGAGTTTGCGGTATCCGTTACCGTGGCGCATGGAGAACTCCTATGGTGCTTTATGCTTTGTCCGGCGACCCTCGAGCGGGACCGCACTCCTTGGGGCGTGATTGCCCGGATTGACAGGGGCCGCGAGCGGCCCCCGGATTTCGGATCAGAACTGGTCCTCGAATTTCTTGGCAAGATCCTCGATGTTCTCCGGCGGCCAGTCCACGATTTCCATGCCGAGATGAAGGCCCATCGTCGTCAGGACTTCCTTGATCTCGTTGAGAGACTTGCGGCCGAAATTCGGCGTCCGCAACATCTCGGCCTCGGTCTTCTGGATCAGGTCACCAATATAGACGATGTTGTCGTTCTTCAGGCAGTTCGCCGAACGGACCGAAAGTTCGAGCTCGTCGACTTTCTTGAGAAGAAGCGGATTGAACTCGAGATCGCTGTCCTCGTCGGTACGGGTGCCGGCACTCGGCTCGTCGAAGTTCACGAAGACCGAAAGCTGGTCCTGGAGTATACGGGCACCGTAGGCGATCGCATCGTCGGGACTGACCGAGCCGTCGGTCTCCACCACCAGCATCAGCTTGTCATAGTCCAGAACCTGGCCTTCCCGGGTCGGCTCGACTTTGTAGCTGACCTTCTTGATCGGCGAGAACAGCGCGTCGACCGAGATGAGCCCGATCGGGGCGTCTTCGGGCCGGTTGCGGTCGGCGGCGACATAGCCCTTGCCGGTCTCGACCGTGAGTTCCATGCTCAGCGTGGCGCCGTCGTCGAGATGACAGATCACGTGATCGCGGTTCAGGATCTCGATGCCGTTGGTCTCGGTGATGTCACCGGCGGTGACCACTCCCGGGCCAGTGGCACGGATCTCGACCCGCTTTGGGCCCTCGACGTCCATCTTCACCGCGACGCCCTTGAGGTTCAGGACGATGTCCGTCACGTCCTCGCGCACGCCGGGAACGCTGGAAAACTCGTGCAGCACACCCTCGATCTGGACCGAGGTGATTGCAGCCCCCTGCAGGGAGGACATCAGAACCCGGCGCAGCGCATTTCCGAGCGTCAGCCCGAAGCCCCGCTCCAGCGGCTCGGCTATTGCTGTCGCCTGACGGTCGGGATCGGCGCCCGGCTTGATCTCGAGTGCAGTCGGCCGGATCAGTTCCTGCCAGTTCTTGTGGATCATCATGGCCTTGGCCCTCCATTCCTGTTCCCTGACCGGATCCCTGGCCGGAGAACTCCCGAGGTAATAGCAGCGTGCGGACTGCCGGTTTCGGCAGCCCGCCTCGCAAGATCGTCGATCAGACGCGGCGGCGCTTGGGGGGGCGGCAGCCGTTATGGGCGATCGGGGTCACATCCCGGATCGCCGTGATCTGGAAACCGACGGCACCCAGGGCGCGCAGCGCGCTCTCGCGACCGGAGCCCGGGCCCTGCACCTCGACCTCGAGGGTGCGGACGCCATGCTCCTGCGCCTTCTTGCCCGCGTCTTCCGCGGCCATCTGGGCGGCATAGGGCGTCGACTTGCGCGACCCCTTGAAGCCCATCGTGCCTGCGGATGACCAGGCGATCGCGTTGCCCTGCGCGTCGGCGATCAGGATCTTCGTGTTGTTGAAGCTTGCATTCACATGCGCCACACCGGTGGAGATGTTCTTGCGTTCCTTGCGCTTCGCGCGAACCTTTTCACGTGCCATGGACCTGACCCCTTATTTCTTCTTGCCGGCGATGGCTTTGGCCGGGCCCTTGCGGGTACGGGCATTGGTGTGGGTCCGCTGACCGCGCACCGGAAGACCGCGCCGATGACGCAGGCCACGGTAGCAGCCGAGGTCCATGAGCCGCTTGATGTTCATCTGATTCTCGCGCCGCAGATCGCCTTCGACGGCGAGATTGGCGTCGATGTACTCGCGGATGCGCAACACATCCGCGTCGCTCAGCTCGTTGACGCGGCTGTTCGCCGGAATCGACAGGTCGGTCACCATCTTGTCGGCCGTGGTGCGCCCGATGCCATGAATGTAGGTGAGGGCGATCACCACCCTCTTGTTCGTCGGAATGTTAACGCCAGCTATGCGCGCCAAAGGTCCTGCTCCGTCTCTTTCACCGGGCCCGCGGGGGACCCTTCATCAAAAGCCAATGCCCGCCGGACCCGCCGGCAGGCTCGCGATACCCATCTCTCTGGGCCGTGCATCCCGCGTCCCCGAGGTGAAATGTAGTGGGAACGACTCTCTCTGGAGAGAGCGCGGATCATACGAATGCGGCCTCCGCCGTCAAGGGCGGAAACCAGTCTTTTCTTCAGAGGGCGAGCGCTTTTCTGATATCGGCCGAAATCGCGTCGATCTCGCCCAGTCCGTCCACCGGTCGCAGCTTGCCCTTGGCATGATAGTAGCCGATCAGCGGAGCGGTATTCCGGTAATAGGCCATCAACCGGACCCGGACGGATTCTTCGTTGTCGTCGGCGCGGCGGACCATGTCGGTGGAACCGCATTTGTCGCAGATGCCGGGCTTCGACGTCGGCTTCGTCTGGTCGTGGTAGACCTCGCCGCAGCCGCCGCAGGTGAAGCGTCCGGTGATGCGCCTGACCAGCGCCTCGTCATCGACCCGCATCTCGACGACCGCTTCGAGGGTCTTGCCCTTCTTGGCCATAAGTGCCTCGAGCGCATCGGCTTGGGCAAGCGTGCGCGGGAAACCGTCGAAGATCAGGCCCTGGCTTCCGGCCTCGCCGTCGAGCTGTTCCTCGATCAGGCCGATGACGATGTCGTCGGTCACGAGATCGCCCCGGGCCATGACGTCGGCGACCTTCTTGCCCATCTCGGTTCCGCTCGATTTCGCGGCACGCAGCATGTCGCCGGTAGAGAGCTGCACGAGCCCGTGTTCCTCGACCAGAATGCGGGCCTGCGTCCCCTTGCCCGCCCCCGGCGGTCCCAGAAGTATGATGTTCATCGGCGTGATTTCCCCCGTCCCTTGCCGCGCAGTTTGGATTTTTCGATCAGTCCCTCATATTGATGCGCGAGCATGTGGGACTGGATCTGGGTGATCGTGTCCATGGTCACGGACACCACGATCAGAAGCGACGTCCCTCCGAAATAGAACGGCACCGAGAGCTGCGAGATCAGGACTTCGGGCAGGAGGCAGACAGCCGCGAGATAGGCCGAGCCCAGCACGAGCAGGCGCGACACCACATAATCAAGATACTCGATGGTCTTCTGGCCCGGACGGATGCCCGGGATGAAGCCGCCCTGCTTCTTGAGATTGTCGGCAACGTCATCGGATTTGAAGGCGACGTTGGCGGTGTAGAAATAGGTGAAGAAGACGATCAGGGCGCCGAAGCCGAGCAGATAGAGCGGTTGGCCGCGCCCCATATAGGCCGAGATGTAGCCCATGATGCCACCACCGTCGGTGGTTGTACCGCTGAAGGTCGTGACAGTCGCCGGCAGAAGCAGCAGCGACGAGGCGAAGATCGCCGGGATAACGCCCGCCGGGTTGACCTTGACCGGCAAATGCGAGCTCTCCCCGCCATAGACCTTCATGCCGACCTGGCGCTTCGGATACTGGATGTGAATCTTCCTCAGAGCGCGCTCCATGAAGACCACGAACGCGATGACCGCGATCGCCATCACCATGATGCCGACGATGACGACCGGGCTCAGCGCGCCGGTCCGGCCCTGGGTGAAGAACTGCGCCAGGGCCGCGGGAAGCTCCGCGATGATGCCGACGAAGATGATCAACGAGATACCGTTGCCAATACCCCGCGCGGTGATCTGCTCACCGAGCCACATCAGGAACATCGTTCCACCGACCAGCGTGATGACGACGCCGATGCGGAAGAACCAGCCCGGATCATGGGCCATCCCTTCCGCCTCGAGGCCGATCGCCAAGCCATAGGCCTGCATCGTGGCGAGGAAAACCGTGCCGTAGCGCGTATACTGGTTGATCTTCTTGCGTCCGGCCTCGCCCTCCTTCTTGAGAGCCTGCAGGCTCGGGACCATCGAGGTCAGCAGCTGAACGATGATCGAGGCAGAAATGTAGGGCATGATGCCGAGCGCGAAGATCGCCATGCGCCCGACCGCTCCGCCGGTAAACATGTTGAGCATCCCACCGATCCCGGCATTGGCCTGCTCGAAGAACTGCGCGAGCCTTGCACCATCTATGCCGGGCACCGGTATGTAGGTGCCAATCCGGTAGACGATCAGAAGACCGATGGCGAAAAGAATACGGCTCTGGAGATCCTTGGCCTTGCCGAAGGTGCTCCAGCTGATGTTGGCGGCCATCTGTTCAGCAGCGGATGCCATGAAGGCCCTCCTCGATGCGAAACGCCGCCGGGACGGGGATCCCCGGACCGGCGGCGCGAAAATCGTTCCGGGCTTAAGCCGCCGGACCGGCGGCCACAAGCCTCATTCGGCCGGTGCGTCCGTCGTGGCAGGCTGCGCGACGGTCACTTTGCCGCCAGCCTTCTCGATCGCGGCGATCGCCGCGGCGGACGCGCCGGTGATCGTGATGTCGATTGCGGCACTCAGCTCGCCCTTTGCCAGAACGCGGACACCGTCGCGCTTGCGGCGGATCACGCCACTCTCGACGAGGCTGGCTTCGGTAATCGGTGCCGTCGCATCGATGCGTCCGGCATCGATGAACTTCTGGATCAGGCCCAGATTGATCACCGAATGGCGCTTGGAGTTGATGTTGGTGAAGCCCCGCTTCGGCAAACGCTGATAGAGGGGCATCTGGCCGCCCTCATAAGCGTTGATCGCAACACCCGAGCGGGACTTCTGCCCCTTGATGCCCCGGCCGCCGGTCTTGCCGAGGCCCGAGCCTGGCCCGCGACCAACGCGCTTTGCTTTCTTGGTGGCGCCGGGATTGTCCCGGAGTTCGTGCAGTTTCATGTCGCTTCTCCTTGCCGGATGCGACCCCCAGCGACGGGAGCGGCCGACCACGGCATTAGTTTCAAAAGCGCACCGACCCGAAAAGGACCGGCGCGGCGGCGTAGCGGCTGAAAATCAGCCGCGCTCCTCGATGATGGTCGCAAGATGCGGGATCTTGTTGACCATCCCGCGCGTCGCGGGGGTATCGGGAAGCTCGCGGGTGCGGTGCATCCTGTTCAGCCCCAGCCCGACCAGCGTCGCGCGCTGTTCGGCCGGGCGACGGATCGGCGAGCCGATCTGCTTCACCACGATGGTCTTGGTCTTTGCCATGATCGCCCTCCTCAGGCTTCGGCCGGCGCTTCCGCAGCGGCTTCGGCGGCCGACTTCGGAAGGATATCGGCGACCTTCTTGCCGCGCCGCTGTGCGACATTGCGCGGGCTCAACTCGCGCTCCAGCCCGTCGATGGTCGCACGAACCATGTTGTAGGGGTTCTGGCTGCCGATGGACTTGGCAACAACGTCCTGGACGCCCAGCATCTCGAAAACGGCTCGCATCGGACCGCCGGCGATGATCCCGGTCCCGGCAGGAGCCGTCCGCATCACGACCTTTCCGGCCCCGTGGCGTCCGTTGACGTCGTGGTGCAACGTACGGCCCTCGCGGAGCGGCACCCGAACCATCTGGCGCTTGGCCTGCTCGGTCGCCTTGCGGATCGCTTCGGGCACTTCGCGCGCCTTTCCCTTGCCGTAGCCGACCCGGCCCTTCTGGTCACCGACCACGACGAGGGCTGCGAAGCCGAACCGCTTGCCGCCCTTCACGGTCTTCGACACACGGTTGATCGCAACGAGGCGATCCTGGAATTCCGGGGTTTCGTCGCGGTCGCGGCGACCCCCGCGGTTGTCGTCTCTAGCCATTGAGGTCTACCCCTAGAATTTCAGGCCGCCCTCGCGGGCGGCATCTGCCAAGGCCTTGACCTTGCCGTGGAACAGGAAGCCACCGCGGTCGAAATAGACTTCCTCGACCCCAGCCGCCTTTGCGCGCGCCGCGATTTCGGCGCCCACTTTCGCGGCCGCTTCCTTGTTGTTCTTGCCCTTCAGCCCGAGATCCGCCTCGAGCGTCGAGGCGGCCGCGAGCGTGCGGCCCTGTGCATCGTCGATCACCTGGACCGAGATGTTCTTCGAGGACCGGTGGACGCTCAAACGGGGACGATCGCCCCCGAGTTTCCGCAGTTTGCTCCTGACGCGCATACGGCGCTTCAGGAACAGGTCTCTTTTGCTGTTCGCCATCGTAAGCGCTCCTACTTCTTCTTGCCTTCCTTGCGGAAGATGAATTCGTCTTTGTACTTGATGCCCTTGCCCTTGTAGGGCTCCGGCTTGCGCCATGCACGGATGTTTGCCGCAACCTGACCGACGACCTGCTGATCGATGCCTTCGACGACCACTTCGGTCGGCTTGGGGGTCGCCACGGTCACGCCGTCGGGGATCTCGAAGTCGACATCATGGCTGTAGCCGAGCGACAGCTTGAGGATCTTGCCCTGCGCCGCGGCGCGGTAGCCCACACCGTTGATCTCAAGCTCGCGCTTGAAGCCAGTCGTGACGCCAGTCACCAGATTGTCGACCTGGGTTCGGGACATACCCCATTGCTGACGGGCCCGCTTGGACTTGCCGCGCGGCGTCACGGTGATTGCGTTGTCCGCGACGGCGATCGTGACATCATCGGTCGCCGTGAAGCTGCGGGTGCCCTTCGGTCCCTTCACCTCGATCGTCTGCCCGGAGAGGGAGGCCGTTACGCCGCCGGGAAGTTCGACCGGTCTCTTGCCAATACGAGACATCTGCCCCTCCTCAGAACACGGTGCACAGAACCTCGCCGCCGACATTCGCGGAGCGGGCCTGTGCATCGGACATGACACCCTGGGGCGTCGAGACGATCGCGACGCCGAGGCCCTGACGGACCTGCGGCATTTCCTTGACGCCGGTGTATACGCGCCGACCGGGGGTCGAGATCCGGCGCAGTTCGCGGATGACCGGCTCGCCATCGAAATACTTGAGCGAGATTTCGATCTCGGGCAGGCCCCGCTCGTTCGTCGTATCCTCGTAGCCGCGGATATATCCCTCGGCCTGAAGGACATCGAGGACCCATTTGCGGACCTTCGACGCAGGCGTCCGCACGGTGGACTTGCCGCGCATCGAGGCGTTGCGAATGCGGGTGAGCATATCGCCGATCGGATCATTCACTGACATATCGTGCTCCCCTTACCAGCTCGACTTGACCATGCCGGGGATCTGCCCCTTCGAGGCGTAGTCCCGAAGCGCGATGCGCGACATGCGCAGCTTGCGATAATAGGCTTTCGGGCGACCCGACACCGCGCAGCGGTTGTGAAGCCGCGTCGGGGACGAGTTGCGCGGAAGCTTGGCGAGCGTGAGACGCGCCTTGAACCTGTCTTCCATCGGAAGGTCCTGGTTGCGGGCGATTTCCTTGAGCTCCGCCCGGCGGGCGGCGTACTTCTTCACGAGGGCCTGACGTCTCTTCTCGCGCTCGATCATGCTGACTTTTGCCATGTTTCTCTCTCCAGCGCGTCAGGCCGCGAACGGCATGTTGAAATGCTTGAGCAACGCCTTCGCTTCGGCGTCGGTCTTCGCGGTCGTGCAGATCACGATGTCCATGCCCCAGACCTGCTCGATCTTGTCGAAGTTGATCTCGGGGAAGACGATGTGCTCCTTGAGGCCCATGGCATAGTTGCCGCGGCCGTCGAAACTCTTGCCGCTCACGCCGCGGAAGTCGCGGATGCGCGGCATCGCCACCGTGATGAGGCGGTCGAGGAACTCGTACATCTTCGCGCCGCGCAGCGTCACCTTCACGCCGAGCGGCATGTCCTCGCGGACCTTGAAGCCGGCGATCGACTTCTTGGCCTTGGTGATTACCGGCTTCTGCCCGGCGATCTGCGCCAGATCGGCCTCCGCGGAGCGGATCTTCTTCGAATCCGAAACGGCCTCGCCGACGCCCATGTTGAGCACGATCTTGTCGAGCTTCGGGATCTGCATGTCGTTGCGATAGTCGAATTCGGTCTTCAGAGCACCACGGACATTGTCGGTGTAATGCTGCTTCAGGCGGGGCGTATACTCAGCCATTGATCACTTCCCCCGATTTCTTGGCGTAGCGCACCTTTTTGCCGTCCTCGGTCCGGAAACCGACGCGCGTTGCCTCGCCCGACTTCGGATCGACGAGCGCGAGGTTCGAAAGCTCGATCGGCATTTCCTTGGCGATCCGGCCGCCCTGGGACGCCTGGCTCTGCTTGGTGTGCCGGACGAAGACGTTCACGCCCGAAACGACGGCCTTGTTGTCGGCTGGCATGACGCGGGTGATCTCGCCCTTCTTGCCCTTGTCCTTGCCGACGAGCACGATGACCTTGTCACCCTTGCGGAGTTTCGCAGCCATCACAGCACCTCCGGCGCAAGCGAGATGATCTTCATGAAGTTCTTCGCCCGCAACTCGCGCACGACCGGCCCGAAGATACGGGTGCCGACCGGCTCGTTCTGATTGTTGAGGATCACGGCCGCATTCCGATCGAACCGGATCGCGGTCCCGTCGTCACGCCGCACTTCCTTGGCAGTGCGTACGACGACGGCCTTGCGGACGTCGCCCTTCTTGACGCGGCCGCGCGGGATCGCTTCCTTCACCGACACCACGATGATGTCGCCCACGGAGGCGTATTTCCGCTTCGATCCGCCCAGGACCTTGATGCACTGAACCCGGCGCGCGCCGGAATTGTCAGCGACATCCAGATTGGTTTGCATCTGGATCATTAGATTAACTCCCGACCTGCGGGGACGCGCCCCGCGGTTTCGACAAAACTGGTTGGGGGATTACGCCTCGGCGCCGTCCACCAGAACCTCCCAACGCTTGTTCTTCGAGATCGGCGCGCATTCGCGGATGCGAACGGTATCACCGACCTTGAACTGGTTCTCCGGATCGTGGGCCCGGTACTTCTTGGACTTCCGGACCGTCTTCTTCATGACCGGATGCGTGAAACGCCGCTCGACCGACACGGTGACGGTCTGTTCGTTCTGGTCGCTGGTCACGGTCCCCTGCAGAATTCGCTTGGGCATGTCAGGCTTCTCCCGCCGCCGCAGCGGCCTTCTGGTTCAGCACGGTCTTGACCCGCGCGGCGTCGCGGCGAACGGTCTTCATCCGCGCGGTGTTCTCGAGCTGGCCGGTCGCCTGCTGGAAGCGCAGGTTGAAGGCCTCTTTCTTGAGCTGGGAGAGATCCTCGCGCAGCTGGTCGGGAGTCTTTTCCCGCAGATCGGCCGGTTTCATGGCCCATTCCCTTCATCAGAAGCTACCGGGGCACGCCCCGACGCTGTTCCAATCAAAACTGCTGTGCGCCCCGGCTTCCCGGGGCGTCAACTCACCAGTCTTCGCGCGTGATAAAACGACACTTGACCGGCAACTTCATCGCTGCCAGCCGCAGCGCTTCCTTTGCCACATCCTCGCCGACGCCGTCAATCTCAAACATGATGCGTCCAGGCTTCACTTTCGCGGCCCAGAATTCGACGGAACCCTTGCCCTTGCCCATGCGGACTTCGGTCGGCTTCTTCGAGACCGGAACGTCCGGGAAGATCCGGATCCACACACGGCCCTGGCGCTTCATGTGGCGGGTCAGCGCGCGGCGGGCCGCCTCGATCTGACGCGCCGTGATGCGCTCGGGTTCGGTGGCCTTCAGGCCGTAATGACCGAAAGTCAGGTCGGAACCGCCCTTGGCTTCGCCATGGATCCGGCCCTTGTGCTGCTTGCGGAATTTGGTGCGCTTCGGTGAAAGCATCTTGGTTCTCCCGGGATGTCACGTCCCTCAGCGCGCGCGCTGCGGACGGCCCCCCTGTTCCTGCAGTTCGGTCTGGCGACGGTCGCGGGCCTGCGGATCGTGCTCGAGGATCTCGCCCTTGAAGATCCAGACCTTGATGCCGATGATCCCGTAGGCCGTCTTGGCTTCCACATGCGCGTAATCGATGTCCGCACGCAGCGTGTGCAAGCGGCACCCGACCCTCGCGATACCATTCGGTCCGGGCGATTTCCGCACCGCCCAGACGTCCGGCGACATTGACCCGGATGCCGAGCGCGCCCATGCGCATGGCGTTCTGCACCGCACGCTTCATCGCACGACGGAAGCTGACCCGGCGCTCGAGCTGCTGCGCGATGTTCTCGCCGACGAGAGCCGCGTCGATTTCCGGCTTGCGCACTTCGACGATATTGAGGTGCAGTTCCGAATCGGTGAGCTTCGCAAGCTTCTTGCGCATCACCTCGATATCGGCGCCCTTCTTGCCGATGATGACACCCGGACGGGCGGCATGGATCGTCACGCGGCACTTCTTGTGCGGGCGCTCGATCACGACGCGGCTGATCCCGGCCTGAGCGGCGTTCTTCTTGACGAATTCGCGGATCGCGATGTCTTCGTGAAGAAGCTTGCCGTACTCCTCGCCGTCAGCGAACCAGCGGCTGTCCCAGGTACGGTTGACCTGAAGGCGCAGGCCGATCGGGTTGATCTTCTGTCCCATTAGGCGTGCTCCTCTGCGGTGACCTGACGCACCTTGATCGTGACCTGGCTGAACGGCTTCAGGATCTTCGCCGAAGCGGCCACGCGCCCGCGGGCGACCGCGCTTCATCACGAGGTTCTTGCCGACGAAAGCCTCGGCGACGACCAGTTCATCGACGTCGAGACCATGATTGTTCTCGGCATTCGCGATCGCCGACTGAAGCGTCTTCTTGACGTCGTCGGCAATCCGTTTCTTGGAAAAGGTCAGATCGCTGAGTGCCTTGTCGACCGGCTTGTTGCGGATCATCGCGGCCACGAGATTGAGCTTCTGGGGGCTGGTTCGCAGCATGCGGCTCACGGCCATCGCTTCGTTCTCCGCGACGCGGCGGGGGTTCTTTTCCTTGCCCATGACTTACTTCCGCTTCGCTTTCTTGTCCGCCGCATGACCATAATAGGTACGGGTCGGGCTGTATTCGCCGAACTTCTGACCGATCATGTCCTCGGTGACGTTGACCGGGATGTGCTTCTTGCCGTTGTAGACGCCGAAGGTCAGACCCACGAACTGGGGCAGGATGGTCGAACGACGCGACCAGATCTTGATGACTTCATTGCGGCCGGATTCGCGAACCTTTTCGGCCTTTTTCAGGACGAAGGAATCGACGAAGGGGCCTTTCCAGACAGAGCGTGCCATGTGTTCGGCTCCTTACCGCTTGTTCTTCTTCTGGTGACGCGAACGCAGGATGTACTTGTCCGACGCTTTGTTCGACCGAGTGCGTGCACCCTTGGTCGGCTTGCCCCAGGGCGTCACCGGGTGACGGCCTCCGGAGGTCCGGCCCTCGCCGCCGCCATGCGGGTGGTCGATCGGGTTCATCACGACGCCGCGGACGCTCGGCCGCAGGCCCTTGTGCCGGTTGCGGCCGGCCTTGCCGAGGTTCTGGTTCGAGTTGTCGGGGTTCGACACCGCCCCGACCGTCGCCATGCACTCCTGGCGCACGAGCCGAAGCTCGCCCGAGGACAGCCGGATCTGCGCATAGCCACCATCACGGCCAACGAACTGCGCATAGGTTCCCGCAGCCCGGGCGATCTGACCGCCCTTGCCGGGCTTCATCTCGACGTTGTGCACGATCGTGCCGATCGGCATGGACGAGAACGGCATCGCGTTGCCGGGCTTGATGTCGGCCTTGGCCGCCGAGACCACGTTGTCCCCCACAGCCAGACGCTGCGGCGCAAGGATGTAGGCCTGCTCGCCATCGGCGTAGCCGACCAGCGCGATGAAGGCCGTCCGGTTCGGATCGTATTCGATCCGGATCACCTTGCCCGGCACATCCCGCTTGGTCCGCTTGAAATCGACGATGCGATAGAGCTTCTTCACGCCGCCACCACGTCTGCGCATGGTGATCCGTCCGGTATTGTTCCGACCGCCCTTGCTGATCAGACCCTCGGTGAGGGACTTGACCGGGCGGCCTTTCCAAAGCTCGGAACGGTCGATCAGAACCAGCCCGCGCTGGCCCGGCGTCGTCGGCTTGTATGATTTTAACGCCATGTCTTGCTGTCTTCCGTTGGCTGTCTCGCCCGTCGCCGGGCCGTTTGGTCGAAATCCGTCCCGGCCCTCGGGCCCGGACGGGTCAATCTCAGAGACCGGTGGTCACGTCGATCGTGTTGCCTTCTTCAAGGGTCACGTAGGCCTTCTTCACGTCGGCCCGCTTGCCGAGCCGGCCGCGGAACCGCTTGACCTTGCCTTTGGTCACGGTGGTGTTCACCGCCTTGACCTTGACGTTGAACAGGGTCTCGATCGCTTCCTTGATCTGCGGCTTGGTCGCATCCATGCCAACCTCGAACACCACGGCGCCGGATTCGGACGCCATCGTGGCCTTTTCGGTGATGACCGGCTTGCGGATCAGGTCATAAAGCTCCGGTTTCACGCTCATTTCAGTCGCGCCTCCAGCGCTTCCACGGCGGCCTTCGTCAGCACCAGCGTGTCGCGCCGCAGGATGTCGTAGACATTGGCGCCCATGCTCGGCAGCACGTCGAGACCCTCGATGTTGCGGGCGGCGGCGGCGAAATTCGCGTTCACTTCCGCACCGTCGATGATCAACACCCGCTTCCAGCCGTTCTCGCGCACGGCTCCGGCGAGGAGCCTCGTCTTCGCCTCGGCCAGATCGGCCGTGTCGATCACCACGAGCTGGCCCGCAACGGCCTTGGCCGAGAGCGCATGCTTGAGGCCCAGCGCCCGGAACTTCTTGTTCAGGTCATGGGCGTGGCTGCGCGGCGTCGGCCCCTTGTAGGTACCGCCCTTGCGGAAGATCGGGGCCTTCCGGGACCCGTGGCGTGCGCCACCGGTGCCCTTCTGGCGATAGATCTTCTTTGTCGAATAGCTGACTTCCGACCGGCCCTTAACGCTGTGCGTCCCGGCCTGACGCCTGGCAAGCTGCCACCGGACGACGCGATGCAGGATGTCGGCGCGCGGTTCGAGACCGAAGACGGTCTCGTCCAGCTCGATCGACCCGGCCGCGCTCGCGTCCAGCTTGATCACGTCCATCTTCATTTCTCGTCGCCTCCTTCGGGAGCCGCATCGTTTCCATCGGCGTTGCTGTCAGCTTCGGCCGCTTTCAGCGCAGCTTCTTCCGCTGCGGCCTGCTCGGCCTGACGCGCGGCTTCGGCTTCGGCCTCGGCGGCCGCGGCGGCTTCCGCTGCCTTTGCAGCCGCTTCGGCAGCCTTGCGGGCCTCGGAGCGCAGCGCGGCCGGCAGGATCACGCCCTCGGGCACCGGCTTCTTGGCCGCATCCTTGATCGTGACCCATCCGCCCTTGGAGCCGGGAACTGCCCCCTTGACCATGATCAGGCCGCGATCGACATCCGTGCGGACGACTTCGAGATTCTGGGTCGTCACGCGGACGGCACCCATGTGCCCGGCCATCTTCTTGCCCTTGAACACACGGCCCGGGTCCTGGCACTGGCCCGTCGATCCGTGGGACCGGTGGCTGATCGAGACGCCGTGCGAGGCCCTGAGGCCGCCGAAATTGTGGCGCTTCATCGCGCCGGCAAAGCCCTTGCCGATCGTGGTGCCAGCGATATCGACATACTGGCCAGCGAAATAGTGGTTCGCCGTGATCTCTTCGCCAACCTCGATGAGGTTGTCGGGGCTCACGCGGAACTCGGCAAGCTTGCGCTTCGGCTCGACCTTCGCTGCGGCGAAGTGGCCGCGCATGGCCTGGCTGGTGCGCTTGGCCTTGGCTGCGCCCGCGCCAAGCTGGACGGCTGTGTAGCCATCGCGCTCGCCGGTCCGCTGGGCCACGACCTGCACGTTTTCCATATGCAGCACGGTGACAGGCACCTGCCGGCCATCGTCCATGAACAGCCGGGTCATGCCCAGCTTCTTTGCTAACACTCCGGAACGCATCTCTTCGGTCCCCTCAGAGCTTGATTTCGACATCCACGCCAGCCGCGAGGTCGAGCTTCATAAGCGCGTCCACGGTCTGGGGGGTCGGGTCAACGATGTCGAGGAGCCGCTTGTGCGTGCGGATCTCGAACTGCTCACGGCTCTTCTTGTCGATATGCGGGCCGCGCAGCACGGTGAACTTCTCGATCTTGTTCGGCAACGGGATCGGCCCGCGCACCCGTGCACCGGTCCGCTTGGCCGTGTTCACGATCTCGGCCGTGCTCGCATCGAGCACCCGGTAATCGAAGGCCTTCAGCCGGATGCGGATATTCTGACCTTGCATTTCTGGCGCCTCTCGGGGCTGGCAGTTGGAAACGAACCGGGGCCGGGGGCTGATCCCCGGCCTCGGGGCGGGCACTTGCCCGTTATTCGATGATCTTGGAGACGACGCCTGCGCCGACGGTGCGTCCGCCCTCGCGGATTGCGAAGCGCAGCTTCTCCTCCATGGCGATCGGCGCGATCAGCTCGACGTTGAACTTCAGGTTGTCGCCCGGCATCACCATCTCGGTGCCCTCGGGCAGCATCACCGTGCCGGTCACGTCCGTCGTGCGGAAGTAGAACTGCGGACGGTAGTTCGCGAAGAACGGCGTGTGACGGCCACCCTCTTCCTTGGTGAGGATGTAGGCCTCGGCCTCGAACTTGGTGTGCGGCTTCACCGAGCCGGGCTTGCACAGCACCTGGCCGCGCTCGACGCCCTCGCGCTCGATGCCGCGCAGCAGCACGCCGACATTGTCGCCCGCCTCGCCGCGGTCGAGGAGCTTGCGGAACATCTCGACGCCGGTGCAGGTCGTCTTCTTGTTGTCGCGGATGCCGACGATCTCGATCTCGTCGCCGACGTTCAGCACGCCGCGCTCGATCCGGCCGGTGGCGACCGTGCCGCGGCCCGAGATCGAGAACACGTCCTCGACCGGCATCAGGAACGGCTGGTCGATCGGACGGTCCGGGGTCGGGATGTACTCGTCGACCGCAGCCAGCAGCGCGCGGATCGAGTCCTCGCCGATCGCCTCGTCGCGTCCCTCGAGGGCGGCCAGCGCCGAGCCCTTCACGATCGGGATGTCGTCGCCGGGGAAGTCGTACTTCGACAGAAGCTCGCGCACTTCCATCTCCACGAGTTCCAGAAGCTCCTCGTCATCGACCTGGTCGACCTTGTTGAGATAGACCACCATCGCCGGCACGCCGACCTGCTTGGCCAGCAGGATGTGCTCGCGGGTCTGCGGCATCGGGCCGTCGGCAGCGTTCACCACGAGGATCGCGCCGTCCATCTGCGCCGCGCCGGTGATCATGTTCTTGACGTAGTCGGCATGGCCCGGGCAGTCGACATGGGCGTAGTGCCGCGGATCGGTCTCGTACTCGACATGCGCCGTCGAGATCGTGATCCCGCGCGCCTTCTCCTCGGGCGCGGCGTCGATCTGGTCATACGCCTTGAAGTCCCCGAAATACTTCGTGATCGCGGCCGTCAGCGTCGTCTTGCCATGATCAACGTGACCGATCGTCCCGATGTTCACATGCGGCTTGTTCCGCTCGAATTTCGCCTTCGCCATCTGGCTTCTCCTTCATGTCTCCGGGCCGCAGCCCGCATTGTTTCCGATCAGGCGAATTTCGCCTGGATCTCGTCCGAAATATTCTGCGGGACCGCTTCATAATGGTCGAACTGCATGGTGAAGTTCGCCCGGCCCGACGACATCGAACGCAGGGTGTTGATGTAGCCGAACATGTTCGCCAACGGCACCATCGCTTCGATCGCGATGGCGTTGCCGCGGGTATCCTGGCCGTTGATCTGGCCACGACGCGACGTGAGATCCCCGATGATGCCGCCGGTGTAGTCTTCCGGCGTCACCACCTCGACCTTCATGATCGGCTCGAGCAGCTTCGCACCGGCCTTCTTCAGACCGTCGCGCATCGCCGCACGCGCCGCGATCTCGAACGCGAGAACGCTGGAATCGACGTCATGGAAGGCGCCGTCGACAAGGGCGACCTTGAAGTCGATCACCGGGAAGCCGCAAGCGGACCCGAATCCATCACCGACTTGATGCCCTTCTCGACGCCCGGGATGTATTCCTTCGGAACCGCGCCACCGACGATCTTCGACTCGAACGAATAGCCTTCGCCGGGCTCGGTGGGCGAGATCACCAGCTTGATGCGCGCGAACTGACCGGAGCCACCCGACTGCTTCTTGTGGGTGTAGTCGATCTCGGCCTCGCGACCGATGGTCTCGCGATAGGCAACCTGCGGCGCGCCGATATTGGCCTCGACCTTGAACTCCCGCTTCAGCCGGTCGACGAGAATGTCGAGGTGAAGCTCGCCCATGCCCTTCATGATCGTCTGACCGCTCTCGATGTCAGTCTCGACCCGGAAGGACGGATCTTCGGCCGCCAGACGCGCCAAGACCCTGCGACATCTTTTCCTGGTCGTTCTTCGTCTTCGGCTCGACCGCGATCTCGATGACCGGATCGGGGAAGGTCATCGTCTCCAGAACCACGGGCTTCTGCGCATCGCAGAGCGTATCGCCCGTCGTCGTGTCCTTGAGGCCGGCAAGAGCGATGATATCTCCGGCGAACGCCTCTTCGATTTCCTCGCGGTTGATCGCATGCATCATCATCATGCGGCCGATCCGCTCCTTCTTGCCCTTCGTGGCGTTCAGGATGCCGTCACCCTTCTTGATCTGGCCGGAATAGATCCGGGTGAACGTCAGCGACCCCACGAACGGGTCGTTCATGATCTTGAAGGCGAGCGCGGAGAAGGGCTGGTCATCGTCGGCCGAGCGCGCGATGTTGCGGGTTTCGGTCTCGTCGTCCGGCGCAAACCCCATATAGGGCGGCACATCGAGCGGCGTCGGCAGATAGTCGATCACCGCGTTCAGCATCGGCTGCACGCCCTTGTTCTTGAAGGCCGAACCGCAGATCACCGGCACGAACTTCATGGCAAGTGTGCCCTTGCGGATGAGCTTGCGCAGCGTCGGCACATCGGGCTCGACGCCCTCGAGATAGGCCTCCATCGCGGCGTCATCCATGTCGACGGCGATCTCGATCATCTCGGCGCGCATCTCGGCCGCCTTGTCGGCAAGCTCGGCCCGGATCGGCTGACGGGTCCAGGACGCGCCCAGATCCTCGCCCTTCCAGGTCCACTCTTCCATCGTGATCAGGTCGACATGGCCTTCGAGTTCGGTCTCGGCGCCGATCGGCAACTGGATCGGACACGGCGTGGCCCCGGTCCGGTCCTTGATCATGCGAACGCAATTGAAGAAGTCCGCGCCGATCTTGTCCATCTTGTTGACGAACACGATGCGCGGGACCTTGTAGCGATCAGCCTGACGCCAGACGGTCTCGGTCTGCGGCTCCACGCCGGCATTGGCATCAAGCACGCAAACCGCGCCGTCGAGCACGGCGAGCGACCGCTCGACCTCGATGGTGAAGTCCACGTGGCCCGGCGTGTCGATGATGTTGAACCGGAACTTTGTCTCGCCCTCCGGGATCACGCCCGGATCGTCCTGGCGCTGCCAGAAGGTCGTGGTCGCAGCCGAGGTGATGGTGATCCCACGCTCCTGCTCCTGCTCCATCCAGTCCATGGTCGCAGCGCCATCGTGCACTTCGCCGATCTTGTGCGACTTGCCGGTGTAGAACAGGATCCGCTCGGTCGTCGTGGTCTTGCCGGCGTCGATATGCGCCATGATCCCGAAGTTGCGGTAGTGGTCGAGCGTGTAATCGCGGGCCATCGTGCGGGCTCCTGAAACCTTGTGTTACCAGCGGTAGTGGCTGAATGCCTTGTTGGCATCGGCCATCTTGTGGGTATCTTCACGCTTCTTGACAGCGGATCCGCGCATGTTGGCGGCGTCGAGAAGCTCCCCGGCGAGACGCTCTTCCATGGTGTGCTCGTTGCGCGCGCGGCTCGCCTTGATGAGCCAGCGGATCGCAAGAGCCTCGCGGCGCTCGGGGCGAACTTCGACGGGCACCTGATAGGTCGCACCGCCGACACGGCGCGAGCGCACCTCGACCGACGGCTTGATGTTCTCAAGCGCCTCGTGAAACACCTCGACCGGCGCGCGGCGCAGTTTCTGCTCCACGCGCTCGAGCGCACCGTAGACGATACCCTCTGCGGCCGACTTTTTCCCGTCGTACATCAGGTTATTCATGAACTTCGAAAGCACCTTGTCGCCGTACTTGGCATCCGGCAGGATCTGGCGCTTCTCGGCACTGTGACGTCGCGACATGTCGTGTGTTCCTTATTTCGGCCGCTTGGCGCCGTATTTCGAGCGGCGCTGGCGACGGTCCTTGACACCCTGGGTATCGAGCACGCCGCGCAGGATATGGTAGCGAACCCCCGGAAGGTCCTTGACACGACCGCCGCGGATCAGGACCACCGAATGCTCCTGAAGGTTGTGGCTCTCGCCGGGGATGTAGCTGATGACCTCGAAGCCGTTGGTGAGCCGCACCTTGGCCACCTTCCGCATCGCCGAGTTCGGCTTCTTCGGCGTCGTCGTGTAGACGCGCGTGCAGACGCCGCGCTTCTGCGGGCAGGACTGCAGATGCATCGACTTGGAGCGCTTCACTTTCGGCTTCCGCGGGTTGCGGATCAGCTGCTGGATCGTTGGCATTCGAGTTTCAACCCCGTCTACACCGTTTCATTTCAGCCGGCACCGCGCACCGAATGTGCACAATGCCAAAAATGCCGCGAGCGGACCCGCCTTCGGACCCGTCACGGCGAAATTCCAGAGGACTGGGGCCTGAGCCCGAGTCGTGACCGCCAGATTGTGGCTTTGTCGAGAGGGGAGAACCCCTGTCAGAGCGGGCGGAACCTATGCCCGGGCCACCCCCTTGTCAACAGCTTCCCGGCGGAAGGCGGCCGATCGGCGGAAAGCCCACCCAACCTTCTGATATTAATGCATAATAATCGCGACATCGAGCCAGTACCGTCCGCTCTTGCGTTTCCCGCCACGGAATCGGTCCGGGTTTCGCCCCGGTCACGCCAGATAGGGCGGAAAGGCATCTATCCGAGCCGGCCCACTCCACGGGCTCCGTCGCGGGACTTCCGAGGTCGGAAGACGCACCCTGCGCACGACCATTGCCCAGATCGCGAGATGCACCGCCGAGACTGCCAGCGGATAGGCAGCATAGACCGGCCCCATCTCCGACAGCATCGCGGCTCCGAAAAGCATGCCATAGCCAAGCGTCCAGATCGCCCAGGCGCCGGGCCGCTCGACGTCCGGCCGCGCCATGACCGTCACAAGCACCGGCAGATAAGGCACGATCTTGCGGATCACCGTGATGCCCACGATGCTCTGGATCAGCAGGGCGCTTCCCGGGTCCGGTTCAATCCGCTGCAACGCGAGAAAGACCAGCAGCAGACCGATATCCGTCGCAAGAATGCAGCGATCCGTGCGCGTCGGACCGAGCCAGGATCCCCGAAGAAGGGCGAAGACGGTGATCGCGACCGCGCAGAGACCGGACACGGCCGGCTGGATCAAGATTGCCACGGGCATGCCGATCTCCGCGAAGATCAGCAGGTGCACCAGCGCGCCGTAACACCGCATTGCCCAGGAGATGCCGTGCGGGACAATCTCGCCGCGAAAGACTCTCCTGGCATAGAGGCCGAACCCTGCCAGATGCAGGAGCCCCGCGGCGAGTCCGAAGATCAGGGCGGCCGTCATGTCGCTGCCCCTCCGAGTCCGCGCCGGCGCCCCGGAATTTCTGCCGTCGATGCCATTCGTCCCTCCCCCGTCATCGCCTAGCGCACGCGCCGCATCTCCTGCCTATCGGGCACGGCGTGACGGAGACGTGATCGGCCGGCCTGCCAGCGTGACAGGCCGGCCGGGAGCGCCCGGCGCAGGCCGGTTTCGCCGCTTGCCTTTCCAGGCCACAGGCTCTAATCGCACGCGCATCATTGCCGGGCGCAGACCGCGTCCGGTCCTCACCGGGAACAGGCAAGATGGCGAAGGCGAAATTCGAGCGGAACAAGCCGCATGTGAACATCGGGACGATCGGTCACGTTGATCATGGCAAGACGACGCTGACGGCCGCGATCACGAAGTATTTCGGGGACTTCAAGGCGTATGACCAGATCGACGCCGCGCCCGAGGAGAAGGCGCGCGGGATCACGATCTCGACGGCGCATGTCGAGTACGAGACCGATCCGCGCCACTACGCCCATGTCGACTGCCCGGGCCATGCCGACTACGTCAAGAACATGATCACCGGCGCGGCGCAGATGGACGGCGCGATCCTCGTGGTGAACGCTGCCGACGGCCCGATGCCGCAGACCCGCGAGCACATCCTGCTGGCCAAGCAGGTCGGCGTGCCGGCGATGGTGGTCTATCTCAACAAGGTCGACCAGGTCGATGACGAGGAACTTCTTGAACTCGTGGAGATGGAAGTGCGCGAGCTTCTGTCGAAGTACGACTTCCCCGGCGACGACATCCCGATCGTGAAGGGCTCGGCGCTGGCCGCCCTCGAGGGACGCGACGAGGCGATCGGCGAGGACTCGATCCGCGCGCTGCTGGCCGCGGTCGACGAGTACATCCCGACCCCGGACCGTCCGATCGACCAGCCGTTCCTGATGCCGGTCGAGGACGTGTTCTCGATCTCGGGCCGCGGCACGGTCGCCACCGGCCGGATCGAGCGCGGCGTGCTGAACGTCGGCGACGAGATCGAGATCGTCGGCATCCGCGACAACAAGAAGACGACCTGCACCGGCGTCGAGATGTTCCGCAAGCTCCTCGACCGCGGCGAGGCGGGCGACAATGTCGGCGTGCTGCTGCGCGGCATCGAGCGCGAGGGCGTCGAGCGCGGCCAGGTGCTGTGCAAGCCCGGCTCGGTGAAGCCGCACACCAAGTTCGAGGCCGAGGCCTACATCCTCACCAAGGAAGAGGGTGGCCGTCACACGCCGTTCTTCGCGAACTACCGTCCGCAGTTCTACTTCCGCACGACGGACGTGACCGGCACGGTGATGCTGCCCGAGGGCACCGAGATGGTGATGCCGGGCGACAACCTGAAGTTCAACGTCGAGCTGATCGCGCCGATCGCCATGGAGGAGAAGCTGCGCTTCGCAATCCGCGAGGGCGGACGCACCGTCGGCGCAGGCGTCGTCTCCAAGATCATCGAATAACGGGCAAGTGCCCGCCCCGAGGCCGGGGCTTGGGACGGCGGGAGGCGGCGGACCGGGGTCCGCCGCCTCCTTCGCTTTCGGGAGATACGGCTTGTGACGGCGTCGCCCTCCCGGTCATATTCCGAGGCGTGAACCGAACCCGGAGGTCCAGCCCATGTCCCGCGCCCGCCTGTCCGTCATCGCCCTGTCGGTCGCCATTCTTGGCACGTCGCCTGCCACTGCGCAGGAAGCCGATATCGGCCGGATCGAGTACATGGCGAGCTGCGCCCAGTGTCACGGCATCGAAGGGCGGGGCGACGGGGTCATCGCGGGATACCTGACGGTTCCGGCCACCGATCTGACCGGGCTCGCGGCCGCCAACGGCGGCACCTTCCCCTTCGAGGAGGTCTATGCCTCCATCGCCGGCGGCAAGCGCTCGGAAGCCCACGGCACACGGGAGATGCCGGCTTGGGGTGATCGCTATGCGGTGGAGGCGATGCAGTATTTCGGCCTGCCCTACAGCCCGGAAGAGCGCGATGCCTTCATTCACGGCCAGATCCTCGCGCTCATCGGCTATCTGGAATCGATCCAGGACTAGCCACCGGGGTCTGCCCGGATGGACAAGGACCGTCTGCGGGCCTAGGTCGTCGGCAGGATACGGTCAGGCAGGCGGCGATGGACCTCACGGACGGGCAGCGGATCTATGCGATTGGGGATGTGCATGGCTGCACGGATCTTCTGCATTCCGTGCTCGCGCGCATCAGGACTGACATCGCCGAACGACCTCATGACAGGCCGCTGGTATTGTGCCTTGGGGATTATGTAGATCGCGGGCCCGACAGCCGCGGTGTTATCGACATGCTGATCGCGCTGCGGGACTCGGACCTGCCGGCACGCTTTCTCCTCGGGAACCACGACAGCTACATCCCGGAGTATCTCGAGGATCCCGACTGGTTCGACCGGACCTATCACTGGCTCCATTCGGCGATGGGGGGCTCGGAGACGCTGGCGTCCTACGGCGTGCCCAACGCGACGCCGAACGATCCGGTCGCGACACGAGATGCCTTCGCGGCTGCGATCCCGCAGGCGCATCTCGATTTCATCGAAGCCTGCCAGCTCTGGCACCGGGTCGGCGGCTATGTCTTCGCCCATGCCGGCATCCGGCCCGGCGTGCCGATGGAGCGCCAGCGGCGCGACGATCTGATCTGGATCCGCGAGCCGTTCCTCTCGACCAGGAAGGATTTCGGCTTCAAGGTCGTGCACGGCCATACGATCGTTCCGACGGTGGAGCATCATCGCAACCGGATCGCCATCGATACGGGGGCATTCCGGAGCGGCACGCTCTCGTGTCTCGTCCTGGAGGGGCAGAACGTAGCGCTGCTGCAACCCGACGGGCTCCGCGATCTGCCGGAAGGGTCCCCGTCAGGGCTGGCGAAGCTGGGCGAGACCATGTCGCGCAGGATGCGTTCGCTCATGGGGCGCGGCTGACGCGAGGGCCTTGCATCGGCGTGGCTTTCGCTCTATCCGGACCCGGCATGCCGGCCCGCAGGGGTGTAGCTCAGTTGGTAGAGCATCGGTCTCCAAAACCGAGGGTCGAAGGTTCGAGTCCTTTCGCCCCTGCCAGCATGCCAGCCCTCCCCTGGGAGGCCAGAACCCGCTCGCTTTCGCGCTCCACAAAGAGTGGTCCCGGCTGGGACCGGCGCATTTGCTCTGATTTCATTTGGAAGAAGTGTTGACGCGGGTTCCGGCACCTGTTCCGACCAGCCGGAGCCGGGGCGGGTCCTGTTCGGTGCTTCGCGGCGCCGAGGGCGAGCGCGCACCTCGTGCGGCCCTTGCGTCCTTTCCGGCTGGGCGGGTGCCCGCCGACCGGGAGAGGTTCGGGACGGATGCGGCCCGGTGAGTGGCGGAGCCGCTGTCAGACGTAGCCGAGCATCCGGCCGGCGACGAGGATAGCGAGCCAGAGCGAAAGCGAGAGCAGGCCGACGGCGCGCCGGGAGGCGGGCGACAGATGCAGGACGCGGCGGCCGAAGGCGAGCGCGTTGACGAGGGCCGCGCCGATCAGAGCGAGCTTGAGGCCAAAGAGCGGCATCGCGGCGTAGTCTCGGGCCTGCACCGTAAAGAGCAGTGCGCCGGAGGCGGCGGCGAGGGTGAGACCGGTCGCGGCGACCGGGCGGAGCAGCGCCAGCACGTCCGCCAGCGGCAGGGCGGGGCGCCAGAGGCCGGCGAGGCGCAGATCCATCGGGACCGAGGCGCCCACGAGGAGCGCTATCCCGAGGACATGGGCGGCGTTGACCAGCGGATAGACCCAGACCGAGGCGCGCAGGGCCGTCGCGAGCACGGAGGCCTCCAGCGCGGCGGCGAACTCCAAGGCGATCAGCTTCGGTTCGGGTAGAGGTCGTAGAGCACGCCGGCAAGCAGCACGCGCTCGGCCTTCATCCGCAGTTCGGCCGGATCGGCGGAGCGTTCGCCGATCAGGGTGATCTCGATGCCGGGGCGGAGCAGATCGTCGGCAAGCCCGGCGCGGGCGTTGCGGCCGGGCTGGCCGATCTCCGCGGTCCAGAGCTCGTCCCCAGCCTGCACCATCAGGATGCCGTGCGGGTTGCCCAGACGCACCTCCGAGACGATGCCGGAGAGCCGGAACTCGCCGGAATCGGTCCAGGACCAGCCGTGATGGGCGCGAGCGGCGCGCGGCAGGAGGGCGAGCGCGAGAAGGGCTGCGGTGGCGGAGAGGAACTTCCTGCGGGTCATGGCGGCACTCCCTGTTTCGCGTTCCAAGATAGCACGTCGGCGGCGGCTCTCCAGTTGGTGGCGGGTGGTCAGGCGAAGGGCGTCAGCGTGGCCTCTGCAGCTTTTTCGGCAGGCCGCCGCGGACGAGGCGGTAGGAGATGTCGAGGCGGTCGCGAAGTTCGTCGTCCGGCACGCTCTGCCAGCCGATGCGAACCCAGCTGCGATCGAAACGCGGCGCGCGCGGCCCGGCCGAGCTCGATCAGCAGGGCGGCGGTCTCGATGTCGGGGCATTTGACCGAGACGCCGTCATCGGCGGTACCGACGACGGCGAACAACTTGCCACCCACCTTCCACGCATCGTGGCCGCCGCCCCACGGATCGGATCAAGCGGCGCCGGGAAGCCTGGCGCAATGGGCGTTGACGAGAGCGCGGGTCATCGGGCGCACTCCGATACGAAAGCCGCGCAGGGGCAAACCGGAAGCGGGCCGGCGCAGAATTGCAAGCGGCACTTGCAGGAGCGGGCATAGACCGGGAAGCGCGGCGCGCAGTAGTTTCGGGACATCGGCGGGCACGAGCCCGGGCGCTCCTGCAACCCGGTCCCGAGCGGTCCACGGCGGAAGGCCAGGCGTCCCTGGCGCCGCGAGAGATTGCGGCCGGGCCCGATCCGGACGAATAGCGGATCATCGGAGTGCAGGACACGAAGGAGAACCGGGACCGCTTTGGCGAAGGATTCTATTCGACGCTGAAGGAGGGCTCCCGGACGGGTTCACCACGCCGTCGGAGGAGCCGACCCGGGACGTCACGCATTTCTGCAAGCAAGACGACCGCGCCTCGCCGTCGGCAATCCGGCGGCGGGGCGGCCGGTGAGGAGAACCCTCCGCTCGACATGCGAGGCGACAGGCAGGTCAGGCACCGCGCGCATCCGGGCCGATCCGCGGGCGGTGGTGTGACAAACGACCCGGCTGTCGATCTGATCAAGGGGATCGGAAAACACCCGCACGAGGCCGGGACAGGTATCGCCCACCGCGCAGGACGTGGGTCCGATGCCGGCTTCGCCTCCGGTCAGATCAATGACGCCGCGCCGAGAGAAGCTCGAGGTCCAGCCCCTGATCGCACCCGGAGACGGCATCTCCGAGGCCGCGCCGGCGCACTTGCATCGGAGGCCGGAACCGCTTAAGTGCGGCCCGATCCCGAGATTGGAAGTAACGATGGCTCGCACGAATCCGTTTCAGTTTGCCCAGCAGGTCCGGTCGGAGGTATCGAAGGTCGTCTGGCCGAACCGCCGCGAGGTCGGGCTCACCACCGTGATGGTGATGCTGATGGCGACGCTCTTCGCCACGTTCTTCTTCCTCGTGGACATGCTGATCCGCTTCGGGCTCGAGACGATTCTGCGCATGGCCTCTTGATCCCGGGTGAAGCCGGGGTTAATGGGGCGCTCTTCGCAGGCTCAGGGGCGCGCATCGATTCGGTAGCGCGCCGTTTTCAATTTCTCGCGGGCAGCGCGGGTCAATAACAGTCGCGGGCGGCGGGCAGCGTCCGGAAACGAGGTTACGATCAGATGGCGATGCGCTGGTACTCGGTGAGCGTGCTTTCCAACTTCGAGAAGAAGGTCAAGGAAGCGATCCTGGAGGCCGTGGCGCAGCAGAACCTGCAGGACCAGATCGAAGAGGTCCTGGTGCCGACCGAGGACGTGATCGAGATCCGGCGCGGCAAGAAGGTACAGACCGAGAAGCGCTTCATGCCCGGCTACGTGCTCGTGAAGATGGAGATGACCGACAAGGCCTATCACCTCGTGAACGAGATCAACCGGGTGACCGGTTTCCTCGGTCCGCAGGGCCGGCCGACCCCGATGCGCGACGCCGAGGTGGCGCGGATCATGAACCAGGTCGAGGAGGGCGCCGAGCGTCCCCGCTCGATCATCAGTTTCCAGACCGGCGAGACGGTCAATGTCACCGACGGCCCCTTCGAGGGCTTTTCGGGAATGGTCGAGGATGTCGACCAGGACAATTCCCGTCTCAAGGTCTCGGTATCGATCTTCGGCCGGGCGACCCCGGTCGAGCTTGAATTCGCGCAGGTCGCCAAGGCCTCGTGATCCTTGCGTGGGAGGCGACCGCGGCGCGCCGCGGTTTCCGGACCACGCCCGATGAGCGCTCCGCGGTCGCGACCGACGGGGCCGGACAGAAAAGGAGGCCGTCATGGCCAAGAAGGTTGCAGGGCAGCTGAAGCTGCAGGTTGCGGCAGGGAAGGCGAACCCCTCCCCGCCCGTCGGTCCGGCGCTGGGTCAGCGCGGGATCAACATCATGGAATTCTGCAAGGCGTTCAACGCACGCACGCAGGACATGGAGCCGGGAAGCCCCACTCCGGTGATCATCACCTATTTCACCGACAAGTCGTTCAGCATGGAGATCAAGACGCCGCCGGCGTCGTTCCTGCTGAAGAAGGCCGCGAAGCTGAAGTCGGGCTCGAAGGAGCCAGGCAAGTCGGTGGCGGGCACGGTGACGCTCAAGCAGGTGCGCGAGATCGCCGAAGCGAAGATGGCCGACCTCAATGCGACCGATATCGACGCCGCGATGCTGATCATCGCCGGCTCCGCCCGGTCGATGGGTCTCGAGGTCAAGGGGTAGGCATCATGGCAAAGCTCGGAAAACGCACCCGCGCCGCCCGCGAGGCCGCTGCCGGCCAGACCGGCCTCAGCCTCGCGGAGGCCGTGAAGCTCGTGAAGGCCAACGCCACGGCGAAGTTCGACGAGACGCTCGAGATCGCGATGAATCTCGGCGTCGATCCGCGGCACGCCGACCAGATGGTGCGCGGCGTCGTCAGCCTGCCCAACGGCACCGGCAAGTCGGTGCGCGTCGCTGTCTTCGCCAAGGACGCGAAGGCCGATGAGGCGCTCGCCGCCGGTGCCGACATCGTCGGCGCCGAAGACCTGATGGAGACGATCCAGTCGGGAAAGATCGAGTTCGACCGCTGCATCGCGACCCCGGACATGATGCCGATCGTCGGCCGTCTGGGCAAGATCCTCGGCCCCCGGAACCTGATGCCGAACCCCAAGGTCGGCACGGTGACGATGGACGTGGCGCAGGCCGTGGCGAACGCCAAGGGCGGCGAGGTCCAGTTCAAGGCCGAGAAGGCCGGCGTGGTCCATGCGGGCATCGGCAAGGCCTCCTTCGACGAGGCCAAGCTCGTGGAGAACGCGAAGGCCTTCGTGAGCGCGGTGAACAAGGCCAAGCCGGCGGGTGCGAAGGGCACGTATCTGAAGAAGATCGCGCTCACCTCGACCATGGGGCCCGGCGTATCGGTCGACATCGCGAGCGCGGTGGCCGACTGACGAAATTCCCCGGCGGCGACGCCGGGGATGTTCCGGGACGGGCCTCCGGGCTCGGCCCGAACTGTCCGAGACGGTGGGTTGTGCCGCAAGGCACGCTAATTCCTGCCCGAGACGGGGAACGATCAGGATCGATGCGGGGGCGACCCCGGGCGATTTTGGCGGGCTCCCGTAACAAGGACCCGAGACGCCGGGAAACCGGCGAAACAGAGCCGGCGGGGGCGACCCCGCCATGAACCTGGAGCAACAACGTGGATAGAGCCCAGAAAGAAGCTGTGGTCGCGGAACTCGGCCAGATCTTCGCGGACTCTGGTGTCGTCGTGGTCGCGCACTACGAAGGCCTGTCGGTTGCAGAGATGACGGATTTCCGTCTGCGGATGAAGACCGCAGGCGGTTCGGTCCGTGTCGCCAAGAACAAGCTCGCCAAGATCGCCCTGCAGGGAACCCCGAGCGAAAGCATCGCGGACTACCTCACGGGCATGACGGTGCTCGCCTACTCGGAGGACCCGGTCGCTGCCGCGAAGACGGTGGAGGCCTTTGCCAAGGACAACAAGAAACTTGTTATCCTTGGCGGTGCGATGGGAGCGACACCGCTGGACGAGGCCGGAGTGAAGGCCGTTGCCGCAATGCCGTCGCGCGAGGAGCTCATCGCTTCCATCGTCGGCTGCATCGGGGCACCGGGCGGAAACCTCGTCTCGGCGATCGGCGCGCCTGCCGCGAATATCGCGGGCATCCTCAGCACGCTCGAAGAGCGTGAGGCGGCTTGATCTCGAAACCCGAAGGCCGGAAAAGCGCGCGGCGCAAGATACCGGGACAACACGAACCTGATTGGAAACGGAACAATGGCTGACCTCAAGAAACTTGCCGAAGAGATCGTGGGTCTGACCCTTCTCGAAGCATCCCAACTGAAGAACATCCTCAAGGACGATTACGGCATCGAGCCGGCTGCCGGTGGCGCCGTCATGATGGCCGGTCCGGCCGCAGGCCCGGCGGAAGCCGAAGAGGAAAAGACCGAGTTCGACGTGATCCTCAAGGCCGCTGGCGCCCAGAAGATCAACGTCATCAAGGAAGTCCGGGCCATCACCGGACTCGGCCTGAAGGAAGCCAAGGACCTCGTCGAGGCCGGTGGCAAGGCCGTGAAGGAAGGCGTGTCCAAGGACGAAGCCGAAGAGATCCAGAAGAAGCTCGTCGCCGCCGGCGCCGAAGTCGAAGTGAAGTGATCTCCGCGCGGCCCGAGGGCCGCTGCTGACAGAAAATGGCTGGGTCCGCGACGCTTCGCGGGCCCGGCCGAATGCGTCTCTGGAAGTGCCTGCGTGACGGGCTTTTCGAAAGACGCATCAGGTCCGGGTGTGCGATGTGGGAAATCGCGCAAGCATTGGACCGAGATCGTTCGGCACGGCCGTGCCACCCGTTCCCCGCCGGGTGGCTGGCATGCAAGAGAAGAGGTTCGAGCATGGCTCAGACGCATTCCGGTCACAAGCGCATCCGCAAGTTCTACGGCAAGATCCGCGAGGTCGCGGAAATGCCCAACCTGATCGAGGTCCAGAAGTCGAGCTACGACCTGTTCCTGAATTCGGGCGACCAGGACGTGCCGATGGACGGCGAGGGCATCAAGGGCGTCTTCCAGTCGGTCTTCCCGATCAAGGACTTCAACGAGACCGCCGTGCTGGAATTCGTCAAGTACGAGCTCGAATACCCGAAATACGACGTCGAAGAATGCATGCAGCGCGACATGACCTATGCCGCGCCGCTGAAAGTGACGCTGCGGCTGATCGTGTTCGAGGTCGACGAGGACACCGGCGCGCGCTCGGTCAAGGACATCAAGGAACAGGACGTCTACATGGGCGACATGCCCCTGATGACGCCCAACGGCACCTTCGTGGTGAACGGCACCGAGCGGGTCATCGTTTCCCAGATGCATCGCTCGCCCGGCGTGTTCTTCGACCATGACCGGGGCAAGACCCATTCCTCCGGCAAGATCCTGTTCACCTCCCGCGTGATCCCCTATCGCGGCTCCTGGCTCGATTTCGAATTCGACGCCAAGGACATCGTCCATGCCCGCATCGACCGCCGCCGCAAGCTGCCGGTGACGACACTGCTCTACGCGCTGGGCATGGATCAGGAAGGCATCATGGATGCCTATTACGACACCGTGAGCTATCGCCGCGAGGGCAATGGCTGGGCGACGAAGTTCTTCCCCGAGCGCATCCGCGGCACCCGTCCGGCCTACGACATCATCGATGCGGCCTCGGGCGAGGTGATCGCGCCGGCGGGCAAGAAGGTCACGCCGCGCATGGTCAAGGAATGGATCGACAGCGCTGCCGTGACCGAGATTCTCGTGCCGTTCGAGACCATCCTCGGCCGCTTCGCCGCGAAGGACATCATCAACGAGGAGACCGGGGCGATCTGGGTCGAGGCCGGCGACGAGCTGACCTGGGACATCGACGCCAAGACCGGCGACGTGACCGGCGGCACCCTGAAGGTGCTGCTCGACAACGGCGTGACCGACGTGCCCACCCTCGACATCGACAACATCACTGTCGGGGCCTACATCCGCAACACGCTGGCGGTGGACAAGAACATCAGCCGCGACGGCGCGCTGATGGACATCTACCGGGTGATGCGTCCGGGCGAGCCGCCGACCGTGGAGGCCGCCGAGACCATGTTCAATTCGCTGTTCTTCGACAGCGAGCGCTACGATCTCTCGGCCGTCGGCCGGGTGAAGATGAACATGCGCCTCGATCTCGATGCGCCCGACACGATGCGGACCCTGCGCAACGAGGACATCATCGCCGTCATCAAGGCGCTGGTGGACCTGCGCGACGGCCGTGGCGAGATCGACGACATCGACCATCTGGGCAACCGCCGGGTGCGCTCGGTCGGCGAGCTGATGGAGAACCAGTACCGGGTCGGGCTCCTGCGCATGGAGCGGGCGATCCGCGAACGCATGTCCTCGGTCGAGATCGACACGATCATGCCGCAGGACCTGATCAACGCGAAGCCCGCAGCCGCGGCCGTGCGCGAGTTCTTCGGCTCGTCGCAGCTCTCCCAGTTCATGGACCAGACCAATCCGCTCTCGGAAGTCACCCACAAGCGCCGTCTCTCGGCCCTCGGGCCGGGCGGCCTGACCCGCGAGCGCGCCGGCTTCGAGGTGCGCGACGTGCACCCGACCCATTACGGCCGGATGTGCCCGATCGAGACGCCGGAAGGCCCGAATATCGGCCTGATCAACTCGCTCGCCAGCTTCGCGCGGGTCAACAAGTACGGCTTCATCGAGACCCCCTACCGCAAGGTGGTGGACAGCCAGGTCACCGACGAAGTCCAGTACATGTCGGCCACCGAGGAGATGCGCCACACCGTCGCCCAGGCCAATGCGCAGCTCGACGAGAACGGACGGTTCAAGAACGAGCTCGTCTCGACCCGCAAGGGCGGCGACTTCATGCTCAACCCGCCGGCGAATGTCGATCTGATCGACGTCAGCCCCAAGCAGCTCGTCTCGGTCGCTGCCTCGCTGATCCCGTTCCTCGAGAACGACGACGCGAACCGCGCGCTGATGGGGTCCAACATGCAGCGCCAGGCCGTGCCGCTCCTGCGCGCCGAGTCGCCCTTCGTGGGCACCGGCATCGAGGAGATCGTGGCGCGCGATTCCGGTGCGGCGATCACCGCCCGACGGGCCGGCATCATTGACCAGGTTGACGCGATGCGCATCGTGGTCCGTGCGACCGGCGAGCTCGAGCCGGGCGATCCGGGCGTCGACATCTACCGCCTGCGCAAGTTCCAGCGCTCGAACCAGAACACCTGCATCAACCAGCGTCCGCTGGTGAAGGTGGGCGACACGGTCAATGCCGGCGAGTTCATCGCCGACGGCCCGTCGACCGATCTGGGTGAACTGGCGCTGGGCAAGAACGTGCTCGTCGCGTTCATGCCGTGGAACGGCTACAACTACGAGGACTCGATCCTGATCTCGGAGCGCATCGTGCAGGACGATGTGTTCACGAGCGTCCATATCGAGGAGTTCGAGGTCGCGGCCCGCGATACCAAGCTCGGGCCGGAAGAGATCACCCGCGACATCCCCAATGTCGGCGAGGAGGCCCTGCGCAACCTCGACGAGGCGGGCATCGTCTACATCGGCGCCGAGGTCGGGCCGGCGGACATCCTCGTGGGCAAGATCACCCCCAAGGGCGAGAGCCCGATGACGCCGGAGGAAAAGCTCCTGCGGGCGATCTTCGGCGAGAAGGCCTCGGATGTGCGCGACACGTCGATGCGGCTTCCGCCGGGCGATTACGGCACCGTCGTCGAGGTGCGGGTGTTCAACCGCCACGGCGTCGACAAGGACGAACGCGCGCTGCAGATCGAGCGCGAGGAGGTCGAGCGCCTCAGCCGCGACCGCGACGACGAGCTCGCCATCCTCGAGCGCAACATCTACGCGCGCCTGAAGGACCTGATCCTCGGCAAGACCGCGGTGAAGGGCCCCAAGGGCGTCAAGGCCGGTTCGACCATCGACGAGGATCTGCTCGGCACGCTGTCGCGTGGCCAGTGGTGGCAGCTCGCCCTCGGCGACGACGCGGATGCCAGCCGTCAGGAAGCCCTGCAGGCGCAGTACGAGCTCCAGAAAAAGGCGCTCGACCGGCGCTTCGAGGACAAGGTGGAGAAGGTGCGCCGCGGCGACGACCTGCCGCCGGGCGTGATGAAGATGGTCAAGGTCTTCATCGCGGTGAAGCGCAAGCTGCAACCGGGCGACAAGATGGCAGGCCGCCACGGCAACAAGGGCGTGATCTCGAAGGTGGTGCCGATGGAGGACATGCCGTTCCTCGCCGACGGCACCCCGGTCGATTTCGTCCTGAACCCACTGGGCGTTCCGAGCCGGATGAATGTCGGCCAGATCCTCGAGACACATATGGGCTGGGCCGCGCGCGGTCTCGGCCGGGCGATCGATCTGGGCCTGCAGGAATACCGGCGCTCAGGCGACATGACACCGACCCGAGAGGCGATGAAGGTGGCCTACGGCGAGAACCTCTACAACGAGGTCTTGGGCGAGATGGACGACGAGACCTTCCTCGAAGCGGCCGGGAACGTCACCCACGGCGTGCCGATCGCGACCCCGGTCTTCGACGGTGCCAAGGAGGCGGATGTCAACGATGCGCTCCAGCGTGCGGGCTTCGACACGTCGGGCCAGTCGGTGGTCTATGACGGCCGGACCGGCGAGCAGTTCGCGCGTCCGGTCACCGTCGGCGTGAAGTATCTCCTCAAGCTGCACCATCTCGTGGACGACAAGATCCACGCGCGGTCGACCGGGCCCTACAGCCTCGTCACCCAGCAGCCTCTGGGCGGCAAGGCGCAGTTCGGCGGACAGCGCTTCGGCGAGATGGAGGTCTGGGCCCTTGAAGCCTACGGCGCGGCCTACACCTTGCAGGAAATGCTGACGGTGAAGTCGGACGACGTCGCTGGCCGGACAAAGGTCTACGAGAGCATCGTGAAGGGAGAGGACAATTTCGAGGCCGGCGTGCCGGAATCGTTCAACGTCCTCGTCAAGGAAATCCGCTCGCTCGGTCTGAACATCGAGCTTCTGGATTCGGAAGCGGAGTGAGGGCGCGCATCAGCGCCCCACCTCCCCTGAAACGCGTTTGAGGATTCAATAGATGAACCAGGAACTCACCAACCCGTTCAATCCGGTCCAGCCGCTGCGCACGTTCGACGAGATCAAGATCGCCCTGGCCAGCCCCGAGCGGATCCTGTCGTGGTCCTACGGCGAGATCAAGAAGCCGGAAACCATCAACTACCGCACGTTCAAGCCCGAGCGTGACGGCCTGTTCTGCGCGCGCATCTTCGGTCCGATCAAGGATTACGAATGCCTGTGCGGCAAGTACAAGCGGATGAAGTATCGCGGCGTGGTCTGCGAGAAATGCGGCGTGGAAGTCACGCTGCAGAAGGTCCGCCGCGAGCGCATGGGCCATATCGAACTGGCCTCGCCGGTCGCGCATATCTGGTTCCTGAAGTCGCTGCCCAGCCGGATCGGGCTGATGCTCGACATGACGCTGCGCGATCTCGAGCGGATCCTCTATTTCGAGCAGTACGTGGTGATCGAGCCGGGTCTGACCGACCTCAAGCACGGCCAGCTTCTGGGCGAGGAGGAATTCCTCGACGCGCAGGACCAGTACGGCGAGGACGCCTTCCGCGCCGGCATCGGCGCCGAGGCGATCCGCGAGATGCTCGCCGCCATCGAGCTCGATGATCTGGCCGAGCAACTGCGCGCCGATCTGGCCGAGGCCACCGGCGAGCTGAAGCCCAAGAAGATCATCAAGCGCCTGAAGCTGGTGGAGAACTTCCGCGAGAGCGGCAACCGCCCCGAATGGATGATCCTCACGGTGATTCCGGTGATTCCGCCCGAACTGCGCCCGCTGGTGCCGCTCGACGGCGGCCGCTTCGCCACCTCGGACCTCAACGACCTCTACCGCCGGGTGATCAACCGGAACAACCGCCTGAAGCGGCTGATCGAGCTGCGCGCGCCGGACATCATCATCCGCAACGAGAAGCGGATGCTGCAGGAATCGGTCGACGCGCTGTTCGACAACGGCCGCCGCGGCCGGGTCATCACCGGCACCAACAAGCGGCCGCTGAAGTCGCTCTCGGACATGCTCAAGGGCAAGCAGGGCCGGTTCCGCCAGAACCTGCTCGGCAAGCGCGTGGACTTCTCGGGCCGCTCGGTCATCGTGACCGGGCCGGAGCTCAAGCTGCACCAGTGCGGACTCCCGAAGAAGATGGCGCTCGAACTCTTCAAGCCGTTCATCTACAGCCGCCTCGACGCCAAGGGTCTCTCCTCGACCGTGAAGCAGGCGAAGAAGCTGGTCGAGAAGGAGCGCCCCGAGGTCTGGGACATCCTCGACGAGGTGATCCGCGAGCATCCGGTCCTGCTGAACCGCGCGCCGACGCTCCACCGCCTCGGCATCCAGGCCTTCGAGCCGGTGCTGATCGAGGGCAAGGCGATCCAGCTTCACCCGCTGGTCTGCTCGGCCTTCAACGCCGATTTCGACGGCGACCAGATGGCGGTCCACGTACCGCTCTCGGTGGAAGCTCAGCTCGAAGCCCGCGTGCTGATGATGTCGACGAACAACGTGCTGAGCCCCGCCAACGGCAAGCCGATCATCGTGCCGTCGCAGGACATGATCCTCGGGCTCTACTACCTGACGATCATGCGCGAGGGGCAGCCCGGCCAGGGCATGGTCTTCGCCTCGATCGAGGAGGTCGACCACGCACTCCACGAGGGGCTGGTGAACCTGCACTCGAAGATCACCGCCCGCATCGAGCAGATCGATGACGAGGGCCAGGTTGTCCTCAAGCGTTTCGAGACCACGCCGGGCCGCCTGCGGCTGGGCGCGCTCCTGCCGAAGAACTTCCGCACGCCCTTCGACATCGTGAACCGGCTTCTGCGCAAGAAGGAGGTCGGCGAGGTCATCGACAGCGTCTACCGCCATTGCGGCCAGAAGGAGAGCGTCATCTTCTGCGACCAGATCATGACGCTCGGCTTCACCGAGGCGTTCAAGGCCGGCATCTCGTTCGGCAAGGACGACATGGTGATCCCGGACGCCAAGTGGGACATCGTCGGCGAGACCCGCGACCAGGTGAAGGAATTCGAGCAGCAGTACATGGACGGCCTGATCACCCAGGGCGAGAAGTACAACAAGGTGGTCGATGCCTGGTCCAAGTGCTCGGACAAGGTCGCGGATGCCATGATGGGCGACATCTCGGCGATGAAGGTCGATGATGCCGGAGCCGAGATGGAGCCGAACTCGGTCTACATGATGAGCCATTCCGGCGCGCGCGGCTCGCCGGCACAGATGAAGCAGCTCTCCGGCATGCGCGGCCTGATGGCCAAGCCCTCGGGCGAGATCATCGAGACGCCGATCGTGTCGAACTTCAAGGAAGGCCTGACCGTTCTCGAGTACTTCAACTCGACCCATGGTGCCCGGAAGGGTCTGGCCGATACCGCGCTCAAGACCGCAAACTCGGGCTATCTCACCCGGCGTCTCGTCGACGTGGCACAGGACTGCATCGTCAAGATCGACGATTGCGGCACCGAGAAGTCGATCACCGCACGTCCGGCCATCGCTGACGGCGAGGTGGTCTCGCCGCTCTCCGAGCGCATCCTGGGTCGCGTCGCGGCCGAGGACGTGCTCGATCCAAAGACCCGGGAGGTGATCTTCAAGCGCGGGGACCTGATCGAGGAGCGCGACGCCGACATGATCGAGGCGGCCGCGGTCCTGGAAATGCAGATCCGCAGCCCGCTCACCTGCGAGGCCGAGGACGGCATCTGCGCCCAGTGCTACGGACGCGATCTCGCGCGCGGCACCCGCGTGAACCCCGGAGAGGCCGTGGGCATCATCGCGGCGCAGTCGATCGGCGAGCCGGGTACCCAGCTCACCATGCGGACCTTCCATATCGGCGGGATCGCGCAGGGCGGCTCGCAGAGCTTCCTCGAGGCCAGCCAGGCCGGCAAGGTGGAGTTCCGCCGCGCCAGCCTGCTGACCAATGCCGACGGCGAGCAGATCCTGATGTCGCGCAACAGCGAGATCGCGATCATCGACGAGAACGGCATCGAGCGGGCGGTCCACAAGATCGGCTACGGCACCAAGCTGCTGCAGCCCGAGGGCGCTGAGGTCACCCGCGGCGACAAGCTCGCCGAGTGGGACCCCTACACGCTGCCGATCATCGCCGAGAAGGCGGGTGTGGCGAAATTCGTCGATCTGACCGCCGGGATCTCGATCCGCGACGAGACCGATGACGCCACCGGCATCAGCCAGAAGATCGTCTCGGACTGGCGCGCGGCGCCCAAGGGCAACGAGCTCAAGCCCGAGATCATCGTGATGGACCCGGCTACCGGTGAGCCCGTGCGGCTCGACAACGGCAACCCGGAGACCCACGCGATGTCGGTCGACGCGATCCTCTCGGTCGAGGACGGCCAGGAGATCCGGGCCGGCGACGTGCTGGCGCGCATCCCGCGCGAAGGCGCCAAGACCAAGGACATCACCGGCGGTCTGCCGCGGGTGGCGGAGCTGTTCGAGGCGCGCCGGCCCAAGGATCACGCGATCATCGCGGAGATCGACGGCCATGTGCGGTTCGGCAAGGACTTCAAGAACAAGCGCCGGATCTCGATCCAGCCGGTCGACGAAGCCCTCGAGCCGATCGAGTACATGGTACCGAAGGGCAAGCACATCCCGGTGCAGGAAGGCGACTTCATCCAGAAGGGCGAGTACATCATGGATGGCAACCCCGCCCCCCATGACATCCTCGGCATTCTGGGCATCGAGGCGCTGGCCGACTACCTGATCGAGGAAGTCCAGGAGGTCTATCGTCTGCAGGGCGTGAAGATCAACGACAAGCACATCGAGGTCATCGTCCGGCAGATGCTGCAGAAGTGGGAGATCTCCGACTCGGGCGGCACCACGCTCCTGAAGGGCGAGCAGGTCGACAAGATCGAGTTCGACGAGGAGAACGAGAAGGCGGTCGCGGCCGGTCGCGCGCCGGCCAAGGGCGCGCCGATCCTCCTCGGCATCACCAAGGCCTCGCTCCAGACCCGCTCGTTCATCTCGGCGGCCTCGTTCCAGGAGACCACGCGGGTGCTGACCGAAGCGGCGACGCAAGGCAAGCGCGACAAGCTCGTGGGCCTCAAGGAGAACGTCATCGTCGGCCGCCTGATCCCGGCCGGCACCGGCGGCGCGACCCACAAGATCAAGCGCATCGCCAGCGAGCGGGACGCGAAGATCATCGAGGCGCGCAAGGCGGAAGCCGCCGAGGCGGCTGCGGCGCTCGAGGTCGACGAGACAGTCGAGGGCGATGCCTTTGGCGAGACCTCTGCACCGATGGACTTCAACAGCGTCGACTGATCCCGCCGGATGGGGTCTGAGGACGGACAGGAGACGGGGCGCGGGTCATACCGCGCCCCGTCCGCTTTCCGGGCCGCGTGACCGCTAGTCCCGACCCGGCCCGGGGGCGCGGAATCGCGGATTTCTGCGCGGCAAGCCCGAATCTGCGGCCCGGAGCCCTTTTCCGCTGGAATCAAACAATAATTGTTGGCTGGAAGGCGGCTGGAAACAGGCTGGAAACAGGCTTGCCAATTCCGGGCATGTCGGTGCTGCGGCGGGGCGGCGGAAGCGGGCGGGATGCGCTTCGATACGATGCGTCCGGGGCGATCCCGGGGGCGCAGGCCAAGCCTCAAACGTCCTGTCCCACAAAACTTCACAGGCCAGTCTCGACCTGCTGATCTCGGCCGAACGATGCGCGCCGCTGGGAGCTGTTCCAGCGAACATCTGCGGCGAGGGCCTGCCGGTTTCGGCCGTGGTCTATTCCCACAACCATGGCGACCACTGGGGCGGCATCCGCGGCATCGTGACGGATGAGGACGTGACCTCCGGCCGCGTGCCGAGATGATCGCGCCGCGTCGGGTTCATGGAGAACGCGATCTCCGAGAACGTCTTTGCCGGCAACGCGATGAACCGGCGGCTATTCTATCAGTACGGCATCCTGCTGCCGGCCAGCCCCTACGGCTATCGTCACGCAGGGCCTGGGCCAAGGGTGTCCGCCGGCTCGACGGGACTGATCCCGCCGACCCGGCTGCGTCACGGAGCCGATCGAGGAGTTCGAGGTCGACGGCATGCGGATGGTGTTCCAGAACACGCCGAACACCGAGGCCCCGTCCGAGATGAACACCTGGATCCCCGAGCTACAAGACGCTCTGGATGGCCGAGAACGTCAACGCCATGCTGCACAACATCTACACGCTGCGCGGCGCGCCGGTACGCGATCCGCTGAACTGGTCGAAGTACATCAACGAGGCGCTCTACCGCTTCGGGCGACGAGGCCGAGGTGATGTTCGCCTCGCACCACTGGCCGCGCTGGGGCAACGAGCGCATCCAGGAGGTGCTGCGCGGCCAGCGCGACATCTACGCCAACATGAACAACCAGGTGCTGCACTTCGCCAACCAGGGCGTGACGATCAACCAGATCCACAACGTCTACGAGGTGCCGCCGGGGCTGCAGCAGATGTGGTATGCCGCGGCTATCACGGCTCGCCGGAGCACAATTCGCGCGGCGTGATCCAGCGTTTCCTCGGCTTCTGGGACTGCAACCCGGCGACGCTGATCCCGCTGTCGCCCGACGACTCGGCGCCCGCTCTACGTCGAGATGATGGGCGGGCGCTGCGGCGATCCTGGCCCGGCGCGGACGCTGCACGACGACGGCGAGCTACCTGCTGCGACCGAGATCCTCGAACAAGCTGGTCCAGGCCGAGCCCGACAACCAGGAGGCCAAGGACATGCTCGCCGACGCCTTCGAGCAGATCGGCTATCACAGCGAATGGAGAACCGTGCTCGCGAGCTTGATCGCCACATCACGCATCCGGGCGTGGCGCTGGAAGACGCGCGCGCCCTGTTCGCTCAGGCTGCCCCCCATGCGCTGGCCGACCCCACAGTGCTGACCGCCCAAGACCTCGACCCGCAGCGCACCTGCACGGCCATGGTCGCTGCCATTCATGCAAGCCCGGTGGCCCGCGACTTTCGGGAAGCGGATTTCGCAGAGACCTATTTCCGGAGAGTGATGGGCGGCCCGCTCGCACGGACCGAAATCCCGCCGCACGACCCTTACGAGGCGGTGCCGGGCCGGGTCAGCGTCGAATAGAACCAAGAGAAGACCGTTCCGCCTGCCGAGCCTCCGCGCCCGGCCGGCGGAACGTCAGACCCCCACCACCTCGGGCCGCAGCGTGTAGAAGATGTAGAGCACTTCCGCCTTCTCGCGGTCGCCGACAGCCGAGGCGTCCAGCGCCTTCATCAGATCGTCCACCGCAGCCATGAACTCGGCATCCGAGATGTTCATGTGGCGATGCGCGCTCAGCATGTCCTTTCCGGAATAGACCGCCGGACCGCCTGACCCCGTCGTGAAGAAGTCGCAGGCCATCCGCTTCAGAACGGGCACGTCGCTGCCGGAGAACCGAGCAGAGATGAGCGGGTTCACCACGTGATTGTCGACCAGCGCGGAAGAGATCGCAGCGATGGCCTCGGCCCCGCCGAGACGTTCGTAGAGATTGTCGAACATGGTCTTTCCTTTCGATTGTCGGAAATCCGGCGCCTGATCGCGAACCGGTCTCTTCGCAAGGCTAGGGCCGGGCCGGAAGCTGCGTCCAGTCCAGTTTGTGGACCGGAGCCGGTGTCACCGGACAGGCGCGGCACGCGGAGGTCTCCGACATTTTCTTCACTCCGCGCGCCTTCCGGCGCGCCCTTCCCCACTGGCGAGGCGGGTATTTATGGCGTAACCCGGTCGCATTCCGAAGCAAGGTGGCGTCGCATGTCCCGTATCCTCATCACCTCCGCCCTCCCGTACATCAACGGGATCAAGCATCTCGGCAATCTGGTGGGCAGCCAGCTTCCGGCGGATGTCTATGCGCGTTATGCGCGGGCTCGGGGGCATGAAGTGCTGTTCATCTGCGCCACCGACGAGCACGGCACGCCAGCCGAGCTCGCCGCCGCCAAGGCCGGAGAGCCGGTGGCGGCGTATTGCGCGCGGATGTGGGCGGTGCAGAAGGACATCGCCGACGGCTTCCGGCTCAGCTTCGACCATTTCGGGCGGTCCTCCTCGCAGCGCAATCACCGCCTCACCCAGCACCTTGCCGGGCGGCTCGACGCGGCCGGGCTGATTTCGGAGGTGATGGAAAAGCAGGTCTATTCGAAAGCGGACGGCCGCTACCTGCCCGACCGCTACATCGAGGGCACCTGCCCCAATTGCGGCTATGAGCGCGCCCGCGGCGACCAGTGCGAGAACTGCACCAAGCAGCTCGACCCGACCGATCTCCTGAACCCGCGCTCGGCGATCTCCGGCTCGACCGATCTCGAGGTGCGCGAGACCAAGCATCTCTACCTGCGCCAGAGTGCCATGCGCGACGAGATCCGCGCCTGGATCGACACCAAGACCGACTGGCCGATCCTGACCACCTCGATCGCCCGCAAATGGCTCGACGACGGCGACGGGCTGCAGGATCGCGGCATCACCCGCGATCTCGACTGGGGCATCCCGGTGAAGCGCGGCGACGCCGACTGGCCCGGCATGGAGGGCAAGGTCTTCTACGTCTGGTTCGACGCGCCGATCGAATACATCGCGGCTTCGGCCGAATGGGCCGATGCGACCGGACAGGACGAGGCGGCCTGGCGGCGCTGGTGGCGGACCGACGAGGGCGCTGCCGACGTGCGCTACCTCCAGTTCATGGGCAAGGACAACGTGCCGTTCCACACGCTGAGCTTCCCCGCGACGCTCCTCGGCTCAGGAGAGCCATGGAAGCTCGTCGATTACATCAAGTCGTTCAACTACCTCAATTACGACGGCGGCAAGTTCTCCACCTCCGAGGGGCGCGGCGTCTTCATGGACCAGGCGCTCGACATCCTGCCGTCGGATTACTGGCGCTGGTGGCTGATGGCCAACGTGCCGGAGGGCTCGGACAGCAACTTCACCTGGGAGAGCTTCCAGGCCGGCGTGAACAAGGATCTCGCCGACGTGCTCGGCAACTTCGTCAGCCGCGTGACCAAGTTCGCCCGCGCGCGCTTCGACGAGACCGTGCCGGAGGGCGGCAGCTATGGCCCCGAGGAGACGGCGCTGATCGCCGATCTCGACCGGCGGCTCCGGGCCTACGAGCGCCACATGGAAGCCATCGAGCTGCGCAAGGGCGCGCAGGAGCTCCGCGGCATCTGGGCGGCGGGCAACGAATATCTGCAGGGCGCGGCCCCCTGGGCCGCCTTCAAGACCGACCCGGAGCGCGCCGCCGCCATCGTGCGGCTCTCGCTCAACCTTGTCCATTTCTACGCCGTGCTGTCGCGGCCCTTCGTGCCCGACGCCGCGGCGGCGATGCTCGGGGCCTTCGGGCGCGAGGCGGCGGACTGGCCGGGCGACGTGGCTGCGGCGCTCGGCGCGGTCGCGGCCGGCACGCGCTTTTCCACCCCCGAGGTGCTCTTCGCCAAGATCACCGACGAGGCCCGCGAGGGCTTCGCGGCGCGTTTCTCCGGGGCGGCCTGAGGCCGGTCAGGGCGGCGCGAGCAGCGCGCCCGCATCGAGCAGGATGAACTCTGTGTCGTCGGGCCGGTCCGGCTCCCGGCCGGCGCTGAACGGGTAGTTGTTGTCGTTGACCACCACCAGCCGGTCCGCCCCCTGCAGCGCGAGGCTCTCGATGGTCACGAAGGGAAAGGCGAAGCGCCCGTCGTCGCGCCGGCCCTGCCGCGCGATGCCGGCGGGATCGGCGATGTCCAGAAGGTCGATGTAGCGCAGTTTCTTCGACCTCCGTCCCCGGCGCCACCCCGTCGAAATCGACGAGGTAGATCCGCTTGAACGCCGCCGGGCCGGCGGAAGCAGCCGGTCGCCGTCTCGTCGGAGCAGGCGCGGTCGGCATCGCCCTGCCCGCCGTCGCGCTCGATCACCAGCCCCCGCCCGTCGGGCAGGATCGCGAGGCCGCCGATGGCGTGGGCCGGGTCTTCCAGCGGGTAGAGCCAGTGGCGGCCGGTCTGGGCGAGGCTTCCGGCGGCGATCTCGATGATCCGCAGGGCCGGCGCGCCGCTTGCGGTCCGCTCGAAATCCGCATCGCCGGCGAGATGCAGCGGTGCTTCCAGCAGGGCGAGCAGCGTTTTGCCGCCTGCCCCGGTGGCGAGCCCCTCGAAACCGCGCGAGCGCCGCACCTGCACCACCGGCGCCGGCGCGTCGGGGCCGGCGAGCCGCAGATCGGGATGGTCGGGCGAGCGCAGCGGCGCGTTGCCCTGCGAGATGCCCCGCATCGCCGTCAGGACCCCGGTCGCGGCATCGGCGGCGACCAGCCAGGGTCCGAACTCCTCGCCGATCATCAGCCGGTCGCCGACGATCTCGAAGCTCTCGGGATCGAGGTCGGCACCAGTCAGCCACCGCGCCGGATCGGCCTCCATCGCGACGGGAAACGGCAGGATCCGTTCGGGGTCGGAGAGGAAGACGGTTCGGCCGCGGGTCACGGTGCCGCGGACAAAATCCGGGACGAGCTCATGGAGCATCAGCAGTGCATCGGCGGAATTGGCCTTCGCTCCGAAGCCGTTGTCCGAGAGCGCGAGAAACCGACCGTCGCCCAGCGGCGCGATGGCCGAGATCCCCTGTACCGGCTGGCCGTCGAGCGGCATCGTCACCAGCGCATCCTCCCCGCCTGCCCAGCGCCCGGAGCGCTGCAGCAGCGCCGGAGCGTCCGGGGGCGGCGCGATCTGGCTGTCGGCGGCGAGGATCGCATGGCCCTCCAGCACAGCCTCGACCCGTATCGGCTCGGCGCGGACCGGCGTGGCGAAAAGCAGGATCACGAGGCAGAGGCGCATGACGGGACACTTCCGGGACGACCCCTCGACGGTCGCATGTCTCGATGAAAGCGCCGTGACGGTTTCGGCCTGCGATGCCGTGACGGGTGACAGGCGGCGGCGGATTGCCTAGGCTGCCCGGATTTCCGGAGCGAGGAGCCGCGCCCGATGTTTCCGATCCGCGACCACAACCCCTCCCGGCGCACGCCCTATGTCACCTGGGTGCTGATCGCGATCAACGTGCTCGTCTTCGTGCTGACCCTGCCCTATTACAGCGACGAGGCGCGGCTCGTTGCCTATTTCGACGAGTTCGCCCTCGTGCCGGCGCGGATCACCGCCGGGGAGGGCTATCTCACCTTCCTCACCTCGATGTTCATGCATGGCGGGCTGATGCATCTCGCGGGCAACATGCTGTTCCTGTGGATCTTCGGGGACAATCTCGAAGACCAGTTCGGACATGTGCCGTTCCTCGGCTTCTACCTCGCCTCCGGCGTCGGCGCTGGCCTCGCCCAATACCTCGCCAGCACTGGCTCGACGGTGCCGATGGTCGGCGCGTCTGGGGCCATCGCCGGGGTGATGGGCGGGTATCTTTTGATGTTCCCGCGCGCCCGGGTCGACGTGCTGATCATCCTGATCATCATCGTGCGGCTGGTGCCGATGCCGGCCTGGGTTATGCTGGGCTTCTGGTTCGCGCTGCAGGTCGGCAGCGGCTGGGTCAATTACGGCGTCGATGGCGGTGGCGTCGCCTACCTCGCCCATGCCGGCGGCTTCGTCGTCGGGCTGGTCCTTGCGCTTCCGTTCTGGTTGCACCTCGGCGGGACGGGCTTCTGGTCCCGCACCCACGGCAAGCCGCCGCACCCGGAGACCGACGCCGACTGGCGCAGGTCGCCCATCCCCACGGTGCGCCGCCGTCGTTGAGCGGCCGGCCTCAGACCTCGAGGCACCAGCGCAGGATCGCCTTCTGCGCGTGCAGCCGGTTTTCGGCCTCGTCGAAAACAACCGAATGCGGCCCGTCCATCACGGCGCTGGTCACCTCCTCGGCGCGGTGCGCCGGCAGGCAGTGCATGAAGAGCGCGTCAGGCTTCGCATGCGCCATCAGCGCCTCGTTGACCTGATAGGGCCGCAGGAGCTTGTAGCGCCGTTCGCGCGCGCTCGTCGCATCATGCATCGAGAGCCACGTGTCGGTCACCACCAGATCGGCCCCGGCGACGGCCTTCGCCGGATCGCGCTCGATGCTCACTGTCGCGCCGTTCTCGCGGGCGAAGGCCACCGGCGCCGGCTTCGGGTCGTAGGCCATGGGGCCGGTGAAGGTAAGGTCGAAGCCGAACCGGCCCGCAGCATGCAGGAACGAGGCGCAGACATTGTTGCCATCGCCCGACCAGACCATCTTGCGCCCGGCGATCGGACCGCGATGCTCCTCGTAGGTCATCAGGTCGGCCATGATCTGGCAGGGATGGCTCGCATCGGTCAGCCCGTTGATCACCGGCACCGTGGCGTGTTCGGCAAGCTCGGTGAGCGTGCTCTCGTCGAAGGTCCGGATCATGATCAGGTCGACGAAGCGTGACAGCACCCGCGCGGTATCCGCCACCAACTCGCCGTGGCCGAGCTGCATCTCGTCTCCCGAGAGCACCAGCGTCGTGCCGCCGAGCTGGCGCACGCCGACATCGAAGCTCACCCGCGTCCGGGTCGAGGGCTTCTCGAACACCAGCGCGACCACCCGCCCCGCCAGCGGCAGCGCATCGTCGGGGGTTCCGTGCGGACGCCCTGCCCGCGCGGCCTTCATCGCATGCGCCGCGTCGAGCATCTCGCGCAGATCGGCCAGCGGCGTGGTGTGAATGTCGAGGAAATGTCTCATCGGCGGATCCCGTGCGGAAAGGGGCGGCGGCTCAGGCCGGCGCGGCGACGGCCCCGGAAATCGCCCGGGCGGCGGCGTCGATGCGGCGCACCGCCTCCTCGGCCTCGGCCTCGGACAGCGTCAGCGCCGGCAGGAGCCGCACCACGTTGTCGCCGGCCGGCACCGTCAGCACGTGAGCGTCGTAGCCCGCTCGGACCACGTCGGTGTTCGGTACCCGGCATTTCAGCCCGAGCATCAGCCCCAGGCCGCGTACCGCCTCGAAGACGTCGGGATGGCTCGCCACAAGCCCTTCTAGCCCCTGCCGCAGTCGCCCGGCAACCCGGTTCACCCGCTCGAGGAAGCCCGGCTCGGTCATCGCGTCCATCACCGCGATGCCCACCGCGCAGGCGAGGGGATTGCCGCCATAGGTCGATCCGTGGGTGCCGGCGACCATGCCCGAGGCCGCGCTTTCGGTGGCGAGCACCGCGCCGAGCGGGAAGCCGCCGCCGATGCCCTTGGCGACCATCATGATGTCGGGGGTGACCCCGGCCCATTCATGGGCGAAGAGCCGGCCCGTGCGGCCCATCCCGCATTGCACCTCGTCGAGGATCAGGAGGATCCCCTTTTCGTCGCAGAGCGCGCGCAACCCGCGCAGGCACTGGTCCGGCAAGGGCCGGATGCCGCCCTCGCCCTGCACCGGCTCGATCAGGATCGCCGCGGTCTCGGGGCCGATGGCCGCGTGCAGCGCCTCGTGATCGCCCCAGGGGAGGATGTCGAATCCGGGCAGCAGTGGGCCGAACCCGTCGATCATCTTGGGCGCGTTTGTCGCGGAGATCGCCGCGATCGACCGGCCGTGAAAGCCGCCCTCGAAGGCGAGGATCCGGGTGCGCTCGGGCGTTCCCGCAGCATGGAAATGCTTGCGGGTCATCTTGACCGCCAGTTCCAGGGCTTCGGTGCCGGAATTGGTGAAGAACACCGTGTCCGCAAATGTATGCTCGACAAGCCGGGCCGCCAGCGCCTCCTGGTTCGGCACGGTGTAGAGGTTCGAGGTGTGCCAGAGCTTGCGCGCCTGGGCCTCCAGCGCCGCCACCAGCGCGGGATGGGCATGGCCGAGCGCGTTCACCGCGATCCCGGCCCCGAGATCGAGATACCGCGTGCCGTCGGCCTCGCGCAGCCAGGAGCCCTCGCCCTCGGTGAAGGCGAGCGGTGCGCGGGCATAGGTCGGAAGAACGGGCGGGATCACGCGATCACCCTCCTGTCGGGCCGCTCCGAAACGAAAACGCCCCTCGAGCGGCGGAGCCACGGGGCGCGAAGCCGGGTGTTTGCCGCACCTTGCGCGCCAAGTCAATTCGGCCGCTGCGCGCGCGCCGATCGAAGTCTGGCCTCCCGCCGAACCGCCGTGCTAGGTTCGGCCCGGCTGCCGGTTCCGCGCAGCCGCGGAGCCCTTGCCCGATGCCGAATGCCGATCCCTTCGCCCATCATCCCGAACTGCGCGCGCTGATCAGAGAGCCGGAACTCTCGTTCTTTCGCACCTTCTCCGTCGAGACGATCCTGCCGGAACTCGAGAGCCGCGGGCTGCCGGTTGACTGGTGGTATTCCGATGCCGAGCGCGAGGCGCTGCGCGAAGCCGCCCTCGCCGGGCGCGGCGAGTCCCCGCTCTGGGTGTTCGCCTACGGCTCGCTGATGTGGGATCCGGCCTTCCGCTTCACCGATTTGCGCCGCGCCTTCGCGCCGCACCATGCCCGCCGGTTCATCCTCCGTGACAGCTACGGCGGGCGCGGAACCCCCGAAGCGCCCGGGCTGATGGCCGCGCTCGACGACGGGGCGGGCTGCGAGGGCCTCGCCTTCCTGATCCCGGCAGAGGCCGTCGAGACCGAGACCGAGATTCTCTGGCGCCGCGAGCAGATCGGCCCGGCCTACCACGCCCGCTTCATCGAGCTCGAGCTCTCCGACAGCCGAATCAATGCGCTCGCCTTCGTCGCCGACCATTCCTGCGAGGACGTCATGCCGGATCTGTCCCACGCCGAACAGGTGCGCATCCTCGCTACCGGCGCCGGCTTCATGGGCACCAGCCACGACTACCTCGCCAACGTCGCCAGACATTTCGCCGCCCTCGGGATCGACGACCCCGAGGTGACGCGCCTCCTGCGCGACACCGAGGCACTGATGGCGCGCGCCGCGTCATGACCGCGCCGGTGCCGTTCTTCGACGGTCACAACGATGTCCTGCTCCGGCTGATGATGGCCCCGGAGCCGCGCGACACTGTCTGGCTCGACGGCAACGGTCGCGGCCATCTCGACTTGCCGCGGATGAAGGCGGGCGGATTCGCTGGCGGACTCTTCGCGATCTTCGTCCCGCCGGTCTCGGACGGGCCACCGCCCGATTTCGCCGCCCTGATGGCCGATCCGCCCTACGACCTGCCGATGCCGCCGGCGATGGAGGCCGCCGCCGCCCAGCCGGTGGCGCTCGCGATGGCGGGGCTGCTGCACCGGATGGAACGCATCGCGCCTGCGGATTTCGCGCTCTGCCGCAGCGCCGCCGAGGCCCGCGCGGCCATGGCGGCGGGCCGCATCGCCGGCGTGATGCACATGGAGGGTGCGGAGGCGATCGGCCCCGATCTCGACGCGCTGCATCTCTTCCACGACATGGGCTTGCGCTCGCTCGGCCCGGTCTGGAGCCGGCCCAACGCCTTTGGCCACGGCGTGCCGATGCGCTTCCCCGGCGATCCGGATATCGGCCCCGGCCTGACGCCGGCCGGCAGGGATCTCGTCCGGCTCTGCAACCGGCTCGGCATCCTGATCGACCTCTCGCATCTGAACGCGGCCGGCTTCGACGACGTGGCCCGACTTTCCGACGCGCCCCTCGTGGCCACGCATTCCAACGCCCATGCGCTCTGCGCCAGCCCGCGCAACCTGACCGACCGCCAGCTCGCGGCGATCCGCGAGAGCGGCGGGATGGTGGGGCTCAACTTCGCCACCTTCTACCTTCGCGCCGACGGCCGGCCCGGCGCCGAGATCGGCTGGGAAGACCTGCTGCGCCACATGGATCACCTGATCACGCATCTCGGCGAGGACCATGTCGGCCTCGGCTCGGATTTCGACGGCTGCATCCTGCCCGACGCGATCGCCGACGTGACCGGCATGCCGAAGCTCTTCGCCGCCCTCGCCGATCACGGCTACGACGCGGCGCTGATCGCGAAGCTCGCGCGCGAGAACTGGCTTTCGTGCCTCGCGCGCACGCTGGGGGGCTGATCGGACGTTCCGGTCGCCACGCCGCCCAGGATCGACCATGCTGTCGTCCGACGCAGGGGGAAAATGCTTGACGAACCGCTGGACAATCCTCGCCGTGCTGTTCTTCGCGCGCCTGACGATGGCGTTCCAGTTCCAGGCCGTCGCCGCCCTCGCCCCGCTCGTCGCCACGCGCTACGGCGTCGGGCTCGCCGATATCGGCCTGCTGATCGGCCTCTATCTCGCCCCCGGCATCGCGCTGGCGCTGCCGGGCGGGGCCCTCGCGACACGACTCGGCGAGCGGCGGGTGGTGATCGCTTCGCTCGGGATGATGCTGGTCGGCGGCGGTCTGATGTGGGCCGGAACCGGTTGGGAGATGCTGGTCGCCGGGCGCGTGCTCGCCGGAATCGGGGGCGTCGCGGTCAACGTGCTCCTCACCAAGATGCTCGCCGACTGGTTCGTCGGCCAGGAGATCTCGACCGCGATGGCGATCTACGTCGTCTCGTGGCCGCTGGGGATCGCACTGGCGCTTCTGGTGCTGCCAAGCCTCGCCGCGGGGGGTCTTTCCGCGGCCTTCGCCGCCGTGCCGATGCTGATTGCGATCGGCCTCGTGGTCTTTCTCGTGCTCTACCGCCCTCCCGAGACCGGCGGCGCGGCCGTGACGCTCAGCGCCGCCAGCCTGCCGCTCGCCCCTGTGCTCGCCGCCGGCTGGATCTGGGCCTTCTACAACGGCGCCATCGCCATGGTGTTCAGCTTCGGGCCGGTCCTGCTGATCGCGCGGGGCTGGACGCTGGAGACCGGAAGTTCGGCCACCAGCCTCTATCTGCTGCTGATGGCGATCTCGATCCCGCTCGGCGGCATCCTCGCCGATCGGAGCGGCCGCCGCGACACGGTCATCGCAGTGAGTCTCGCCGGCTTCGCGCTGCTGATGGCCGCGACGCTCCTCGTGCCGGTGGGCTGGATCCCGGCGGTCTTCGTCGCCATGGGTCTGGTCTCCGGGCTCTGCGCCGGCCCGGTCATGGGGCTGCCCGCCGCCGTGCTGCCGCCTGCGACCCGCGCCTTCGGCATGGGGGTGTTCTTCACGCTCTACTACGTGGTGATGATGCTCGCGCCGATGCTCGCGGGCTGGCTTGCCGACCTGAGCAGCGACCCGGCGACGCCGTTCATGCTCGGCATCGGACTGCTGGTCTCCTGCCTCGGCGCCCTCCTGCTCTTCCGCACGACGGCGGCGCCAGCCCTCGCCCCACGCTGAGCGCGCACCGCTATTCGCACAGCGGCGTGCGGCCGCCTCAGCTCTTCAGGCGGTAGCCGCGCTTCATCCAGCGATAGGCCAGGGCCGCCAGTGCCGCATCGACCACAAGCACGAAGACGAGCCCGCGCCAGGGGCCGCTGTCGCTCACCCCGAGCGTGCCGAAGCGCGCGCCATCGATCAGGTAGAACACAGGGTTGAGGTGCAGCAGCCGCGAGAAGGTCTCGGGCAAGTTCTCGACCGAGTAGAAGGTCCCCGAGAGGAAGCTCAGCGGCGTCACCACGAAGTTCGTGATGGCCGCCATCTGGTCGAACTTCACCGCGACGATGCCCGCGAGCAGCCCCGCCAGCGAAAGCATCGCCGAGCCGGCGAGCACGAAGACCAGAAGCCAGAGCGGATGGGCCGGAAGGATTCCCAGCATCGGAAACAGCACCAGCCCGACCCCGACCGCCACGAACAGCCCCCGCGCCACACCGCCCGCCACGTAGCCGATGACGATCTCCGCCGGGCTGAGCGGAGGCATCAGCGTGTCGACGATATTGCCCTGCACCTTGGAGATCACCAGCGAACTCGAGGTGTTGGCGAAGGCGTTCTGGATCACCGTCATCATCAGGATGCCGGGTGCGAGGAAGGTCGCGAAGGGCACGCCCATCACCGCGCCGCGCTGCCCGCCCAGTGCCAGGGTGAACACCGCCATGAAGAGGAGCGCCGTCGCGATCGGCGCGGCCAGCGTCTGGGTCCAGACATTGGTGAAGCGCCGCACCTCGCGCAGGATCAGCGTCCAGAGTCCGAGCGTGTTGAACCGCCCGAAGCGGCGCATGCCCATCGCCCGGCTTGCGGCGGGCGCAGCACCGGGCGGCGGCGCGGAGGTTTGCGGGTTTTCCATGCGGGGAACTTGTAACCGATGCTGAGGCGGTTACAATGCACCCTTCGCGCGCCGCGCATTGCCGCGGCGGCTTCCCCGACCATCCCGACCGCACGGAGCCGAAACCGATGTCCTGGACCGACGAACGCGTGGAGACCCTCAAGACCATGTGGTCCGACGGCAAGAGCGCCAGCCAGATCGCCAAGGAACTCGGCGGCGTCACCCGCAATGCCGTTATCGGCAAGGTGCACCGCCTCGGCCTCTCGAACCGGAGCCCCGGCGGCGCCCCGGGTGAGGCGAGCGCCGAGACGCCACCGGTCAAGGACATGCCCAGACCGCGGGCCGTCGAGACCGATCCCGAACCCGAGGTTACTCCGGAATCGGCCGCGGCCGAACCCGAGCAGCCCGAAGCCCGTCCCCTGCCGGTACGCGACATTCCCCCGCCCGGTCCGGTGCCCGGCCCGCGAAACCGCATCCCCGGCCAGCCGCTGCCGCCCCAGCCGGCCGGCGCCGAGATCAGCCCCGAGACGCTTGCGAGCCTCCAGGAGGTCGCCAAGAAGTCGAAGAAGCTCACGCTCATGCAACTCACCGAGCGGACCTGCAAGTGGCCGGTCGGCGACCCGGCGACGGACGATTTCTGGTTCTGCGGCCTGCCCGCCGCACCCGGCAAACCCTATTGCGACACCCATGTGAGCGTCGCGTTCCAGCCGATGTCGACCCGCCGCGACCGCCGCTCCGGCAGCCGCTGAACCCATGCGGACCGGCCCGGCCGTTCCGATCCTGCGCAGCTTCGACGAGGATCGGGCCCGGGCCTTCTGGTGCGACTGGCTCGGCTTCGAGATCGACTGGGAGCATCGGTTCGCGCCGGGCCTGCCGCTCTACATGCAGATCCGCCAGGGCGACTGCCTCCTTCACGTGAGCGGCCACCACGGCGATGCCACGCCCGGAAGCGCGGTGCGGATCGAGGTCGATGACATCGAGGCCCGTCTGGCCGGTCTCGTCTCCCGACCCTACCCGAACCTGCGGCCGGCGATCGTCGATCAGAGCTGGGGAGATCGGGAAATTCGCCTCCTCGATCCGTTCGGCAATACCGTCGTCTTCTGGCAGGGCGAGACGCCCGCCTAGCTCGGCTCAGCCCGCGTAGGTCTCGTCAAGCGCGTAGCCCGAGGAGCGCACCGTGCGGATCGGGTCGCGGTCGCCGCGGCGGTTGAGCGCCTTCCGGAGCCGGCCGATATGCACGTCCACGGTGCGGATCTCGACATAGACGTCCTGCCCCCAGACCCGGTCGAGCAACTGCTCGCGGGAGAACACGCGGCCCGGGCGCTGCATCAGCACGTCGAGGAGCCGGAACTCGGTCGGTCCGAGATGCACGTCGCGCTTGCCGCGGCGCACCCGGCAGGATTGCCGGTCGAGCAGGATGTCCGAGAAGGTCGCCACGTCGCCGGCCAGCGCCGGTGCCGTGCGCCGCAGCACGGCGCGCATGCGCGCCACCAGTTCGGTCATCGAGAAGGGCTTGGTCACGTAATCGTCGGCCCCGACATCGAGCCCGCGCACCCGGTCCTCCTCCTCGCCACGGGCGGTGAGCATGATCACCGGGAATGTCCCGGGTCTCGCTCCGGGCGCGCAGCCTGCGGCAGAGTTCGATGCCCGACACGCTCGGCAGCATCCAGTCCATCAGCACCAGGTCGGGTCGCGCCTCCTCGACGGCGAGCATCGCTTCCTCGCCATCGGCCGAGGTTGCGACGGTAAAGCCTTCCTTGCCAAGATTGTAGGCAAGAAGCTGGCTGATCGGCTCCTCGTCCTCGACCACCAGAATGCGTGCGCCCATCTATCCGTGCTCCGTCACTCGTGCATGAAGTCGATGCCGGTCGGCTCGCCCTTCGGCCGGTCGTCGCCGAGCACCTCGCCCTTGACGATGTAGTAGACCATCTCGGAAATCTGCGTCGTGTGATCTCCGATCCGCTCGAGGTTCTTTGCAATGAACATCAACTGCGCGCCGACCCCGATCAGCCGGCTGTCCTCGACCATGTAGGTCGTGACCTCGCGGAAGATCGCGTTGTACATCTCGTCGATCTCGTAGTCCTGGTTCCAGATCTGCACCGCCTGTCCGACATCGCGGCTGGCATGGGCGTTCAGCACATCCGAAAGCTGCACAAGCGTCGCCTTGCCCATCCTGGCGATCGAGGTCGTGAGCTTGACCGGGCGCGCCGAGGACAGCGGGATCGCGCGCTTGGCAATGTTCTTGGACAGGTCGCCGATCCGCTCGAGCGTCGAGGCGATCTTCATCGCCGCGATCACCACCCGCAAATCGTTGGCGACCGGCTGGCGCAGGGCGATCACCCGGACCACCATTTCCTCGAGCTCCATCTCGAGCGCATCGACCGCCTTGTCGCGCTCGATCACCCGGCGGGCAAGGGCGGCATCCCGCGACTGGACAGAGTTCGAGCGCGTTCGACAGCAGTTCCTCGACGATCCCCCCCATCTCGGAGATCTTTGCCTGGACCTGGACGAGATCCTCGTCGAAGGAAGCGACTATGTGCGACATCGAGGGCCTCTCGTCAGCATACGGCCGTGGTTCGGGATGTCCTGAAAAGAACTCTCCAGAGCTTTCGGCTGAGCAGCAGTATAGCCGGCGCCACGACGGTGTCGTTAACTTTTCATGACGTTTTTATGACGACTCAGGAGGCTCGGTTCGCTGATGTTTTCGACCATCTCAGCCCCCGGCACCGCACAGGGCAGCCAGATCGTGAAGGTGCTGCCGCGGCCCGGCTCCGACACGATCTCCAGCCGGCCGCGATGCCGGTTGAGAATGTGCTTCACGATCGCGAGCCCGAGACCGGTTCCGCCGCGATTGCGGCTCTGCCCGACATTCACGCGGTAGAACCGCTCGGTCAGCCGCGAAAGATGCGGCCGTTCGATGCCCGGCCCGGTGTCGGAGACCGATATGCCCCAGCGATCGGGATGCGCCGGGCTCGGCGCGGCCGGACTCACGCGGATCTCCACTCCCCGGCCTCCGTATTTCATCGCGTTGTCCACCAGATTGCCGAAGACCTGCGCGAGCTGGTCGCGATCGCCGACGACTTCCGCCCCGGCATCCGGCACGTCGATCACCAGCCGCATGCCCTCGCGCTCCGCGATGGGAAGGAACGCCGAGGCACTGTCGGCGGCCACGCGGTTCAGCGAAAGCGTACGGTCGGGCCGGTCATGCTCGCTCATCTCGATCCGGCTGAGCGACATCAGGTCGTCGACCAGCCGCTGCATCCGCCCCGCTTCGCGCGCCATGATCGCGAGAAACCGCTCGCGCGCCTCCGGGTCGTCGCGTGCGTGGTTCTGCAGAGTCTCGACATAGCCGATGATCGAGGCGAGCGGTGTGCGCAGTTCGTGGCTCGCATTGGCGATGAAATCCGACCGGAGCTGCTCGGACTTCTGGGCGCGGGTCCGGTCCTCGATCTGGACAATGGCCATCTCGTCGTCGCCGAAACCGCTGTCGCCCGGCAGGAACCCGATCCGCGCCTCGAAGAACCGCTCCGAGCCCTCATGGGCGGAAAACTCGAGCGTCGTCTCGCCCGCGTCATGGAACACGCCGGTGATCGCGTCGATGAAGGCCGGTGCCCGAATGACCCGGGTGAAGTGGCTGCCGATCTCGACCCGCGGCAGGGCGCGGGTCGCCGCGGCGTTGGCGTAGCTCACGCGTCCGTTGCGCGAGATCACGAGAAGCGGCACCGGAAGCCGGTCCAGCAGCCTCCGGACGTCGCGGCCGTGCGCGCCGGCATCCTCGGGAACCACCGGCAGCGCAACGGTCTCGGGCGTCGCCGCCACCGCATCCGCGTCATCGGACCACAGGCCGCCCAGCCGGAGCAGTCCCCAGGCGAGCAGGCTTCCCAGCGCCAGTGCCCAGAGCGGCGCCATGTCCGCCGACGCGGCGAAGGCCGCGAGCAGGCCGGCCAGCAGCGCCAGCACCATCCGTATTCCGTCGGTCATCACCCTCTCCGGCAGGATGCCGCGGGTTTATCAGGCCGGGCCGGAGCGGAGAAGCCGCATTGTTTTAACCCAAATGACATATATCTGGTAGCTGAGCCGGAACGGCCGGCCAGCTCGCGGGTTTTGCCAGAATGATCCGATACGCCCTTCGCTGCACCGAGGACCACCGCTTCGAAGCCTGGTACGGCTCGAGCACGGACTACGACCGGCTCCACGCCGCCGGCCATGTGACCTGCGCGGTCTGCGGCTCGCCGGCCGTCGAGAAGGACCTGATGGCGCCCCAGCTTGGCGCCGGCGCCGCCGCCGGGCGGCCGCTCTCGGCGCCCGCTTCCACGGCCGAGCAGGCCCTGACCGCGCTTCGGCGCAAGATCGAGGCGCAATCCGAGAATGTCGGCCGCGATTTCGCGCGCGAGGCTCGCCGGATCCACGAGGGCGAGGCGCCCGCGCGCGCGATCATCGGCGAGGCCCGGCCCGCCGAAGCCCGTGCCCTCGTCGAGGACGGCATCCCGATCGCCCCCCTTCCGTGGTCGCGAAACCGCGGCAACTGACTCGCCGACCGCACCGCTTGCGACGTCCGGTCGTGCCGGATAAGACGGGCGCGATCTGAACGAGGGACGCGGGGCAATGCCCAGACTGGTCATGAAATTCGGCGGCACGTCGGTGGCCGACATGGCGCGCATCCGCAACGCTGCCGAGCGCGTGAAACGCGAAGTCGAGGCCGGCTACGACGTGGCCGTGATCGTCTCGGCGATGGCCGGCAAGACCAACGAACTCGTCGGCTGGGTCCGCGAGACATCGATGCTCTACGATGCGCGCGAATACGATGCCGTGGTCTCCTCGGGCGAGAACGTCACCGCCGGCCTGATGGCGCTCACGCTGCAGGAGATGGGCGTTCCGGCCCGAAGCTGGCAGGGCTGGCAGGTGCCGCTCCGGACCAATTCGAGCCATGGTGCGGCGCGCATCGAGTCGATCGGCACCGAAAACCTCACCCGCAAGTTCGCCGAGGGCCTCCATGCAGTGATCGCCGGCTTCCAGGGCATCTCGCCCGAGGGCCGCATCACAACGCTCGGCCGCGGCGGCTCGGACACCACGGCGGTGGCCTTCGCCGCAGCGCTCGAGGCCGAGCGCTGCGACATCTACACCGATGTGGACGGGGTCTACACCACCGATCCGCGCATCACGAAAAAGGCCCGCAAGCTCGCGAAAATCTCGTATGAGGAGATGCTCGAGCTCGCCTCGCTGGGCGCCAAGGTGCTGCAGACCCGCAGCGTCGAGGTGGCGATGCGCAACAAGGTCCGCCTGCAGGTCCGCTCGAGCTTCGAGGACACGCCGGGCACGCTGGTCTGTGACGAGGAGGAAATCGTGGAAAGCAGGGTCGTCAGCGGCATCGCCCATTCGCGGGACGAGGCCAAGATCACGGTGGTCAGCGTCGCCGACCGCCCCGGCATCGCCGCGGCGATCTTCGGGCCGCTCGCCGAGGCCGGCGTGAACGTCGACATGATCGTCCAGAACATCGGCGCCGACGGCCGCACCGACATGACCTTCTCCTGCCCGACCGACGACGTGCTGCGCGCCCGCACCGCCCTCGACACCCTGAAGGCGTCCGGAACCGTGAACTACCGCGATCTCGTGGTGGACGAGGACGTTGCCAAGGTCTCGATCGTCGGGATCGGCATGCGCAGCCAGGCCGGCGTCGCCCACCGGATGTTCGAGGCGCTCGCCGCCGACCGGGTCAACATCAAGGTCATCACCACCTCCGAGATAAAGGTCTCCGTGCTCATCGACCGCAAATATCTGGAACTGGCGGTGCAGGCGCTGCATGATGCCTTCGAACTGGACAAGGCCGGCTGACGAGCAGCCCCCCGGGAGAGCCGATGCCCTATTCCAATGCGGCGGATTCGCGCGTCATCCTGACGCGCCTGCGCGAGACCCTTGCCGAGCCGGGCGAGGGCCAGGAGCGGCTCGATCGCATCGTCCGACTGATCGCGCATGGCCTGCTCGCCGAAGTCTGCTCCATCTATCTCCGGCGCGACGATGTCTGGCTCGAGCTCTGCGCGACCGAGGGTCTTAACCCGGAGGCGGTCCACGCCACGCGGATGCGGGTCGGCCAGGGTCTCGTCGGGCAGATCGCCGAACGCGCCGAGCCGATCAGCACCCGCGACGCCGCACGCACCCGCGGCTACCAGTACAGGCCCGAAACCGGCGAGGAGGAGTTCGTATCGTTTCTCGGCGTGCCGATCCAGCGGCTCGGCGAGGTGCTCGGCGTTCTCGTGGTGCAGAACCGCGACGCGCGCGACTATTCCGACGACGAGATCTACGCGCTCGAAGTGGTGGCGATGGTCATCGCCGAGATGGCCGAGCTCGGTGCCTTCATCGGACCGGGCCCGATGGAGATCGGCCGGCCGCACCGCCGGCCGCTGCTCGCGCGCGGCATCGTCGGGCAGGAGGGCGTGGCCGAGGGCCGCGTCGTGCTGCACGAGCCGCAGATCGTCGTGGCGAACCCGATCGCCGACGATCCGGCCCGCGAGGCCCAGCGCCTGCACGAGGCGCTGGGCCGGCTGCGCACGGAAGTGGACGAGATGCTCGCCTCCGATCACCTCACGGCCTCCGGCGAGCACCGCGACGTGCTGAACGCCTACCGGATGTTCGCCAACGACAAGGGCTGGGTGCGCCGGATCGAGGCTTCGGTGATGAGCGGCCTCGCCGCCGAGGTCGCCGTCGAGAAGGAACAATCCTCTACCCGTGCGCGCATGTCGCGCATCGCCGATTCCTACCTGCGCGAACGGCTGCACGATCTCGACGACCTGTCGAACCGGCTCCTGCGCCTGCTGGCAGGCGTCGATCATGCCAATGGCCGCGACATCCCCGATGACGCCATCCTCGTCGCGCGCAACATCGGCCCGGGCGAGCTCCTCGATTACGGGCGCAGGCTGCGCGGCGTGGTTCTCGAGGAGGGCTCGGTCGGCAGCCATGCCGCAATCGTCGCCCGCGCTCTGGCGATCCCTCTGGTGATCCATGCCGAGAGAATCACCCGCGAGGCCCAGAATGGCGACCACATCCTTGTCGACGGCGATCAGGGCATCGTCCATCTGCGCCCCGAGGACCAGGTGGCGGCGGCCTTCCGCGAGAAGGTCGAGATGCTGCACGAGGCCCAGGAGCAATATGCCGCGCTGCGCGACAAGCCCGCGACCACCCGCGATGGCGTCACCCTCAACCTGCACATGAACGCCGGCCTGATGGCCGACCTCCCCAGCCTCCCGAAATGCGGCGCGCTGGGCGTCGGCCTCTTCCGCACCGAGCTGCAGTTCCTCGTGCGCGCCACCGTGCCCCGCCGCGCCGACCTCGCGGCGCTCTACTGCCGCATCCTCAACTCCGCCGGCGAAAAGCCCGTGGTGTTCCGCACCCTCGACATCGGGTCGGACAAGGTGCTGCCCTACATGCGCCGCGCCGAGGAGCCGAACCCCGCCCTCGGCTGGCGTGCGATCAGGGTCGGGCTCGACCGCCCCGGCATCATGCGCATGCAACTCCAGGCGCTCCTGCGCGGCGCGAAGGGCAGGCCGCTCGACATCATGTTCCCCTTCATCTCCGAGCCGGGCGAGTTCGACCGCGCCCGCGCGCTCCTGATGGAGGTCGTGGCGCGCGAGGCCGCCCTCGGACACCAGGTTCCGGCGAGGCTCCGCATCGGCTCGATGCTGGAAACCCCGAGCCTCGCCTTCGCGCCCGACCGCTTCTTCCACGCCACGGATTTCATCTCGATCGGCGGCAACGATCTCAAGCAGTTCTTCTTCGCCGCCGACCGCGAGAACGAACTGGTCCGCCGCCGCTACGACACCCTTGATCTCGCCTATCTCGGGTTTCTCGAACAGATCGTGCAGCGCTGCGCCAAGCACGACACGCCGCTGTCGTTCTGCGGCGAGGATGCCGGCCGCCCGATCGAGGCGCTCGGCCTCGCGGCGATCGGCCTGCGCACCCTCTCGATGCGCCCGGCCTCGATCGGCCCGGTCAAGGCGCTCCTGCGCCGGATCGATCTCGATGCCGCCCGTGCGGCCATAGACGATGCCCGCGCCTCCGGGGCCAGCAGCGCGCGCCCGGCCCTGACCGACCTGCTCGCCGACGCCGGGATCGCCCCCTGACACCCGATCAGTCCGGCTCGCCCTCCGCCCAGCTTCGCACCATGCCCGAAACCCCCTCGAAGGCGCCCGGTGCAAGTTCCCGCGCAAGCAGCCGGTCCGGATTGGTCGGCGGCGGAAACTCGAGGGCGGATGCGGTCGACCGCGCGAACCCGAACCGCCGGTAATACGGCTCGTCGCCAACCAGCAGTACCCGGGTCCATCCGGCCCGGACCGCGCGCTCCAGGCTCTCGGCGATCAGGAGCGCGCCGAGCCCTTCTCCCTGCCGCGTCGGATGCACCGCCACCGGCCCGAGCAGAAGACAGGCCGCCCCGGCCGCGCCGACCCGCACCGGCCAGAACCGGATCGCGCCGCCCAGCGCGTCGTATTCGTCCCGCGCCACCAGGGAGAGATCCGCCACCGGCGCCACCCCGGCGCGCAGCCGGTAGGACGACAGCGCCGAGCGGCCCGGCGCGAACGCCAGATCGTAGAGATACTCCACCTCCGGGGTGTCGGCGGGAGCTTCGTTGTAGATGCGAAACATGGGCAGCGGATCGGCATTTTTCTGGGCGCATCGCCGCCCGCTCGACTTCGCCCTAACACGGGCCTACCTTCGCCGTGAAGTCGAAACCTCCTCCCGCACAAGGCACACGCGATGTTCTACCGCCCCGGCGTCGACCCGCACGGGCTCGCCCACAACCCGTTCAAGGCGCTCGTCTCCCCGCGCCCCATTGGCTGGATCTCCACCGTCGATGCCCGCGGCCGCGCGAACCTCGCCCCCTACAGCTTCTTCAACGCTGTGGCGGACACGCCCCCCATGGTGATGTACGCCTCCACGGGCCGCAAGATCGGCCGCGACGAGGGCAAGGACACGCTGGCCAATATCCGCGCGACCGGCGAATTCGTCGTCAATGTCGTGCCGAGGGCTCTCGCCGACGCGATGAATGTCAGCTCCGGCGTCCTGCCCCCCGACGAGGATGAATTCGCCCGCGCCGGCCTCGACCGCGCCGCCTCCCGCGTGGTCGCCCCGCCGCGGGTCGCAGCCGCCCCCGCTTCCCTCGAATGCCGGCTCTGGCAGGTCATCGACCTGCCGCGGCGCAGACAATCACATGGTGCTTGGCGAGGTGGTCGGCATCCACATCGATGCCGGGGTGATCGTGGCCGGCAAGGTCGACGTGACGCGCTTCAATCCGCTGGCCCGCCTCGGTTACCGCGACTATGCCGCCGTCGAATCGGTTTTCGCCCTCGACCGTCCCGACGACTGATCCGCGCTCGCGGCGACCGCTGGGAAGCCAGGTGGCAAGCCGGTTTCCAGCCGGGTTCCAGCCGCTTTCCAGCCTACGTTGTTCCAACGTTTCCAGAGGCTTGATCCCCTCTCGAAACGGGCACGCCGATCCGGCGGCAATGATCCGACCCCTTCGGAAAAAAATCGAAAAGTTCGTCTTTAGGTTGTGTGGTGTCGCTTTTGTTAAACTTCTGGTAACCAAATCGCCGCATAAAGGTGTTGTCCATTGTTGGACAGCTGCTTGCAAACCCACAGACCCTCCAGTCTGGTTAATGCGCCCCCTTCTTCCCCCCGGAAGGGGGCGCTGACCGTTTCAGGCCCAGCCTTGCATCCTCAGCGCAGCACCGCCCCCGGATTCAGGATGCCGAAGGGATCGAGGGCCGCCTTGATCGCCCGCATCGCCGCGAGCTTGCCCGGATCGCAATAGCGTTCGAGATCGCCGACCTTGATCCGCCCGACGCCGTGCTCAGCCGCCACCGAGCCGCCCACCGAATGAACCAGCTCGTGGATCGCTGATTTCACCTCCGCCCGGATGCCGTCATGGGCCGCCCGCGACCGGCCCGCGGCGGGAAAGACGTTGTAATGCAGATTGCCGTCGCCGAGATGGCCGAAGCAGTTCACCCGCAGCGACGGGTCGAGCTCCGCCAGCGCCGCCCCGGCCCGCTCGACGAATTCCGCCAGCCGCGACGGCGGCACCGAGACGTCGTGGCTCGACACCGAGCCGATGAGCCGGTTGGCCTCCGGGATCGTCTCGCGCACGGTCCAGAACGCGTCGCGCTGGCCCTCGCTCTGGGCGATGAGCGCATCCGTCACTCGCTCCTCCTCGAGCATCGCCGCGAGCGCCGTCTCGAAGCGGTCGCCGAGCCCGGACTCCGCGCCGTCCGTCGCCTCCACGAGCACGACCCAATCCGTGCCGAAGGCCGGCGGCAGCGCCACCTGCGGCATCCGCTCGGCGAGGAATTCCAGGCCGCGCACATGCATCAGCTCGAAGGCCGCGATCGTCCCGCCGAGCCGGTCCCTCAGCCGCGCCAGCAGCTCCAGTGCCGCCGCCGGATCCGTCACCGCCAGCCATCCGGTCGCCGTCTCGCGCGGCATCGGATGCAGCCGCAGGCTCGCCGCGGTGATCAGCCCCAGCGTGCCTTCCGAGCCGATGAGCAGATGGCGCAGATCGTAGCCCATGTTGTCCTTGAGGAGCGGAGACAGCCCCCGCATCACCGAGCCGTCGGCCATCACCGCCTCGACCCCGAGGCAGAGATCGCGGGCATTGCCGTAGCGCAGCACGTTCACCCCGCCGGCATTCGACGCCAGCAGCCCGCCGATCCGCGCCGAGCCCTCCGAGGCGAGCGACAGCGGAAACAGCCGGTCGATCCCGGCGGCCCTTGCATGAACATCCGCCAGCACGACGCCGGCCTCCGCGACGAGAACGTTGTCGGTGGCATCGACCGACCGCACCCGGTCCATCCGCTCGAAGGACATCAGCACCGGTAGCGCGCCCTCCCCGGCGATCTGCCCGCCCACCAGCCCGGTCCCGCCGGAATAGGGCACGATCCCGACCCGCGCCGCCGCGCAGAGCCGCACCGCCACCGCCACGCTTGCGGTATCCGCCGGGCGCAGCACCGCCGCCGCCCGTCCCGCCAGCCGGCCGCGCGGCTCCTCGAGATAGCGCGGCGCGACCTCCGCCACGCCCGCCCGGCCCGAGAGCCTGCTCGAGCTGCCCCAGCAGGTCCGCTCCGGCATCGACCAGCGTGCTCATCTCGACCTCCGTCCGGCCTCGCCGATCGCTGCGCAGATTGGCGTAGAGCACATGGTTGCGCCAGCGCCCGTCGATCTGGAGATAGCTCTGCGCCACGCCCTCGTACTTGAAGCCCGAGCGCTCCAGCAGGCCGCGCGAGGGCACGTTCTCCGGCAGGCAGGCCGCCTCCATCCGGCTCAGATCAAGCGCTGTGAAGGCATGATGCACCACCGCCGCCAGCGCCTCGGCCATGTAGCCGTGCCGCGCAAAGGCCGGCCCGATCCAGTAGCCCACTGTCGCTGCCTGCGCCGGTCCACGCCGGATATTGTCGAGGGTGATCGCCCCCATGAGCTCCGAATCCTCGCGCCGGATGAGAAAGAGCGCCAGCGCCCGTCCCTCCTCCCGTGCCCGCCAGGCCCAGTAGACCCGGTTGCGGAACGCCTTCTTGGAGAAATGGTCCGGCGACCAGGTGGGTTCCCAGTCGCGCAGGAAACTCTCGCCGTCGCGGCGCAGCCGGGCCCAGTCCACATGGTCGGCCATGTCCGGAAGCCGCAAAACCAGCCGCTGGGTCTCGATGACCGGAGACGGGCTGCGGCGCCGGAACATCGCGATCCCCGGCCCTTCAGGCCACAAGGCGCTCGGCCAGCGCCGCGCGATCGGGCCGGTCCGCCGCCGGGCCGAGCAGCACCAGCGCCGGATCGGCCCTGCGGGCCAGCCCCTCGGCCAGCGCGCGCACCTCGTCCGGCGTCACGGCCGCGATCTTCGCGAGCGTCTCCTCGAGCGGCACGATCCGGTCCCAGGTCGCCAGCCCGCGCGCCAGCCTCTCGGCCCGTGCCGTCGGGCTTTCGAGCCCCATCAGCATTCCCGCCCGCATCTGCGCCCGCGCCCGCTCGATCTCCGCCGGGGCGAAGCCCTCCGCGGCCCGGCGCAGCTCGTCCATCGTCAGCTCGCAGAGCGCCCCGATCGACTCCGGCCCGGTTCCGGCATAGATCGTGAAGAGCCCGGTATCCGAATAGGAGCCCGCCTGCGCGAAGATCGTGTAGCAGAGCCCCCGTCGCTCCCGGATCTCCTGGAACAGCCGCGACGACATGCCGCCGCCGAGTGCCGTGGCATAGATCTGCGCCGCATGCGCTCCGGCATCACGGATCGCCGGCGCCTCGAAGGCAAGCGCCACGTGCACTTGTTCGAGCTTGCGCACCTCGCGCCGGTCGCCCCCGGCGAAGCGCGCCGGCAGCGCCGCCCTGGCCGGCCGTGGTGCGAGATGCCCCAGCAGCCGTTCCGCCAGGGCGAAGACCCGGTCGGGATCGACCGCGCCCGCGGCGGCAAGGATGATCTGGTCCGGCCCGTAATGCTCCCCCACGAAGCCCGCGAGATCGGCCCGGCCGAACCCCGCCACCCGCTCCGTCGGCCCGAGGATCGTCCGCCCGAAGGGCTGGTCCGGGAACGCCGTCTCCTGCAGCCAGTCGAAGATGATGTCGTCGGGCGTATCGAGCGCCTGGCCGATCTCCTGCAGGATCACCCCGCGCTCCACCTCGATGTCCGGCTCGGCGAAGATCGGGTTGAAGACGATGTCCACCAGGAGGTCGAGCGCCTTGTCGACATCCGCCTCCAGCACCCGCGCGTAATAGGCGGTCATCTCCTTGCCGGTATAGGCGTTGATGTAGCCGCCCACATCCTCGATCTCCTCGGCGATGCCCTGCGCGGTGCGCGTCGGCGTGCCCTTGAAGGCCATGTGCTCGAGGAAATGCGCGATGCCGTTCTGCTCGATCCGCTCGTGCCGCCCGCCGGCGGTGATGTAGAGCCCGATCGCCGCCGAATGCATGCCCGGCATGGGCTCGACCGCCACCCGCAAGCCGTTCGGCAGCCGGTGCAGCACCGCCCCGCTCATGCCACGTGCTCCCCGCCGACCACCGCCTCGATGGCGGCGAGATCATTCGGCACCCGGGTGATCCGCTCGGACCGCTCGAAGAGATCCGCCATCCGCGGCCGGCAGCGCCGGCCGGATCCCGCAGGCCTCCTCCACCGCATCGGGAAACTTCGCCGGATGCGCCGTCGCGAGCACCACCATCGGCACCGCCGGGTCGCCGCGCCGGGCCCGCGCCGCATGGAGCCCCGTCGCGGTGTGCGGGCAGACCACCTCGCCGGTCGCCGCCAGCGTGTCGCGGATCGCCGTTCTTGTCTCGTCCTCCGAGGCCCGCGCGCTGTCGAACCCCTCGCGCAGTTCCGCCAGCGCGCCCTGGCTCAGGGCGAACCCGCCGGCATCGCGCAACTCGCCCATCAGCTGGACCACGGCCGCCCCCTCCCGATCATGCAACTCGAACAGCAACCGCTCGAAATTCGAACTCACCTCGATATCCATCGACGGGCTGATCGACGGGGCGACCCCCGCCTTCCGGTGTTCGCCGGTCTCGAGCGTCCGGTGCAGGATGTCGTTGCGGTTCGTCGCGATCACCAGCCGGTCGATCGGCAGCCCCATCCGCTTGGCCACGTATCCCGCGAAGATGTCGCCGAAATTGCCCGTCGGCACCGTGAAGCTCACCTTGCGCTGCGGCGCGCCGAGCGCCACCGCGGCGGTGAAGAAATAGACCGCCTGCGCCAGCACCCGCGCCCAGTTGATCGAATTGACCCCCGCGAGCCCCACCGCATCGCGAAAGCCATGATCGTTGAACATGTCCTTCACCCGCGCCTGCGCGTCGTCGAAATCCCCGTCGATGGCCAGCGCATGCACGTTCGCGTCCTGCGGGGTCGTCATCTGACGGCGCTGCACCTCCGACACCCGGCCATGCGGATAGAGGATGAACACCTCGACCCGCTCGCGGCCCCGGAACGCCTCGATCGCCGCCGAGCCGGTATCGCCGCTCGTCGCCCCGACGATGGTCACCCGCCGGCCCGACCGCTTGAGGCTCGCCTCGAAGAGCTGGCCGATCAGCTGCATCGCCACGTCCTTGAACGCCAGCGTCGGCCCGTGGAACAGCTCGAGCAGCCAGTCGTTCGGCCCGGTCTGCACCAGCGGACAGCGCGCCGCATGGCCGAACGGCGCATAGGCGCGCGCGATGATCCCGCGGAACTCGGCTTCGCCGAACGCATCCCCGATGAAGGGCCGCATCACCCGGAACGCCACCTCCTCGTAAGGTTGCCCCGCCAGCGCGGCGATCTCCGAGTGGCTCATCTGCGGCCAGCTTTCGGGCAGGTACAGCCCGCCATCGCGCGCCAGCCCGGTCAGCATGGTGTCCTCGAAGCCGAGGCGCGGTGCGGTCCCCCGGGTTGAAATGTAGTGCATCCTGCGTCTTTCCGTTCAGTCGGCCCGGCGCTTGATACGCCAGAGCAGCAAGAGTGTCATCACCGCCCAGACAGCGGCAAGGCCGTACCACTGGACCGCGTAGCCCAGATGGTTGTTCGGCACGTCCACCGTCACCGGCTGCGGCAGCGGCTGGCCCGCATCGTCGCTCGCCTCGGTGACGATCAGCACCGGCAGGGTCCCGAGCGCCTCGGCCATCAGCTCGACGTCCCGCGCGAACCAGATGTTGGCCTCCCGGTCCGGCGCCGGCGTCGCGCCATCGGTCTCCCGCGGCCAGTCGAGCGCCCCCTCGACCCGGAGCGCCCCGATCAGCCGCGGCGCGGCCTTTTCGTCGATCCCGACGAAGCCCCGGTCCAAGAGCACCGTCCGGCCATCCGCGAGCACGAAGGGCACGATCACCCGGTAGCCCACGCCGTAGGGCGGCACCGAGGTGTAGACATGCACTTCGCCGGGCAGCACCGTGCCGCTGGCCGCGACCCGCAGGTAGCGGTCGGTCTCCGGATCGGGCCCGACCGGCACCGCCACCGGCTCCGCCGCCAGCCGCGCGTCGATGCCGGCGATGATGTCGGTCTTCCAGGCCAGCCGGCGCATCTGCCAGTTGCCGAGCGCCACCAGCACCGCGACGCCCACCAGTCCGAACACGAGCGGCACGATCATGCGGCGGGTCATCGACCGGTCTCCCGAAAGCAAAGGGCGCGGAACCCGCAGCCCCGCGCCCGGAAATGCGCCCGCCCGCGGCGGTCCGCCGAATTCAGCCGCCCCAGATGTAGACGGCGAAGAACAGGAACAGCCAGACCACGTCGACGAAGTGCCAGTACCAGATCGCCGCCTCGAAGCCGACATGCTGGGTCGGCGTGAAGTGGCCCTTGTAGACCCGGTAGAGGCAGACCGAGAGAAAGATCGTTCCGATGATCACGTGGAAGCCGTGGAAGCCCGTCGCCATGAAGAAGTTGGCGCCGTAGATGTTGCCGGCGAAGCCGAAATGCGCGTGGCTGTACTCGTAGGCCTGCATGATCGTGAAGAGCACGCCGAGGATGATCGCGAGCCAGAGGCCCCATTTCATGTGCTGGCGGTTGTTGTCATGGACCAGCGCATGGTGCGCCCAGGTCGCCGCACAGCCCGAGCAGAGCAGGATCAGCGTGTTGATCAGCGGCAGGTGCCAGGGATCGAAGGTCTCGATGCCCGCTGGCGGCCAGATGCCGTCCACCGCCGGGCTCAGCCCCGTCGGGTCCATCGGATACATCGCATGCTTGAAGAACGACCAGAACCACGCCGCGAAGAACATCACCTCCGAGACGATGAACAGGATCACGCCGTAGCGCAGCCCGATCTGCACCACCGGCGTGTGGTCGCCGGTCTCGCCCTCGGTGATCACGTCCGACCACCAGGCGACCATGGTGTAGAGCACCATCACCAGCCCGATCAGCGCCAGGTAAGGCCCGTGATCGTGGAAGAACAGCACCAGCCCGAACAGCATCGTGAAGGCACCGACCGCGCCGATGAACGGCCAGACGCTGGGTGGCAGGATATGGTAATCGTGGTTCTTTCGGCCGGCCATTCGGGGGCTCCCTCTTCTCGATCTCTATCGGGCCGCGGTCACGGCCGCTTTCGCAAGGCGGGTGTCGGCGCGGGTCTCCGCGCCGTCGAGCGAGGACACCTCCTCCTCCGGCAGTTCCGCCCGGTGCATGGTGTAGGACAGGGTGATGGTGGAGACCTTCCCCGCCTCGGCATCGTCGACGATCCGGGGATCGACGTAGAACGTCACCGGCATCTCGATCCGTTCGCCCGGCTGCAGAACCTGCATCTCGAAGCAGAAGCACGCGATCTTGGTGAAGTAGCCACCGGCGGAGAAGGGCGCAACGTTGAAGCTGGCGGTCCCGGCGATCGGCTCGTCGGTCGGATTGTAGGCCTCGTAGAACGCGAGCCCGGTCTCGCCGATCCGGATATCCGCGGTTCGGGCCAGCGGACGGAATTCCCAGGGCATGTCCGGTGCGGTGTTGGCATCGAAGCGCACCGTCACCACCCGGTCGAGGATCATGTCGGATTCGGCCTCCGCCACGCCGGTGGCACCGCCATAGCCCGTCACCCGGCAGAACCAGTCGTAGAACGGCACCGCGGCGTAGCTCAGGCTCAACATCACCGCCACCATGGCGGCGAGCCGCACGGCGATCCGGGTGTTGCTGCGCGGTGCTGCGCTCATTGCGCGCCCTCCTCCTCGATCTTCGGCAGGAGCGAGGCGCGCGGCTGATGGTCGAAGCCTTCCATCATCGTCACGCCCTCGGTGAGCTTGACCACCGTCACCGCGAAGACCAGCAGCACGAAGGCGCCGAGCACCAAGCCGAGTCCCAGGTTCCGGCTCCTGCGCCGCCCGTAGATCTCGTGGCTGTCGGGTCGCATGTTGCCGCCGCCTGCGCTCATTCCCGCCTCCTCACAGCCAGACCGGCCAGCCGGCCGGGGTCAGGCCGACCGCGCCAAGCGCGGCCTCGGCCAGAATGAGACAGAACAGCAGGAAGAGATAGAGGATGGAGAAGCCGAAGAAGCGCTTTTCGGCCCCGAAACGATCGCCCTCGGCCATCTCCCCGTCGCGCCGCCAGAGCACGAAGGCCTGCCAGACGAACATGCCGTTCAGGATCAGCGCGCCGGCCATGTAGACCGGGCCCGCCGATCGAGGTCACCCCGATCGCCAGCGCCGCAGGGGCCAGCACCAGCGCGTAGCCGAGGATGTGGTTGCGGGTGACCCGGTCGCCGGCGGTCACCGGCAGCATCGGCACGCCGGCCGCCGTGTAGTCGTCGTTGCGAAACAGCGCGAGCGCCCAGAAATGCGGCGGGGTCCACAGGAAGATCAGCGCGAACATCAGCACGCTCTCCACGGAGACGCCGCCGGTCGAGACCGCCCAGCCGATCATCGGCGGAAAGGCTCCCGCAGCCCCGCCGATCACGATGTTCTGCGGCGTCGCACGCTTGAGCCACATCGAGTAGATCACCGCGTAGAAGAAGATCGTGAAGGCCAGGAGCGCCGCCGACTGCCAGTTGGCGAAGAGCAGGAGCATCACGACCGAGAAGCCCGACAGCGCCAGTCCGATCGCCAGAGCCTCGTCCGGCGTCACCCGGCCCGAGGGGATCGGCCGCTTCGTGGTGCGCTTCATCGTCAGGTCGATGTCGCGGTCCCACCACATGTTGAGCGCGCCCGACGCCCCCGCGCCCACCGCGATGCACACCAGCGCCGCGAAGGCCAGGACCGGATGCGGCACCGAGGGCGCTGCCAGCATCCCCACCAGCGCGGTAAAGATCACGAGCCGCATCACGCGCGGCTTCAGCAGCTCGACGTAATCGCCGAATTGCGGCTCGTGTGCCCGCAGGCCGTCGGCTGTCCAGCTGGCGTCGCTCATCCCGGCCTCAGTTCGCCATGGCGAGGTCGGCCTCGGGCCGCACGCCGCCATACTCCTCGATCGCCCAGTCGAGCCATTCCTCGTAGGCCTCGGCGCTCACCACCTTCACGGTGATCGGCATGTAGCTGTGATCCTTGCCGCAGAGCTCCGAGCACTGGCCGAAATAGATGCCCTCCTCCTCGGCCGCGAACCAGGTTTCCGCGAGCCTGCCCGGCACCGCGTCCATCTTCACGCCGAAGGCCGGCATCGCCCAGGAATGAATCACGTCGGCACCCGTCACCTGCAGCTTGACCACCGCATCCACCGGCACCACGACCGCAGTGTCGGTCGCCAGCAGCCAGGCCTCGTCGGGATAGCCGAAATCGCCCAGATCCTCGCGCGCCAGCATCAGGCTGTCGAAGACCATCTCGTTGTCGGGATATTCGTAGGTCCAGTACCACTGGTTGCCCGTCGCCTTGATCGTCAGGTCCGGCTCGGGGATCTCGAGCTGCTTGAACAGGATCGGCAGCGAGAACGAGCCGATCACGATCAGGATCAGCACCGGCACCAGCGTCCAGGCGATCTCGATCCGCGTGTTGTGGGTAAAGCGCGCCGGGTCGGGGTTGGCCTTGCGATTGTAGCGCAACACCACCATCACAAGCAGCCCCAGGACGAAGAGCACGATCACGCCCATGATCCCGTGCAGCATCGAGTCGAGCCAGTGGATGTCGCGCGCCAGCTCCGTCGCCGCCGGCTGGAATCCCATGCCGTCCTGGCTCGGAATGCCGATGATGGGCAGATCCGTCGGCTCGCCCTGCGCCAGCGCCGGTGTCGCACCCGTCACAGCCAGGGCGAGTGTCGCAATCAGGCCTGTCAGCCCGCCGATCCGTGTCATGTGCATCGCATCCGTCCAGAAGTTTGGCGCGGTCCGGCCGGCGACTTCGAAGCCCTTCCGGTCCGCCAGTGTTGCAGCTTGGCTCCGATGAACCATATTGTGCCCGCGAGAACAAGACACGGCATGACGCCTTGAAGCCGCACCTCCCCGAGCCCCGGAGCCCGATCATGGCCGAGACCCCCCGCTTCCGCCCCTTCGAGACCAAGCTCGACCCGGACCGCACGCTGGCGTTGCTGCGCGACGCGACCGCCGGGGCCGACGACGGCGAGCTCTTCCTCGAGCGCAGCCGCTCGGAGGGGCTGATGTTCGACGATGGAAGGCTGCGAACCGCCAATTTCGACGCCGCCGAAGGCTTCGGCTTGCGCGCCGTCCGCGGCGAGACCGCCGGCTACGCCCACTCCACCGAGATCTCCGAATCGGCCCTGAAGCGCGCCGCCGAAACCACCCGCCTCGCCATCGGCGCCGGCGGCGGCAGCCTCGCCGCCCCGCCGCCCGGCACCAACCGCCGCCTCTACACCGACGCCGACCCGTTCGACGACGCCGAATTCTCCGTCAAGGTCGGAATGCTGCGCGAGATCGACGCCTTCACCCGCGCCCTCGATCCCCGCGTCGTCCAGGTCTCCGCCTCGCTGGCCGCCTCGATGCAGGAAGTCGAGATCCTGCGCCCCGAAGGCCTGCGCCTCTCCGAGGCCCGCCCGATGGTGCGCCTCAACATCTCGGTGATCGTCGAGGAGAACGGCCGGCGCGAATCGGGCTCCGCCGGCGGCGGCGGCCGCTACGGCCTCGCCGCCCTGATGGAGACCGGCCACTGGCAGGACACCGCCCGTGAGGCACTCCGGATCGCCGCCGTGAACCTCGCCGCCGTCCCGGCGCCAGCCGGCACGATGGACGTGGTGCTCGGCCCCGGCTGGCCCGGCATCCTGCTGCACGAGGCGGTCGGCCACGGGCTCGAAGGCGACTTCAACCGCAAGAAGACCTCCGCCTTCGCCGGCCTGATGGGCCAGCGGGTCGCCGCCGCCGGCGTGACGGTCGTCGATGACGGCACGATCCCCGACCGCCGCGGCTCGATCTCCTTCGACGACGAGGGCACCCCCTCGGGCCGCACCGTGCTGATCGAGGACGGCATCCTGGTCGGCCTGATGCAGGACCGCCAGAACGCCCGTCTCATGGGGGTCACACCCACCGGCAATGGCCGCCGCCAGAGCTATGCCCATATCCCGATGCCGCGCATGACCAACACCATCATGGAGGGCGGCGACACCGACCCGGCGGACGTGCTCGCCGGCATGCGCGACGGCATCTACGCGGTCGGCTTCGGCGGCGGCCAGGTCGACATCACCAACGGCAAGTTCGTCTTCTCCTGCACCGAGGCCTACCGCGTCGAGAAAGGCCGCGTCGGCGCTCCGGTCAAGGGCGCGACGCTGATCGGCGACGGCGCGACGGCGCTGAAGAACATCCGCGCCATCGGCAACGACATGTGCCTCGATCCCGGCATGGGCAATTGCGGCAAGGCCGGGCAATGGGTGCCGGTGGGCGTCGGCCAGCCCACCGTGCTGATCGGCGGGCTCACGATCGGCGGCTCCGCCACCTGACGACACCCGCCGGACGCCCGGCATGAAAACGGCCCCGCAGCGCCTGCGGGGCCGTGTCGGTAACAGGGGTCGGCGCGCCGGACAACCGACCCGCCGGACCGAGGGCTCTCAGCTCTCCTTGCGGCGCTTCCGGCCCATCGCGCCGAGACCCGCCAGCCCGCCGAGCAGCAGGAAGCCCGCCGCCGGCAGCGGCACGGCGCTGATCTGCACGTCGTCGATGCCGAAACCGTCCTGCTTGTCGATATGCAGCCCGATCAGCAGATCGGAGACGGCATGTTCGAACATCATCGTCACGAGGCTGAGCGTCCCGTTCGCGGGCTTCGAGTTCAGGATGATGCCGGTAGCGCTCTGGGCGTCGCCGCTGGTCTTGATGTTGAAGCTCACCGCTCCGACATCGTCGACATCTGTCAGCAGGAACGAGATCCGGTCGAAGCTGCCGATGCCGTCGGCCGCCGAGATCTTCCATTCCATGCCGCTGTTGTCGTTGCTGTCGAGGTAGTTCATGCCGCCGGTCGTGGTGTTGTACCGACCCCAGATATTGCTCGCACCGATATTGCCCGACCGGACATGCAGGAGTTCCGAAGGATCGACACAGGAACCGCCGCAGGCATTGGGCGCCAGCGAGCGGAAGGTGCCGACCGCCGTCACCACAGGATTGGTGGTCGGGTTGCTGGCGGCGCCGCCGCTGTCACCGACCGGCGAGCCGGCAAAGCCCTCGAAGCCTTCCGACGCCCGCATGATGTTGGTGCCGAGAAAGGTCTCCTGAGCGGCCTTCGCCTGCGCGATGCCGGTTGCATTGCCCGAATACTGGGTCAGCGAGACAGTCACGGTCGCGGCCGATGCCGCCCCGGCCAGCGCCAGCGCGAGGCCGGCTCCGGCCAGCGCACCGACCAGATAGTCTGACGCACGTTTCATTGATGGATTCCCCGTCATTTCGGACCGCCGCGCCAATCACGGCCGGTCCCGGCCCGCAGGCCGCCCCAAGAAAAAATCGAATCGCGATCCCGAGATGCGGTCCGGGCCTCCTGCCCGGCGCGGCGGTTCTCCGCCCCGGCCCGTCCCCGCTCGCGTCGAGGGCAGGCCGCTCCTGATCTGGAGTTTGAATAGCATTCCCGTAAAATTTTCCGAAGCCTTTCGGCAAGCTTCGGTTAATCGCATCGGCCGCACCCGACACGCCCTTAAGCCGCCGTTAACCCCGCGCGTCCCAGGTGGCGCTAAGCGATCGAGGCCCCGCCATGACCGACGAAGAAGAAGACGCCCCGCGCTCCGCAAAGATCCCCGCCGGCGCCCTGCCGGTGGATGCCGCAGGCGCGCTCGACTGGCTGCGCCTCAGCCGTTCGCGCCGGGTCGGCCCGGCCACCTTCATCCGCCTGATCCGCGAGCACGGGAGCGCCCGCCGCGCCCTCGACGCCCTGCCCGCCATGGCCGCCGAGGCCGGCGTGAGCGGCTACCGCGCCTGCCCGCGCGACGCGGCGGAGGCCGAATGGCAGGCCGCAACCCGCGCCGGTGCGCGCCCGCTCCTTCTCGGAGCCCCCGACTACCCGCCCCTTCTCGCCACCACCGCCGCGCCGCCGCCGCTCCTCTGGGCGCTCGGCCAGCCCGACCTCGCGCTGCGCCCCTCCGTCGCCCTGGTCGGCGCGCGCAACGCCTCGGCCCTCGGCGTCCGGATGGCGACCCGCCTCGCCCGCGAACTCGGCGAGATGGGCTTCGTGGTGACCTCCGGCCTCGCCCGCGGCATCGACGCCGCCGCCCACCGCGCGAGCCTCGCCACCGGCACCATCGCCGTGCAGGCCGGCGGCATCGACGTGATCTATCCGATGGAAAACACCGCCCTCGCCGCCGAAATCGCCGCCCGGGGCCTCCTCCTCACCGAAATGCCGCCGGGATACGAGCCCCGCGCCCAGGATTTCCCCCGCCGCAACCGCATCGTCTCCGGGCTTTCGGCCGGCATCGTCGTCGTCGAAGGCGCGCTGCGCTCCGGCAGCCTCATCACAGCGCGCAACGCCCTCGACCAGGGCCGCGAGGTGATGGCGGTTCCCGGCAGCCCCCTCGACGGCCGCGCCGGCGGATGCAACGCGCTGATCCGCGACGGCGCCATCCTCGTGCGTTCGGCGGAGGACATCGCCGAGGTGCTGGGCGGCCCACCCGGCGACACCGCCGAGCCGCGTCTTCCGTTCGACCCGCCGCCCGCGCCCGCCGCGCGCGGCCCGGACATTTCCGCCACCTCCGCCGAACAGCGCCTCTTCGAGCTCATCGGTCCGGTGCCGGTTTCCGAGGACCTCCTGATCCGCGAACTCGGCCTGCCCGCCGCCACCGTCGCCGCGACCCTCACCGGCCTCGAGATATCCGGCCGCATCGACCGCCATCCGGGCGGGATGGTGAGCCGCAGCTAGGCGTTGACAGCCCGAATCACCAGAAATAGGTTCGTTAACGCGCCCGGACGCTTTATTTCGTGAGCTTTCGTCCCTGCGTATCCACAAGAGACCAACACCGGCGTGATCCGCGCCGCAACAAAAACCATGAGGCAGATTCCGGCATTCCGGAGCTTACGAGAAGGAACCGAACCGTTGAAGAAACACACAGTCCTGCTGGGGACCGTCCTGGCCACGGCGCTCGCCGCCCCGGCCGCTTTCGCCCAGTCGACGACCGCCCAGCCCGAGAACAAGGATCATGAGCTCGCCTGCACGGCCGCCACCGCCGGCGGCGCCGTCGCCGGCGTGGCCCTCGGCAGCCTGCTCGGCGGCGGCCTCGGACGGACGCTGTTCATGACGGCCGGCGGCGTCGCCGGCGGCATGGTCGGCCACGCCATGCACTGTCCGCAGAAGTGAGGGGAACGACCATGAACAGATTTCTCATCGCCGCCGCCCTCACCGCCCTCGCTGCCGGCACCGCACAGGCCGCCGCTCCGACCATCGGCGAAGGGCATCTCGCCCTCTTCGACGTCGATGGCGACGGCGCGGTCAGCCTGGCCGAGTACCGCATCACCACGTCGAACGTGTTCATCCTGCTGGACACCGACAACGACAACATGCTGACGGCGACCGAGGCGGGCGAGATCCCCGAGGCGCTCTTCGTCGCGATGGATACCGACGGCGACGGCATGACGAGCCGCGCCGAATACGACATCCAGATGATCGCCGACTTCGAGGCCGCCGATCTCGATGCAAACGGCCTGCTCGACTGACCCCGACCGGCCGCGCCGGGGCCCCTGACGGGCCCCGGCGCGGCCAAACCGGCCCGGCCTCTCCCGCCGGACCCGACGCGCCCCGCGACGCCTGGCACGTCGGCGCGCACGCCCCATTCCCCTCCCCTCATCCCGCCCGCAGACCGCGCGGTGATCAGCGACTCCGGGCAATGCCGGCACGCCTGCATGTGCCCTGCCCCCGGACCCGCCCGTATCCCCGATCCGACCGCGTGGCGCGCGGGCCGCAAACCGGGCTCCGAAGAACCCGCTCCAACCGGCCGGACCGATCCGCTGCGGGCGGTTTTCGGCACGACCCGGAGACGGCCCTCGCGATCGGGGGTCGGGCCGGAACCGCTCGCCGGTGAGTTGACAAGCCATGGCGCGGACGACATGTAGCCCCGTCGTCGTCCGGCCGTTCCGGACGCGCAGGAGGTGTGTCCACATGGCCGTCGTCGTCGTCGAATTGCCCGCCAAGGCCAAGACAATCAACAAGTATCTCGGTGACGACTATACCGTGCTCGCCTCCTACGGCCATGTGCGCGACCTGCCCCGCAAGGATGGCTCAGTCGATCCGGAAGCCGGATTCGAGATGAAGTGGGAGGTCGCGCCCGAGAGCCAGAAGCATGTCCGCGCCATCGCCGAGGCGCTCAAGGCCGACAACCGGCTGATCCTCGCCACCGACCCCGACCGCGAGGGCGAGGCGATCTCCTGGCACCTGCTCGAGGCGCTGACCAAGCGCAAGGCGGTGAAGAAGGACACCCAGGTCCAGCGGGTGGTGTTCAACGCCATCACCAAGACCGCCGTCACCACCGCGATGGCCGAGCCCCGCGACATCGACATGGAACTCGTCGACGCCTATCTCGCCCGCCGCGCCCTCGATTATCTCGTCGGCTTCAACCTCTCTCCCGTCCTCTGGCGCAAGCTCCCCGGCGCGAAATCCGCCGGCCGCGTCCAGTCGGTCGCGCTGCGGCTCATCGTCCAGCGCGAAATGGAGATCGAGGCCTTCCGGGCCCGCGAATACTGGTCCGTCAAGGCCGGCCTCGCCACCCCCCGCGGCGACATCTTCGAGGCCCGCCTCGTCGCCCTCGACGGCCGCAGGCTCGACAAGTTCGACCTTCCCGACGAGGCCGCCGCCGCCGCCGCCGTCCGCGCCATCGAGGCCAACCCGCTCTCGGTGAAGAGCGTCGAGGCCAAGCCCGCCACCCGAAACCCGTCGGCCCCCTTCATGACCTCCACCCTGCAGCAGGAGGCCAGCCGCAAGTTCGGCTTCGGCGCGCGCCAGACCATGTCCACCGCCCAGCGCCTCTACGAGGCCGGCTACATCACCTACATGCGGACCGACGGCATCGACATGGCCCCCGAGGCGGTGATGTCGGCGCGCGACGTGATCAAGGCCCGCTACGGCGAGTCCTATGTCCCGAAATCCCCGCGCATGTACAAGAACAAGGCCAAGAACGCCCAGGAAGCCCATGAATGCATCCGGCCCACCGACATGGGCCGCGACCCGTCCGCGCTGGCGAGGCTCGAACCCGACCAGCGCAGGCTCTACGACCTGATCTGGAAGCGCTCGATCGCCAGCCAGATGGAGGCCGCCCGCTTCGAGCGCACCACCGTCGAGATCGCCGATGCGGGGGCCACCGTCGGCCTGCGCGCCACCGGCCAGGTCGTCACCTTCGACGGCTTCCTCAAGGTCTATTTCGAGGGCCGCGACGACGTGGAACTCGACGGCGACGGCGACGACGACCGCCGCCTGCCGCAGATCGTCGACGGCGAGCCCGCCGACCGCCGCTCCGTCACCCCCGAGCAGCACTTCACCCAGCCGCCGCCGCGCTACACCGAGGCCACGCTGGTCAAGCGCATGGAGGAGCTCGGCATCGGCCGCCCCTCCACCTACGCCTCCATCGTCTCGACGATCCAGGAGCGCGACTACGTCCGCAAGGAGCAGAACCGCCTGATCCCCGAGGACAAGGGCCGCCTCGTCACCGCCTTTCTCGAGAACTACTTCACCCGCTATCTCGACTACAACTTCACCGCCGATCTCGAGGAGGATCTCGACCGGGTCACCACCGGCGACGAGAACTGGAAGGACCTGCTCGCCCGGTTCTGGACCGACTTCTCCGCGGCGCTGGGCGAGACCACCGAGCTGCGGATCACCGACGTGCTCGAGAAGATCAACGAGGTGCTCGAGCCCCACCTCTTCCCGGTCACCCCCGAGGATCCCGAGCCGCGCCGCTGCAAGGCCTGCGGCAACGGCCTCCTCAGCTTGCGCACCGCGCGCTCGGGCGGTGCCTTCATCGGCTGCTCGAACTATCCCGAGTGCCGCTACACCCGCCCGCTCGCCGGCGACGTGGAGGGCGGCGACATCGCCGGCGCCGACGGCAAGGCGCTGGGCTTCTCCGAGGACGGCCAGCCGGTGACGCTCCGCAAGGGCCCCTACGGCCTCTACGTCCAGCTCGGCGAGGTCACCGAGGACACCCCGAAACCCAAGCGCTCCTCGATCCCGAAGGGCATGGACCCCTCGGCCGTCGATCTGGAAAAGGCCCTCGAGCTTCTCTCGCTGCCGCGGCTCGTCGGCCTCCACCCCGAGGACGGCGAGAAGATCGAGACCAATATCGGCCGCTTCGGACCCTACGTGAAGCACGGCAAGACCTTCGCCAACCTCAAGGACCCCGAGGACGTGCTGACGCTCGGCATGAACATGGCCGTCGAGCTCCTCGCCCAGAAGAAGCGCCCGCGGCGGCCGCGGCGCCGCCGCCAAGCCGCTGCGCGAACTGGGCGAGCACCCCGACGGCGGCCCGATCGGCGTCTACGAGGGCAAGTACGGCCCCTACGTGAAGTGGGAGAAGGTCAACGCGACCCTCCCCGACACCCTCGACAAGGATGCCGTCACCCTCGAACAGGCCCTCGAACTCATCGCCGCGAAGAAACCGGCCAGGAAGCGCGCCGCCCCGAAGAAGAAGCCGGCGGCAAAGAAGAAACCCGCCGCGAAGAAGCCCGCACCAAAAAAGGCCGCCGCCCCCAAAGCCGCGGAATAGCGGCACCCGGAAACCGGCCCGCCCCCCGTATCCCCCGTCCTTGCCCGGAATCAAGGCGCGCCAGCGCCGCCGGGCAGCGCCCGAGCGCTCCGTCGCACCGAAGGTGCGCCAGCCATGATCGGCACGCCTCCGGCGTGACGGTCGGGCGCTCCCTCACCACAAGCACGCCGCCCGACCCCTAAAGTGGCGTCCCCATAAACCGCTCCCCCCAACCCCCAGCAGCGCCCGCCCGCGGTCAGCCACCGCCCTCCATCATCGCCTCACGGGTGTAGCCGACCAGTCACCGAATAGGCTGAATCAGCGCATCTCACGACCCAGCCGGGCCCCGACCCACTGCATCCCTCCCGAGCTCAAGACGTGCAAGCGCCCGCCAGTCTCCAACGGTCTCGCATTCAATCTTCCAGACATATTGCTATCTTTTCAATCATTCCTTAGCATATCTCGGATCCAAGGTACGAGACTTACTGACCAGAACACGTCAGGAGGGATCACCGATGATCCGACTTAGATTGATCGTAGCAGCGTCCCTGCTTCTGCTCGCGGCCTGCGCCCAGCCGCCAGGTGGGGCCAACGGTCCGGAAGCGGAAATTGCGACGCTTCGGGCAGATCCGGCGGCGGCCGCGGACCTCGCCGCCGACTTCGAGGCGGCCGCCTTCCTCGAGGTGGGGCTCGACTTCGCCCGCCGCCGCACGCTCGTGCGGGCTCCCGAACCTATCTTCGTAAACGTCGGGACATCGGGCCCGTCCGCGGCCAGGGCCGAGCAGCAGATCGTCACCCTGGCGATCAGCAGCCTTCGATCCGGCGCCGGTCTCGACATCGCCATGACCAACCAGGATCCGATCGCCCTCGCCGAGGCCGGAAAGACCCGGACCGGATTCATGGTCTTCTTCGCGGATCCCGGGCAATTCGACGCCATGCTCGTCGCCGTCGCCGAAGCGACAGGTCAGAACCTCGCGCAACTTCGGGGAACCATGTCAGACGCAGGATGCGCAGGCGTCCAGTTCGCCGATGCGGGATGGAAAGTCACGATGATCACCGTCAGCACCGGATTGCCGAACTTTCGTCAGTCCTATTGCGTGCATCGCGAGATCTCAGCCAATCTCGGTCTCGCCGGGTTTCTCGACCGAACCGAACTCGATCATGGGCAAGACCAACACCTTCCCGAGGTACAGTGGCCGTGATCTCGTGCTGATGCGGATGCTCTACGACCCAAGGCTCCGTCCCGGAATGACCGCTGCCAAGGCTCGTCCCCTCCTACCCACGATCGCCACCGAAGCCCTCGCACGCTGAGCCCAAAGGACAGCCGAGATACATATCCAGCGGCGCCCTCCGCCAGCAAAGCGTGACGCTCCGCCAGGATCCGCCGCTTGCGCGAACGTGGTCTTTCGCGTCCCGCGCTCGAAGCCCGAAAAACGCCGCGTTGACACTTCCATCCGTGAAGGCAACGCGGTCTTCGTGGTACCGATCGGCATGTCCCGAAACGCCGCCTCTCGCCCGTCAGGACAACCGGTTTTCGACTCCCCTTCTCAGCCCCCCAGCCGCGCCGCCAGATCCGCCGCGCGCTCCAGCGCCCCCTCGACCAGCCCGCCCGACGCCCCGGCCTGCGCCTCGCTCGACCCGAGCAGCAGCCGCCCGTCCCACAGCGTCTCCAGACGCGGCGGCACCCCGTAGGCCGGATGCCCGCCCGGTGCGGCCGCATCCGCGGCGGTGGCCGTGGCCGGCTCTGCCGCCCAGTCCTGCAGGATCACCCGCACCGGCGCCGCCGCCGCGGGCCCGAACAGCCGCGCGAGTTGTGCCACTCCCGCCGCCATCAGCGCCTCCCGGTCGCCTCGTCCCGCCGCCGGCACCCCGACGAAGCCGAAGAGCGCGCCGCCCTCCGCCGGATCGCTCGCGTCATGGATCTCCGCCAGCGGCCCGCGCTGGCTGAAGGCATCCCCCGACAGCCCGTCCTCCCGCCAGAACGGCGCGGCGTAAACCGCCACCAGCTTCGCCTGCCCCGCCATCCATGTCGGGATCGCCTCCAGCGCCGCCCGCACCGGCCCGTCGAGCGCCGGCACGACCTCCAGCGCCGCCACGAGACGCGGCGGAACGGCCAGCACGACCCGGCCGGCCGAGACGACCCCGCCATCCTCCAGCACGACCTCCACCCTGTCCCCGGCATCGCGAAGGCCCGACGCCGCACAGCCCCGGCGGACCCGCTCCGGATCGAGCCCCCCCGCGAGCCCGTCCGCCAGCGCCGCCATCCCGCCGCCGATCCTGAGCGCCCCGGCCATCGACGCGAACCCGGCCCCGCGATGCACCGCGCCCTCCGCCGCCTCGAACAGGCCCGCCCCTGCTCCCGGCTGGCGGAACACCGGAAGCATCAGGCGCCGCGCCAGGTCCGCGACCCGGGACTGGCCCGGCCAGAACCACGACGGCCCCAGATCGTAGCGCGCCCGCCCGACCCGGTCCGACCGCGCCCGCCCGCCGAAGCCGTCGCGGGCCTCGACCAGACGGAAATCGCGGCCCGCGCGCTGAAGCCCATCGGCCAGCGCAAGGCCCGCCAGCCCGCCGCCGACGATCAGGATGTCGGTGCTGTCTGCCATCGGCCCCTCCTCACGATCCCCGCCGCGCGTGATGCCCCCGCTGCCGGGAATGCGCAATGCGCGCCGGTCGGAAACGCGCCGACCGCGGCGGCCGATCCCGCCCCCGCCGCGTCACGCCGGCCGGCGACATTGTACGTACGGATGGCGTACGGAATGCATACGGGATGAATACGGCGATTTCGCCGCGCCGGGCGGCCTCCCGCGCCCCGTCGCGCATTTTCCCGGTGCCGCCCGCCCGCAGCCATGCTAGGCGGGAGCCATGAGCCCCATGCCCTCCCCCGAGCAGATCCTCGCCTTCATCCGCGACAATCCCGGCAAGTCCGGCAAGCGCGACATCGCCCGCGCCTTCGGCCTGAAGGGGGCGGCCAAGATCGAGCTGAAACGCCTCCTCGCCCACATGACCGACGAGGGTCTCCTGCAGCGCCAGCGCCGGCAGGTCCGCCCTGCGGGCGGCCTGCCGCCGGTGCTGGTCCTGCGCGTCACCGGCCCCGATGCCGAGGGGGATCTCTGGGCGGAACCCGCTGAATGGGAAGCGGAATCCGGCGCCCGGCCCCGCGTGCAGGTGCTCACGAAACGCGACGATCCCGCCCTCGGCGCCGGCGACCGCCTGCTCGGCCGGCTGGTCCCGAACGATGCCCCCGACGCCCCGCTCACCGCCCGGGTGATCCGCCGCATCGGCATGGGGCCGAAGCGGGTGCTCGGCATCTTCCACGCCACCGATCAGGGCGGCCGCATCGCCAGCATCGACAAGGGCTCCGACCGCGACTGGCTCGTCGCCCCGGGCGACCATGCCGGCGCCCGCGACGGCGAACTGGTCGAGGCCGAACAGCTCGGCCCGGCCCGCGCCCACGGCCTGCCGAAGGCGCGCATCGTCGAACGCCTCGGCGACCCGACGGCTCCGAAATCCGTCTCGCTCATCGCCATCCATGAGCATGGAATCCCTGACGAATTCCCCGACGCCGTCCTCGCCGCGGCCGACGCCGCCACCCCGCCCGCGCTCGGGTCGCGCGAGGATCTGCGCGACCTGCCGCTGGTGACGATCGACCCCTCCGATGCCCGCGATCGCGACGACGCGGTCTGCGCCGCCCCCGACGATGATCCGGCCAACGAGGGCGGGCATGTGGTCTGGGTCGCGATCGCCGATGTCGCGCATTTCGTCACCCCCGGCTCGCCGCTCGACCGCGAGGCACGGCGGCGCGGGAACTCGACCTATTTCCCGGACCGCGTGGTGCCGATGCTGCCCGAGGCGCTCTCGGGCGATCTCTGCTCGCTGCATGGCGGAGTCGACCGGCCCTGCGTCGCGGTGCGGCTGGTGCTCGACGCGGCCGGCGTGGTGCAGAGCCATCGCTTCACCCGCGGGCTGATGCGCTCGCGCGCCTCGCTGGCCTACGAGCAGGCGCAGGCAGCGGCCGACGGGGACACAGGCGCGGTGCCGGAGGGTATCGCGGAGACGGTGATCGCCCCGCTCTGGGCGGCGTGGCGCGCGGCGCATGAGGCTCGCAGGCGACGGGCACCGCTCGATCTCGACCTGCCGGAGCGGAGGATCGTGCTCGACGAGGCGGGGCGGGTGACCTCGGTGGCGTTCCGCGAGCGGCTCGATGCACACCGGGTGATCGAGGATTTCATGATCCTCGCCAATGTCGCCGCTGCCGAGCGACTGGAAAAGAAGCGCGCGCGGCTGCTCTACCGTGTCCACGAGGAGCCGAGCCCGGAGAAGCTCGAGGCGCTGCGCGAGGTGGCCGAGAGCGTCGGGCTGACGCTGGCGAAAGGTCAGGTGCTCAAGACGGCGCATCTCAACCGGCTGCTCGACGGCGTGGCCGGCACCGAGCATTCCGAGATGATCAACATGAGCGTGCTGCGGGCGATGACGCAGGCCTATTACGCTCCGGAGAATTTCGGGCATTTCGGACTGAACCTGCGGTCCTACGGGCACTTCACCTCGCCGATCCGGCGCTATGCCGACCTCGTCGTGCACCGGGCGCTGATCCGGGCGCATGGCTGGGGCCCCGATCCGAAACATGACGGGCTGACCCACGAGGAGGAAGCCGGGCTCGAGGAGACCGGCGAGCATATCTCGATGACCGAGCGGCGCTCGATGATGGCGGAGCGGGACACCACGGATCGCTACCTCGCGGCGTATCTCGCCGACCGGGTGGGCAGCGAGTTCGACGGCGCGATCGCAGGGGTGGCGCGGTTCGGGCTCTTCGTGAAGCTCGACGAAACCGGTGCGGACGGGCTCGTGCCGATCTCGGCGATCGGGGCGGAATACTTCCGGCACGACGCGGACGGCCAGACCCTGACGGGCGAGAAATCCGGCCGGGTGCTCGGGCTTGGCCAGCGGGTGGTCGTCAGGCTGGCGGAGGCCGCGCCGATCACCGGGGGGCTGCTGTTCGAGCTCCTGGAGGTTGAGGGCCGAAAGATGCCGACCCCGAAGAAGGGCACGAGCCGCGGCACGCCGCGCCGGAAGCTCTCGCAGCGGCGGATCAAGCGGGCGAAGGATACGAAGCGCGACGCACGCGGGCGGTAATTCGAGTCTTCAGGCCCGCAAACCGAAACGTCATTGACACTTTCCGTCCGCCTTGGCGGCACGCCAAGTCTATAGATTTGCGCGCAAACAACATTTGTGCTATCAACACGTTTGTAGTTTCCATTCTGCCCATGCAACTTTTGGGGGCTGATTGGTTACACAGTATTATTGCGTGTCACTTGCAATAAACCTCGCTCCGATCTGAAAATGGAGACCTCACAATGACTTACAGTGTTCGAGGCCGCGTTCTCGCCGCATGCATCGCCCTGACTGCAGCCGGGGCGCTGCCCGGCGCGCCCAACGCAGAGACCTTCGTCGGCTCCAATGTCGATGCCCGCGTTCTGGTGGCGGTCAGCGCCCCACACGACGGTGTGCAGGCCTTGTTGCCGGATGGCTGGACCTCCGTGCCCGTTCCGGGCGGCCCCCTTCAGGGAGCGAACATCCTCTTCGTGTTCATCGACAGCCTGCTCGAGCGCGACACCGAAGGCGCAGCTCTTGCTCCCTCCACACGGCGGGCCGTGGCACTTGCCGGTCTCGGCAAACAAAACGACGGCGACGAAGTGCGCCTCTACGTGATGCGCATCTACACGACCACGCCCGATGCGAACCCCTATGGCGTCAGCGTCGCCGCCGACATTACCCGTACGGCCTCCGTGACCGGGCCAGCCAATGAAGCGCGCCGCTCGACGGACGCATGGCAGATCACCGTTCCGGGCAGCGGCAGCCTCGACTTCGATCTCGACTACGCAACCGGCGACCGCACCTGGGCAAAATCCGACGGCTTCCCCCATTCCGCGCTCAATCCCGACTTCTCGCGCATCTACCGCTTCGACCAGTTGACCGACCTTGTGGTCAGCACGCCCATGGACAAGCCAAGCTCCGGAGATTTCAGGCTCTCCAGCAGCCTTGCGGATCTGGGCGACATTCTCGACGGCACCGAAGAGATCGTGGCCATCATCGACACCCCGATCTACGTGCGCGACGTGTTCCTCCCCTGACCGAAGCTCCGTCGGAGCCGCGTTGCGGCTCCCTCGGGGCGCATCGCCTCGCGCCGAACTTGGGCCGCGCCCACCTGCCGAGAGCGTCCGGAAGGGACTGCAGCGTTCGGCACGTCCCGGCGTCCGATTTCTCCCGACGAGGCCGGGTTCGCCGGCAACTCAACTCTATCATTCCGCCTCGCCCGACGGTAGAATTGCCTGAAAAAAGGCCCGTCGAGCCGGAGGCATTTCGTGAGACCCCTTCCCGTTGCCGCATTGTTGTCGGCCCTCGTGCTGAGCGGCTGCGGCGTCGCCGCCAATCCGCCGATGACGAGTGCGCCGCCCATGGCCCGTTCCGCCACCCCGCAGGCCGCGAGCTTCGACGCCTGGCAGGTCGCCTTCCGCAGCCGCGCGCTGTCGGAGGGCATCCGGCCGGAGGTGTTCGACGCGGCGTTCCGGGGCGTGACGGAAAACCTCGAGGTCGTGCGGCTCGACGGGCGGCAGGCCGAATTCACCAAGCCGATCTGGGAATATCTCGACAGCGCGGTTTCCGCCGACCGGATCAATACCGGCCGCGCGAAGGCGAGCCAGCTCGAGGCCACGCTGGCCGCCATCGAGCGGCGCTTCGGCGTGCAGCGGCAATACGTGCTTGCGATCTGGGGCATGGAGACCAATTACGGCGGCTATCGCGGCTCGATCCCGGTGATCGAAAGCCTTGCGACGCTGGCCTATGAGGGCCGCCGCCGCGACTTCGCCGAGGAACAGCTGATCGGCGCGCTCAAGATCATCCAGGCCGGCGACATCACGCCCGAGCGGATGAAGGGAAGCTGGGCCGGGGCGATGGGCCACACCCAGTTCATCCCGACGAGCTATCTCAGCTACGCCGTCGACTTCACCGGCGACGGGCGGCGCGACGTCTGGTCCGACGATCCGACCGACGCGCTCGCCTCGGCGGCGAACTATCTCGCCAGCGCGGGCTGGGAGGCGGGGCGGCCCTGGGGCGTCGAGGTGCGGCTGCCGCAGGGCTTCGACTACGCGCAGGCGGACCAGGGCAACCTGCGGCCGGTCGCGGAATGGCGCGCGAAGGGCGTCACGGCGGCGGACGGATCGGCGCTGCCCGATCACGGTTCGGCGGCGATCCTCGTGCCGGCCGGCGCAAGCGGCCCGGCCTTCGCGGTGTTCCAGAACTTCTTCGTCATCAAGAAATACAACAACGCCACCTCCTACGCGATGGGGGTCGGGCATCTGGGCGACCGCATCGCCGGGGCGGGGCCGTTCCGGGGCGCCTGGCCGCGGGGCGAACGCGCACTCAGCCGATCGGAGACCGAGGACATGCAAAGGAGGCTCACCGCGAAGGGGTTCGACACCGGCGGCACCGACGGCATCGTCGGGCCCGACACGATCAGCGCGATCCGCCGGTTCCAGGCGGCGAACGGCATGACGCCGGACGGCTTCGCCTCGGCCGCCCTGCTGCAGAGGCTGCGCTGAGATGGCCCGTCCCGACCAGGGCCTGCGCCTCGCCGTCCTGATCGACGCCGACAACGCCTCGCCGAAGATCGCCGACGGACTGTTCGACGAGATCGCCAAGATCGGCGAGGCGAGCCTGCGGCGGATCTACGGCGATTTCTCGACCGGCCAGCTCAAGGGCTGGTCGGACATCCTCGCGCGCCACGCGATCCTCGCGCAGCAGCAATTCGCCTACACCACCGGCAAGAACTCCTCGGACATCGCACTTGTGATCGACGCGATGGATCTCCTGCATTCGGGGCGGTTCGACGGCTTCTGCCTCGTCTCCTCGGACAGCGACTTCACCCGGCTCGCCGCGCGGATCCGCGAGCAGGGGATCGATGTCTACGGCATCGGCCAGGCCAAGACGCCGGAGAGCTTCCGGCAGGCCTGCACGCGGTTCATCTTCACCGAGAACTTCACTCCGGGCAGCGGCGAGTCCGGCGGCGCGAAGAAGTCGAAGGCGGCGCTGCGGCCGATGGACGAGGCGATCGCGCTGATCGAGAAGGCGATGGAGCAGCTCGAGGACGATCCGGACGGCTGGTACCAGCTCGGCACCGTCGGCCAGCGGGTCACCAACCTGTCGTCGGAATTCGACACCCGCACCTTCGGGCATTCAAAGCTGAGCGATCTCGTCGCCGCCACCGACCGCTTCGAGATCGACCGCTCCGGCCCGCACATGCGGATGCGCGTGAAGCGCCAGCCGAAGACCCGTCCGACCCGGCGCGCGCCCAAGGGCTGAGGTCTCTCAGCCGGCCTTTGCGAGCTTGCCGGCCCAGGTCTGGCTCTTCATCTCCTCCAGGCGCGAGACGGTGCGCTGGAACTCGAAGGCGCCGGCCCCCTCGGGATAGAGGGCGGTCGGCTCCGCCTCCGCCGAGGCGATCAGCAGCACATGCGCCTCGTAGAGCGCGTCGATCAGCGTGACGAAGCGCTTGGCCTCGTTGTTGTTGGCGCGCGAGAGCACCGGGATGCGTTCGAGGATCAGCACCGCCGCCGCCTCGGCCAGCGCGAGGTAGTCCGCCGGGCCGAGTGCTGAGCCACAGAGATCGGCGAAGCTCGCGCGCACCACGCCGTGTGCGGCCCGGGGCAGCACGACCTTGCGGCCCTGCACGGCGAGTTCGAGCGCGTGGCCGGGCTCGCCGGCGTGATGCGCCCATGCCGCGTCGAGGGCGGCTTCGGCGGCCGCGTCGACGGGGCTGAACCAGACCTTCTCGCCCGCCTCGCGGTCCATCCGGTGATCGGTGGAGCTTTCGAGCTCGTGGACGTCGAGGCGGTCCTTGATCAGCGCGACGAAGGGTTTGAAGAGGTGGCGGTTGAGGCCGTCCTTGTAGAGATCGTCCGGGTGGCGGTTCGAGGTGGTCACCACCACCACGCCGCGCTCGAAGAGCCGCTCGAAGAGCCGGCCCACCAGCATGGCGTCGGTGATGTCGGTGATCTGCATCTCGTCGAAGCAGAGCAGTGTTGCGCTGTCGGCGATGGCGTCGGCCACCGGGCGGACCGGGTCTTCGGCGCCGGCCTTGCGGGCCTTGTGGATGCCGGCATGGACCTCCTGCATGAACGCGTGGAAATGCACGCGGCGCTTCGGGCTGACCGGGGCGCGCTCGAAGAAGAGATCCATCAGCATCGACTTGCCTCGGCCGACGCCGCCGTAGAGGTAAAGGCCCGGAACGACCTTTTCCTCGAGGCTTTCGCGTCCCCAGCCGAAGCGGCCGAGCCCGACGCGCTTGGGCTTCGCGGGGTTGTAGTCCCGGAGGCGCATGTGGAGGAGCTGGAGCTTCTCGACGGCGCGGCGCTGCGCCGGATCGGGGGTCAGCACGCCCTCGGCGACGCGGGCGCGGTAGAGGGAGATCGGCGTGTCAGGCATCGGCGCGCCTTCGAGCGATGGGGGCCGCGCCCATCGGCTCAGTCCGCGAAGTGCAGGTTCACCCTGCGGTTGCTGCGGCCCTTCTTCTCCACCTTGCCGATGCGGAGCGCACCGATCGCGCCGGTGGTGGAGACATGGGTGCCGCCGCAGGGCTGGAGATCGACGGTGTCGCCGGGCGGGCCGATGCGGACCAGCCGCACCCGGCCCTCGCCGCGGGGCGGCGCGACGGCCATGGTCTTGACCATGTCGGGGCGGGCGTCGAGTTCGGCCTCGGTGATCCATTCGGCGGTGACGGGCAGGTCACGGGCGACGAGCGCGTTGAGCGCCGTCTCGACGCTGGCGATGTCTTCGGGCGGGTCGGGCATGTCGAAATCGAGGCGGCCCTTGTCCGGGGCGATCGCGCCGCCGGTGACGCCGAAGGGCATCACCACCGACAGGAGATGAAGGGCGGTGTGCATCCGCATCAGCCGGCGGCGGCGCTGGGCGTCGAGCTCGAGCCGGACGGTTTCGCCCGGGGCGGGCGGCACGTCGCCCTCGGCGAGGCAGTGCAGGATGCGGTCGCGGTCGCGCCCGGGATGGACGGTGTCGGTGACCGCGAGCGCGCGGCCATCGCCGCAGAGCACGCGGCCGGTATCGCCGGCCTGGCCGCCGGACATCGCGTAGAACACCGTGCGGTCGGTCTCGAAACCCGCGGGGCCGCTCGCGGTCACCGTCGCGGTGCAGGTCACCGCCTCCGGATCGTCACGATAGAGCTTCTCGGTCATGCATTACCCGTTCCTGCTGCTCTTTCCCTATCAGCCCCGTGCGACGAGACAAGGCCGGCGTCGTCGCGCCTTGCGCCAGATCAAGGTTGCGGCGGGCCGGTCGTGCTTCGGTCGGCGCGCATCCTTGCAAACGGAGGGAGATGGTCATGACCCCCACCGCGACCCAGATCAGGCTCTTGAAGGACAGCGTCCCGGTGATCCGCGAGCGCTTCGAGCCCGCCTCGCTCGATTTCTACGCCAATCTCTTCAGCATCGCCCCCGACACGCGGTCGCTGTTCCGCGAGGATCTCGCCGGGCAGGGCATGAAGTACATGTCGACGCTGCTCACGCTCGTCGACCTGCTCGACAATCCGGAAGCATTCGAGAACGAGCTCGACGATCTGGCGCACTCTCACAGCACCGTCGGGGTGCGCGCGGAACACTACGCGCCGATGGGATCGGCGCTTCTGGTGACGCTGGGCGAATCGCTCGGCAGGGACTTCACGGAAGAGCTTCGGGTCGCGTGGCGCAGCGCATACGAGCACGTTGCCGCGGAAATGCAGGCGCGCGCAAAGGGCGCCTGAGGCTCAGCCTGTCGCCGCTCGGCTGCGGGCCAGTGCGATCTGGCGCTGACGCTCGCGAAACCGGGCGCGGTCGGCGGAACCGTACTCATCGACGCAGGCCGGGCAGGAAACGCCGGCCTCGTAATCCGCATGCGCACGGTCGTCCTCCGAGACCGGCCGGCCGCAGGCATGGCAGAGGCCGTAGCTGCCGGGCCGGAGCCCGTGCCCGACCGAGACCCGGTGATCGAAGACGTAGCATTCGCCGCGCCACAGGCTCTCCGCCTCCGGCACCTCTTCGAGATATTTCAGGATGCCGCCTTCAAGGTGGAACACCTCTTCGACGCCTTCGGAGAGCAGATAGCTGGAAGCCTTCTCGCAGCGGATGCCGCCGGTGCAGAACATCGCCACGGGCCGGCCTTCGAAGCGTGCGCAATTGGCCTGCCACCAGGCCGGGAAGTCGCCGAAGGCTTCCGTTCCGGGATCGAGGGCGCCGGCGAAGCTGCCGATCGCCGTCTCGTAGGCGTTGCGGGTGTCGATCACCACGACCTCGTTCGAACGGATCAGCGCGTTCCAGTCGCGCGGCGCGACATAGGTGCCGACCGCCCTCGTCGGATCGACCTGCGGCTGGCCGAGCGTGACGATCTCGCGCTTTAGTCGGACCTTCAGGCGCTTGAAAGGCATCGCCCCGGCCGTGCTTTCCTTCACGTCGAGCCCGGCGCAGCCGGGCAACCCGCGCAGATGAACGAGCACCCTGTCGATGCCGGCCCGCGACCCGGCGATGGTGCCGTTCAGCCCCTCGGTCGCCAGAAGAATCGACCCCTTCACGCCCTGCGCACAGCAGAGCTTGGCCAGCGGCGCCTTCAGCGCGGCGGGGTCGGAAAACGGGGTGAAGCGATAGAGCGCGGCAATGACGATCTCGGTCATGACCGAGCCTCTAGCACCGGCCGCTGCCCCTTGCCAAGCCGCCCCCCTGGGCCAGCCGGCGCCGGCACTTGGGATGGCGATGGTGTGGGAGCGGGCCCCCCGACCCGTGGCGGGCGACGCCGAACCCGGCCGTTCTCAGTCCTCGCGGACGGCCAGCCGAGCCTTCAGCGCCTGCAGCTCGGCGTCCGTCCAGCCCGGAGGCTCGGTGACCTCGGCCCAGGCCTCGACATGGTCCTCGGGGGCGTAGAGATGCCCGAAGCCCATCGGCACCTTCAGGGCGATCATGTTGTCGAAGATCAACTGGAAGAAGGTGACCAGCGGATACCAGCGCATCTCCGGCGTGACATCCGGCGCGCGGGGCTCGGCCATCCATTCCGGCGGCCAGCGCCAGGAATCCATCTCGAAGCGCACGATCGGATCGGAAGCGTGTTGCAGATAGACGATGCGCATCGCATCCCACTCCGCACCCGGAATGACCGGCGAGACGTATTGCGTCGCGAAGCGCACCACCGAACTGTCGCCGATCACCGGAGCGACCTCGAGCGAACCCGGATTGCGCGCTGCCGTCACCTGCTTCCACATCGGCGTCGAATAGGGCGGCCCGACCCAGAGCGCGCCGTCGAAGGGATCGCCGAGCACGTCGAGCAGGCTGAAGGACTGGTCGGAGCTGTCCGCCCCGAGGCTCAGCCCGTAGAGATAGAGCCGCGGCCGGCTCTCGCGGGGCAGCGTCCGCCAGTAGCCATAGACCGCGTCGAAGGTCGCGCTGGCCCCTGCCACGCCGTAACCGGGTTCGAGCAGCAGCGAGATCCAGCTCGACAGATAGGAATACTGCACCGCCACTGTCGCGACGTCGCCACGATGCAGGATCTCGAGCGGCACCATCGCCGCGGGATCCATCCAGCCGGTGCCCGTCGGCGTTGCAACGATCAGAACCGACCGCTCGAACCCGCCCACCCGGATCAGCTCCTGCAGCGCGATCTGCGCCCGGGCCTCCGGCGTCGGAGCCGAGGTCAGCCCGGCGAAGACCCGGATCGGCTCCATCACCGCGCCGCCTGCCTCGGCCGCGATCGCCTCCACCGGCGTCACTCCGGCCACGAATTCCCGCCCGCGCCGCCCGAGATCCTCCCAGGGGATCAGCGAAGCGGCACTTCCGGTGCGCATCGGATCGGTTGGCTGAGGGGTGTCGGGCTCGATCAGCGCATCGAGCGCCCCGAAGGAGGCGTCCGCCGCCCGGATTGCCTGCCGCAGGATCACCCCGTTCGCGAAGGCCAGGATCAGCAGCAGCGCCACCGTGCCGCCGATCGCCCGGATGTAGCGCCGCGGCATCATCCGCCCGAGCCCGCGCGCGCCGATCGCCACCAGGATCGCGATGAACCGCGCCAGCAGCAGCAAGGCCAGGGCCACCACGACCGCGATCAGACCGATCGTCAGCGGCTGCGCGTCGCTCACAAGATCCATCCCCATTCGCGCGCGGATGTCGTTCTGCCAGTCCGGCGCGCGCGAGAGAAACACCAGCACGATCGCCGCCGACAGTCCGATCGCGAGCCAGAGTGCCGCTCTGTGGGCACGCCCCTGCAGCTTCGGAAGTTCGAGATAGTCCCATAGCGCGTTCGCCGCGACCGCCAGCCCGTAGCCCGTCGCGAAGGCCACACCGCCCAGCAGACCCTGCAGCCCATAGCCGCGCGGGATCAGCGACGGTGTGAGCGAGGCCGCGAAGAGGAGCGCTCCGAGCAGGAGGCCGATCCCGGAGAGCGAGTTCCAGAACCGCCGCGTGAGTTGCACGACCATCCGCTTTCTCCGCCTTCGACATCCACGCCCTTTCTTTGCCCGATGCCACTGAGCCCGGCAAGGGGCCGGGAGGCGCCTTGACCGGAGCGCCGGCCTGAGATACGTGCAACGTCGTCCCGGGGATATGTATGTCTCCGGTCCCCGCGTTTGCGGGGATCGCCGTCGGTCAGCGCGTTGCGCCCACCGGCGTATTTGTCGTTTTCGCGGGTCCGAAGGGGCGCGCACTGTCCGGAGGATCGGCCCCGTGTTCGAAAACCTGTCCGACCGGCTCTCCGGCGTCTTCGGAAAGCTTACCAAACAGGGCGCGCTGAGCGACGAGGACATCTCCACCGCGCTGCGCGAGGTCCGCGTGGCGCTGCTCGAGGCGGATGTCTCGCTCCCCGTGGCCCGCGACTTCATCAAGTCGGTCTCGGAGAGCGCGAAGGGCCAGTCTGTCACGAAGTCGGTGACACCGGGCCAGCAGGTCGTCAAGATCGTCCACGACGCCCTGATCGCCATGCTCGCCGGCGACACGCCCGACGGGGCCGCGCATCTGCGGATCGACAGCCCGCCAGCGCCGATCCTGATGGTCGGCCTGCAGGGCTCGGGCAAGACCACCACAACCGCCAAGCTCGCAAAGCGCCTCAAGGACCGCGAGGGCAAGCGCGTGCTGATGGCCTCGCTCGACACCCGGCGGCCCGCGGCGATGGAACAGCTCGCCGTGCTCGGCCGGCAGGTCGGTGTCGACACCCTGCCGATCGTGCCGGGACAGGACCCCGTCGCCATCGCCAAACGCGCCAAACAGCAGGCCTCACTCGGCGGCTACGACGTGGTGATGCTCGACACCGCCGGCCGGCTCTCGATCGACGACGAGCTGATGGACGAAGTCTCCGCCGTACGCGACGCGACGAAGCCGCACGAGACGCTGCTGGTCGTCGACGGCCTCACCGGTCAGGACGCGGTCGCCACCGCCGAGAACTTCGACGGCCGCATCGGCATCTCGGGCGTGGTGCTCACCCGCATGGACGGCGACGGCCGTGGTGGGGCGGCGCTGTCGATGCGCGCGGTCACCGGCAAGCCCATCAAGTTCGTCGGCCTCGGCGAGAAGATGGATGCGCTCGAGGAATTCCACCCCGAGCGGATCGCCGGGCGTATCCTCGGCATGGGCGACATCGTCAGCCTCGTCGAGAAGGCGCAGGAAACCGTCGAGCGCGAAGCCGCCGAACGGATGATGAAGCGGTTCCAGAAGGGTCAGTTCAACATGAACGACCTGAAGAGCCAGCTCGAGCAGATGCAGAAGATGGGCGGCATGCAGGGCATCATGGGGATGATGCCGGGCATGGGAAAGATGTCGAAGCAGATGGAAGGGGCGGGCATCGACGACAAGATGCTGCGCCGCCAGATCGCGCTGATCGATTCGATGACCAAGCAGGAGCGCCGCAACCCCGCACTTCTGCAGGCAAGTCGCAAGAAGCGCATCGCCGCTGGCGCCGGCCTCGACGTGCCCGACCTCAACCGGCTCCTGAAGATGCACCGGCAGATGGCCGACGTGATGAAGAAGATGGGCGGCAAGGGCATGAAGGGCCTGATGCGCGGTGGGCTCGGCGCCATGCTCGGCAAGGGCGGCGGGATGCCGGGAGCTATGCCGCCGGGCGGCCTGCCAGGTCCCGGCGCTGCCCTGCCCCCGGGGATGGCCCTGCCGCCCGGGCTCGGCGGATTCGGCAAGAAGAAATGAGCGACTCGCCCCGCCTCGAAACCGACCGCCTGATCCTGCGTCCGCCCGGCGCGCAGGATTTCGAGACCTGGGCGGCCTTCAAGGCCGGACCACGGGCGCGGATGGCCGGCGGCGTTCAGGACCGCGCCGAGGCCTGGCGTTCCTTCGGCCACATGGTCGGCCACTGGAGTCTGCGCGGTTTCGGCTGGTTCGTCGTGACCGACAGGCAGTCGGACGCCTCCCTCGGTCTCGTCGGGGCGCATTTTCCCGAAGGCTGGCCGGAAAAGGAACTCGGCTGGACGATCTGGAGCGCCGCAGACGAGGGCAAGGGCTTCGCCTTCGAGGCGGCGGTTGCGGCCCGCGACTGGGTCTACCGCGATCTCGGCTGGCCGACGGCGGTGAGCTACATCGATCCGGCCAATGCCCGTTCGGTGGCGCTGGCCCGCCGTCTCGGCGCCGTGGAGGACCCGCATGCCGCGCGGGTCCACCCCGAAGACCTCGTCTTCCGGCATCCGGCTCCGGAGGCGCTGCAATGAGCGACGCCGATGCCATCCGCCGCGCCGCCGACCTGCTGCGCGACCATCGCGACAGCATCGACCGGCTCGACGCGATCCTCGTCTACACCCTGGCCGAGCGGTTCCGGCACACCCAGTCGGTGGGCGCGCTCAAGGCCGCCCATGCCCTGCCGCCCTCCGATCCGGCGCGCGAGGCGAAACAGATCGAACGGCTGGAAAAACTGGCGAAGGACGCCGATCTCGACCCGGCCTTCGCCCGCAAATTCCTGAACTTCATCATCTCGGAAGTCATCAGGCATCACGAGAGACATCTCGAAACCGGGCAGACGCCCACAACTGGTTCATGAACAGGAGACACTGAAATGGCCATGAAGATCCGGCTCGCCCGCGGCGGGTCCAAGAAGCGCCCCCACTACTCGATCGTCGCCGCCGACAGCCGCATGGCGCGCGACGGCCGCTTCATCGAGAAGCTCGGCACCTACGACCCGCTGCTGCCGAAGGGCGACGAGGGCCGCGTCAAGATGGACGTCGAACGCGTCCAGTACTGGCTCGGCACCGGCGCCCAGCCGACCGACCGCGTGAGCCGTTTCCTCGAATCGGCCGGCGTGATCGCCGCGAAGACCCGCGCCAACACCAAGAAGGCCGAGCCGGGCAAGAACGCGAAGGAACGCGCCGCACAGAAGGCCGACAAGGCCGCGAAGGCTGCGGAAGCCGCAGCCGCACCGGTCGAGGCGCCCGCCGAAACCGCGGCCGAGGATGCCGCGGCCGAATAAGGCCCGGCGCGACCTTGACCCTGCGCAGCAGCTTCGCAGACCGCCCGCAACCGGGCGCCCGGCCGTGAGCCCGGCGCCCGACCCGCGGCTGACCTGCGTCGGCGCGCTCGCCGGAGCCTTCGGCGTGCAGGGCGAGGTGCGGCTGAAAAGCTTCTGCGCCGATCCCGCCGCGATCGCCGACTATGCGCCGCTCCTCACCGAGGACGGCCGCAGCTTCGGCCTGCGCATCGTCAAACCGCTCAACGGCGCCTTTGCCGCGCGGCTGACCGGCGTTACGACCCGCGAGGCCGCCGAGGCGCTCAAGGGAACGCGGCTCTACGTGCCGCGCGCCCGGCTGCCCGATCCCGGCGACGACGAATTCTACCATGCCGACCTGATCGGCCTCGACGTCATCGATACAGGCGGCGCGGCCCTCGGCACCGTCCGCGCTGTGCTCGACCACGGCGCCGGCGACATCCTCGAGATCGTCCGGCCCGGCGCGCCCGACCTGATGCTGCCCTTCACCCGCGCCAACGTGCCGACCATCGATCTCATCGCCGGCCGCATCGTCGCCGACCCGCCGGCCGAGACCGAAGCGCGTGACGACGGCGCGGCGCCGTGAGGCGGCCGGGCGAGGCAGCAAGCCGCCACGGTGTGAAAGGGACGGAGCCGGGTGGGTCTCGGCGAGCCCATCGGGGCGCTGACGCGCGGCGCGCGCGCTGAACGGCCCGGGAGGCCGGCGATGAGCGCGCCCTGGACCGCCCGGATCCTCACGCTGTTTCCGGAGATCTTCCCCGGCCCGCTCGGCGCCTCGCTCACCGGCCGCGCGCTGGCCGACGATCTCTGGCGGCTCGAAACGCTCCAGATCCGCGACTTCGCCACCGACCGCCACCGTAGCGTCGATGATACCCCCGCCGGGGGCGGCCCCGGCATGGTGCTGCGCCCCGACGTCGCCGCCGCCGCGCTCGACGCCGCCGAAAGCGGCCTTCCCCGCACCGACTGGCCCGTGATCTACCTCTCGCCGCGCGGCGGCCGCTTCGACCAGGGCCTTGCCCGGCGCTTCGCCGGCGCCGCCGGGCTCACCCTGTTCTGCGGCCGGTTCGAGGGCCTCGACGAGCGCGTGATCGAAGCCCGCAACATCGAGGAAGTGTCGCTGGGGGATTTCGTGATGACCGGCGGCGAAATCGCCGCTATGGCCTTGATCGACGCCACGGTTCGCCTTATACCGCGCGTTCTCGGGAATCCGGGCTCGGCCATGGAGGAATCCTTCTCCGACGGCCTCCTGGAGCACCCGCACTACACCCGCCCGACCGTCTGGGACGGTCACGCGATCCCCGAGGTTCTCCTCTCGGGACATCACGGACGCATCGCCGAATGGCGACAGGCCCGGGCGGAAGAGGCTGACCAAGGAACGACGTCCCGACCTCTGGCGGGCCTGGGCGGAGCGGCAGGACGCCGGCCCCGCGCAGCAGACCCCGGCAGGAGACGCGGAGCTCTCGGACGCGCAGATCATCGCCGACAAGGCGAGCGAACCAAAGGACAAGGACGATGAACCTCATCGCTGAACTCGAGGCCGAGCAGATCGCCAGCCTCGCCAAGGACATTCCCGACTTCAAGGCCGGCGATACCATCCGCGTCGGCTACAAGGTCACCGAGGGCACCCGCACCCGCGTGCAGGCCTACGAGGGCGTCTGCATCGCCCGGAACAACGGTCACGGCATCGCCGCGAGCTTCACGGTCCGCAAGATCTCGTTCGGCGAGGGCGTCGAGCGCGTCTTCCCGCTCCACTCGCCCAACATCGACGGCATCACCGTGGTCCGCCGCGGCAAGGTCCGCCGGGCCAAGCTCTACTACCTGCGCGAGCGTCGCGGCAAATCCGCCCGCATCGTGGAAAAGACCAACTACAAGCCCCGGGCTGATGCCGGGGCAGAGGCCTGAGGATCAGCACGATGAAAAAAGACATCCATCCCGACTACCACACGATCGAGATCAAGCTGACCGACGGCACGACCTACATGACGCGCTCGACCTATGGCGCCGAAGGCGACACCCTGGCGCTCGAGATCGATCCCTCGGTGCATCCGGCCTGGACCGGCGGCTCGTCCCGCCTGCTCGACACCGGAGGCCGCGTGTCGAAGTTCAAGAAGAAATACGAGGGTCTCGGCTTCTGAGCCTTCCGCGAATCAGTCGCGTCGTCTAAATCTGGTGGCGTGGTCCGAAAGGGCCACGCCATTTTGTTTGCGGGAGAGGGTCCATGACGCGGATCATCGTGATGGGCAACGAGAAGGGCGGTTCGGGCAAGTCGACCACCGCCATGCACCTGATCACGGCCCTCGTGCGCGGCGGACACGACGTCGGAGCCCTCGATCTCGATCTGCGCCAGAAGAGCCTCTTTCGCTATCTCGACAACCGCGAGGGTTACACGAAGCGGCACGGGATTCGCCTGCCAATGCCGCACCGGGTCGAGCTGACGGCCAGCGAAGCCGACAGCCGCGCCGATGCGGAGGCCGAGGACCGCGCCGCCTTCGAGGCGGCGATCGACAACCTGAGCGCGACCTGCAGCCACATCGTCATCGATTGCCCAGGTTCCTACAGCACCTTCTCGCGCCTCGCTCATGCCCGCGCCGACACGCTGATCACGCCGATGAACGACAGCCTCGTCGATTTCGACATGCTGGCCCGGCTCGACCCGTCGGACGGGCGCATCCACGGGCCGTCGGTCTATTCCGAGATGGTCTGGAAGGCCCGCCAGAGCCGCGCTGCCGAGGGGCGCCCGCCGATGGACTGGGTGGTGCTGCGCAACCGCATGGCCACTTTCGACGCCCGCAACAAGCGCCGCGTCGGAACTGCGCTGGAGGACCTAGCCAAACGGATCGGCTTCAGGCTCGTGCCGGGCTTTTCCGAGCGCGTGATCTTCCGGGAACTCTTCCTGTCCGGGCTGACCCTCTTGGACCTGCGCGGCGAGGATCCCGCGGCCATGACGATGTCGAACGTCGCCGCCCGTCAGGAAGTGCGCGATCTCGTCCGCGCGCTCGATCTGCCGACCGTGCCGGTCGCCGCCTGACGCCTCAGGTGCCCGGCGCCAGCGGCAGGCATGGCGCGCGATCTCGTTCGAGAGTCTCGCAGACCGCCATCGCGCTCGACTGGCTCAGGCCGACGAACTGAGCGCGGTAGACCGTCACGCCATCCACCTTGGCCGATTCGATTCGCCGGAGCCCGCCATTGAGTTGCGGGACGTCGCGCAGGGCCGTTGTGAGAAGCTGCCGCTCGGCATCGCCCTTGGCGCGGAACGATCCGATCTGGACGCCCCAGTCGCTGCTGCCGGTGGTCCCGGCCTGGGCGGTCTCCACGAGGGAGATGTTGAGCGCCTCGGCACGGGCAGGCGGAACTTCGGGGGCCGGCGCGGAGGCGAAGGTCGAGGCCGATTGCACGGATGGTGCCGCCGTGGCCACGGCGGTTTCGCCGCCCGGACGCGGCGCCGGCCGACCGATCAGCGCGCCGAGCGTCAGAACCCGTGGCGAGGGCGCGGCGGCCTCCAGTTCGGCGTTCACTTCCGCGACCGCCGCGGCGATGGCTTCGCTGTTGCGCGAGGCCGCGACCATCAGGCCCACCGAGCGCGGCATCGGCCGGTCGACCCGCGACAGGGTGATCACCCGCGGCGCCGTCACGACACCGGCCACCGATCCGCGCACCGGTTCGGGGGCCGCGACCGGTTCGGCGCGTGCCACGGCAACCGCCGGTTCGCTGGCATTGAGCGGCGGCGGAGCGACCACATTGGCGCGGCGTGGCATCCGGTCGAATCCGAGATCCATCAGCCGGGCCACCTCGGCATTGCGCGAGGCGCTGGTCTTGCCGCCGAACATCGACACGATCACCCGCTTGTTGCCGCGCTTGGCCGAAGAGACGAGGTTGAACCCCGCCGCCTTGGTGTAGCCCGTCTTGATGCCGTCGGCACCCTGATAGGCGTCGAGCAGGCGCCGGTTGGTATTGCGTACCGTGGCAATGCCGGCCGAGGTCGAGTTGCGGCTGAAGAGATTGTAGTATTGCGGAAAGTCGTAGACGATCCGACGGCCGAGGATCGCCATGTCGTGAGCCGTCGACATGTGGCCCGAACTCGGTCAGTCCGTGGGCATTGCGAAAGGTCGTATTGCGCATTCCCATGGCGCGGGCATAGGCGTTCATGCGCTTGGCGAAGGCCGCTTCCGACCCCGACACCGCCTCGCCGAGCGCCGTTGCGGCGTCGTTGGCGGACTTGATCGCGGCGGCGCGGATCAGGTACCGCAGTTCGATGGTCTGGCCGGCCCGGAGCCCGAGCTTCGAGGGCGGCTCGCTCGCGGCATGGGTGGAAATCCGCACTTTCTGATCGAGTGACATGCGGCCGCGACGCACCTCGTCGAACACGATGTAGAGCGTCATCATCTTGGTCAGAGAGGCAGGGTGCAGCTTTGTGTCTGCATTGGTCGAATGGATCACCTTGCCGGTGCGGGCATCCATCACATAAGCGGCGTAGGGTGCGGCCTGCGCCGCGACTGCCAGAAACGCGAATACGAACGCGAACAGGAATGCGAGCGTCAGCCCGCGAATCTGGGTCTGGACCATCACTGCCTCCGGCGCATTGGCGCCATGCCTCGGAACAGCTCACGCTACACGGCGAAAGCTTTATTTTGGGTAAACCTAGCATGCCAACTCGCGGACGCAAATAGTTTTCCGCGGCTGCTGCTTCCCCGCGGATCAGCGTCTTAAGAAAATTCTTTGCTGCACTGCATCACGCCTCTTGACGCAGTGCAGCATTTTTCCTATCTGATGTCGCAGAGACGCCAGTAACGGAGAGAACCAATGGCTACCACCCGCACCACCGCCCCCAAGATCGAATCCACCGTGCAGGACATCACCGCCGACGTGACCGCAAAGGTCGAAACCATGGTCGCCGACACCCAGAAGAACGTGTCCGAGCAGTTCGAGAAGCTCACCAAGAGCCTCGAGAGCCTGACCGCCATGGGCCAGGAAAACATCGACGCCTTCGCCAAGTCGTCCGAGATTGCCGCCAAGGCCGTTGAGGGCATCGGTTCCGAGATCAGCGCCTTCACCAAGAAGTCGTTCGAGGATTCGGTCGCTGCCGCACAGGATCTCGCCTCTGCGAAGACCATGACTGAACTCTTCGAGAAGCAGACCGCTTTCGCGCAGTCCGCCTTCGAAGGCTGGGTCGGCCAGACCACCAAGATGAACGAGATCTTCGTCGCCGCCGCCAAGGACGTGACCGCCCCGCTCGGCGAGCGCGTTACCGCCGCGACCGAAAAGATGAAGACCCTCACCGCCGCTTGATCTGTACGCCGTCACGACCGGTCGTCCTCCCTCGACCGTCCGTGCGTCGCGAGTAACTGTTTCCTGCCCGGCGACCTCGGTTGCCGGGCTTTTTCATTGGCAACGGTACTCCGCACCGACCGGACAGGGGAAACCCCGCGACCGGCCCCTTCCCAATCCCGGCGCGGCGAATATATAAAGCGTGTCGCGAGAAACGGATGATCGGATGCAGGGCCCGCGATGACAGCGTCGGACCAGAACACCCCGGGCGGAGAGAGCGGCGTCCTCACGAAGACGCGGCCCAAGACCCAGCGGCCACCGCTCTACAAGGTCATGCTGCTCAACGACGACTACACGCCCATGGAATTCGTGGTGCATGTGCTCGAACGGTTCTTCGGCATCAGCCATGCCCAGGCCGTCGACATCATGATGACAGTCCACCGCAAGGGCCTGGCCGTGGTCGGGGTGTTTTCCTTCGAGATCGCGGAGACCAAGGTCACGCAGGTGATGGATTACGCACGGCGGAACCAGCACCCGCTGCAATGCACCATGGAAAAGGAATAGGTCCGGCCCGGTCGCCGGCCCGCAGGTGGCAAGATGTCCCAACCCGATCGCCTCCACGCCGCGCTCGCCGCGCAGGCGCTGCCACTGCCCGATTCAGGGCTCGTGGCGATCCTGCGTGCAGAGCCGTCGCGCTTCCTCGACGAGGTGCCCCGCGACCGGCTCCGCTGCGAACAGAGTTTCCGGCCGGTTCACGACGCCCTCGACGCCGCCGGGCATGACGTCGCACCGACGCTCGACGATCTCCGACGCAGCCCTCGTCGTCGTGAACCTCACGCGCAACCGCGCCGAAAACCTCGGCGCCGTCGCCCGCGGCCTCGTCATGCTCGCGCCCGGCGGCACGCTCGCGATCAACGGTGCCAAGACCGACGGTGTCGACAGCCTCGTGAAACTCGTCGGCAAGGTGCTTCCCGTCACCGAGACCTACGTCAAGGCCCATGGCCGTGTCGCCTGGCTCGACCGCCCCGCCGAACTGCCCGATGCCGTCACCGACTGGGCCGAGGCCGCGCGCCTGCGCCCGAACGCCGACGGCTTCACCACCGCGCCGGGCATGTTCTCGCCCGATCACGTCGATCCCGGCAGCCGCCTGCTGGCCACCACCTTCGATGGCCATCTCCACGGCCGCGTCGCCGATCTCGGCGCCGGCTGGGGCTGGCTCGCGCAGGCCGCCCTCGAAGCCTGCCCGAAGATCGCCAGCATCGATCTCTTCGAGGCCGAGGCCCGCGCCCTCGACGCCGCCCGCATCAATGTCACCGACCCGCGTGCCGCCTTCCACTGGAGCGACGTGACGGCCCTCGGCCCGCGCATGCCGCCCTTCGACGCGATCATCGCCAACCCGCCATTCCACCAGGGCCGCGCCGCCGAGCCCGCCCTCGGCGCGGCCTTCATTGCCGCGGCAGCCCGCCTCCTGAAGCCCGCCGGCCAGGTCCTGATGGTCGCGAACCGCCAGCTTCCCTATGAGCAGCGGCTAGACGCCGCCTTCGCCCAGTGGGAGATCCTCGTGGAGGACCGCGCCTACAAGGTGATCCGCGCCAGTCGCCCGAAGCGCCGCCCGGCCGCCTGAGTTCCAGCCCGCGCCATTGCACCGCCAGCCGGGTTGCGGCTAACGTCCCGGGCGCGAGGAGGACCACCACATGACCGATCCGGCAGACCTGACCGCCGAGCTGATCCGCTGCAAGTCCGTGACCCCGGCCGAAGGCGGGGCGATCACCCTGCTGGCCGCGCGGCTCGAAGCGGCAGGCTTCCGCGTCGGACGCCCGGATCGCGGCGCGATCTCCAATCTCTGGGCGCGATGGGGCGACAGTGGCCCGGTGCTCGGCTTCAACGGTCACACCGATGTCGTGCCGCCGGGAGACACCGCCGCCTGGCGCCACGATCCGTTCAACCCCGTCATCGAGCGCGGCGTGATGTTCGGCCGGGGAGCCGCGGACATGAAGTCCGGCGTCGCCGCCTTCGTCGCGGCCGCAATCGACTTCGTGGCGCAGACCCCACCTCGCACGGGCAGCATCGTGATCGCGATCACCGGCGACGAGGAGGACGAGGGCCGCGACGGCACCCGCGCGATCCTCGACTGGATGACCGCGCATGGCGAGCGGATGGATCACTGCATCGTCGGCGAGCCGACCTGCCCGACACATATGGGCGAGACGATCAAGATCGGCCGCCGCGGCTCGCTGACCGCCCGGCTCCGGGCCTACGGCGTGCAGGGCCATTCCGCCTATCCCGAACGGGCGCGCAACCCGCTGCCGGGACTGATCCGCCTGCTCGACCGGCTGAATGCCCGCACCCTCGACACCGGCACCCCGCATTTCGGCCCCTCGACTTTGGCGATCACCACCGTCGATACCGGTAACAGTGCCACCAACGTCATCCCGGCCGAGGCCCGCGCCACCGTCAACATCCGGTTCAACGACGCGCATACCCCCACGAGCCTGATGGAGTGGATCGAGGAAGAAGCCGACCGCGCCGCCACCGAATCCGGCGTCGGCATCGCAGCCCGTTTCGACCTGACCGGAGAGAGCTTCGTGACCGAGCCCGGCCCCTTCACCGATCTCGTCGCGGCTGCGGTCGAGGCCGAGACCGGAACCCGCCCGGCCCTCTCGACGACCGGCGGCACCTCGGATGCCCGCTTCATCAAGGATCACTGCCCGGTGGTCGAAGTAGGGCTGGTCGGAACCACCATGCACCAGACCGACGAGCGCGTCGAAGTCGCGCACATCCATCAGCTGAAATCGGTCTACACCCGCATCATGACCGATTATTTCGCCGCCAAGGGCCTTGCGGATACCTGATCCCGGACGAGAGACAACCTGGCGGAGAACCTGCGCGAGCAATTCGTCGCCCTCTGGGTCGTCACCGACCCGATCGGCTCGGTTCCCGTCTTCATCGCCGCGACCGCCGGCCTGAGCCAGGCCACGCGCAAATCGACGGCGCTTCAGGCAACCCTGGTAAGCCGACGTGCTGCTGTTCTTTCTTGTCTTCGGCCAAATCCTTACCAGTGCCCTCGGAATCGGGCTGATGTCGTTCCAGGTCGCAGGCCGAATCGTGCTCTTTCTCGTCGCGCTCACGATGGTCTTGGGCTAATCGAAGCAAGAGACCGACACCCGCGATGTCGAAGCCGATTCCGTCGCCGGAGCGCCGCCATCGCCGGGCATCTGCCCGCTCGCCGTTCCCTCGCCCGGCGCCATGCTCGGCCTTCGTGCTCCAGATCGACAACAGCACCTTCACCATCGCCGAGCGGGGCCTGACCACCCTCGTCACGTTATCGGTCCTGCTGATAGCCTTTGTGCTGATGCGGCTGATGGATCCGGTCATCCGGCCGATCGGTCATGCAGGTGCCGCGATCATCAGCCGGGTGATGGGCATGATCCTCGCTTCGGTAGCGGCCCATGCCGTGCTATCGGCACTTCTCGAGATCGTCGCCACCGGCGCACTCTGACCTCTCACGAAATCAGCGGCCCCGACGGCACGCCGACGCTGACCATGCCGAGCCCGCGATCGGGCACCTGGGTGCCGGGAACGAAGCCTGTCGAGCGCGCCCGGGCCCGCAGCCGCGCCTCGACGGTAGCCGCGTTGCGGGGCACCTCGGCGCCCCGCACCTCTTCCCAGAGCAGCGCCGCCACCCCGGCGACATGCGGACAGGCCATCGATGTGCCGCGCAGCGCCTTCAGCCCACCGCCCGCCCGTGCCGACAGCACGTTGACTCCGGGCCCGGTGAGCGTGGCGAGCGTGTTCGAGAAATCCGCGATCCGCCAGCCCTGCGGGTCCTCCCCGGCCGCCGCGACGGAGATCACCCCGCGCGCTGCCGCCGGCAGGCTCGCGGCGATCTCGAAATCCGGGTTCTCGCCCCGCCGGCTCTCGTTGCCGGCCGCCGCGATCACCAGCGTTCCCGCCCCGAAGGCCGATCGCGCCCGGATCACGTCCATCAGAGCATCGAACATGCGCAGATTGCCGCGGTAGCTTTCGAGCGCAGCCGAGGTGGCAAGGTCCGCCGGCCAGCCCCCGGCGATCAGCCGCGCGACCATTCCGGGAAAGTCGAAGCCGAGCGACATCGAGATCACCTCCGCACCTTCCTCCGCCGCCCAGGAGATGGCCGAGAAGATCATCTCCGACGATCCGCCGCCGTCGTCGCCCAGCACCTTCCCGATCAGCGCCGTACCGACCCCGCGCGCCACGCCGATCCGCGTGCCGTCGACGTCGCGCCCGAACACCGTGCCGGCGCAATGCGTGCCGTGGCCGTTGCCATCACCGTTGCCCGTTCCGGTGAAATCCCGCTCGCTCAGCACCATCCCGGCAAACGCCGGATGCGCCGCGTCGACGCCGGTGTCGAGCACCGCGACCTTCGTGCCCGCCCCCGAATAGGCCGTCGCATCGGCGCCCACGGCCGAGATGCCCCAGGCCGTGGTGGCCGCCTCCGCCGACGGTTCCTCGAAGGGGGCGATCAGCGCGATCGGCATCACCGGCGCCATCGCCATCACGTCCGGATCGCGCGCGAGGTCGGCGGCCTCGGCGGCATTCATCTCGCCGATCTCGACCTCGGGCTCCGGCGGCGTATCGCCGCGGAACCGCGCCGAAGGCCCCGGCTCGGCCGGCTGCGTCAGGAGCGAATGGCACCGCAGCACCGCGTGTTTCTGAAGCATGACGATGTCCCCCGAAATCCGCCCGCAACAGGTGTGCAGGTCTCAACGTCCCATGCGTATCACGCACAGACCGCGGCCGCCAAACACCGCATGGCGCCTCCGCAGTGCACCGCCGGCATTCATGCAGGTTTGCAGATCTGGAGAGCAGGCAGCGCTTGCGAACACGCGTGCTCCGGAAAGAAACCTGCGCGCACCGCGCCCTCGATCCGCCGGCAAAGGCTGCACGGTCCCGGATCAGGTGTTGAACAGAAAGTGCAGCACGTCACCGTCGCGCACGAGATAGGTCTTGCCCTCGGCCCGCATCTTCCCGGCATCCTTCGCCGCCTGCTCGCCGCCGAGGTCCACGAAATCGTCATAAGCGATGGTCTCGGCACGGATGAAGCCGCGCTCGAAATCGCCGTGGATCACGCCGGCGGCCTGGGGTGCGGTGGCGCCCTGCGGGATGGTCCAGGCGCGGGCCTCCTTGGGGCCGACGGTGAAATAGGTCTGGAGACCGAGCAGCCTGTGCCCGGCGGTGATGATGCGGTCGAGACCGGATTCCGTCAGACCCAGCGAATCAAGAAACTCGTCGCGCTCGGCATCGTCGAGCTGGGCAATCTCCTCCTCGATCGCCGCCGAGATCACCACGCTGGCCGCCCCGGTCTCGCCAGCCATCTTTGCCACAGCGTCGGAATGGGCGTTGCCGGTGGCGGCGGCATCCTCGTCGACGTTGCAGACATAGAGCACCGGCTTCGATGTCAGCAGCTGCAACATGCGCCAGGTCTTCGCATCCTCGGCCGCCACCTCGACGCTGCGGGCCGGCCGGCCGGCTTCGAGCGCTGCCTTCGCCATCAGGAGCAGCCGGTTCTGCTCGACCGCCTCCTTGTCGTTGCCCTTGAGCTTGCGTACCAGACCCGCCAGCCGCTTCTCGACGCTCTCGAGATCGGCGAGCATCAGCTCGGTTTCGATGGTCTCGGCATCCGCGATCGGATCGACCCGCCCCTCGACATGGGTGACGTCGTCATCCTCGAAGCAGCGCAGCACATGGGCGATCGCGTCGCACTCGCGGATATTGGCGAGGAACTGGTTGCCGAGCCCCTCGCCCTTCGAGGCACCCTTCACCAGCCCGGCGATGTCGACGAAGGTCATGCGCGTCGGAATGATCTGCCTCGACTTGCCGATCTCGGCAAGCTTCTCGAGCCGCGCATCGGGCACGTTCACCTCGCCGATATTCGGCTCGATGGTGCAGAATGGAAAATTCGCCGCCTGCGCCGCCGCGGTGCGGGTCAGTGCATTGAACAGCGTCGACTTGCCGACATTCGGCAGCCCGACGATCCCGGTCCTGAACCCCATCCGCGCATCTCCTCCAGCATCCGGCCGGCATCTAGGGCGGGGTGCGGGGCCGGGTCAAGGACGCCGGACCGCCCGCCCTTGATTTCCGCGCCATCCTGCCCCAGACAAACCGCCGGACATCAGGGTGGAATACATGACGCGCATCGAGCGGAAATTCGGCGATCTGGCGGCGGCCAATCGCAAGGCCTTCGTCGCCTTCGTGATGGCCGGCGATCCGGACTTCGACACCTCGCTCGCCGTGATCCGCGGCCTGCCCGGCGCCGGGGTCGACGTGATCGAGATGGGCATGCCCTTCACCGATCCGATGGCCGACGGCCCGGCGATCCAGCTCGCCGGGCAGCGCGCGCTCGAAGGCGGCCAGACCATGGACCGCACCCTGGAGATGGTGCGCGCGTTCCGCAGCGGCGACGACACCACGCCGATCGTGCTGATGGGCTATTACAACCCGATCTATTCGCGCGGCGTCGACCGCTTCCTAGCGGAGGCGAAGGCGGCCGGGGTGGACGGGCTGATCGTCGTCGACCTTCCCCCCGAAGAGGACACGGAGCTCTGCCTGCCGGCGCAGGCGGCGGGGCTGAACTTCATCCGCCTCGCCACCCCGACAACCGACGACCGGCGCTTGCCGAAGGTGCTCACCAACACCTCGGGCTTCGTCTATTATGTGTCGATTACCGGCATCACCGGGGCGGCGACGGCCAGTGCCGAGGAGGTCGGCCCCGAAGTGGCCCGCATCAAGGCCGCGACGACCCTGCCGGTCTGCGTCGGCTTCGGCATCAAGACCCCGGAGGGCGCCGCCGAGATCGCCCGCGTCGCGGACGGCGCGGTGGTCGGCTCGGCCATCGTCGAGCGACTTGGCCGCGGCGATTCCGCCGAAGACGTGCTCGCCTTCGTGCGCCAGCTTGCCGATGGCGCACATTACTAGTTCAGTTTTCCGGAAGTGAACCGGTGCTGGACCATCCATGGCGAGACTTGGAGTCGGTCTGCGGTGGCGTTCTGGATGTTATCTGTATACATTCGATCCCGTGAAAAAGAATGTATGGGCGCTCTTATTACATGTTTCGGAAACTGGTTGTTGTCCTATCAGTCGGACTTGCGGCGTGTCAGAGTGATTCCGGATTGGAGCCGACACCGCCCGCCACCGATATCACCGTGCCGGAAGCCGACATGGTTTCTTTCTGCCAGAGCCGCGCCTCCGAGAGATATGGTGGTCGTCCCAGTTCGGTAGGAATCTTTTTCGAGGTTCCATCCGAAACGCAGATCATTCTGGTCGGACGCACACATGTTGCAGGCCAGTTCTACGATCCGCAAATATCCACAATCTTTCGTTGCGTGTTCGACAAAAACGGATTGTTCCTCGGATTAACCTGATTTCAAACGCAATTCGGCCGGATCCATGCCGCTCAGTCCGGACTGATTTCGGAGTATGCGAAATCCGGTCGGGGTGCGGTTGACACCCGTTCAGTCCAGTAGGAAGACGTGGAGCGCGATGGGGCCGTGAGCGCCGAGTTGCAGGATCTGGCCGATATCGGCCGAGCGCGACGGACCGGTGACCATGTTGATCGTCCGCGGGTCGAGACCGCGCGCGCGCCAGGCCTGCCACATGTCCTCGAGCCCGCCCGTGATGTCCGCGGTCCGCAGCACGACGAAATGCGTCTCACCGAGGAAGGTGAGCGTGACGGGATTGTGCGGCCCGGAGGCGAGGATCAGCGTGCCGGTCTCCGCGACGCCGAATTCCGCCCGGCTGAGTGTTGCCGGTTCCTCGATACGGCCCGGTCCGTGGCTGACGGCGATCGTATGCCAGTCGAGGCCGTCGAAGATGGGATCGGTGCCGGTCCGGATCGACGCCGGCAGGTTGCGATTGCGAAGTTCGTGCGCCATTGCGCGGGGCAGTTCCGCGAGACTCGAGACGCGGCTGACCGTGGCGGAGACCGCCTCGAGCTTGGCCATGAACTGGGTGAGCCGTTGCGGTCCATGACTGGTCGCCTGATGCGGAACCGGGCCGGGAGGATGCAGACGCAGGCGCTCGTCCACCGCAGCCCGGCGTTCGGCCTCGGGAACACCGCGCTCGGTGACCTTGCGGACCCGGGCCAGGATGGCGTCGCGCGCACTCATCGCCGGCCCGCCTTCCACTGATCCATGAAGCTTCGTCCCGCCGGCAACGGCAGATCCCGCCCGCCTGTCCAGCCCGAGGCGAGCGGTAGCGAGGTCAGACTGCCCTTGCCGCGTCCCAGCTGGCGCAAGGTGGCGTTCGCGAGGCCGACGACCCGACGATAGGCCCGGGGCCGCAGCGCGAACCAGGCCCAGATGCCCAAGCCCGACCGAACCGCGGTTGGAACCAGTTTCTTTTCGAATTCGCGGGCTCTCCAGCTGCGCATCATCTTGGGCAGCGGAATGCGCATCGGGCAGACGGCTTCGCAGCGGCCGCAGAAGGTGGAGGCGTTCGGAAGCTGACCGCCCTTCTCGACGCCAATCAGGGACGGCGTCAGAACGGCGCCCATCGGACCGGGATAGACCCAGCCATAGGCATGACCGCCGACCGACTGGTAAACCGGACAATGATTCATGCAGGCACCGCAACGGATGCAGCGCAGCATTTCCTCGAACTCCGAGCCGAGCATCGACGAGCGGCCGTTGTCGAGCAGCACGACATGGTATTCCTCCGGGCCGTCGGGATCCTCCGTACGGCGCGGACCCCTGGAATATGTATTGTAGACCGTCATTTCCTGCCCGGTGGCCGAGCGCGCGAGCAGGCGAAGGATCGTTGCGCTGTCTTCCAGCGTCGGGACGATCTTCTCCAGCGATGCCATCACGATATGGACCCGCGGCAGCGACTGGCTCAGATCGCCGTTGCCCTCGTTGGTGACGATAACCGACTGACCGGTCTCTGCGATCAGCATGTTGGCCCCGGTGATGCCGACCTCGGCCTCGAAATACTTCTCGCGGAGTACCTGCCGGGCCTCGGCCTGCAGGGCGGCGTTGTCGCTCAGGTCCCGGGCCGGGTCGAGATGGGTGTGGGCGGCGCGGAACGCCGTTTCGATCTCCGGCACCGTAACGTGCACCGCCGGTGCGATGATGTGCGACGGGATCTCGCCACGAAGCTGGATGATGTATTCGCCAAGATCGGTTTCGACCGGGTTGATGCCGTTCTCCGCGAGGTGATCGTTGATCCCGCATTCCTCGGAGATCATCGTCTTGCCCTTGTTGACCGTCTTCGCCCCGGACTTTCGGCAGATCTCGAGGACGATCCGTCGGGCATCCTCGGCGGTCTCGGCCCAGTGCACGTGGCCCCCCGAGGCTATCACCTGTTTCTCGTAGGCTTCGAGATAGAGATCGAGATGCGCGAGAACATGGTTCTTCAGGTCGCGACCGTAGTCACGCAGCGTGTCGAATTCGGGCAGGTCGGCGCGTGCCTTCGCCCGCTTGCCGACGAAATTGCCCCGCGTGCCGCGCAGGGCGGTCTGAAGGTTCTCGTTGTCGAGCGCCCGCCGTGCATTCGCCTTGAAGGCAGGCGTGGTCGGATCGGTATGGACGCTCATTCGGTTTCTCCGATGGCGGGGGTGTCGGTAGCGCCGGCGAGGACCTCGACCACGTGGCGGGCACGAAAGGCGCGGCCCTCGCGGCGGGCCTTGCCGGCCATGTTCATCAGGCAGCCGAGATCGCCGGCGAGCACCATGTCCGCGCCCGTCTCGGCGATGTGGCGGGTCTTGTCGCCGACCATCACGTTCGAGATGTCGGGATATTTCACGCAGAACGTACCGCCGAAGCCGCAGCACACGTTGTTCTCGGTCATTTCGCGCAGCTCCAGCCCCGAAACCGCAGCGAGAAGCTTGCGCGGCTGCTCCGCGACGCCGAGCGAGCGCAGGCCCGAGCAACTGTCGTGATAGGTAACCGAAGCGTCGCAGACCTGGCCGGTGGCGTTCACGCCAAGCACATCGGTCAGGAAGGAGGTGATCTCGTGGGTGCGCGCAGCCAGATCACGGGCGCGCCCGGCGAAGGCCGGATCGTCGGCCAGCATCGCCGGATAATCCTTCACGATGGTCGCCGCACAGGAGCCCGAAGGCGCCACCACCGCATCATAGCCTTCGAAGGCTTCCACAACCTGTCGCGCGATGGCCTTGGCGGTTTCCCGGTCACCGGAATTCCACGCCGGTTGTCCGCAGCAGGTCTGGGCGTCCGGAACCTCGACCGTGCAGCCGGCATCCTCAAGAAGCTTCACCGTCGCGAAACCGACCGAGGGCCGGAACATGTCCACGAGGCAGGTGACGAAGAGCGCAACGCGCGGCGAGGCCATGGGATTCTCCTCCAACACCCGACAATCAGTAGAGACTTGGCCGTCAGCGCACAAGCGAGCCGCCCTGGGGCCCGGTGTGGTCGATTATCGCAACATCCGTCGCCGCGCCTGCGAAGAGATCGGTTGATTCGGCCTTTTCCAACCGGCCGAAACCGCCTATAGGCACCGCTTGCGGTCCTGCACCCTTGGAGGAGGGCCGCACCGAGCCAAACATGGAGAAAACCTATGGCCGAGGCACCAGTACTCGAAGCCGCAGCGCGCGAAGGGACCGGCAAGGGGGCCGCCCGCAGAGCGCGCAGCGCGGAACTCGTTCCCGGAGTGATCTACGGGGGCAAGGAAGCCCCGCAGTCGATCACCGTGAAGTCCAACGAACTGCTCAAGCAGCTCAAGGCGGGCAAGTTCCTGTCGACCCTTCTGAACGTGAAGGTGGACGGCAAGGACAACCGCGTGATCTGCCGCGGCGTCCAGCGCGACGTGGTGAAGGATCTTCCCACACATGTCGATTTCCTGCGCCTGGGCGAGAAGTCCCGCATCAACCTCTCGATCCCGGTCGAGTTCATCAACCGCGAAGCGAGCCCCGGCCTGAAGCGCGGCGGGGTGCTGACCGTGGTGCGCAACGAGGTCGAGCTTGTGGTGACCGCCGGCGACATACCGGAAAAGCTGGTGGTCGATCTGACCGGCACCGAGGTGAACGACACGCTGCACATCTCGAACATCGTGCTGCCCGCAGGCACCCGGCCGACCATCACCGACCGCGACTTCGTGATCGCCAACATCAAGGCACCCTCCGGCCTCAAGTCGCAGGAATCCGGCGAAGCCGATTCCGGGGACGCCGAGGATGACGCTGAGGCGTGATCTTCCCGCACCATGAGTGCTAGATATCGACGCGCCGCGGGATCCCGCGGCGCGTCGGTCGTTTCAGGGAGCGGAGCGTCGTGAAACTTCTGGTCGGTCTGGGCAACCCGGGGGCGAAATATGCCGGCAACCGGCACAATGTCGGCTTCATGGCCGTCGAGGCCATCGCCGAGGCGCAGGGCTTCGGACCGTGGCGCACGAAGTTCCAGGGCGACATCGCCGAAGGCCGCCTCGGCACCGAAAAGGTCCTCCTGCTCAAGCCGCAGACCTTCATGAACCTCTCGGGCGACAGCGTGCAGGCCGCCGCGACCTTCTACAGGATCGATCCGGCCGACATCATCGTGCTTCACGACGAGCTCGACCTCGCTCCGGGCAAGGTCCGGCTCAAGATCGGTGGCGGCCATGCCGGCCACAACGGGTTGCGCTCGATCACCGCCCATATCGGCCCGGACTTCCGCCGCGTCCGGATCGGCATCGGCCATCCGGGCGACAAGCGGTTGGTGTCGAACTACGTTCTGAGCGATTTCTCGAAATACGACGCGGACTGGCTGGAGCCCTTCCTGGCGGCGATCGCGACCGCAGCCCCCGAACTGGTCACCGGCGACGGCGGTGCATTCGGCACCGCGGTTGCGGGATCGGCAACCTTGCGCAAGACGCCCGCACCGAAAGCGGCGTCGAAGCCCGCAGCCGTCGCATCTGATCATGAGCCGGCCGCGGAAACCGGACCCGACGACCTCCTCAGCCGGATGCGGCGGCTCGCGGACCGGTTTCGCTGACGCAGCCGGGTCGCAGCCTCATGGAGAAGGCTCCCGCGGCGCGGGTCAGCCGTCCTTGCGGAAGAACTTCTTCTCGCGGGGCTTGCCATCCCAGCCGGGCTTGCCGCGCGGCTTGTCGTCGCGATCGCCCCGCGGCGCACCATAGGGCTTGCTGCCGCCTTCACGCTCGCCGCGGAACGGCTTGCCGCCCTGCGGACGCCCGCCGGTCTCCTCGCGGACTTCCCATTTCTTCAGCAACTTCGCGCCGAAGGTGTCGCGGCCGATGCGGCCCTCGTGGCACCACACCACCGAAACCTGGTCGCCATCGACCGCTTCGACGGCCATGCGCATCGATCCGGCGGTGAGAACGACGAGATCACCCGTCTCTAGAGTATCCATAACGTAACGTGCTTTCTGTGCGGTGGGCACTCGCCCACGTGCCGGGACCCTTCGCCCCGGTCCGGACCCGCCGAATACGCCCTTGGCACCGATGGTGCAAGTGGCGCGCGGCGCGGCGTCAGGTGCCGATGGTCTCGTCGCTGATCACATCTCCGGTGCCGAGGTCGAAGACCACCTCCCGGGCAGCGGCACCGAGGGCGGCCTCGATCCGCAAACGGTCACCGTCCCGGTCGATCTCGATCCGCTCGTAGCCCTGTGCCCGCAATTCCTCGATCAAGCGGCCCGAACTTTGCCTCGGCCGCCGCGGCTCCGGTGCCAAGCACCAGCGCCGAGGCAAGCAGGCCCATGCGTTTCCTGCGGATCATCGCGTTCTCCCGTCACGCCGCCGGAACCCGGCTGTACTCCACGAGAAGTCGGTGCTGGAAGCCCCGAACTCAACTCACGAAACCGCGACGGCCTTCCCGTCGGCGAGAACCTGCCCGCTCAGAGCACGACGGCGAGCGCCTCGGCGACGGTGAAGATGTCCTTGTCGCCGCGCCCGCACATGTTCATCACCAGCAGGTGATCAGCAGGAAGTTCCGGCGCCATCTTCATCACATGGGCCAGTGCATGGGCCGGCTCGAGCGCCGGGATGATGCCCTCGGTGACACAGCAGAGCTTGAAGGCCTCGAGGGCCTCGGCATCGGTTACACTGACGTATTCCACCCGGCCCACGTCGTGCAGCCAGGAATGCTCCGGGCCGATGCCCGGATAATCGAGCCCGGCCGAGATCGAATGCCCTTCGAGGATCTGCCCGTCGGCATCCTGCAGGAGATAGGTGCGGTTGCCATGCAGCACGCCGGGGCGCCCTCCGGTCAGCGAGGCGGCGTGCTCCATCCGGTCGTCCACGCCGTGCCCGCCCGCCTCGACCCCGACGATGCGCACATCCGGGTCGTCGAGGAACGGATGGAACAGCCCCATCGCGTTCGACCCGCCGCCAATGCAGGCCACGAGGCTGTCCGGAAGCCGACCCTCACGCTCCATCATTTGCGCGCGGGTCTCCTTGCCGATGATCGACTGGAAGTCGCGCACCATCGCCGGATAGGGATGCGGCCCGGCCACCGTACCGATGCAGTAGAATGTGTCGCGCACATTGGTCACCCAGTCGCGCAGCGCCTCGTTCATCGCGTCCTTGAGCGTCGCCCGACCGCTGGTGACCGGCACCACCTCGGCTCCCAGAAGCTTCATGCGGAAGACGTTGGGCTTCTGGCGCTCGACATCGGTCGCGCCCATGAAGACGATGCATTTCAGCCCGAACTTTGCGCAGACCGTCGCCGTCGCAACGCCGTGCTGGCCCGCCCCGGTCTCGGCGATGATCCGGGTCTTGCCCATGCGGCGGGCGAGAATGATCTGGCCCAGCACGTTGTTGATCTTGTGCGCGCCGGTATGGTTCAACTCGTCGCGCTTGAGATAGATCTTCGCCCCTCCGAGCCGCTCGGTCAGCCGCGCCGCATGGTAGAGCGGGCTCGGCCGGCCGACATAATGGGTCCAGAGATCGTCCATCTCGGCCCAGAACGACGCATCGGTCTTGGCCTTCTCGTATTCCGCTTCGAGATCGAGAATCAGTGGCATCAGGGTCTCGGAGACGAACCGTCCGCCGAAATCGCCGAACCGCCCGCGCTCGTCGGGACCGGTCCGGAAGGAATTGGGCTGTGGCGCATTCATCGGACCGACGGGCCTCCTTCTTGGAACGCGTCAGTCCTAGCCGGGCGCATCCGCTCCGTCGAGAGCTTTCCCCGCCGCATGTGCTGCCGCGACAAAGGCCGCCATCAGCTCGGGGTCCTTGTAGCCCGGCGAAATCTCGACCCCCGAGGACACGTCCACTTGCCGCGCCCCGGTCAGTCGCACCGCCTCGGCGACGTTTTCCGGCGTCAACCCTCCCGCCAGCATCCACGGGACCTGCAGCCGTTTGCCCTGCAACAGCCGCCAGTCGAAGGCCACGCCGTTGCCGCCCGGCAGATCGGCATCGGCTGGCGGGCGGGCATCGATCAGAAGCCGATCGGAGACGGCAGCATATCGCTTCAGAACAGGCAGATCTGCCTCGGTCGCCAGCCCCACCGCCTTCATCACCGGCTTGCCGAAGGTCGCGCGAACCGACGCGACGCGCTCCGGCGTTTCCTGACCATGAAGCTGAAGAATGTCGATCGGAACTGCGTTCAGCAGCGCCGCAAGCATCTCGTCGTTGGCATCGACAACGAGCGCGACCCGCGTCAGACCCTTCGGAATGCCGCCGGCGATCCACTGCGCATCGGCGAGTGAGACATGGCGCGGAGACCGCGGAAAGAACACGAGCCCGACATAGTCCGCCCCGGCATCGGCGGCCGCCTGCATCTCTGCACGCGACCGGAGGCCGCAGATCTTGACCTTCATCGGCGGACCTTCACGGCCCCGCAGGGCGTCAGTTTGACACCAGCGCCAGGACGTCGTCCTCGGGCCGGTTGGCATCCTTGCGAAGCCGGCCCATCTCGCTCTTGAGCCGCGCGGCCTCCCGCGCCTTTTCTGCGGCGGCACGGCGATGCTTGTGCTCACGCAACCATTCGAACAGGTAGCCGACCAGCACCCCGGCCAGCACCGCGATCAGGATCACGATGTAGAGCGGCAGCGACAGCGATGCGCCCGGCGCCACGTTCGCCATCCCCGCCGGCAACAAGTTCAGCGTCACGCTCTCACGGTTCGCCACCGCCAGAACCACGAGGGCGATCAGGATCGCCGCCAGCAGCAAGAGCTTGATTGTCCGCATCATTTTCCAGATCCTCCCGGCCCCGCCGGACTTATTTCTCGTTCAGCCGGTCGCGCAGAAGCTTGCCGGTCTTGAAGAATGGCACATGCTTTTCCTCGACCATCACGGCATCGCCAGTGCGCGGATTGCGGCCCTGCCGGGCATCGCGTTTCTTGACCGAGAATGCCCCGAAGCCGCGCAACTCTACCCGATTGCCGTTGGCCATCGCCTCGATGATCTCGTCGAAGATCGTGCTCACGATCCGCTCGACGTCACGCTGATAGAGGTGGGGGTTCTCCTCGGCAATCTTCGCAATCAGTTCCGACTTGATCATCCGATCCCCCTGAGACCCCGCACCGCGGAACGCGGCGTGAGCCCTGCGCTTCGACTTTCACCCAAGTCTACAGAATTCAGGGTCCGATGGAATAGAGCTTGCCGCCCCCGAGGCGCGAAATTTGTTCGAGAATCCCGCCATTTGCTCCCAGAGCACCGACGATGGCGCCCAGCGCGGTGGTTTCGCGCTCGATCTCCCAGTCGCGAACCGGCAGATCGCCGAGCCCGACCTCGCGCAATTCGAGCCATGCGAGAGCTTCCGGCTCGCCGCCGATCTCGTCAATGAGACCAAGCTCCAGCGCCATGCGTCCGGAGAAGACGCCACCATTCGCGACCTCTGCCAGCGCGTTGCCGCCGAGATCGCGCCGGTCGCCCACCAGATCGCGAAACCAGTCGTAGCTCTCGGCAACCATTGCTTCGTCGCGGGCGCGGGCGGCCGGGTTGGTCGGCCGGAACGGCGAGGGCTCGGCCTTCAGTTCCGACGAGCGCACGGTCTCGATGCCGATGCCGAGGATGTCCATGACTTCGGTGAAATCGGGATATTCCATGATCACGCCGATCGACCCGGTGATGGTGTTGCCCCGCGCGACGATGTGGTCGGCGGCGATTCCGGCGATATAGCCGCCCGAGGCCGCAACCTCGCCCATCACGGCCACCACAGGGCGGGTCTCTGCGATCACGCGGACCGCCTCGAAGATCGCCTCAGAACCGACCGTCGTGCCGCCGGGCGAATTGATCCGCAGGATCAGCGCCTTCGCATGCTCAGCCTCGGCCAGATCAGCGAGCATCCGGTTGCGATCATCGTCATCGACGATCACTCCGGTCAGGTTGACCCGCGCCACATGATCGCGGGCCGCCATCAGATCGTCGGAGCCGAAGATCGCCCCGAGGATTACCGCCAGCACCGCCGCGACGAGAAAGCCCTTCCAAAACGCGGAGCGGCGCCACTTCCGGCGCCGCTCCTCGTAGAAATCACGCTCGATCGCCTCCATCGTATCAGGAATTGTCCTGATTCTTCAGAGCCGCGCCGAGGATGTCGCCGAGCGATGCGCCCGAATCGGAGGACCCGTACTGCTCGACGGCCTCCTTCTCCTCGGCAATCTCGCGCGCCTTGATCGAGAGTCCGAGCTTGCGGGACTTCGCGTCGATGTTGGTCACACGCGCATCGACCTTGTTGCCGACCGAGAAGCGCTCGGGGCGCTGTTCAGAGCGGTCGCGGCTCAGATCGGAACGGCGGATGAACGACTTCATGCCGTCATGCTCGACCTCGATCCCGCCATCCTCGATGGAGGTAACCGTGACCGTGACGATGTCGCCGCGCTTCACGCCGGCAATCGCATCGGCGAAGGGATCGCCGTCGACAGCCTTGATGGAAAGCGAGATGCGCTCCTTCTCGACATCCACATCGGTGACCACCGCCTTGACCATGTCGCCCTTGCGGAAATCGGCCAGAGCCTCCTCGCCCGCCCGGTTCCAGTCCAGATCCGAGAGATGCACCATGCCGTCGATATCGCCCTCGAGGCCGACGAACAGACCGAATTCGGTGATGTTCTTGACCTCGCCCTCGACCGGCGTGCCGTTCGGATGCGTGGCGGCGAAGGTTTCCCACGGATTGCCCATGGTCTGCTTCAGGCCGAGCGAGACGCGACGCTTGGCGGTATCGATCTCGAGCACCACCACTTCGACTTCCTGGGAGGTCGAGACGATCTTGCCCGGATGCACGTTCTTCTTGGTCCAGGACATTTCCGAGACATGGACCAGACCCTCGACACCGGGCTCGAGTTCCACGAAGGCGCCGTAATCGGTGATGTTGGTGACGCGGCCGGTATGCCGGCTGTCGATCGGGAACTTCTCTTCCACGGCATCCCACGGATCGGCCTGAAGCTGCTTCATGCCGAGCGAGATGCGCTGGGTGTCCTTGTTGATCTTGATCACCTGGACCTTCACGGTCTCGCCGATGTTCAGGATCTCGGAGGGGTGGTTGACCCGGCGCCAGGCCATGTCGGTCACGTGGAGCAGGCCGTCGACACCGCCGAGATCGACGAAGGCACCATATTCGGTGATGTTCTTCACGACACCGTCGATGACGGCACCTTCCTGCAGCTTCGCGATCACCTCGGCGCGCTGCTCCGCACGGCTCTCCTCGAGCACGGCCCGGCGCGAGACAACGATGTTGCCGCGGCGGCGATCCATTTTCAGGATCTGGAACGGCTGCGGCATGTGCATCAGCGGGCCGGCGTCGCGCACCGGGCGCACATCGACCTGGGAGCCGGGCAGGAACGCCACGGCACCGCCGAGATCGACGGTGAAGCCGCCCTTGACGCGTCCGAAGATGGCGCCCTCGACGCGGTCTTCCTTTTCATAGGCCTTTTCCAGACGATCCCACGCGGCTTCGCGGCGGGCCTTGTCACGGCTCAGGACGGCTTCGCCGCGGGCATTCTCGACGCGGTCGAGAAACACTTCCACGACATCGCCGACCTCGATCTCGGGCGCCTTGCCCGGAGCGGCGAATTCCTTGAGATCGACACGGCCTTCCATCTTGTAGCCGACATCGATGATGGCCTGTCCCGCTTCGATGGCGAGGACGGTGCCCTTGACGACGGAACCCTCGTCGGGGGTTTCGAGCTCCAGGCTTTCGTTCAGGAGCGCTTCGAAGTCTTCCATTGTTGCCGCAGCTGGCATCCAGTTCTCCAGTTTCAAAATGTTTCCGGCCGGGCGGTTGGGTCCACCGGTCTTTCGTGAGGTTCGCCGCATCGAAAACGCCGGACCGGACGGAGGCCTCAGGCCCCGCCCCCGGAGCGGCGTTCTTTCACATAGGCGATCGCTTTCGCGACGGCCGCGTCTATAGACAAATCCGTCGTATCCAGCAAGAGCGCATCTTTCGCCGGCCGCATCGGGGCGTGGTCGCGCGCGGCATCGCGGGCATCGCGCGCTTGCAGGTCCGCGAGCACCGCCTCGAGCGTCTGCGTCCCGCCGAATTCGGCATGGCGCCGGGCCGCCCGCACGGTGTCGGACGCGGTCACGAAAAGCTTCGCCTCCGCCTTGGGACAGATCACGGTACCGATATCGCGCCCGTCGAGCACGGCACCGCCCGCCCGCCTTGCGAAGCCGCGCTGAAATGCCAGCAAGGCCGCCCGCACCTCGGGCAATGCCGCTACCTTAGAGGCCGCCTGCCCGGCGCGCGGGCTTCTCAGATCGTCGCGCGCCAAATCCTCCGGATCGAGCCGTCGCGCGATCTCCGCAGCCCAGTGCGGATCGATCACCCCGCGCCCGTCCTCCAGCGCCCGCATCCCCACCGCGCGATAGAGAAGCCCGGTATCAAGATGCGCGAAACCCGTTGCCTCGGCCACGGCCCGGGAAATGGTACCCTTGCCTGCCGCCGCCGGCCCGTCGATCGCGACGGTGAACTTCATCGCCCGCTCCAGTCCATCGTGTCCGGGTAAGGGCCGGGTGACTGGGGCGCTCCGTCGCTGATCGTGTAGTAGTCGCCACGGTCGGCGACGTGGATATGGCGAGCGAGGCGCAGCCCGGTCGGGTCGTCGAGCCCGCCGGCAAAGATCGACAGAACGTTCGCGCCAGCTTGCTCCCAGAACAGGTTCGCGCCGCAGGTCGCGCAGAAGCCCCGGCGCGCGGCCGGGCTCGACGCATACCAAGTCACCGGCCCGTCGATCGCCACGTCCGTCCGCGCTGCGGCACTGGCCGCCACATGATGTCCGGAGGTCCGGCGGCACTGCTTGCAATGGCAGGCCACGACATGCCGCATCGGCCCATCAACTCGGTAGCGCACCGCTCCGCAGAGGCAACCGCCGGTGCGGACCCTGCTCACGTCACGATCTCCGCCCCGAGATGCCGCATCAGGCCGGTGAAATCCGGAAAGCTCGTGGCGATCGGGCCGCAATCATCCACCGTGATTGGCGCCTTGGCCGCCAGCGACAGGCAGAGGAACGACATCGCGATCCGGTGGTCGAGCCGGCTTTCGACAGTCGCGCCCCCGGCGACACCGCCCGGGCCGCGCCCCTCGACGATCAGGAAATCCGACCCCTCCTCGACCCGCACGCCGCAGGCCTCCAGCCCGCGCGCCATCGCGTCGATCCGGTCGCATTCCTTCACCCGCAATTCCTTGATGCCGCGCATGACCGTCCGGCCCTCGGCCGTGGCGGCAAGGGCCGCGAGGATCGGGTATTCGTCGATCATCGACGCCGCCCGCTCCGGCGGCACCTCGATGCCCCGGAGCGGCCCGAACCGCACACGCAGATCGGCCACCGGCTCGCCGCCCTCCGAGCGCCGGTTCTCGAAGGCGATGTCGGCGCCCATCTCGAGCAGCGTATCGTAGAGCCCGGCGCGCGTCGGATTGAGCCCGATGCCCGGCAGCGTGATCTCAGAGCCCTCGATCAGCAGTGCCGCGGCCACCGGGAAGGCCGCCGAACTCGGGTCGCGCGGCACCGACAAGGCCCGTCCGGTCAGCTCCGGCTGCCCGGTCAGCGTGATCACCCGGCCCTCCGGCGTCTCGTCGATCGCCACCGTCGCGCCGAAGCCCCCGAGCATCCGCTCGGTGTGGTCCCGCGTCGGCTCGCGCTCGACAACCACGGTTCGCCCCGGCGCGTTCAGTCCCGCCAGCAGCACCGCCGACTTCACCTGTGCCGAGGGCATCGGCGTCGCGTAGCGCACCGGCACCGGATTTGCCGCGCCGCAGAGCGTGAGCGGCAGCCGCCCCTCGCTGCGGCCATGCGCCACCGCGCCGAAAAGCGCGAGCGGATCGGTCACCCGCCCCATCGGCCGCGACCGCAGGCTGGCATCGCCGGTGAAGGTCGCGTTGATCCCGGTGGTCGCCATCGCCCCCATGATGAGCCGCACCCCGGTGCCGGAATTGCCGCAATCGATCACGTCCGCAGGCTCGCGAAAACCCCCGACGCCGACGCCGTGTACGCTCCACTCGCCCGGCGCGAGTCGCGTCACCTCCGCCCCGAATGCCGCCATCGCGCGTCCGGTATCGAGCACGTCCTCGCCCTCGAGCAGTCCGATGATCCGAGTCTCGCCGACCGCAAGCGCCCCGAGGATCAGCGCGCGGTGCGAGACCGACTTGTCGCCCGGCACGTCGGCCATCCCGCGCAGTGGTCCGGCCGCACGGCCGCTCATCGGTTTCGCCTGCCCATGTGACGCCATCGGAACCCTCCTCGGAATCGCGCCGTCTTACGGGATCGCCCGCACCGGGTCCATCGCCTGCCGGTCGGTCTCAGTCGCGCCGGATGGTCAGGTAATGCGGCCGCCTTCCGGCCTTCACCGCCTTGGCCTCGTAGCGCGTTCCGGGCCAGCCGGGCCAGGGCCTGCTCCAGTCCGGCGCGGGCGGCTCCACCAGCGTGAACCCCGGCGCATCGGTGACGGCGGCGCAGGCATGATCGACATAGTCGGGAATGTCCGTCGCCAGCCGCAGCTCCGCGCCGTGCCGCATCGCCCTGTGCAACATCCCCAAGTTCTCCGCATTCACGAAGCGCCGGTTGTGATGCCGCGCCTTCGGCCAGGGATCGGGGTAGAGCAGGAAGACCCGCGACAGGCTCTCAGGCGGCAGGAGCTCGATCAGGTCTCGGGCATCGGACGGATGGATCCGGACATTCTTCAATCCGGCGATCTCGATCCGCCCCAGCGCCATCGCGACACCGTTGACGAATGGCTCGCAGCCGATCAGCGACACCTCCGGATGCGCCGCCGCCTGCGCCGCAAGGTGCTCGCCGCCGCCGAAGCCGATCTCGAGCCAGAGCGGCGCCACGCGCCCGAACAGCGCCTCGGGATCGACCGGCGCCCGGCCCGGGGCGCCCTCGCGCGCCACGCCCGGCACGCGAAGGCGCGGCAGCACTTCATCGATCAGCCGTTCCTGCGACGCGCGCAGCGCCTTGCCCTTGCGCCGGCCATAGACCTTGCGGTGGGGCGCGCGGCTGCCCTCCGGTGGGCCGGACAATTTCGGTGCGCTGGGCCTCGTCATGACGGGTGCCGGCGGGGCTCGCGGCTCAGACCGCCGCCCGGAGCGCCTCGACCAGGTCCGTGCGTTCCCAGGAGAACCCGCCATCTGCATCCGGCTCGCGCCCGAAATGCCCGTAGGCCGAGGTTCGCTGGTAGATCGGCTGGTTCAGCCCCAGATGCGTGCGGATGCCGCGCGGGGTGAGATCCATCACCTTCGCCACGGCAGTCTCGATCACAGCCTCGGGAACGGTCCCGGTGCCGTCGGTATCGACGTAGATCGACAGCGGGCGAGCAACGCCGATCGCATAGGAAAGCTGCAGCGTGCAGCGCCGCGCGAGCCCCGCCGCGACCACGTTCTTGGCGAGATAGCGCGCCGCGTAGGCCGCCGAACGGTCGACCTTCGTCGGATCCTTGCCCGAGAAGGCGCCGCCGCCATGCGGCGCCGCCCCGCCATAGGTATCGACGATTATCTTGCGCCCGGTGAGCCCCGCATCTCCGTCCGGCCCACCGATCACGAACTTGCCCGTCGGGTTCACGTGCCATTCCGTCGCGTCGCTGAGCCAGCCTTCCGGCAGCACGTCGCGCACATGCGGTTCGATCATGTCACGCACATCCGCCGAGGTCATCCGCTCGTCGGTATGCTGGGTCGAGACCACGAGGCTTGCCACACCTACCGGCCGGCCATCGACATAACGCACGGAGAGTTGCGATTTCGCATCCGGCCCGAGACGCTTCTCGCTGCCGCTCTTGCGAACCTCGGCCAGCCGCCGCAGGATCGCATGGGCATAGAAGATCGGCGCCGGCATCAGCACGTCTGTCTCGTCGGTCGCGAAGCCGAACATGATGCCCTGGTCGCCCGCGCCCTCCTCCTTGCCCTCGCTCGCATCGACACCCTGGGCGATATGCGCTGACTGGCCGTGGATCAGGTTCTGCACCGTCAGGGTTTCCCAGTTGAAGCCCTTCTGCGCGTAGCCGATGTCGCGCACGCAGTCCCGCACGATCTGCTCGACCCGCCCGAGCACTCCCGGGGCACCCCGCACCTCGCCGCCCACGACGACCCGGTCTGTCGTCGCGAAGGTCTCGCAGGCGACACGCGCCTCGGCGTCTTCCGCCAGAAATGCGTCGAGAACGGCGTCCGAGATGCGGTCACAGACCTTGTCGGGATGACCTTCGGAAACGGATTCCGAAGTAAAGAGATAGTCGCCACGCTTGGTCATGATTACGTCCGTTCCGGGAAAACTGGCGCATTCCCTACGCCAGCGGCCGGAGGAAGGTCAACGGCCGCCCATGCCCTGCTTCGCCGACTGCGACAGCGATCGCACCAGCGCCATCACGGAAGCGCGGGTCTCCCGGTCCGGGATCGACAGGAACGCCTCGGTCAGGTTGCGCAACTCGTCCGGCCGCGCACCCCGATGCGCCTCGGTCGCAACCGGAGCCTCTCCGCCGAGCCCCTCGAAGAAATAGGCGGGTGTCACCCCGAGAATCCCGGCGATCTGGTAGAGCCGCCCGGCACCGATCCGGTTCGCGCCCTTCTCGTATTTCTGGATCTGCGAGAACGTAAGCCCGATCTGACGCCCCAGCCGTCCCTGGCTGATGCCAAGCGCCTCGCGGCGCGCCCGCATGCGGCTGCCCACATGCCTGTCAATGTCGTTCGCAATGGAATTCGCGACCACAATACACCCCACCCGATACTCTCACCCAGAGCGTCCCGAACCTGGGCAATACAGGCCCGGCCCCGGCACAAGCAGTTTCCGAAAGAACGCCCGTTACTTGCACTCAAACCTTATCGGCGGCGACCCGCAGAAATGCCAGCCGAAACTTTTAGGACAGTTAATAGAAAAATTGCAGCTATTGCGACCATTCCCGGCCCGTCCCCGAAGCGGGCATAGGCGGGCGGCGGCAGCGCACCGGGCAACAGCGCGTCGACATGCCCGGTCTTCCCGAGGTCCAGCGACGCCAGCACGCGCCCGCGCGGATCGATCATCGCGGAGATCCCGGTGTTGGCGGCCCGTGCCAGCGGCAGCCCCTGCTCGATCGCCCGGATGCGGGCCTGGGCAAGATGCTGGTAGGGTCCGGAAATCTCCCCGAACCACGCGTCGTTGGTGATCTGCACCATCCAGTCCGCCCGGCCCTCGGGCGCCGACATGCCGTGCGGAAAGATCGCTTCGTAGCAGATCAGCGGCAGGAAGGGCGGCACGCCGTCGATCTCGACGAGGCGCGGACCCGGACCGGCGGAGAACCCCGACCCGGTCAGCGTTTCGAGCCCGGGCAGGCGCAGTCGCGCGACCAGTCCGGCCGCTGGCATGTATTCCCCGAACGGTACCAGATGATGCTTGTCGTAGACCCCCAGCGCCCCGCCATCCGTCCCCAGCACGGCGAGGGAATTGAACCATTGCGTGCCGTCCGGACCGGCCTCGCGGCGCCGGATCCCGGTAACCAGCCGCGCCTCTCCCGCCAGCGCGCCCAGCGCCGCCTGCGCGTCGGGCGCCTCGTCCAGCAGGAAATCCACCGCGGTCTCGGGCCAGATCACCACGTCGGGCGGCGGGTCACCCGGGGCCGCCGTCGCGGTGACCAGCCGGTTTCGGAACTCCGCCTGCCAGAGCGGATCCCATTTCAGCGCCTGAACCGCATCGGGCTGCACCAGCCGCACCGCAACAGGGTCCGCCCGCGTCGGCACCGGTTCGGCCAGACGCAGGGCACCATAACTCCACCCGGCGGCCAGCAGAATCCCCGCGAAAACCGCGCCACGCCGCAGCGACGCCCCGAGCGCCAGCCCGGCCAGCAACGTCAGGAACCCCAGAACATGCGGCCCCAGGAACGCGGCCGCCTGCATCACCGGCGTCTCCACCCAGACATAGGCCGGCAGCACCCAGGGAAATCCTGTCAGAACATGGCTCCGCCCGAACTCCGCAGCCGCCCAGAGACATGCGAGCAGGACCGCGAGCGCCGCACCGCGCACGCCGAACGCCCGCGCTGCCGCAAAGGCCGCCGCCCAGAACAGCCCGAGGCCGAAGGCCATGGCCGGCAGCGCGAAGGGTGCCATCCAGCCATGCAGCGTCGGATCGACGAGGAACGGCTCGACGATCCAGAACATCGTTATGGCGAAATGCCCTGCCCCCGCCAGCCATCCGAGCCCGAACGCTGCCCGCCAGCCGGACGTACCCTCCAGAAGCCAGAACAGGACCGGCAGCGCCAGCAGTCCGGGAAACGGCAAGGCGAACGGCACATGACCGAGACCCATCACCATCCCCGCCACAACGGCGAGCACCGCCCGTCGCCAGCCGCCGAGGGCCGCCACCCGACCGGCCAGAGCGATCATGAAGCTATTCCGCCGCCTCGACGGCAGGAGTGGCGCGCGCCGCATCGCGCAGGCGGACCCGCAGGCGCTTTATCCGGCGGGCATCGGCATCGATCACCTCGAATTCATGGCCGTCCTCGTGAAACACGATCTCGCCACGCGCCGGGACCCGGCCCGACAGCCGGAAAACAAGCCCCCCGAGGGTCTCGATCTCGTCGTCGTGGTCGGGATGCGCGATATGGAGGCCGGCGATCTCCTCGAAATCGTCGAGCTCCATGCGCGCCTGCACCAGGTAGATGCCGGGGCCTTCCGAAACCCAGAGCTCGCCCTCGTCCTGATCGTGCTCGTCGGCTATGTCTCCGACGATCTGCTCGAGCAGGTCCTCGATCGTCACCAACCCGTCCACGCCACCGTATTCGTCGATTACCAGCGCCATGTGGCTTCGGCTGGTTTGCATCTTGTGCAGGAGCACGCCGATCCGCATCGAGGGCGGCGCATAGAGCAGCGGCCGCACGAGGGTCTTCAGGTCGAATCCGTCGCTCGGCGCGCCGAAGCCATATTTCAGAGCGAAATCCTTCAGATGGATCAGTCCGACTGGATGGTCCAGGTTCTCGTGAAAGACCGGCAGCCGCGAGAACGTGTTGTGCTGGAACACGTCGAGCAGGGCCTCGATGCTCGAATCGTCGGCCACGGCGACGATGTCGGCCCGCGGCACCGAGACGTCGTCGACCCGCAGGATGCGCATGTTGCGAAGGTTGACCAGCATGTCGCGCGCCCGCAGCGACTCGGCCTCCGCCGCCGCAGCGGCCTCGGGCGCGATGTCGTCCTCCGGGGAAGCGCGCCCGAACAGGCGCGAAAAAAGCGAGGCCTTGCCGGGACTTTCGGGGTCCGCGTCGCCGGTCGTTCCGGGCTCGGCCGAAGCCGGGCCGTCTGATGTCTCGCCCATTATCCTGTCCGAATGCGGCGCCCGAGGGGCGCACCTTTCAGACATATGGATTCGGAACCCCCATCCTGGCAAGTATTTTTGCCTCGAAGGCCTCCATTTCGTCGGCCGCGTCGTCAGTCTCGTGGTCATGCCCGAGCAGATGCATCACGCCGTGGACCACCAGATGCCGCAGATGTGCCTCGAACGGCTGTCCGGCTTCCGCCGCTTCGCCGGCGCAGGTCTCGTAGGCCAGCGCCAGATCCCCAAGGAAGAGCGGTTCCAAATCCCCGTCCGCATCTTGCTCGGGTACCAGCCCCTCAAAGGCCGGCCAAGAGAGCACGTTGGTTGCCGCCGCCCTGCCCCGGAACGCCTCGTTCAGCTCGGCGATCCGCGCATCGTCGCAGGCCAGCAGGCTGATCTCGTGTCGCTCTGGATCGCGACCGACGACCTCCAGCGCCGCCCGCACCGCTTCCTCCGCAAGGGCCTCTAGCCCCACCGCCTCCCACCGTGCATCCTCGATCATCACCTCGACGGGCGAACCCGAAGCCGCGTCAGCCGTCATAGGCGGGCGCTGCCTCGTAGGCCCGGATCACCCGCGCGACAAGAGGATGCCGCACCACGTCCGCGGCGGTGAACTGGGTGAAGCCCACGCCCTCGACATTGCGCAGGATCCGCTCCGCCTCGATAAGGCCCGACATCACCCCGCGCGGCAGATCGATCTGCGTCGCATCCCCGGTGACCGCCATGCGACTGCCTTCGCCGAGCCGGGTGAGGAACATCTTCATCTGCATCGTCGTCGCGTTCTGCGCCTCGTCGAGCACCACGAAGGCATTCGACAGCGTCCGGCCACGCATGAAGGCAAGGGGCGCTATCTCGATCTGCTTCTCCTCGATCATCTTCGCCACCTGCTTCGACGGGAAGAAGTCGTTGAGCGCGTCGTAGAGCGGCTGCATGTAGGGGTCGACCTTGTCCTTCATGTCGCCGGGCAGGAAGCCGAGCCGCTCGCCCGCCTCCACAGCCGGACGGCTGAGGATGATCCGGTCCACCGCGCCCTCGATGAACATCGCGACCGCCACCGCCACCGCGAGATAGGTCTTGCCGGTGCCCGCCGGCCCCAGCCCGAACACCAACTCGTGCCGGAACAGGTTCTGCACATAGGTCTTCTGGGTCATCGTGCGCGGCTCGACCACCTTCTTGCGGGTGCGGATCTCGAGCCGCCCGCCGCCGAACATCTCCATCTGTCCGCTGCCCGCCGGCACCGCCCGCGCCAGCGCCACAGCTGCCGGCTCCTCGGCGACATCGCCCATCCGGAGCGCCGCATCGATTTCCCCCGACGTCACCTGCCGCCCCTGCTCGAGCCTGCCGTAGAGCCCGCGCAGCACCCGTGCCGCCTCGGCTCGCGCCGGCGCCTCCCCGTGAAGCGCGAGGTAATTACCGCGCCGGCGGATCTCGATGCCAAGGCGTTCCTCGATCTGCACCATGTTGCGGTCGAGTTCGCCGCAGAGATCGATCAGCAGCCGGTTGTCGGGAAACTCGATGACACTGTCGGACAAAGTGTCCGGGCTGGGGGCGGGGGGTAGAGCGTTGCTCGCCAAATGGCCTCCGGGCACGCGGTTGCGACACGTCGTCAGGGTAGACTGCCCCAGCCACGATCATGGCGCAAGCGTCTTGGCAGGCCCTCAGGCGGCAAGCTCCGCGTCGAGCGAATTGCGCTGGGTCGCGACGATCCGCACGTCGATCACCCGGCCGATGGTCGTCGCCGGCGCATCGAGATGCACCGCATTGAGATAGGGAGACTTGCCCGCCACCTGGCCCGGATTGCGCCCCGCCTTCTCGACCAGCACCGGCAGTGTCCGTCCCCACCTGCGCTGCCTGGAACGCCACCTGTTGGCGCGTGATCAGCGCCTGCAACCGTTGCAGCCGCTCGTGCTTCACCTCTTCGGGCAGGTCCGCGCGCCCCGCCGCTGGCGTCCCCGGCCGGGGCGAATAGGCAAAGGAATAGGCGTGCGCGTAGCCGACCGCCTCGACCAGCGCGAGGGTCTCGGCGAAATCCGCCTCGGTCTCGCCGGGAAACCCGGTGATGAAATCCCCCGACAGCGCGATATCCGGCCGCACCGCCCGGATCCGCCCGATCAGGTCGAGATAGCTTGCGGCCGTATGCTTGCGGTTCATCGCCTTCAGCACCCGGTCGCTGCCCGACTGCACCGGCAGATGCAGATAGGGCATCAGCTTGCCGACTTCGCCGTGCGCGTCGATCAGATCGGCGCCCATGTCGTTGGGGTGCGACGTGGTATAGCGGATGCGCGCGAGCCCCTCGATCTCCGCGAGCCGCCCGATCAACGCCGCGAGCCGCACCCCGTCCGGATCGGCATAGGCGTTGACGTTCTGGCCCAAGAGCGTGATCTCCGCGACACCCTGGCCGACCATCGCGCGGGCCTCGTCGAGGATCCGCCCCGCCGGCCGCGACACCTCCGCACCGCGGGTATAGGGCACCACGCAGAACGCGCAGAACTTGTCGCAGCCCTCCTGCACCGTCAGGAAGGCCGATGGCGCCCGCCGCCGCACGCCGGCCTGCGGCAGGTGGTCGAACTTGTCCTCGACCGGAAACTCGGTCTCCACCGGCCGATCGCCCGCCTCGACCGCATCAAGCATGGCCGGCAGCCGGTGATAGGCCTGCGGACCAACCACCAGATCGACCGCGGGAGCACGCGCCAGGATCTCCGCGCCCTCCGCCTGCGCCACGCAGCCCGCCACCCCGATCCGCAGATCGGGATTGAGCGCCTTCAGAGGCTTGAGTCGGCCAAGCTCCGAATAGACCTTCTCTGCCGCCTTCTCCCGAATATGGCAGGTGTTGAGCAGGATCATGTCGGCATCCTCGGCCCGCTCGGTCAGCGCATAGCCGCGCGTTCCCAGCGCCTGGGTCATGCGCTCGCTGTCATAGACATTCATCTGACAGCCATAGGTCTTGACGAAGAGCTTCCTGCCGGTCTCGGACATCGGCGCCTCCCGGAAACGAAAAGGGGCACGGCAGGCCCGCAAGCCGCCGCGCCCCGTCTATCCCCGCGCCTGAAGCGGCGCAAGAAGCGCCTTATTTCTTGGCAGCCGCCTTGCCCGTCGCCCGCGGCTTGCGCCCGAGCCCGATCTTCTTGGCCAACTCCTGACGCTTGAGCGCATAGTTCGGCGCAACCATCGGGTAATCGGGCTTCAGGCCCCATTTCGCCCGGTAGTCTTCCGGCGTCATGCCGTAGGACGTCATCAGATGCCGCTTGAGCATCTTCAGCTTCTTGCCGTCCTCGAGGCAGATGATGTAATCGTCGGTGATCGACTTCTTTACCGGAACGGCGGGAACGAGTTCGACTGACGACGTCTCGTCGCCGCTGGCCAGTTCCGACATCTTGCTGAAGACGGCCTGAATCAGTTCCGGCACGTCGTTCTGTACCACGGCATTGTTTGCAAGGTGCGCCGAAACGACTTCCGCCGTCAGTGCCAACAATTCGCCGCGGCTGATTTCCTGTTCTTCTGTCATCCTGTCTCTTTTTCAGCCGCCAGAAAGCGGCAATGGCTGGAGGTGTGTACTGCGTGTAACTTGATCTTGGCACCGCTTGACGAAAGCGACATCTGGCTTGGTACTTATGATACACACGGCTTGCAAGACAGACAAATAGAAAGATCGATCTTTCCTTCCGTTTTGCGTTCGCCCCAGAAGTCCCCGAGGCTAATTCGCAACATAACGATCCTGTAACCTGCCGCTCCATGAGTGCCGAGGAACACCTTCTCGACCCCTGTTTTCCTTGAAGTTCCGCGTAGCGCCAGTTAGAATTTGATCATTGAATGTTTCCATGACCGGCAGAAATCTGCCGAGGGTTGATCGCCGCCGCCGCAGTTCAATTCCCCGCGATTTCCGGCTATGTCCGAGGCCAGCACGTATCCTGCGGAGCCAAATCCGAGAATGTCGACCCGACCGACCGACGACGAACAAGCTCGTCGCAACCGCCTGAACCGGCGCGCCGGCCTCGCCTCAATCGCCGTCGCCCTCGTCCTGATCGCAATCAAGGCCTGGGCGTTCCTGCAGACCGGCGCGCTCAGCGTCGCCGCCGCCCTCGCCGACTCCGCGCTCGATCTTGTGGTCTCCGGCGCCGGGCTCCTCGGCATCCTCTATGCCGCGAAGCCGCCCGACGACGACCATTCCTTCGGCCACAGTTCGGTCGAGGATCTCTTCGCGCTGGGCCAGGCCCTCCTCGTCACCGGGGCCGCGATCGCCATCACCGCAAGCGCCATCACCCGCTTCGGCTCGCCCGTCGCCCTCGTCGAGCCCGGCATCGGCGTCGGTGTGATGCTCGTCTCGATCGCGCTCACCCTCGGCCTCGTCGCCTATCAGAGCCGGATCGCCAAGCTCACCGGCTCGCGCATCGTCGCCGCCGACCGCCTGCACTATGTCGGCGATCTCCTGCCCGCGCTCGGCGCGATCCTCGCCTTCGCCGCATCCGCGGCCCTCGGCCTGCACTGGGTCGATCCGGTCGTGGCACTCCTCGCCGCCGCCGCCCTGCTCTGGGCGGCACGCGGCATCGGCGTCTCGGCCTGGAACGCGCTGATGGACCGCCATGCCGATCCCGAGCAGCTCGCCCTGATCGGAGACATGCTGGCCGACTATCCCGGCCTGCGCGGCCACCACGACCTGCGCACCCGCACCTCCGGAACCCGTGTCTTCATCCAGGTCCATATCGAACTCGACGGCGCCCAGAGCCTCGACGAGGCCCACTCGGTAGCGGCGAACCTCAAGCGCGACCTGATCGCCGCCATTCCGGAGGCGGACGTCATCATCCACATGGACCCGGTCTGACGTCCTCAGGCCGCCGGTTCCAGCAGCCCGCGGCTCTCCAGCAGCGCCTCGACCCCCGGCATCCGGCCGCGGAACGCGGTGTAGAGATCCGCCGCCTCCCGCGATCCACCCGCCGACAGCACATGCTCGGCAAGCTTCGCGGCCACGCCCGGATCGAACACGTCGCCGGTCTCGCGGAAAGCCGCGAAGGCATCGGCGTCCATTACCTCCGACCACATGTAGGAATAGTAGCCGGCCGAGTAGCCGTCGCCGGAGAACACGTGCTGGAAATGCGGCACCGCATGGCGCATCACGATGGCATGGGGCATCCCGAGCCGCGCGAGGCTCTCGTCCTGCGCCGCCATCGGATCCGCCGGCGGTTCGCCGGCATGCAGATCGAGGTCCACCAGCGCCGAGGCGACGTATTCGACCGTGGTGAAGCCCTGGTCATGGTTGCGCGCCGCGATCAGCCGTTCCACCAGATCCTGCGGCATCGGCGCCCCGGTCTTCGCATGGCGCGCATGTTTCCCGAGCACCTCCGGCACTTCGAGCCAGTGCTCGTAGAGCTGGCTGGGCAGTTCCACGAAATCCCGCGCCACACTGGTTCCGGAAATGAAGCCGTAGGTCACGTCCGACATCAGCACATGCAGCGCATGGCCCATCTCGTGAAACAGCGTCGCCGCATCGTCGAAGGTCAAAAGGCTCGGATGTCCGGCCGGCGCCTTGGCGAAGTTGCACACATTCACCGCGATGGGCCGCACCTCGCCGTCGAGCTTCGACTGGCTGCGGAAAGACGAGCACCAGGCCCCCGACCGCTTCGACGGCCGCGCGAACCAGTCGCCGATGAACACCCCCATGTGCCGGTCGCCCCGCCGCACCTCCCAGGCCCGCGCGTCGCGATGGTAGAGCGGCACGTCCAGCGGCTCGAATTCCAGGTCGAAGAGCCGGCCCGCCACGTCGAAAGCCGCGGCGATCATCGCGTCGAGTTCCAGATGGGCCTTGATCTCCGCCTCGTCGAGATCGTGCTCCTCGCGCTGCCGGATCGCCGAATAGTACCGCCAGTCCCAGGGCTCGAGTGCACCGTTGAACCCGTCCGCATGCAGACGCTGCTCGAGATGCGCCGCATCGGCCTCCGCCTGCGCCCGCGCCCGCGGCCAGACCTCCATCAGAAGCTCCCGCACGGCCTCGGGGGTCTTCGCCATCTGGGTCTCGAGCTTGTAATCTGCAAAGGTCTCGTAGCCGAGCAGTTTCGCCCGCTCCGCCCGCAACGCCAGCGTCTCCGCCGCGATCTCCCGGTTGTCGGTCTCGCCCCCGTTCGCCCCGCGCGCCACCCAGGCCCGGAACGCCCGCTCGCGCAGATCCCGCCGCGGTGACGATTCGAGGAAGGGCACGATCAGCGAGCGCGACAACGTGATGACATGGCCGTCGTGCCCGCGTTCCGCCGCCGCCTCGGCCGCCGCCTCCACCAGCGATTCGGGCAATCCTTCGAGATCGTCCGCGCCGAGGGGCATCTCCCAGGCCTTTTCGTCCTCAAGCACGTTCTGCGAGAACGCGGTGCCGAGGCTCGCAAGCCGCTCCATGATCTCGCCGAGCCGCGCCCGGTCGTCGCCTTCGAGCCGCGCCCCGGCCCGCACGAACATCCGGTGATAGAGTTCCAGCACCCGCGCCTGCTCCGCATCGAGCCCGAGCGTATCGCCCGCTTCGACCAGTGCATCGATCCGCCCGAAAAGGGCCTCGTTCATCATCGTCGCGCTGTGATGTGCCGCGAGCTTCGGGCTCAGGTCGCGCTGCAGCGCGTTGCGCGCATCATTGGTATCGGCCCCGGCCAGGTTGAAGAACACCGCCGCAACCCGGTCGAGGACCGCTTCCGCCCGCTCCATCGCCTCGATCGTATTCGCGAAACTGGGTGGCTCCGGGTTCGCCGCGATCGCGTCGATCGCCGCCCGCCCCTCCGCGAGCGCCGTCTCGAAGGCCGGCGCGAAGAGCCCGTCCTCGACGGACTCGAAGGGCGGAAGACCGTGCGGGCCGGTCCAGTCTGTCAGAAGCGCATTCATGGGGTTCTCCTCGGTTCGGCAGGGATATAGGGCCGCGCGGTCCCGTCTGGCAGGGGGGTCACAGGGGAATCCGCGTTCCACCACGTTCCGCCCGTCCGAAAGACTTTGTTGACCATTGCTGCCTATTCCCGGGAGTCCCTCACCGCAACCCGAGACAGCGTCATGCCCCGTTCCGCCTTCAGCCGCCTCTTCCGCCGCCCAGCCGGCACCGCTTCGGTCGAATACGGTTTCTTCGCAGCCGTGATCGCCGTCGGCCTCCTGACGATCATCGGCAGCGTCGGCGGTCCGATGCGCGTCGAGATCGACCCGGTCGCACCGAGTCCCGAAACCCCCGAGCTCGCCCGCGCCGCCGACCCTGCGCCCGCCCCGGAACAGGCATCCGCCCCCGAGGCCGTCACCGCCGCGGCGCCGGTCACGGCAGAGGCCACCATCACCGCCACCGACACCGCGATGCAGATGGTCGAGCAGGCCCTCGTCAGCCTGGAGACCATCGGCACGGCGGATACGGACGACGCGACCCGCTCAGACATCGCCGCCCACGATGCGGCATTCGAAAAGCTCATCCAGACCCTGCTGATCGAGGAAACCGAAACCGTCGTCGCCCTTCAATCCTCCGACGCGCCGGTCGAGACCGCTGCGATCGTCGGCCTGCCCCCGCAGGTCGCGCCCGCACCGGCACCGGCCGCCGACTGGATCCCCGCCACCGGCTACCTGTCAGACCCGGCCCTGAAGCCGATGCCGCGCCCCGACCGACTGGCGGCGAATTGACCGACCGGAAGCCCTCCCCGCCTGTCAGGATCCGCACCCTCGCCGGCGACACCGCCGGCGCGACCGCGGTCGAATACGGCCTCCTCGCCGCGATCGTCGCCATCGGTCTGATCGGGGTGCTCTCCACGCTCGGCGGATCGATGGAATCGAACTTCGAGGAGGTCGGTGCGTCCCTCACCACCGAGACCGCCACCGCCCCGGTCGCTGCACCCGATCGGCCTGCCGCGCCACCCTCGCCGGCATCGCCCGACGAACCGATCGGCGATACGGACCCGCCTGCCGAACCCGGCGAAGCGACCCGGAATGACCCCGGCGCCCCGCCTGCCACCGACCAGACCGAAACGCCTCGGGATCAGGATCCGGCCCCAGACAGCGCCGAAGTCCCAGCCCCGGCATCACCCACCGTTGGCACTGTCACCTCCGGCGGCCAGCTGGTCCCGACCGATCCGACTACGGCGGAAGTGAAACCGGCGGAGGTCGCGGACGCGGATGAATTCGACGACGAGGACGACAAGGACAAGAAGGACAAAAAGGACAAGAAATCGAGGACGGACAAGCGCGACGAGTAGCTCCGCCTGCTTCGCCGGCGCCACCCCGTCCCGCTCCCGACTCAGCACCGGATCACGGACACCCGGCCTCCGCGTCGCTTTTCCCCTCCCGAGGGTCGGGCGCATGTCTCACCCGTCGCGGCGTTCCGTCTAAACGGAGCCAATCGAACGGGAGGACAGAGGCTCATGAGAACCCATGCACGCGCGGTCATTGTCGGCGGTGGCGCGGTCGGCGCCGGCATCGCCTATGCCCTGGCCAAGGCCGGCTGGTCCGACACGGTGCTGCTCGAGCGCGACGAGCTCACCTCCGGCTCCACATGGCACGCCGCGGGCCTCTTGCCGCTCTTCAACATGGGCTATGCCACCTCCCACATCCACGACCATTCGGTGAAGCTCTACAAGACGCTCGAGGCCGAGACCGGCCTCAACGCCGGCTTCTCCGTCGTCGGCAACCTGCGCATGGCCCAGACGCAGGCCCGCATGGACGAATACCAGCTCTACGCCACCACCGCCGAGACGGTCGGTATCCCCTACGAATGGCTCACCCCCGCCGAGATCAAGTCCCGCTGGCCACTCGTGCGCACCGAGGACCTGATCGGCGCGCTCTTCCACCCCACGGACGGCTACATCAATCCGGCTGACGTCACCCAGGCCATGGCCAAGGGCGCGCGCCAGATGGGCGTCGAGATCGTCCGCCGCATGCAGGTCGATGCCTATGAGTGGACCGGCTCCGAATGGATCGTCTCGGGACGCAAGATGATCGAGAAGGGCGGCAACCTCGTCCCCGGCGAGGAGACCTTCCAGATCACCGCCGAGCACGTCGTCACCGCCACCGGCAACCACGCCCAGCGCACCGCCGGGCTGCTGGGCCTCAAGATCCCCGCCATCCCCGTCGAGCACCAGTTCATCGTCACCGAACCCGACCCCGCGCTGCAGGAGTACCGCAAGACCCACGGCGAACACCCGGTCCTGCGCGACGCCGACGCCAAATGGTACGTCCGCGAGGAGCGCGGCGGCTGGATCCTCGGCCCCTACGAGAAAAACGCCCCCGCCCGATTCGAATACGCCGTCCCCGACAGCTTCCGCGCCGACCTCTTCCCGCTCGATCTCGAGCGCATCGAAGCCGAATACATGTCCTTCATCCACCGCATCCCGTCCTCGGAAACCTGCGGCCTCAAGGACGATTTCAACGGCCCGATCTGCTACACCCCGGACGGCAACCCCCTCGTCGGCCCCGCGCCGGGCCTGCGCAACATGTGGCTGGCCGAAGGCTTCTCATTCGGCATCACCGCCGCCGGCGGCACCGGACATTACCTCGCCCAGATGATGACGACCGGCGAGGCCGAGATCGACATGGCGTCGCTCGATCCGCGCCGCTTCGGCGGATGGATGACCACCGAATACGCCGCCCGCAAGAACGAGGAGGCCTACGACCACGTCTTCATCCTCCACCACCCCGACGAGGAACGTCCCGCCTGCCGCCCGCTGCGCACCGCGCCCTGCTACGACCGCATGAAGGCCCGCGGCGCCCAGTTCGGCGTCGTCAACGGCTTCGAGCGCCCGAACTATTTCGGCCCGCTCGACGCGCCGGAGGATTTCGACCACGACGCCCGCTCCTTCCGCCGCGGCGGCTGGTGGGAATACGCGGTGGAGGAGGCGAAAGCCATCCGCGAGAACGTCGGCCTCATCGACGCCAGCGCCTTCACCAAGCACAGTGTCTCCGGCCCGGGCGCCACCGCCTTCCTCGACTGGTTCACCACCAACAGGCTGCCGAAAGTGGGCCGCATCAACCTCACCTACGCGCTCACCGAAACCGGCACCACGCGCACCGAATACACCATCCAGCGCCAGTCCGAGCACGCCTACTACCTCGTCTCCGCCGGCGCCTGGACCGCCTACGACGCCGACTTACCTCCGCAAGGCCGCCGAGGACAAAGCGGCCGATTTCGGCCCCATCGAGATCCACGACGTCACCACCCAGTACGGCGTCTTCGCCCTCGCCGGCCCGAACTCCCGCGCGCTGCTGGCCAAGCTCATCCGCGACCCCGACCCCGCCACCGCGCTCTCCAACAAGCGCTTCCCCTGGCTCTCGGCCCGCCGCATCGAGCTCCTGATGTGCCCGGTCAACGCGCTCCGGGTCGCCTATACCGGCGAGCTCGGCTGGGAACTTCACCACCCGATCGAGATGCAGAACTACCTCTTCGACCGCCTGATGGAGGCCGGCGAGCACCTCGGCCTCAAACCCGTCGGCGCCCGCGCCCAGAACTGGCTCCGCCAGGAGAAGTCCTACCGCGCCTTCGGCACCGAACTCGGCCGCGACGCCACGCCCTTGGAGGCCGGCCTCGACCGCTTCGTCGACCTCTCCAAGGACTTCCACGGCAAGGACGGCGATGGAAGCCACCGGCATCCGCAGCCAATGCGTGACGCTCCTGATCGACGGCCCCGAAGACGCCGACCCCTGGGGCCGCGAGGCCCTGTATGACCGCGACACCAAAATCGGCCGCCTCACCTCGGGCGGCTATTCGGTGGCCTTCGGCAAATCGATCGGCATGGGCTACGTCAAACCCGCCCTCGCCGCCCCCGGCACGAAGCTCAAGGTGAAGATGCAAGACCGCCTCTGGGATTGCGAGGTGACCGAGGACAGCCCCTACGACCCGCGGCAACGCCACGATCCGCAAGGACGGCTGACCCGGATCACCCTGCGGCGAAGCCGGCAAGGCACCGGCCGCACAGATCATTGCGCAGTTGCGCGACAGAACGGAAATCGTTCCTGTCTCGAAACCGACGAACGTGATATCAATCCAACGATGGAGTACTTCGGCAAGATTCCGGATTCACGACCGTCGTGATGGGCCTGAAGAAAACTATGTATCGTGCCGGATTGTCCGCTCTCGCGCTTTGCATCGCCTGTTCGGGCGTCGCGATTGCCGAGCCCTGCGCCGATCTCGCCCTCGTGCTCTCGGTGGACAGTTCCGGCAGCATCGACGAAGAGGATTTCGCCCTCGAGGTCCAAGGCTTTTCCGCGGCTTTCCGCCACGAGCGCGTACTTGCCGCGATGGCCGCAGCCGGCCGCGTCGACGTCGCCGCCGTGTTCTGGGGCGATCCGAACGCCCCGGTCCAGATCGTCCCCTGGCACCGGGTCGAGAGCCGCGCCGATGCTGCACTCCTGGCCGACACGCTCGCCCGGACCCCGCGCCACACCTATGGCGGAACCGGCCTCGGCGACGGCGTGATCGCCGCGCTCAACCTCCTGTCCGATCCGTCCCGCTGCGCCCGGCGCGCCGTGATCAACGTCTCGGGTGACGGCCGGGCGAGCACCGCGCAGGCCATCCAGCGCCGGGCTCCGGTCGGCTCCACCAACCAGGAAACCATTCTCGCCCATGCGACCCGGCTCGCCGACCGGCGCGGCGTGACGATCAACGGGCTGGCGATCCTCGACGACGACCCTGACCTCGCGACCTATTACCGCCAGAAGGTCATCACCGGCCCCGGCAGCTTCGTGATGGAGGTCGCGACCCGCGAGGATTTCGCCAACGCCATCGTCCGCAAACTCAGCCGCGAGATACCGCCCATGGTGGCATCCCTGACCGAACCGTCCGTCCCGCCCACGCCGGACGGCTGACGCGGCCCCGCTCAGATCCGCGCCAGCAGTTCCGTCTTCTTCGCCTCGAACTCGGCGTCGCTCAGAATACCCCTGGCGTGCAGGTCCGCCACGCGCTCGAGCTTGGCGAACACATCCGCCTCCCCCGAGCCCGCATCCACCGGCGCATCCACAGGTGCCGTCTGAGCCAAACCGGCCGCAGCGGGCTTCGGTGCTGACGCCGGCAAGGCCTCCGAAGTAACGCTTGACCCGCCCTCGGGAGCAGGAGCCGGCACGACCGCCGGCTCCACAGCATCGGCGCCGCTCACCACCGGTAGATCCGCCAGCCGCACCAGCCCAAGCTGGCTCGTGAAGCTCAGCGTCCGGTCGCCGCCCTGCTGCTGCGACACCCCGGAGATCACATGATCGCCGGTGTCATAGACGGTCACCGCCCCGCCGATATCCACCGCGAGCCGTCGCGTCGCGGGAAAGAACCCGTATCGCAGGTCGTTCTGCGCCCCGCTCGAGGACGGCACCCCGAGATCTCCCGGCCACCAGTTGGCACCGGGAACGAACAGGCTCACCCCCGCCGCCCCGCCCGACTGGCTCTGCGACTGCGCCGCCTGCGGCGCCGCGAACACACCCCCCTGCAGGACCGCCGCCGACAGCTCGGTGCAAAGCGCATCGACCTGCGCCTTCAGGCCGTTGTTGAACATGTCCCCGACCATGATCATGCCGCCGCGTGACCATTGCCCCATGCCGCCGAGATCGGGATGGCTGAACTGCGCCTGCGTGCCCTGCCCCGCCGCCAGCGCGCGCAACAACTCCGCCACCGCCTCCGGGCTCACCCGATGGCGCTCCGCCACTTCCGCCGCGTACGTCCGCCCCGCGTCACTCAGAATCATCTGGTTCTCCTTGCTCTGCCGGTTTCATACCGGCTTCACCCGACAGCGACACGTCTTAAACCCGCAAGACACGGCAACACCTGAGCGACGATTTGCCCGTCGCGCCCGGAGGCGAGCCCCGCAATCCCGGCGCACCCGTCCTCACGCACGCCCCGGTTCCGACCGGAACCTCTCCCCGAACGCAGCGTCAGCCCTTTTCCCACGCGACAGCGGCGCCGTCATCCAGCCCGCATATTGGGTGACCACCCGCCGCCTCAGAGCCCGTACTGCTCCCGCGCCAGGTCGCCCGCACCCGCCGCATCGAGCCGCGACAGCAGCACGAGGAACGTCACCTGTACCCCCCCCGGCTCCCGGCCGATCTCGAAGGGCTTCACTGCAGTGCCACAGACATCGCAGCGCACCGCGTTCTGCCGATCCCCTCGACATGCATCGCCGGCCAGACCGGGTCGCAGGTCGGACGGCGGCCGGCCCCGCCGCCGCCCACGCCAAGTCGGCAGAGCCGCCATCCCGCGCAAGATGCGCCCTGGAACCCGGCTGCGGGCGCCCGCGTTTCCTTCTCGAAAGGAGACCCGACATGGACCGCCTGAGCATCCTTCTCACTCTCATGACCGGCGCCGTTCTGACCGGCGGGCTGGTCATCATCGCCTTCACCTTCGGCCTCTACGGCTGGCCCGCGATCATCACGGCCGCGATCATCGGCTTCGGCGCCTCCTGGCCCGTCGCCCTCCTGATCTCCCGCCGCATCAAGCGCCAGGACCCGGCTTGGGACGAGACCCGCATCGAGCGCACCGACAACGTGCCCCGCCCGGGTTCCCGCGAAGTCTGAGGCGGCAGTCGTCCCCGAAGGCCCTCACGACCCCGTCGTCCGGATTCAACCCGGGCCTGCAACGGCGGGGCCTTTTTGAAATGAAATCATATACTTATTATGTTTCCGGGCCCCGATCATCCCCCTTGGCCAAGCTCCGACGCCGCGCTAGGGTGCTCCTGAACCCCTCGGAGGATCTCGCCGCATGCGCCCGACAGCCCTTCTCGCCCTCTCCGTTACCCTCCTCGCCACGCCGCTCGCCGCCCAGACCCTAGACCGGATCCGCGAGACCGGCGAGTTGCGCTTCGGATACCGCATCGACGCCGCCCCGCTGTCCTACGCCGACGCCCAGGGCCTTCCGGCGGGCTATTCCGTGGCGATCTGCGAGGCCGTCGCCGGGCTGGTCGCCGGCGAACTCGGCCTCGACGCGCTCGTCACCACCCCGGTCGCCGTCGATGTCGAGGACCGCTTCACCGCCGTCGCCGAGGGCCGGATCGACCTCCTCTGCGGCGCGGCATCGATCACGCTGGACCGCCGCGCGCTCGTCGATTTCTCGATCCCGATCTTCGTCGACGGCGCCTCGGTGCTGATCGGCCCCGACACCTCGACCGAATTCGCCGACCTCGCCGGCAGCCGCATCGGCGTACGCGCCGGCACCACGACAGCGGAAAGCCTCGCCAACACCCTCGAGGCGCTCGGCATGGAGGCCGAGATGGTCGCGCTCGACAGCCACGAGGCGGGCCTCCAGGCGATCGAGACCGGGGACGTCACGGCCTATTTTGCCGACCAGTCGATCCTCCACGAACTGGTCAAGACCTCCGACATGGCCGAGAGCCTGCGCATCTCCGACGAGATCCTGACAATCGAGAAGCAGGGCCTCGCCCTGCCGCGCGGCGACGCGGATTTCCGTCTCGCCGTCGATCGCGCGCTCAGCCAGCTCTACGCCGACGGCACCATCGGCCGCACCTTCGACGAGAGCTTTGGCGGCGCCACCCCCGGTCTCGCGCTCGAGGCGCTCTTCCTCATTGCCCCCGAACGCCCCTGACCCGGGGCGCGCCGCCGGGCGCGGGCCGTCTCACATGCCCAGCGCCTGCTTGTAGAGCTCAAGCACGGCCTCTTCCTCGCTCAGCTCCGACGGCTCGCGCTTGCGCAACGCGATGAGCTTGCGCAGCACCTTCACGTCGTAGCCCCGGCCGCGGGCCTCGGCCATCACCTCCTTCTGCTGGTCGGCGATGTCCTTCTTCTCGGCCTCCAGCCGCTCGTAGCGTTCGACGAACTGCCTGAGTTCGCCCGCGGTCACCTTGTACTGGGTCTGCGCGCCATCCTCGTCGATGATCTCGTCCATGATCCTGCCTCTCGTTCCTGCCCGACGCATTGCGCGCGGCACCTCTCCTAGCCGTCCGCGCCGCCGGCTTGCAAGCCCGCCTGCGCCGGGCTAGGTCGCAGGCCAGCGCAGAAAGGAACCCGGCCCCGTGATCGCCCTCGTCATCCTCGGATCGCTCGTCACCGCCGCGGGCCTCTCCGGCCTCGGCTACTGCATCCTGGCGGGCTTCCGCATCCGCAAGGCCGGCCTGCCGCCACCGGAGATCCACGCCCGCCTGCAGAAGCTCCTCGCCGTCAATCTCGGATCGGTCGCGACCGCCGCCCTCGGCCTCGCCATCCTCGTCGCCGGACTGATGCTGTAGCGAAGCGGTCCCGAAGCGGTCTGCGCAACTCGCCCTGTCCCGCGCCCGATCCGGTCCCGCGCCCCTTCTTCGCACCCCCGCCCGGATTCAAGCCGAAGACGCCGGGCCAGCGCCTACCCGGCTTGCAGCAGGCCCGCTCCGTCCAGAACCGCGTCGCCGCCTACCGCCCCGCCCGCGCCGCCACCAGCGCCCCTCCGGCGATCAGCCCCGCCGCCAGCACCAGCGACAGGCTCGCTGCCGCGAACCCCGTCGCGATCAGCAGGAGCGTGGACAGGAGCGGCGCCGCATAGGACGCGACCCCGAGCACCTGGATGTCCCCGCGCTTCACGCCCACGTCCCAAAGAAAGAACGCGAGCCCCACCGGCCCGAGCCCCAGCGCCAGCGTCGCCGCCCAGGCGCTCGTCCCCACGGGCCAGACCGTCGTCTCGAGTGCCAGATGCGCCCCCAGCGACAGCACCGCCGTCGCGATGCAGAACAGCCCCACCGCCTCGGTCGGCACCGCGCCGAACCGCCTGCTCAGCACCGAATAACCCGACCAGATCAGCGCGCAGGCCGCTGCCGCCAGATAGCCGCCCGCATGCGCTGCATCGAAGCGCGTTCCAGGCCCGGACACCACCAGCCCGGCCCCGGCGAAGGCGATCAGCGCCCCGGCCACATGCCCCGACCGGAGCCGCTCGCCGGGCAGGAGCCCGGAGAACAGCACGATCAGCAGCGGCCAGAGATAGGCGATCAGGCTCGCCTGTTCGGGCGGCGCGTTCTGCACCGCGGTGAAATAGGCGGCGTGATAGCCGAAGAGCCCGCCGATCCCCACGAGCCAGGCGCCCGTTGGCAGCTGCCGCACCAGGGCGCCAGGGCCGACACCGCGAAATGCCGCCCAGCCGATCCCGAGCAGCCCGCCGATGGCGAAGCAGATCGCCGACAGGAGGAAGGGCGGCACCGGCCCCGCCCCGACCGCGAAGAGCGCCAGCGCCGCCCAGAGCAGCACCGCGCCGAAGCCGGTCGCGGTGGCCCGGCCGCGGCTCACGCCGCGGACTTCGCCGCCGCCTTGCGATGGAGGTAATCGACGATCAGCCGCGCCCAGTCCTGGCTGTGCACCATCCGGTCGAGCGACTGCCGGGCTGTCTCGGCGCGGGCCGCCGGGATCACCGTGCCGGCCCGGAGCGCGATCAGGTCGTCCATGAAATCCCGGCCGTATTCCGGATGCGGCTGCAGCGACAGCGCATCGGGCGATTCCGGATCGCCGTAGGCGAGGGCGGCATATTCGCAATGCTCGGACCGCGCCAGCACATGCGCGCCCTCGGGCAGCTCCACCACCTGATCCTGATGCATCGCCTGCACCGCGAAGCGGTCCGGCACATGGGTCAGCCAGGACGGCCGGCTGACGAGGCTGTATTCCTCGACGCCCACGCCCCAGCCCTTGTCGGACTTCACCACCTTGCCGCCCAGAGCCTCCGCGAGGATCTGATGCCCGAAGCAGATGCCGACCACCGGCACATGCCCGGCGATGCAGAGCCGCAGGAAGTCGCGCAGCGGCTCCATCCAGGGCAGTTCGTCATAGACCCCGTGCTTCGATCCGGTCACAACCCAGGCATCGGCCGAGCCGGGCAGCGGCAGCGCTTCGCCGGTCACCACCCGCACGGTGACGAAATCGAGGGTCGGGTCCACGGCCGAGAACATCGCCTCGAACATCGCCGGATAATCCCCGTGCCGCGCCTTCAGGTCCGGGGCCGCCTCGCCGGTCTCGATGATGCCGATCTTCATCTCGTCGCTCCACAGATCTGCGATGGTCGCCGGGCCGCCGCACTGCCCCCGCCGCGCCCCGATGTACGTACTGAAAGCGTACCGGATGCGGACGGAAGGCGGACGGCGATTTTCGCCCGTCTCACGCGATGTGCACCTTCTCGAAACGCTCCGCAAGGGGGGCATCCTTCGCCACCTCCGCATGCGCCCAGTCGCGGAACTTCGCGATCGCCGGCCGGGTCTCGGTGCCCGGCAGGCAGACGATCCGGTAATGCGCCGACACCGTGATCGCGAGGTTGAACGGCGCCACCAGCGTGCCGTCGCGCAGCGCCCTTGTGGTGATCGACGAGCGCCCCATCACCACGCCGGCCCCCTCGAGTGCCATGTCGATCGCATGGTCGGCCTGGCTGAAATGCGTGCCACGCAGCGCCCCGTGCGCCACCCCTGCGACGGTGAACCAGGCCGCCCAGCCCGGAGGATTCGCCATGAAATCAAGGCTGTCGTCGTGGATCAGCTTCTCGCCGAGCAGATCGGCCGGCTCCGAGATCCGGGCCGCGATGCGCGGATGCATCATCGGCGTGACGAAGCCCTCGTAGAGCACTTCCGAGAACAGCCCGTCGTCGCCCCCGGACCCGAACCGGATCGCGATGTCCACCTCGTCGCGCTCGAAATCGAGGATCCTCAGCGTCGCCGCCAGCCGAAGGTCGATCTCGGGATGCGCCTCCGCAAAGCCGAAGAGCCGCGGCGCCAGCCATTTCGCGGTGAAGGCCGGCCCGGCCGTCACCGTGAGCGTTGCCGTCTCCCCCAGCCGCCGCGTCGCCCGCCAGGCCCGCCGCAGATTGTCGAACCCCTCCGCCGTCCCCCGCTGGAGCGTCCGCCCCGCCTCGGTGAGTTCGACCGCCCGATTGAGACGTCGGAACACCGGCGCGCCGAGATGCTCCTCGAGGCTGCGGATCTGGTAGCTCAGGGCCGCCGGCGTCACGGCAAGCTCGTCGGCGGCACGGGCGAAGCTCATGTGCCGGGCGGCGGCCTCGAAGGCGCGCAGGGCGGTCAGCGGCGGCAGGCGGTCGGGCATGATATCAGTTAAATATAACTTGTCTGAAGCCCCGTAAAGTCTCGTTTGTCAGGAGCAAAGGCAAAACGCATATTGCTTTCACAGAGGCAACACCGCCCATTTCAGATCAGGAAAACTGTCCCATGACACCCATCGATCCTCTCAGCCCCGTCGAGATCGACCGCGCGATCGCCCGTGCCCATGTCGAACGCAGCCGCTTTGTCCACGACCTGCTGGCCCGTCTCGGCAGCCGCCTCCATCTGCACGGCTGAAGCCGGCCGAAACGAAAACCGGCCGGCATTGCTGCCGGCCGGTCCCCGTTCTCCCATCCCGAAGAGGTCAGGAGAAGAACTGCGCCCCGTTCGCGGAGATCGTCGAGCCGTTGATGAAGCCCGCATCGTCGGAAGCGAGGAACGCCACACAGCGCGCGATCTCTTCCGGCTCGCCCAGACGACCGGCCGGGATCATGCTGATGATGGACTCGCGCACCTTCTCGGGAACCGCCATCACCATTTCGGTGGCAATGTAGCCCGGACAGACCGCATTGGCGGTGATCCCGGCACGCGCACCCTCCTGCGCGAGGCTGCGCACGATCCCGAGATCGCCGGCCTTGGTGGCGGCGTAGTTCACCTGGGCGAACTGGCCCTTCTGTCCGTTGACCGACGAGATCACGATCACGCGCCCGAACTTGCGCTCGCGCATGCCGGGCCAGACCGGATGGACGGTGTTGAAGACGCCGGTCAGGTTGGTGTCGATGACTTCGTTCCACTGTTCAGGGGTCATCTTGTGGAACGGCGCGTCGCGGGTGATCCCGGCATTGGCGACGACGATGTCGATCGGCCCCAGATCGGCCTCGACCTGCGCGATGCCGGCCTTGCTCAATTCGTAATCGGCGACATTCCACTTGTAGGTCTTGATCCCGGTCTCCTCGGTGAAGGCCGCGGCCTTCGCGTCGTTGCCGGCATAGGTCGCAGCCACGGCGCATCCCTGGGCCTTGAGAGCCTTCGAGATCGCCTCGCCGATTCCCCGCGATCCGCCGGTGACTAGTGCTACGCGTGCCATGTGTATCCCTCCGTTCGTTTTCATTGATGATCGATGCTGCCAGGTGGTGATTGCGCCGGACGGGTCGGCCCCGCCCGGCGGAATTGGCTCGGCTCAGCCGCGCTCCACGCAGAGGGCGACCCCCATGCCGCCGCCGATGCAGAGCGTGGCGAGGCCCTTCTTCGCGTCGCGCCGCTTCATCTCGAACAGCAGCGTGTTGAGCACGCGACAGCCGGACGCGCCGATCGGATGGCCGATGGCGATGGCGCCGCCGTTCACGTTCACGATCGCAGGATCCCAGCCCATGTCCTTGTTCACCGCGCAGGCCTGCGCCGCGAAGGCCTCGTTGGCCTCCACCAGATCGAGATCGCCGACCTTCCAGCCGGCCTTCTCGAGCGCCTTGCGCGACGCGTAGATCGGACCCACGCCCATGATCGACGGGTCGAGCCCCGCCGTGGCATAGGAGGCGATCCGTGCAAGCGGCTCGATGCCGCGCTTCTCGGCGTTCTTCGCGCTCATCAGCAGCGTGACGGCGGCGCCGTCGTTCAGCCCCGAGGCGTTGCCGGCGGTCACCGAACCGTCCTTGGTGAAGGCGGGCTTGAGCTTCTGCATCGCCTCGACCGTCGCCCCGGCACGGATGTATTCGTCCTTGTCCACGACCACGTCGCCCTTGCGGGTCTTGACGGTGAAGGGAATCACCTCGTCGTCGAACTTCCCGGCCTTCTGCGCCGCCTCGGCCTTGTTCTGGCTCGCCACGGCGAATTCGTCCTGCTGATCGCGGGTGATCTGCCACTGGCTCGCGACGTTCTCGGCGGTCTGGCCCATGTGGTAGCCGTTGAAGGCATCCCAGAGGCCGTCCTTGATCATCGTGTCGATGAGCTTCATGTCGCCCATCTTCTGGCCGCCGCGCAGGTTCTGCGCGTGCGGGCTGAGCGACATGCTCTCCTGACCGCCGGCGACCACGACATCTGCATCGCCCAGCATGATATGCTGCGCGCCGAGCGCCACCGCCCGCAGCCCCGAGCCGCAGACCTGGTTGATGCTCCAGGCCGCGCTCTCCTGCGGCAGGCCCGCATTGATATGTGCCTGACGGGCCGGGTTCTGACCCTGCCCGGCGGTCAGCACCTGCCCGAGGATGGTCTCGGAGACCTCCGAGGCATCGACTCCCGCCCGTTCGAGCACCGCACGGATCGCGGCGGTTCCGAGATCATGCGCCGGCGTCGCGGCGAAGCTGCCGAGAAAACTTCCGACGGCCGTGCGCGCCGCCGATGCGATGACGATGTCTGTCATGTCGCTCCTCCCCTGCGGACCCACCCCGGGCCCGGTTCCATCCGCGCTCACCGGCGCGGGCGATTCGCTCCGGGACAAGCTGCGTTGAAGTCGTTGCACAAGTCCCGGCAGTGCTCAACCGTTGCCGGCGCTCAGGAATTCCGCCATCGGCCGCCAGACGGCACCGCGAGCCTGACCGCCGACGACCATGCCGACATGGCCGGTCCCGGGCCGGACCAGCCTTGCGCCGGGAACCGCGGAGGGCAGGGCCTCGGCAAGCGACGGCGGCGCGATCGAATCGGCCTGGCCACAGAAGCTCATCATGGGCATCTCGATCGCTTCCGGCTCGACCGTGCCCCCGAGAAACCGCCAGCGCCCGCGCGCGGTCTCGTTGCGCACATGCCAGCCGATCAGAAGGTCCCGCGCGGTCGCAGGCGCCATCGGCACGCCGTCCGCGAGCCAGTCCTCGAGCGCCACGAAGAGCCGTGCGGAAGGGCCGTCCGGATCGAGGGTCGCGAGGCGCTGGAACTTCAGCGCCGCCTGAAGCGGGTTTATCAACGCGAAGAGAATCTGGAACACCGGTACAGGGATCAGACCGAAGGTCTGACCGAACCCGGCCAGCAGGGCTTCGGCCTCGCGATCTCCGCTGCTGCGCACCAGAGCCCGAAGTCCCCCGGCAAGCCCCTCGTCCGAAGCGAAGTCCCAGGGCGCCCCGATGGTGACGAGGCCGCGCACCGCCTCAGGTCCGAGCCGGGCGGCGAGCCCCGCGGCGAGGGTTCCGCCCATGCAGTAGCCGAGGACCGGCACCGGTCCTCCGACGAGCGCCCTCGCATACTCTAGCGCCGGCAGGAGCCGGGCGTTTCCGTAGTCCTCCAGCGCGAAGGCCGCTTCGTCCTGCCCGGGCGCGCCCCAGTCGAGCAACAAAGGCCGGAATCCGGCCGCCGCCATCCACCGCAGCATGGACCGGCCCGGCGCAAGATCGAGGATATAGGCGCGGTTGATCAGGCTCGGAACCACCAGCACGGCCATGCCCGCGTGGTCAGCGGCTTCCGGAACCTGCCCGTAATCGAGCAGCCGGGCCGCACCCGCCTGCCACAGGACCGGCGGATCGGCCAGGCGACGCCGGTAGGAATGGCGCTGCCACATCTCGAGTCCGGCGACGGTCGCCTGCAGCCTTCGGCCGATCTCCTGGGCGACCTCCATCTGGTCGAGATCGGAACCGAGCCTGCGCGCGGCAGGTGCGAGGTCAGGGCTCCACGGGAAGGTCGGGCTGTCGGCGCGGGGGGCAGCAAGCAGGGCCTGCGCATAGGCCGTGAGCGCCGCTGCAAGATGAAAGATCAGCGGGCTGGGCTGACCGATCCGGTGACCGGCCACCGCGTCGCTCAATTCGGCCTCCGGTCGGGCCGCGCACGACGCGTCGGGGAAAACCGGTAGCGGGCCGCGGTCAGCGCGATCTGGCGCTCCCACAGATCCAGATAGGCCACCGCCCGCCGCCGCTCGGCCTCGTCGGCCCGCGCGGTTCTCTCCCGGGAAGCACTGTCGGAATGCGAGCAACTGCACGCATCCGCGCCCGGCGTCGTTTCGTCCTGTGCCATGCCCCTCCCCGGGCCCTCGCGCCGCACTGCCTGATCCGGCGAATTCGCACCCGCAAAATCGCTTTGCGCACCGCCGCATGCTTCGCTAAGCTTAAACAGGCGACGTGCAAAGATACACCGGGAGAGAGGCATTGGCAGAAAAGACCGACAAATCGGCCGATCCGGTCGTCATAAAGAAATATGCCAATCGCCGCCTCTACAACACGGCCAAATCGAGTTACGTCACTCTCGATCATCTGGCGCAGATGGTGCGCGATGGTCAGGATTTCGTGGTGAACGATGCCAAGAGCGGAGCGGACATAACCCGCTCAGTTCTGGCCCAGATCATCTTCGAGGAAGAGGCGAAGGGCCACAACATGCTGCCCGCCAACTTCCTGCGTCAACTGATCAGGCTCTACGGCGACACGCTGCAGGGCTTCGTGCCCGGTTATCTCGACGCGTCGATGGACACATTCGCGCGCAATCAGGAGAAGATGCGCGAGCAGGTCGCCAAGGCGTTCGAGGCCAATCCGGCCCTCGCGAATTTCGAGGCGCTGGCCCGCACCAACATGGAGTGGTTCGAGAACGCCATGCGGATGTTCGCACCGTTCGCGGGTCAGACCGGGCCCGGCAGACTGGAGGGCGGCAAGAACTCGGGCAAGGACATCGAACTCGAACAGCTCAAGTCGCAACTTGCCGAGATGCAGGCCCAGCTCGCCAAGATCGTCAAGGACGGCTAGGCGGCGGCGCGGATCAGCCGGCGATGGCCCGCAGCGGTGCATCGTCCGCATCCGGCCGCAAGGGCGCCGCGGACGGGCGTCCGTAGAGATACCCCTGGAGGCAGTCCACGCCGGCGGAGCGCAGCCAGGCCGCATCGGCCTCGTTCTCGACCCGCTCCGCGACGGTCAGCATCTCGAAATGCCGTGACAGCGTCTTCAGGCAGTCCACGAGCACCTGCGAATCGCGGTTGCCATGCACGCCCTGCACGAAGGCGCCATCGATCTTGACAATGTCGAACCGGAAGTGACGGAAATGGCCGAAGCCGGTTGCCCCGGCGCCGAAGTCATCGAGGGCAAAGGCCGGACCCATGCGGCGCACGTGATCCATGAAGTCGAGCGTCTGTCCTGCATCGGCCAGCGCCGCATCCTCGGTGATCTCGAGTATGAGCCGCCCGCAGACGCCGCTGCCTCCGCGATGTGCCGCCGCAAGCACCGAAAGCCACTCCTCGTCGCCCATGGAACGGGGGGACATGTTCACCGAAATCCGCAGCGATGGATTTTCGACCAGCATGCGCAGCGCCTGTCGCAGGGCGAGACGGTCAATCGCGCGACCGAGCTCGCCATCCTCGATCGCGGGCATGAAGGCTCCGGCCGACAGGATCTGGCCACCCGGAAGCTGGATCCGCGCCAGCATCTCGTGGAAGGCGACGAAATCCGGCCGCTCCGAGCGCACGACCGGCTGGAAGTGGAACTTCACCCGCCCCTGCGCGAGCGCCTGGGCAACGGCGAAGCGGAGGCGCGCGTTCGATTCGATCCGTGTCATGGCGAGCGCCGGGGCGCCTCCGAGCGGTGATTCGAGAAACCGGAAGGCATCGAAGGCGGGGGACTGTTTCATCGGGCAGGGCTCCCTGTTCAGGCAACTCGCTACGTTCCCTTTACCTAACGGAGTGTTCTTTAAATGTTCGTTAAATGGGACTCGCTTTCCCCGGCCGATCTGCAAGCGTGACCGGCCAACGCGGACAGGCGTTCCAAGCCATTGCAGGCTCGTGATCGATGAGGCTCGGAGGCGTGGTCGGGGCGATAGGATTCGAACCTACGACCTACGGTTCCCAAAACCGCCGCGCTACCAGACTGCGCTACGCCCCGACGACGTTCGTCTAGCGCGCCCGGGCGGCGGAGGAAAGAGCCTTGGCCTGCCGTGTCACTCCGGGCAGGTCCATGCCGCATTTGCCTGATCGAGAGCGGGGTGGCGCAATTCGGCACCTGGGTCGATCCCGAGCTCGGCTGCCAGCCCGCCATTGATCTCGAGAACGTAGAGGATGTCGTTGCCCCCGGGGATCGGCGTCTCGTCGAGGGGGCGGGCATTCTCGTGAATGTTCACGAGGGTTCCGGTCTCGTCGAAGAACAGCATGTCGAGCGGGATGAGGGTATTCTTCATCCAGAACGCTACCGGACCGGGCTCGGGATAGACGAAGAGCATGCCGGAGAACTTCGGCAGGCTCTCGCGGTTCATCAGCCCCTGCGCGCGGCCGGCTTCGGTATCCATGACCTCGACCGAAAAGCGCAGGGCAGTGTCGGGATCCCGCAGATCGAGCGTGCCGGGTGCGCAGGTGTCGGCCATTGCCGCGGCCGCCCACAACAGGGCCGCTCCAAAGATACCGGCAAACGCCGCATGCCTAGTCATCCTCATCCTCGAACATCTCATCGGCGGTGGTCGCGGCGATTCGCGCCACGTAATCCCAGCTACGGACCTCGTAGACCATCGGGCCGCGCGGTCCGGCCGTGATACGCACGGCGAGGACATCGCCGGCGACGACCTCGCCGTAGCCGTATTGCCGAAGGGTTTCCATATGCAGGAAAATGTCTTCGGACCTGCCAAAGACGTTTACGAACCCGAAGCCCTTCACACGGTCGAACCACTTGACCCGGGCCGGTTCGAGCGGGCCGGACGCCTCGCCAAGAACCCCTGCGAGTTCCGCAGGACCGGTCTCGTCCACGTCCGGAACGATATCGAGCACCTCGACAGCCTGTCGCCCGCGCTCGGTCACCTGGATCTCGAGCAGGATCTCGGCGCCTTCGGCGACGGAGGTAAAGCCGTAGAGACGCAGAACGTTGCCGTGCAGGAGGATGTCGCCTTCACCATCGTCACCGACCACAAAACCGTAGCCCTTGGTGGTGTCGAACCATTTTACCTGTCCACGGACACGCATCCGAAAATACCGCTCTAACCGGGACCACGCTGTCGCGTTGTCACAACTCTGAGAAAAGTGCGGCCACCCCGCGCAGCGATCTCACCCGATGCAAGCGTAGCCATGTCGGACCCTGACGCAACCACGAAATCGGCGGCGATGGTTTTTTCGGTCGGCGCGCCGGTGGGACTGCCTCTTCCTGCGCCACCCGGAGGTCCAGGCAGCCGCGCAAGGGGCCTCAGACGTGCTGACCGCCGTTGATCTCGACCTCGACGCCGGAAATGTAGGAACTTTCCGGAGTACAGAGGTAATAGACGGTCCGCGCGACCTCTTCGGGCTTGCCGAGGCGGCGGAGCGGGATCTCGGTGGCCATCTCGGCGGTGCCCGGCGAGAGGATGTCGGTCTCGATCTCGCCCGGGGCTATTGCGTTCACGCGGATGCCCCGGGGGCCGAGATCGTGGGCCATTTCGCGGGTCAGCGCCGCGAGAGCGGCCTTTGAGGTGCCGTAGGCCGCACCGGCGAAGGGGTGGACACGGGCTCCGGCGATGGATGTCACGTTGACGATGGCTCCCTGCGCGGCGGCAAGTTCCTCGACGAGGCCGCGGGCAAGGATGACGCAGGAGAAAAAGTTGACGTGGAAGACATGACCCCAGGTCCTCAGATCGGTGGTCAGGGTGTCGAGACGGGCGCCGCCCTCGCCCTTCGGGGAAATGCCGGCATTGTTCACCAGCGCTTCGAGCCTGCCGCGCGGGAGGCGGCGGCGGATCTCGCCAACGGCGGCGATCGTATCGTTGGGATCGGAGAGATCGACCTGGATGTGATCCTCGGGTCCGGCTTCCCAGGGGCAGTCTTCCGGGAAGGGGTGGCGCGAACAGGTGATGACCCGCCAGCCGGCGGACGAGAATCGCTTGACCGTCGCGTGACCGATGCCGCGGCTGGCACCTGTCAGGAGCAGCGTCTTTCGATCGGGCATCCCCGCCTCCCACTGGAAGCCTCACTCATGACGGCTCGATTGCTGCGGCGCAAGTGGCGGGGCATGTCGATTGCGCAGCCCTGCGGTCATGATTTCAGGCCAAAGGAAGAAGGCTCTGGCCGGGGCCACTCCGACCGTCCGTCTTTGATCCACCAAAATATAACGGCCCCTCGGGAGCGGAAGTTCTCGTGACGGGTCGAGCGGGCGCCCCGGCGCCCGCTCGACATCATCGGCCGGATCCGCGGCGCGAAAGCGTCCGCTACTTGTCCTTGTACCCGAAATCGCCGGTGCCGTGGCCCTCGAGACCGCCATGGATTTCCTCGACCGCTTCCTCCGTGAGTTCTTCCGGGAAAATCAGGTTCAGGACGATCGCGATCAGAGCCGCAGGCAGGATGCCCGACCCGCCGAGGATGCGCAGCGTGTCAGGCAGGTGCTGAAGCGCGTTGACACCGCCGGCAGCGGAATCCGCGACCTCGAGTTGCAGCCCGAGACCGACCGAAAGCGCCACCGCGAAGATCACCATGTTGCGGCGGTTCCAGTGCACGTCCGACAGCATCGAGATGCCGGCGGCCACCACCATGCCGAACATCACGATCACGCCGCCGCCCAGAACCTCGATCGGAACCGTGCGGATCACGCCGCCGACCTTGGGTACCAGACCGCAGATGATCAGGAAGATCGCGCCGATGGTGACCACATGCCGGCTCATCACCCCGGTCATGGCGATCAGGCCGACATTCTGGCTGAACGAGGTGTTCGGGAAGCCGCCGAACACGCCGGCGATCGCGGTCCCGAAGCCGTCGGCATAGGTCGCGCCCTGGATCTCCTTGTCGGTGGCCTCGCGCCCGGCGCCGCCCTTGGTGATCCCCGAGACATCGCCGACAGTCTCGACCGCCGAGACGAAGGCCATCAGGCAGAAGCCGATGATCGCCGCGATGGAGATTTCGAAGCCGTACCTGAAGGGTTCCGGCAGCGCGAAGGCGGCGGAGCGCTCCCAGCTTCCGGTAATGGCCTCGACGGGCAGCAGACCCGCGAAAATCGAATAGAAATATCCCACGAGGATACCGATCAGCACGGCTGATACCGCGAGCATTCCGCGCGCATAGAACTTCAGGCCGAGGGTCACGAAGATCACCACGAGCGCCGCCGACCAGCTCAAGAGCCCGCCGTAGCTCTCCGCACCGCTCGCCTTGGCCGGAACGCCGCCGGCGGCGTATTCGATGCCGACCTTGACGAGCGCGAGGCCGATCATCGTGACCACGAGGCCGGTCACGAGCGGCGGCAGCGCGAAGCGGATCTTGCCGATCACGGTTCCGAGCATCGCATGGAACATCCCCCCGATCACCACGCCGGTAAAGAGCGCCGCGAGCCCGTCGACGCCCTTGCCGGCAACGAGCGGGATCATGATCGGGATGAAGGCGAAGGACGTGCCCTGCACGATCGGAAGCTTCGCGCCGACCGGACCGATGGTCAGGGTCTGGAACAGCGTGGCGACACCCGCGAACAGCATCGACATCTGGATGAGATAGAGCAGTTCGGGGAAATCCGGCGAGTTCGAGCCGAAGCCGAAGCCCGCAGCCCCCGCGACGATGATGGCGGGCGTCACGTTCGAGACGAACATCGCCAGCACATGCTGGATGCCGAGCGGCACCGCCTTGTAGAGCGGCGGCATGTAGTCCGGATCGCGCAATTGCTCCGGTGTTCCAATGGAATGCATGGCCACGGGTCCTCTCCCTCTTTTTTGTTTTGACAGTACTGACCGGACAATCCGGCCGCTTTTTCGGACGCAGGTTCTAGCGGGTTTCGGCTTCGACCCTCCAGGGCGTGTCGAACCAGTGTTCCTCAAGGTTCTTTCCGTCCCCGATACGGTCGACGACGGCGAAGAGACCCGGGGCGTGGAGGGGCGTCAGGACACCATGCCAGGTGCCGCGATGCAGATTGATGCCCTGCCCCGGGTCGGTCAGGAAGGCCTTCGGCTTCGCCGGACTGCCGCCCTCGTCCGCGGCGACCACGACGAGGAAGGGATGCTCGGTCATCGGGAGGAAGGCCTGCGAACCGTCGGGATGGCGTTCCACCATGTCGAGGGCGAGCGGCAGGTTGCAGGGCTCCGCCCGGAACAGGCTGATGCCGGCGCGGCCATCGGCGAAGTCGAGCCGGGCCCGGTCGTGCCACCTTCCGCAGAGACCCCGGTTGATCAGCCTGTCGGGCGCGCCTGCCGTCTCGAGCAGATCACCGAAGGGCGCGAAGGCCTTCTGCGTCATGGGCTCTGCGACAATGGTGCGTCCCACGGCGTTCATCCGATCCGCAATGCCGGATGCCGGTTGACGTCCTTGTAGAGCAGATAGCGGAAACGGCCCGGACCTCCTGCGTAGCATCCCTGCGGGCAGAAGGCGCGCAGCCACATGAAATCGCCGGCCTCCACCTCGACCCAGTCGCGATTGAGACGGTAGACCGCCTTGCCTTCCAGCACGTAGAGACCGTGCTCCATGACATGGGTTTCCATGAAGGGGATCTCGGCGCCGGGATCGAGATTGACGATCGTGATGTGCATGTCGTGGCGCATGTCGTCGTGGTCGAAGAAGCGCGTCGTCGTCCAGCGCCCCCCGGTGTCGGGCATCGGCGTGTTCGTGATGTCGCGCTCGTTCGCAACGAAGGCATCTGGCAAGGCAAGGCCTTCGACGCGCTGGTGCACCTTTCGGATCCAGTGAAACCGCGTGGCATGCGGCGCTTCGTTCCGCAGCGTCCAGCCGGCGCCCGGCGGCGCGTAGAAGAAGCCTCCGGGTTCCAGGTCATGGCGCGCCCCGTCGAACCACACGGTCGCGGTTCCCTCGACCACGAAGAGAGCGGTCTCTGCCTCCGGATCGGGTTCGGGCCGGTCGCTGCCGCCGCCGGGCTGCACTTCCATGATGTACTGGGAGAACGTCTCGGCGAAGCCGGAGAGCGGCCTTGCAAGGATCCAGCCCCGCGTCTTGTCCCAGAACGGAAACCGGCTGGTGACGATATCGGTCATCACGCCGCGCGGGATCACCGCATAGGCCTCGGTGAAGACCGCGCGGCCCGACAGCAGTTCGTGCTGGCCCGGCAGGCCGCCATGAGGGGCGTAGTAGGGTGTGCGGGCGGCGGGCAGGTCTTTCATGGCAGGAGATCCCTGAGACGGAGGAGCGCGATGCGTTCGACCTGGGCTGAGGCCGTGGCGAGTTCCGTGGCGCGGTCATTGTCGATGCGGGCCTCGAATGCGGACAGGATGTCGTCCTTGTCGAGGCCCCGCACCGCGATGATGAACGGGAAGCCGAACTGGGCGACGTAGCGCTCGTTGAGTTCGGTGAAGCGTGCACGCTCGGCGTCGGTCAGCGCGTCGAGCCCGGCGGAGGCCTGCTCGGCGGTCGAATTCGGCGGTTAGGCGCTTGGCGGCGGCCAGTTTGCCGGCGAGATCGGGGTGGGCGGTCAGAACGCCGAGACGCGCAGTCTCGTCGGCGGCGCGGAACACCCGGGTCAGGGCCGCGTGGAGCCCGGCGGCGGTGTCGTGGGCGGGGCCGAGTTCGCCGGCGTGGGCGGCTTCGGCGATCCAGGGAGAATGCTCGAAGATACCGCCATAGGCCGCGACGAAATCGCCGCGGGTCATCTGCGATGGCCGGGCGCGGCGCCGGTGTGGGTGGGTCGCGGCCCAGTGCTCGGCGATGTCGATTCGGCGGGCGAACCAGACGCCTTCGTGGCGGCGCGCATGATCGAGGAAGCGACGGAGGCCGGCGATGCGGCCGGGGCGGCCGATCAGGCGGCAGTGGAGGCCGATGGAGAGCATCTTCGGAACGCCGGCTTCGCCTTCGGCGAGAAGTTCGTCGAAACTGTCGCGCAGATAGCTCTCGAAATCGGCACCGGTGTTGAACCCCTGCGGCGTGGCGAAGCGCATGTCGTTGGCGTCGAGGGTGTAGGGGACAATGAGCTGATCGCGGTCCGCGAATTCCATCCAGTAGGGCAGATCGTCGGCGTAGCTGTCCGCGACATAGTCGAAGCCGCCCTCCTCGGCCGCGAGGCGAACGGTGTTCTCCGAGCAGCGGCCGGTGTACCAGCCGCGCGGGCGCGCTCCGGTGACGAGGGTATGGAGGCGGATGGCCTCCGCCATGTCGGCGGCTTCGTCCTCGGGGGTCGCATCCTTGTACTCGATCCATTTGAGGCCGTGGCTGGCGATTTCCCAGCCGGCGTCCTGCATGGCGCGGACCTGTTCGGGGCTCCGGGCCAGCGCCGTGGCGACGCCGTAGACGGTCAGCGGGATGCCGAGCCCGGTGAAGAGCCGGTGCAGGCGCCAGAAGCCAGCGCGCGCGCCGTATTCGTAGATCGATTCCATGTTCCAGTGGCGCTGGCCGGGCCAGGCTGCCGCGCCGACGATCTCCGAGAGGAAGGCCTCGGAGCCGGCATCGCCGTGGAGGACACAGTTCTCGCCGCCCTCCTCGTAATTGAGCACGATCTGCACGGCGATCTTCGCGCCGCCGGGCCAGACCGGGTTCGGGGGAGTCGGGCCGTAGCCCTGCATGTCACGGGGGTAGCGGTTCATGGTTACCTCGCTTCGATTGCACCCTACAGCAGAACAATCAGCATGACTTTCAAGAAAATTGCGAAAGACCTGTCGCGAGAAACGGTTTGGCCGGGATGCAGGATCGGTGCATTGGTTGTGCATGATCGGTGCATGGTTCGTGCATCACCAGGGAGGCGCCCATGGCCGGCTATCTCACCACCCACGTGCTCGACACCGCCCGCGGCACGCCCGCAGAGGGTCTCGCGGTCGATCTCTACCGGATCGACGGCGAGCGACGGACCCTGCTGCGCCAGCTTGTCACCAACCACGACGGGCGGACCGACAGCCGGATCCTGCCCGAGACCGAGTTTGCCCGCGGCACCTATGAACTCGTGTTCCACGCTGGAGCCTATCTCGACTCCAGCGGCGCGCCCCCGGAAGACCCGCGTTTTCTCGACGTGATCCCGATCCGTTTTGGTATGTCGCAGGACGATCATTACCATGTGCCGTTGCTGCTCTCGCCTTTCGGGTATGCGACCTATCGGGGAAGCTGAGGGGCCGTAGGGGAAGCAGCGGAAAGGTCGGCGTCCGCCAACAGGATCCGCGGCCCCTGCGGCGGACTGGAACGGAGAACACGAACACCATTCGAGGAACAGGAGCGGGAGAGGTCCCAAGTGACGTCTTCGGAACGCCCGAGCTATTTCGCGATTGGGAAATGCCCTTGAAGTCAAGGGCAGGCGATCCGGAACGCAGCAGGGAAGAAACCCGGCGGCCAGTGAGCCGGAACGCGCCCGAAACCTCCGTGACCTGTCCCAGCGCGCTTCCTAGTGCGCAATCGCGAGGCCCTCGACGGTGCGCGCAAGCGCGGTGCCGATCCGGTCGGCCATGAAATCGATGAAGAGCCGGGTTTTCGGGTCCTGATGCCGGCGGTGCTGGTAAAGGCAGGCGAGCTGGGCGGGAAGCGGGGGCGTCTCCTCGGCCACGGGAACCAGCCGGCCCGACCGCAGATGCTCGGCGATCTCGAAGACCGGCTTCAGCACGATCCCCTGTCCTGCAAGCGCCCAGGTGGTCAGCACATCGCCGTCGTCGGTCTCGAAGGGGCCGGAGATGGCGAACTTTTCCGGCCCGCTCGGGGTGCGGAGTTGCCACTGGAATTCCGATGCGCCGGGGAACCGCAGCAAGAGACAGTCGTGCCCTCCGGCGACGAGATCCGCTCCGGAACGGGGATGCCCGCGCTTGGCGATGTACTCGGGGGAGGCGCAGATCAGCCGCTCGCAGGACGCGATGGGGCGGATGCGCAGTGTCGAATCCTCCGGCTGACCGAGGAAGAACGCCAGATCGAGGCCCTCCTGCGCCAGATCGATCCGCCGGTCGGAGAGCCGCAGCCGCACATCGACCAGTGGATAGGCCTCCTTGAAGGCTGGCACGAGCGGCGCCAGGAACCGCCGACCGATCCCGAGCGGTGCGGAGACGAAGATCGAGCCGCGCGGCGTGCGCGTCACGTCGCTGACAGCCGCTTCCGCCGCCTCGATCGCCTCGAGCACGCGCCGCGCGCCGTCGTAGAAGATCCGGCCCTGCTCGGTGGTCTGCAGCGTCCGTGTCGTACGCTGGAAGAGCCGCACCTCCAGATGCGCTTCGAGTTGCGAGATTCGCGACGAAGCGACGGCCGGTGAAATCCGCTGGTCGCGGGCCGCGGCGGACATGTTGCCCAGCTCGAAGACCCGCACGAAGGTTCGCAGATTGGCGATGTAGGACATTGCGAGGCCATTTGACCGGAAAAATTGAAACTGCTTGGGCGATTATATGGATAGAGCAGAATAACGATCCCGCATAGCCTGAGATCCAACCCTGATGGAGGATTCCAGATGCTCGACCCGGCCTTCCTCACCGAGTGGCTCGCCTTCGCGGTCCGCTGGCTGCACGTCATCACCGCGATCGCGTGGATCGGGTCGTCGTTCTATTTCGTCGCGCTCGATCTCGGGCTGCGGCAGGCGCCCGACCTGCCACCCGGAGCGCATGGCGAGGAGTGGCAGGTGCATGGCGGCGGGTTCTACCATATCCGCAAGTATCTCGTGGCGCCCGAGGCGATGCCGGAGCACCTGACCTGGTTCAAATGGGAGAGCTACGCGACCTGGCTCTCCGGGGCGGCGCTGCTCGCCATCGTCTACTGGCTCGGGGCCGAGCTTTACCTGATCGATCCGGAAAAGGCCGATCTCGCGGTCTGGCAGGGCATCCTGATCTCGGCGGGGTCGCTGACCATCGGCTGGCTGGTCTATGACTTTCTCTGCAAGTCGGGCCTCGGCGAGAAGCCGACCATGCTGATGCTGCTGCTGTTCGTCCTGCTGGTGGTGATGGCCTGGGGCTACGACCAGATCTTCACCGGCCGCGCGGCTCTCCTGCATCTCGGGGCCTTCACCGCGACGATCATGACGGCGAACGTGTTCTTCGTCATCATGCCGAACCAGCGCATCGTGGTCGACGATCTGAAGAACGGCCGCACGCCGGATCCGAAATACGGCAAGATCGCCAAGCTGCGCTCGACCCACAACAACTACCTCACCTTGCCGGTATTGTTCCTGATGCTGTCGAACCATTACCCGCTGGCCTTCGCGACCGAGTACAACTGGCTGATCGCCAGCCTCGTCTTCCTCATGGGCGTGACGATCCGGCACTATTTCAACACGATGCATGCCCGCAAGGGCAACCCGGTCTGGACCTGGGGCGCGACCGCGGCGCTCTTCGTCGCGATCATGTGGCTGTCGCTCGCCCCGATGTACGCCCCGCTCGACGAGGAGGCCGAGGCCCGGCCGCTCACCCCGACCGAGCAGAAATTCGCGGCGGCCGAGGGTTTCGCGGAAGCCCATGAGATCGTGCTGGGGCGCTGCTCGATGTGCCATGCGCGGGAGCCCTACTGGGACGGCATCACCCATGCCCCGAAAGGGGTGGTGCTGGAAACCGAGGCCGATGTCGCGCGGGCGGCGCAGCAGATCTTCATCCAGTCGGGGGTGAGCCATGCGATGCCGCCGGCGAATGCAACATGGATGGAAGCGCCGGAGCGGGATGCCATCGTGCGCTGGTTCCGGGCGGCGCAGAGCGGGTGATCGGACCAGCCGCGTCCCGGGGCCGCCAACACTCTGGAACGGCTGAAAAAGTCGAGGCTGGAAAGCGGCTGGAAACTGGCTGGAAACCGGCTTGCCAATTGGTTTGCCCGCGGGTGGCGCGAGGTTGTCACTTTGGGCGCGCATTCCATCCGCGCCGCGCGCCTTGCGCCCGGGACATCGGACGCCGGTTCAGGTGAAACGGCTCATCAGGCCGATCGCGCCGAAGGCCATCAGGATGCCGGCGATCTCGCGCGGAACCAGCGTCTCCTTGAAGACGAAAACGCCGAGCGCGGTCATCAGGACGATGGTCAGCACGGCGTAGAGCACGCCGATCGAGGCGAGCGACATGTGGCGCATCGCGATGAGAAAGCCCGCGGCGGTGATCACGTAGAGCGACGCCCCGACAATGAATTCGAGCGAGACGAAGCTGTCCGGCCTCTTGCGAGGCGAGCTTGATGAAGTAATCCCCGGTCACGCTGGTCAGCACGATGGCGACAACCACGATCTGAGCCATCATTGGCAGATATCTCCCTGCTTTGAGGGGCGGGCCGGCCTGCGAGAAAACCTCGCGACAGAAAAACGAATGAAACCCGTTGCAAAAACAGGCGGGCCGCCCGCCGGAAACGACTGGCAGACTAACACAATACGGCCCGGCCGGATAGCCGCGCGGCGCTGTCTCAGGGATTGAGGCGCACCACGTCCCAGCCGGTGCCGTCGCCGCGGGTCCAGCGGAAGCGGTCGTGCAGACGGTGCGGGCCGTCGGCCCAGAACTCGATCTCGACGGGCGCAATGCGGAAACCGCCCCAGAAGGGCGGGCGCGGCGGGTTGAGGCCCTTGGTCGCGGTGACCTTCGCGACCTCCGCCATCAGATGCCCGCGCGACGACAGGGGCTGCGATTGCTGCGACGCCCAGGCGCCGAGCCGGCTCTTCAGGCTGCGCGAGTGGTAATAGGCGTCGGCTTTCTCGCCCTCCTCGCGGGTGACGGTGCCGCGCACGCGAAGCTGCCGGCGCAGGCTCTTCCAGTGCATGACGAAGGCGGCCTTGCCGGCGCCCTCGACCTCCTGCGCCTTGCGGCTGCCGTAATTGGTGTAGAACACGAAGGCATCGTCCTCGATGTCCTTGAGGAGGACCATCCGTGCATTCGGCAGCCCGTCGGCATCGACGGTCGCCAGCGCGATGGCGTTGGGATCGTTGATCTCGGCGCCTTCGGCTTCGGCGAGCCAGGCGCGCGCGATGGCGAAGGGATCTTCACCCGCAAAGATGCCCGTGCGATCCGGTGCTTGGCTCATGGCTCGTCCCCCTGTTCAGGAGGTGGGAGCCTAATCCGCGCCGCGGCGACGGCAAGCCCCGCCGCGGCGAAGAGGTCGGCTCAGGCGCTGCGCGACTGCCGGCCGGAATTGGCGGGCCGGCCGCCACCGCCGCCCTGGCCGGAGCGGCCGCGCGGACGGCTCCGGCGCGGCCCACCCGATTTCGCGCCGCCCGGGCCGGCCTTGCCCGCAGGTTTCGGCGCATGGGCCGCAGGCACGTCGAAGCCCTCGGGCAGGTCCTGCAGGATCAGCGACTGGCCGGTCAGCTTCTCGATGTCGCGCAAGTAGGGGCGCTCGTCGTTGGCCACGAACGAGATCGCGAGGCCCTCGGCACCGGCACGTGCGGTGCGGCCGATGCGGTGGACGTATTGCTCGGGGACGTTCGGCACCTCGAAGTTGATGACATGGCTCACGCCGGGCACGTCGACGCCGCGCGCGGCGATGTCGGTGGCCACCAGCACGCGGTTGTAACCCGACTTGAAGGCGGCGAGGGCCCGCTCGCGCTGCGGCTGGCTCTTGTTGCCGTGGATCGCCGCGGACTTGATGCCGTCGGCCTCGAGCTTCTTCACGACCTTGTCGGCCCCATGCTTGGTGCGGGTGAAGACGAGCACGCGGTCGATGGTCTCGTCGTCCTTCAGCACCTGCGCGAGCAGCGCCTGCTTGTCGCCCTGATGGACGAGATAGCCGGTCTGGTGCACGCGCTCGGCGGTCGTCGCGGGTGGCGCCACGGAGACCTTTGCCGGCTCGTTGAGATACTGGCTCGCCAGTTCGGCAATGGTCTTGGGCATGGTCGCCGAGAAGAACAGCGTCTGGCGGCGGCGCGGCAGCAGCGGGATGATCCGGCGCAGCGCGTGGATGAAGCCGAGGTCGAGCATCTGGTCGGCCTCGTCGAGCACCAGAACCTCGACGTGGTCGAGATTCATCGCCTTGCGGTCGATGAGGTCGATCAGCCGGCCGGGCGTCGCGACGAGCACATCGGTGCCCTTCTGCATCAGCCGGATGTTGCGGTTGATCGGAACGCCCCCGAAGACGGTGCCGATGGTCAGCTTGAGGAACTGCCCGTAGGTGCGGAAGCTCGCGGCGATCTGGTTCGCGAGCTCGCGGGTCGGCGCGAGCACGAGCACGCGGGTGCTGCCGCGCGGCAGCGCGCCGGGCTTGCGGCTGAGCCGGTCGAGGATCGGCAGCGCGAAGGCCGCGGTCTTGCCGGTGCCGGTCTGGGCGATGCCCAGAAGGTCACGGCCCTCGAGCACCAGCGGGATCGCCTGGGTCTGGATCGGGGTGGGGGTGGTATAGCCGGCGGCGGCGAGCGCCTCGACGAGGGGCTTCGCAAGCGCGAGGCTGGAAAATTCGGTCATGTCTTGCCTTTACGGTCAGGATACACGCACGCCCCGGCGCCGGACATGGCGCAGGGCTGCGGGCTCGAAAGAGACGGCCCGCGTGAATCGAGACGTAGGAAAATCGGGTGTGCCTGAGGGTCGGGGCGCTTCGCGGAACCTCCGCGCTGCTTCACGCAGCCCCGCCCGCGAACCACGATGGTCCGCCGACACGCAGCTGAGATGGCTGTTGCGCCGCGGAAAGTCAAGCGGGATGCTGCCGGGCGGCACCTCCACGGGCCGCGACGTGGCCCCCGGGCACCGGTCGGGCTCCGCCGCACAAATCCTTGAACAGCCTCGCCCCTTGGCCTAAACCCGGGGCCTTGCAGGGCGGGACGGGGACGAGGGCGATGGCGGGACTGATGGACGGCAAGCGCGGCCTGATCATGGGCGTCGCCAACGACAAGTCGATCGCCTGGGGCATCGCGCAGGCGGTCGCTTCCCAGGGCGCGGAGCTCGCCTTCACCTATCAGGGGGACGCGCTGGGCAAGCGCGTCAGCCCGCTGGCCGCATCGATCGGCTCCGACATCGTGCTGCCCTGCGACGTGAGCGACGACGCCTCGATGGACGCGGTCTTCGGGACCCTGGCGGAGAAATGGGGCCGGCTCGACTTCCTCGTCCATGCCATCGGCTTTTCGGACAAGGCCGAACTGCGCGGCACCTATGTCGAGAACACGACGGCCGCGAATTTCGCTCAGACCATGCACATCTCGGTCTATTCCTTCACCGCCGCCGTGAAGCGCGCCCTGCCGCTGATGACCGAGGGCGGGTCGTGCCTCACGCTGACCTATTACGGCGCCGAGAAGGTCATGCCGCATTACAACGTCATGGGCGTCGCCAAGGCCGCCCTCGAGGTTTCGGTGAAGTACATGGCGATGGATCTCGGACCGCGCAACATCCGCGTCAACGCGCTCTCGGCCGGGCCGATCAAGACGCTGGCGGCCTCGGGCATCGGCGATTTCCGCTACATCCTGAAGTGGAACGAGCTGAACTCGCCGCTGCGCCGCAACGTGACGCAGGAGGATGTCGGCAAGTCCGGGCTCTACCTGTTGTCGGACCTGTCCTCGGGCGTGACCGGGGAGACCCATCACGTCGATGCCGGCTACCACGTCGTCGGCATGAAGGCGGAGGACGCGCCGGATATCGACGTGGTCACCGGCCGCAAGGGCGCCTGACCGCGCCCGGTATCGAAGCACCCCGAGGAGAGACACGCCATGGCCGACCGCCTGCCGCACGAGAAGGGCTTCCACATCTCCTGGGACCAGATCCACCGCGACAGCCGGGCGCTGGCCTGGCGGCTCGACAAGCGGGGGCCGGACGACGGGGCATGGCGCGGCGTCGTGGCGATCACCCGGGGCGGCATGGCGCCGGCGATGATCGTGGCGCGCGAGCTCGACCTGCGCACCGTCGATACGATCAGCGTGAAGTCCTATGACTGGCAGAAGCAGGCCGAGGCGGTGGTGCTCAAGAAGCCCAGCCCCGATCTGATGGGCGCGGACGGCGAGGGAGTGCTGATCGTCGACGATCTCGTGGATACCGGCAAGACGCTGGAACTGGTCCGCAAGCTCTACCCCAAGGCGCATTTCGCGACGGTCTACGCCAAGCCGCAGGGCCGGCCGCTGGTCGATACCTTCATCACCGAGGTGAGCCAGGACACCTGGATCTTCTTCCCCTGGGACATGGCGCTGCAATACGTCCGGCCCTATCGCGGCGACTGACCGGCCCGGTTTCGCTCTCGACAAGCTCCCTGCGATGCACGACGCTCGGCCCCGAATTCTCGGGAGGATGCGCCGAATGGCCGAATACCAATATGTGAGTTCCGACGAGGTGCGCCGGGTCTGCACCGAGCTCGGCCTGCGGGACTGGACCGCCCCGGATGCCGGCAAGGTCGATGCGGCCGAGGCGGAGATCCTGCGGGATCTGGTGGGCGGCGAGGCCGCGCATATCCCGCTCGAGGACTTCATGCAGGGCCTTTCGGTCGAGCTCGAACACGGTACCGAGTTTCCCGATGCCAACGTGACCCAGAACCATCCGGTGCTGACGGCGCGGATCGTGCTCGCGCATCTCAAGGAGGGCCTCGACTATTACGCCCGCCTCGAGATCATGGAGCTCGAGATGGATCTCGACGTCGCCATCGCGGCGGGCAATCCGGGCCGCACCGCCAAGAAGCGCCGGGATCTCGCGGCGGCGCGGGCGCGGCTCGAGGACGCGATCGCGCGGCATTCGGCCTGAGCCGGGCCGTCAGCCGGGGCAGTCCTGGGCGTCGCGGGCGGCCTCGAGGCGCCAGAGCGTGACCGGATCCTCGGGATCGGGGGTGAGCACCAGGTCCCGCGGACCGGCCGCCACGACGCCGGCGTCCTGCTCGCCCTCCGCCCCGGTCCACGAGAGCAGGCCGTCGTCGCGCCACCGCCAGTAGCCGAAGAGCGCGGGGCCACGGCATGGGCCCTCGATCAGCACGCCGTCGGAGAGGAAGACCCGGTAGTCGCCGGCCTGCGGATCGACCCAGATCCGGTTCTCGACCATCGCGGCGAGGCTGTCATTGGCCGCACCCGCGCCGGGCAGGCTGACCTTGACCGCCTGACAGCCGGCGAGGGCTGCCAGTGCGAGGACACCGAGGAGCGGGAGTGCGTGCGGGCCGGCCATGACGCCGATCCTAGCGGCCGCATCGGCGTTTTGCGACCGGAAAGGTGCAAGGTCGCGGCGCGGTCAGGATGCTGGCAGGTCGGGAAATGGTGCGGCTGAGAAGACTCGAACTTCCACGGGAGTTACCCCACAGCGACCTCAACGCTGCGCGTCTACCAGTTCCGCCACAGCCGCACTGGCGCGCCTTCTAGCAAAGCCCCCGAGGCGCCACAAGCGCGAAACGCCCGCTTCCGGCACGGCATGCGACCGCCCCCGAAACCGCGCCGGATCGGGGCTGGCGGGGCGGCGGCGCGCCGGGTTATCCTGTGGTTCCGACACCTCTTCCTGACCGGACGCCGATGCCCCGCGACGCCGCCCTGCCGAGCCTGCCCGACTGGGAGATCAGCCCCGGCCTCGTCGCCTATCCCGAGGCGCTCGCGGCGATGGAGACGCATGTGGCGGCGATGATCGCCGGCGCCGCCCCGGAGCGGGTCTGGCTCCTCGAGCATCCGCCGCTCTACACGGCGGGCACCTCGGCCGACCCCGCCGACCTGCTCGCCCCCGGGCGCTTCGAGGTGTTCCAGACGCGGCGCGGCGGCGAATACACCTATCACGGGCCGGGCCAGCGGGTGGCCTATGCCATGCTCGACCTGAACCGGCGCGGCCGCGACGTGCGCGCCTACGTGACGGCGCTGGAGGAGTGGGTGATCGCGACCCTGGCCGAGTTCAACGTCACCGGAGAGCGCCGGGCCGACCGGGTCGGCGTCTGGGTGGTGCGGCCGGACCGCCCGCCCCTGCCCGACGGCAGCCCCGCCGAGGACAAGATCGCCGCGATCGGCGTGCGCATCCGCAAATGGGTGACGTTCCACGGCGTCGCCATCAACGTCGAGCCCGATCTCGGGCATTTCTCCGGAATCGTGCCCTGCGGCATTCGCGGCTATGGCGTGACCAGCCTCGTCGATCTGGGTCTGCCGGTGACGATGGCCGATCTGGATGTCGCGTTGCGCCGCAACTTCGAAACGGTGTTCGGGCCGGCCTGACGCGCCTCTGTCATGCCGCAGGATAGGGATAGGTGAAGAACAGGTAGTGCACCGCGTTCAGGCCGAAATGGCACAGAATCGCGGCTTCGATCCGACCGGCAATCCAGTAGGCGTAGCCGTAGCCCAGCCCGGCAATCGAGGAGGCGAGGATCAGCGCCGGGCCGCCGGGGGCATGGGCGAGACCGAAGATGACAGCCGACGCGACGATTGCGAGATGAGGTGACAGGCCGCGCGATGCGGCTTCCCTGACCAGCCGTGTCTGGAGCAGGCCCCGAAAGAGCGCCTCTTCGGGCAGGCAGACGGTCAGCAAGTTGAAGATTGCCCACAGGATGAACCCATCCGGCGTGACATCCCAGCCGAGAAGGCCCGCCACAAAGGCGAGGAACGGCACGCCGATCGCGGTACCGACAATGACCGGACCCGCGCGGCCCAGCGCCCCGCCGAGGCCGCCACGCCGGTGGATCACCGGCAGGGCGAGTGCCAGCAGCAGGATGCCGGCACCCACCTTGTCGAGCGCGATCCATTTCTCGTACTCGGCTCCGGAGCCGATGCGCTCGGGGCCGATGACGCGAAGACCGTCGAAGCCGGGCGCGACGTGAAGAAACATCAGTGCTGCAGCCGTCGCCAGCGCGAACCAGAGCGCAATGCTCGGGCGTTCGCGGCCATGGATTGCACAGGCGGCCGCAAAGACCGCGAGAACGATCAGGCCCGTCGGCGCGACCAGCCCCGAAGCGAGGCCCGCCAGAGCCGCCATGACCAGCAGTCCGAGTGCCACGGGGGGCGAGAGCCAGAGTGCCGCTGCGGACGCCAGCAGCGCAGCAATGAAGAGTTGCTCCGCCAGGCCTGTGTCGCTGATCAGCTCGGCCATGCAGGCCTGGCCGGGCTCATTTCAGATCGGGCGGAGTCGCCTCTGCCACGAGGGCTTCGAGGGCGGCATCGAGACCGACCACTGCGGAGTCCCTTTCGCCCAGCAGCCGCATCGAGACGGTACGGTCCTCGACCTCGCGATGCCCGACCGCGAGGATGACCGGAACCTTGCCGAGCGAGTGCTCGCGCACCTTGTAGTTGATCTTCTCGTTGCGCAGATCGGCCTCCGCGCGCAGCCCGGCCTTGCGGAGCCGCGCGACCACCTCTTCGGCGTAGTCGTTCGCCTCGGAGATGATGGGCGCCACCACCACCTGGCGCGGCGCCAGCCAGAGCGGAAAGCGGCCGGCATGCTCCTCGATCAGGATGCCGATGAACCGCTCGAAGGAGCCGAGGATCGCCCGGTGCAGCATGACCGGCCGATGCTTCTCGCCGTCCTCGCCGATATAGGTGGCATCGAGCCGCTCGGGCAGCACGAAGTCCACCTGCAGCGTGCCGCACTGCCAGTCGCGTCCGATCGCGTCGGTCAGGACGAATTCGAGCTTCGGGCCGTAGAAGGCGCCCTCGCCGGGGTTCATCTCGATCTCGTCGGTCACCCGTCGCACGGCCGCGAGGAGCGCCGCCTCGGACTTGTCCCAGACCTCGTCCGAGCCCGCGCGGCGTTCCGGCCGGTCGGAGAACTTGATGCGGTAGTCCGGGAAGCCGAGATCGCGGTAGATCGACGACAGGAGCTCGATGAAGATCTCGGTCTCGCTCTCGATCTGCTCCTCGGTACAGAAGATATGCGCATCGTCCTGGGTGAAGCCGCGCACCCGCATCACGCCGTGCATCGCCCCGGAGGGCTCGTAGCGGTGGCAGGCGCCGAACTCGGCCATGCGGAACGGCAGGTCGCGGTAGCTCTTCAGACCGTCGTTGTAGATCTGGACGTGGCAGGGGCAGTTCATCGGCTTGAGCGCATTGACACGCTTCGCCTTCACCGGGCCGCCATCCTCGTCGCGTTCCTCCACCTCGGCGATGAACATCGAATCGTGGAACTTCTCCCAGTGGCCCGACTTCTCCCAGAGCTTGCGGTCGACGACCTGCGGCGTGCGCACCTCGCGGTAGCCCGCCGCGTCGAGGCGGCGGCGCATGTAGTCCTCGAGGGTGCGGTAGAACATCCAGCCGTTCGGGTGCCAGAACACCATGCCCGGCGCTTCTTCCTGCATGTGGAAGAGTTTCATTTCGCGGCCGATCTTGCGGTGGTCGCGCTTCGCGGCCTCCTCGAGCCGGTGCAGATGCTCCTTGAGGTCCTGGCGGGTGAGGAAGCCGACGCCGTAGATGCGCTGGAGCATCGGACGGCGGCTGTCGCCGCGCCAGTAGGCCCCGGCGACCGACATCAGCTTGAAGGCGTCGCCCGGCACCTGTCCGGTATGCGCGAGATGCGGGCCCCGGCAGAGATCCTGCCAGTCGCCGTGCCAGTACATGCGGATCGGCTGGCCCTCGGGGATCGCCTCGACGAGCTCCACCTTGTAGTTCTCGCCGGTGGCGGCGTAATGCGCGAGCGCCCGGTCGCGCGACCAGACTTCCCAGCGCACCGGATCGCGCGCCGCGATGATCTGGCGCATCTTCGCCTCGATCCGGTCGAGGTCCTCCGGGGTGAAGGGCTCGGCGCGGTCGAAATCGTAGTACCAGCCGTTCTCGATCACCGGGCCGATGGTGACCTTCACGTCCGGCCAGATCTCCTGCACGGCGCGGGCCATGATATGGGCGAGGTCGTGGCGGACCAGTTCGAGCGCAGGGGCGGTGTCCTTCGCGGTGACGATCGCGAGTTCGGCGTCGGCCTCGATGGCTTCCGAGAGATCGGCCAGCCGACCGTCGATGGTGCAGGCGAGCGCGGCCTTGCCCAGGGATTTCGAGATGTCGGTCGCGATCTCTCCGCCGGTCACGCCGACGGGGTAGGGACGGATCGCACCATCGGGAAGCGTGATCGCGACCTCCCGGCTTGCGGCGGCGGCATCGGACATCATCGCTCTCCTTTGGGTTCGGCGCCTACGGAACGCCCGGATCTCAGGTCGGCCGGGTTTATCGGCTTGGTCGCGGCTGTCAAGCGGCGTTGCAGGAGGACGCGCCGGTTGCTACGACCCGGCGCATGGATCATGACGTTCTCGACCTCGGCGCAGGCCGCAAGCTCGCCTATCGCCGGACCGACGGGCGCCGGCCCGGGCATCGTGTTTCTCGGCGGGCTGCGCTCGGACATGACCGGCACGAAGGCCGCGTTCCTCGAAGGCCATGCCCGGAGTCGCGGCCGCGCCTTCCTGCGGTTCGACTATACCGGGCACGGGGCGTCATCGGGCAGCTTCGAGGAGGGTTGCATCGGCGACTGGCTCCGGGATGCCATGGATGCGCTCGACCATCTGACGGATGGCCGCCAGATTCTGGTCGGGTCGAGCATGGGCGGATGGATCGCGCTTCTGCTCGCAAAACGAGTGCCGGACCGCATCGCGGCATTTGTGGGGATCGCGGCGGCCCCGGACTTCACCGAGGATTCCATGTGGGCGGGCTTCGACGCGGAGATGCGCGCGACGCTGGAACGCGACGGGAAGGTCGCGCTGCCTTCGGACTATTCCGACGATCCCTACGTCATCACGCGGCGGCTGATCGAGGATGGTCGCCGGAACCTCGTATTGCGCAGCCCGCTGGACCTTCCGTTTCCCGTGCGGCTGCTCCACGGATCAGACGATGCGGATGTCCCGGTTCCGGTTGCGTTGCGGTTGCTCGGTCACGCGACCTGTCCGGACCTGCGTCTCACCGTGGTCAAGTCCGCAGACCACCGCTTCAGTGGTCCACGGGAATTGGCGATGCTGGCATCGACACTCGACGAGATCGACGCAATATCCTGATTTCGTGGAAATTTCCCGGGTTCCGGATGTCCGGATCTCCAAGGCGGATAGACCGGGCACGATCCGGCACCCGGTTTGAGCCCGGCCGGCCCGGACAGGCGGGCCGGGCCGTCACGCTTTGGGGTCGATTCAGGCCTGCGCGGAAAGGCGCTCGATTTCTTCCTTGAGGTGCAGTTTCTTGAGCTTGAGCTTCTTGATCCCGATCTCGTCGGCGGCCGGATGGCGCTGCTCCGATTCGATCTTCTCCGAAAGTGCCTGGTGCTTCTTGCGCAGTTCGGTCAGGTGGGCACTCGTGCTCATTCTTTCCTCCAGTTGTGACAGGACAACCTCGTCAGTAAAGCACGGTTTCCTGCACGTGTCACGCGAACCGAACCCGGACCGGCACAAGCGTGCCGCGGGAGCTCGAAGGCCCGCAGCAGCCAGTGGCGCAGGCGGTCGGGATCGGCCAGGGTCAGGAGACCACCGCCGGCGATCGCGGCGAGGCCGATCATGCTGGCAAGGCCGATCGTTTCTCCGAACCAGATGAATCCGACCGCCATGGCCGTGAGCAGGTTGAAATAGAGAAAGGGTGCGAGGACCGTGGCATCGGCGCGCTGATAGGCCAGCACCGTGAGACCGTGGCAGATCGCCGAGATGCCTCCGAGCGCGAGGGCACCGACGAAGAGCGCCGGGCTCAGATGCGGAAGCCCGCCGGCAAAGGCGAAAGGCGCGATCAGGAAGGAGCCCAGCAGCGACTGGACGGCAAGGGTGGAGAGCGCGTCGGTCCGGTCCGAGGCCCCACGGGTGGCCGCGAGATAGGTGCCGAGCAGCGCACCGCCAAGCAGCGCGAAGATGCTGCCGACCTCGATCCCGGCATCCGGCTGCATCAGGATCGCGGCGCCCACGAAGCTCACCGCGGAGCCCATGAGCCGGGTCTGCGTGGGCCGCTCGCCCCAGATGATCATGCCGAGCAGACCCGAGACGATCGGCGCGATCAGGAAGCCGCCCACCGCTTTGGCCATCGGCACCATGCCGAGGGCCGCGATCAGCGACGTCATCGCTCCCATGATGAGCGCCGTGCGCACCACCTGTCCGACCCGGTCGCCGGTCGGAACGACGATCCGGCGGCCGGTGCCACGGGCCAGTGCCACCGCGATGAGACCGGCGGAGAAGTACCTGAGGAAGGCGATCATCATTGCGGAGTGGTCGGCAGAAAGCGTTTTCGCTACAGCATCTACGGCAGGGGTGAGGGTCATCGCGATGATCAGGAAAAGAACACCGGCCTGCATCTCGCGTTACTCCTCGCAATTCCCGTACGGCCGCAACCGACAGGCACACTCGTTAGTTGTTTGTTAAGGGTAATTACCACCTTAACGTGTATCCGACAAGAGGGCATGCATATTTCGCAAGACCTTGTTCATCTCGATTGTAGAGGACCCTCCTCCATTAATGTGAGAACTTCCTTCATGGGCGGTTAACGGTGGCCAGAGCTTCATCTCTGCTGTCCGTCCCTTGCGCGCCCGAACCAGAACGCGACCTGCCGGCCTCTCTTTCCTCGGCGCGATCGGCAGAACGTCCACCGCACCGGCCCGCCCGGCCAGTCCGGTCAGGATTTCGGGCAGACGTCCCGTGCGGTGGATGATCGCAAGCACGCCACCGGGTCGCAGCCGGCGCAGGCCCGCATCGAGCCAGTCGGAGAGTTCCGCGGCACCTTCGCGATTGGCGCGATCCCGCCCGGGATCGGCAGCCGCGGAGGCCCGATCGGCCTTGAAATATGGCGGATTGAGCAAGACCGCATCGAAGGCAAGCGCGCGCAGGGCGCTCGGCATCGCCCGGAGATCCCCCTCATGCACCTCCAGGGGCAGGTCGTTCTCCGCTGCATTGCGCCGGGCGAGATCGGCATAGTCGGGCTGGAGCTCGAGCCCGTGCAGGTCGAGGCCCGGAACCCGGCGCGCGAGGCAGAGCCCGGCCGTACCGACACCGCAGCCGAGATCGAGGACCCTGTCGCCGGGACGCACGGGGACGAAGGCTGCGAGGAGGACCGGATCGGTGGCGGCACGGTAACCATGTCTCGGTTGCAGTAGGGTCAGCCGACCACCGAGAAAGGCGTCCCGGGTCAACGCGCCCCCGGACAGGCTCATGCAGGTTCGAGATCGCTGACGTCGTTGTCGCGCAGGATTGCCCGGGCCCGGAAGGCGTCACGATCCGCGACGACAAGGCGGCGCGGGAAGAGGCCGATGCCGCCCTCGAGGATGCTCATGTGGACGTCCAGAACGAAGCAGTCTATATCCTCCGCGCGCAGCAGGGCGGTGGAGAAGGCTATGACCGTCGGGTCGGTCGTCTTGAGGATCTCCTTCATGCGGCAAGACTAGATTCCGTTCCGTCGGAGGTCGAGGGCCAACATCGATGACCACTGCCATCCGGATCGAATCCCCCGTCGAGACCCTGCAGCATCTGCTTTCCACCGACATGGAGGCCGTGAACCGGCTGATCCGTGCCCGGATGGCGAGCGAGCATGCGCCACGCATTCCCGAAGTGACCGCGCATCTGGTCGATGCCGGTGGCAAGCGGATCCGGCCGCTCCTCACCCTCGCGGCGGCGCGGCTCTGCGGCTACGAGGGCGAGCATCATCTGAGGCTCGCCGCGACGGTCGAGTTCATCCACACGGCGACCCTGCTCCATGACGACGTGGTGGACGAAAGCGGCCGGCGGCGCGGACGGCCGACGGCGAACCTTCTGTGGGACAACAAGTCGAGCGTTCTGGTGGGGGATTATCTCTTTGCGCGCTCGTTCCAGCTCATGGTCGAGACCGGGTCGCTGCGGGTGCTCGACATCCTCTCGAACGCCGCCGCGGTGATTGCGGAAGGCGAAGTGCTGCAACTGACCGCCGCGGCCAATCTCGCGACCACCGAAGCGGTCTATCTTCAGGTGATCCGCGGCAAGACGGCGGCCCTGTTCTCGGCCGCGACCGAGGTCGGCGGCGTGATCGCGGATGCCGGAGAGGCCGCGACATCGGCGCTCTACACCTATGGCGACGCGCTCGGCATGGCCTTCCAGATCACCGACGATCTGCTGGACTACGGCGGTGCCGCGGCGGTGCTCGGCAAGAATACCGGTGATGATTTCCGGGAACGCAAGATGTCCCTGCCGGTGATCCGGGCGGTGGCAAGCGCGGATTCCGAGGAACGCGCCTTCTGGGCCCGGACAATCGGTCGCGGCGATCAGGAGGTCGGGGACCTCGAGACGGCGATCGCGATGATGCAGCGTCACCGGACACTGGATAGCACACGCGCAACCGCCCTCGAACACGCCGCCCGGGCGCGGGCCGCACTTGCCGGGTTCGCACCGGGCGAGATCCGCGATGCGTTGACGGATCTCGCCGATTTCGTGGTGGCGCGGATCGTCTGACCCCCCGGAGCTCACCCGACCGGTGCGGCGGCCACCCACCAGCCGGGATGCGCCCGCCGCAGGTCTTCGGCGGCGTCGAGCGCGCCGCGATCATCCGGAAACAGCCCGAAACAGGTGGCGCCGGACCCCGACATCCGCGCGAGGGCGCAGGGCGGCCGTGCGGCGAGCGCATCGAGGACGGCATCGATGCGCGGCTCGATGCGGCGCGCCGGCGCTTCCAGGTCGTTGCGCTGACCGGCCAGGAAGACAAAGAGATCGCCCGCCGACGAAAAGACCGGCAGGTCCGGCATCGGCGCGTTGGTGCGCGAGGCGAGGGCCGCGAAGACAGCGCCGGTTGCGACCGGCAGTCCGGGATTCACGAGGACGATCCAGAACGGCGGCAGCGCCACCGGGTCGATCAGGTCGCCGATGCCCCGCATGCGGCTCGGTCCCGGCGCGAGGCAGACCGGCACGTCGGCTCCGAGGCCGGCGGCGGCGCGCCGATCTGGCAGCGGTCGATCCCAGAGCCGCGCGAGCAGGCGCAGGGTGGCCGCCGCATCGGACGATCCGCCGCCGATCCCGCTTGCCACCGGCAGCGACTTGACGAGGTGGAGCGCCGCTCCGGGGCCCCTGCCCTGTCGCAGCAGCTCGGCCGCCCTCAGGACGAGGTTGTCAGCCCCGGAATGGAGGTCGGCGGCGAAGGGGCCCCCGAGGCTCAGGGACAACCCGGTGGCCGGCTCCGCCTCGATCAGATCGCCGATCGACGGGAAAACAACGAGGCTGTCGAGCAAATGATATCCGTCTGACCGGCGGCCCGTGACATGGAGGGTCAGGTTGACCTTCGCCGGCGCGAGTTCGCGCCACACGGACCCGGACGCGACCACGAGGTCAGCCGTCCGACGGGCTCTGCTCTTCCTCGAGGACCCGATCGAGGCCGATGTCGAGCTTGCTGCGGATACGGTCCATGTCGAGATCCTCGGCCGGTCCGAAGGACAGCGCGCGGCGCCATTGGAACTCCGCCTCCCGCTTGCGGCCGACCTTCCAGAGCACGTCGCCGAGATGATCGTTGATGACCGGATCGTCCGGCGTGAGCTCGACCGCGCGCAGCATGTGCGGCACCGCCTCCTCGTAGCGGCCGAGCCGGTAGAGCACCCAGCCCAGACTGTCGACGATATAGCCGTCATCGGGCTGCGCCGCCACCGCGGTCTCGATCATCTCGAGCGCCTCGTCGAGGTCGCGTTTCTGCTCGACCATGGAATAACCGAGATAGTTCAGCACCAGCGGCTGATCGGGCTGAAGCTCCAGCGCGGTCCGGAAGGCCGCCTCGGCGGTGTCCCAGTTGCCGGCGCGTTCGTTGGAGATGCCGCTGGTGTAGAAGATCACCCAGTGCGCCTGCTGCGGCGAGTTGATGAGCGCGATGGCGTTGCCGTAGGCCTCCGCGGCTTCCGCGTATTGCTCGTCGGTCCGGAGCGCGTCGCCCAGCGCCGATTGCGCCTCGATGTTCTCGGGATGCGCCTGGGCAAGGTCGCGGAGCGCCGTGATGCCGCCGGCCGCGTCACCGGAAGCCCGCAGCGCGTTGGCACGGCGGATTTCGGCACCGATCGACCACGGCGACGACGCCGGCACCTCCGCCAGGGCAACCTGGGCAAGCGCGTACTGCTCCTGGGATTCCAGAAGCTCGGCGGTCAGCATGTGCGCCTCGACCATGTCGGGCCGGATATGCTGGGCAAGACGGGCATGGATCAGCGCGATGCGCCCGGATTCCGGCGCGTCGAGCGCATCGGCCAGCGTGAGAAAGGCTTCCGCGGCGCCATCGCGGGCGCGGGTCACATGGGTGAACGGCACCTCCTCGCCGGCCGCAAGCCGGTCCCGGAGATCGGCGAGTTCGGCATCGGGAATTCCCCCGGCCAGGGCATCGTCGAGGACGGCGATCGCATCGCTCTCGCGGTCGATCTGCGCGAGGACCTCGGCGTGGGCGAGCAGGGCGCCGCGATTGAGATGGAGCGGGCCGTCTTCTCCTCCGGCGAGAATGGTCTCCGCGGAGACGAAATCGCCGGCCATCGCGAGGGCGAGGGCCTTGTGATACTGGCCATAGGCCGTCAGCGCCGGATTGCCGTTTATCGCATCGAAGCGTTCCCGCGCGGCCGGGAAGTCCTCGCGACCCACGGTGATCCAGCCCGATACAAGACCGCCAAGCAGAGGATTGAACCCGTCGGCGCCCCGCTCGAGAACTGCCTCCGCCCCGGGGAAATCCTCCTTCGCCAGGGCATCGGAGAGCTGCACCAGGGCAACGATCTGGTTTTCCGGACTGTCGAGGGCGAGCGCATCGGCGTATTCGACCGCCGCAGGCACGTCTCCGGCGGCGACATGCATCACGATGGAATTCTGCAGGAGTCCCGGATTGCCGGGATCGGATTCCAGTGCCCTGGCGTAATACTCGGCGCCGACGGCGTATTCGTCGTTCAGGTCCGCCTGCATCGCGGCGAGATAGGCGCCTGACAGGCTTGCTGCCGACGCAACCCCCGGGAGGGCCAGTCCGACCAGGAGGCCGGCGAGGACGCTTCTGGCCAGACGGGCCGGGTCGATCTGCACGGAATGTGTCTCCGGATACTGAAAAAAGGTTCGGGCGGCGCGAGCCTATGATGCCCGTGCGAAGCTTGCAATCCGAAGCGCCGGCGGGAGCCGGACCACGTCGATCACATGTTGGGGTAGTTGGGTCCGTCGCCGCCCTGCGGAGTCACCCAGGTGATGTTCTGGCTGGGATCCTTGATGTCGCAGGTCTTGCAGTGGACGCAGTTCTGGAAATTGATCCGGAACCGCGGGTTCGAGCCGTCCTCGTCCCGCAGCACCTCGTAGACCCCGGCGGGGCAGTATCTCTGCGCCGGCTCGTCGTAGCGCGGCAGGTTGATCTCGATCGGCACGTCGTCGTGGGCCAGCGTCAAGTGAGCGGGCTGGCTTTCCTCGTGATTGGTGAAGGAATAGGCCACATTGGTGAGCCGGTCGAAGCTGAGCACGCCGTCGGGCTTCGGATAATCGATCGTCTCGAAGCGCTCCGCACGGCCGGTGGCCTCCGCATCGCTCTTGCCGTGCTTCATCGTGCCGAACATCGAGGCATTGCCGAAAAGCGAGTTCCACCACATGTCGAGCCCGCCGAGGGCCAGCGAGGTGCCGAGACCGTAGCGCGACCACATCGGCTTCACGTTGCGCACCGGCTTGAGGTCGGCCGCGATCGGGCCGGTCCTCACCGCCTCCGAATAGGCCTCCAGCTCGTCGCCCTGCCGTCCGGCGGCAATCGCCGCATGCGCCGCCTCGGCGGCATGGATGCCGGAAAGCATGGCGTTGTGATTGCCCTTGATGCGCGGCACGTTCACGAAGCCCGCCGAACAGCCCAGGAGCGCGCCGCCCGGGAAGGTGAGCTTCGGCACCGATTGCCAGCCGCCCTCGGAGATCGCGCGGGCACCGTAGGCCACGCGCTTGCCGCCCTTCAGCAGCTCGGCGACCATCGGATGATGCTTGAAGCGCTGGAATTCCATGTAGGGATAGAGGTGCGGGTTCTCGTAATTGAGATGCACGACGAAGCCGACATAGACCTGATTGTTGTCGAGGTGGTAGATGAACGAACCGCCGCCGGCGTTCTTGCCGAGCGGCCAGCCCATCGTGTGCACGACCCGGCCCTCGCGGTGGACCTCGGGGCGCACCTCCCAGATCTCCTTCATGCCGAGGCCGTATTTCTGCGGTTCGCTGTCCGAGGCCAGTCCGAATTCGGCGATCACCTGCTTCGAGAGCGAGCCGCGCACGCCTTCGGAAAGAAAGACGTACTTGCCAAGCAGTTCCATTCCCGGTTCGTAGTTGGGTCCGGGCGTGCGGTCCTCGTTCAGGCCGAACTCGCCGGCCACGACACCGCGCACGGTTCCATCCTCGCCGCGGACCAGCGCGCTGGCTGCCATGCCCGGGAACACCTCGACGCCGAGCGCCTCGGCCTGCTCGGCCATCCAGCGGCAGACATTGCCCATGGAGACGATGTAGTTTCCGTGGTTGCTCATCAGGCGCGGCATCGGCCAGTTCGGGATGCGCGCCTCGCCGTGCTCGGTCAGGAAGTAGAACCGGTCCTGCGTCACTTCGGTCCGGATCGGGGCGCCGCGGTCCCGCCAGTCGGGGAGGAGACGGTCGAGACCCGAGGGATCGAGCACGGCGCCCGAGAGAATGTGCGCCCCGACTTCGGAGCCTTTCTCGAGCACGACCACCGAGAGGTCCGGATCGAGCTGCTTGAGGCGGATCGCCGCCGAGAGGCCCGCCGGACCGGCCCCGACGATGACAACGTCGTATTCCATCGACTCGCGCTCGATCTGGGTCATGTGGCTTCCTTTCCGGCAAGGCTGCGGCAGCGGGTGCGGCTGACTATCCCATCGTCCGCGCGTGGGTCAATTGCGCCCCGGCGTCACGCTTCCCAGATCGGGGATTCCGCACGGTTCTGACGCTTGCGATGGCAGTTTGACCTCCATATGGTTGCAACTTGGCTGTCCGGAAGGGTCATCGGGTGCAGCGAGGCAACTGGTCGCGGCCAAGAGAACACGCCCGATCGTGAAGGCGACCCGGACAGCGGTCCGGCAGTGCAGGGAAAGATGTGTATGGAAAAGGTGCCGCTAACCAGCCGGGGTTTCGCGCGCCTCGATGCCGAGCTGAAGAAGCTCAAGAGCGTCGAGCGACCCGCCGTGATCGCCGCCATCGCGGAGGCGCGGGAGCACGGCGACCTCAGCGAGAACGCGGAGTATCACGCCGCCCGCGAGAAGCAGAGCTTCATCGAGGGCCGGGTCAAGGAGCTCGAGAGCATCCTGAGCCGGTCCGAGGTGATCGATCCGTCGAAATTCTCCGGCACGATCAAGTTCGGCGCCACAGTGCGCCTGCTTGACGAGGAAACCGAGGAGGAGCGCAGTTTCCAGGTCGTCGGCGAGCCTGAGGCGGACGTGGATGCGGGCTTGCTGAACATGAAGTCGCCGCTCGCCCGGGCGCTCATCGGCAAGGAAACCGGCGACAGTGTCGAGGTGCGCACCCCGGGCGGGCTGCGCAGCTACGAGATCCTCGAGGTGATCTATCGATGAACACCTGCCCCTTTCGGGTCCGGCGGGCGACGGCGTGATGGCCGCGCGCCTCGCCTCGGCATCCGACCTCAGGGCGCGCTTCGGGGAACTGCCGCTGCCGCGGCGCTGGGCCCTTGCGCTCGGAATCCTCTGGGTGGTGGTGGTCGTCGCCTACGCGATCGGATTTCTCGGGGTCGCCGCCGAGACACGGGGGCGGGGCACGGTCTTTCTCGACGGACTCTTCCTGCTGATGGCGCTGGTCCTGCCGCTGATCCTGCTCTGGCTCGCGGCCTGGCTCGCCGAGGAACTCGCCCGGCAGCGGGAGGTGATCGCGGCGCTGGCCGATGCCTCGCGGCCCCTGATCGACGCGCTGGAGACGACACAGGTGGCCATCGGTGCCGCCGGCGGCCTGCATCGCGCGGCGAGCGGTGGCGACAGCGACATCTCGCAGGCCTCGCCGCCCTGCGCAAGGGGCAGGAGCGGCTCGAACGCCGGCTGGAGGCCCTCGCCTCCGGGATGGCCGTTCCCGACAGCGACACGCCGCCCCCGAAGCCCCCGAACCGGCGGATCGGCGATCCGGTGATCGGCAAGCCGTCCAAGCGACCGCCCGTGGATCACGGCGTCCAGCCGCCGCTGCCGCTCCTGCCGGCGGGAGAGGACCCCCCGCCCGAACTGCCGGCCGCGGATCTGGTGCGCGCCCTCGACTTTCCCCGCGACGAGCAGGACTTCGACGGCTTCCGCGCCTTGCAGGCGGCATTGCGCCACCAGCCGCTGGCGCATCTGCTGCAATCGGCGGAGGACGTGCTCACGCTGATGTCGCAGGAAGGCCTCTACATGGACGACATGGCCTCGGGGACGCCCGATCCCGCGCTGTGGCGGCGCTTCATCTCCGGCGCCCGAGGCCCGGACATGGCCCCGATCGGCGGGCCCGAGGACACGCATGCCGTCGAACTGGCGCAGGGCCTGATGCGGTCCGACCCGATCTTCCGGGATACCGCACTGTTCTTCCAGCGGCGGTTCCTGCATGTCCTTGCGGATTTCGCTGGCCGGGCCGACGATGCGGCGCTTCGCGATCTCGCGCAGACCCGGTCAGCGAAGGCCTTCGGGCTCCTGTCGCGTCTGAGCGGCGCCTTCGACTGACCCGGCTTCAGAGGCCGAACTCGGAGAAGGCGAGGTAGCGCACGGGATCGCCGGGCCGGATCTCGCGGGCCGGATCGTCGAGTTCCACCAGTCCTCTTGCCCAGGAGAGTCCCGAAATCCGGCCGGAACCCTCGGACGGAAAGACCTCGACCCGGCCGTCCGCATCGAGGCGCGCCCGCAGGTACTCCCGCCGTCCCGCCTTCTTCGACTTCGTGAAGGCCGCCGGCAGCATCAGTCCGCGCGGGATGTCCCAGGCGGCGCCCGCGATCCTGAGGAGGGCGGGCCGCGCGAAGATCAGCGTGCAGACGAAGGCCGCAACCGGGTTTCCGGGCAGGCCGAAGACCGGCCGCCCCTGCCAGACACCCAGTGCCAGAGGTCGGCCGGGCTTGACGGCGATCCGCCATGTCGTGATCGCGCCGCTGTCGCGCAGGAGCCGCGACACGTGATCCTCGTCGCCGGCCGAGGCCCCGCCGCTGGTCAGGATCGCGTCGGCGGTGGCGGCTCCCTCGGTCAGCGCCGCACCGATGGCATCCGCCCGGTCGGGAGCATGGCCGAGATCGACCGGCTCCATGTCCCAGCGGCGCAGCATCTCGAGCAGCATCGGCCGGTTCGCATCGGGCGTCTGGTGGAGCGCGCCGGCCCGTTCGGGAGCGACGATCTCGTCGCCGGTGGACAGCACAGCGACCCGAATGCGGCGACGCACCGGCACGAGGCCGAGCCCGCAGGATGCCGCGAGAGCGAGGTCCTGCGGCGCCAGCCGGTGGCCGGCCGGCAGGAGCACGGACCCGGCCCTGCTGTCCTCGCCGGCCGGCCGCGTATTCGCACCGGGTTTCAGGCCACGGCCGAACTGCACGGTACCACCGACCAGCGTCGCGTCCTCCTCGAGCACCACCGTGTCCACGTCGTCGGGCAGGATCGCGCCGGTCAGGATGCGGACCGCGTGACCGGGCGGCACCTCTCCTCCGAAAGGCCGGCCGGCAGCCGCCCGACCGTCGACGAGCCGGAGCTCATGCGGCGCGGCTCCGAGCCCTGCATGGGCGAAACCGTAGCCGTCCACCGCGGCATTCGCAGCAGGCGGGTGGCTGCGACGGGCCCGGATATCCTCCGCGAGGAGGCGCCCTCCAGCCAGCACGAGCGGCACCATCTCGGCGGCGGCGATGCCGACGAGCCCGTCACGCAGTTTCGTCAGCGCCTCTTCGACCGGCACCCAGTCCACTCCGGGCGGCAGGGCAAAGCAGTCGTTGCGCAGCGGCTTCGTCTCCGGCTCCGGCGCCTCCCCGATCCCGAGGATCCAGCCTTCTTCCCGCAGGACCGCCGCATCGATCCCTGCGGCCGCAGGCGCCTCAAACAACCCCGCAAGTGCACCCCGCCTGTCCAGTTCATGGAAATGCCGCGCGAGCTCGGAGACCTGGACCGCATCCGGGATGTCCGTCTCCGCCACATCGATCCGCAGCAGCGCGGGGTAGACCTCGGCAAGGACCAGCGGCGGCGCCGGCACCCCGGCGCCGGTTTCCATCGGCCAGATCGCCAGCGCCTCGCGCAGCGCGGGATCATGGCGCAGGCGCTGCAGAACCGCCTGCCCGGTCAGGGCCTGGCTGCCGACCGAGCCGGTGGTGTAGAGTTTCCAGACCGGCTGGGCGCCCGGCACGATCTCCTCGACCCGACGCCGCTCGGGCAGGCCGTGATCCCTGCGCGTGCTGCCGCGCTCGGGCAGACCGGGCAGGTCGAGCCCGCGCGGCCGGCCCCAGAACGGCCCCGATCCGGGGAACATTCCGTTGAGTTCGGCGGCGACCTCGAAGCGGTTGTTGGCATTGTCGGGCCCATCGCGGAGCCGCGCGGCAAGCCAGTCCCAAACCGCAAGCGCCGAGGGCTGACCGGTGATCCGTTCCGCGAAGCCCGCAGGATAGCCGAAGCTGAAATCGAACCCGACGAGCACCCGGCGCCCGGCCATCCGCAGGTCGGAGAGATGAGCGCGCAGCCAGTCCGCCGCCGCCGCCCGGGTCCGGAAGTAGCACGGCTCCCTGGCCCCGTGCCCGGCCACACCGATCCAGATCGCGTTCGGCGACGGCGCCTTCGGGCTCGGTGAGGCGGAGGCCGACCAGTCGACGATCACGATGCTGTCGAAGAGACGGCTCACGCCAGCCCCGCCTGTGCGAGCACGAAATCCGCAATCCCGGCGACATCGTCGAGGTCGAAGACCGGCACGGCGAGACCGTCGAGGCGGCTGTCGGAGGCGACCGCCACGATCGACGGGTCGCCTTCGGCAATCAGGTCCTGTGCCGTGGCGGCGCGCCGGGCTTCGATCTTGGGATGCCGCTCCCGCTTGAAGCCCTCGACGAGGACCAGATCGACCGGGTCGAGCCGCGCGATCAGGTCGTCGAGCCGGGCTTCGGGCGCCCCGCGCAATTCCGACATCAGCGCCCAGCGCCGGCCCGACGAGATCAGCACCTGACCGGCGCCGGCCTGTCTGTGACGATGGCTGTCGCGGCCGGGCTGATCGACGTCGAAGGCATGGTGGGCGTGCTTGATCGTCGAGACCGAGACACCGCGGGCCGTGATCTCGGCAACCAGCCGCTCGACGAGGGTGGTCTTGCCGGAATCCTTCCAGCCTGTGACGCCGAAGACCTTCACGGATGAGCTGCCGCGAGGAGCGCTTCCGCTTCCGCAAGGTCTTCGGGCGTGTTGACGTTGAAGAAGGGATCGGGAATGCGGTCGTGGAACACCGCGCGGGCGCAACCGTGCGGCTCGGTCCATGCCACCACCTTGCGCAGCCCGCCCTCCAGAGCGGCCCTCAGATCATCGCGCAGGGCAACGGGCCAGTAACCGAAGGTCGGATGACGGTCGAGCCGTCCATCTTCGCCGGGTGTCATCGCCATCGCGAGCGGCATGTCTCCGGCGACGGTCGCGGTCCGGAGAGCCCGCACCAGATCATCCGGAAAGAAGGGCGTATCGGCTGCGGCGGTCGCGATGGCCTCCGCCCCCTGCCCGGCCGCCCAGTCCATGCCCGCCAGCACCCCGGCCAGGGGTCCGGCAAACCCGGCCACACTGTCGGGTAGAACCGGAAGTCCGAACGCCGCGAAGCGATCCGGATCGCCGTTCGCATTGAGCGCGAGCCCGTCCACCTGCGGCCGCAGCCGGTCGATCACATGCGTGAGGATCGGCCGGTCGCCGAGCGGAAGCAGGCACTTGTCGCCACCACCCATGCGGCTCGACTGCCCGCCTGCGAGAATTACCCCGAGGATCACGCCTCCGCACTCCGCGACGCCTTGCGCCGGGCCTTCTCCGGCTCGTCGGCGATCGAAGCCGGATCGGCATCGCGGACGAGACGCCCTTCGCCGGCGAGACAGACGAAGCGGCGGCCGCGCATCCGGCCGATCAGCGTGAGGTCGACCTGCCGGGCGATCTCCACGCCCCAGGCCGTGAAACCCGAGCGGCTGGCGAGCGCCGGGATGCCCATGAGCGCGGTCTTGATCACCATTTCCGAGGTCAGCCGCCCGGTGGTGTAGAGCATCCTGCCCTCGGGCCCGACGCCGTTCAGCGTCATCCAGCCGGCGATCTTGTCGACGGCGTTGTGGCGGCCGACATCCTCCATGTAGACCAAGGGCCGACCACCTTCGCAGAGCACGGTGCCGTGGATCGCGCCGGCTTCGAGATAGAGGCTCGGAGTGGTGTTGATGATCCTGGCGAGCGCGTAGAGGTCGGAGGTGCGGATCTCGGACGCGGGCAGCTCCAGCCCCTCGAGCCCCTCCATCATGTCGCCGAAGACCGTGCCGACCGCGCAGCCGGAGGTGCGGGTCTTGCGTTTGAGCTTGTCCTCGTAATCGGTCGCGCGCTCGGTGCGAACGACCACCGTCTCGATCTCGGCGTCGTAATCGACCCCCCGGATCACGTCGTCGCCCCGCAACATACCCTGGTTCCGCAGATAGCCAACCGCCAGCTCGGCGGGATAGTCGCCGATCGTCATCGCGGTGACGATTTCCTGGCGGTTGAGATAGATCGTCAGCGGTCGCTCCTCGACAACCCGCAGGTCGCAGGCCTCCCCGTCCTGATCGGTGCCGGTGACGGCGCGGGTCAGTCGGGGCGCGTCGGGATCGGGGGCAATCAGATATCTGTCGGTCGGCATGGGCAGTGAGGGTCCGTCTCGGGGGCTTGCGGCCCGGGCATGGGTCACGTTAGACGAGCCGGACTTCAAGCAACAGACCCCTGAAGGATTGCGCGCATGGGACGCAAGCCGCTCCGTTCCGCATTCTTGCTCGGCATGCGGGACTGCGCACCGTTCATTCTGGTGATCGTGCCGTTCGCGCTCCTGTTCGGGGTGCTGGCAACGGAAGCCGGCTGGAACCTCGGGCAGACCTTCGCGATGAGCTTCGTCGTGATTGCCGGAGCGTCACAATTCGCCGCCGTCCAGCTCGTCAAGGAAGGTGCGCCGTTCCTCGTCATCGTCCTGACCGGGCTCGCCGTGAACCTGCGCATGGCGATGTATTCGGCCTCGCTCGCGCCGCATCTCGGCCCGGCACCGCTCTGGCAGCGAGCCCTCGCCGCCTATTGCCTCACCGACCAGACCTACGGCGTGGCGATCCACCGCTTCACCGAGCGACCCGGCATGCCTCTCGAGCAGAAGATGGCCTATTTCCTCGGCGCGGTGCTGGCGATCTGTCCGCTCTGGTATGCCTTCACCATCGTCGGCGCCCTCGCGGGTCAGGCGATCCCGCCGGAATTTGCGCTGGATTTCGCGGCCCCGATCACCTTCATCGCGCTCTGCGCGCCGGCGCTGCGCAGCCTGCCGCATCTTGCCGCGGCGCTGGTCTCGGTCGCCGCCGCGCTCGCTCTGGCCTGGATGCCCTACAATCTGTGGCTGCCGGCGGCCGCGCTTCTCGCGATGGGCGCGGGTGCCGGCGTCGAGGTGATGCTCGAACGGAAGGGGGCAGCATGAACGACCTGCTGGTCTGGTCCGTGATCGGCGCTCTGGGGCTCGGAACCTGGCTGATCCGGTTCTCGTTCATCGGGCTCATTGGCGACCGCACGCTGCCGCTCTGGGCGGTCCGCCTGCTCCGCTATGTCCCCGTCGCGGTGCTGCCCGCTCTGGCGACACCGCTGGTGGCCTGGCCTTCGGCGACCGGGGGCGTACCGGACCCGGCGCGCATCGCGGCGGCGGCCGTCGCCCTCGCGGTCGGCGCATGGCGCCGGAGCGTGCTCGGCGCGATCGTCGCGGGGATGGTCGCGCTCTACGCGGGGCTCTGGATGCTCGGGTGACGCGCCGCAGAGCGGGCGACCCGCTCTGCGGCCTATTCAGGGACGTGGCGGCGAAAAGCCTATTCCTCGAACACCTCGACCACGAGAAGTTCCGGCGCGCCACCGCAATACTGGGTCAGCTTGGCCTGGATCTCGGCGTTGGTCAGCACGGTATCCATCTGGCTGTTCATCGCTTCCAGTTCGGCGATGATCTGCATCTTTCCGCCATCGTCCATCTCGCCGTACTCGAGACAGGTCAGCGCCGCCATGTCCTGCGCCATGACGGGCATCGCAACGGCCACGAGCACGCTCGCGGCGACAAGTGTCTTCTTCATGAGGATCCCCTGCATTTTCTTGGTGACCTGAATCAGGCCGCCACAACCGTAATCCATCGACGTCCGCGACTTTTCTCATTTCGCGCCAGAATTTCACAAGTCGGGATCAGAGCGGCAACGCGGTGGTGTCCACGACGGTGCGCAATGCAAAGCTTGAATGCATCTGCGCCACATGGGGCAGGCGAGAAAGATGCTGGCGATGGATGCGCGCGAAGTCCTCGCTGTCCTCGGCGGAGACCTTGAGCAGATAATCGGCCGTTCCGGCCATAAGGTGGCATTCCAGGACGTCGGGGATCCGGGCGACGGCCGTCTCGAACGCATCGAGAATATCGTCGGCCTGTCCCGCCAGCGTGATCTCGACGAAGACCGTTGCCCTTCGACCGATGCGGCGGGCGTCGAGCAGCGCGACATAGCCCCGGATTATGCCGTCGGCTTCGAGCCGCTGCACCCGCCGGTGACAGGCCGAAGGCGACAGAGCCACCGCCTCCGACAGATCCTGGTTCGAGATGCGACCCCGCGCCTGCAGCGTGCGAAGAATCTTCAGATCGAGCGTGTCCATATGCCATCTTGCAAGATCCTCCCGTGTTTTGGCAATCTTTTCGAAGATCCTGTTCAAGCCGAGCGGTTTGCCGCTGCAACTTCACAACCTTCTGCGGCGCCATCCGGGTTAGGATGCGTCAAGCGTCCAGCCAGCAGGCCAACCGGGAGAAACAGATGCGCATCGGATGTCCGAAGGAAGTGAAGAACCAGGAATACCGGGTCGGGATGACGCCGGCGGCCGCACTGGAGGCCGTGCGGGCCGGGCACGAGGTGCTTGTCCAGAAATCGGCGGGTACCGGAGCGGGATTTCCCGATGCGGACTACGAGGCGGTCGGGGCGGCGATCGCCGACACCGCGGAGCAGGTCTTCGCCGAGAGCGACATGATCGTGAAGGTGAAGGAGCCGCAGGCGGCGGAGCGGGCGATGCTGCGCGAGGGGCAGGTGCTGTTCACCTACCTCCACCTCGCGCCCGATCCGGAGCAGACCCGCGATCTTCTCGACAGCGGCGTGACCGCGATAGCCTACGAAACGGTGACGAGCGCCGCGGGCGGGCTGCCGCTGCTGGCGCCGATGTCGGAGGTGGCGGGGCGCCTCGCGCCGCAGGCCGGGGCCTGGGCGCTGCAGAAGGCCAATGGCGGGCGCGGCGTCCTGATGGGCGGCGTGCCGGGTGTGGGGCCGGCGAAGGTCACGGTGATCGGCGGCGGCGTGGTCGGAACCCAGGCGGCGCGGATCGCGTCCGGCATGGGTGCGGAAGTGACGGTGCTCGACCTGTCGCTGCCTCGGCTCAGTCATCTCGACGACGTGTTCGGCGGACGGTTCTGGACACGCTATTCGTCGCGGACCAATCTCGAGGAACTGCGTCGCGGAAGCGGACATGGTGATCGGCGCCGTGCTGATCCCCGGGGCGGCGGCGCCGAAGCTGGTGAGCCGGGCGCTGCTCGGCACGATGAAGCCGGGGGCCGCCATCGTCGACGTGGCGATCGACCAGGGCGGCTGTTTCGAGACCTCGAGGGCGACCACTCACGACGATCCGATCTACGAGGTCGACGGGATCGTTCACTACTGCGTGGCGAACATGCCAGGCGCGGTGTCCCGCACCTCGACCATCGCGCTCGGCAATGCGACGATGCCCTTCCTGCTGGCGCTGGCGAACAAGGGCTGGAAGAAGGCCTGTTCGGACGACCCGCATCTGATGGCCGGCCTCAACACCCACGCCGGAAAGCTGACATATTCCGCCGTTGGCAAGGCGCAGGGTCTAGAGGTTTCAGATCCCAAAGCCCTGCTTGCCGGGTGAGACTGCCAATGATCCTGTTTGCCCCGAGCACAGAAGAAAGGCCGATTGCGGCATTCGGGGGGCAGCGCGTGGAGCCCGGTTCTTACCACCAAGGTCAAAGTCCTAGAATCGGGCGACGGATTTTTCACGGGTTCCCGCTAACTGCCATTGCCCCCGGATTTCCGGTTTCAGTCGTTTCCCCTGAAGCCAGTCCATCCAACCCGCCCGATTGATCGCCCTGTCCGCGCCGGATCAGCCGATCCCGATGTCCTCAAGCAAGGCAAGTGCCACGTCCGATGACGCGTAGCGGAGTCCATAGGCCGGCACGCGTTCGAGCAGACCGAGAAATCGCCGAATCTGACTCGGTGTCCTTGAGATCCATGCCCGGCTAGCTACGATCTCCATCAAGGCCTCCTCCGGGCTCATCCGGCTCAGGCCCGAGTCCGCAAACCTGTCGAACTGCGGAAAGATAATAAGATCGATGGGCGAGGGAACGGTGCAGACCCTTGCCGGGGGCAGGTACTTGCACGAAACGCCGAGATGGTTTGTGCGCGTTGGCAGACTGTGGACTTCTCGGCGATCCAAGACCGAAGTGGCCCAACCGCTTTCCTTGAGACAGATGGCGAAAGGCATCGCCACGACATGACCGGCTTCGGTGATCGGAACACAGTCGTCGCTGAAATAGCCGAACTCATGTGCCATCATGTGGCGAACCAGAGTGCTCTTTCCGCTTCCGTTCTTTCCCGGCAGCACAAGTGTCTTTCCTCCCGGCGACCGGACGGCAGCGGCATGCAACACCGCAAGCCAGTCCGTGCCCGGATTGACCAGTTCCGCGCAACGGCGAACGAACGCCGCAAACACCTGCTGCGCATTCGGCGATCTGAACAGCTGAAGGTTTCCCTCGAGCAAGATATGCTCGTCGCCGATGGACTTCAGTCCGAGCACGTGTCGTCCGGATTTCTCACGAACCCGCGCATGACCAAGACGTGCCTCGACCATTTCTTCCATCTGGGGCGAGGCAATACCGACTGAAATCGTCACGCCGCAAATCTCAAGAACCCTCCATTGCGTTTTCCGGAAGACCTGAAGTCCGGCGCCGACGATCTCCCGTGCGACGCTGCTGCCGCCGGCAAGAGCGGTGTCCGGCGTGTCGAGCAAACCTTGTTGGCGCCAGAGTTCGACAAGGTCGGTCAGGTCCCGCCGTACCGCACTAAAGCTGAGCTGCCCATCAGACGAGAGCTCATGCGATACCATGACGATGCTGTGTCCCGCGGCGAAGCGTTGCCAGACCCGCCTCGCCGCTGCGTTCACAAGCACAAGTTCTTCGTTCCGACCCGGATCGATCACCAAGGATGATGCAAACGGATAGGACCGCGCGAAGCCCTGAGGTCGCTTCAATTCGCTCTTGCAGGACGCATCACCGACCAAGGCTCACCCATGATCCGGTTTCTTGGGCACATTGGCCGCTATATCCTTGATTCGGCGGAAATGCGAAGCGTACCGGCCGAATTCCAGTGTCGATCGCGTCATCTTTCTTCTTCCTTCCCGGTCAACGAGGAAGCGCCACACCAGAAAGTCGGCAACGTTGCGCAGGTAACCGCGATCTTCGTAGGGGTTCATCCGCCTCCCATTTCTCGAATGCCATCGCCAGCGCGACAAAGCAGCTTCTGGGCATCTCGGGAAAACGGGTATCGCATCGCTCAAGAACAGGGTCCTTGCACCGTTGCAATAGAAGTCCAGGATAGCTGGTCCTCTCCTGTCCTTTCGGATCCGGGAGGCGATCTCGTCCCAGTCGACCCGGGGCTTGAAGGCCTCTGCGAGCAGGCAAAGGTCAAGCGCATCCCGGAGCGGAATCTCGGAGCGAACGAAATGCGGGTGGTGGACCATGGCGTGCCAGATGTTGTGGGCTATCATGTCGGCCGGGTCAGGGATGTAGGCGAATGCGCCTCCGGCAACCTCGACACGGTTCCGCCTATCGAGGAAGGAACATTCCTGGATCAGGTGCCTTGTATCGCGGTGCAGCACAAACTGGTGGACGTCGAGTGAAGCCGGTCGCTCCTTGTGCGAAAGATAAAGTATGTCATGCGACCCCGGATGTCTTTCCCGGCTTTCCCTGTAACCTGCGGCCTGAAAGGCCGATAACGCCCTTTCGACGCAATCCGATGGGATTAGGAGATCAATGTCACCGATGAACCTGCACGAAACGTCCGGGTAAATGCCGCCCAGCAAGTGGGCCAGACCCTTTAGGAAAACGAAATCCACGCGGGCAGGGCCCAGTATTCCGGCGATTTCCCCCGCCTGACAAAGGAGCGACCGGTTTCGATTGGAGTTCAGCCTCTGGACGCCCTTCAAGTATCGGACGTCTTCTGACAAGTCGTCGGATGCCGTTGCACACTCACCAAGCAATGCAATACATAGCGACGGGGTCACCATGTGCTCGTCAGAAAGCAAGATCAATTGGGACAGTTCAGTGCTGTCGGGGTTCGACACCGTACAAGTTTGGGCCTTGACAGGTTCCGAAAGAAGACTGCCCAGAATCCTGCACAGCCTCCTTGTCATGCCCGGTCCGATCTTGCGCTCGGCTTGATGATCCTCCTGGCGATCGGCAAAAAAGAGGTGGCGGACCAACACTGAGCCCCGGGAACCGACGTCAGCGAGACTTCGGCTTTGCCTTCCACCTCGGGCCAGTCTTCTTGATCTTCGGTTTGTTCTTAGGCTTCGGCTTGCCTTTGCCGAATCCGCTTCCCGCCCATGCCTCCGAACTCGGTGCTGTCAACAGTACCACCATTGCCGGAACGGCGACTGATGCAGAGCCAAAGCGGCTGAGAACTGCCCGACGGTCCAAATCGAACTCTTTTACCTCAGGATTGCCTTCCAAATCCGCGCGACAGTCAGACTGCTCCATGAATTGATTCCATCACCAAAACCCACCACTGATAAAAAACTACTCTCAAAAACCAGAACTCGCAAGCACGGCGCCATCGAACCAAACCGATTGTGATTTCTCCCGATGCACAAAAGAACTGACCTAAGCCACAAGCGGCACGACAAGGAGGAGAGCTAGCTATCCGATCAGCAATCGCGCATCGTTAAACCTTGGGGTATACTGAAGAGTCATTTCCGCCCGTGCGCGTGTCCTTCATGAGGTCGCGGATCTCGGCGAGGAGCTGTTCGGAGCTCGGGGCATCCTCGGCGGGCACCTGCTCCGCCTCGGCCATGGCGGCTTCCTTGACACGGTTCACGCCCTTGACCAGCAGGAACACCACCCAGGCGACGATGATGAACTTGATGACCGCGTTGATGAATGCACCGTAGCGCACGGCGGCAGCGTTCTCGCCTTCGCCGAAGCGCAGGACCATGTCGGAAAAGTCGATGCCGCCGATGAAGAATCCGATGATCGGGTTCACCAGATCGTCGACCATCGAGGTGACGATGGCCGTGAAGGCCGCCCCCATGATGATGCCGACGGCCATGTCCATGACGTTGCCGCGCGCGATGAAGTCTCTGAATTCCTTTATCATTCGGTATCTCCGTCTGGCGAGCCGATCAATGCGGCAGGGTGCCGGTCAAAACGTAGTCAAGGAGCTGCACCACCTGTGCCGGCGTCTCGGCGACCGCGAGGGCGGCCGCATCGACTTCCTTCAGGGCATGGGCGTGATCGGGGCCGTGCAGCACGATGAGCGACTTGCCGAGTGCCGCGGCGTAGCCCGCGTCGAAGGCGGCGTTCCACTGCTTGTACTGCTCGCCGAACCGCACCACGACGACGTCGGCATCGGCGATGCCCTTGCGGGTGCGGATGGCGTTCAGGCTCGCACCCTTGCGGTCGTGCCAGAACTTGTCGGGCTCGGCGCCGAGAATCGCGACGCCGCAATCATCGGAGGCGGCGTGGTCGGTGACGGGGCCGGAAAAGGACACGCCGAGGCCGGCGGCTTCGCTTCCTGCACGGATCTCGTCGCGCCAGTCGGTGTGGATCTCGCCGGAGAGATAGACCTTGAGTTTCATGGTGTTCCCTTTCGTCAGCTGCGCAGGGTGCCGCCGGTGGCCTTCGAGACGGCCGCGACGATCTTCTGCGAGACCGCGTCGATCTCGCTTTCGGTGAGGGTGGCGGTGGTGGGCTGGAGCCGCACGGCGATGGCCAGCGACTTGCGGCCTGCGCCCATCTGGGCTTCCGCGGGCACGCCCTCGAAGGCGTCGAAGACCGAGACATCGGCGATCAGGGTCTTGTCGGCACCCTTCGCGGCGCGGACCAGCGCCTCGGCCTCGACGCCGGCCTCGACGACGAAGGCGAAGTCGCGCTCGACGGCCTGCAGGTCATGGAGGGCGAGCGGCGGGCGGGTCGTGCCCTTGCGGCGCGCCTCCGGCAGGACATCCAGAAAGAGCGTGAACCCCACGGCGGGGCCTTTCACGTCGAGATCTCGCAACACCTTGGGGTGAAGCTCGCCGAACACCGCGAGCACGGTCTTCGGGCCGAGACCGACGACGCCGTGACGGCCCGGGTGCCACCAGTCCCGCGCCCCGCGGCGGATCATCGCGCCAGCGGGCGTTCCGAGGGCGGAGAGCACGGCCTCGGCGTCGGCGCGGGCGTCGAAGAGATCGACCGGACGGCGGGCGCCGTGCGGGTCGCGCGGGCCGGTACGACCTATGCGGACGCCGCTGGCGAGCAGGTGCTGGTCGCCGGGTTCGGAGCCGTGGAAGGCATGGCCGACCTCGAAGAGGGCGAGATCGGCGAAACCGCGGGCCTGGTTGCGGGCGGCGGCGCGGAGGAGACCGGGCAGCAGCGCCGGGCGCATGTGGCTCATTTCCGAGGAGATCGGGTTCTCGAGTTCGGTCGCGGCATCGCCGCCGCCGAAGAGGCGCGCCGCGTCGCGGTCGACGAAGCTGTAGGTGACGCATTCGTTGTAGCCGAGGGCCGCGATCTGGCGACGGGCGAGACCCGATCGGCGCTGCATCGGGGTGAGCACCGGGCGGGCGACGCCGGCGCTGCGCGGCAGGGGCTTGCCTTCGAGGCGCGAGAGCGAGGCGATGCGGGCGATCTCCTCGACGAGATCCGCGTCGCCCTGCACGTCGGGGCGCCAGGAGGGCACGCCGACCTCGAGTCGGCCGTCGGGGGCGTCGGCGGGGGTGAAGCCGAGCGCCGCGAGGATTCGGGTCTGCTCGGCGCGGGGGATGTCCATGCCGACGAGGCTGGTGACGCGGGCCGGGTCGAGGCTGTAGCGGCGTGTGGTGTCGGGGGGGCTGCCGGCGACGAAGGGCTCGCAAGGTGTGCCGCCGCAGAGATCGAGGATCATGCGGGTGGCGAGTTCCATGCCGGGCCTCGTGAAGACCGGGTCGATGCCGCGCTCGAAGCGGTAGCGGGCGTCGGAGTTGATCTTCAGGCGGCGGCCGGTGCGGGCGGTGCGGGTCGGGTCGAAATACGCCGCCTCGACGATGACGTTGACGGTGTCTTCGGTCACGCCGCTCCGAAGGCCGCCCATCACGCCGCCGATGCCTTCGGGGCCGTGCTCGTCGCAGACGAGGGTTTCGGAGCCGTCGAAATGGTAGGTCTTTTCGTCGAGCGCCTTGAGGCTTTCGCCGGCGCGCGCGAGGCGGACGGTGATGGCGCCGTGGACCTTGTCGGCGTCGAAGACGTGGAGCGGCCGGCCGCGGTCGAAGGTAAGGTAGTTGGTGATGTCGACCAGCGCCGAGATCGGGCGCAGGCCGATGGCGGTGAGGCGGTCGCGCAGCCATTGCGGCGAGGGGCCGTTGGTCACGCCCCGGATCTTCCGGCCGATGAAGAGCGGGCAGGCCTCGGTGGCGACGTCCGGGGCGAGATAGACCGCGACGGGGCTCGGTTCGGTGCCGGGGACCGGGTCGATGGCCGGCGTGATGATCCGGCCGAGGCCGCGGGCGGCGAGGTCGCGGGCGATGCCGGCGACGCCGAGCGCGTCGGGGCGGTTGGGGGTTATGGCGATCTCGATGACGGGGTCGGAGGCGATGAGGTCGATGTAGCGGGTGCCGACCTCGGCGTCGGCGGGCAGCTCGACGATGCCGTCATGGGCCTCCGACAACTCCATTTCGCGCTCGGAAAGCATCATGCCGTGGCTCTCGATGCCGCGGATCCTGCCGACCTTGATGGTGGTGTCGATGCCCGGAATGTAGTCGCCGGGCGCGGCGACGACGACCTTGATGCCGGCCCGCGCATTGGGTGCGCCGCAGATGATCTGCTTCTCGCCGTCGGCGGTCAACACCTTGCAGACCTTGAGCTTGTCGGCGTCGGGATGCTTCTCGGCCTCGAGCACATGGCCCACGGTGAAGGCGGCGAGCCGCGCGGCGGGATCGGTCACGCCCTCGACCTCGAGCCCGAGATCGGTGAGCGCGAAGGTGATCTCGTCGAGGCTCGCCTCGGTGTCGAGATGCTCCCTGAGCCAGGAAAGCGTGAATTTCATGGACCTGCCCCGCGTGTCGTTCGGGCGGGGGTTTAGGCGATCCGCGGCGGCTTGGGAAGGGCGGGGTGACGACCCGGAACCGGTGCAGGAGTCCCGTAGGATATCGGTAGGAGATCCGTAGGCACGGGCGGGAGCGGTTACCCCGTTCCTCGATCAAGGATGCGGACCAGCCGGAAGCGCTCGCAGACCAGCTCCATCTCCGGCGCGAAGCCGCCGTTGCGGGCGAAGAAGGCCGCGTGCCCCTGCCGCCAGCTTGCCAGCGTCCGGTCGCCCTCGCCCTCGTCGCGGGCGAAGGCGGCATCGACCGCGTCGAAGCGGCGGAGGGTGACCTCGGTGGTCTCGATCAAGGCGGCCGGCCTGCCCGCGCCGTCGAGCACGATGGCCCGCCGCCCGACCTCGGGCATCGGCTCGCCTCCCGGGCCGAAATCGCGCAGCGCGCCGCAGGTGGCGGTCTTGGTGCCGGCAAGGACCAGCGCGAGCAGCGCATCGGCCAGATCGGGGCCGTCGCCGAAGGCGAAGGAGACGGGAGTAGAGGCGGATGATACGGCCATCGGGACATGCCTGTCGTTCGTCTTGGCAGGAGTGTCGCCGACTGCGCGGAGGGCGGCAAGGTGCGATGCGAGAAGGCCTCGACTATCAAGAAGACGCGAGACCTTGAGGGCGGTACGGAATCTGCCCTCCGATATCGGCCGTGGGCCCTTTCCTTTCTTCGTTCTGCCCGCGCCCTCCATCACCGGCATTCGCGCGGCGCGCGAGAAGATCATCGCACGCATGGACGAGGACCATAAGGACTTGCCTCACGCAAGCGCGGGGTCTCTAACGCGGAAACCGGGGGATCCTCGAGACGGGCCTGGCCGAGGAAGGCCGCCCGCCCGAGAGCGTCTTCGACTTCGGGCAGGGGATCACGGCGGTGGCCCGGTCGAAGCCGCAGCAGGAGGCGTGGCCGGTGAGGGCGAGAGGGCGGGTCAGGCCGCCAGCATCTGCGTGTTCGCCAGGGCTTTCGGAGTGAGGCTGCGAATGCTTTCAATCATGTCCCTGACCCCGGGATCGTCCTTGTCCGCTTCGAGAATGCTTCGACGGAATCCGTCGAGACGGCACGACTTGATCCATTTGGCCAGCTCCTCGACATGCATCCAGGCCGCGGCGAACGGTCTGGGTCAGACCGCGTGCCGGGCGCCGGCCGGGCGGCGCATCGCGGATTTCGGGGACCTCATTGCGGCGACGCTGTGCTACCCTGCGACCTGACAGACGACGCCCGCGGGAGGTCGGAGCCATGCCCTGTCTTTCGGGGATGATGCGGATTGCGGCGGTGGCGCTTCTGGCGGGGCTGCCAGCGGCGATGCCGGCGACCGCCGAAGACGATGCGCTCCGCTGGCGGATGAACAGCCTGCTCTATCCGAAACTGTTCGGCGAGGCCGGGGAGCACTTCGCCGGAATCGTGGCGCGGATGTCGGGCGGCGCTTTCACCATCGAGGTCCACGACCGTCTCGTGCTCGATCAGGACGCGTTCGGCGCCCTCGAAGCCGGGCTCGTCGATGCGGTGTGGAGTTCGGCCGGCCACCACCATCGGGAGGACCCCGCGCTCACGCTGTTCAGTGGCTTTCCGTTCGGGCCGGACCCGGAGGGGTTCACCGCGTGGATGACGACGGGTGGAGGAGCGGAGGCGCTCGATGCGATCTATGCCAGCCACGGGTTGAAGAGCCTCTATTGCGGCATCCTGCCGGCGGAGGGCGGCGGCTGGTTTCGCGCGCCGGTCGAAACCCCGGAGGACCTCGATGGTCTCCGGATGCGCAGCTTCGGCTATGGCGCGCGAGTGCTGCGCAAGCTCGGCGTGGTGCCCTACGAGCTGCCCGGCGACGAGATCCGTCCCGCCTTCGAAACCGGGCTGATCGACGCGGCGGAATTCTCGCTGCCCTCGATCGATGCCGATCTGGGGATCGCGGAGGTCGCCAGCCACCTCTACCTGCCCGGATGGCAGCAACCGGTGACGTCGCTGGAGATCCTCATGACGGCGCGCAACTGGGCGGCGTTGTCGCCGGCGCGACGGGAGATGCTGGAGACGGCCTGCCGCGAGACGCTGGCATGGACCGCGTCCGACGCTGCGGCGAAGCAGGTCGAGGCGATCGCGGCGTTCCGCGATGCCGGCATCGAGCTGCACGACTGGCCTGACGGGATCATCACCGCACTCCGGCAGGGCTGGCAGGAGGTCATCGCGGAGGAGGCGGAGCGCGATCCGGTGATCGCCGAGGTCTGGGCCGGGTATCTGGACTTCATGGAATCCTCCGGCAACGCAAAGGTCCGTGCCCTCGCCGAATAGCCGCCTCAGTCCGGCAGGCCGGCGCGCCGCAGACCGTCGAGCACGAGGGCGAGGCCGGCGCGATCGGCGAAGCCTCCGAAGGACTGCGCCACCCCGGCGACGCTCAGGCCGGGCCGGCGGGCGCGAGCCGCATCGACCAGCGCCGCGGCCTCGTTGACGCGGCCGGCATGGGCGAGACTGGCGGCGAAGAGCCAGCCGGGCCACCAGCGCGTGCCGTCGAAGGTTCCCGCGCCGTGGAGCGGACCGAATTCCTCCGCGGCCCGCGCCGGCGCGCCGCTCATCAGATGGCCGAGACCGGCGATCTGGCGGTACCAGTCCGGCGGATCGGGATCGAGGCCGCGTGCCGCCTCGATCATCCGCACCGCTTCCTGCGGGTGTCCGGTCAGCGCGAGGACCTGCGCGAGCACGGCGAGATTATCGGGATCCTCGGGATCGATCGCCACGGCGGCGCGGGCGCTCGCCAGCGCATCGACCGGCGCGCGCATCTCCGCGAAGGGGGCAAGGAGGCGCATTTCGGCGAGCAGGCGGTGCGCCTCCGCGCTGCCGCCGAGGCTCACCGAACGCTCGACCATCTCGAAGGCCAGCGCCATCTCGCGCCGTCCGCCCCCCCAGGCGAGATGCCGGACCTCGAGCCAGTAGGTCAGACCGAGGCCCGCCCAGGCCGCGGCATGGCCGGGTTCCTCCGCGACCACCGTTTCCAGCAGGGTACGCGCATGCTCGTTGGCCTCCCGGCGGCGCCAGTCGCGCGACTCGAGCAGCGCCTCGGCCTCGGCCACTTTCGGGTGAGCCGCCACCGGACCGACCGGCGCGGTCTCGCGCTGCGGCGATCCCCAGACGAAGAGTGCCGCCATTCCGAGCGCCAGCGGCAGTGCCGCGAACCGGGCCGCGTCCCGCGATCCGCCGGGGGCGCGCGGCGTACCCCGGTCCGCGCCGCCGGAGACCAGCATGTAGCCGCGGCGCGGCACCGTGCGGATCAGTCCGCGGCCTTCCGGCCCCAGCGCGCGGCGGATCTCGCTGACGCACTGGGCGAGCGAATCGTCGGAGACGATCACGTCGGGCCAGGCCTCGCGGATGAGATCGTCCTTGCTCACCAGTTCGTCCGGCCGGGCGGCGAGCGCCTCCAGCACGCGAAAGGACTTCGCGCGCAGGCCAAGCTCCGCACCGCGCGCGTCCTCGAGACAGCCGCGCGCGCGGTTGAGCAGGAACGGGCCGAACCGGATGCCGTGTGATGCGGCCATGCGGGGCCTCCGGGCCTCTGAACGCGCGGATTATAGCACAATTGGAGACATTTTTCAGGGCGTTTTCAGGACGGCGGGCAGCCGGGGGCGCGATCGTCGCGGCTGACCCAGTCGAGGAGGCCCGTCATGTTCGCCCCCGCCGCCCGCGCCGCCACACTCGCCGCCTGTCTCGCAGCCGCGGCCCCGGCGGCGGTCGCCGGCCCGCGGGCGGCGCCGTCACTGCTCGACATCGTCGCGCTTTGGCTCGCCGCGAATTTCGATCTGCCGGAGATGGCCGCGGCCCCTGCCCTCGTCACGGTCCCGGCGGCCGATCTCGTGACCATGCGCTACGGGGCCGACGCCGACGTGGCGCCGGGCGATGTCGTCGCAATCTATGACGACAGCGGGGCGACGATCTTCGTGAGCGACGGCTGGACCGGGGCAAGCCCGGCCGAGACCTCGGTTCTGGTGCACGAACTGGTCCATCACCTGCAGGCCGAGAGCGACCGGGTCTTCGCCTGTCCGGCCGCGCGGGAGACACAGGCCTATGCGGCCCAGGACGCCTGGCTGGGGCTGTTTGGCGAGAGCCTCGAGAGCGCCTTCGGGATCGATCGGGCGGCCCTGCTGGTCGGCACGGTCTGCACGTATTGAGGGACAACGGCTTGCGGGGTCTGCGCGTCGCGATTGCGGCGAATCGGGTTTCGGGGTACTGTTTGCGCCGCCCCCGACCATCCGGAACGTTTACGGCTCCCAGCGCGCGAGGCGCGGTCGCCGGCGCTCCCCGCGGGAGATGATCTCCATGACAAGACCTGCCTGCCTTCTGGCGGCGGCGCTGGCCGTCTGCCTTCCTGCGACCGCACGGGCCGAGACCTGGGCGGAGAACGTGAACGGCGCGACCTGCATCCCCTACCCGGCCTTCGCCGCATCGAACGCGGTGCCCTACAGCTTCTTTCTCTACGGGTTCCGGCAGAGCGCCTATTGCCACTTCGCGGTGCCCGACGACTGGAGCGTGCAGGACATCTCCTACGTGCTGTTCACCGGCACCACCGGCGGCGGCGCGCCGATGCGGGTGCGGCTCTGCGTCCATTCCGCGCCGGGCTTCGCCACCGCCTGCGGGCCGGAGCGCACGATCAGCTCGAGCAGCGCCGGGGTCAACTGGGTGCCGCTGCCGGCCTCGATGCCGAGCTATGTCAGCGGCGCCTATCTGTGGGTCAGCTTCCCGACCGGGCAGATCTCGACGCTGCAGAACTTCATGCCGGTGCTGATCCGTTGAAGGAGGAGGATGCGATGAGAAAGCTGTTTCAGGAGAGGGGCGTCCGGTCGTCTTCGGGTGCCGCGAGACGTCGGGGTCAGGCGCGCGCCCTTCGCCTTCGGCCTGGTTCCGGTCGGGCGCGCGGCCGGGCGGCCGTCGCGGGGGCGCTCCTCGCAGGGCTGATGCTGGCGAGCGGTGCCGCGGCCCAGCAGCTCGCGCCGGCGGGCGGGCTTGCGCCGGAGATCTTCGCGGCGCAGATGCTGGCCGGGCAGGAAGCGGCCCGCAAGGCGCAGGCGCGCGATCTGCGACAGCTCGCCGCGACAGTCGCGGCCGAGCCCCGGCGCGAGCGCTGGGCGGCACGGGCGGAAGGCCGGCTCAAGGAGGGCTTCGCCGGGCGGGCGGCGCTGGTGGCGCTGCTGGACGGGGCGCGGGCGACCGGGCCGCAGGGCGGCGCGGCAGAGCTGGCCTCGCTCGAGTGCCGGGCGGCGCGCTGCGCGGTCGAGGTCGCGCTGCCGGCGGAGCTGGCGCCCGAGGCGCAGGTGGCCGAGCTGCAGGCGATCGCGGCCTGGCTCGCGCTGTCGCAGCCCTGCAGCTACACGCTGATCCCCGGCGCGCCGGGCTCGGGCGAGCCGGTGCGGGCGTTCACCGATTGCGAGGAGCGCTGAGGCGCGGTCAGGGGGCGAGACGCAGGCCGACCCGCTCCCGGAGGATCGCATCGAGGCGCTCGACGTAGCGCGCGGGGCTGTACTCGGCCTCGATCAGCGCCCGGGCAGTGCGGCCCATCCGGTCGAGCTCGGCCGGATGGGCGGCGCACCAGGCGACGTGTTCGGCCATGCGGGCAAAATCGCCGTCGGGAAAGACGAAGCCGGTCTCGGCATCCTTCACGACGAAATTGGTGCCGTTGTCCGCACCGCAGATCGCCGGCAGGCCAGCGGCCATCGCTTCCATCGGGGCGACGGAGGCGCGCTCGCGGGAGCTGGCGAGGACAAGCAGGTCGTGATCGGCATAGGCGCGGCGGCTGGCGGCGTAGTCGAGATTCTCAAGGAGGCGCACGCTGCCGGTCACGTCCTGTTGGGCGATCTCGGCAACGAGGGCGTCGTAGACCTCGCTCGGGCCGGCTTCGCGCAGGCCGAGCAGCGTGAGGCGGATGCGGCCGGCGCGCAGCAGCGGCGCGAGATGGGCGACGACGGCGCGGTGGTTCTTGCGGGCCTGGTGGAGCTTGCCGACCGAGAGCACTTCGAGCGGCGCACCGGCGGACCGGACGCGGCGGGGCGCGGGATCGGGTTCGATCGCGAAGGGCAGGAAATCGCAGGTCTTGCCGGGCGGCGGCGGCGGCGGCTCCGGGCAGGTCGCGTTCACGGTATGGGCCGGCCAGAGACCGAAGCGGAGCATGGCGCGGCGGCGGGCATCCATCGTCTCGGCGCCGCTCTCGCGCTGGATGTAGAGCAGGCAGGGAATGCCGCGCAGCCGGCAGAGCGCGTGCAGCGCGAGGCTGACCCGGCTTGGATTGCGGGCAATGACGACATCGGGACGCTCGGACATCAGGATCCGGTTCAGGCTCGCGAAGGGCGGCAGCTTGCGGCGGCCCTCCTCCTGCCAGCCGGGCAGGAAGGTGAGACCGACGCCGGGGCGGTGGAATTCGGTGCTGTGGCGGGCGCGCACGACGAAATGCACCTCGTGGCCCGCCGCGAGCAGCCCGGCGACAAGCCCGTCGTGGTTGGGGTGGTAGCGCGGGACGGAGAAGAGGATCTTCATCGGGCCCTCACGCCGCGAGCCAGACGTCGAGGAAGAGCATGGTCACGAGGCCGATGGCGAGGCCGGCGGTGGCATGGTTCTCGAAGCCGCGGCGGTGGGTTTCGGGGATGATCTCGTGGCTGATGACGTAGAGCATGGCGCCGGCGGCGAAGGCGAGACCCCAGGGCAGCAGCATCTCCGAGAGCGAGACGATCGCGCCGCCGAGAAAGCCGCCCACCGGCTCGATCAGCCCGGTGAGCGCGGCGATGCGGAAGGCAAGCCACTGGCTGTGGCCGACGCCCATCAGCGCCACGGCGACGGCGAGGCCCTCGGGGGCGTTCTGCAGGCCGATGCCGATGGCGAGCGGCAGGCCCTGCGCCGGGTTGCCGTGGCCGAAGCCGACGCCGACCGCGAGGCCCTCTGGGAAGTTGTGGATGGTGATGGCGAGGATGAAGAGCCAGACCCGGCGCAAGCGCCACGCCTTCGGGCCCCTCGCGGCCGGTCTGGAAATGCTCGTGCGGCAGGACATGGTTGAGGGCCGCGACCACGGCCATGCCGGCGAGGATGCCGATGGCCGCGATCAGCGCAGGGACGACGCCAGCGCCGTAGAGCTCCCCGGCGATGTCGAGCGAAGGGATGATCAGCGAGAAGAACGAGGCGGCGAGCATCACGCCGGCGGCGAAGCCGAGCATGATGTCGGCGGCACGCGGGCTGGGGATGCGCCCGAAGAGCACCGGCAGCGCGCCCACCGCCGTCATCGACCCCGCCGCGAGGGCGCCGGTAAAGCCCATCATGGCGGGGGAGAGGGTGGTGAACATGGCGGTCGGCCGCCCTAGCGGCTCAGCCCGCCCCGGAGCGTCGGCACGTCGAGCGCGGAGAAGCCGTAATGCCGCAGCCAGCGCAAATCGCTGTCGAAGAAGGCCCGCAGATCCGGGATACCGTATTTGAGCATGGCGACGCGGTCGATGCCCATGCCGAAGGCGAAGCCCTGCCATTCGGTCGGGTCGATGCCGGCAGCGGCGAGCACCTTGGGGTGGACCATGCCGGAGCCGAGGATCTCGAGCCAGTCGTCGCCCTCGCCGATGCGGAGCTGGTTGCCCTCCCAGGAACAGCGGATATCGACTTCCGCCGACGGCTCGGTGAAGGGGAAGTGGCTGGCGCGGAACTTCAGCTCGACATCGTCGACCTCGAAGAAGGCGCGGCAGAATTCCTCCAGCACCCATTTGAGGTTCGCCATCGAGATGTCGCGGTCGATGCAGAGCCCCTCGACCTGGTGGAACATCGGCGTGTGGGTCTGGTCGTAATCGGCGCGGTAGACCCGGCCCGGGGCGATGACGCGGCAGGGTGCGCCATGGGCCTCGAGATGGCGGATCTGGACGGGCGAGGTGTGGGTGCGCAGGACATGGGGCGGGCGTGTTGTCGCCCTCGGGGCGTGCCATGTAGAAGGTGTCCATCTCACCGCGGGCGGGGTGCTCGGGCGGGATGTTGAGCGCGTCGAAATTGTACCAGTCGCTCTCGACCTGCGGGCCTTCGGCGACCGAGAAGCCCATATCGGCGAAGATAGCGGTGATCTCCTCGGTGACCTGGCTCACGGGGTGGATCGAACCCTGCGCCATCGGGCGGGCGGGCAGCGTGACGTCGAGGGTCTCGGTGGCGAGGCGGGCCTCGAGGGCGGCGTCGGCGAGCCGGGTGCGGGCCTCGGCGAGGGCGGCGTTCAGGTCGTCCTTCAGGGCGTTGAGCGCCGGGCCGGCGGTCTGGCGCTCCTCCGGGGTCATCCTGCCGAGCTCGCGCATCATCAGCGAGACCTCGCCCTTCTTGCCGAGCGCGGCAAGCCGCACCTCCTCGATGGCGGCCTCGTCGCCCGCCGCGGCGATGGCTGCGAGATAACGCTCGCGAAGGGGGATGATGCCGTCCATGTGAGCCGTCCCGTCCGTCATGGTGTCGCGGCGGTGCTAGCGACGGCCGGGAGCGAATGCAAGCTCACACCAGGCCGAGATCCGCGTCGGTGGCGCCGGGCCGATACTTGTCGCGCGGCGGCATCGGCCGGGCGGACCACGGCGGCTCGAAGCTGAAGCTCGACACCGTGCGGCCCTCGGGCAGCGCGCCGTTGGCGGCGCCGCGGGTGTAGTCGTAGTAGGACTTGATCACCTCCTCGGCGCCGACCTGCTGGGCGGCAGGATGGGCGAGGCAGGCCGCGTGCCAGCGGCGCACGCGGTCGAGGCCGGCGGGAATGGCGTAATCCTCGTAATAGTCGAGGAACCGGAAGCGGGCGAAGAGCGGGGTGAACACCGTCTCGGCGAGGCCGAAGCGGTCAAAGAGCCAGGTGCCCTCGGGGTTGCGCCAGCGCAGCTGGTCGTCGAGGGCGGCGAACTCGGCGTCCATGCGCGCGCGAAACCCGTCGCGGGCCGCCGGATCCTGGTTCATCAGGAAGCCGTAGCCGGCGCCGGTGAAGCCGCCTTCGAGGGCGATCAGCATGGACTCGACCGCGTGCTCGAACGGGTCGGCGCGGGCGACCGGGGCGCCGATGGTCGCATCGGCCCAGCCGAGGATCACCAGGCTCTCCTTCAGCACGCCGCGACCGGTCTCGAGGATCGGCAGCGCGGTCGAGCCGCGGGACAGCTGGAGGAGCCGCGGATCGCGGGGCCGGGTGATGTCCGCGACCTCGAAGCGGACTGCGTCGGGGCTTTCCTTGAGGGCGAGCAGGATCTCGATGCGCTGCGAGAACGGGCAGACCGGGATGTGGTGCAGAATTGTTCGGTCCATCACGTTCTCTCGAAAAAATGCCGGCCTCTCGGAGCGGCGCAGATTATCGCCCCCGGGCGCGGCGGCAAGCCGGGAAAGGACGGCGGGCGGGGGCGGATGGAGGCCCGGCCCGGTCCTTCGATGATCGGGCTGATCCGGGGCGTGTGCTGATGATCGGGGCTCAGCCGGTGCCGAGGATGAGGCCGGCCATGGAGAAGTAGATCACCACGCCGAGGACGTCGGCGATCGAGGTGACGAGGGGACCGGAGGCGGTGGCCGGGTCGAAGCCGAGGCGGATGAGGAGGAGCGGCAGGGACATTCCGACGAGGGCACCCACCAAGACGATGAGGATCATCGAGAGCGAGGCAGCGAGCGCCACGCCGGGGCCGCCCTGGACGAGACCGATCGCGGCCACGGCGGCGGCCATGGTCAGGCCGAGGAGGCCGGCAACGGTAACCTCGCGGACGAGCATCCCTCCCCAGTCGCGGGCATGGACGTCGCCGGTGGCGAGCGCGCGGATCATCAGGGTCGCCGATTGCGCGCCGGCATTGCCGCCCGAGCCGATCAGCAGTGGCAGGAAGAACAGCAGCGCGAGGTTGCCGGCGATGATCTCCTCGAAATGCGCGATGCCGGCGCCGGTGACGATGCTGGCGAAGACCAGCAGCACCAGCCACATTATGCGGGCGCGGTAGAGCGTGCCGATCGCGGCGTCGCGGAAGCTGACCGCGAGCGGCTCGACGGTGGCGGATCTGTGGATGTCCTCGGTGGCGGCGCGGGTCGTGACGTCGAGGGCGTCGTCATGGGTGACGATGCCGACGAGGCGGTGATCGGCGTCGAGGATCGGCAGGGCGATCAGGTCGTAGCGGGCGATCAGCGCGGCGCACTCCTCGGGATCGGCGCTGACCGGAGCCGAGACCGGGTCGTGCTGCATGATGTCGCCGATCCGCTCGCCGGCACGGGCGAGCAGCAGCGCACGCAGGCTGATCCGGCCCAGCAGGCGGTGGGCCTCGTCGACGACGAAGGCGGTGTAGACGGTCTCGGAATCGATGGCCTGCGAGCGCAGCGCGTCGAGCGCTTCGGGCGCGGTCATGTCGGGGCGCAGGGTTGCATAGTCCGAGGTCATGATCGCGCCGGCGGTGCCCTCGTCATGGGAGGCGAGCTGGCGCATGTCGTCGCGCTCGGCGCGGGTGAGGGCAGGAAGCACGTGGTCGCGGGTCCCGGCGTCGAGCCGGTTGAAGAGATCGGCGCGCTCGTCATGGCTCATCTCCGCCATCATCGCCGCGAGCGCTTCGGTCGACATGGTGCCGGCGAGCGCGCGCTGGGTGGCTGGGCGAAGCTCGCCAAACACCTCCGCGCGGTCCCGCACCGCAAGCTGGTCGAGGGCGAGCAGCGCGTCGGCGGGGGACATGCGCCGCAGCAGGCCGGCGATGTCGACCGCTTCCTGGACGACGAAAAAGCCCTTCACCGCGCCGAAATCGCCCCGGCGCAGGGCCAGGGCGACCTCGTCGGCGACGACGTCGACCTGTTCGCGGCCGGCGCGGTGCAGGCGCATTCCGGCGAGCCGGTTCGGGGAATCGGCGGGCATCGGGCAACTCCGGTCCGGGGGTGGCGGCACGCAGGCTAGGGCCCGGGCGGCCGGCGCGCAATGCCGCTCGGCCCGCCTTCGGCACACCTCCGGCGAAACCGCGACAGGTGGCGACCGCGAGAAAGGCGGCGCCTACGGCGATCACCACATGCCGTCGTGTCATTCGCAGGGCCTCCGGTTTTTCCGGGCGGCTGGTGGGGGCGATTCCCGCTGGCAATCCGTTGCCGGGTCAGGCCGGGATCAGGACCCGGTCAGCGAGGGTCAGGTCGACGCCCGAACCGCGGTGCAGCACGAAGACCTCGCCGGAGGACACGCCCTGCCCCGCAAGCGCGGTGATATTGACCTGATGGGTGACCAGCATCAGGCGCCCGGGCGTGGTGGCGATCCGCGCGCGCAGGGCTTCGGTCTGGGCGCGGGCGCGGTCGCGGTCGCGGAAGAAGGAGTTGAGCGCCGGTTCGGGGGAGACCGTGCCGAGATCGAGCAGCGCGGCGGTCTCGCGACAGCGGCACCATTCGCTGGTGAGCACGGCATCGAAGCCGATCCCGGCCGCGCGCAGGGAGGCGCCGATGGCGCGGGCCTGGGCGCGGCCGGCGGCGTTGAGATTGCGCTGGGTCGCGCAGTCGCCGAGGCGGAAGCCGGACGGGTCGCCGGTGCCGGGAGCGAGGGCGTGGCGCATGAGCGCGACGGCGCCGGGTTCGGCGAGCGCGTGCCAGAGGCCGGCGCCGGCCGCGCGACGCGGCAGCGCCGGGACCGCGGCGGCCAGAAGACCGGCCAGCACGAGGCGGCGGGCGATCAGGCCGGGAGACCGGGTGCACGTTTCCATGGACGAGACGTAGGACACCGATCCCGGATGCCAAATCTCTTGAAATGAACTCCCGACCGGGGAAAGCTCGCGCCAGGCTTGATGGCATCCGGGGGGACAGCGGCCATGGCTGAGGAGCGCAACGAAGCGGTCGGAAATCCGACGCCGATCGGCCTCATGGGGCTGGCGATCGGCTGCGCGGCGCTGGCGCCCGCGGAGCTCGGCCTGACCGACCCAGGCGATCCGGCGATCTGGGTCTGGATGCTGCTGACCGCCGGGGCCCTGCAGATCTTCGCCGGCGTGGCGGATCTGGTGAACCGGAACGTGCTCGGCGCGACCGCGTTCACCCTCTATGGCACGCTCTGGCTGATCAGCGCCTGGCTGCTTGCCGGCGGCGCGGCGCTCGACCCCGCGGTGAAGGGCTTCATCTACATCATCTACCTGATGTTCACGATTTTCATGACCATCGGCTTCGCCACCGTGAGCCTGACGCTGACGGTCGTGTTCTGCGCCTTCATCGTGATCTTCACCGTCGAGATCGGCGCGGCCTTCCTGCCGGCGATGCACCCGGTCGCGCTGGCGGTCGCCGGCATCCTGCATGCCGTCGCGGCGGTCCTTGCGGTCTGGGCAGCGGCGGGCGCGGTGATCAATCCGTTGCTGGGCCGGACGGTCTTCGCGCAGGGGCATGCGCCCTTGCAGACCTCGGGACACGAGCCCCGGATCGACGACTTCGAATTGCTGATGCATCACCAGACGCTGCGGCGCCGGATCGTCGCCACGCTCTATCATTACTGGGAGCACCATGCCTGGGACTGGATCTCGACCGCGGATGTCGGAAGCGAACTCGGCCTGGCGCTGCCAGATCTGGCGCCGGATTTCTGGTATCTCTACCAGAAGGGCTTCGTCGCGCTGGACGAGGAGCGGCAGCGGGCCGAACCGGGGGCGCCCAAGCAGGTGCGCCTGACGGCGGCCGGAATCGACTATTATCGTGAGTTGCAGATGAACAAGGTGAAGTTCTGAGCCGAGGAGGGCATGCTGGAGACCGAGAGCGGGGAGATCGGAAAAGCCGCGACGTTGATCGACGTGCATGTCACCTGCCCGGACGAGGCGGTGGCGCGACCGGATCGCCGATGCGCTGGTGGCGGAGCGGCTGGCGGCCTGCGTGCATGTGCTGCCCAGGATCGCCAGCGTCTACCGCTGGCAGGGCGCGATCGTGCGGGAGGCCGAGGTGCCGCTGGTGATCAAGACGCGGGACGCGCTGTTCGACGCGGTGGCAGCGGCGATCACCGGGCTCCATCCCTACGACGTTCCGGCGATCCATGCGGTTTCGGCGGTGGCGGTGACCGCGGAGACGCTGGACTGGCTGCTGGCAGAAACGGGAGCGGCCTGAGACGCGAAACGCCCCGGCCTTGCGGCGCGGGGCGGTCGGGTTCGTCGGTCGCGATCGTGGATCAGACCAGCGCGGCCTTGGCCTGATCGACGATGGTGTTGAAGGCGTCGGGCTCGTGGACGGCGAGGTCGGCGAGGACCTTGCGGTCCACCTCGATGCCGGCGACGCTCAACCCGTTGATGAAGCGCGAATAGGTCAGGTCGGCATCATGGGCGCGGACGGCGGCGTTGATGCGCTGGATCCAGAGCGCGCGGAAGTTCCGCTTGCGCACCTTGCGGTCGCGGGTGGCGTATTGCTGCGCCTTGTCGACGGCCTGCTTGGCGGTGCGGAAATTGGTCGAGCGGGCGCCGTAATAGCCGGCGGCCTGCTTGACGACCTTGCGATGACGGGCGTGGGTCTTCACGCCACCCTTTACACGGGACATGGTTCAGGCCTCCTTCAGCGGGCGTAGGGCATGTAGGACTTGATGATCTTCGCGTCGGCATCCGAGAGCACGGTGGTGCCGCGCGCCTGACGGATGAACTTGTTCGACCGCTTGATCATGCCGTGCCGCTTGCCGGCCTGTGCTGCGAGCACCTTGCCGCTGGACGTCACCTTGAAGCGCTTCTTGGCGCTCGACTTCGTCTTCATCTTGGGCATTTCCATCTCCTGTGGTGAGGATTGGTCGAAAGACGCGACTCGGCAGCCCTTTTCGCCGGACGCGTCGGTGAAGCGCGGTCTCTAGTCGCCGTACCGGAGCAAGTCAAGCAGGCGCCCGGAGGCCGGCCCGGAACCACGAGAGAACGAGGCCGTCCGTCACAAGCGCGGCCGCGCCGATGCGCGCCGAGGCTCTACCCGGGAATGAGGGTCGACATCGCGAGGGTCGTTCGGGGAGCGGTCGGAGGCATCGCGTTCTGCCACGGCTTCGCGGCGGCCCTCAAGGGGAGGTGCCGCAACCCGGGCGCGACGTTTGCAAGCCGGGCGGATTCCGACTAGGTTTTCAGGTGCGCCGTGCAATTGGTCCGCCGGTGCGTGCAGGACGGAAATTTACGCCGACCCTTCCAATGAAACGATGTTCCCAGGGGGGGAACGCATGCTGGGCACGGCACTTCCGGATACCGGTCCTTCGACCGGCTCGATCCCGTCGGCCCGCCACCGGACCCGCCCGGGCGGCAGGGTACGGCTGACTGGGACGCTGCCTTGGAGCCGCTGAGCGTCGCCGCCTTCGCCGCGACGCTGGCGGCCGTCAATGCCGCGCCCGGCCCGGTGACGGCGATCATCCTCGCGCGGGTGATGGGGCGCGACACCCGCGGCGCGGCGGCCTTCGCCTCGGGCGTGGCCTGCGCCGACATCGCGGCGCTGGTGCTGGTCTGGACCGGTCTCGCCCTGTCCGCGCAGTCCTATCCGCAGGCACTCGCCGTGCTGCGCTGGCTCGGGGCCGGATATCTGTTGTGGCTGGCGCTGGGCATGTGGCGCAGCGCCGCCGGCCCCGATCTCGGGGCGCAACCCGGACCGGGAAACCTCGTGCCCGGCATTCTCGCCGGGACGGCGACCTGCCTGTGCAATCCGCACACGCTGCTGTTCTTCCTCGCCCTGCTGCCCGGCCTCGTACCGCTCGACCGCCTCGACGGGACGGGGCTCATGATCTTGCTGGCGGTCTCGGCCACGGTGAACGGCGCGATGTTCGGCGCGCTCATCTGTCTCGGCGCGCGGATGCGGGCGCTGATCCGGAATCCCGGCTGGGGACGGCTGCTGCACCGGACGCTGGCGCTGGCGACCGGCGGCGCGGCGCTGTGGCTCGCGACGGCCTGAGCGGGACTATTCCTCGCCCCAGCCCTCGTAGATCGCCTTTTCGTTGCAGACCGCGACGCGCAGGATGTTGGTGGAGCCCGGCGTGTTGAACGGCACTCCGGCCATCACGACGATCTGGTCGTTCTCGCCGGCGAAACCTTCCTCGCGGGCGACCCGGGCCGCGCTCACCACGGCTTCCTTGAAGCGGTTGACCGGATCCTTCACGACGACGCAGTGCAGGCCCCAGGACAGTTCGAGCCGGCGGGCGGTCTCCGCAAAGGGGGTCAACGCGATCACCGGCACGCGCGGGCGTTCGCGGGCGGCGAGGAGCGCAGAAGTTCCGGTATGCGAGAAGCAGCAGATCGCCGAGATGTTGGCGGTCTCGGCGATCTCGCGCGCGGCGGAGGTGAGGGCATCGGCCACGCTGGAGCGGTGCGGCGCGCGGGCGGCCTCGATGATCTGGCGGTAGATGTCGTCCCCCTCGACGGAGCGGGCGACGTTGTCCATCGTGGTCACGGCCTCCTCCGGGTAGTCGCCGGCCGCACTTTCGGCCGAGAGCATGACTGCGTCAGCGCCTTCGTAGATCGCGGTGGCGACATCGGAGACCTCGGCGCGGGTCGGGACCGGGGCGGTGATCATGCTCTCGAGCATCTGGGTGGCCACGATCACCGGCTTGCCGACATTGCGGGCCTGGCGGACGAGGCGCTTCTGGATGGGCGGCAGCGCCTGCACGGGCAGCTCGACCCCGAGATCGCCGCGGGCGACCATGATGCCGTCGGAGGCGGCGAGGATCTCGGCGAAGGCGGCGACGGCGGCGGGTTTCTCGATCTTGGACATGATGGCGGCGCGGCCGCGCGCGAGTTCCCGGGCCTCGGTGACGTCGGCGGCGCGCTGCACGAAGCTGAGGCCAAGCCAGTCGACGCCGAGCGCGCAGACGAATTCGAGATCGCTGCGATCCTTGCCCGACAGCGCGGCGAGCGGCAGGACCACGTCGGGCACGTTCATGCCCTTGCGGTCGGAGATCTCGCCGCCGACGAGGACTTCGGTGACCGCGTGGGTTTTCGAGCAATCCGTGACGCGCAGGCGGATCTTGCCGTCATTGACCAGCAGGATCGAGCCGGTCTCCAGCGCCTCGAAGATCTCGGGATGGGGCAGGCAGACGCGGGTGGCATCCCCCGGTTCGGCGTCGAGGTCGAAGCTGAAGCTCTGGCCCTCCTCGAGGAGTTCGGGGCCGTTCGCGAAGACGCCGCAGCGCAGTTTCGGGCCCTGCAGGTCGGCGAGAATGCCGATGGGGCGGCCGATCTCGGCCTCGACGTCGCGGATATGGCCATGGCGCCGGGCGATGTCGGCCTGCGTGCCGTGGCTCATGTTCAGGCGGAACACGTCGGCACCGGCGAGGTGGAGCTTGCGGATCATCTCGACGCTGTCGGAAGCCGGGCCGAGGGTTGCCACGATCTTGACGTTGCGCTGTCGCCGGTGTGGTGCCATGGGGGCCTGTCCTCTGGGGCTGGTCTGAAACTGTCCCGGTTATAGTCATTGCCCTCCGCTTTGGAACGGGAAATCCCGCGTAGGCCGGAAAACGTCCGCGATGTGCTGGAATCCGCTCCGGCGGGGGCCTAAGGTCGCGCCTGAAACCCCGCGAGGATCGAGATGCGAAGCGTACCGGAAGAGGACAGAGATGCGCAGATGGCGCCGCGGCGGGAGCACGTGCCTCCCGAGCCCGACGGCCCCGCGACGTCGCCGGTGCGCGGCTCCGGCGCGGTGTCCGGGTTCACGCCGGTCGAGGTGCTCAATCCGGGTGGCGCCTCGCGCATGCTGCTGCTGTGCGACCATGCCAGCAACACGGTGCCACCGGACGTCGCCGGCGGCTGCCTCGGCCTCTCCGCGGCAGAGATGGCGCGCCACATCGCCTATGACGTGGGCGCGCGCGGGGTGACGCTGGAGCTGGCGCGGCTCCTCGATGCGACGGCGGTGATGAGCCGGTACTCGCGGCTGGTGATCGATCCGAACCGCAGCGAGGACGATCCGACGCTGATCATGAAGCTCTATGACGGCACCATCGTCCCGGCCAACCGCCATGTGAGCCCGGCCGAGCGCGAGCGGCGGCTCGAGGCCTATTTCCGGCCCTATCATGCGGCGGTGACCGCCGAGATCGACCGGCGCGTCGCGGCGGGCACCGAGCCCGCGCTGATCTCGATGCATTCCTACACGCCGAAGCTCAAGGGCCGGCCCGAGCGGCCCTGGCATTTCGGCATCCTGTGGCACCATGACGGCCGGATCGCGCGGCCGCTGATCGAGCGGCTGGAGGGCGAACACGGGCTCTGCGTCGGCGACAACCAGCCCTATTCGGGCCAGCTCGAGGGCGATACCCTGTCGCATCACGGCACCGGGCGCGGCCTGCCGCATGTGCTGATCGAGATCCGCCACGACCTGATCGACACCGAGGCCGGCCAGAAGCTCTGGGCCGGCCGGCTCGCCCCCATCCTCGCGGACGTCGTCCGCGACAGCCTCGAGGAGAATGCCGATGGATGACGCGACCCGCACCGAACTCGAAGCCGCCGCCTTCCGCGCGCTGCGCGATCACCTGCGCGAGCGCACCGACGTGCAGAACATCGACATGATGAACCTCACCGGCTTCTGCCGCAACTGCCTGAGCCGCTGGTATCAGGAGGCCGCCACCGCGCGCGGGATCGACATGGACAAGGAAGTGGCGCGCGAGATCGTCTACGGCATGCCCTATGACGCCTGGCGCGACAAATACCAGACCGAGGCCGCACCCGAGGCAAAGGCAAAATTCGACGAAAGCCACTGATCCTGCTCGAGAACGGGGCCAGTGCCGCGCTGCGTCACCCGATCGGGTGACGCGGTTCGAATCGGGGCACCCTATTCTTTCATGACAGGCGCCCGATTGCGGCGGCCCTCCCGGACCGCCGACAGAAATACATAGATATACGGAACCGGCCCGAATTTGCGGGCCAATTCACGAACGTATTTTCCACATTCATTCCCGGAGGTCGACATGACCGTTCCCGAACAATCCCTTGTGGCGCAATGGAACGAGGTTCTTCTGGACGCGATCCGCTCCGGCAGCGCGCTGCCCACGGAGACGACTTACCAGCTCTTCGTTACCCATACCGCAATCTACGACGCCTGGGCGGCCTACGACGCCGCGGCCTCGACCTATCTTTCGGGAATCGAGCGACCGGAGAGCGAGCATACCGACTCGAACAAGGCCGAGGCGATCAGCCATGCGGCCTACCACGCGCTCTCCGAGTTCTTTCCAGAGCAGCAGGAGAAGTTCGATACGTTCATGGCAGCGCTCGGATACGAAGCCTCCGACGCAGGCATCGGCAAGGGCAGTGCGGCCAGGGTGGGTACTCACGCCGCCGAGGAGGCCTTTGCCGCGCGGGCGGGCGACGGTTCGAACCACGAGGGCGGTTACGCCGACACGACAGGCTACGTGGCGATCAACAGCGCCAATCCCGGGGCGGCCAATGCCCCGGGCAGGCCGGATTTCGACCCGAACCACTGGCAACCACTGCGGATTCCGACGGGCACAATCACCGACGGGAACGGCGTCCCGATCGCAACCGACGATCCGGACAGCTACACCGACCAGATCGCGCTCGCCCCGCATTGGGGATCGGTCGATACGTTCGGACTGCCCTCGGGGGATGCCTTGCGCCCGCCACCGCCACCGCAATACGGCGAAAATACACCCTACACCGATGCGAAGGGCGTGACGACGACCAACCACGAAGCCTATGTCGCGCAGATCCTCGAAGTGGTGGACTACAGCGCAAACCTGACGGCCGAACAGAAGCTGATCGCCGAATTCTGGGCCGACGGGCCGCGCACCGAGTCGCCGCCCGGTCACTGGAACCAGTTCGCGCAGGATCTTGCCTTGCGCGACGGGCACAGTCTTGACGAAGACGCGCAGATGTTTTTCGCGCTCAACGGTGCGATCCTCGACGCGGGCATCGCGGCCTGGGATGCGAAATACGCCTACGATTATGTCAGGCCGCAATCGGCGATCCGGCACCTGCTGACCGGCGAACTGATCGAGGCCTGGGCCGGACCAGAGCGGGGCACGGAAGAGATCCCCGCCGAACTCTGGCAGCCCTACCAGAAGCTCACCTTCGTCACCCCGCCCTTCCCGGAATTCGTCTCGGGTCACAGCACGTTCTCGATGGCGGCGGCGAAGACGCTCGAGGCGTTTCTGGGTTCGGATGCCTTTTTCGACGGAAAGAGCCTCGGGAACTACGATCTCGACGATGTGCCGGGCATCGACCGGCTGGGAGAATATGTCGGCACCGAGCTCCTCTTCGAGGCCTATGACGGGCCTGAGATCGTGCTGCGCTGGGAGACGCTGACCGAAGCCGCCGAGGAGGCCGGCATCTCGCGGCTGTATGGCGGCATCCACATGCAGGACGGCGATCTGCGCGGACGCGAGCTCGGAGCGGAGGTCGCGGCTTACGCCGCGGCGCGCTGGGCGGCGATGTTCGTCAATGGCGGCGATGACGTGATCCGCGCCGAGGCCGGGGGCGGGCCGGTCTTTGCCGGGTCCGGCGACGATGTCGTGACCGGCAGTGCCGGTGCCGATCGGATCGAGGCCGGGGCGGGGCACGACAGCGTGTTCGGCCGCTCGGGGGCGGACGAGGTCTCGGGCGGCGCGGGGCATGATGTCCTGAAGGGCGGCGGCGGCGAGGATCACCTCCTCGGCGACAATGGCTGGGACAAGCTCTCCGGCGGGCGCGGAGACGATCTGCTGGAAGGCGGCGATCTTGCCGACCGGATGCATGGCGGCGCCGGTGACGACGTGCTGATGGGGCAGGACGGCTACGACATGCTCGTCGGCGGGGCCGGAGCCGATGATTTCGTGCTCTTCGCCGGCGAGCGCGGCCACGACAGGATCATGGATTTCGAGCGGGGTGTGGACGAGGTCCTGCTTGTCGGCTTCGCAGAGGACGGCACGGCCGGGCTGGGCTTTCGTCAGCACGGCGACGATCTGCATCTCCATGTCGATGGAGCGCGGGTCGCAGTGCTGGAAGAAATGATGATTTCGGATCTGACGATCCGCTTCGTGACAGCGGACGACTTGCTGGCGTAGGGACGGGCCGGACCGGCCCGCCGCAGGTATTGATGAAGGCGGCCGTCAGCCCGTCGCGGGCTTGTAGCCCTTCAGGATGCCCTGTGCGGCCTGCATCGCGCTCATCGCCTCTTCGGTGGTCATGAGCTTGGTGGTGCGACCGGCGGAGAATGCGCCCGAGGCGCCGAGCGCGAGCGAGGCCGCGGCCATCGCCGCGTCGTCCGGCGCCTCGGCGATGGCGACGATGTCGTCGCTGCTCATGCAGAAGAACAGATGATGCAGCGTGCCGCCGGCGGAGGCGACGAGCGCCTTTGCTGCCGGCATGCGGTCGTGCGGATTGTCGACCATCGCCTTGATCGCGGTCGTCGTGTAGCTGCCTTGCCACATATAGAACGGCATCAGTAATTCCCCCCGTTTGATTATCTTCTAGTATGATGATTGTACATCAATTTAGCTTCGGATACGAGGCAGAACCTCGCAAGCATGCCAACTCCGACAAGACAAGTCTGCATCGCACGCCAGATCCGGACGATAGCGGCGGCCTTGCTTGCCTCACGCCCCGGCAGGCGGCTCGGCGGGGCGTTCGGCACCGCGTGCGGAGAGGAAGCTGCCGAGCGGCTGCAGGTAGGGGATGTGTTCGCAGAAGGTGCGGATCATCACGAGGAGCGGTGTCGCCACCAGCATTCCGACGATCGACCAGAGCCAGGCGAAGAGCGTCACGGACAGGAACACGACCACCGTGTTGAGTTGCAGCCGTCTTCCGACGAACCAGGGCGTGATCATCTGGCCCTCGACAGCGGTGAGCAGGAAATAGATTGCGCCAACGAACAGACCCTGACCGAGCGTCGGAAAGGTCAGGATCGCGACCACGGTCGCGATGGCCACACCGATCACCGCGCCGAGGAAGGGCACGAAGTTGAGGAAGAACGCGGTCACCCCGAACAGCAGCGGGTTGGGCATGCCGAGGCCCCACATCGTCAGGCCGACGACAAGGCCGAGCCCCGCATTGATGACGGTGATGGTGAAGAGATAGTGTGAAAGCTTGGCCTCGATGTCGCGCGCAATGCGCATCGCTGTCCGTTTGTCCCGGAAAGTCGGCATCACGTTGACGATCTTCTCGTAGAACATCTCGCCCGAGCCGAGCAGGAAGAACAGCAGCACGAGGGTGAAGGCGAGCTGGGCCAGGACAGCCGGCACCGTCATCGCCATCAGTGCGACGTTGCCACTATCCTCGACCACGACCCGCTGCACGGCCGGATCTTCCTCGCCCTCGGTCAGCTTGTCGACCTGTTCGGCGATGTCGCGCACGCTTTCGGTGGCGCCGCGCAGGTCCATGAGCTTCATCTCGAGCTGGAGCCCGATCAGCGGCGCGCGTTCGATCCAGCCGCTGACCGGCGCGGAGAGCGCGCCGATGCCGGCGACGAGCCCCACCATGAGCGTGCCGACAATGAGAAAGGCCGAGAGGCCCGACGGCAGGCCGAGGCGTTCGAGGGTGCGGCGGACCGGAGAGAACACGAGGCTGAGCAGCAGGGCCATCACCACCGGCATCAGGAAGTCGCGGGCATAGGCCATGCTGCCGACGAGCATCATGATGAAGATGCCGATCACCGCCCAGCGCGGCACGGCCGATGCGACGACCTCTCCGCGCTGCTCGGGCGGAATCTCTGCCTCGTCGCGGGGATCATCGAGCGGCGCTTCCAGGAAGGCATCGGCGCGGGTCTGATCAGGATCGGCGCCAGTGCCGGTGATCGGCGGCTCAGATGGCACGGCGCCGGCTCTCGGCGATGTAGATTTCACGCAGGCGTTTCGCGACCGGGCCGGGGGTCCCGTCTCCGAGGGTCACGCCGTCGATCTCGACCACGGGCATCACGAAGGTGGAGGCCGACGTGATGAAGGCTTCCGCCGCATCCTTGGCCTCGTCGAGGGTGAAGGGGCGTTCCTCGACCCTCATCTGCGCCTCGCGGGCGAAGGCGAGGACGGCAGCGCGGGTGATGCCGTGGAGGATGGCGTTCGAGAGGTCGCGGGTGACGATCGTGCCGGATTTCGTGACGATGTAGGCGTTGTTCGAGGTGCCTTCGGTGACGTAGCCGTCCTCGATCATCCAGGCATCGTCGGCGCCGGCCTTCTTCGCCGCCATCTTGCCCAGAGAGGGGGCGAGGAGCTGGACGGTCTTGATGTCGCGCCGGCCCCAGCGGATGTCGGGGATCGAGATCACCTTCATGCCGGTCCGGGCCATCGGCGCTTCGGCGATGGATTTTGCCTGGGTGAAGAGGACGAGGCTCGGCGTGGCGCCCTCGGGGAAGGCGAAGTCGCGGTCGGCGGCGCCGCGGGTCACCTGCAGGTAGATGCCGCCTTCCCGCAGGTCGTTGCGGACCAGCAGTTCGCGGTGGATGGCCTCGAGCTCGGCATCGCTCACCGGCAGGTCCATGTCGAGTTCCGAGAGCGACCGGTGCAGGCGCGTCATGTGGCCCGCGAAGTCGATCAGCCGGCCGTCGAGCACGCTGGTGACCTCGTAGACCCCGTCGGCCATCAGGAAGCCGCGGTCGAAGACGCTGATGCGCGCCTCGTCCTCGGGCACGTAGTCGCCGTTCACGTAGACGATGCGGGTCATGGTCGTCCTCCCTTGTCGGATCGCGCCGGAAACAGCGCCAGCGCGGCGTGCTGCAGCAGCATGATGGTCTTGGCGTCGCAGATTTCGCCGCGCGCCACCGCGTCCAGCGCCGCGTCGATGTCCATCTCGAGCACCTCGATGTCCTCGCCCTCGTCGGGGTTGCCCCCGCCAGCCGATACACGGTCGGAGGCGTCGTAGCGGGCGACGAAGAAATGCACCTTCTCGACCACCGAGCCGGGCGACATGTAGGCAGCGAACACCGGGCGGGCCTCCCGCAACCTGAGGCCGAGTTCCTCCGCCGCCTCCTCCCGGATACGGTCGCCGGGCGTCGCGCCGTCGAGAAAGCCCGCCGCCACCTCGACGAGGAGGCCGTCATGGCCGTCGACCAGCGCAGGATAGCGGAACTGGCGGGCCAGCAGCACCGTGCGGCGCTCGGGGTCGTAGGGCAGGATCGCCGCACCGTTGCCGCGGTCGTAGGTCTCGCGCCAGCTTTCCTGCCAGCTGCCGTCGCGGCGCCGCTGCCGCAGCCGGGTGGTCTTGAGCACCCCCCAGTTGTCCGAGAGGAGCCGCTCCTCCAGCACCTCCACGCGACCCGGCCGGCTCATCCCCAGAGCTCCGGTGCGGCGGGATGGATGCCAGCGTCGTCGAAGGTCATCGGATGGGCACGATCTTGCGCCAGCAGGAGCGGGCCGTCCAGATCGGTGATCGCGGCTCCCTGGGCGACGAGGAGCGCCGGGGCCATGGCGAGGCTCGAGCCGACCATGCAGCCGACCATCACCGTGAAGCCGGCGGCGCGGGCGGCGTCGCGCAGGGCAAGGGCTTCGGTGAGGCCGCCGGTCTTGTCGAGCTTGATGTTGACCATGTCGTACTTGCCCGCGAGCGACGGCAGGCTGGCGCGATCGTGGCAGGCCTCGTCGGCGCAGATCGGCAGCGGCCGGGCGATGCCGGCGAGTGCGTCGTCGGCGCCAGCGGGCAGTGGCTGTTCGACCATCTCGACGCCGAGGCGGACCAGCGCCGGCGCGAGCTCGGCATATTCGTCGGCACTCCAGCCCTCGTTGGCGTCAATGATGATGCGGGTGGCGGGGGCGCCGGCGCGGACAGCTTCGAGGCGGGCCATGTCGCCTTCGCCGCCGAGCTTGATCTTGAGGAGCGGGCGGGCGGCATGCTTCGCGGCGGCGGAGCGCATCGTGTCGGGATCGGCGAGCGAGAGGGTGTAGGCGGTGATCTCGGGGCCGGGGGCGGCGAGGCCGGCGAGCGCCCAGACCGGCCTGCCCGCCTGCTTGGCCTCGAGATCCCACAACGCGCAGTCGACGGCGTTGCGGGCCGCCCCGGCGGGCAGGAGGTGCTGCAGCTCCGCGCGATCGAAGCGGGGCGGCAGGCCCTCGATCTGCGCGGTGACGCTCTCGAGGCTCTCGCCGTAGCGGGCGTAGGGCACGCATTCGCCGCGCCCGGTGGCGCCGGCGTCGGCGATCTCGACGGTCAGGACGCGCGCCTCGGTGCGCGAGCCGCGGCTGATGGTGAAGACCTGGGCGAGCGCGAAGGTGTCGGCGCGGACCGTGAGCTTCACGCGAGCGCTTCCGCCAGCCGGGCCGCTCCCTGACGGAACGGATCGACCGTGGGCAGGCCCATGCGCTTCTCGGTGGCTTCGAGATAGTCCATCGCGGCTTCCTCGTGCAGGGAAGCGGTGTTGATCGAGATGCCGACCACCTCGACATCGGGGTTCACCATCCGCGCCATGGTCAACGACAGGTCGCGCAGGGCCTCGAGCGTCGGCAGACCGTAATCCGGCAGGCCGCGCATGTGCCGGCGCGTGGGCTCGTGGCTCAGGATCAGGGCATCGGGCTGGCCGCCATGGATCAGCGCGAGGGTGACGCCGGAGAACGAGGCGTGGAACAGGCTCCCCTGCCCCTCGATCAGGTCCCAGTGGTCGGGCTCGTTGTCGGGGGTGAGCCATTCGATGGACCCGGCCATGAAGTCGGCGATCACCGCATCGAGCGGCACGCCGCCCCCGGTGATCAGGATCCCTGTCTGGCCGGTGGCGCGGAAGGTCGCCTTGCGGCCGGCGGCATGCATCGCGCGCTCCAGCGCGAGACCGGTGTACATCTTGCCCACCGAGCAGTCGGTGCCGACCGCGAGGCAGCGCTTGCCGGTGCGACGCTTGCCGTCGGCGATCGGGAAGCGGGTTTCGGGCACGCGCACGTCGTGGAGCTTGCGGCCATGCGCCATCGCCCCGGCGACGAGGCTCGGCTCGTCGCGCAAGAGGTTGTGCAGGCCCGAGGCGAGGTCCATGCCGTGGGCCATCGCCTCCTCGAGCACCGACAGCCAGGCCGGCGAGATCACCCCGCCGCGGTTGGCGACGCCGATCACCAGGGTCTTCGCGCCGGCGGCGACCGCCTCGGGGATGGTCATGTCCGGCAGCTTCATGTCGGCCTTGCAGCCGTCCATCCGGTACTGGCCGATCGCGGCGTCGGGGCGCCAGTCGCGGATGCCCTGGGCGACCTTGGCCGCGAGCGGATCGGGCGCGTCGCCGAGGAAGAGCAGGTAGGGTGTCTCGATCATCGCCGGTGCCCTCGTTCTGGGAATGCCGCGCCGTTCCCCGCGACCGGCGCATGCCTTTGCATCGCAGGAAAACCGGCCGTGGCGCAAGATGGCGGGAGCGGAAAGCGCCGCGGACGGCCCGATCGGTCAGACGGCGAAATCCCGGGCCGGTTCGGCGCGCACGGCGGTGCGGCGCTTGAAGGCGCAGCGCAGATAGGCGCCGTCGGGGGCGGCAAGGGTGATGAGGCAGGTGGCGACCTGCACCTCGCCGTCGAAGATGTCGGCGCGGCCGCGCAGCCCGGCGGAGCGGTCGGCCTCGATCAGGCAGTCGCCCGACCCGAGCTCGAGGATGCGGAAGCTGCCGGAGCCGGTGCGCAGCACGAGGTTGTCGCCGGTCGGGGCGCCGGGCGCGCGGCGTGGACGCCACGGTCCCACCCCGGGCGCGGCCTCGGAAAACTCATGCCCGGTGAATTCGTAGGCGCGCATCGCTGACGTTTTCCCCCTTCGGCGGCCTCGCCCCCCGAGTCGCCGCCTGTGGGATGAGAGCACGGATCCTGCTGCGAAACAATCGGATCGGTCGTCATGGAGCCGTCATGATCGGCGTTTCCTCTCGGGCGACAGTCTTTGCCGGAGCGTCCGGTTTATCGCCGGAGCGTGCGAAGCTATATCGCGGGTCGAAAGGGAGGTTGCGATGGGATTCCTCAGCGACGGTGTCTGGAACACCGACTGGTACGACACGAAGCAGAGCGGCGGCGAGTTCAAGCGCAGCGATTCGGTGTTCCGCAACTGGGTTACGGCGGATGGCAGCCCCGGCCCCACGGGCGCGGGCGGCTTCGCGGCGGAGAGCGGGCGGTACCATCTCTACGTCTCGCTCGCCTGCCCCTGGGCGCATCGCACGCTGATCTTCCGGGCCCTGAAGGGGCTGGCCGAGCATGTCAGCGTCGACGTGGTGCACCCTTTCATGGGCGAGGACGGCTGGAGCTTCGATACCGGATTTCCCGGCGCGACCGGCGACCGGCTGATGGGCAAGACGTTCCTGCGCGAGGTCTACTTGGCGGCGGAGCCGAAGGCGAGCGGCCGGGTGACGGTGCCGATCCTGTGGGACAAGGCGCAGGGCACCATCGTGTCGAACGAATCCGCCGAGATCATCCGGATGTTCAATTCGGCCTTCGATCGGATCACCGGCAACCGCAGCGACTATCACCCGGCGGCGCTCGCCGGCGAGATCGAGGCGCTGAACGCGCGGATCTATCCGGGGCTGAACAACGGCGTCTACCGGGCAGGCTTCGCCACCACGCAAAGTGCCTATGACGGGGCGGTGGCGGAGGTGTTCGACACCCTCGACTGGATGGAGAACCTGCTGGGGCGGCGCCGCTATCTGGCCGGCGACCGGCTCACGGAGGCCGACTGGCGGGCGCTGCCCACGCTGCTGCGCTTCGATCCGGTCTATCACGGCCACTTCAAGTGCAACCGGCGCCGGATCGTCGACTACCCGAATATCTGGGCCTATGTGCGCGAGCTCTACCAGATGCCGGGTATCGCGGAGACGGTGAATTTCGACCACATCACGCAGCATTATTACGCCAGCCACGAGACGATCAATCCGACGCGAATCGTGCCGACCGGCCCGGCGATCGACTGGTGGGCGCCGCATGGCCGCGCCCGGTTGTCAGCCGCGTGACGCCTCGCGGCGGCGGGCGCTCTCGTGCCGGCCGCCATAATGCTCGACCATCGCCGCCATGTCCTCTGGCCGCAGCGGCGCGCGCAACAGGCCGCGGGCGTTGGGGATCAGCTCGAAGATCGCGCCGTCGGAGAAGAATCCCTGCGCGGTGACGGCGATGATCGGGATCTCGGGATCGCGGTAGGTGGCGAAATCGGCCACCTCGAAGGCTTCGCCGCCGGGCAGCGCGGTGTCGAGAACCAGCGCGCCGAAGGACTGGGCGCGCAGGGCGGCGCAGGCCTCGGTCGAATCGGTGGCGATGGTTGCGGCGACGCCCTGGCGGGTCAGAAACCCGGCCCAGACCTCCGCGAGCGCGCGGTCATGTTCCACGATCAGAACCTGCACGGCCGCCTCGCCCTCTTCCACCCGATGCCGGGGCGCCGCTGGCCGGCACCTGCCGAGAGGACGCCCCGATCTGGAGGCAGAGTATAGCCAGCCCCGGCGGCGAAGTAATCCCCATTCGGAGCGCGGCACCGGAAACCGCGCGGCTGCTCGATCGCCTTGCCTTTTGCGGCATCACGCGACAGTGTCGCGCCCAACAATTTTCCGCAGGAGGGACCCATGACAGATATCGTGATACTCGACGGCGCGCGCACGGCGATCGGCACGTTCGGCGGAAGCCTCGCCGGCACCTCGCCGATCGCGCTCGCGGCGCATACCGCGAAGGCGGCGATGGAGCGCTCCGGCGTCGAGCCGGGCCAGATCGGCAACGTGGTCTACGGCCACGTCATCAACACCGAGCCGCGGGACATGTATCTGTCGCGCGCCGCCGCGATCGACGCCGGCATCTCGGACCAGGCGCCCGCGATGAACGTGAACCGGCTCTGCGGCTCGGGCGCGCAGGCGATCGTCTCGGTGATCCAGTCGCTGATGGGGGGCGACGCGGAATTCGGCCTCGCCGGAGGTGCCGAGAGCATGTCGCGCGGACCCTACAGCCTTCCCGCGGCCCGCTGGGGCCAGAAGATGGGTGACACCTCGGCCGTCGACATGATGGTCGGCGCCCTCACCTGCCCGTTTGGAACCGGCCATATGGGGGTGACGGCGGAGAACGTCGCCTCCGAGCACCAGATCACCCGCGACCAGCAGGACGCCTTCGCGCTCGAGAGCCAGACCCGGGCGGCCGCCGCGATCAGCGAGGGCCGCTTCAAGAGCCAGATCGTGCCGATCGAGATCCAGGTGAAACGCGACAAGGTCGCCTTCGACACCGACGAGCATCCCAAGGGCACCAGCCTCGAGAAGCTCGGCCAGCTCAAGACCGTATTCAAGAAGGACGGCACCGTCACGCCGGGCAACGCCAGCGGCATCAATGACGGCGCGGCCTCGATCGTCCTCGCGACCGCAGATGCGGCGGAGAAGTCGGGCCTCAAGCCGCGCGCGCGGATCCTCGGCTATGCCCATGCCGGCGTGCGCCCCGACATCATGGGCATCGGCCCGATCCCGGCGGTCCAGAACCTGCTCGCGCGCACCGGGCTCTCGGTCGACGATTTCGACGTGATCGAGTCGAACGAGGCCTTCGCCGCCCAGGCGCTCGCGGTCAACAAGGGGCTCGGCCTCGACACCGCCAAGGTGAACCCCAATGGCGGCGCGATCGCGCTCGGCCATCCGGTGGGTGCCACGGGCGCGATCCTCGCGATCAAGGCGCTTTACGAGCTCGAGCGGATCGGCGGCGGCAAGGCGCTGGTGACGATGTGCATCGGCGGCGGCCAGGGCATCGCGCTGGCGTTCGAGACGGTCTGACCCGGCACCGCGGCTCGCGCGCCGGGCCGCATGCGCCATCAATCGAACCCGTCCCGCGAGGGGCGGGTTCCGTCTTTTTTCGGGCGGTCCCGTCCCGACGGCCCGAACGCTCGGCTCCCGTCAGGGCGCACGGCGAAATCCGCCAGAATGGCAAGCCGGTTTCCAGCCACTTTCCAGCCGGTTTCCAGCCTCCGAAAACCGTGCCATTTCCGTGACTTTCCCCGAATCCGCCGCCCCGGGCGATTTTCGCGCCATTCCCTCCACACGGACCCTCGGGGCCGCGACAGGGGCCTGCCGTCTTACTGCTCCACCACGCTCTCGTAGCCCTCGAAGACCGGCGGGCCGAGATACATCTCGCGCTTCGAGCCCACCGCGGCATGGGCGCGGCGGAAGCTCTCGGACCTCATCCAGGCATCGAAGGCGGCCCGGCTCTCCCAGGTGGAATGCGAGATGTAGGCGGTATGGTCGCCGGCCTCCGCGCCCTTGAGAAGCCGGAAGCTGCGGAAGCCCTTCACGCCGCCGAGCTGGCTGTCACGGCTGCGCCACATCTCTTCGAACTCCGCTTCCAGTCCCTTCGTCACGCGGAACCTGTTCATCGCCACGAACATCGCCCTCTCCTCCCGCCAAGCCCGACAAGTGCTGATCCTTGCCGGCGCGGCACCGGACCGCAAGCCCCGGCCACGCGGCCTTTTCGCTCGCAGCCCGGTCCGTCCTGCGCTAGCCTTCGCGGTTCCGGAAGCAGGGACGGAGCGGGGCATGCCGAACGGATTGTCAGGACGGGCGGTGATCGTGACTGGCGCCGCAAACGGCTTCGGGCTGGCCACGGCACGCCGCTTCGCGGCCGCGGGCGCCTCGGTGATGATGGCGGACTTCGACGAGGAAAAGTTGATCCGCGAATGCCAGAGCATCGCCGGCGAAGGCCATGACGGGACTGTTCTGTCGTTCCATGGCGATCTGCGCGAGAAGCTGTCGATGACCAATCTGATGGCCGCGACGATCGACGCCTTCGAGGGCCTGCACGTTCTGGTCAATGCGGCGCGCATCCTGACCTCGGGCGATCCGCTCGACGCCGAATCCGACCATTTCGAAGAGACCATTCAGACGAATGTCACCGCCGGCCTGCGGCTGAGCCAGATCGCGGCAAAGCGGATGATCGGCTTTGCCGAGGAGGAGAAGCCGGGACCGATGGATCGGGCGATCATCAATGTCAGTTCGGTCTTCGCCCAGCGCGTGCTGCCGGAGCTGATGGCCTATTCGGTCGCCTCGGCCGCCACCGAGCAGATGACCCGCTGCCTCGCGGTGGCTCTTGCGGGGCATCGGATCCGGGTGAACGCCGTGGCTCCGGGCGGCATCGTCGGGCGGTCGCTCGCCAAGGCGCTGTCGGAGATCGAGGATCTCGCGGACGCGCTCGACGAGGTGACCCCGCTGGGGCGGACCGGCGAGCAGTCGGACGTGGCGGAGGCGGCGGTGTTCCTCGCCTCGCCGGCCTCGCGCTTCACCACCGGCCAGATCCTCGCCGTCGACGGCGGCCGGTTGCTGCTCGACCCTCTGGAGGGCGCGGCGATCTGACGGGCGGGCCGGCTCAGAGCGAGGAGATCATCGCGGCGACGATCACAATACCGATCAGCGCGCCGATGCCCGAGCCGATGGCGACCTCCTGCGACGATCCGGGAGGCGCATCGGCCGGAACCGCGATCGGGGCTTCCTCGGCCTGAGCGACTTCCGCCGCGACAGGGGCGGGGCTCTGGGCAGATGCAGGGGCGGCGCCGAGTAGCGCGACCAGCACCAGTGCGCCGAGGCAGTTCCGGACAAATATTTGCATCATGTGCCTCACGGTGACTCGGAGGAAAAGCCGGAGGCCGAAGCTATGGCAATCATCCCCACCAGCACGACGGCCGCAATGACCGCGATGGCGACGCCAGCACCCCGCGGACCCGAGCCCCCAGCCGGGGTTTCGGCGGGCGCCTGCCCGGCCTGCACGGCTTCGGCCTCGGCTGCCTGCCGGCGCTCCATCAGGGCGCGGTTGCCATCGCTCATCGCGAAAGCCTGTGGCGGCTGAAACAGCACCGTCAGCGCCAGGAGAACGGTTATCACGAAGGACCGGATCATGGCCCATCTCCCGATGAATAGAGATATCTCTTATCAGGGATGTATTGCCATCGATTCGCCTTGATCTGCATCAAGGCCGGTGCTGCGCATTCAGCCCGTCGCGTCGTCGTCCTCGGACTCGTCGGCCTCGGCTTTCGCTGCCGGCCGCGCCTTGAAGAGGCTCTCCGCATCGACCTTCGCGGCCCCGGGTGAGCGGCTGCCGCCCTCGTCGGATCCGCCGCTGCCCAGCGTGAAGTTCTCGAGACCGGCCATGCTCGACGGCATGCGCGGCTCGGGATCCATGCTCAGCGACTGCTCGGTCGAGACCAGTTTCATGCGCTCGTCGTTCGACATCACCGCGCCGTCGGCGGCAGATTTCTTCACCGATTTCGCCACGGCGGCATCGAGCTCGCCCTGCTTGCACATGCCCAGCGCCACCGGATCGACCGGCTGGATGTTGACCATGTTCCAGTGGGTGCGATCGCGGATCGTCTGGATCGTCGGCTTGGTGGTTCCCACAAGCTTGGAGATCTGGCCATCGGTCAGCTCGGGATGGAATTTCACCAGCCAAGCGATGGCCGCGGGCCGGTCCTGGCGCTTGGAGAGCGGCGTGTAGCGCGGCCCCTTCCGGCGCGTCTCGCCCTCGGCGGCGGGATTCTTCCACAGCTGCAGCCGCGCCTTGGGGTTTTCCTCGCAGCGCTTGATCTCCTCGGCGGTCAACTGGCGGTTGGCGATCGGATCGAAGCCCTTGATGCCCTGCGCGACCTCGCCGTCGGCGATGCCGTTCACCTCGAGTTCGTGCAGACCGCAGAACTCGGCGATCTGGGTGAAGCTCAGCGTGGTGTTGTCCACCAGCCAGACGGCTGTGGCCTTCTGCATCAACGGTAGCGCCATGGGTCAACTCCTCCTTGGCAGGCAAATCTGTCCCGGTGCCGAAAACTCGGTTGCGCCGGAGCGCGAAGATCGGTTTTCGCGGGAGTTGGAGGTCATATAGGGGCGATGGGGGCAATGATAAAGCCCCTATCTGCGACAGGAGCCCGCGCGCGCCCTGTCAGCCGGAGGCGCTGTCGCGGTCCCGCCACGCCGGAAGATCGGCGCTTGGCCGGCCCAGCAGGAAGCCTTGGAGCCGGTCGCAGCCGATCAAGCGGAGATAGGCCGCCTGTTCCTCGGTCTCGACGCCTTCGGCTGTGATCGACATCTCGAAGGCCCGCACGAGCGAGACCACGCCAGAGACCACGCGGCGTGCCTGCGGATCGGTGCCGATCGGAGCGACGAAGGAGCGGTCGATCTTGACCTTGTCGAGCGGGAAGCGGCGCAGATAGCCGACACTGGCATAGCCGACGCCGAAATCGTCGAGGCTGAGCCGCACGCCGAGCTTTCGCAGCCGCTCGAGCAGGATCACGGCCCGCTCTTCCTGCTCGACCAGGTAGCCTTCGGTGACTTCAAGCTCCAGCCGGGACGCCGGGAAGCCGGTCTCCTCAAGGATCGCGGCGATCCGCTCGACGATGCGGACATCGAGCAGCTGCACCGGCGAGAGATTGACCGAGAGCGCGATCCCCGCATCCGCCTCGACCAGCCGGGTGCAGGCGGTCCGGAGCACGAAGTCGCCCAGTTCCGAGATCAGCCGCGAGCGTTCCGCGACGGGGATGAACACGCCCGGCGAGACAGGTCCGCGAACGGGATGATTCCAGCGCGCCAGTGCCTCGACCGCCACCGGCACTTCACGGCCTTCCGCGAAGATCGGCTGGTAGGCCACCCAGAACTCGCCGCGGTCGAGGCCCTCCCGCATTTCGGAGTCGAGTGCTGTCTCGAGCCGGCTCTGCTCGTCGTACCGGTGGTCGTAGCGAATGGTCATGCCGGCCCGCCGGCGCTTGGCCTCGTGCATGGCCACGTCGGCCCGGCGCATCAGTTCGTCGACACCGATTCCAGGAGCGCCGGCCGCGATACCCACGCCAGCCGAAATGGCTACGGTCTGGGCCAGCATTTCAAAGGGTGCAGCGACGATAAGGACCAAATCCTGCGCAAGCTCCGAGGCCTCAGCCGGCTCCGCCTCCAGGACAATGGCGAACTCATCGCCGCCAATCCGGGCGAGCAATGCACCGGCGGGCAAGGCACGGGCCATTCGACCGGCCATCTCGACCAGGAGCGCATCGCCGTGCCGATGCCCGAGCCGGTCGTTGATCTCCTTGAATCCGTCGAAATCCACCGCGAGCAAATGTACACCGGCTCCGTTCCCGAGCCGCAGTCGGAGCTCGTCCGCAAGCGCACGGCGATTCGGCAGGCCGGTCAGTGCGTCGGTGCGCGCGAGGCGGTTTGCCGCGGCCTCGGCCAGCATCAGGTGCCGGCTCCGGCGGCGGAGCCGTCCGAAGAGTCCGAGCGTCGCCGCGCCGATCAGAAAGAGTCCCAGCCCGAAGAACGGCGCCTGCGCGCGCAGGGTCTGCATGGCGAGGTCAGGCGGTGCCCAGGACGCATGTCCGACAATGGTGCCATCGTAGCCCCGGATCGGGAAATGGCCTTCTTGGCTTTCTCCGGACGCGAGCACGAGGTCCTGCCAGGTCATGACGTCCTGCAGCCGCGCCTGCGCCTCAGCGTCGAAGACCTCGGCGAAAACGAGGAAGCGCCGAGCCGGACCGGGAAGAGCGGCTTCGGTCTCAGGGAGGATACGTGCGATGCCGACCAGCGCCAGTGTGTCGCGCCAGGGCATGAAGCCGACGATATGGTCGGTGCCGTTGTCTGCCGCGACGATGCTGAAGGCGCTACGAAAATCACCCCTCAGATCGGACGCGACGATCCGACCGGCGCCGACCTCGGCGTCAGGCGCGAGGACCGGGAGCATGTTTGCGTCGAGCACGAGCGACGCCGTTGGTCCGAGCGAGGTATCCATCTCGAAGCCGACATTTCGTTCGAACCAGTCCAAGTCGGGGGCCAAGACGGTGTTCTCGTGCAACTCGTCCCAGATCGCGTAATCGAGCAGCGTCGCTTCCTGCCGCTCGGCGAGAAATCCCAGCATCCGTTCCGCCTGCGCGGAGAGCACTGCATTGATCCGGCTGTCCTGCTGGTGGGCGAGATTGACAATCAGCCAGCCCAAAACCAGCGGCGCCAGAATCAGCCCGACAGCGAGAAGGAGCCACCCTTCGCGCTCCAGCTCATCGTGCCGATGTCCCGCCATCAACCCCTTCCCGCGAACCCGCCCACGATCTAGTCAGGTGCCGGTAAACGAGAGGCTAATCGCCCAATCCGATTTCCGGCGAATTGCGCATAGGTTTGCGCAACCACAGCCCTTGGCCTCACGGTCCGGCCCGAATAGGCTCCGATGCCATGAACCCAGTACGCCGCCTCACAGGTCCTCTCGCCGCCCTCTGCCTCGCCGCATCGGGCGGGATGGCACAGGATTTCGACTATTATTTGCTGGCCCTCAGCTGGTCGCCGAGCTTCTGCGAGGCCGAGGGCGATGCGCGCGACCGCGAGCAATGTGATCCGGGCCAGGGCTTCGGCTACACGCTTCACGGCCTCTGGCCGCAATACGAGGACGGCTACCCGGAATTCTGCACCACATCAGCGCGCGATCCCTCCCGCAGTACCACCGCCGCGATGGCCGATATCATGGGATCGGGCGGCCTTGCCTGGTACCAGTGGAAGAAGCACGGCCGCTGCACCGGCCTGTCGGCGGAGGCCTATTTCGACACCTCCCGCCTCGCCTACACGCTTTTCGAAAAGCCCGAACCGCGCGCCGGGGAAATGAGCGCCGACGAGGTCGAGGCGGCCTTTCTCGACGCCAATCCCGGCCTCGATCCCGAGGAAGCGATCGTGACCTGCCGCGGCGACTATATCCGCGAGGTCCGCATCTGCCTCGACACCACGCTCACGCCCCGCCCCTGCGGCCCGGACGTGCTCCGCTCCGCCTGCCGATACCGCGGCGACCTCGACCTTCCGCCGATCCGCTAACCGGGACGCCGGCGCCGGGCGATCAGTCCGAGCGTACCCAGCCCCGCCAGGAGGAGCAGCACCGGCGCCGGAAGCGGCACCGGGGCCACGGTCGCGACCGTCACCCGTGACGCCATGGGCGCCGCGGGCCTCGCCGGTCCGCGGTCTATGCCATCGCGCGCGATCTCGGAGATCCGCCGGTGCACCACGGCATTGGGGTGGATGTTATCGAAGAACGCCCGCTCGCGGGATTCGCGCCGGCTGCAGACGGAATCGTCAGGTCCGATGCAGGGGGTGGCGGTGTCCTTCACACCGAAGGCTTCGGGATCGGCCAGCAGCTGTTCGAAGAACTTGAACGTGTTGACCTTGCGAACCGTCAGCCCGTCCTGCCGCAGCTCGCGGATGCGGCGATCGAGCCGGCGGTTGAAGGCCTTCGATCCCGCCGTGGCGAGCGCCATCGCCTTTGGCCCGCGGGCGGTGTTGCGAGGGATCTGTCCCAGGTCCGGCAGGTTGAAGATCAGGAAATCGTCAACGCCGCTGCGGGCAAGGCTCTGCGCGGTATCGCCGACCGCATCGGCGGCGCGCCGGCCGACCCGGCGGATATCGGGCTCCCGCAGGCCCTGCAGGATGTCGTTGCCGCCGGCCCAGAGGGCGAGCAGGGGCCGGTCGCCGCGGCGGTCCTCGTCAACCCGGCGATACTGCTCCCGCTGCAGCGCCAGATCGGGGATGCCGTCGAGATCGCTGCGCGCCTTGGCCCCGCCCCAGGCATGGTTGCCCGTCGGCACATCCGCCCGCCGGAACACACCCGCGATGCGGTCCGCCCAGACCGGGCCGCTGGAGAACCGGCCCTTCCAGTAGGGCGGGCTCTCGGGCACGAAACCGAACGAGGCGTCGAAGACGTTGCCGGTGTCGCTGAGGCTGTCCCCGAGCACGTGAAAGCTGGTGTAGCCGTTATACGTCGCCGACGAAGCGCCTCCTGCAAGCCCGAAGGCAAGGAAAGCGGCAAGCAACAATCTCAGCGGTGCGATCACGGCGTCTTCTCCCCGTCGACGCCTGCTGCGCCGGCCGCGAGGCTATCACGCCGTCGCGCGCCCGCAACCCGCAATGCCGCCCGGGCCAGCCGTCCGTCGATCGCCGCGAGCCCCAGCGCGATCAGCGCCATGCCGGCGAGATGGCGCGGCAGCAAGATTTCCCCGAGCAGGCCAGCGCCGTGGAGGCCGTGCCGAGCGCCACCAGCGCCAGCGCCGCATCCGCGCCCGGCACCGGCAGCCCCAAGGGCCCGATCGACGACAAGGACGAGGGGGAGCACCACGGTGAGCGGTGGCAGCACCGCGACGGTGACCGCGTTCAAGAAGAACGAGCCGCCCCAGAGCACCGACAGGAACACCAGAGCGCCCAGTCGCGCAGGCTCATGACGGCGGCGGGTCGGGACAGGGCAGGCATGGCGGGCTCCGGACGGCATCGGGTGCGGCAACCGATGCCCCGGAGGGCGGCGGCCACGCCACCCGGAACCTGCACTTTCGCAGGGCCGGCGGATCAGGCGAGGGCGCTGCTCAGCCTGTCGAGCGTCGCCTTCTCGTTTGCGGAGACCTTCTCGCCACCGAACCCCATGAAGCCGCCCTCGGTGCCGGCCTCGGCCACCCGTGTCGCGATCTCTGAAATCCAGGCCGCGAAGCCGGCGGCCTCGTCGGGGGCCTGCGCTGCGATCAGCGCCTTTACCGCCGCAAGCTCCACAAGCGCCGCCTCGACGATCTCCGCGGGTTTCTTGCCCTTCACCTCGCCCAGCAGCAGGTTGCGCGCGGTGGTGCGGTCGTCCTTGTTCTCGTAGGCCGCGGCGATCTCGGCGAGCAGGCCGCCGCTCTCCTTCGCCGACCGGATCCCGCCCGCGGCGGCGGTGCTTTCGCGGACCGCGCCCCAGAGTCCGCCCGGCTCGGCGGCGGTCATGGCGATCCCCGCCAGCATCGGTGCGGCGATGATGCGATCCCAGTCGCCCTCGCTGAATCTTTCCCTGTAGCTCATCGGCGTCTTCCCCCTGTTTTCCGCCGGCACATGCCGGCCGGCGGATTGATTAACCTGCCGGAGCCGGTCTTCCCAGCCTTTTTCGATCCGGTGCGGGTGCGCCCGTCAGGCGACGTCGAGCACGATCTTGCCGATATGCGCCGAGCTTTCCATCCGGGCATGGGCCGCCGCCGCCTCCTCGAGCGCGAAGCTCTGGTCCATCACCGGGGCGATGCGGCCGGAGGCGAGGAGCGGCCAGACCTCGCGGCGGAGGTCGGCGGCGATCCGTGCCTTGGCCTCGACCGATTGCGCCCGCAACGTCGAGCCGGTCAGAGTGAGGCGCTTCATCATCACCTGCGCGAAGTTCAGCTCGGCCTTCGGGCCGTTGAGGAAGGCGATCATCACCAGCCGGCCCTCGGTGGCGAGCGCACGGACGTTGCGCGGGATGTAGTCCCCGCCCACCATGTCGAGGATCAGGTCGACGCCGCGCTTGCCGGTCGCCGCCTTCACCGTCTCGACGAAATCCGCCTCGCGGTAGTTGATGGCGATCTCCGCGCCGAGATCGCGGCAGGCGCGGCACTTGTCCTCGGAGCCGGCGGTCGCGAAGACCCGCGCGCCGCGCGCGGCGGCGAGCTGGATCGCGGTGGTACCGATGCCCGACGAGCCTCCGTGCACGAGGAAGGTCTCGCCGGCCTCGAGCCCGCCGCGCAGAACGACGTTGCTCCAGACCGTGAAGAAGGTCTCGCAGAGCGCCGCGGCCTCGCGCATCGCCATGCCCTCGGGAATGGGCAGCGCGTGATCGGCATGGGTGATCGCGTAGTCCGCATAGCCGCCGCCCGGCAGCAGCGCGCAGACCGGATCGCCGACCTCCCAGTCCGCCACGCCTGGCCCGATCGCGGCCACCTCGCCGGCGGCCTCGAGGCCGGGCAGGTCCGAGGCGTCGGGGGGCGGATCGTAGGCGCCGGCGCGCTGCAGCGCGTCGGGACGATTGACGCCGGCGGCGCGGATGCGGATCAGGATCTCGCCGGCCCCGGGCACCGGCACCGGTCGCGTCACCGGGCGCAGCACGTCCGGCCCGCCGGGTTCCGAAATCTCGACGGCCCGCATGCTTTCCGGCAGGGTCATGCCGCTCTCCTCGTCTGATGTGCGTAGTCCATGTAGAGCGCGCGCGCGCGCAGCCCGATCCGGGTCGCGGGCAGGACGCGCTCCTCGAAGCGTGTGACCGGCGTCACCTTGCTGGCATTGCCAGTCAGGAAGATCTCCTCGGCTTCTGCGAAATCCGCCGGCATCAGCACCGCCTCCTCGACCTCGATACCGTCGGCCCGAAGCAGCGCGATCACCCGTTGGCGGGTGATGCCGTTGAGGAAGGTTCCGTTCGGCACAGGCGTGCGCACCACGCCGTCACGCACCAGAAAGGCGTTGGTCGATGCGGTCTCGGCCACATGACCGTCCTGATCGAGCGACAGGGCATTGTTGAAGCCGCGGGCCCGTGCCTCGCGCACCACGCGGGCATTGTTCGGATAGTGGCAGGCCGCCTTGGCGTCGTTCAGCGCCGAATCGGCACTGGGCCGGCGGAAAGGCGAAAGCGTCAGCGCGAAGTCGCCGGGCGGGCGCAGCGGCAGGTCCTCGATGCAGATCGCCAGCGCGGCGGATCCGGGCAGCGGATCGATCAGCGCCACGGATCCCTCCCGCGACCAAATCATCGGCCTGAGGTACAGCGCCGCATCAGTGCCGAGCCGCCGCACGCCGTCAAGGATCAGCGCTTCGATCTCGCCGGCGTCCAGCGGCGCATCGAGCCCCATTGTCGCGGCCGAGCGTACCACCCGCGCGCAGTGAAGATCGAGGTCCGGCATCACACCGTCAAAGGCCCGCGCCCCGTCGAACACCATCGTGCCGAGCCAGGTTCCGTGATCGGCGGCGCCGAGAATAGGGATGTTACCGTCCTGCCACCTGCCATCGGTCCAGGTGGCACAGATCGTGCCGATCGCCATGACGCCTCCGGGGCTTGTCGCCGGGGGTCAGCCGTCGCGGTTCCACGACCCCGGCAAATCAGGGCGCGCAGTATCTCTGGGCGCCCGGACGCGGTCAAGGAGGCGCTGGGGCCCCTTCATCATCGCGGCAGCGACGGGATTCTTCGCGACCCTGGCCTTCACGTCCTCGAACTGCATCACGTTGTCGATCCGCCGCCCGACGAACTCCCGCGTGCGTCCGGCATCCGGCGTCTCGTCGCCCAGCCAGTAGAGCACCGACGAGGAATAGACCGCCGACAGCGTCGCGCGCTTGGTGTACCAGTTGTAATCGGTGCTGGTGTCGCCCAGCGCGGTCCAGATCGTGTCCGCGGTGTGCCAGATCGCCCGGGCACCCTCCGGCGCGTTGTGCGGGAGCGCGAACACCGCGGCCCCCCGACGCACCGCCTCGCGATCGGCGGCGACCAGTTCGAGACGCCGCATCACCGCATAGGCAACCTTGTCGCGAAACCGCATTCCCCCGAGATCGGCCGCGGCGAGATCGGCGGCCAGCTCCGCGTCGCGCGCGTAATGAAATGCGAGTGCCAGATCGACGCCGCCGCGCGGAAACGCCGCGCGGGCCTCGCCCGGATCGACGCCGGCATCCTGCACCGCCAGCGACAGCGTCTTGTCGGTCCAGCCGTCGAACACCACATGGGGAAGCGCCGCCTTCACCACCTCGCGACGCAGGCCATCCATGCCCGCGGTTTCGCTCGTTCCGTTGGTCGTCATTCCTTCGCCACTCCTCTTGCGCCGGTCGCAACTGATGGTGGACATATCGCCCGTCGCACGTTAGATAGCGCCCTCCTGCAGAAATGCGAAACTCTTGAAACGGAAAGGTGGTGAACATCCGTGCAGGTAATGGTTCGTGACAATAACGTCGATCAGGCGCTTCGGGCTCTGAAGAAGAAGCTCCAGCGCGAGGGCGTGTTTCGTGAAATGAAGCTCAAGCAGCATTTCGAGAAGCCCTCGGTCAAGAAGGCCCGCGAGAAAGCCGAAGCTGTCCGACGCGCGCGCAAGCTGGCGCGCAAGAAGGCGCAGCGCGAAGGCGGCCTCTGAGCCCCTGAGCGACCGTCACACCGCGGCGAGAGCCGCCTTGATACGGACTCATCCGAACGACGAGCCGCGCGCGCCTCCGGGCCGCGCGGTTTTTTCTTGTGCTGACGCCGCGTCCCTCCCCGAAAGGTATCCGATCGCCGGCGGCCCTCCTTCGAGAGCCCGTCAGATGATCCCGAGGCACCGCGCGCCCTCCCGGCCGGACCCCGCTGAACGGGCCCGCACGGCATCATCATTGCGCCCGCCCGATCTTTTCGGGCAAGAGCACGGCACCGCAACGCGTATCGAGGACTGAGCGATGGATTACGGAAAATCGGGCGCCCCGAAATCGGGCAAGTCCAAACGCCCCCACCAGGAACACAATTCCAAGGGCACCGAAAAGAACCCCTACGGCGCCAAGCCGGCCGATCCGGCGCTCGTCGCCCGCCTCAAGGCCGCCGCCGAGGCCCGCAAGACCGACTAGGACGCCACCGCTCCGGTCAGGTGGCCAGCGCTTCGGCCAGCATGTCGAAGACCAGACGGACGCGGCGGCTCGTCCGGACCTCGCGATGCGTGGTGAGCCAGATCGGGAGCACCAGCGGTGCGAGGTCCGGCAGCGCCCGGCGCACCCCCGGCGTGGCATCTCCGACGCTTTCCGGCACGACGCCGATCCCGATCCCGGCCTTCACCAGCTCCCATTGCACGAGATGACTGGCGGTGAGGACCGGGAAGTTGCGGCGCGTCAGGCTCAGTCCAAGCGCGTTCAGCCCCCGGATCATGGTGTCGGTCGCATCGAACCCGATGAAATCGGCCTGCGACAGCTCGGCGGCTGTGCGCGGCGCGCCGATCCGGGCGAGATAGGACTCCGAGGCGTAGAGCCGCGCCCGGTCGTCGCGGATGCGCCGCGCGACGAGGTCGGGCTCGGCGGGCCGAAAGCTGCGGATCGCGATATCCGCCTCGCGCCGGCGCAGATCGACCGTGAGGTTCGACGCCACGATCTCGATCTCGATGCCCGGCGCTTCCCGCCGCAGCCGCGCGACCACCGGTGGCAGGAGATGCGCCGAGTATATCTCGCTCGCGGTGATGGAAATCGTCCCGTCGACCGACTGCGCCTGCCCGCCCGCCGTCAGCGACATCCGCCCGGCCGCATCGCCCATCGCGCGCACATGCTCGAGCAGTTCCAGCCCGCCCGGTGTCAGCGTCAGGCCGCGACCGACCCGCTCGAACAGCACGACGCCCAGTTCCTCCTCGAGCGCCGCCACCTGCCGGCCCAGCGTCGGCTGCGCCATGCCCAGCGCCCGGGCCGCTGCCGACAGCGACCCCTCCTCCGCGGTGACCAGAAAGGCCCGTGCCCGGTTCCAGTCGAAACGCACCGATCGCCAATCCATGCGAAAACGCATATCACTTCGGCAAATCCAGTCAATTTCGTTTGATCGAACCGCGGCGTATTTAGGTGGCAGAGACACACCCGGACCGGAGACCGATCCCCATGAAAGCCGCCACCCAGCCGAGCTACGGCCCCGCCGACATCCTCGAAATCCGCGACATGCCCCGTCCGCAGCCCGGCCCGACCGAGCTGCTGATCGAAGTGCATGCCAGTGCCGTGACCACCGCCGACTGGCGCCTGCGCGCCGCCGCCTTCCCCAGAGGGCTCTGGCTGGTGGGCCGGCTGGTGGCCGGCCTGTTCCGTCCGCGCCACAGGGTGCCGGGCGTGACCTTCTCCGGCCGCGTGACCGGCATCGGCGCCTCGGTCACCCGGTTCGCCGTGGGCGACGCGGTGTTCGGCTTCAGCGGCCACGGCGCCCATGCGGAATATCTCGCGCTCCCGCAGGACGCCGCGATCGCCCGGAAGCCCGCGGCGCTGTCCCATGCGGAAGCCGCGGCAATCCCGTTCGGCGCCGGGTCCGCGCTGGTGTTCCTGCGCGACGTCGCGAAGCTCCGGAGCGGCGAGCGCGTCCTGATCGTCGGCGCATCCGGAGGGGTCGGCGCAAATGCGGTCCAGCTGGCCCGGCATTTCGGCGCCCATGTCACCGGCGTCGCCGGCCCCGACAGCCTCGATCTCGTCCGAAGCCTCGGCGCCGACCGGGTGATCGACTATACGAAGGACGACCCCTCACATGGGGGGCAAACCTTCGACGTCGTCCTCGACACCGTCGGCGTGACCAGCTTCCCGCGCATCCGCAGCGCCCTGACACCGACCGGCCGCTGGGTGCCGCTCGAATTCGGGCTGCGCGAGGCCGGACAGGCGCTTCTTGCCAAGCCTTGCGGCGTGGCCCGAAGGTCAGGCTCGCCGTCTCGGGCGACAGCGCAGCCGATCTCGAATTCCTCGCCGGACTTCTGGAGACCGGCACCCTGCGCGCCGTGATCGACAGCAGCTTTCCGATCGAGCGCATCGCCGACGCCCATCGCAGGGTCGAGACCCGCCATGCGAAGGGCGCGGTGATCCTCGCGCTGCGGCCTGATGCCACCCTGCGCGCTGTCGCCTGATCCGCCGCGTCTATTTAAGCGGGATGTTGCGGTTGTCGGCCTTGGCCGCCTGATAGGTGTCCGACAGACCCGCATAGACCTCCCGGATCGCGGCGACCCGTGCGCGGAACGTGTCGCGGGTCGAACCCTCGCAGTTCTCGATCAGGTCCGGAATGGCAAAGGCGCTCCAGTAGTCGTTGGACCGCGCATATTCGCCCGGCCCGTGCCGGAACACCTGGTCGAGAATGTTGAGATCATGGCCGATGGCAAAGGCGTCGCGGCTGTCCTCGTGGCTGAACAGGTAGTAGAAATTGTCGTATCCGCCCCAGGCGATCGCCGAGGCACAGAGCGTGCACGGCTCGTGCGTGGCGAGAAAGATGCTGTCCGCCGGCGGATGCCGCTTCGCATCATCCGCATTGACCATCGCGTAATAGCCGTTGATGGCGACGATCTCGCCATGCCAGAGCGGGTTCTCGGTCTCGCGGTTGGTCGCGGCGACCACCGTGCCGAGATCGGACTTCCGCAGGATCGCCGCCCCGAAGATCTTGTTGCCCTCGGCCACGCCGGCGCGCGTGAGCGGCACGATCTCCTCCTCTATCACAGAGAGCAACCGGTCGATCAGCGCCGCATCGCAGCCGGCCGTCTCGCCCGGACGCTTGCCTGTTTCCGTCATGACGGTCCCCCCAAACGCTCCGACGACGCCCCCCCGCACCGGTATCCCGTCACGCTCCGCGACCCGCCTCCGCGGCGCGATCCGTCCCGCCGGACGGTCCGCTGGCGATCAGTCCGTGGTCGCTCCGTCGCCTTCCCAGGCGTTGTTCTGCCCGGAATCCGTTTCGCGCACATAGCGGTCGCGCACCCCGGGGATCGCCGCGAAGTCCTGCCGTACCGTCTCGGGAAACAACGAAGTCCGCACCTCGGTGAATGGCGCGACAGGGCGTACCGCGCCGGTCACCGAGCCCGCGCACAACATCTTCGGCGTGCGCCCCAGCGCCTCCGCATTGGCGAGCACCTGATCGGCGGTCGCCCGGCTCACCGGAACCTCCTGGGCGTGGACGTAGTGCGAGAACCGCGCATGATATCGCTCGTAATAGTCGAGATAGCGCGGCGTCACCCCGTAGTGGATGTCGTCCCGCCGCGGCAGGTCGGGATGCTGGAAGGTGCCTGCCGGATCGTAGAGCACCTGCTCGGAGCCGTTGATCAGAAGCGCGGCATGCGCCGACCGCCCGTTCTGGGCATTGACCATCGACAGCAGCGTGATCGAGGGTTCGGTACCGGAGACGTAGCGCGCCTGGGCCACTTCCTCGAGTTCGGCCTCGCGGTAGACCTCGCAGCCGCTCAGCACCAATGCGACGAGAAGCCCGGCTAGGGCTCGCGGCAAGGTCCATCCGCGCATCCCGTTAAAGCCTCCGCTGCCGCCGGCGCCGCGCTCAGGAGTTGAACAGCGCGAGAAAGATCAGGATGCCGATCGCGCCGCCGAACAGCCAGACCCAGAACTTCATGAAGCCCGCGAAGGTTTTCTCCTGAGCGCTGATGTCCATCGTGCCGTGCTCGTGCGCGGGCTGGTGGTCGTTCTCGTGATCTGCCATGGCGTCATCTCCTGCCTTTTCGCGCAGCGCACCCGGTGCGCCCCGTCATCCGACCGCCGTTCTAACTCGCCACCCCGCCGCTGTCAGGTGCAATTCGCGCGCCGGCGGTTTGCGGCCATTTGACACGGGTTCACCTCCCGGCGCAGTTTGCAGCACTTTAGGCAAGCTTTGATCATTGCACGATGGAGAGCTGAGTAGGATGGCACTGCGCGTCGTTCCCTGGATGACGGACGATTCCGTCGGCTTCATGTCCACCTTCATCAGATCATTCAGGCGCCAGAATGCCAAATTCCCCGCTGTCCTGGAGTTCGGCATGGGCGCCAGTACATTGTACTTCATCGATCAGGCCGCGCGCCTCGTCAGCTATGAACACGATCCGGATTGGCATGCTAGGGTGATGCGAATGCTCGAAACGCAGGATCTCAGACATGACGCCGCCATTCTCGCTGGACGACCCTATTCCGACCGGCTGCGAGACGGATGTCGGCGGTCAGGTCTTCGACACTCATCTCGATAGACGGTCGCGACAGGGTGGACTGCCTCGAAAAGGTATTGCGGCTTAACCTGCTCGCTGAAAACGGAATACTCGCTTCCCGAAACACCGAACGCATCACCACTCAGGAAGGCCGGTAGCCAGGATGCCGGAGCTTCTGGAGTCCGATTTCAACCTCGATCACTCGAACAGATCGGCAGAGACCGCGCTGGTTGGCGCGCTCGCCATCGATGGATAACCTCAATCTCTTGGCGCCGGAACGGACTACAATTCACGACGAAGGGACTTCCGATCTAGCGTAATCGCTCAGCCGACCCGCCGCCAGAGCCACGCGCCTTCCGCATCCCGCTCCCGCATCACACGCCCCTGCGCCAGCAGGTGGTTGAGATGCCCAACCGCTTCGACCAGCGCGAGGCCGTATTCACCCTTGCCGATGCGCCGCCCGTAGAGCACGTCGAAGCACTCCCCGGCACGGCGCGGCGTCTCGAGAAAGCCCTCGAGCCGGTCGAGCCCGTCGCGCGCATGCACCACCAGCTCCGCGAGCCGCGCATCGAGCCCGGTGAAAGGCCGCCGGTGCCCCGGCAGCGCCAGATGCTCGGGCCGTGCCAGCCTGCCGAGCCGGGTGCAACTCTCGATCCAGGCCCCGACCGGATCGGCGTCGGGTTCGGTCGCGTAGACCCCGAGATTGGGCGTGATCCCCGGCAGCACCTGGTCGCCGACCAGCACCAGATTGTGCCCGATACCCCAGAGCGTTGCCTGGTCCGGCGCATGGCCGTGGCCGAGCACCACCCGCCAGCGCCGCCCGCCGAGCGAGATCTCGTCGCCTTCGCCGATCCTGCGGAACCCCAGAGGCATCGGCGCCACGACATCCGCGAAGTTCATCGGCCTGCTCTCGCTGCGCTCTGCAAGCACCTCCGGCGCCATTCCCGCCCCGCGCCAGAACGCCAGCGTCTCCGCCGTTGGACGCTCCTGGACGTCGAGAGTCAGCATCCGCGCGAAGAGCCAGGCCGTCCGCGTCGCCCAGAGTTCGGCGCCCTGCGCCGACTGGAACCAGCCCGCAAGCCCGACATGGTCGGGATGGTGATGCGTGAGGATCACACGCCGGACCGGCTTTCCCGCCAGCGGCCCGGCCAGCAGGGCGTCCCATTCTGCCCGCACGTCCGGGATGCCGAGCCCGGTATCGACGATGCTCCAGCCGTCACCCTCGTCGAAGGCGTAGACGTTGAGATGATCCGGCCGCATCGGCAGTTTCAGCCGCAGCCAGAGCACGCCCTCGGCAATCTCGGCCGCCGCGCCCGGTCCGGGCGGAGCGTCGAATGGATAGCACACCCCGCCCAATTCCGCCCCGTCGGCCATCAGCCGGCCCCGGATGTTTTGGGCCTCACCACGGCAGCAGCCAGACCGCCATTCAGCCGGAAGCCCTCGCAGGGATTGCCTGCGCCTCGGGCATCCTGCTGGATGCCAATCCGTGACATCGGGACGATTTTGGTCAAGGCGTTCTCCCCCCGGATTGTCAACGCGCGTCGGCGCGATTGCGACTTCCGGCGCCGGGCGATTGCGGCTATAGAAGGTCGCTTTCCTTCTGGCCTAACCCTAGTGCCAGCCCGGTGGCACCACAAGCGCGACGCCGCGTCAGCGTACCGGCCCCGAACGAGAGACGCGGACAGACCCCGTGACCGAGCACAACACCGTCACCCTGTCGGACAGCCCGCGCGGCCTGCGTGCTGCCGCCCATTTCCTGAATTCGGGCGAACTGGTCGCATTTCCTACCGAGACCGTCTACGGCCTCGGGGCCGATGCCCGCAATCATCGCGCCGTGGCGGAGATCTTCGTCGCCAAGGGCCGCCCGAGTTTCAACCCGCTGATTATCCACGTTCCCGATACAGCGTCGGCCGAGGCGGTTGCTCGCCTGCCAGCCGAGGCCCGCCCGTTGGCAGACGCATTTTGGCCTGGCCCGCTCACCCTCGTCCTGCGCCGCCGCTTCGACAGCGGCCTCTCGGATCTCGCCACCGCCGGGCTCGACACGGTGGCGATCCGCGTGCCCGCGCACCCTCTCGCGCGCGCACTCCTGACCGAATTCGGCGGCCCGATTGCGGCCCCCTCGGCCAACCGCTCCGGCCGCATCACCGCAACGACCGCCAGACATGTCCGGGAGGGCCTCGACGGCCGCATCGCCGCGATCCTTGACGGCGGCCCCTGCCCACTCGGGCTCGAATCCACCATCGTCGGCTTGGACGGCAAGATTCCCGTTTTGCTGCGCCCGGGCGCAATCCCGATCGAGAGTATCGAGTCCGCCCTGGGTTGTCCGCTCGACGCCTCCGCGACCCGCCACGTCACCGCGCCGGGCCAGCTCGCCTCGCATTACGCGCCCGCAGCCACCTTGCGCCTCGACGCGCATGGTCCCGGCCCAGACGAAGTGTGGCTCGGCTTCGGACCAGTCGATACGCTGCGCCCCGGTCTCAACCTCTCGCCCAAAGGCGACCTTGCTGAAGCCGCCGCAAATCTCTTCGCCATGCTCCATGACATCGACGAATTAGCCACCGCGGCCGGCGCCAGCCGCATCGCCGTCGCCTCCATTCCCGACACCGGCCTCGGCCGCACGATCAACGACCGCCTCCGCCGCGCCGCCGCCCCGCGCCCCTGAGACTTGCCTTCGACAGCGTGCGCCGTCACTCTATCTTCTCAACCATCAGGAGCCCCCGCGATGAGCCTCGAGCAGCTCGATTGGAGCGATATTCCGGCCCCCGAAAATGACGGTGCCGCCGATCACCTCGCGGAAAAACCACTACCGGCCGTGACTCTGCCGGCCACCGACGGGGTTCCGATCGACCTCTCTACCCTCACCGGCACCACCGTGCTCTACTGCTACCCGATGACAGGCACGCCGGGCGCCGCTCTGCCGGACGGCTGGAACGCACTGCCGGGTGCGCGCGGCTGCACGCCGCAGAGCTGCTCGTATCGAGACCATTTCATCGAATTGAAAGCCATTGGCGTCGATGCGGTCTACGGCATCTCGACACAAAGTCCCGGGGATCAGGCCGAAGCCGCCGCGCGCCTGAAACTGCCTTTCCCGCTTCTCTCCGACGAAGGGCTCGCACTGGCCCGCGCCCTCAATCTGCCAACGATGGAAGTCGAAGGTCGCACAATGCTGCGCCGGATAACCCTGGTCGCGGAATCCGGCCGCATCACGGCCCTGCGCTACCCAGTCTTCCCACCTGATGCCGACGCCACCGAGATCATCGCGCTGCTAAAGTCCCGGCAGCCTTGATCAGGCCCGCCCGCCCTCAGCCGACAAAAGCCTCGGATCGATGTTGAGCGAGCGCAGCGCCGCCTCCCACTTGCCGGCATCCGCCTTGCCGAACACCAGATCCGGGTCAGCGGCAGCGGTCAGCCAGCCGTTCGCCTGCAATTCACCCTCGAGCTGGCCCGGCCCCCAGCCAGAATAGCCAAGAGCCAGCAATGCCTGCACCGGCCCTTGGCCCTTCGCCATGTCCTGCAGCACATCCACCGTTGCCGTCATCGAAAAGGCCGGCCCGACCTTCAGGCTCGCGCCCTCTGCGTCGTATTCCCCCGAATGCAGCACGAAGCCGCGGGCATGCTCCACCGGCCCGCCGAAATGCACCGGTGTACCGCCTACGTCTGATTTCGGCTCGATGTTGAGCTGCTTCAGGAGGTCGGCAAAATCCAGGTCGGGCGCAGGCTTGTTGATGATCAGCCCCATCGCGCCTTCGGCGGAATGCGCGCACAGAAAGATCACCGCCCGCTCGAACCGCGCATCGCCCATGCCGGGCATCGCGATCAGGAGATGGCCATCGAGGAAGCGCGGCGTTTCGTCTGTCATTCCCGCAACATGGGCCGCTCCCGCTGCGATTGCAAGCGAGCCTCACGGCCCCGCGTGCTCGCTGGTTTGTGACTCCCCTTTCCGTCCGGAATGCCCGTAACGTTCCGCTCCCGACATCAGCCGGAATGCCCAACGTCCATGCACAGCCGCCTTGCCGCGCCGATCCTCGCTCTCGCCGCTTTCGCAGTTCCCCTCCCGGCCGCAGCCCAGGGCGGACCGGCCCACACCACCCTTATCCCGGGCTGGCGTGGTGACGACGGCGCCCACATCGCGGCCATCGACATACACCTCGCTCCGGGTTGGCACACCTACTGGCGGGCACCCGGTGCGGGCGGCATCCCTCCGCAATTCGACTGGTCGGCGTCGGAGAACCTCCGCAGCGTGCGCTACGAATGGCCCCGCCCTGTGGTTTTTGAGAGCTACGGCATCACCGCCGTCGGCTACGAGCGGCGCCTGACCCTGCCTGTCCGGCTCGAGGCCATCGACCCGTCGAAACCGATCACGGCGCGCGTCGAGATGTTCTACGGCGTCTGCGACGAGATCTGCGTGCCTGCGGAAGCCTCGCTCGAAGCCCTGCTGCCGGTCACCGGCCCGGCCACCGGCCGCCTCGACATCGAGAGCGCGCTGGCGCGCCGGCCTGTGAGTGCCGTCACCGCCGGAATCGCGAGTGTCACCTGCACCCTCATTCCCGACGGCAACGGCTACGCGCTCACCACCGAAGTCACCTTCACAAGCCCGCCGGGACCCGATCAGCACGCCGTGGTCGAAACTGCCGATCCCGGCCTCTGGATCGGCCTTCCCGAGAGCCGCATGGACGGCAACCGCCTCGTCGCGCAAACCCGCATCGAGGGCGGCAGCATCATCGACCGCTCCGGTCTACGTGTGACCGTCCTCGACCCGACCCGGGCCGTCGACATCCAAGGCTGCGACGCGCCGAACTAGCGAAGAACCCGTGCGCAGGCCTACTCCTCGATCCGCCGCGGGCCCAGCCAAGGTCGAGCCGCATCCGTCGCGCGCCTGACCTCTCGCCGCCCCGCGCCGAGGCCCACTGCCACCAGCGTCACCACCATCACCGCGGCCAGCCCCAGCACCAGCGCCAGCATCGCGGCGGGCCCGGCCCCGAGTCCCGGCAGCAGCGCCGCGAGCCAGCTTGCCGGCCCGGCTCCGCCACCCGCCAGCAGCCAGGGCCCCATCACCGCCGCGAGCCAACCGAAGGCGGCGAGGCTCGCCAGCCGCACAGCCAACGCCAGCCCCGGCGCCGTGCCGCGCTGCGACATCGCCCGCCGCCAAGCCCGGAGCCGCACGGTGATGTCGCGCTGCACCACCACGAGGGCAGGCACCAGCAGCAGCGTCAGCACCGAGCCGATGCCGAGCCCGTAGACCAGCGTGATCACCGTGGGCTTCAGGAACAGCGCCTGCTGGCTGCGCTCGAACACCAGCGGTGCCAGTCCCAGCACCGTGGTGAGCGACGTGAGCAGGATCGGCCGCAGCCGATCCCCCGCCGCCGCGATCACCGACGGCACCACGGCGCGCCGCATGCCGTGCCCGTCGATGGTCGCGATCAGCACGATGGCGTTGTTGATGATGATCCCGGTCATGCCGATCAGCCCGACCACCGTGAACATGCTCAAGCGCAGATCCCACTGCGCATGGCCCCAGATCGTGCCGATCAGTCCCAGCGGAATGATCGCCATCACCACCATCGGCCGGCTCCAGCTCTCGAAGACCCAGGCCAGCACCAGATAGATGCCCGCGAGGCAAAGCGCGAAGCCGGTCAGCGCATCCGACAGGAAATCGCGCTCCTGCTGCACCAGCCCGCCCGAGGCCGCCGTGACCCCGTGCGCTTCGGCGATCCGCGGCAGGATGCTCGCCTCCAGCTCCGCCGTCAGCGCCGCAGCGGCCGCCGGATCATCCTCCGACACGCCCCCGGTGACCGTCACCACCTTCAGCCCGTTCTCCCGGCGCAGGCTCGAAAAGCCGAGCCGGCTCTCCACCGTGACGATCTCCGCCAGAGGCACCTGCACGCCGCCGGGGCTCAGGAGCCGGGTTCTGTCGAGGAAGTCGGCCGTCATCTCCTCCTCGGGCAGCGCCACCCGCACCGTCGCCGTCCGCGTACCGACGGCGAAATCCGCCGCCTCGATGCCGGTGAGCCGCGCGCGCAGCTCGGCGCCCACAGCATCGATGGTGAAGCCGAGCCGCGCACCGAGCGGTGTGAGCTCCAGCACCAGCTCGGTCTTGTCGTAGGCGAGGCTGTCCTCCGCCCCGGTCACGATCGCCCGCGGCGCAAGCTCGGCCTTCAGATCCTCCGCCGCCGCCTTCAGCCGGCGCACATCGTCGCCGTAGAAGCTGACCTCGAGCGCCTCGCCGCCCGGCCCCGAGCCCCAGCTGCGGAAACTCAGCGTCTCCATCAGCGGCGCGCGCACCACCTCCTCCTGCAGGAGCCGCAGGAACTCGTCGCTGGAATAGGGCCGCCGGTCGGGATCGATCAGCTCGATGTCGAGCGCGCCGAGCTGGTCGGGATCCTTGGCGTCCGACCCCGAAATGCCGCGCCCCGACGTACCACCGACCTGAGCAAGCAGGAGCGTCACCGGCGCTTCGCCATGTTCTTCGGCAAGACGCGCATCGACGGCCCGCGCCGCGCGCTCCAGCTCGGCGATCATCGCCAGCGTATCGGCGCGGTCGGCACTCGGCAGCATCGCGATGTTCGCCGTGATCGAGCCGCTTTCGGGCGAGGCGAAGAACCGCCAGGTCACGTCGCCACGCACGAACATGGCCGTCGCGCTCGCGACCAGCAGGATCGCCGCCGCGATCATCGGATAGCGCAGCCGGATCACCCAGCCCATCAGCGGCAGGAAGACCGCCGTCCGGAACCCGTCGAGCGCCCGGTTCACGACTCCGCTCGGCACATCCAGCCAGCGAGTCCAGCTCCGCACCCCGGCCCGCGCCTGCGCCGCAAGCGCCCCGGCCATGTGGTGCGGCAGGATCAGGAAGCACTCCACGAGGCTCGCGATCAGCACCACGATCACCGTGAAGGGAATGTCCGAGATCATCTCGCCGAACCGCCCGCCGATCGTCACCAGTCCGAAGAAGGCGAGCACCGTGGTAATCATCGCCGAGAACACCGGCAGCGCCATCACCCTCGCTGCGGTTTCCGCCGCCACCGCCGGTGGCTCGCCGAGCCGCCGGAACCGCCAGTCGGCATGCTCTGCCACCACGATCGCATCATCGACCACCAGCCCCAGACAGAGGATCAGCCCGAAAAGCGAAATCATGTTGAGCGTGAGCCCCGAGAGGAACATCAGCCCGATCGCCGCGGTCATCGCCACCGGGATGCCCGCCGCCACCCAAAAGGCCGTCCGCGCGTTCAGGAACAGGAACAGCAGGCCCACCACCAGCGCCAGCCCCATCAGCCCGTTCGACAACAGCAGGTCGAGCCGGTCGGTGATCGCCTCCGCCCGGGTCCGCACCAGCTCGATCTCGACCCCAGCGGGCAGCGTCGCGGCCAGGGTCGCCGCCACCGCGCGCACGTCGCGCTGCATCGCGATCGCGTCGCCCTGATCGCTGCGATCGACCCGGATCGACACCGCCGGCATCCCGTCGCGGAAATAGGCTCGGCCGGCGTCGGCGCCCTCGGCCGTCACCAGCGCCACGTCGCGCACCAGAAGCTGCCCGCCATCCGCGTCGCTGCGCACCGGCAGCGCGCCGATCGCCTCCGCCTCGCGCCGCTCCGACCCGGCCCGGAGCCGCGTCGCATCGCCCGTGACCTCGCCCGCCGGCGCGCCTACCGTCCCGGCCGCCACCACATCCGCCACCTCGCGGAGCCCCAGCCCGTGCCGGATCAACGCCGCTTCGGGAACCTCGATCCGGATCAGCGGATCGGCGATGCCCTGAATCGTCGTGCGGGTGATGCCGTCGCGGTAGAGCGCGGCCACGAACTCGTCGGCATAGCGCCCGAGCTGCTCGATGCCCACCGGCCCCCAGATCACGACGTCGGTCACCCGGTCGCCCCAGCCGCCGCGCTCGATCTCGGGATCGTCTGCGCCCTCGGGCAGGTTGGTCACGCCCGCAACCGCGGTCTCCACATCCGCCATCGCCCGGGTCATGTCCCAGCCCGGCTCGAATTCCAGATCGATGTTCGCCCGGCCGTCCGTCGCCCGCGCCTCGCTGCCCTCGACACCCTCGACCGCCATGAGCGCGGGCTCCAGCAGCGCCACCACGCCCTCGTCGATATCCTCCGCCCCCGCGCCCTCCCAGAGCACGGTCACCTCGACGGAATTGACCACCACATCGGGAAAGAACTGGCTGCGGATCTGCGTCGCCGCCGCAAGCCCGGACAGAAGCATCACCACCATCAGCAGGTTCGCCGCCGTGGGATGCCGCGCGAAATACGCGAAGACACCCTGTCCGGCCGAGCGCAGTTTCTCCCCGAGCGCCATGGATCAGCCTCCGCCCCGGGTCTCGAGCCGGTCGATCATCTCCTGCGGCACGGTTTCCGCCTCGAGCGCCGCGCGCAGCCGCGCCCGCGCCTCGTCGGGCATCCCATCGCGCGCCTCGAGGGCCGCGATCAGCCCGGCCCGGCGCTCCGGTGTCAGCCGCACCTGCGCGGTCTCGGACCCTTCCGCCGCCGCGCCGGCCTCCGCACCGGCCTGCGGCCGGATCGGCCGGACCTTGATCCCCGGCCCGAGCTGCGGCAGACGCTCGGCGACATAATCCCGCCCGAACGGCACCGCGCCGAGGATCACCGCATCGCCCTGCCGCCGCAGCACCGCCACCGGCACCTCCTCCAGCCGCTCGCCGGTGTCATCGAGCACCAGGATCGTGCCCTCCGGACCGAGGGCCGTCGCCGGAACCACCGCCACCCCCGTCAGCTCCGGCTCGCGCACCCGCACCGTAAGGAAGTCACCCGGCCTGAGCAGCCCCGGGCGGTCGGCATCGAGCCGCGCATAAACCAGCCGCCCGGTCAGACCCGCACCCACCGAGGCCCCGGCCCGAACGATCCGCCCGGGCACTTCGAGCGGCAGCCCGTCCACTTCCAGCGACGCCACCACCTCGAGCGGCCGCACCGCGCCGGTCGCGTCGGCCAGCCGGGCATATTCCGCATTCGACACCCGGAACGCCACTTCCAGCACGTCGGGATCGATCAGCAGCCCCAACCGCTCGTTGGGCGAGACCAGCCGTCCCGGAAGCACGTCGACCTCCGCCAGCACGCCCGCGAAGGGCGCAAGCGCCACGGTGTTCTCGAGATCACGTGCCGCCTCGTCGCGGGCGATCTCGGCGCGCCGCGCCGCGATATCGGTCCGCCCGATCCGCGCCTCGGCCTGGGCGCGCGCCAGCCGCCGCCCGGTCAGCGCCTGCTCCGCCGCCGAAAGCGCAAGCTGCGCCGCCTCGAAATCCGCCGCCGTGCCCACGCCGCGGCTCTGCAGATCCTCCGCCCGGGCCAGCGCCTGGGCCCGCAGGGCGCGCTGCCGCTCTGCCGCCGCAGACTCCTCGATCGCCAGTTCCAGCCCGATCCGCGCCTCCTCGGCCTCGGCCCGCGCCGCCTCGAGATCGCTCGCCGCGAGGGCAAGAGCCGCCTCGGCCGCCGCCGGATCGACCCGGTAGAGCACCTCGCCCGCCGCCACGCTTCCGCCATCCACCAGCCCCGGCGCGAGATCGGTCAGCGTGCCACCGGTCTCAGCGCGCAATTCCAGCTGCCGCGCCGAGCGCAGATCCCCGTAGGCGGTCAGCACCGGCGTGATGTCCACGGCGACCAGTTCCGCCACGTTCACCGCGAAGACCCGCTCCTCGGCCGGCCGGCCGCCCCCCGCGGCCGCATCGCGCGACTGCCCGGCCTGCCGCAGCGTGCCCGACCGCGAGAGCCAGCAGCCCGAGCGTCAGCACCGTCAGCATCAGCCCGCCGAGGCTTCGCATCACGAACCGCATTCATCGGCCTCCCGGCGCGACCCCGATCCCGGCGCCGCAGTCACCTACACATTCCGACCCCACCATATAGAGCGCACCCGCGGGAAATCGCAGCGAAAATCACGACTTCACCGGAAGGTGCGCGCAGGCCGCTAGTCTCCGACCGGAACGTTGTAGAGAATGAAGTCCGTCCGTCGGGCATAGGCGTCATAGACCATGCGCGCCGGATAGTTGGATTCCTGCGTCAGCCAGCGCACCCCCGGCAGGCCCCGCTTGCGCGCGAAATCCAGAACATGGTCGATCAACGCCCGCCCGGTTCCCGCCCCGCGCATCGCCGGATCGACCCAGAGATCGCTCAGATAGCAGGTCATCGTCCCGCCGAGCGAGCGGTGCATCAGCTGGTACTGCACGAACCCGCTCAGCGCGCCGCTGGCATCCTCCACCACGTCGCACCAGAAATCGTTTTCCGGATCGAATATCCAGCTCCAGACCGCTGCCATGCCGCCCTCCGGAACCTCGGTCCGGTAGAACGCCGCATAGCCCGCGAACATCTCCTCCCAGCGGGCGCGATCCGCGAGTTCAAGTGGCCGGATGTTCGGGCCCATCGGCGCAGTCCTTTTGCAAACACGCCACCCGAACCGGCCGGCCTGTCCTCAGCATCGCACCCTCGCCCGCCGCCCTCAATCCCGCATCGCATCGAGGATCTTGCGGATCTCCGCCAGTTGAGGGGTCAAATCGGGCACCGTGCTCGCATCATGCCGCTCGGCCAGCTCCCCCATGAATGGCCCTAGCGCCGCGATCGCACTGTCTCGCCGCGCCCGCCCTGCCTCGGTCAGGTCGATCAGCTTGCCGCGCCCGTCTTTCGGGTTCGGTCTTGCCACCACCAGACCGCGCCGCTCCAGCCCGGCGAGCGTGTTGCTCAGGCTCGCCTTCGGGACCTGGAAGGCCTGCGCCAGATCATGCGGCGTGCGCCCGTCACCGAGCCGTACCAGGTGGTTCAGCAGCGTGAAGTGCGGCAGGGTCAGCCCGTCGGCCTGCGCGGCTTCGAAAGCGGTCCGGGTCAGCTGCGCGATGATCCCGATCTCGTTGAAAAGCTCGAAGTAGTGCCGCCCGATCTCCCCGGGCGACGCCGCTCTTTCGTCCCTGTCAGACGTTTCTCGCATCCACCAGCTTCGCCTCCAGCGGCCAGCGCGGGGCCGGCGGAACATCGGGCCCGTAACCGAGCCGCCCCAGCATCTGCACGGTTTCACCCGGAGCGCCAAGCATTTCGTGCGCTTCGGCGTACGGCCCGGCCATTTCGGGGTATTCCTGCAGCGCCTGGCTCACCGGATGCAGCGCCAGTCCCGCCGCCGTCGTCGCGAGGTTGAGCCGCAGCCAGCTCCGCCCCGCCGCGACCTGATCGGCCCGGGAGTTTCCCGCACTCGTCACCCACACGAAGGCCGGCGTCGCCTCGAACGTCGCGCGGTAGGCTTCGAGTGTCGAGGTGAACCCCGGCCCCGCGGTGTCGAGAAGAGCGGCCCGATCGAGCATGCCGAGCCGCCGCAGCGCCTCGAGGAAAGGACTCTGCAGATCGATCCCGTCTGGCGTCGCCTCGATTTCCGGCCGGCCCACGCGCAGAAGGTCCACGCTCTCCGCCCAGGTGCGCGGCGTCTGCGCCTCGATCTCCCAGGCCCGCCAGATCAGATCGCGCAGCGCCGCCACCCTGTCCGGCTCGACGCTCCCGCCAATCGGTGCCCCTGCATACTGCACGGCCGTCAGCGCAGCGAGACCTTCGGCCGCAACCGGGCGGCCCGGATCGAAGGGCTCCTTGCAACTCCGCCGCGCGAGCATGTGTGCCGCCAGCGGATCGGGCGCGGCACCGGCCACGAAACGCGCGATCGCCACCGGCCCGTCCGGCCCTTCGGGATATAGCTCGGTCGCCACCGCGAGCCCGTCCAGCGAGGCCGCCACCGCCATCTGTTCGAGAAAGCAGCCGAAACCGATCGTGATCTGACGGCCCTGCGGATCGGTCTCGGGCAGCCCCCGCGACGGATCACGGTGCAGGGCCACCGCATCCTCCCCGACGAGTTCCGCCATCCAGGGCTGCAGATTGTGCGGATTTGGCGCCAGAATGGCGTAGGACAGCGCGCGCAGGCGCGGATCGTCATACTCCGCCGTCATCTCCCACGGCGCAAGCGCCCGTTGCGGCGTCCGCGTGGCCGCAAAGGCCACGACCCCCGCCCCGGCAGCAACGACAATGCCTCCGCCCAGAAGCGCCAGTGTCCGTCTGCGAGAAATCCCCATGCTCGTGTCCTCTCACGCCAAGATTCGGTTCCTTCTGCGGCCGGATTATATAGTTCGATCTCGAATAAACAAGTTCGATCTCGAACGTTTTGGTTAGCGTAAGGGTTGCCGTTGGTGCTCCGCCCCGAACAGTCATGGGCAGCTGCGCGGCCCCGCCAGACGGCGATCGAGGCCGCGCGCCGCCATGCCGGATCAGCCGGCCAGCTTCACCGTGCGCAGATAGGGAAACACCGTCACGAAATCCCCGAATTTCTCCTTCGCCGCCGCATCGTTCACCGAGGTCGGAATGATCACGTCCTGCCCGACCTCCCAGTTCGCCGGCGTCGCCACGCCGCGCCCGTTCGCGGTCTGCAACCCGTCGAGCGCACGCAGCACCTCGGCGAAATTCCGGCCCACATTCATCGGATAGGTCATCGACAGCATCAGCTTCTTCTCGGGGGAGATGATGAACACCGCCCGCACCGTGGCGCTGTCGGCCGGCGTGCGCCCGTCCGGCAGATAGGCGTCCGCCGGCAGCATGTCGAAGGCCTTCGCCACCGCCAGGTCCTCGTCGGCAATGATCGGAAACGTCGCATCGGTCTTGGCGAAGCTCTCGATGTCGCCCTTCCACTTCTTGTGCTCTTCCACCCCGTCCACCGAGATCCCGATGACCTTCGTGCCGCGCTTCGCCCATTCTGGCGCCAGCTGCGCCACCGCCCCGAACTCCGTCGTGCAGACCGGCGTGAAGTCCTTCGGATGCGAGAACAGGATTGCCCAGTCGTCCCCGATCCAGTCATGAAAACTCGCGATATGCCCCTGATCCGTCTCGGCGGCGAAATTTGGAACCCTGTCCCCGATGCGCAAACCCATGGCGCTCTCCTCTGTCTGATCCATAACACATGCTCTTATTCGCATGCGATCCCCCCGGGCACAAGCCCCGTCATCCCATCATCTAGGCTCCCGCCCGCGGCTCTGGAAGGCCCGTGCCCGGCCGATCACGTCCGACCCCGCACCGGAACCGCCCAGAACCCCGACGCACACCGCCCCGGCCGACCCTCCCATCACGCGGAACACGCGCTTCCAGCACGACGAGGGCGCCTCGCACCCCCTCAGGCTCGGGCGCTGACCAATCTCTACAATGCCCGCCCCGCCTGGCTCGACCAAGCCCATGCCACGCTCGACGAAGAGGTGGCCGAAGCCTACGGCTGGGGCGACGACCGGCGCGCCGGCGCCCTCACCGACGCCAAGATCCTCGCCCGCCTCCTCGCCCTCAACCAGAGCCGCGCCGCCGCCGGGTGAGCCCGTCGCCGGGCGCCGCCGATGACCTACGGATCTCCTACGGGTCTCCTACGGATATCCCACGGCCGGTTCCGGGTGTCCGCCGCACCGCCGGCCACGCCGGGGTAGCCCCGATCCCGGCCGGCCTTGCTCACGCCGGGGCAGCGGCCTACATCGGAGCCATGAAGAACCCCCTCGACCTTTTCCGGCGCAAGCCCGGTGTGACCGTCCTGCGCCTCGAAGGGGCCATCGGGGCTGCGGCCCGCGGGATCGGCGGCGCGGCGCTGAGCGATGCCGCCCTCGCCCCGCTGATCGAGGCGGCCTTCCGGCGCGGCAAGCCGCATGCGGTGGCGCTGGTGATCAATTCGCCCGGCGGCTCGCCCGCGCAGTCGAGCCTGATTGCCGCACGCATCCGGCGGCTCGCCGACGAGAAGAGCATCCCGGTCCACGCCTTTGTCGAGGATGTCGCCGCCTCGGGCGGCTACTGGCTCGCCACCGCCGCCGACGAGATCCATGTCGATCCCAACAGCATCCTGGGCTCGATCGGGGTGATTTCGGCCTCGTTCGGCTTTCACGAGTTCATGGCGCGTCAGGGCATCGAGCGGCGCGTGCACACCGCCGGCGAGGACAAGAGCCTGCTTGATCCGTTCCGGCCGGAACGGCCCGAGGATGTCGAGCGGCTCAAGGGGTTGCAGGCACAGATTCACCGCAATTTCATCGAGCAGGTGCGCAGCCGGCGCGGCGCGCGGCTCGCGGAGCGCGACCTCTTCACCGGCGAAATCTGGGTCGGACAGGGCGCCGTGGATGTCGGTCTCGCCGACGGAATCGGCCATCTCGTGCCGGAGATGAAGGCGCGCTACGGCGACAAGGTGCGGTTCTCGGTGATGCGCCCGCGCCGGCCGCTGTTCCGCCGGCTGGGCCTCCCGGGTGTGGCCGAAGCGCTTTCCGGCGTCGAGGAACACGGGCTCTGGGCGCGCTACGGGCTCTCGGCGCCATGATGCTGAAGGCGGTGCTGGTCTTTCTGGTTGCGATGGCGATGCTCGGGCTCCTCGGCAAGGGCCGTCGCAGGATGCCGCGAGCCGGCCGCGACGCGAAGATCGAGGCGGCGCGCAAATGCCCGTCCTGCGGCGCCTACATCATCGGCGAGGCCCCCTGCATCTGCGGGGCGTCCTCCGACCGCTCCTCCACCTGATCTCCAGCCGGGATTCCGCAGTCATGGACATCGTCTTCGTGGTCGCCGGGCTCGGTCTGCTTCTGGCCGCCGGCGATCTGCTGGTGCGGGGTGCCGTCGCACTCAGCCTCCGGATGGGCATACCGACCCTGATCGTCGGTCTCACGGTAGTCGCCTTCGGCACCTCTGCACCGGAACTGATCATCAGCATAAATGCCGCACTGTCGGGAGTGCCGGACATCGCCATCGGCAACGTGGTCGGCAGCAACATCGCGAACGTCCTGCTGGTCCTGGGTCTGCCGGCGGTTATCTCGACGATCCATGCGCTCGGAAACGGCAGCCAGCGCAGTTTCGTGCAGATGCTCGCGGCATCGGTGCTCCTGATCGTCCTCGCGGCAGTCGGTCCGCTGCATTACTGGCACGCCGCCGTACTGCTGGCGGTCTTCGGCCTGATCCTCAGCGACACGGTGCGCGTGGCCAGGGCGACGCCCGATGCAGTGGTCGAGGAGGTGCAGGAGCTCGGCAGCCACGTGCCCGGGAAGCGGATGTGGCTCTATCTGGTCGCCGGGTTGATCGGATTGCCGCTCGGCGCGCATCTGCTGATCGAGGGGGCGGTGGGAATCTCCCGCAGCCTCGGTATCTCGGAGGCTGTCATCGGGTTGACCATGGTGGCGGTCGGAACCTCGCTCCCGGAGCTGTCGACGACGGTCTCGGCGGCGCTCCGCGGGCAGGCCGACGTGGCGATCGGCAACGTCATCGGCTCGAACCTCTTCAACATCCTGCTGATCCTCGGCGTCACGAGCCTCTTCGGCCCGCTCCCGGTCGGTCCGGAGTTCATGAGCCGCGACCTCTGGGTGATGCTCGGTTGCTCGCTTCTGCTTGTCCCTTTCGTGATGCGCGGCATGCCGATGGGACGGATCGCAGGGATGGTGTTCCTGCTGCTGTATGCCGGCTACATGTATTTCCTGTTTCACAACGGAGGGCCGGTGGCATGAGCGAGACGGCAGCGCTGGTGACAGGCGGCGCGCAGCGACTGGGCGCTGCGATGGTGCGGCGGCTGGCCGGACGGGGTGGCGCCGTTGCGATCCACTATCACGGCAGTGCCGACGACGCGGAAGCGCTTGCGGCGGAGTTGCGGGAAACCGGCGCCACGGTGGCGACGCTGGGCGCCGATCTGCTCGACCGCGACGAGACGGCGAGCCTCGTGCCCCGTGCGGCGGCGGCGCTGGGCCGGAAGCTGACCGTACTTGTGAACAACGCCTCGATCTTCGAGCACGACACCATTGCCACCGCCACTCACGAGAGCTGGGACCGGCACCTCGGCTCGAACCTTCGGGCTCCCTTCGAACTCATCCAGGCTTTTGCGGCCCAGGCACCGAAAGGGGCTCGCGATGCCGCAGGTGAAGCGCTGGCGCAGAGTGTGATCGTCAATATGGTCGATCAGCGCGTGCTGAAGCTCACACCGGAATTTTCAACCTATACGATAGCAAAGATGGGGCTCTGGGCGCTGACGCAGACGGCCGCCCGCGGCCTCGCTCCCGACATCCGGGTCAATGCCATCGGCCCGGGGCCGACCTTGCGCGGGGCGCGACAATCGGAAGCGCATTTTTCCGCGCAGCGTGCGGCGACGGTTCTCGAGCGCGGCGCGAGCCCGGACGAGATCTGCCGCGCCCTCGACTTCATCCTCGACAGTCCGGGCTACACCGGCCAACTGATCTGCATCGATGGCGGCCAGCACCTCGCTTGGCAGACGCCTGATGTGCTCGGCGTGGAGTGAGGAATTTTCATTGTTGATGGCCATTCCGCGCCGCGGTGCCGTTGACTTTTCCACGCGGCGAAAGGTCGTCACACTTCCGTTTTGATTCTGTCAATGATTCCAAAAATTTACCTTATCGATACGAAAAAAATGTTTGAAAACAGCGTGTTGAAAAATTGCCTAAAATGTGAGCATTGTATTGAACCGGCTTGTGGGGAAGGGGAAATGTCACAGTCCGAGGTTTTGCCAACAGAGTTGTCCACAGATTCAGTGGACATCTTTTGGCTTGAACTCCTGTCGGGTTCCGCGCAGGCGGTCTGGAGAATCAACCTTGGGTAGAGAAGAAAAGTCGACCCGCGACACCCCCGACAAGATCGGCGGCTTCGAGGAGGAAACCCGTACCCGTTCCGGTGCACCGTCGGGACATGCCGTGATCCGCGACTACCTCGCCCGCCTCGACGACAGCCCCGGTGTCTACCGCATGCTCGATGCGGCGGGCGAGGTTCTCTATGTCGGCAAGGCCCGCAGCCTGAAGCGTCGTGTGGGATCGTATGCCAAGCCGACAGGTCACAGCTCGCGCATAAGTAGAATGATCGCAGCGACCAGCTCGATGATGTTCCTGACCACCGAGACCGAAACCGAAGCGTTGCTGCTCGAACAGAACCTCATCAAGCAGCTCAAGCCGCGCTACAACGTTCTCCTTCGCGACGACAAGAGCTTCCCGTCGATCCTCGTCGGGGACGACCATCCCTTCCCGCAGATCCGCAAGCATCGCGGCCTGCGGAAGGAGAAGGGCCGCTATTTCGGACCCTTCGCCTCGGCAGGTAGCGTGAACCGTACCCTCAACCAACTCCAGAAGGCCTTCCTTCTGCGCTCCTGCTCGGACGCGATGTTCCAGAGCCGCAGCCGCCCCTGCCTCCTCTACCAGATCAAGCGCTGCGCCGGCCCCTGTGTCGGACTGGTCTCGGAAGCAGATTATTCGGCGCTGGTCGAGGATGCCGTGCACTTCCTCTCGGGCCGCTCATCCCGCATCCAGAAACAGCTCGCCGAAGAGATGGGAGCCGCGGCCGCCGGCATGGAATACGAACGTGCCGCGGCCCTGCGCGACCGGATCCGCGCGCTGACCAGCGTGCAGGCCAATCAGGGCATCAACCCCGAAGGCGTGGAAGAAGCCGACGTCGTGGCCCTCCATCAGGAGGGCGGGCAGGCCTGCGTGCAGGTCTTCTTCATCCGCGCCAACCAGAACTGGGGCAACCGCGCCTATTTCCCGCGGACGGGCGCCGGCGCCGAGCCCGAGGAGATCCTCGAGGCGTTCCTCGGGCAGTTCTACGGCAACAAGACCCCCGCCCGGCTCATCCTCGTCAACCAGCCGGTCGCCAACCCCGATCTGCTCGAGGAGGCGCTCAGCGCCTCCCTAGGCCGGCGGGTCGCCATCGCGGTGCCCCGGCGCGGCGAGAAGGCGCATCTCGTGGAGCAGGCTGCGCGCAACGCCCGCGAGGCACTGGCCCGACGCCTGGCCGAGAGCGCCAGCCAGATCCGCCTCCTCGAAGGGCTCGCCGAAGCCTTCGGGCTCGACGGACCGCCCGAGCGGATCGAGGTCTACGACAACAGCCACATCATGGGCACGAATGCCGTGGGCGGCATGATCGTCGCCGGCCCCGAGGGCTACCTGAAGTCCCAGTACCGCAAGTTCAACATCAAGGCCGCCGACATCACGCCGGGCGACGATTTCGGCATGATGCGCGAGGTGCTGACCCGCCGCTTCGCCCGGCTGGTCAAGGAAGACCCCGACCGCCAGGGCGAGACCTGGCCCGACCTGGTGCTGATCGACGGCGGTGCCGGGCAGGTGTCGGCCGCCGAGGCGGCGCTGGCCGAACTCGGGATCGAGGACGTCGCCCTCATCGGTGTCGCAAAGGGTGTCGATCGCGATGCCGGCAAGGAGGAGTTCTACCGCCCCGGCGCTCCGGTGACCGCCCTCGGGCATCGCGATCCTGTGCTCTACTACATCCAGCGCCTTCGCGACGAGGCCCACCGATTCGCCATCGGCGCCCATCGGGCGAAGCGCGCGGCCCAGACCCGCGCGACCCCGCTCGACGAGGTGCCCGGTGTCGGGGCGGCCCGCAAGCGCGCGCTTCTGGCGCATTTCGGCTCGGCCAAGGCGGTGAGCCGCGCCGGACTGGCAGATCTCAAGGCCGCGCCGGGGATCTCCGACGCGCTGGCCGAGACGATCCACGGCTTCTTCCATGGCGAGGCCTGACGGGCTATATCTTCCGGGGACGGACTGTGCTGTCCGCCCATGGATGCTGCGATGACCTGGACGATACCGAACATCCTTACGGTCCTTCGGCTCCTGGCAGCGCCCGGCGTGGCCCTCGCCTTCGTGTTCTTCGACCGCCCGACCGCCGACTGGGTCGCCATCATTCTCTTCATCCTCGCCGCGCTGACAGACTATGTCGACGGCTATCTCGCCCGCGCCTGGGGACAGGAGAGCAATTTCGGCCGGATGCTCGACCCGATCGCCGACAAGGCGATGGTGGTGATCGCGCTGGCGGTGATCGTCGGGCTTTCGGGCATCAACGCTCTCATCCTGGTTCCGGTCGCCTTCATCCTGCTGCGCGAGGTTTTCGTCTCGGGCCTGCGGGAATTCCTCGGCGCGCGGGCGGCCGACCTGAAGGTGACCTATCTCGCCAAGTGGAAGACCACCACCCAGATGATCGCCATCCCCGTCCTGCTGATCGCCGGCGTCTTCAACTACGACCGCCAGCGCGGCGCAGAGCCCTGGGTGAACCACAACTTCCATGACTGGTTCGGCTGGCTCATGCAGGGCAGCGGCATGATCCTGATCTGGGTCGCGGGTCTGCTGACGGTGATGACCGGCTACGACTACTTCATGAAGGCGCTGCCCTTCCTCAAGGATCGCGGCAAATGACCCTCGACGTCCTCTACTTCGCCTGGCTGCGCGAGCGGATCGGCCAGTCTTCCGAGGCGGTAGAGACCGAGGCCGCGACGGTGGCCGATCTCGTGGAGGAACTGCGCGGTCGCGAGGAGCGCTACGCGCTGGCCTTCTCCGATCTCGATGCCGTTCGGGTGGCCGTCGACCAGGATCTGGTCGATTTCGACGCACCGCTTTCAGGCGCGCGCGAGGTGGCGTTCTTCCCGCCGATGACCGGCGGCTGAATGGCCGTCCGGGTCCAGCGGGAGGATTTCGACCTCGGGGCCGAACTGGCCGCCCTCAGGGCCGGCCGCACCGATATCGGCGCGCTGGTGAGCTTCACCGGCCTCGTGCGGGACCATGCCGCCAGCACCCCGATCGCCGGCATGGAGCTGGAGCATTACCCCGGAATGACCGAGAAGGCGCTGGGCGCGATCGAGGCCCAAGCCCATGCCCGCTGGCCGCTCCAGGCCAGTCTGATCATCCACCGCTACGGTCCGATGAAACCGGGCGAACAGATCATGATGGTAGCAACCGCCTCGCCGCACCGGCAGGCCGCCTTCGAGGCGGCGGAATTCCTGATGGACTACCTGAAATCCCGGGCCCCGTTCTGGAAGAAGGAAGCCACCTCCGACGGCGGCCAGTGGGTCGATGCGCGCGTGAGCGACGAGGATGCGCTGTCCCGCTGGAGCCGCTAGCTCACGGCTCGAACGGCATGCCCGGCGCCCGGGCCTCCATGGTCTGGCGGTAGGCGGCCCGGATTTCCTCAGTCTGCTGCCGGGCGCGCAGAAGTGCCGCGTTCGAAGCCTCGAGCTCCGCCGTGAGCTCCGTCACCCGCGCCTGCAGATCGCCCTCGACCTGCCGCAGCCGAGTCTCGGCTCGGTGCTGGGCTTCCTCGGCGTCATGGAGCCGGTGCGCCATGTCGGCGGTGCGCTTGATGCTGCGTGGGCCCGCCGCATTGTTGAGACGCGCGAACAGCATGTGCAGGATCCATCCGAGCACCACCGCCGCCACGAGGCCCGCCGCGACGGCGAGGGTGAGGTCATTGCGATCCATCTGAAGTCTCCGCTGTGGCACCGTCCGGACCCGGCGCCGCCTGCGCCTCGTCCGGCCCGGGCTCCGGCGCCGCGACATCTTCGGCCGGCGATGTTTCCCCGACAGCATCGGGGGCAACTCCCTCGGCGGCGTCGCCCTCCGCCGCCGCGTCCGTCTCATCCGCGGCCGGCGCCGGCTCGGGTGCCGCGACAAGCGTGATCTCGATGCGCCGGTTTCGCTCGCGCCCGTCCCGGGTCTCGTTGTCGGCGATCGGACGCGCCTCGCCGTAGCCTTCCGCCGTCAGGATGATCCCGTCAAGGCCGGCCTCGGCGAGAGCGTCGCGCACCGACGCGGCCCGGTCGCGGCTCAGGGCGAGATTGCCCTCCGCCGACCCCCGATCATCCGTGTGCCCCGCGACCTCGATTTCCGTGCCCGCCGGGCAGTCCTCGAGCACGGCGACGATCTCGTCCAGTGTCGCCGTGCTCCCTGCGTCGATTCCGGACGCGCCGAGCCCGAAGGCGATCGGGTTCGCGTCGAGCAGGGCGGCCACCCGCGCCACGCAGCCCTCCGCGCTGTCGCCATCGACCGTCGCGGCCACGGCGCCCTCCTCTCCGGGCGCCGGGTCAGCGCTCTCGACCAGCGCCATCTCGATGCGCCGGTTCAGCGCCCGGCCCTCGGCGGTGTCGTTGTCGGCGACCGGGACTTCCTCGCCGTAGCCGCGCGCGGTCAGCGTGACCCCGGTTGCGCCGGCCTCTTCCAGGGCCAGCCGCACCGCATCGGCCCGCTCCTGGCTCAGGCTCAGATTGACCTCGGCCGCGCCCTGATCGTCGGTATGCCCGGCGATCTCGAATGCGGCGCCCGGACAGGCCGCGAGCGTCGTCGCCACCGCCTCGATGACTTCCCGGCTCTCGTCGGCAATCGCGGTCGACCCGGGCGCGAACTGGATGGCACCGTCCGCCAGCATCTCGGCGATCTCCGCGGCGCAGGCGGGTGGCGCGAGTTGCGCCCGTTCGGCTTCGGGCGGCGCGTCGCTCAAGAGGGTGATCTCGATGCGCCGGTTCTGCGCGCGCCCCGCGGGGCTGTCGTTGTCGGCGACCGGAACCGAAGCGCCGTAGCCGCGCGCGGTCAGCGCCACCAGCGGCAGATCCTCGGCGTCGAGCGCCGCCTTCACCGCTTCGGCACGCTCGGTGCTGAGCCGGTCATTCACCTCGCCACGGCCCTGGCTGTCGGTATGGCCTGCCACCTCGAAACGGGCCCCCGGGCAGCCGCGCAGGACGTCGGCGATCGCCGCGATGATCCCGGAACTCGCGGCATCGATGGTGCTCGATCCCGCCGGGAAGCCGATCGAGCCGGCGTCGAGGATCGCGGCGATCTCCTCGGCGCAGATCTCGGGGCGCGGCCGGGCGGCGAGGGCCGCGGCTCGGGCCAGCGCCTCCGCGGCCTCGGCATCGAAATCGATCGCGAGTTCCACCGGACCCGCGCCCTTGGAGACGAAGAACGCCCGCATGCGGTCCGCCTCGCTCTCCGATACCGCCATGCCGTCGAGCCGGATCAGCTCCGGCGAGACCGTGAGGCTGCCGCTGCGCAGGTTCGACAGCGCCTCGATCCCCGCCAGCACCCGTCCGGGCCACCCGTCGGGCAGGGCCGGGTCGATGACGCTGGTATTGTCGACCTTGTCGTGCCCGTAGAGCGCGGCGGCGAAACTGCCGATCGCATCGCGGGAGGTCCGATCATGCACCGCCCCGCTCAGGCGGATCAGTCCGTCGGCGTTCAGGACGGCCTCGAAGCGCGGCGCATAGACCTCCTGCCCGTCCGCGCCGGCCTCCATGCGCGGCAGCACGACGGTCTCGAGCGAGAAGATCGCCGGAAGCGCTTCCGCGAGCGCCGCACCCGCGGCGTTCAGGGCCTCCGCATCGCCCCCCGCCGGTCCGGTCAGCCGCGCCACCGTATCGGTGATCACGAAGCGCCCGCCCCCGAGGTCGCGCAGCGTGTCGAGCCCGGCGACCACCGCATCGGCCCAGTCCAGCGACGGGGCGCCGAGCCCGATGGCACAGTCGGGATCGGGCCCCCGGAGCCCGGTCGCCCGGGCCGCACTCAGGATTTCCGCCACCGCCGCTTCGTCGTCGGCAGTGCAGGCCGCGAAGCGCCCGGTCTCGCCGTCCCAGGCATAGTCCAGCCGGAACGGCGCGATCACCGGGCGCGGTGCGGAGATGTCGAGCGCGAGCCGCACACCCTCCGGGCGCCGCGCGCCGATCTCCGCTTCCAGCGTCTCGCGCGCCGCGGCACTGTCGGTCACGGCGATCACGTTCACCTGCCCCGGTGCCACGCTGATCTTGGTGCGCGGGATCGCCACCAGCACGTCGAGCCCGAAGGCGAGGCTCTCCTGCCAGCCCTCGGGCGCCGGATGATCCGCTGTCTCGAGCATGTCGGTCACCAGCCCGTCGAGCGCCCCCGCAGCCAGCGCCTCATGGATGACCGCGCGCGCCTCCGTGCCCGGCACCAGCCCGATCAGCGACACCTCGGCCTCGTTGCGCAGGAGTTCGAGCGCGAAGTCGGGTGGCTCCAGCGGATCGGGCGCCTCGGCCGTCGTCGTATCCGTCACCCGCTCCGGACTGGCCACCTGCCGGGCGATCTCGATTGCGCGCAGCCGCGTCGCCTCGTCCGGCGCCGTGCCCGACACCGTCACCAGAAGTCCGTCCGCTGTGCTCGTCGCCCAGTCCATGCCGCCGGCCCCGAGGGCCGCATCGAGCTCGGCCAGCGTCTGACGCTCGACATGGCGCGTCGCCGCACCGGCCAGGGCAAGGGCGAGTGCCGCGGTCGCGACGAGGGCGAGCAGTGCGAAGATGAGGGCGCGCAGGCGCATCCGGGTCCAGTCCTGTCGGGTCCGGGAGACTTACGGTCTCGCGCGGGGTGGTTCAAGCGCCGCGGGGCAGCCCTCTGCGGCGGGATCTCAGAGAGCTGCGGCCAGGGCGAGTGCGGCCGCAAGGATCAATCCCGCATCGCGATTGGAGCGGAACAGCGCGAGACAGGTCCCGCCGTCGTCGATGTCGAGCCGGGCCAGCTGCCAGCCCAGATGCCCCGCAAAGCCCGCAACCCCGACCAGCGCCACCCCCAGCCCGGGAAACTCCGGCGCCGCCAAAGCCACCGCCGCGCCGATCAGAAGCGCGCTTCCCGCCAGAAACCCTGCCAGCCAGCGCCCCGTCGCCGCCCCGAACAGCCGCGCCGTGGACTTCACGCCGATCAGCGCATCGTCCTCGCGATCCTGATGCGCGTAGATCGTGTCGTAGAAGAGCGTCCAGAGGATCGCCCCGAGATAGAGCAGCACCGGCGGCCATCCGAAGCCGTTGCCATGCGCCGCCCAGCCCAGAACCGCCCCCCAGTTGAAGGCGAGCCCGAGGAAGATCTGCGGCCACCAGGTGAAGCGCTTCGCGAAGGGATAGATCGCCACCAGCGCCAGCGAGGCCACCCCGAGCAGGATCGCCGGCAGTGGAAAGGTCAGGAGCAGCCCGAAGGCCAGCAGCGCCTGCACCACCATCCAGAGCACCGCCTGCCGCTGCGTCACCTGCCCGGACGGCAGCGGCCGCGACCGGGTTCGGGCCACGCCGGCATCAATGTTGCGGTCGGTCAGATCGTTCCACGTGCAGCCCGCTCCGCGCATCAGGATTGCCCCGAGCCCGCAGGCAACCGCCAGCCACAGATCGAAGAGCCCGAACCCCGCGGGATCGGCCAGTGCCGCCAGCGCGATCCCCCACCAGCAGGGCAGAAGCAGGAGCCAGGTGCCGATCGGCCTGTCGGCCCGGCTCAGGCGCAGATAGGGCCGCGTCGCGGCGGGCGCGAACCGGTCCACCCAGTTCTCGGCAGGTGCGTCCGCCACTCTTCCATCCGGAACCCGGCCCGGCATAATGTTCTCGCTCATGAGGAGCATCCTATGGCAGATCGGGACGGCAAGATCAGGCTTTTTGTGGGCACCGATCTTCACGAGGGGGCGAGCATCCCGCTCGACGGCGATCAGGCGCATTACCTCTTCGCGGTGATGCGCCGGGCGGTCGGCGCCCCGGTCGCGGTCTTCAACGGCCGCGACGGCGAATGGCTGGCGGAAGTGACCGAGACCGGCAAGCGGCGCGGCATGCTGGTCGCCCGAAGCCGCGGCCAGAAGCAGCGCAGCATGGCCGACCTCTGGCTTCTCTTCGCCCCGCTCAAGAAGACCCGCACCGACTTCATCGTCGAGAAGGCCGCCGAACTCGGCGTCGCCCGCATCCAGCCGGTATTCACCCGCCACACCAATGCCGAGCGTCTTCGCATCGACCGGCTCCGCGCCCACGCGATCGAGGCGGCCGAGCAATGCGAAGAGACCAATGTCGCCGAAGTGGTCGAGCCCGCCCGGCTTGACGCACTGCTCGACGAATGGGACCCGGCCCGCCGCATCCTGTTCTGCGACGAGCGCCGCGACGCGCCTCCGGCCGCCACGGCATTGGCCGCCGCCCCGGACGGCCCCTGGGCGATCCTGATCGGCCCGGAAGGTGGCTTCGCGCCCGAGGAGTCCGACCGCCTCACCCGCCTCCCGTACGTCCTGCCGGTCAGCCTCGGCCCCCGCGTCCTGCGCGCCGACACCGCCGCCGTGGCAGCCATCACGCTCTGGCAGGCGCTGCGCGGCGACTGGACATGAGCTTCCTGCGCCCGGAGATCGCAGCGACCGTGCGCCTCTGGCGCGAACCGCTCGGCTGGGGCGCCGTCGCGCTGCTTGGCGTGGTCGTCATCGCGACTGGGCATGCCGGCCTGGGGCCACTTATCGTCGGCGGCCTTCTGACCGGCATCGGTCTTGTGATGGTGGCCGGGGCGGTCCGCCGCACCCGCCTCGGTGCCGAAAGTCCCGAAGCAGGCGTCGTCACGGTCGATGAAGGGCGCATCGCGTATTTCGGCCCGATCGAGGGCGGCGTGCTGGGGCTCTCGGCCCTTGCACGGGTCGAGGTCGCTGCCGGCGACTGGGTGCTGACCGGCGCCGAGGGAACGCAGTTGCGCATCCCGCGCGGCGCGCTCGGAGCCGACGCTCTCCCCGACGCACTCGCGCCGCTGCCCGGCCTCGATCTCGCCCGAGCCGTGGAGGCCTTCCGCACCGCACGACCTTTTCCGGTCACCATCTGGCAGGCGGCGCAGACCGTTCCGGCCCTCGGCCGTCCCCCGCCGCGACGATAGTCTGAACCTGCAGGCTGCACGCTTGCCTGCGCCTGCGGGCCGGTCTAAGCCCGTCCTGCTGACGGCTTGCCTCGGGGGACCCGCACGATGTCGATACCGCAATCCGGTGGGGGCCCCATCGAGAATCACGACCAGCTTGCCGAATATCTGGCCAGCGGCTGCAAGCCCGAATCCGACTGGACCATCGGAACCGAGCACGAGAAATTCGGCTATTGCCTCGAGAAGCACCTGCCCTTGCCCTACGAGGGGCCATGCTCGGTCCGCGGCATGCTCGAGGGCCTGCGCGACCGGTTCGGCTGGAAGCCTGTCGCGGAACAGGGCAACATCATCGGGCTGGAGCGGGACGGCGCCAATGTCAGTCTCGAACCGGGCGGCCAGCTCGAGCTTTCGGGCGCGATGCTGAAAAGCATCCACGAGACCTGCGACGAGGTGAACCAGCATCTTCGCGAGGTGAAGTCGATCGCCGACGACATCGGCGCCGGCTTCATCGGGCTGGGTGCTGCACCGATCTGGACCCACGACCAGATGCCGGTGATGCCCAAGGGCCGCTACGCGCTGATGACCCGCTACATGGGTCAGGTCGGCACCACCGGCACGATGATGATGTACCGGACCTGCACCGTGCAGGTGAATCTCGACTTTGCCTCCGAGGCGGACATGGTGAAGAAGTTCCGCGTCGCCCTCGCCCTGCAGCCGGTCGCCACCGCGCTCTTCGCCAATTCGCCGTTCTTCGAGGGCAAGGTGAACGGCTGGCAGTCCTGGCGCGCGCGGATCTGGCGCGATCTCGACGCCGACCGCACCGGCATGCTGCCCTTCGTCTTCGAGGACGGTATGGGCTTCCAGCGCTACGTCGATTACGCGCTCGACGTGCCGATGTACTTCGTCTACCGCGACGGCAAGTATATCGACGCGCTCGGCATGTCGTTCCGCGACTTCCTGAAGGGCGAACTGCCCGCCCTCCCCGGCGAGAAGCCGACGCTCTCGGACTGGGCCGATCACCTGACCACGATCTTCCCCGAGGCCCGCATCAAGAAATACATGGAGATGCGCGGCGCCGATGGCGGCCCGTGGCGGCGTCTCTGTGCGCTGCCGGCCTTCTGGGTCGGCCTGATGTACGACCAGTCCGCTCTCGACGCCGCGTGGGACCTCTGCAAGGACTGGACCGCCGAGGAGCGCGAGGCGCTGCGCCACGACGCGGCGAAGGACGGGCTGCGCGCCACGTTCCGCGGCCGCCCGCTGCGCGCCCTCGCCGGCGATCTCCTGAGCATCGCCCATGCGGGTCTCGCCGCCCGCGCACGTCCCGGCGCCGGCGGACTGATCGCAGACGAGACGCATTTCCTCAACGCGCTCCACGAGAGCATCGCCAACAACCAGAGCCCTGCCGACGAATTGCTGGCAAGATACCACGGCGCCTGGAACGGCGATCTCGACCGCATCTACGCCGATTACAGCTACTGAGATCGCCTGTCGGCGGCGAGTTCACCCATAGGTGAAAAAAGACCGCTTTATTTTGAGCCGGAACGAGCGCATAATTATCATGCCGAAGTCTGAATTATCGGCTCTCTGAAAAAAATATCGAATCGTTGTGATCTTCTTCTAGAAGGGAGAAACAGATCATGCTCGAGCCTTCCTTAATCAAGAAGCCCATCGACTTGGCGAGAGCCGGCCTTGGCCTCGACGCGATATCTGCCGAGGGGCGCATGCGCCGGAAATTCGACCGCTTGGGAGGCGAAGGATTTTTCGGCCCCCTCGCCCGCAAGGACCCCAATGCCTGGTACTTCAAGCGCGGATCCTGCATCGTTGATAACCCCGCCCTGTTCGAAGCGTTCGAAATCCACGGTGCCATCTACCAGAAGTGGGTGATGCTCGGAGGGATCGCCTTCGGAGTCCCCTGCACCGACGAGACTGCCACCCCGGACGGGGTTGGGCGCTACAATCACTTCAACAACAATACCGCTTCGATCTACTGGACGCCTGATACCGGCGCCAACGCTGTCTATGGAGCAATTCGCGTCAAGTGGGCAGCTTTGGGATGGGAGCGCTTGCTAGGCTACCCCCTGAACGACGAGACCGGCGCATCCGACGGTGTCGGCCGCTACAATCACTTTTCCAACGGCGGATCGATTTACTGGACACCTCAGACCGGTGCCAACGCCGTGTACGGCGAAATCCGCAACAAGTGGCAAAGTCTTGGCTGGGAAACCTCGTATCTGGGCTACCCGATCAGCGACGAAGTCGACTTTGCCGAGGGCGGGCGTGCAAACGCCTTCCAAAATGGCGGCATCTACTGGTGGCCGGACATCGGCGCGACTGACCTGCGCGGCGTAGCGGTGCATTACACCGGTTTGCACTGCTTTGGAGAAACCGACTGGGACCAATCTTCCGATTCCGATGAGCCCTACGTCATTCTCGCGGTCACGACGCCGGAGTTCGCGACAACTGTTCGTACCAGGGTCTACGAGGATGTGGACGGAGGTGACTCGCGCCCGGACAACTTGGAACTCTATAGGGGTGCGCCCTTTGGCATCAACATTGCTGCGGTGCTGATGGAGAACGATTTCGGCGACCCCGACCGCTACAAGGCAGAAGTCCAGAAGGTCGTGTTAGGGGTACATACCGCCGGCACGATAGCGTTGGGGCTCATCCCGCTGGTCGGTCCGATCATCGCCGCGATCGCCGGACCCTCGCTCGGTGCGCTGATGCCGGCGATCGGAGGGGCGATAAACGATCTCTTCGACTGGGGCGACGACCAGATCGGAGGTATCAAGATCACCTTGTCAGCGAAGCAGATGGTAGTGCTCGCCACGCGTATCGGAAAAACCGAGTTTGACGGCATCGGTTTCAAGGCCGAGACGGCCCTGATTTCCGGCAGCGGAGCATCCTACAAGGCCTATTTCGACATCGTGCCGATGTGACGCACGCCGCCGCCGTCGGACGCTCCGGCGGCGGCGGCGGCAAGGCATAGACGCAAAGATTCCGCGAGTCCCCGTCGGGGCGCCGCTGAGGAAGGCGGCGTTATCCCGACGATGTTGCGCCGGGAGTGCGGAGCTTTTGCAGACATGGGATTAGCCTGCCGGACCGGTTGAAGCATGGCATCCTCCATCGATTTCGCTCTTGGCTCGGAAGATGCGTCACAACAGCAACCAGGCAGTTTCGACGGCCCGTGTTCCGCGGTTTGCGCCACCGAGAGAGCAGAATTAACCAGTGACTTTCCGCTGAACACACAGTTATTCCAATGGCTTGCTGTCGGCAGTACGTTGCTGACGCCCGTTCGCGTTCAATCATCAAGCGGGCGGGCGCCAGACGCCCGCCCCGATCGCGATTCTCAGCCGAGGAATACGGCGTCGAGCGGCGGGAAGCCGTTGAAGCCGACCGACGAATAGCTCGTCGTGTACGCCCCGGTGCAGAGGATCCGGATCTTGTCGCCGCAGGCGAGATCGACCGGAAGCTGGACCGGCCGCTTCTCGTAGAGCACGTCGGCGGAATCGCAGGACGGACCGGCGAGGATGCACGGACCGGTCTCGGCGTCTTCGCCGTGACGGGTCTCGAACTGGTAGCGGATCGCCTCTTCCATCGTCTCCGCGAGCCCGGAGAACTTGCCGATATCGAGGAACACCCAGCGCGCCAGATCGTCGGCATCCTTGCGCGAGACCAGCATGACCTCGGCCACGACCACACCGGCTTCCGCCACCAGACCGCGCCCGGGCTCGGCCATCACATGGACCTCGGTCCCGAAGCGCGACCGGACCATGCCCATCACCCGGGCGGCATAGTCGGTGGTGCCGAGCATTTCCTGCCCGTAGAACGCCGGAAAACCGCCGCCGATGTTCAGGATCCGCAGATCGGCCCCTTCGTCCCGTGCCGCTTCCCAGAGGGCGAGCGCGGAATCGAGGGCGGGCGCCCACATCTCCGGATCGCGGACCTGGCTGCCCGGATGGAACGAGATGCCGGCCATGTCGAGCCCGAGGTCGCGTCCCAGCCCGAGCAGCCTGAGCGCCTCGCGCTGCGAGCAGCCGAACTTGAAGCTCAGCGGCCAGTCGGCGTCCGAGACCTCGATCCGCATCCGCAGGATCACCCGCGCTCCGGGCGCATGAACCGCGATCTTGTGCAGTTCCTCCTCGGCATCCGCCGCGAACTGCTCCACGCCCACCGCATGGGCATGGGCGATATCCGCCGCGCGCTTGATGGTGTTGCCGAAGGCGATCTTCGACGCCGGGACACCATGCGACAGGCAGAGATCGATTTCGCCCCGCGATGCTGCGTCGAACCGGCAGCCCAGATCGGCCAGCGCCCGCACCACTTCGGGGGCGGGGTTGGCCTTCACCGCATAGTGGATCGACGCCGTGCCGAGCCCGGCATCGAGGGCGCGATACTTCTCGCGGAGCATGTCGAGATCGAAGACCATCGTCGGACGGTCGAAATCCGTCGCCCGGATATAGGCATCCTGCGACGCCGAAACCGACGAACGGGCCGGGTGCATGTCGAAAAAAGCGGGCGTGCCCGCAAAAGCGGCAGCGTGTCGCATGCGCATCTCCATCAGTCCCGGGCAACCATGACCCGGCGTTCCTAAAAGAGACGTTACCGTCGCTACATGGGCCGTCTGGAATTGGCCGACAGAGGCGCGTGCGTTGGCGTCAGGAGGCGGCATATGACGGCAATGCCCGTCACAATCAAGGATGATTTTCGGACAATCCGAAGTTTTTCCGAGAGCGGTGCCCGCAGGACATTCCACGCCCTCAAACGGGAAATTAACCTTTTTGTGTCAGTGGTTAACGCAGCGAACAGGAGAGCTGCAAAATGCCACTCGACAGCGACACCGACAGCATCGCCCCGCGCATACCGCTGCGTGCGGCGATGCTCGACCTGATGTCGCGCGAAGCGGGAAATCCGACGCTCGACGAGGCCGGGATGCGGGCGGCCCTCCGGATGCTGGTGCTGCGATCGCGCGACAGGAGCGACGATCTCTGGGAGCACTATCACGGCGGGCGCGCGGCCGATGCCTGCGCCCGCACCGTCGCCCGCTTTCGCGACTGAGGTCAGGCGGCGAGTGCCACCCGCTCCGTTTCGGCACGGGCGGCGTCGCGCCGCGACGGATCGACCATCAGCCTGTCCGCCGCGATGATCGTCACATCGGTGATGCCGATGAATCCCAGCACGTGGCGCAGCCAGGGGGTCGCGAAATCGATCTCCGATCCGAAGCCGGTTCCGCCCGAGGCCAGAACGAGCGTGGCCCGCTTGCCGTCCAGAAGCCCGACCGGACCGTTCTCGCCGTAGCGGAAGGTCTCCCGCGCGCGCGCCACCAGATCGACCCAGGCCTTCAGCGCCGCCGGCACGCCGAAATTGTAGATCGGCACACCGATGACGATCTCGTCGGCCGCGCGCAGTTCGGACACCAGGGTGTCGGACAGCGCCAGCCTTGCCGTCTGTTCGTCGCTGCGCTCTGCCGGGTCGGTGAAGTTCGCGGCGATCCATGCGGCATCGATCTGGGGCAGCGGATCGGCCGCAAGATCGCGCACGATGATCTCGGCCGCCGGGCGCGCGGCGATCAGGCGGTCGGCGAGGTCGCGGGTCACCGAGCCTTCGTGGCGCATGCTTGCATCGATCCGAAGGATGGTTCCGGTCTTGTCTGTCATCGTTGCCTCCATTAATATAACGTGCGTTACATAAGAGGCGACGGAACGATCGGGCAAGGTATTTTGTAGTGACCGATACGGAACACATTGTTTCCCGTGGCCGCCCCCGGTGCTTCGACGCGGAGGCGGGCGTGGTCACGGCTGCCCGGCTGTTCCATGAACGCGGTTACGACTCGGTCGGTGTGGCGGAGCTCACCCGCGCGATCGGGATCAGCCCCCCGAGCTTCTATGCCGCCTATGGCAGCAAGGCGGGACTTCTGGAGCGGGTTCTCGAGCATTATGCGAGCCACGAAGCCGGGTTCGTCTCCGAAGCGCTGGCCGGACCGGGACCTCTCGCCGATGCGGCACACCGGCTTTTCGTCGCGGCGGCCCGGGCGTATTCCGCCTGCGACGTGGCGCGCGGCTGCCTCGTTCTCGAGGGGATGCGCAACTGCATCGACCCCGAGGTCGCAGCGCAGGAGAGGGCTGCGCACTCTGCCTTCCTCGACGGTTTGAGGTCGTGGCTCGGGCGTGCCGGCCTGGCGTCCGACACCGCGACCGTTCTCGCTGACTACATGCTCACGATCCTGTCGGGCCTGTCATCCCAGGCGCGCACCGGCGCCACGACCGAAGCGCTCGAGCGAAGCGCCGAGATCGCGTCGGACGGCTTTCGGCTGGCGCTCGAACGGCGGGGCCTCGTCTGACCCGGACCGATCTCGTATCGCCGGCCCGGCCACGCAATTCCTGTCAAGGCGCAGGGCCAGGACCCGACAAAATGGCAAGCCTGTTTCCAGCCACTTTCCAGCCGGGTTCCAGCCCCTGAAAACCACGCATTCTCGCGAACTTGCACCGATTTTACCGCGCCGCGGGATTTTCGCGCCATTCCCCCGGACAATCCGCCTCGCTCCACGGATCGGGACCGACCGTATCACTCGGTCTTGAGGAACGATTTCACCGCGGACACGAGTTTCCCGAAGGCCGGATCCTGAGGAAGCGGCGCGTGGTTGCGGCTGTCGAGCATCAGCAGTTCCGCACCGGGTATTCCCGCGGCGAGGCGCTGGCCCTGTCGCGCAGGCTGGACCGTATCGTTCTGGGCATGTACGACCAGCGTCGGAACCGCGACCTTCGGCAGCAGGGCCTCGATGTCATAATGCGCAATGGCCTTGCGCAGGCTGATCACGGTCTCAGCGGTTGCCGAGTTCAAGCTGCATCCGAACGAAGGACATCAGCTGTTCCCGCGTTGCGTCGGGCATGAACATCGTCGCGAATGCCTGAACCATCGCGCTGTCCGGATCGCCCCAACCATCGCGCACGAGGGTCTGGAACGCTTCGTTGCGCGCGATCTGCTCCGGGGTGCCCCGCACGGCCAGACCGGCAACAAATCCACCGTAGAGCACCATCCGCGACACCCGGTCGGGGTGGCGAACCGCAAAGTTCACCGCCGCGGGCACGGATTGCGATACGGCGAAGATGGAGAAGCGCGTGAGCCCCGCGGCATCTGCAACCGCCTCCATGTCGTCGGTCATCCGCTCGAGGTCGAAATCCTGAACGTCGCGCTGGGACAGTCCGGTTCCGCGCGGGTCCCAGCGTGTGACGGAGAAATCCCGGCCCAGTTCGGTGAGCAGCGGCCGCCAGACCGGATTGTGCCAGTCCAGTTCGAGATGCGTCAGCCAGTGTCCGCCGCGCAGCAGAGGCGGTCCCTTGCCGGTGGTGGCATAGGCGAGTGCCGTGCCGTCCCCGGACCTTGCGAAGCGCACATGTTGGGCTTCCTCTTCCGTCGATCCTGCTTCGGACGTGACAGGGCCGCCACCGGTTTCCACCGCGCAGGCAAGACGGATCCCCCGTCGCGGGACGGTGACGATGATCCGCTGGTCCTTGCCGGTATCGCCCACGGCCTTGCGGGCTGCGCTGATCCGCGCGGCAATCGTGGCCTCGGACACGATGCGCCCGTGCCAGACGGCCTCGACGAGAGCATCCCGGCTGATCAGCTCTCCGGGATGGCGCAGGAGAACGAGAAGCAAGTCGAAGACCTGAGGCTCGATCGACTGGACAGTTCCGTTCCGACGGAACTCGTGCCGGACATCGTCCAGTTCGCATTGGTCGAACAGGTAGATCATCGCGCGGACCTCCAAGCCGGAAGAACACTATGCCGCAACGGCAATTCCGGCAAATCCCAAGGGTTTCACAGCAACAACCAGAAGGTCGTCTTCAAGCGTGGCACATCCGTCGATGAGAGACTGGGGTCATGAAACGAGAGGTAGCCCCATGACGGATTTCGATGAGACACCCATCCGGCGCCACGCGGACGGATCGATCGATCTGGACCATTACTGCCTTGAGGGCCGCAGGCTTCGTGCGCTGGCGCTGCGCCGGCTCCTCGCCGGCGGATGGTCGAGGTTCGGAGCCGGCCCTGCGCGAAGGCTCAGGGCTGTCGCAACCTCGCTCAGAGCCCCCAGACCAGCAGGATCATCGGAACACCGACCAGCGTGACGAGGATCTCGATCGGCAGGCCGAGTCGCCAGTAGTCTCCGAACCGGAACCCGCCGGGTCCGAGGATCAGCGTGTTGTTCTGGTGGCCGATCGGCGTGAGGAAGGCGCAGGAGCCGCCGATCGCCACCGCCATGAAGAAGGGATCCGGGTTCACATCGAGCGCCAGTGCCGTGCCGTAGGCAATGGGAGCCATCACCGCGACGGTGGCCGCGTTGTTCATCACGTCCGAGAGGGTCATCGTCACCACGAGGATCAGCACCAGCGCCGGGATCGGCGCGCCGCGCGCCACGCCATCGACCAGAAGCCTCGCGATCACGTCCGCCGCACCGGTCGTCAGCATCGCGCCCGCGACCGGCAGCAGGCAGGCGAGCAGCACGATCACCGGCCAGTCGATGGCATCGTAAACCGCGCGCAGCGGCAGGACGCGCGTGACCATCACCGCGAGGACGCCTGATGTGAAGGCGACCGGCGCCGCGAGCACGCCGGTCGCGGCGAGCGCGACGGCCGCGAGGAGAATGCCGGCGGCGAGCCAGCGCTTGCGACGGTCGGCCAGCCGCAATTCGCGCCCCGCGAGCGGGAGCAGACCGAAATCGGCTGCGAATTCGGCGGCCGCCTCTTCGGAGCCGTGCATCAGCAGCACATCTCCGGGCTGGATCGCGGTGTCGCGCAGGCGACCGACCGAGCGCTTGCCTTCGCGCGAGATGGCGACAAGGCTGATATGGTAACGCAGGCGCAGATTGATCCCGCGGGCGGTGTGGCCGATCAGGGCGCTGCTGGGGGCGACCACCAGTTCGACGAGGTGCATTTCCACCCTGTCGCGCGGCAGCTCGTCGGGTTCCTCCGAAGTTTCCTCCGGCTCCGGCACGGTCTCCCCCTCCTCCTTCGCTGGCAGGTCGCGTGCACCCGTGAGTTCCAGACCCAGAGCCTCCACGGCACCGGCCATGCCTTCCGGCTCGGCCTCGAGGAGCACGATGTCGTCGCGCTGAAGCAAAAGACCGGGCCGCGGGGCGCGCAACCGGACACCGCGGCGCACGATTGCGAGGATCTGGATGTTCGCGTCCTGAACGGCGTCCTCGAATTCGCGCACGGTCATGCCCTCGGCCTTGCCGCCCTCCGGAATGCGGGTTTCGGTGACATAGGCACCGGACACGAAGCCCTCGACCCCGGCGCGCTTGCGTTCGGGGACGAGGCGCCAGCCGACCAAGACGATGAAGCCGACACCTGCCGCGGCGATTGCGAGGCCGACCGGCGCGAAGTCGAACATCGCGAAGGGTGTGCCGAGGGTTTCCTGTCGGTAGCCCGAGACGATCAGGTTCGGCGGCGTGCCGATCAGCGTCGTCATGCCGCCGAGGATCGAGCCGAAGGCGAGCGGCATCAGCACGCGGCCCGGCGGGATCTCCGTGCGATCCGCAACCTTGATCGCGATAGGCATCAGGAGCGCCAGCGCACCGACATTGTTCATGAACCCCGACAACACGGCGGCGAGCGTTGTCAGCCCGGCGATCATGGTGGTCGGCGCGGCCTCCGCCGGCAGCAGGCGCTGGGCGAGGGCATCGACGGCGCCCGAGACCTGGAGCGCGCGGCTCAGCACCAGGACGCCGGCCACGGTGATCACCGCCGGGTGGCCGAACCCCGCGAATGCCGCCTCGCTCGGGACGAGGCCGGTGAACACGCAGGCGAGGAGTGCGCCGATCGCCACCATGTCGTGGCGCCACTTGCCCCAGGCGAACATAACCACGGTCGCGGCCAGAATGGCGAAGAGGATTAGCTGGTCCTGGCTCATGACGCCACACTCGGGAGGCGCCGGGGAGAGGTCAAGCGGAAGCAGGCGGCGCGCGCCCACGCCCCGCGGCAACAAGCCACTCGACCTAAAGATGAAATTATGCTTAAGATTTCACTCGTAAGTCGATCAGAGTGTCCCGCGTCACATCCGGTGACGCGGCTGCCGCACCGCCCGCCGATCCCTGGAGACCCGGATGATCCAAGCCCCTCCGTCCGATGCCGGTCCGGTTCCCCGGCGCCCGCGAGACGCGTTGCCGGGCACGGCATCGCTGGTGGCCCTGCTTGCCGCGCTCGCCTGTGTCGCGCCGGAAACCGTTTTCGCCGCGGAAGGCGGCAGCGGCTTCTACCTGCTCGGCCAGCGCGGCAGTCGCGCCGCGGTGCTGCCACCGCCGGGGACATATCTCCGGTTCGATGGATATGGCTATTCCGGGTCTCAGGCCGATCCCATAGCCCTCGGCGGCGGGGTGGACATGGACACGGAGGTCGACGCCGTCCTTCCGATCGTCACGGGCGCCTGGCTTCCGGATGCGAGGGGACCCGCCGGCACGCAGCCCTTCTTCGCCGTGAGTGTGATCTCCGGATGGAAGGACATCGAAACGACCATCCGGTTCCCGGGGATCGATGGCGGCATGATCGGAAGCTCGGCCAAGGAAGCCGATTTCCTGCTCGGCGATCCGATCCTCGTCGCCGGTCTCGGCGGCACCGGTGGAAACTGGCACTGGACCGGCGCGCTTTCGGTCAATGTTCCGATCGGCGACTACTCGGCCGAACGGCTTACCAATGTCGCGTTCAACCGCTGGGGCATCGACGGCACCGCCGCGGTGACCTGGCTCGACACGGTCTCAGGCTGGGAGGCGAGCCTCGCGGCGGGCCTGACATGGAACGGCGAAAACCCCGATACCGACTACGACACCGGCGAGGAAGCACATCTGGAGGCCGCCCTGTCCCGCAGCTTCGCGTCCGGGCTGACCCTCGGGCTGAACGGCTATCACTACCGGCAGATCACCGATGACAGCGGCGCGGGCGCCCGTCTCGGCGGCTTTCGCGGCGAGGTGTCGGCGCTCGGCCCCTCGATCGCCTTCAGTGCCGCTCCGGGCGGCTGGCCCGTGGCCGCCGAAGCCCGGTTCTACCGCGAATTCGGCGCCGTGAACCGCACCGAAGGCGATGCCCTCTTCCTCACGCTGGTGGCCCCGCTGCCGTTCTGAGTCCGCTGTCGGCGCACCGGCAGCACAGCTGAGCGCGGGCCGAAACGGCCGTATGCATCGTGTATGAATTCCGTACGCATGCGGTACGTATGATTCCGCGGCTTCGGGACGGTGTCGGGAGATGCGCACGGACCATGGCGGGCGGCGTCGCGCCAGCGCGAATCGCCCATCCCGCTGTCCCCCGACCGCGGAGCACGGTCTTGACGGCCCCGGGCCGCATCGAGTTGCCGATGGCGTAATACGCACAATTGTCCCGATCTTGGCGATGAGCGCTTCCCGGACAAAGGCATTGGACTTCGAGACGCGCCTCCGGCCATTCCGCGCCACCGCACGCGAAACGTCTCGACCATGATGACATGTGGCGCGACCGGCAGATCTGCTGGCTACGGCGCCACGACAGGTCCGCTCAACGGCGTCTTCACCGGCTTGGCCACGCCGAAAAAGACGACGATGGTGTGGGCCGAGAACCGGGTCGACTGCGCCTCGGGCGGGTCTTCGCTGAAGCCCGCCTCCGTGTCGTCCCAGCCGTTGCCGACCCAGGCGTTGCCGGCGGCGTCGATGGCGATGGGGGCGACCGTCTGCAGACCGCCGATGTAGCCCTCGGCCGGGGTGATCGGATCGCCGGTCTTCAGCCCCGGCGGGCAGGTCTCGGGGCGCACGCCGCAGAGCTGGGTGACGGAATGGCTGGTGGCGCTCGCGACCCAGACGTTGTCGTCGCCGTCGATGGCGACGCCCCATGGTCCGGTGATGGCGCCGTTCGCGTCGAAGGGGCCGTGCACCGTGCCGTCGGGCGAGATCATCGAGATGTCGCCGCCGGGGAATTCGTTGATGATGTCCCACAGATCGACCCACATATGGGCGGCCAGCTCGTCGGCCGACTGCGACCCGCGCAGTTGCTGGAACCTGCCTTCGAGTTTCTGCTTCACCAGAGCCAGCTTCTCTTCGGTCTCCGGGTGCCCCACGAGGTTGCCGACCCAGGCGTTGCCCCGGCTGTCGATGGCGACGGCGTGCGGGCTGAAGCCGACCTTGATCTCCTCGGCCTTGCCGGGATCGCTGGCGGGAAAGCGGGTCACGGTGTCGGAGCCGCTGTTGGTGATCCAGATCCGGTCCTGCTGGTCGATGGCGATGCCGAAGGGCCCCTTGACCTGCAGCGCGCCCTCCTCCGGCTTGCCGTCCACCGTGCGGCCGAGGATGCGACCCCTGGAGGGATCGCCGCCGGGGATATGGACGATCTGGCTGTTCTCGTTGTCGACGGTCCAGACATCGCCGTTCGGGGCGACGAGGACGCCCTGCATCTGCCCGAGCTTGCCGTCGAAATCGTAGCCGTTGTCGGGCGACAGCGGCGCGCCGGTCTTGCGGTCCAGCACGGAAATGGTGCGCCCGATCAGGTTGGTGACCCAGACCTTGTCGTCGGCGGAAAAGGCGATGCCCCAGCCGGGACTGTCGAGCCCGCCGCCGCGAAAGCCCGTGATCATCGGCGACAGGGGCGCGCCATTCGGCGCGAACTTCCCGACCCCGGCGCCGAACTGCTCGAAGATCGTGGTCTGCGAGCCGACCAGCCAGTTGTTGTTGGTCCAGAAGTTGCCGTCCGCATCGATGGCCGCGCCGCCGACGGCGAAGAAGCCGCCTCCGGCATGCACCAGCGACAGGGTCCAGGCGCTCGGCGCGTGGAACAGGTAGGGGATCAGCGGGACGTCACGGTACCGTCCGCCGTCCGGGACCGGGTAGAAGGCGTCGAGCAGTGCGAAGAGCTCGTCCGCGTTGTGCCAGGGGTGGCGGGCGATGTTCTGCGCCGCCTGCAGCGTGTCGGTGGGCGCAGTCCCGCCAGGCGGCGTGGCCGCGTCGAAGAGCCTGTCGCAGGCGTCCGGGATCGCCGTGACGCAGCCGGACAGCAGAAGACCCAGCGTGTTGAACCTGGCCAGCGTCGTGGTGCGCGGCGCGTTCAGCGGGTCCGTGATGACCGGCCCGAGCCCGCCGGTTTCCAGATCGACGAGACCCGGCACGTTGCCGGCGGCGATCTGCAATCCCAGTGCGTTGCCGCTCACGGCTTCGCCATCGAGGAACTGCGCCGCGGTCCAGGCCGAGGCCACCGTGGTCAGCTCGTTGATCGTCACCCGCTGCGGCGGTTCGGGTCCGAGCAGGGCCATCAGCGTGGTGGCTGCATTCAACCCGGTGTCCGCTGCCGTCTCTGCCGTGCCGCCTTTGGCGACGAGGTAGAGGACGCCGCCCGCGTCCCGTCCGTCCGCAATGCTCACCGAATAGGAGCCCGCATCGTCGGTCGTCGCGGAGGCGAGTTCTCGGGGCGCGTCGGACCCGGCTTGCCAGACTGTCACTTTTGCACCGGCGATCGGCGCTCCGCCAACGGCGACCCGGCCTTCAATGCGGTCCTGGGAGAATGCCGGGATGGACATGGCCGCCACCGCCATGGCGAGCGCCGCGCCTTTCGCAATGATCCGCATTGGACTGTTCCTCTCGGCTGAACCGGCCTGCTGGCGTCGTCATAGACCAGACTGGAGGGCTTCCAGAGGATTCTCAAGGTCTCTCATGACGCATGACATCCATCGGCAGCGCCATCCGGGGCGCCGCTGTCGGGGATGGTCCATCTGCCCGCGTGGTCATGGCCGCGACTATTTCGGGCCGAATGGATCCCTGCGGCGTGACGTTTCGACACCCGGTGCCTTGCCATGGATTTGTCGAGGAATGATCCGGCAGGTCAGCGCTCAACTCCTCTGGACGATGCCCACGACATGCCGTCGCGTCGGTTCGCGTCGGACCGGTCTCACCCCTGGCGATGAAGCCCCTCGCATCGAGGTCCAGCTGCACGGCCCTGAGCCACCGGCCCGACTTTGCGCCGCCCGGAAGATGCCCCTCGGACAGAGGCAGAAGGAGCGCCGCCTTGTTCTCCGCGACCGTCCTGCCTGGCGGAGTGTCCGGCAGGACCGGCAGGAGCGCATCCCGCATGGTGATGTATTTCGCCGGCTTGACTTGTTCCGTCCGGCCGGGGGACGTCACGCTGCTGATCTCGATCAGGTCATCTTGCAGGGATACGGTGCTGGTCCGGCCGGGATCGATACAGGGCAATGCCTACGCGCCCTTGGCGATCAGGTGTCGCGACGCATCCGGTTCCGCGGGGGGCGACCCCGCGGAACCGGGGGAGGCGTCACACCGATGCGCCGATCGGCAGGTCGCGGATGCGTTTGCCGGTCGCGGCGAAGAGCGCGTTGGCGATGGCCGGGGCGATGGGCGGGACGCCCGGTTCGCCGACTCCGGCGGCGTGGACGCTGAACGGATGCTCGACGATGTGAGTGACGACCCGTTGCGGGAAGTTGTCGGACATCACCATCGGGTAGTCGTTGAAATTGTGCTGCAGCACCGCGCCGTTCTCGAAGGTGATCGCGGAATGCAGCGCCAGCGTCATGCCCATGACGGCGGCGCCTTCCATCTGGCTGCGGATGCGCTCGGGATTGGCCGCGAAGCCGCAATCGATGGCGATCTGGATCTCGGGCACCCGGATGGTGCCGTCCTCCGCGACCTGGACCCGCGCGGCGGCGGCGACGTAGGTCACGAAGCTGCGGTGCACGGCGAGGCCGATGCCCTCGCCCTCGGGAAGCTCCTGGCCCCAGCCGGCGGCGTCGGCGGCGATCTCGAGCACGCCCGCGAGGCGGCCGGTGTCGATCGGGTAGCTGCCGAGCGGTTCGCCGTAGTTCCAGAGCGGGCTTTCGGTGAGCCCGAAGGCCTCGATCTCCCAGTCGGCGAGCGGGGATACGCCGATGGCGTTCGGGTCGATCTGCCGTGCAGGGCCGATGAGCTCGAGCAGCAGCTCCTTCTGGTCGCGGCCGAGCTCATGGGCGAGTTCGCCGACGAAGGACTGGATCGCGAAGGCGCGCGGGACGTTGTTGACCGAGCGCCACCAGCCGATGCGGGCATGGGACATCGCCGGGCCGTTCTCGCAGCGCAGCGCAGCGAGGTCGAAGGGATTGTCGAGAAAGCCCATGCCGTTCTCGAAGGGCAGCTGGTAGCCCGCATCCGGTCCGAAGGTGGAGCCGATGGTCGGAGCGACGACGCGGTGCAGGAGGCCCGTCACCTTGCCGTCGGCATCGATGCTGGCTTCCAGATGATCGACTGCCTCGGCATGGAGGAAGCCGTGCTTGATGTCGTCCTCGCGGGTCCATTGCACGCGGACCGGCGCGCCGACGGCGCGCGACAGCAAGGCAGCCTCGATGGCGTAGTCGCATTTGGACTTGCGGCCGAAGCCGCCGCCGAGAAGCGTGGTGTGGACGGTGACGGCGGATTCCTCGAGCTCGAGCGCGCCGGCGATCATCTGCCGCGCGCCGTAGGGGCTCTGGAGCGGCGCCCAGATCTCGACGCCGGCCCCGGTCACGTTGGCGAGTGCCACAGGGGGCTCCATCGGCGCGTGGGCCATGTGGGCGGTGTGGTAGGTCGCGCCGATCACGCGGGCGGCGCCAGCCTTCGCCGCCTCCCAGTCGCCCTGATCGCGCAGGACCTTGCCCGGCTGGGATGCGGTCGCTTCCAACTCGGCGCGGTAGGTCGCGCTGTCGTGGTCGCCGTTCGGGCCGGCCTCCCAGTCGATCACGAGGGCGTCGCGGCCCTGGATGGCGGCCCAGGTGTTGGTGGCGATCACCGCGAGCCCGCCCAGCGGCGCGAAGACCATCGGTGGCGGCGTTCCGGCCAGCTCGATCACCTGCTCGACGCCGGGGACGGCGAGAGCCGCGACGGCGTCGTAGGACTTCACCGTGCCGCCGACCACGGGCGGATGGGCGATGACGGCGTATTTCATGCCGGGCAGCGACATGTCGGCGCCGTAGACGGCGGTGCCCATGGTGATGTCGCGCAGATCGGTGATCGGGACGTTGCCCTTGCCGATGTAGCGGAACTCGGATTCGTCGCGGAAGGCGAGCTCCTCGAAAGTCGGGACCGGCTGGGCCATCGCCGCTTCGGCCAGATCGCCGAAGCCGAGTGTCGCGCCATCGGGGCCGGAAACCTCGTGCACGCCCACGGTGACCTCGGACGCATCGACGCCCCATTCGGCGGCGGCTGCGCGGGCGAGCATGGTGCGCACGGCCGCTCCCATCTGACGCATCGACTGGATGTGGTGGCGCATGGAGCGCGAGCCGTCGGTATCCTGATTGCCGTAGCGCGGCTCGTCGCCTTCGGCCTGGATGATCTTCACCCGCGCCCAGTCGGCGCCCATCTCGTCGGCGAGCACCATCGGCAGGCTGGTGCGCGCGCCGGTGCCCATTTCGGACCGGTGCGCGACGAGGGTCACGGTGCCGTCCGGATCGATCGCCACGAAGACCAGCGGATCGGTGACGAGGCCGTGGGGCATGGAAGCGCCGCCGGTCGCGTAGGGCTCGAAGGCCTCCGCCGGAGTGGCGAGCGCGCGCGAGGGCGAGGCCGGAGGCGGCGACGCTGCCGCACAGGAAGGCGCGGCGGTCGAGATGGACGATGGCGAGGCCCGCATGGCCGGGGGCGCGGGGCTTCGTGCGATCGGGGTTCCGGGCAGGTTCTGGAGATATTTCAGCATGGCTCAGCTCCCTGTCGCTGCGAGACGGACCGCGGAGACGATGCGCTCGTAGCAGCCGCACCGGCAGATGTTCGCGTTCATGCCTACGAGGATGTCGTCGTCCGAGAGGGCGGGGTTTTCGGCGATCAGGGCCGAGGCCTGCATGATCTGGCCGGCCTGGCAGAAGCCGCATTGCGGCACCGAGAGCTCGCGCCAGGCGCGCTGGACCGGGTGCTCGCCCTCGGGGTCGAGGCCCTCGATCGTGGTGACGGTCGCGCCCTCCACCTCGGAGACGGTCAGCATGCAGCTGCGCTGCGCCTGTCCGTCGACATGCACGGTGCAGGCACCGCAGATACCGACCCCGCAACCGTACTTGGTGCCCGGAAGTCCGGCGATGTCGCGGATCGCCCAGAGCAGCGGCATGGCTCCGTCCGCGTCGATGTCGGTCTCGACGCCGTTGAGGGTGAATGTCGCCATTGGGGCCTCCCTGATTCCCGTTTGTCTGGTCGGAGCGATTCCATCTGAAAGATGACGCTCGCAGAGCGACCTGCTCCGGCGTCTGAAAAAGGTTAACATGACGAGTGCATTTCGATCCAGTTTTTCGGGCGGGTCCGGCCTGCGGCAAAAAAAACGGTGCGAAATCTGCCGTTTGTCGAAACCTGTTGATGACTGCGGAATTCGGAACCGGGTAGAATTGGCTTCGCCGGGCGTGGGGTCATGGCGACGGAGACGGATTTTCATGCGGTATATCGGTGCGCTCCTTCTGGTTGCAGCCCTCCTGTCCGGCTGCGGTGGTCCCGACCCGGCGCCCTACGCGGCCGCCAGCCGCGGCGGGGGGGAAGTGCCGCGCTTCGGCGACAGCGATCCGCATCCCTGGGAGGGCACGGCGCCCTGGCGGTATCCGGTGCACGGCATCGATGTCTCCAAATGGCAGGGCGAGATAGACTGGCCGGCGGTGCGGAGCGGCGGGATCGCGTTTGCCTACATCAAGGCAACCGAGGGCGGAGACGTCGCCGACGAGCGGTTCCTCGACAACTGGTACGGTGCGCGGGCTGCCGGGGTGCCGCGGGCGGGGTACCACTACTACTACTTCTGCCGCACGGCGGAGGAGCAGGCGCGCTGGTTCATCCAGCATGTGCCGCGCGATGCGGCCGCCCTGCCCCATGCGCTCGACATGGAATGGACGCACAAGTCGCGCACCTGCCGCCACCGGCCGGACCCGGCGCATGTGCGCGCCGAGATGGCGGTGTTCCTCGCGATCCTCGAGCGGCATTACGGGCGGCGGCCGGTGATCTACACCACCGTCGACTTCTACGCAGACAACGAGCTGTGGAAGGTGCGGGGGGAGCAATTCTGGCTGCGCTCGGTCGCCGGGCATCCGAGCCTGAAATATCCCGGGCAGAGCTGGACGCTGTGGCAGTACACCGGAACCGGGATCGTGCCTGGGATACGGGGCGACACCGACATCAACGTCTTCGGCGGCTCGCCGGGGCAGTGGGCGGCCTGGGCGCGGGGGTGAGGGTGGTTTCGGGTCTGGCGCGTCGCATCCTGCCGCGACCGCAGGTGCGGGTGCGGGGACGATCACTGACGCGTTGAAGCGGGCTGGGTGCAAGCCGGGCCAGCGCCTGGCCGTGGGGTGGCGCTGCGACGGGTGAGCGATGCGGTTTATGGTGACGTGGACATCCAACGTGTGAGCGGTTCGCTTGCGTCACCAAAGCGCCAGCCCGCCGGGACGGGCAGGCGCTGGCCCGGCGCCTGCGGCTTGATTCCGGGCTGGGGTGTAGCTCGGGCAGCGGAGCTGCTGCTTCAGGGCTACTTTCCGGCGCCGATGCGGGGTTCCTCGCCGGCGATCAGGCGGCGGATGTTGGCATGGTGGCGGATGAAGACGAGGGCGGCGAGGGCCGCGCCGAGCCAGAGCGCGTCGGGGCGGCCGAAGAGCCAGAGCCAGAGCGGGGCGGTGGCGGCAGAGACGAGGGCGGCGAGCGAGGAGAAGCGGAAGGCGGCGGCGGTGGCCAGCCAGGTGGCGCAGCAGGCGAGGCCGGCGGGCCAGGCGAGGGCCAGCATCACGCCGAGGAAGGTCGCGACCCCCTTGCCGCCCCGGAATTTCAGCCAGACCGGGAAGAGGTGGCCGAGGAAGGCGGCGAAGCCGGCGATCATCGCCGCCTCCTCGCCCACCAGCGCGCGGGCGATCAGCACGGCGACGCCACCTTTCGCGCCGTCGAGGATCAGGGTGGCGGCGGCGGCCGGCTTGTTGCCGGTGCGCAGGACGTTGGTGGCGCCGATATTGCCCGAGCCGATCTTGCGCAGGTCCCCGAGCCCCATCGCCTTAGAGATCAGCACGCCGAAGGGGATCGAGCCGAGCAGGTAGGCCAGGAGCGCTGTCACGACGAGAGTCATGGGCCAACCTCCGGTCCGAACACCTCGATGCCGCGCACGAAGGTCCGCAGCACCCGGCCCTGCATCCGGGCCTCGTCGAAGGGGGTGTTCTTGGATTTCGAGCGCAGGGCGAAGCGGTCGAGCACGAAGGGCGCGTCGGGGTCGAAGACCACGAGATCGGCGGGGGCGCCCTCGCAGAGCCGGCCGGTGTCGAGGCCGAGGCGGCGCGACGGGTTGAGCGAGAGCGCGCGGAAGAGGGCGGGCAGGGTGAGCGCGCCGGCATGGACGAGGCGGAGGGCTGCGGGCAGCAGGGTCTCGAGGCCGACGGCACCGCTGGCGGCTTCTTCGAAGGGCAGGCGCTTGCTCTCCTCGTCCTGGGGCGTGTGCATCGAGGAGATCACGTCGATCAGGCCCGAGGCGACGGCCTCGACGAGGGCGAGGCGGTCGTCCTCGTCGCGCAGCGGCGGCTTGAACTTGAAGAAGGTCCGGTAGTCGCCGACGTCGAGCGCATTCAGCGTCAGGTGGTGCACGTTGGCGCCGGCGGTGACGTCGAGGCCGGCGTCCTTCGCGCGCCTGAGGGCCGGGAGGGCGGCAGCGGTGGAGAGGTTGTCGGCGTGGTAGCGCGCGCCGGTCATCTCCACCAGCGCGAGGTCGCGCTCGAGGCCGATGCGCTCGGCCATCGGTGAGCAGGACGGCAGGCCGCGCAGGGTGGCGAAGGTGCCCGAGGTGACGGCGCCGCCGGCGCTCAGGCCCGGCTCCTGCGGGTGGCCGATCACCAGCGCGCCGAGCGAGGCGGCGTAGGTGAGGCAGCGCGACAGCACCTTGGTGTTTTCGGTAACCCGGTCGCAATCGGTGAAGGCGACGGCGCCGGCGTCCAGCAGGAAACCGATCTCGACCATCTGGCGGCCCTCGCGGCCGCGGGTGAGGGCGGCCATCGGCAGGACGCGCACCGGGGCGGCCTCGTTGGCGCGGCGCGCGACGAATTCGAGCGCCTCGGGGGTGTCGATCGGCTGGAGGGTGTCGGGGCGGGTGACCATGGTGGTGACGCCGCCCGCCGCGGCGGCGCGACCCGCGCTGCGGAAGCTCTCCTTGTGGCGCTCGCCGGGCTCGCCGATCTTGACGCCGAGATCGACGATGCCCGGCGCGAGGCACTTGCCGCCGAGATCGATCACGTGCGGCGCCCGGCTCGGGGGCGGCGCCCTCGGGCAGGATCGCGGCGATGGCGCCGGCGACGATCCGGAGGCCGCCAAGGGTCTCGGTGCCGGCTTCGGGATCGATCAGGCGGGCATTGGCGAGGATCAGCGTCACAGGAGGGCTCCGTTCATCGCGTGGCGCAGGGTCGTGGCGCGTCGCACCCCGAGCAGCCGACGGTTGGTGCCGTGGCCGGTGATGATGGTGATGGTCGCGCCCCATCCGCCGAAGCGGCGGATGCGGGCCTTCTCGATCGGCTTCACCCCGGAGATGTAGAGCGCGCGGTCGGTCATCACCCAGTCGCGGTCGCGGTGGACGAGGAAGAGAAGCCCCGCCGCGACGGCGCAGGCCCCGACGAAGGGCAGGAGCGGAACGGCCACGTCGGGGGCGCCCATCAGCGACGGCAGGAGCGACAGGAGCGCGACGAGGAGCACGAACCAGAAGGCGGCCTCCTTGGCCCAGGCGGCCGGGTCGAAACTGCCTTCGAAGAGCACGCGCTCGCCCGGGGCGAATTCCGGCGGCCAGGGCGGGGCGGGACCGAACAGCGCGCGCATCAGGCGGCGGGCCGGTTGCGGGCGAGCAGGTCCATCGCGGCCATGCGGACGGCGACGCCCATCTCGACCTGTTCCTGGATCACCGAGCGGTTGATGTCGTCGGCCAGCGTGCCGTCGATCTCGACGCCGCGGTTCATGGGCCCCGGATGCATCACGATGGCGTCGGGTTTCGCCCAGCCGAGCTTTTCGGCGTCGAGGCCGTAGCGGTGGAAGTATTCGCGCTCGGACGGGATGAAGGCGCCGTCCATGCGTTCCTTCTGCAGCCGCAGCATCATCACCACGTCGACGCCTTCGAGGCCCGCGCGCATGTCGTCGAAGACCTCGACGCCGAGCCGGTCGATGCCCGAGGGCATCAGCGTCGGCGGGCCGATCAGGCGGACCCGGTTTTCCATGGTGCCCAGGAGCAGGATGTTCGAGCGGGCGACGCGCGAATGGGCGATGTCGCCGCAGATCGCGATGCTGAGGCGGTGCAGCCGGCCCTTGGCGCGGCGGATTGTGAGCCCGTCGAGCAGCGCCTGGGTGGGGTGTTCGTGGCGGCCGTCCCCGGCGTTGAGCACCGCGCAGTTGACCTTCTGGGCCAAGAGGTTGGCAGCGCCGGAGGAGGGGTGGCGGATCACCAGGAGGTCGGGGTGCATGGCGTTCAGCGTCATCGCGGTGTCGATGAGGGTTTCGCCCTTCTTCACCGAGGAGGAGGCCACGGCCATGTTCATCACGTCGGCGCCGAGGCGCTTGCCGGCGAGCTCGAAGCTGGCCTGGGTGCGCGTCGAGGTCTCGAAGAACATGTTGATCTGGGTGAGCCCGGCGAGCGCGTCGGCGTGCTTGTCGGGGCGGCGGTTGAGGGCGGCGTAGTCCTCCGCGAGATCGAGGATCGTCTCGATGTCCGAGCGCCTGAGGCCCTCGATGCCCAGAAGGTGGCGATGCGCGAACAAGGGGGCCTCCGAACGGTGCGGTGGCATCTATGGCGCAGAGCGGGCGGCGGGACAAGGCTGGGGGTAATTGGGGCGGCGGAGACAGTCGCGCGGAGGCGAGGTTGTGGTCTGTTTCGCCCGGGCGTCAGCCCGGGGCAGCGGCGGGTCTTGCGGGGCGGCGTGGTTGCGGCGAGACTGACGCCATGGACCTGCCGCGCCCCGATCTGCTCATCGAATGCCGTCCCGCGCCCAATCCGCGGCGGGTGCGGATCTTCATGGCGGAGAAGGGGATCAGCCTGCCGACCGAGCAGATCGACATCATGACCGGCGCGCATTTCGGCGATCATGCCGCGCGGGTGGGGAGCTTCCATCTGCCCGCGCTGCGGCTCGCGGATGGCAGCTGGCTGACCGAGAGCCTGGCGATCTGCCGTTATCTCGAGGCGCTCTGGCCGGAGCCGAACCTGATGGGCCGGGATGCGCTGGAAGCGGCGCGGATCGAGATGTGGCAGCGGCGGGTGGAATTCCAGCTCTTCGCGCCGATTGCCGCGGTGCTGCGGCACGGCAATCCGAAGATGGCGGTTCTGGAGGACCAGTGCCCGCCCTGGGCGAAGGCCAACATGCCGCGGGTCCATGCCGGGCTCGACTGGCTCGACCGGCGGCTCGGGGAGGCGGAGAATGTCGCCGGAGCGCGGTTCACCATCGCCGACATAACGGCGCTGGTGGCGGTCGATTTCCTGCGGCCGATCCGGGTGGAGATCGGCGAGGGTCATCGCGCGCTGGCGGCATGGCGGGCGCGGCATGCGAACCGGCCGTCGCTGGCGGCCTGAGGCTCTGGTCAGGAGCGGGCGGCAGGATTAGGGTCGGCGGCGAGAGAGGTCCCGGAGAGCCGATGTCCCTGCCCGCTTCCGACCGCGACGCCGATCTGGCGGCTCTGGCCTGGCTCGTCGAGCTCGGGGCGGACGAGGCGATCTGCGAGACGCCGGTGGACCGCTTCGCACTGCCCGATGCGCGAAAGGAGACGCGGAAGGCGACGGCGCCGGCCGTGCCTGCGGAAACCCCGGCGGGCGATCCGCCGGGAGATCCGGGGGCCCTGGCGGCGGGCTGCGCCGATCTGGCGGCCCTCCGGGCCGCAATGGCGGCATTCGACGGCTGCAAGCTGAAGCGCGGGGCGCGAAACCTCGTCTTCGCGGATGGAAATCCGGCGGCGCGGGTGATGATCGTCGGCGAGGCGCCGGGACGGGAGGAGGACCGGGAGGGGCGGCCCTTCGTCGGGCAATCCGGGCAGCTCCTCGACCGGATGTTCGCGGCAATCGGCCTCGCCCGGGGCGCGGAGATGCCGGACCGGGCGCTCTACATCACCAACGTTCTGCCCTGGCGGCCACCGCAGAACCGAGACCCGTCGGCCGACGAGGTGGCGATGATGGCGCCGTTCCTCGCGCGGCATATCGCGCTGGTGGAGCCGGAGGTATTGATCACGATGGGAAACACCGCGACGCGGGCGCTTCTGGGAACGACGGCGGGGATCACGCGGCTGCGCGGAAGCTGGGCGGAGGCGCAGGGGCGGCCGGTGATGCCGATGTTCCATCCGGCGGCCCTCCTGCGCGACCCGGAGAAGAAGCGCGCGGCCTGGGCGGATCTCCTGGCGGTGCAGGTCCGGCTGGAGGAGGCCCGCCGATGAGCCGGATCGACGAGACGCTGGAGTTCATCCCGGTGCGGATCGCGGTGCTTACGGTCTCCGACAGCCGCTCGCTGGCGGAGGATCGCTCGGGGGACACGCTGGTGGCGCGGCTGGAGGCGGCGGGGCATGTGCTGGCGGACCGGGCGGTGGTGCGCGACGAAGTGGATGATATCACGGAGAGATTGCGCAGCTGGATCGCCAATCCGGGGGTGGATGTGGTGATCTCGACCGGCGGGACGGGGTTGACCGGGCGCGACGTGACGGTGGAGGCGCACCGGGCGGTCTACGAGAAGGACATTGACGCCTTCGGGACGCTCTTCACGATGCTCTCCTTCGGCAAGATCGGCACCTCGGCGATCCAGAGCCGGGCCTGTGCGGGGGTGGCGGGGGGAACGTATCTCTTCGCGCTGCCGGGGTCCCCGGGGGCCTGCCGGGATGCCTGGGACGACATCCTCGCCATGCAGCTCGACTACCGGCACCGGCCCTGCAACTTCGTCGAGATCATGCCGCGGCTCGAGGAGCACAAGCGGCGAAAGTAGCGCGGGCAACCGGGGATGTGGGTGTCCGGATGCCGTACGCGCTGCGTGCGGGCGACGACAGTCAGTGTCCGCCGGCCGGTACGGTTCTTCCGGAAGGATTTCCGATCGCATGCCTCCGGGCGGTGGTGACCTTGCGTGCGGCGACGGGCCGCTGGCTCGCATCGGAACCGGCGACGGGGCTGGCGGGTTGCGCGGCTATCAACTCGCAAAGAGGAGCCCCGACATGGAAATTCTCGTCCCGTTTCTCGCCTTCGGCACCATCGGTGCTGTGATCGCCTTCGCCTGGCTGAGCCAGATCCGCACCGATGAACGGCGCCGGTCTGAGCGTCGGAAATCGACGCTGGCGGCGGATGCGCCGGATCAGGTGCCGGAGAACCAGCGGCCGGTCGACGTCTGAGGCGGGCACCTCTGCAATCCAGGCATCGGGGCCGGGCCCGGGCGAGGTCGGCCCTTGCGGCGGATTCTGCGCGCGCCGCGATCAGCGGCGCGGGTCGGTTTCGCCTTTCGCGTGCCCGGTCAGGACCAGCTTTTCGGCGTGGGTGTAGATCTCGTGGCGAGCGATGCCGATCGCCGCGAGCTGGGCATCGGTGAGCTCGTTCAGGGTCGCGGCCATGCGCGCGATCTGCGCCGAGGTCACGGCGCCCGAGGCGATGATGCCGATACGGCGCCAGGCCTCGACGATTGCCGCGCGGGCGGGGTCGATGCCGCGGGCGGCGCCGAGCGGCGTGGCGGCACCGCCGGGAGACAGGGTCGTGGTTTTCATCGGTCAGCCTCCGCGCGCGGAGGTGCGCGCGATCCGCGGGATGTCGCAGCGCGCGATGCCGAGATCGGCGAGATCGCGGTCGGTGAGCATCGAAAGCTCGTGCCGCGTCTGCAGGTAGAGGGCGCGCCGGGCCCGCCATGCGGAAAAGCCGGTGCGCGCGGCCGCCAGCCGGGCCTGCGCCGTCTCGAGAGCCGGGGCGATCCGTCCGGTCTGATGTGTTATCGTCGTCATGAGTTCGATCCTGTATATTGCTGCCTTGCAACATTGGCGTTGCGTTGCAATATCTACGATCGAACCGCCACGGTGCAATCCGATGCGCGGGAACAGGGGGTATGCCGCAGGGGAACAGAAGGAATTAAGCTTTTGGAAACCTCTTCCCAGATGCTCGTCTTCGTCAAGGTCGTTGAAAACGGGAGCATTTCGGCGGCAGCCCGCGCGGCGGGCCAGACGCCTTCGGCGGTGAGCAAGCAGATCGGCGATCTCGAGGACAGGATGGGCCACAGATTGCTGCACCGCACCCGGACCGGGGTCTCGCCGACGGCGGAGGGCCGCGATTTCTATGCCCGCTGCAAGGAAGTCGCCGAGAAGGTCGAGGCGGCCGAGGCGCATATGCAGCTTCTGGACGGCACGCCGCGGGGGCGGCTCAGGGTCACGTCGAGCGTCGCCTTCGGGAAGGCGCAGCTCGTTCCGGCGCTGCCGGAATTCCTCGGGCGTTACCCCGAGGTGACGCTGTCTCTCGAGTTGACCGATCGGTCGGTCGACCTCGAAGGCGAGGATATCGACGCGGCGATCCAGTTCTCCGAGCAGCTTGACGATCCCACCGTGGTGATGCGTCGGATCATGGAGAACGAGCGCATCCTCTGCGCGGCGCCCAGCTATCTCGCCCGGGCCGGCACGCCGGCCTCCTTCGACGATCTGGTCCGGTTCAACTGCCTGCGGACGACGCGGGCGGGTGAGATCACGCCGTGGATCTCGATGCAGGACGGACGCGAGCACGCGATCGAGGCGGCGGGAAACTTCGAGGGCAACAGCGCGGATGTGCTATTGCATGCCGCGCTGGCCGGACTCGGGATCGCGCGGCTCTCGCGCTATCTGGTGGAGGATCGGATCCGGTCGGGGGAGCTGGTGCGAATATTGCCTGAATATCACCAGAAGAACGCCGAGATCGTGGTGATCTTCGCCGAAAAGCGCCTGCTCGCGCCGCGCACGCGCGCCTTCGTGGACTTTCTGGTGGAGCGGTTCCGCGGGCAGGGCTGACGGGGATCGGGCAGATCGCGCGCGCCCGGGAGGCTAGTCCGCCGCGAGGGCCGGGCGGCCGAGAATGTGGTCGGCGGCCTTTTCGCCGACCATGATCGAGGGCGCGTTGAGGTTGCCGTAGGTAATGCGCGGGAAGATCGAGCTGTCGGCGACCCGCAGGCCATCGACGCCGATCACCCGGCATTCGGGATCGACCACGGCCTGCGGATCATCGCGGCGGCCCATGCGGGCGGTGCCGCAGGGGTGGTAGGCGCTTTCGGCATGGGCGCGGACGAAGGCGTCGATGTCGTCATCGCTCCGGATTTCGGCTCCGGGCTGGATCTCGCGACCGGCAAAGGTCGCGAAGGCGGGCTGGGCGAAGATGCGGCGGGCGAGGCGAATGCAGCGGCGGAACTCGATGCGGTCGCGCTCGGTGCTCATGTAGTTGAAGGCGATACGCGGGGCGGCGGCGGGATCCGCCGAGGCGAGGCGCACGGTCCCGCGCGACGGCGAGCGCATCGGGCCGACATGGGCCTGGAAGCCGTGGCCCTTCACCGCTGCCTTGCCGTCGTAGCGCACGGCGAGCGGCAGGAAGTGGAACTGCACGTCGGGGTAGTCGACATCGTCGCCAGAGCGCAGGAAGGCGGCGCTCTCGAACTGGTTGGAGGTGCCCAGGCCCCGGCGCAGGAACAGCCATTGCGCGCCGATCGCGAGGCGCGAGGGCCAGTTGTAGTGACGGTAGAGGGTGATCGGCTGGCGGCTCTCCATCTGGATGTAGAGTTCGAGGTGATCCTGCAGGTTACCGCCGACGCCGGGGCGGTCGGCGCGGGGCGCGATGCCGTGCTCGGCGAGGTGGGCGGCGGGGCCGATGCCCGAGAGCATCAGGAGCTTCGGGGAGTTGATCGAGGAGGCCGAGAGGATGACCTCGGCGCGCGCCCGGATGACCTCGCGGGCCTCGCCGCGTGAGACCTCGACGCCGATGGCGCGAGTGCCGTCGAAGACCACGCGTTCGGCGAGGCAGTGGTGGATAGTGACCGGGAAGTTCCGGAGCGCCGGGCGCAGATAGGCGTTGGCGGTGGACCAGCGGCGGCCTTTCCAGACCGTGGCTTCCATCGGGCCGAAGCCTTCCTGCTCCGCGCCGTTGTAATCCTCGGTGACCGGGAAGCCGGCCTCGGCGCCGGCGGCGAGGAAGGCGCCGTGGAGCGGGTTCTTCCGCGACCCGCGGGTGACGTGGAGCGGGCCGTCGGTGCCCGCGAAGGGGCGAGGGCGCGCCGCCGTGCCAGCTTTCCATGCGGCGGAAATAGGGACGGACCTCGGCGCCGCTCCAGCCGGTCGCGCCGCACTCGGCCCAGTGGTCGAAATCGCGGGCATGGCCGCGGACATAGACCATGCCGTTGATCGAGGAGGAGCCGCCGAGCACCTTGCCGCGTGGGCAGGCGAGCCGGCGGCCGTCGAGGCCCGGTTCGGGATCGCTCAAGAAGCCCCAGTCGTAGCGCTTCATGTTCATCGGGAACGACAGCGCCGCGGGCATCTGGATGAAGGGGCCGGCATCGGAGCCGCCGTATTCGAGCACGATCACCGAATGCCCGGCCTCGCCGAGCCGGTAGGCAAGGGCCGCGCCGGCGGAGCCCGATCCGACGATGACGTAGTCGGCTTCCATCAGAACGGCGCCTCCACCGGGCCGGTGCCGACATAGACCGACTTGAGCTGGCTGTAATGCTCGAGCGCCGCGCGGCCGTTCTCGCGGCCGATGCCGCTGGCCTTCACGCCGCCGAAGGGCATCTCGACCGGGGTGAGATTGTAGGCGTTGATCCAGGTGGTGCCGGCCTGCAACCGCGCCACGCAGCGATGGGCTCGGCCGATGTCGCGGGTGAAGACGCCGGCAGCCAAGCCGAAGCGGGTGGCGTTGGCGCGGGTCAGCGCCTCCTCCTCGGTATCGAAGGCCAGCACCGCCATCACCGGACCGAAGATCTCCTCACGGGCGATCTTCATGCTGTCGGTGACATCGGCAAACACCGTTGGCCGGACGAAGAAGCCGCCCTCGCAGCCGGGGATCGTCACGCGCTCCCCCCCGGTGACGAGACGGGCGCCTTCCGCCTTGCCCGCTGCGATGTAGCCCATGACCTTCTCGCCCTGGGCCTCGGAGATCAGCGGCCCCATGACCGTGTCGGGGTCGGTCGGGTCGCCGAGGCGGATCGCCTCGCTGCGGGCGGTGAGGCGGGCGAGGAAATCCGGCAGGACCGACCGTTCGACGAAGACCCGGGTACCGTTCGAGCAGACCTGGCCCGCGGAATAGAAGTTGCCCAGCATCGCGCCGCCCACCGCCGCGTCGAGATCGGCATCATCGAAGACGAGGATCGGCGACTTGCCCCCGAGCTCGAGCGTCACCGGTTTCAGGCCACCGGCGGCACCCGCATAGACCTTCTCGCCGGTGGGGACCGAGCCGGTGATCGAGACCTTGGCGATGGCGGGATGCGTAGTGAGCGCCGCGCCGACCGCGCCCGCACCCTGCACCACGTTGAAGGCGCCGGCGGGCAGGCCGGCCTCGACGAGGATCTCGGCGAGTTTCAGGGCGCCGAGCGGGGTCTGTTCGGAGGGCTTGAAGATCATCGCGTTGCCGCAGGCCAGGGCGGGCGCGGCCTTCCAGCAGGCGATCTGCGCGGGGTAGTTCCAGGCGCCGATGCCGAAGCAGATGCCGAGCGGTTCGCGGCGGGTGTAGAAGAAATCGCCGCCGAGATCGACGTGCTCGCCGGCGATGCCGGCCCCGAGGGCGCCGAACCAGTCGAGGGCCTCCGCGCCGCTCGCCCAGTCGGCGACAAGGGTCTCCTGGATCGGCTTGCCGGTGTCGAGCGTCTCGAGCGCGCTCAGCTCTTCGTTCCGGCTCCGGATCATGTCGGCCGCCCGGCGCAGAACCCGGCCGCGCTCGGCGGGCGGGGTGGCGGACCACGCCTCGAAGCCTGCGCTGGCGCTTTCGACGGCGCGGGCGATGACGGCGTCGGTGGCGGCATGGACGCAGGCGATTTCGGCGCCGGTGGCGGGGTAGAGCACCGGGATCGGCGCCCCGGTCGTGTCCTCGACCGGCACACCGTGGATGAAATGCGACGCTGCGGGGCGGGCAGAGGTCAGGGAACGGGACTCCGTCATCTTGCCTGTCCTGCCAGTTCGAGGTCGAGCAGCCGCTCGATGCGTGCGATGGCGGCGGCGGGATCGCTCGGGCGGCGGTTCAGCGCCTCGCGCAGATAGACGCCGTCGATATGGGCGCCGAGGCCGGCGGCGATGCGGCGGGCCTCGGCCCGGGGCACGAGGACCCCGAGCGCATCGACGAGATTGCTGTCGAGGCGGCGCTGGTAGACCGTGAGGAGCCGTGCCGCCCCCGGCGAGGACAGCGCCCAGGCGTAGAAGGTGAGCCAGGCGCCGATCGTCGCGTGGTGGAACTGGTCGGGGCCGAAGCTCGACCGGATCACCGCCGAGAGCCGGGCGCGTGGCGTGCGGGCGGCGCGGAGGCCTGCCACCACCTCGATGCGGAACTCGGCGAGCAGGTGGCGCATCGTGGCAAGGATCAGGTCGTCCTTGCCGCCGAAATAGTGATGCGCCAGCGCCGGCGAGACCCCGGCGCGCCGGGCGATCCCGGCCATGGTGACCTCGAGCGAGCCGGTCTCGGCGATCTCCTGCAGGGTCGCGCCGATCAGCGCGCGGCGCCGCACGCCGGGGATGGCAGCTCTGAGAGCCATGGTCCACTCCTTCATTGATTGACTGATCAATCAATGAAGGTTTACCTTGCACCCGTCAAGGCAGCGCGCAAGTTTGTCGCCAAATCCACGGGCCGAAGCGCCCGGAACAACAGAGAGGACCTCCATGACACGTCTCGTGACCGCCACCGCCCTCGCCGCCCTGCTCGCAGCACCCGCCTTCGCCGAGGTCTCCGAGGAATGCCGCTCGGTGCGCTTCTCGGATGTCGGCTGGACCGACATCACCGCCACCACGGCCGCAACCGGCGTCGTGCTGCGCGCCCTCGGCTACGAGACCGATGTGAGCCTCCTGTCGGTTCCGGTGACCTATACCGGGCTCGCGGAGGGCGACATCGACGTCTTTCTCGGCAACTGGATGCCGACCATGGAGGCCGACATCGCCCCCTACCGCGACGCCGGCACCGTCGACACGGTGCGCGCGAATCTCGAGGGCGCGAAATACACCCTTGCCGCCTCGAGTTCGCTGGCGGAGGACGGCCTGACGAGCTTCGAGGCCATCGCCGGCTTCGCGGACCTGCTCGACAACAAGATCTACGGCATCGAGCCGGGCAATGACGGCAACCGCCTGATCCAGGAAATGATCGCGAGCGATGCCTTCGGGCTCGGTGACTTCGAGCTCGTCGAGAGCTCCGAGCAGGGCATGCTCGCCCAGGCCGCCCGCGCCGAACGGCAGGGCGAGGGCATCGTGTTCCTGGCCTGGGAGCCGCATCCGATGAACGCCAATCTCCGGCTCACCTACCTTTCTGGCGGCGACGAGTTCTTCGGCCCGGATTTCGGCGGTGCGACCGTCTTCACCAACACCCGCGCGGGATATGTCGAGGAATGCCCGAATGTGGGCCAGTTGCTGAACAATCTCGAATTCACCCTCGCGATGGAGAACGAGATCATGGGCAAGATCCTCGACATGAACATGGACCCCGACGAGGCGGCCGAGACCTGGCTTCAGGAGAATCCGGACATTCTCGACGGCTGGCTCGTCGGCGTGACGACCGTCGAGGGCGAAGAGGGCCTTCCGGCGGTGACCGCGGCGCTGGGGCTGTGAGCGGGCCGGCGGGCTGAGGGGCCGGGCCGGTGGACTGGCTCACCGCGAACAAGATCCCGGTCGGCCAGTGGGCGCGGGCGGTGGTCGACTGGCTGACCGCCAACGGAGCGTGGTTCTTCGACGGCCTCGCCGACGGCATCAACGGGCTGATCGACGCGATCCTCTGGATGCTGCAGAGCCCGCATCCGCTGGTGATCGTCGCGGTCTTCGCCGGGATCGCCTGGCTGTTGCAGCGCTCGATCCCGGTGGTGGTGTTCGTGGTGCTCGGGTTCCTGTTCATCCTCAACCAGGGCTACTGGGAGGAGACCACCGAGACGCTCACCCTGGTGCTCTGCGCCGTGATCGTCTGCATGGGGCTCGGCGTGCCGATCGGCATCGCCGCCGCCCACCGGCCGAAGCTCTATGCGGCGATGCGGCCGGTTCTCGACCTGATGCAGACCCTGCCCACCTTCGTCTACCTGATCCCCGCCATCGTCTTCTTCGGCATCGGCATGGTGCCGGGGCTGGTCGCGACGGCGATCTTCGTGATCCCCGCGCCGATCCGCCTCACGCATCTCGGCATCGTCTCGACGCCGAAGGAGCTCAAGGAGGCCGGTCTCGCCTTCGGGGCCACGCCGTCGCAGCTGCTGCGCAAGGTCGAGCTGCCCTATGCGATGCCGCAGATCATGGCGGGGCTGACCCAGACCATCATGCTGTCGCTCTCGATGGTGGTGATCGCGGCGCTGGTCGGGGCCGACGGGCTCGGCGTGCCGATCGTGCGCGCGCTCAATACCGTCAACACCGCGCTCGGCTTCGAGGCGGGGCTGGTGATCGTGGTGGTCGCGATCGTGCTCGACCGCGTGTTCCGGCGGGGGGACTGAGCATGACGCGCACAATGATCGACTTCGACAAGGTCTCGATCGTGTTCGGCGCCGATCCGGCCAGTGCGCTGCCGTTGATGGACAAGGGCGAGAATCGCGCCGTCGTGCAGGAAAGGACCGGGCAGGTCCTCGGGGCGCATGATTGCACGCTGACGGTGAACGAGGGCGAGATCTCGGTGCTGATGGGCCTGTCGGGCTCGGGCAAGTCGACGCTGCTGCGCGCCGTGAACGGGCTCAACCGGGTCTCGCGGGGTGCCATGCGGGTGCGCGGCACCGACGGCGAGATGCACGACGTGGTGACCTGCGGTCAGGCGGAATTGCGGCAACTCCGGCGCGGCTCGGTGTCGATGGTGTTCCAGAACTTCGCGCTGCTGCCCTGGCGCAGCGTGGTGGAGAACGTGGCGCTGGGACTCGAGCTTTCGGGGCTCGATCACGGGGCGCGGCTCGAGAAGGCCCGCAACGTGCTCGGCACGGTGGGACTCACGGACTGGGCGGAAAAGAAGGTCTCGGAGCTCTCCGGCGGCATGCAGCAGCGGGTCGGCCTCGCGCGGGCCTTCGCCACCGACGCGCCGATCCTGTTGATGGACGAGCCGTTCTCGGCCCTCGATCCCCTGATCCGCACCCGGCTGCAGGACGAGCTCCTGACCCTGCAGGACAAGCTCCGCTGCACCATCCTCTTCGTGAGCCACGACCTCGAGGAAGCGGTCAAGATCGGCAACACGATCACCATCATGGAGGGCGGTCGGATCGTGCAGTCCGGCAAGCCCGAGGACATCGTGCTGCGGCCAGCGGATGCCTACGTCACCGACTTCGTTGCCCAGCTCAACCCGCTCAGCGTGCTACGCGCCACCGACGTGATGGAGCCGGTCTCGCAGACCGCCGCACCCGGCCGGCGCAGCGTGAGCCCCGAGACCCCGCTGCGCGACCTTCTGCCGCTCTTCGGTAGCGACGCGACCCCGGTGGAGGTGGTCGAGGACGGCACGGCGCTCGGCGAGATCACGCCGCAGCTGGTGTTCCGGGTGCTGTCGCCGCGGCGGGCGTAGAGGCGCGCAGTCGGCGTGCTATCCGGGGCGCGCCCCTGCGTGATAGGATCGGGCCTGCCCGGAACGCGCCACGGAGATCTGCGGGATGCGAGGAACCTGCCATTGCGGACGCGTAGGGTGGACGCTTGATACGCCGCCCAACTCCGTCACCGCCTGCAACTGCACGATCTGTCGGCGCTACGGTGTCCTCTGGGCCTACGGCCATATCGGCCACGACATCCACACCAACGGCGAAACCACCACCTACCGGCGGGAAGACGGCGGCGCACTGGATTTCCATTTCTGCGGGACCTGCGGCTGCGTAACCCATTACGTGGCGGCGCGGGCCGACGAGGACGGGCGGTTCTGGACGGCGGTCAATCTGCGGCTGACGGATCCCGGGCCGATCGCGGCGCTGCCGATCGACCATTTCGACGGGCTTGAGGCGTTCGAGGATCTTCCGAGGGACGGGCGTCGGGTCTGCGATCTGTGGTTCTGAGCCGGTCGGCAGGGGTGAAGGTAACTTGGGGGGCGGCGGGCGAGCGCCTGTCCGTCGCGTCAGAGGCGTGCCGAGCGATGTCGGCGCCCTTTTGGTGCAACCGTGCGGGCAGGCGCTTGCCGGGCGCCTACAGGATGAAATCGGTCTCCGTCAGGATATCGGCCCGGGTGTTGCCGATCTGGAAGTCCGCCACCCCGTCCCCGTCGATATCGCCCGACACGACGCTCCCGGCGGAGCGGAGCTGGCCGGCTTCCTCGGAGAACCGTGCGGCGCCGATGAAGGTGAACGCCTGATTGCCGGGTGTGGTGGTGTCGGCATCGATCCGGGCGAGATCGATCCTGTCGTCGCCATGGCGAAAGTCGGTGATGACGTCGCGGGCCTTCCCGACGCCCGCTTCGGCGGCGCTGCGGAAGATGAAGGTATCGGACATTCCCTTTCCACGGCCGCCGGTGAGGGTGTCGGTCCCGGCTCCGCCGATGAGCCGATCGTTCTCGAAACCACCGTTGAGCGTATCGTTTCCACCCAGCCCGATCAGAACGTCCTTGCCCTCGGCGCCGCGCATGTCGTTCGCCAACGCGTTCCCTGTGCCGCGCAGATCGAGCCCTTCCTCGCTGAACAGCCAGAGGTCCTCGACATTGTCGGGCAACGTGACGTCGATATAGCTTCGGATCTCGTCCCTGCCCTGCCTTGCCTGCTCGACGACGATGTCGCGCGCGTTGTCGACCAGGTAGATATCGTCACCCGTCCCTCCGAACATCCTGTCGCGGCCGGCCTCGCCATTTATGATGTCGTTGCCTCCATTGCCGCGCAGAACGTCATCGCCTGCACCACCGCCGAGCCTGTCATCGCCGTCCCAGGACGAAAAGACATTGCGATACTTGTTGCCCTCGAATTCGATGCCCTGCTCGGCATAGGCATTAACCTTCGAGAAGAACCGGTCGGTCTCCCAGTAGGGTTTGTATTTGATCGGATCCTCGTAATACTCCCAGTAGAACAGCACCGTATCGAAGCCGCGTTCGCTGATCCCCATCCGGTAGGAGTCCACCGAGGCATCGAAGGGCTCGGAATAGAGTTCGATCCGCCCCTCGATCTTTTGTGACAGGATCTCGCCGTCGTATTCACCGCCCTCGATAGGCGCGTCCCAGGTGTAGATTTCCGTCGAGACCGTTCCCCCGAGATCCGCGCCCAGATCGAAGCTCGGCCGGCCCCGGGTCTCGCCGGCCGGATTGAAGATTTTGATGTAGATCATGTCGAAGGCCCTCCCAAGCAGACACATGCCTCTGCATTCAGTCATGCACATTCAATTATTCGACGTTGATCTGGATCAACCGTGTGATCACGATTTCCGACGGGCATCGCGTGTCCCCGCGCGGGGTTCCGGCAGGGCCGCCCGTTCGGGCGCGCGCAACAGCGGCAGGCCGGCCCGCAACGCGACGGGGCCGCGCCTCGCGGCGCGGCCCCGGTATGCTTCAATGACGGCGGTTCAGTGAGTGAACTTCTTGATCTCGCCGCTCTTGAGACGGTCGAGATAGGAGTTGAGCTCCCGCTTCACGATCGGCATCAGCGCGTAGAGCGCGATGATGTTGACCACCGCCATCGCGAAGATCATCGCGTCGGAGAAGTCGATGACAGCGCCGAGTTGCGCCGCGGCGCCGACGATCACGAAGAAGCAGAAGATCAGCTTGAACACCAACTCCTTCTTCTCGCCCTCGCCGAAGAGGTAGGTCCAGGCCTTCAGCCCGTAATAGGACCACGAGATCATCGTGGAGAAGGCGAAGAGCACCACGGCGAGAGCCAGAACGTAGGGGAACCAGCTGAGCCCCGTCGCGAAGGCGGCCGAGGTCAGCGCCACGCCGCTCACATCGCCCTCGGTCGCGATCCGGCCGCTCTCGGTGATGACGTAGAGCCCGGTTTCGGGATCGGTGATGAGCGTTCCCGAGATCACGATGACCAGCGCGGTCATGGTGCAGATCACCACGGTGTCGATGAAGGGCTCGAGCAGCGAGACGAAGCCCTCGGTGATCGGCTCCTTGGTGCGGACCGCGGAGTGGGCGATGGCCGCGGAGCCGACGCCGGCCTCGTTGGAGAACGCCGCCCGGCGGAAGCCCTGGATCAGCGCACCGACGAGACCGCCGGCGACGCCGAGACCCGTGAAGGCGCCGACGAAGATCTGTCCGAAGGCCCAGCCGATCTTGTCGAAGTTGATCAGGATGATGATCAGCGCGGTGACGACATAGAGGATGCCCATGAACGGCACCACCTTCTCCGTGACCCGGGCGATGGACTTGATGCCGCCGACGATCACCGCGAAGACGATGGCCGCGAAGATGACGCCGGTGATCCAGCCGGGATAGTCGCCGAAGATGTTCGCGAGCTGCGCATGGGCCTGGTTGGCCTGGAACATGTTGCCGCCGCCGAGCGCGCCGCCGATGCAGAAGATCGAGAACAGCACCGCCATGATACCGCCGGCGGGAAGGCCGCGCTCCTTGAAGCCCTTGGTCATGTAGTACATCGGGCCGCCGGAGACGTGGCCGTCCGGGAACTCGTTGCGGTATTTCACGCCCAGGGTGCATTCGGTGAATTTCGAGGCCATGCCGAGCAGACCCGCAAGGATCATCCAGAACGTCGCGCCCGGACCGCCGATGCTGACAGCCACCGCCACGCCGGCGATGTTGCCGAGGCCCACCGTGCCCGAGAGCGCCGTGGCCAGCGCCTGGAAGTGGCTGACCTCTCCCGCGTCGTTCGGATTGGAATAGTCGCCCTTCACGAGGCTGATCGCGTGACCGAAGGCCCGGAACTGGATGAAGCCGAAATAGAAGGTGAAAATCGTGGCGCCGACCACCAGCCACATCACGATCCAGGGGAAGGAGACTCCGAAGATCGAGAAGGGAAGCGGCGCGAAGATCAGGTTGACGAACCAGCCGGTCGAGCCGGCGAAGATGTCGTTGACCCGCTGGTCGAACGAAACGGCCTCCTGCGCGCTGGCGGGAAGGGCGGCGAGGAGCGCCGCGACGAAGACGGGGAAGAAACGGATGAAGCGCATCGATCGGCCTCCTTTCAGGGGATGATGGTGACGGGAACCGTGGTGGCGGCGACGAGCTTGGCAGAGACCGAGCCGAAGACGCGCTCCATGAGGCCGCCGGTGCCGGTTCGGCCGACGATGATCTGATTGGCACCACGCTCGCGGGCGATGCTGTCGAGGAGCCGCGCCGCGTCGCCGTGCCGGACTTCGGTGGCGACCGTGAATCCCTCTGCGCGGGCCTTCTCGGCGACCGGCTTCAGAACATGGTCGCGGGCCTGACCGATTTCCTGCTCGCGCCGGTTGTGGCGCTCCTCAAGTTCCTCGGGGGTATGGAAAGAATAGGGCGACCACTCGATCACGAACACGAGGACGATCTCGCAATCGCCAATCAGCTTCGAGATGTTCTTGGCAAATGCGATCGCCTTGTCCCCTTGGGGCGATCCATCATAGCCGACAACGATACAGGACATTTTTTCGCCCCTCCTTTTTTGTTGAGTTTGTCGAGCCAACGCTTCCGGGTTGCAGATTGCAAGCCTATTCAGCTTCGTGAGGACATGACCGCCGAAATCGGGTCCCGGCAAATGCCGCTGGCCTCGGGGCGGCCGGCGGGACTATCGTTGCGCTTCCGCCGGGCATGTCCCGGTCCGCGGAGTTACCTTCGATGCAACCGGATCTTCCGCCGGACGGCCCGCGTTCCTGGCAGCGGCTCGCGGTCGCGCTGGTCGCCGGAACTGTGTCGAGCATCGGCATGTGGTCGGTGGTGCTCGTGCTGCCGGTGGTGGGCGAGGATTTCGGCGTCGGCCGCGCCGAGGCCGCGCTGCCCTATACCGCGACGATGCTGGGCTTCGCCGCCGGAAACCTGCTGCTCGGCCGGCTGGTCGACGCCATCGGCATCGCGCGGGTGCTGACGCTGGCCGGACTCACGCTCGGTGCGGGCTTTGCGCTGGCCGCGCTCAGCCCGTCGATCCTGATCTTCGCGGCGATCCAGGGCCTGATGATCGGTACCGCGACCGCTGCGGGCTTCGGGCCGCTGATGGCCGATGTCTCGCACTGGTTCAGCCGGCGGCGCGGCATCGCGGTGGCGATCACGGCCTGCGGAAATTACCTCGCCGGAGCGGTCTGGCCGTTCGGGCTGCGACCCTTTCTCGAGGCCGGCGACTGGCGCGGCGCCTACCTCGCGATCGGGGCGATCTGCGCCATCTGTCTGCCGGCACTGGCCCTCATGATGCGGCCACGCCTCAGCCTTGCCCAGATCGCTGCCAATGCCCCCGCTCGCCCCGGCGCCGGCGGCCGTCGCGACACCGGCTTCTCCCCGCGGAAGCTGCAGGGCCTGCTGGCGCTGGCGGGGATCGGCTGCTGCGTGGCGATGGCGATGCCGCAGGTCCACATTGTCGCGCTTTGCGCCGATCTCGGCTACGGGGTGACGGCCGGCGCGCAGATGCTGTCTCTGATGCTCGCCGCCGGGGTCGTCAGCCGTCTGGCGTCGGGCTTCCTCGCGGATGCGATCGGCGGAGTGCCGACGCTGCTCCTCGGCTCGATCCTGCAGGCGCTCGCCCTCACGCTCTACCTGCCCTTCGACGGGCTGACCTCGCTCTACCTCGTCTCGCTGATCTTCGGGCTGAGCCAGGGCGGCATCGTGCCGAGCTACGCGATCATCGTGCGCGAATACCTGCCCGCCGCCGAGGCCGGACGGCGGATCGGCTTCGTCATCATGGCGACGATTCTCGGCATGGCGCTCGGTGGCTGGCTTTCGGGGCTGATCTTCGACCTGACCGGCTCCTACCGGATGGCCTTCGTCAACGGCATCGCCTGGAACGGGCTCAACATCGCGATCATGCTGCTGATCCTGTGGCGCAGCGGCGGGCTGAGCCGGCCCGCACCTGCTCTGGCGAGCTGAAACCGGGGGTGCCTTCGCCGTGCCGGATCGTGGTGCGCCGCGCCCGCCCGCGATGCGGACCGGCGACAACCAACGCAGCGGGCAAGCCCGCCGATACATACTCCGGGAACCCGGCTGTCGGCTCCGCGATCCTCGACCGGACGCGACGCGACGCCGAAGGTGCGCGGCAGAGATTAAGGCAGGGTAAAGCCCACGGGCCCCCAGCGCGGCCACGGCCGGCCCATCTGCAGAATGGCCACACTGCATTGGCTCCGCAACCCTAGCGCTAATCACTCGATTTTTGGCAACTTTGTTTCCAAATTTGGTACAGTATATCCGCAGCGGGCCCGGTTACTCACCGGCAACGAACGCCCTATCTTCGCCTCAACGCAGCTTCACGGGAGTGAAACCGATGCTCGACCAGATCCTGGGCCTTCACCACGTCACGTCGATGGCCTCCGGGGCCGCCCGCAACAACGCCTTCTTCACCGAGACCCTCGGCCTGCGCCGGGTCAAGAAGACCGTCAACTTCGACGCCCCCGACGTCTATCACCTCTATTACGGCGACGCAGCCGGCACGCCGGGCTCGGTGATGACCTATTTCCCCTTCCCCAACATCGGCCGGCGCGAGAAGGGCACCGGCGAGGTCGGAACCACCCTCTATGCTGTGCCAAAGGGCAGCCTCGGATATTGGCGCGACCGGCTCGGTGCGGCCGGCATCCGCGGGCTGCACGACAACGTGGCCTTCGGCGAGGACCGGCTGGCCTTCGAGGGGCCGGACGGCGACGAGTTTGCCCTCCTCGAGGTCGACGGCGATTCGCGCACGCCCTGGACCGGTGGCGGCGTGCCCGGGGAGGTGGCGATCCGCGGTTTTCGCGGCGCGACGATGCGGCTGCGCGAGGCCGGACCTTCCGACGAACTCCTGCGCTTCATGGGATATTCGCGCGGCGAGACCGAGGGCGCGACCACCCGCTACCTGCGCGAGCACGGCAACGGCGCGGACGTGATCGAGATCGAGACGCTGCCGGACACCCGCCGGGCCGAGCAGGGCGCGGGCTCGGTGCATCACATCGCCTTCGCGGTGCCGGACCGGGCCGCGCAGCTCGAGGTGCGCCAGGGGCTGATCGACACCGGGCACCAGGTCACGCCGGTGATCGACCGCGACTATTTCTGGGCGATCTACTTCCGCACCCCCGGCGGCGTGCTCTTCGAGGTGGCGACCAACGAGCCCGGCTTCGACCGCGACGAGGACCCGGCGCATCTCGGCGAGGCGCTGAAACTGCCATCGCAGCACGCGCATCTGCGCGACTATCTCGAACGCCATCTGGAGCCGCTGTCATGAGCGTTGACGCCTATACCCATCATCTCGAAGCAGCGGCTGCCGGTCGCCCGCTGATCCTCGCCCTGCACGGCACCGGCGGCTCGCAAGGACAGATGCTGCCCTTCACCCGAGCCGTGGCACCGGGGGCCGGCATTCTGGCGCCGCTCGGGGACACCGCCGAGGGGCCGATGCGGCGCTTCTTCGTGCGCCGGGCGGAGGGCGACTACGACATGGCGGATCTCGCGCGCGCCACCGCGAAGCTCGGCGGCTTCGTGCGGGCGCAGGTGGCGGCGATCCGGCCCTCGCGGCTGATCGGCCTGGGCTATTCCAACGGCGCCAACATCCTCGCGAGCCTGATGTTCGCCGAGCCCGATCTCTTCGACGACGCGGTCCTGCTGCATCCGCTGATCCCGTTCGCGCCGGAGCCAGCCCCGGTGCGCGCCCGGGTGCTGATCACCGCCGGCGAGCGCGATCCGATCTGTCCGGCCCCGCTCACCCGGGCGCTCGAGAACTGGTTCAGCGCGCAGGGCACGCCGCTCGAGAGCGTCTGGCACCCCGGGGGCCACGAGATCGCGCCTGTCGAGGAAACGGCCGCGCGGCGTTTCCTCGCGCCGGCGCTTCAACCCTCGCAGGCGGAGGTCTGAGCCATGACACATCGCCCCGGAGGAGATCACCCTCGAGGAAAACGGCGCCAAGGGCCGCTATGTCTATCGCACCGACGGCGCCGAGGCCGAGATGACCTATTCGCGCGCCGGCGAGCGGCTCGTGATCATCGACCACACCGGCGTGCCAGACGCGCTGCGTGGGACCGGGGCCGGTGCCGCGCTGGTGGCCCGTGCGGTCGCCGATTTCCGTGCCGCAGGGCTCAGGGTGCTCCCGCTCTGCCCCTTCGCGGCGGCGCAGTTCCGACGTCATCCAGACTGGGCCGACCTGCTCGACAGATGAACCGGAGACCTTTGCCATGAGCTGGAACCCGACCCTCGACCCGACATGCCCCACCGGCGACGGGGTCGATGCGATCGAGACGCTGATCATCCCGCGCGCCCGCGATCTCGGCGGCTTCGAGGTGCGCCGCGCCCTGCCTGCGCCGAAGCGCCAGATGGTGGGCCCCTTCATCTTCTTCGACCAGATGGGGCCGGCGGAATTCCTGCCGTCGCGGGGACTGGACGTGCGCCCGCATCCGCATATCGGCCTCGCGACCATCTCCTACCTCTATCGCGGCCGCATGCATCACCGCGACAGCCTCGGCACCGACGCCTGGATCGAACCGGGCGCGGTGAACTGGATGGTCGCGGGCCACGGCATCACCCATTCCGAACGCACCGACGACGCGACCCAGACCGACCCGATGCCGTTCTTCGGCATCCAGACCTGGGTCGCGCTCCCGGACGAAGCCGAGGACGCGCCGGCCGCCTTCGAGCATGCCGCGAAGGACAAGCTTCCGGTGATCACGGATGGCGGCGCCTCCGTGCGGCTCGTCCTCGGCACGGGATGGGGCGAACGCGCGCCGGTCTCGACCTTTTCGGAGATGTTCTACGCCGACGCAGAGCTCGCCCCCGGCGCCAGCTTGCCGCTGCCGGACGACCACGAGGATCGCGGCCTCTATGTGGTCGAGGGCAGCATCATCGTCGCCGGCCAGGACTTCGAGGCCGGGCGGATGATGGTCTTCCGGCCCGGGGACCGGATCTCGCTGACGGCCGGCCCCGCCGGGGCGCGGCTGATGGCGCTGGGCGGCGAGACGCTGGGCGGGCCGCGCCACATCTGGTGGAACTTCGTCGCCTCCTCGAAGGAGCAGCATAGAAGCCGCCAAGGAGGCCTGGCGCGCCGGCGACTGGCAGCACGGCCGCTTCCAGCTCCCCCCCGGCGACGATGCGGAGTTCATCCCGCTGCCGTGAGGGCGCCGTCGTGGCAAGGCGGGCCGGTACAGGATCCCCTCCTCGAACCGGCAGTCCCATGACGCATCGAACCGCCGAAGACCAGCGTCCCGGCGGCTCTCTGCACGCCTCGGGTCGATCGCCCGGAGCGATTCCGCGCTCCGGAACCTCTGCCTATTGCTGCAGGGACTGGATGTAATAGGTCAGCGCCATCATTCGAGCGTCGACGAGGTCTTGCGCGCTGACGCCGGGGTGGACCTGTTTCGGCAGGGCTTCTGCCATGAACAGGTCACCCCATACCGGCATCATCGAGGTACCGTGCTGCGACAGGCGGCCGCTCGCGATCGAATCCCAGACCCGATTGAAAGGGTAGATGCCGTCGTTCGTCGCCGACAGTTGCCTGAGATCGGACGGCTTCGGTTCGATGTAAACGGCGACCGGCCCATCCCCGGCGCCCTCGGCACCATGGCATGAGGCGCAGTTCTGCGTGAACAGGGCCTTGCCGAAGTCGACCGACTGGGCTTGCGACAATCCGCTCATCGCCACCAGAATGGCACACGCCATCACCCCCCTGCCTGCTTCACGCAGTGCGTTCTTCGATACGCGGTTGGTCATGTCGATTCCCCTCCGTTTTAACTCTTCGTATTTGTGAATGAAATCAGGCGATACGATTACATTCAATGATCTGGATCAAACGGGCGGTCCGCCTGACAGCCTCGGACGGCGAATCCGCCGGCGCCCCGCGCCACAACTGGTGGAACTGCGTCGCATCGTCGAAGGAGCGGATCGAGGCCGCCAAGGAGGCCTGGCGCGCCGGCGACTGGCAGCACGGCCGTTTCCACCTTCCGCCGGGCGACGACGCGGAGTTCATACGGCTGCCGGGAGCTGGAGGGCCCCCGCGTCATGCCGCAGGCTTGCGAGACCCACGACCGGGCGAGGCGGGCGCGATACGGGGCGGACGCTTGGCGATGTGATCCTGCGCCGGGAACGCCGGCGATATCTTCGAAATGGCTCGGCCGGAGGCCGGACTGTCAGTGGAAATTGAAATTACGGCATTGATTTGCTAGAGTTGAACTTCTTCAAACAGCCGGTCTGGCCCGGCGTGTGTCCTGTTCTCCCGATTTCCCCGGTTCCTGCCCGGCTGGCACGATAAAGGGGGATCCTTGATATGATGCGATCTGGTTCGGCTACGTTGGCGCTCACGGCAGTTGCATGGGTGGCGCCTCTCTCTGCGGAAGAGCAGAATCTCAAGTTCCATCTTGTGACAACTGCTCTGACCTCAACACAGGTTGACGTGCCCCATACGGATGGACATGGGCTGAACCTTGATAAGTCCGTCGGGGTGGCGGTGTTCGAGGATGGCCGGATCGCCTTTAAGGAGTTCGTGTTCGCGGGAGACACCACCGAGGACGGAAGCAGGGGCACAGGCTACAGCACCTATACGTTCCAGAACGGCGACGCGTTGAATTTCAGTTTCAGTTTCGAGGGTTCGGGAGGCGATTACGAATTGATCTCGGGGACCGGCGCCTATGAGGGGGCCACCGGGACCGGGCGGTTCGATTGGGTCGAGAACAATTGGCAAAATGCCAGCGAATGGGACGGTTCGTTCACGCTGGACATGCCCGCGAACTGACGCCCTGCGCGGCGCTCGGCGTCCTGGCACGTCATCGTCCCGGGGACCCCGAGCGCTTCAAAGACCTGAAGACCACTCTGGGCGGCATCGCCCCTCAAAGTCTTGCGACTCGCTCCAGAAGCAGCGCGAAGAAGCCCTCCGCGTCGACCTCGCGGATGAAGGTCACGTTCCGAGGGCGGTCGGTGACGCCCCACCAGTCGACCACGGTCTGGCCCATGGTGAGCTCGGAGCCGGTCTCGACCGTGAGGTTGACGTCCCGGCCGGAGAAGAGTTGCGGGGCCAGCAGCCAGGCGATCACCGTGGGGTCGTGGAGCGGGCCGCCATCGGTGCCGTATTTCGCCTCATCGAACCGCTCGAAGAAATCCAGCAGGTCGGCCACGGCGGTTCCGGCGCGCGTCCCGAGATCGCGGAAGGCCTGCACCCGGGCGCGGGTCGTCAGGCATTTATGGGTGACGTCGAGCGGCATCAGCGTGACCGGCACGCCAGCGTCGAACACCCGGGCGGCCGCATGGGGATCGACGAGGATGTTGAACTCCGCCACCGGCGTGGTGTTGCCGCCCTCAAAGGCGCCGCCTCCCATGGCCACGATCCGCTTCACCCGCCCTACGATGTCCGGTGCCACCGCGAAGGCCAGCGCGATGTTGGTGAGCGGCCCGAGGGTGGCGAGCGTGACCGTGCCGGCCGGCTCGGCGCGCAGCGTCTCCACGAGGAAGTCGACCGCATGTCCCGGCCGGGCGGTCATCGTCGGGACCGGCAGGTCCGGCCCGTCGAGGCCGGTCTTTCCGTGGACGTATTCCGCAGTGATCAGAGGGCGCAAGAGCGGTGCTGCGGCACCGGCATGGACCGGGATGTCGGGCCGGCCGGCCAGCTCGCAGACCTTGAGCGCATTGAGCGTCGTCAGCTCCAGCGGCACGTTGCCGGCGACCGTGGTGAGGCCGAGCACCTCGAGCTCCGGGCTGGCCAGCGCCAGCAGGATCGCCACCGCGTCGTCCTGGCCCGGATCGGTGTCGATGACGATCCGCGCAACACTCATGCGCGCACGAGGGTCTCGTAGCTCTGCGCGATATCCCGCGTGAGGGCGCCCACCTCGAAGCTGTAATCTCCGATGGAACCCACCGGTGTCACCTCCGCCGCGGTGCCGGTCAGCCAGCACTGCTCGAAGCCCTCCATCTCGGCGGGCTCGATGTGGCGCTCGATCACCTCGACGCCCTTCTCCTTCAGCATGCCGATCACCGTCTGCCGGGTGATACCGTTGAGGAAGCTGTCGGGTTTCGGGGTGTGCACCGCGCCGTCCTTCACGAAGAACACGTTGGCGCCGGTGGCCTCGGCGACATAGCCGCGATGATCCATCATGATCGCGTCCGAGCAGCCCTTCGCCTCGGCGGCGTGCTTGGACATGGTGCAGATCATGTAGAGCCCGCTCGCCTTGGCGAAGCAGGGGATGGTCTCGGGAGAGGGTCGCTTCCATCTCGAGATGTCGAGCTTCGCGCCCTTCATCTTCGCGTCGCCGTAATAGGCGCCCCATTCCCAGACCGCGATCGCCATGTGGACCGGGTTGCGCGCCGAGGCCACGCCCATGTCCTCGCCCGAGCCGCGCCAGACCAGCGCGCGCACATAGGCGTCCGCGAGGCCGGACTTCTCCAGCGTCGCCGCCTTGGCCGCCTCGATCTCGTCAACGGAATAGGGCCGCGGGATGTCGATGTAGTCGCAGGACTTCAGCAGCCGCTCGGAATGCGCCCGGCTCTTGAAGATCGTGCCGCCATAGGCCCGCTCGCCCTCGAAGACCGAGCTTGCGTAGTGCAGCGCGTGGGTAAGCACATGCACCTTCGCCTCGCGCCAGGGCACGAAGGCGCCGTCCATCCAGATCACCCCGTCCCGATCGTCGTATGCGCCTGCCATGGCGGCTCCTCCGGATTCGTGGAAATTGCGCATCAGCCGCCCGATGCGACAGTTTCTTTCGCAACTTCGCCGCTCCGCTAGCATTTGAGGCTTGGAATGTCAACAAGACTGACATAAAATGAAAGGGCATCTGGCAGGAGCCGCGGAGATGAGACAGAGCGGGTTTTCGACCAACCCCACACGCAGCGAGCAATTGCTGTTCCTGACCGACGACCAACTCCGGCAGGGCATCGAACTGATGTATTTCGCCTATCGCGGCTTCACAGCCGATCCCGATAGGATCCTCGGCGAGCGCGGCTACGGGCGGGCGCATCACCGGGCGGTGCATTTCATCAACCGGCACCCCGGGCTCACGGTGAACGAATTGCTGGAGATCCTCGGCGTGACCAAGCAGAGCCTCAACCGCGTGTTGCGCGCGCTGGTCGCGGACGGGCTGGTGCACAGCCGGGTGGGCGCGTCGGATCGCCGGCAGCGCAACCTCTCGCTCACCCCCGACGGTGCCGCGCTCGAACAGGAGCTCTCCGCCGCCCAGCGCCGGAGGATGCGCGCGGCATTCTCCAATGCCGGACCGGAGGCGGTGGCGGGGTTTCGCAAGGTTCTCGAGCAGATGATCGATCCGGACCTGCGCGAGCGGGTGCTCGGCGCTCTCGACGGAGCCCGGCCATGATCGCAGCCCCGCAAGCTCATATCCTCGTTGTGGATGATGATGAGCGCATCCGGGGTCTGTTGCAGAAGTTCCTGAGCCGCAACGAGTTTCTGGTGAGCGCCGCCCGCGATGCCGCCCATGCTCGGCGGCTGCTCGAAGGGCTCGAGTTCGATCTGATCGTGCTCGACGTGATGATGCCCGGCGAGGACGGGCTCGCGCTCACCATCGCCCTTCGCACGACGCTGACGACCCCGATCCTGCTCCTGACCGCGCGCGGCGATGCCGATGATCGCATCCGTGGGCTCGAGGCCGGGGCGGATGACTATCTGCCGAAGCCCTTCGAGCCGCGAGAGCTTCTCCTGCGGATCAACGCGATCCTGCGGCGGGTGCCGCGCGGAGAGACGCGGGACGATCCGCCCCGGACCATTCAGCTCGGCGAGGTGCGCTACGACATGTCGCGCGGCGAGCTCTGGCATGGCTCCAATCTGGTGCGATTGACGGCGACGGAATCGATGCTGATGCGGATCTTCGCCGCCCGGATCCACGAGCCGGTTAGCCGGATGGAACTTGTCGAGGAACTGGGCGGCGGTGTGGCCGAAGCGCAGGAACGGGCGGTGGACGTGCAGATCACACGGCTGCGGCGCAAGATCGAGGCCGATCCGAAGATGCCTCGCTACCTGCAGACAGTGCGCGGCGCCGGGTACATGCTGGCGCCGGACTAATCGCGGTTCGGAATTGTGCGGCGGGCGCGGGGCCGTCTGCATTGGTGCGCGACAGGGAAGAGGGCTTATTTTGCCGAGCCTTGGGGGTCACCGGCTGAACGGGGTCATCCGGGTCGAAAAGGTGCCATCCCGTCTCGCCAGAGCCCTGCCAAACACTGCTGGAGCGATTTCGTGACGAGGGTTGGACGGGCGCTCGCTCAGCACCTACGGGATGAGTCGGGGGTCGGTTCACGGCCCGGATGGAGCCTTGCGGTCGCAGGAAAACCGGGACGACTTCCTGCGCCTGGCTGAATTTTCGGCGGCTCGGAACCGGTTTACCATCTCGATCCTTGAGAACGCGCCCGGCATCCATTACTTTGGTACTATCGCGCGGGGCTGTTCCGGCGCGGTGACAGGCGAGACGATACGGAGGAATTCCCGCTGTCCCAAAATACCCCGGCCGCCGGTGCGGCCATCCCGGAAGCGGCCTTCCGGCCGTCTGCCGGTCCGAGCGACAGCAGCGATCTGCTGTCGGTCATTCTGGCCTCGCTCGACGACGACAAGGCCGAGGACGTGATCACGATCCCCCTTTCCGGCAAATCCGAGATGGCCGATCACATGGTGATCGCCAGCGGACGTTCGACCCGGCAGGTGACGTCGATCGCCGAGAAACTGGCCGAGCGCCTCAAGCACGAATGCGACGTGATCGTGCGAGTCGAGGGCAAGGACGTGGGCGACTGGGTGCTGATCGACGCGGGTGACGTGATCGTCCATGTGTTCCGCCCCGAGGTCCGCGAGTTCTACCAGCTCGAGAAGATGTGGCTGCCCGAGGCCGCCGCGCACCGGAGCCCGGCTGGCAAGGCCTGAGCCGGGCGCTTGCGCATCACCCTGATCGCCGTTGGCCGGCTACGGGCCGGCCCCGAGGCCGATCTGGTGCGCGACTATCTCGTCCGCTTCGACCGGACCGGCCGGCCCTTCGGGCTGGGACCGGCGAGGATCGTCGAGATCGACGATCGGCGCGGCGGCGGACCGGCAACCGAGGCATCCCTCATCGCCGCCGCCCTGCCGAAAGGCGCTGCGATGATTTCACTCGACGAGCGTGGCCGCGAAATGACCTCGCCGGACTTCGCCAATCTGCTTCGGGACCGAGCGGACGCCGGGCTGCGCGACCTTGCGCTGGTGATCGGCGGCGCGGACGGGCTGGCGCCGGACCTGCGCGACCGGGCGGATTTCGTCCTGTCCTTCGGGGCGATGGTCTGGCCGCACATGCTGGTGCGAGTTATGCTTGCCGAGCAGCTCTACCGCGCGGCGACCATCCTCGCCGGCAGCCCCTATCACCGGGAATGAGGCTCAGAACTTGCGGGCCTGCACCAGATAGCTGCGGATCTCGGCCTCGCCCAGCGCACGCAGGGCTTCGAGCCGGTGCAGCCCCTCGATGAGCACGTAGCCCTCGCCGTCCACGCGAACCTGGATCGGCACCTTCTGCCCCTCATCGATGATGCTCTCGGCGATCGCATCGACCTTCGCCGGGTCGAGGGTCTTGGCGCGCTTCACCGGCACCCGTATGCGGCCAATGTCGAGGATATGGGTCTTCAGCATGCGAGGTGGCTCCCGGGCGCGCGATCGTCGGCACCGTGGCGCGGAGGAGTTTCGGAGCGGTAAACGGGCGCGCCGCCATTCCCGGCCGCCACGGCTCCGGACCAGTTTGCGTGAACCCTAGCAGCGCTTTCTGCAGACGGCCAGCATCGGCCAGACCATGCACGACCGGGTGGATCGAGGGCGCTCCGAGGTGATTGCGACATCTGCGCCCGCAACCCTTTTCCACGGCGAGCTGCGTCCTAGAGTCCGCTGGACCATACCGGGCAAACGGTCTAAAGCACACCAAAATCCAGCCCAATCCGGGTACGGTGCGAGCCAGTGGCCCCGGGGGGTCTCGAGCGGAAGGAGTGTAGCGCGTGGCACATGTGGACGAACAGGGCGGCAGCCGCAGGGACTTTCTCTACGTCGCGACCGGTGCGGCGGGCGCCATCGCGACCGGTGCCGCCGTCTGGCCGATGATCAACCAGATGAACCCGAGCGCCGACGTGCAGGCGCTCTCCTCGATTCAGGTCGATGTCTCGGCGCTGGAACCGGGCGGGCAGCTGACGGTGAAGTATCTCGGCAAGCCGGTGTTCATCCGTCGCCGCACAGAGGACGAGATCGCCGCCGCCCGCGACGAGGAGGTCTCCGCTCTGCCCGATCCGATCGCGCGCAATCCGAACATCGCCGAGGATGCACCGGCCACCGACCTGAACCGCTCCCTCGACGAGATGGAGGAATGGCTGGTGATGATCGGCGTCTGCACGCATCTGGGCTGCGTCCCGCTGGGCGAGGCCGGCGATTTCGGTGGCTGGTTCTGCCCCTGCCACGGGTCGCATTACGATACGGCCGGCCGCATCCGCAAAGGTCCGGCCCCTGAAAACCTGCACATTCCGGTGGCGAGCTTCGTCTCGGACACCGTCATCCAGCTGGGCTGAGGAGGAGCACCGACATGAGTGGCATTCCCCACGACCATTACGAGCCGAAATCGAGCGGCGAGAAATGGGTCGAGAAGCGCCTGCCGATCATTGGCCTGATGCACTCGACCCTGACGATCCCGACCCCCCGCAACCTCAACTGGATGTGGATCTGGGGCATCGTCCTGACGTTCTGCCTCGTCCTGCAGATCGCCACCGGAATCATCCTCGCAATGCACTACACGCCGCATGTCGACATGGCGTTCCGCTCGGTCGAGCACATCATGCGCAACGTGAACGGCGGCTGGGCCTTCCGCTACATGCACGCCAACGGAGCATCGCTGTTCTTTATCGCGGTCTATCTGCACATCTTCCGCGGTCTCTATTACGGCTCCTACAAGGCGCCGCGCGAGATCACCTGGATCATCGGCATGCTGATCTTCCTGCTGATGATGGCGACCGCGTTCATGGGCTACGTGCTGCCCTGGGGACAGATGTCCTTCTGGGGCGCCACGGTGATCACCGGTCTCTTCGGTGCGATCCCCTGGGTCGGCGAGAGCCTGCAGACCTGGCTGCTCGGTGGACCGGCAGTGGACAACGCCACGCTCAACCGGTTCTTCTCGCTGCACTATCTGCTGCCGTTCGTGATCGCCGCCCTTGTCGCGGTGCACATCTGGGCCTTCCACACCACGGGCAACAACAACCCGACCGGCGTGGAAGTGCGGCGCACATCGAAGAAGGAAGCTCAGGCCGACACGCTGCCGTTCTGGCCCTACTTCGTGATCAAGGACCTCTTCGCGCTGGTGCTGATCCTTGTCGTGTTCGCCGCCGTGGTCGGCTTCATGCCCAATTATCTCGGCCACCCGGACAACTACATCGAGGCCAATGCGCTGGCGACGCCCGCCCACATCGTGCCGGAATGGTACTTCCTGCCGTTCTACGCGATGTTGCGCGCGATCACCTTCGACATCCTGTTCATCAACTCCAAGCTCGGTGGCGTGATCGCGATGTTCGGATCGATCATCGTGATGTTCCTGGTGCCCTGGCTGGATACCAGCCGCGTGCGCTCGGGCCGCTATCGTCCGCAGTTCAAGATCTGGTTCTGGCTTCTCGTGGTGAACTTCTTCGTGCTGATGTGGTGCGGCGCGATGCCGGCCGAACAGCCCTACGTGATCATCAGCCAGCTTGCCACGCTCTACTGGTTCGCCTTCTTCCTGGTGATCCTGCCGGTGCTCGGGCTCTTCGAGAAGCCGCTCGACCCGCCCGCGACGATCGAGGCGGACTTCGACGCGCATTACGGCGACAAGACCGTCGCCGGCACTGCCAGCGCACAACCGGCCGAGTGAGCCCGGGAGAGGACAGAACGATGATCAGGAAAACCCTTCTCTCCGGCTTCGCCGCGATGGCTCTCGTCTTCGGCGTCAGCACGGGCTCCGGCCCGGCGCTGGCCGCCGGCGGCGGTGGCCATGTGCACGACTATTCCTTCTCCTTCGAGGGACCGTTCGGCCGCTACGACCAGGCGCAGCTCCAGCGCGGCCTGCAGGTCTACACCGAGATCTGCTCCGCCTGCCACGGGCTCAAGTTCGTGCCCTACCGCTCGCTCGCGCAGCCCGGTGGCCCGTCGCTCTCGGAGGACCAGATGCGGGCCTATGCGGCGCAGTTCGAGGTGTTCGACCCCGAACTCGACGATTTCCGCACCGCGACTCCGACCGACTACTTCGCCGAATCGTCGTTGTCGAACGCGCCTGACCTCAGCCTGATGGCCAAGGCCCGCGCCGGGTTCCACGGCCCCTATGGCACCGGCATCAACCAGCTGCTCCGCGGGATCGGCGGTCCGGAATACATCACCTCGATGCTTCTGGGCTACACCGGCGAGGAATCCGAGCAGGCCGGCACGATCCTATACGAGAACGAGGCCTTCGGCGGCTACATGGCGATGGCGCCGGTGCTCTACGGCGACGACGTGGAATATGCCGACGGTACCGTGGCCACCCAGGAACAAATCGCCAAGGACGTGGCGGCGTTCCTGATGTGGACTGCCGAGCCGAAAATGATGGCCCGCCAGCAGGCCGGACTGACGGCGGTTCTGTTTCTGACGATCCTCACGGTGCTGCTCTACTTTACCAACAAGAAGCTCTGGTCACCGTACAAGAAAAAGCACGCCTGACCCGCGGCACGGAAACGAAATCAGCAGGGGCGGGTCGAAAATGACCCGCCCCTTTTCGTTGGATGAGAACGCCGCGGGGCAAGTCTTGGCCGGCTCACGGGCATAGTCGGACTGCTCGCCCGGTTCGAGTGACTGCATATCTATGTGAGCCGCGAATCCGGCACGGCAGCCTGCACGTGGCGCAAGGCGGCCCTGCAGGTGGGATCGAGCCGCATCGGCACGAAGGCCGCAAGGACGGATACTCGCGATGAATGCAATGTCCCGGCGCTGCTTCCCCGGTCCGATCAGCATGAGTACGGGCCGTCCGACCCCCAGACCTGTCTTCCGCCTATACGGACAATGACGGACCCACTCCCGCGTGCATGGGCCCGATAGGCGTCTTTGCCACTCGCTTCGGTTCCATCGGAGGAGGCCGTGCGGCTTCGAGACCGGACCAGGTTGAGCATGTGGATCGGCCCGGGGCGGCCCAACTGCCGGAACTCAGCGGAACACTTGCGCCTTGGATCGACATGGCCGGAGCATTCGCCCGATGTGCTGCCCATGAATCCTCCGGGCAGGTGCGCAGATGGATCGAGATCTCACCCTGCCCGCCAAGGCCGACAGGTCGCAACGACAGAGCGTTCGCTCAGAGGCTGACTTCGGTGATGCTCTCGATCATCTCCGGCGGATAATGCCGCGTCTCGATGTAATGCGGGTTGTCGGGATTGCGCAGCTCGATCTTCAGCCACCCCGCCTGCGAGATGTTGAAGAAGCTCAGATCGCCCAATACCACGTCGGGCAGTCGCCCGCCCGCCGCGTCGGGCACAAACCGGATTTTCGTAACCATCGTCTCATCCTCGGGCGCACGAAGGCCGGGCTTTCGTCAGTCGAAAACCCTGATGGCGCAAAATCCTTGACACTCGGTTAGCCGGAAAGCGCCCGTAAAGGCGGCCCCTACTCCGCCGCGACCCGCTGACGGGCGGCCTCATTGGCTTCGGTCACGTTCACCCTTCCCGCCGCTTTCGCGAGCCCGAAATCGGGCATCCCCGAATAGATCGTCTCGTATTGACCGGCCTTCACAAGAAACGTCTCGTGCCAGATGCCCACATCGCCGCGACTGTTCTTCATGCGTCGATTGAACTCGACCCAGGCGGGCCAGTGCTTCCCGTCCTTAGAACGGGCATAGGCTTCGAGGTGGTCGAAGCTGCGCCAGTATTGCGCCATGTTGAACAGGCTCAGCGATTGATGCCCTAGAAATCCGGAGTCAGGGCCCGCCGCATACAACTCCCCGAGCATGGCTCCCATGGCCCTGGCCGTTGGCATCCATTTGCCGGGCTTCCACATTCGGTTGATCCGCATCCCGATGAGAAAGACGACGAAATCGCCCTCGATCCGCGCCGAAACGCGGTCACTATTGATCCTGGCCATCTCTTTGCCCTCTCCCTCCAATTTCCCAAGACCTAACATGGCGGGGTTACCCCAGATAGGCCGCGAGCTCGGGGGTCGGCGCATCGAGCAGTTGTGCCGTCGGCACCGGGACGTGGGTCCGACCGCCCTCGACCAGCACGATCTGCCCGGCGATCCGCCGCGCATCGGTGGGCTCATGGGTCACCATCAGCAGCGTCGCGCCCTGTTCGTCGCGGATGCGCGCCACCAGGTCGAGCATTTCCGCCCGGAGGGCCGGGCCGAGGGCGGCGAAAGGCTCGTCGAGCATCAGAACCGGCCGGTCGCGCAGGAGTGCGCGCGCCAGAGCCACCCGTTGCCGCTGGCCGCCCGAAAGCTGCCCCGGCCGGCGCGGCCCGTAGCCGGCGAGCCCGACCTCGTCGAGCGCGGCCTCGACCCGACCCCAGCCCTCCGAGCCCAGCTTCAGGTCCGGCCGGAGCCCCAGCCCCACATTCTGCGCCGCCGAAAGATGCGCGAAGAGATTATGCTCCTGAAACAGCAGCGTCACCGGTCGATCCGCCGGCCGCAGCCCGGTGATGTCACGCCCGTCCCAGAGGATCCGCCCCGCCGCCGGGTCGATGAAACCGGCGATGGCGTTCAGGAGCGTGCTCTTGCCCGCACCCGACGGCCCGATCAGCGCCGTCGACGTACCCGCCTCGAGCGCGATGTCGGCGGTCAGCCGCCAGTCCTGCTGGCGGATCTCCACCGCCTCAAGGCTCAGCATCGATGCGGCCTCCCCGGTCGAACAGCCAGAACAGCGCATAGGTCAGCACCACCAGTACCAGCGCCACCACCGCCGCGGCCTCGCTGCGATAGGAGCCCATCAGCCGTTCCATCAGCAGGGGCAGCGTCGCGACTTCCGGCGGGGCGAAGAGCGCGATCACCCCGAGATCGCCCATCGACAGAGCCGCCGCGAGGCCGGCGGCGAAACCGAGCGGCCGGCGCAGCCGCGGCCAGGCCACCAGCCGCATTCGTGTCCAGCCCGCCATGCCGAGACTGTCCGCGAGCCGGCCGTCGATCCGCCGCAGATCGGCGAGCGCCGGCAGCAGGGCGCGCAGCACGAAGGGCAGCGCCATCGCCGCGTTCACCACCGCCGTCACCGGCAGCGCCAGCGCGAAGGGGTTGGCGACCGGATGCAGCAGGATGAAGAGCCCGGTGCCGATCACGAAGGGCGAGGCCGCGAGGCTGAGGAGGCCCACGGTCTCGGAAAGCCCCCCCCGCCCGCCGCGTGCCCGCGCCGCATCGATCCGCGCCCCGAGGGCGAGGCCAAGCGCCAGCGCGAGGGCGGCGGAGGCGAGGGCCACGGCGAGGCTCCGGAGGGCGGCGAGCCCCAAGCCCGGCGGAATGCCCTCGCCCAGCGCTGCCACGCCGCGCAGGAGCACTGCCAGCAGCGGCAATCCGAGGAACAGCACGAGCGCGAGGATCAGGGCGAAATCGATCGCGCGCGCCCCGGGACGGTCGGCATCCCAGCGCTGCACGGTGCCCATCAGCCCGCCGCCGAAGCTCGCTTCGGCCGAAAACCGCAGGCTGAGGAAGGCGACTCCGGCACAGATCGCGACCTGGACCAGCGCGAGCAGGGCGGCCCGGGCGAGGTCGAAATCGAAGCGCACCGCCTGATAGATCGCGAGCTCGATCGTCGTCGCCCGTGGCCCGCCCCCGAGGGTGAGCGCCACGGCGAAGGAGGTCATGCAGAGCAGGAACACCACCACGAAGGCCCCCGGCACGATCGCGCGCAGCATCGGCGCCTCGATGCGGCGGATCATGTCGGGCGGCCCGAAGCCGAGCTGTGCCGCCAGCCGGAACTGCTCGGCGGGGATCGCGAGCCAGCCCTGCAGGATCAGCCGGGTGACGAGCGGCAGGTTGAAGAACACATGGGCCAGCACGACACCGGTGAGCCCGTAGATGTCGAGCCCCGGCGCCCCGGCACCCTCGAGCAGCCGGCTGAACAGCCCCGACCGCCCCCAGATCGCCAGGAGCCCGAACACCGCCACCACCGCCGGCAGCAGGAACGGAGCACCGAGAAGCGCGATCAGCACGCCGCGGCCGCGGAAGCGCCGGCGCGCCAGTGCGCGCGCCGCCGGGATCGCGAGGAGCACCGACACGGCGGCGGAGAGCAGCGCCTGCAGCAGCGTGAAGCGGATCGCGGCGCGGTCGGACGGCCCGAGCCCGGCGCCGGGCTCGGCGCGCCAGACCAGTGCCACCAGCGTGCCGAGCGTCAGCGCCATCACCAGCGCCAGCGCCAGCGCGCCGCCGATGCGGACCGCCGGGGCTATCGGCTGAGTGCTGCCAGCCATTCGTCGATCGCCGCCTTGCGCAACGCCTCCGCCTCCTCCGGCGCGAAGAGAAGCGGGGTCTCGGGCACCGCCAGTGTCTCGTATCCCGCCGGCAAGCCGGCCTCGGGGGTCACCGCCGGATACATCCAGTTGGTCGTCGGGATCACGCCCTGGAACCCATCGGTAAGCATGAAGTCGAGAAACGCTCCCGCAAGCTCGGGCTGATCGCTGGCCGCGGTGATGCCGGCAACTTCGATCTGCATGTAATGACCCTCGGAGAACATCGCCGCGCGCTTGTCCGGGTCCTCCTCGGCGATCAGGTGGTAGGCCGGGGAGGTCGAATAGGCGAGCGCCATGTCGACCTCGCCGTTCACGAAGAGCCCGTAGCCCTCCGACCAGCCCGGCGCAACGGTGACGATCCGCTCGGAAAGACCCTGCCAGATCTCCGGGGCGCGGTCACCATAGGCTGCCTTGATCCACATCACGAGGCCCAGCCCCGGGGTGGAGCTGCGCGGATCGAGGATGACGATGTCGAGATCAGACGCGATCAGTTCCTCGAAGCTCGCCGGCGGCTCCGGCGTGCGGGCCGTGTCGTGGACGAAGGCGAAATAGCCCCAGTCGAAGGGCAGGAAAAGCGGATCGTCCCAGGCCACCGGCAGGTCGAGCCCGTCGGGGCTGTGGCCATGCGGGGCGAAGAGACCGCTTTCGGCCGCCTGTGCGGTGAGGTTGGTGTCGAGGCCGAGCACGATGTCGGCTTCGGTCCGCGGACCTTCGAGCCGCAGCCGCGACAGCAGGCCGGCCCCATCGCCCGCGCTCACGAAGCGCACGTCGCAGCCGCAGATCTCCTCGAAATTCGCGGCGATCTGCGGGCCGGGCCCCCATTCGGCGGTGAAACTGTCATAGGTGTAGATCACCAGTTCGGGCCGGTCCTGCGCCGCGGCCGGTGCGGCAAGGCCGAGCGCGAGCGCAAGTACGATAGTCGCGGGTCGGGTCATGGTTTCCTCCTCAAGTCGCGGGCGGAGGAGGTGAATGCGTCTCGCTGCATCCCGCCTTCCCTCCGCCGGCATGATCCGGTTCAGGTTCAACGGGTCTGCGATCTGCATCTCAGCCCGGTCCCGAAGGACCGGACACCCCGAGGCTGAGGCCACGGTCACGTGTTTCCACGCTGTTTGCAAGCACGATCTGGCGCCGGCCCGATCTTAGCCGGGGCGTGTCTCGATATCCGTCGGGCGCGCCTTCGGGATCGGCGCGGTGATGTTTGTGCCCTCGAGCAGCACCAGATCGGTCCCGGAACGGCGATCGGGATGGGCGTCGAGATCGGACACCACAAAGGTCATGCCCGGATGCATCCGGGCTGCCATCTCGCGACGAAAATCTTCGGGTCCCCTCAGCCGGTGCAGCACCTGCGCGTCGGTCTGGAGCGTCTGATCATCCTGCGCGTGGTAACTGAGGCCCACCCATTTCATGGCGCCCGTCGAGTCCATATCCTGCATGAGAACGAAGACATGCTCGCCGAGCGGTCCATCGCCTTGAAGCGAAAGCGGACGTTCGATGATCTCGACGCCGTCCTCGATGAGCGCGATCCGTCGATCGGCAGCGGTCGCGAGCACCGTGACCACCGGGTACTCAGCATCTCCGCTCCAGTCCGATGGCACCGACTTCGCGTCGAGTCCGTTCACCGCATCCGCGAGCTCCGCCTCGGACAGCCCGCCGAGCACAAGACCCGGATGCACGAGTTCCCATGGATCAGCGTGGCTTCCGGCAAGGATGACCGGCGTGCCGACATGGGTGACAGTGAACAGGAGTCGCGAGAATTCCAGCGGCAGTCGCACGCAGCCATGCGAAGCCGGCCAGCCCGGAAGATTGCCGGCATGGAGCGCTATGCCGTCCCAAGTAAGCCGGTTCATGTTGGGCATTGGCGCGTTGTTGTAGGTTGAAGAACGGTGGCGCGCGTCCTTCTGAAGCACCGTGAACACGCCGGTCGGAGTTTCGTGGCCGGGCTTGCCAGTCGAACAGGTCGATACCGCGATCCGGATCCCGTTACGATAAACATGGACCCGTTGTTCCGGGAGGGAAACGACGACGGCGACCGGCCCGCTCGGCGATCGCTCCGGATGCCAAGTGAACTCCCCCGGCAGCAGTCTGGCCTCGTCGTAGATCGCGACCTCGGCCGACCCTTCTGCGGCTGCAAGCATGACCGCAGACGCGGCCAGGCCTCCCAACACGCCGCGCCGACCCCACCTGTTTCCGTATCCGACCATTGATCCCGGCTCTCCGCCCTCGCACCCGGTGTCGGGCCTCGACCTGCTGAATACGAAGCACGGCTCCGCATATCAATCCCGGAAACCCTTCTATTGGCCTTCGAGATCGGCGATCAGCGTCTTCATCTCGGCGATCTCGGATCGCTGGGCCTCGATGATCCGGCCGGCGAGGTCCGCAACCCGCGGGTCGGAGATGCCGGCGCGTTCGCTGGTTAGGATCGCGATGGAATGGTGCGGGATCATAGCCTTCATCCACGCGACGTCCCCGACGGTGGATTGCGAGCGCACCAGCCAGAGCGTGCCGGCGAAGATGGCGATCGCCACCGCGTAGATCGCGATGTTGGCGGCGCGGTTGCGATACATGCCCAGCATGAAGCTCAGCATTACGATCGCCATGGTCGCTCCCATGAGCAGCGCCATCCAGCCGCGGGTCTGGCTCCAGAACACGTGATCGAGCGCGTAAGTGTTGAGATACATCAGGCCGAACATCACCACCGTCGAGGTGGCGATCATCGCCCCGAAGCGCACGTAGGGTGACATGAGCACCCTCCTTTCGCCCCTAATCAACTCTTGTCCTGCGGGTGTGGTTCCGGCCGGAAACCGCTTGACCGATCTGCCGGCGCTGCCAGAGTCGGGTCGAGAACCATCTGTTCCTGGAGACCACCTGATGCTTCGCGCCGCCCTGATTGCCGCAACCTTCCTCTGCGCACCGGCCCTCGCCGCCGGCGAGATGACCGTCTTCAAGTCGCCCGATTGCGGCTGCTGCGGCGCCTGGGCCGAGGCGATGGAAGCCGAGGGATTCTCGGTGCGGATCGAGGAGCGCGACTGGTCCGAGCTCGATGCGCTCAAGGCGCGGCTCGGGATCGCGCCGGCGCATGCCGGCTGCCACACCGCCGAGATCGACGGCTACGTCGTCGAGGGCCATGTGCCCGCGGCCGATATTCGCCGCCTGCTCGCCGAGCGACCCGACGCCATCGGCATCGCGGTACCGGGAATGCCCGTCGGCTCGCCTGGGATGGAGATGGGCGGACGGACCGAGCCATACGACGTGGTCCTCGTGACCCGGCCCGGCGCGGCGGTGCTCTTCGAGCGTCACGATTGAGGCGGGTTTCGACGCACCATACCGCGCCCGGCCGAACCGGCCGGCTTCCCCCCGCCCCAGCGCTGGGCTAGGAGGGACGGGCAAGGAAAGGCCCGCCCAATGTCGTTCAACAGCTTCGGCCATCTGTTCCGCGTCACCACCTGGGGCGAGAGCCACGGACCCGCGCTCGGTGCCACCGTGGATGGCTGCCCGCCGGGCATCGCGCTGACCGAGGCCGACATCCAGCCGTGGATGGATGCCCGCAAGCCCGGCCAGAGTAAGTACGTCACCCAGCGGCGGGAACCCGATGCGGTCGAGATCCTCTCTGGCGTCTTCGAGGGGGTGACCACCGGAACTCCGATCCAGCTGATGATCCGCAACGCCGACCAGCGCTCGAAGGATTATGGCGAGATCGCCGAGAGCTTTCGGCCCGGCCACGCCGACATCACCTACTGGCAGAAATACGGCGTGCGCGACTATCGCGGCGGGGGCCGGTCCTCGGCGCGGGAAACCGCGGCGCGCGTCGCCGCCGGTGCCGTAGCGCGGCAGGTGCTCGCCGCGATCGCGCCCGGTGTCGTGCTGCGCGGCGCGATGGTCCAGATGGGCGCCGATGCCGTCGATCCGGCCGCCAGCGACTGGTCGCACCGTCGCCGACAACCCGTTCTGGTGCCCCGACCCGGCAGGCCGTGGAGCGCTGGGCCGCCAGCCTCGACGCGCTGCGCAAATCCGGCAATTCGGTCGGCGCGGTGATCGAGGTTCGCGCCGCAGGGCGTGCCGGCCGGCCTCGGCGCGCCGGTCTATGCCAAGCTCGACACCGAAATCGCCGCCGCGCTCATGAGCATCAATGCGGTGAAGGGCGTCGAGATCGGCGCCGGCATGGCAGCCGCCGACGCTCACCGGGACGGAGAACGCCGACGAGATCACCATGGGGCCGGACGGCCCGGTCTATTCCTGCAACCATGCGGGCGGCATCCTCGGCGGCATCTCGACCGGCCAGGAGATCGTCGCGCGCTTCGCGGTGAAGCCGACCTCCTCGATCCTGAGCCCGCGGCGCACGATCACGCGGGCCGGGGCGGAGACCGAACTGGTGACCAAGGGGCGCCACGATCCCTGCGTCGGCATCCGGGCGGTGCCGGTCGGCGAGGCGATGCTGGCCTGCGTGCTGCTCGACCACCTGCTGCTTGACCGCGGGCAGACCGGCGGCGTGCGGGGCGCGATCGGCTGAGCGCCGCCGGGACCGGGCTCCGGATATCGCCACTTGATGACGATCGTCACTTCCGAGCCGTCGGCGATGACAAGCCGTGTCGCGCAGATCTCGCAGGGCGGGAAGCGGTCGACGAATCCGGTCATGGTGAGCGTTTCGCCGGTCGCGAACGGAACCCCCCGCGGTCCGCGACAGGCAGGGCCGTTCGGGCCCGGTACCGGTCGCGACGGTGAAAGTTTCGAAATCGATGATCCGCTCGACGGCAATGTCGACAGGCACCGTTTCCGCGCTGCCCGAACCAGCGCAGAGGCCGAGCCCGATAGGGACCGCGAATAAACAGGCAAAGCGCGAAGGCCTAGTGGCCGGCGGACCCGCCGATTGACCCTTCGAGGCGGCGTGGCCGGACCCCGGATCAGGTCGTTTAGGTCTGGTCCGGGGTCCGGCGGGGCTGATAGGATGGAACGTGGCCGAGGGGTCGGAACAACAAGAAGGACGGAAACGCCATGATCGGAACGATGCGCGCCGCGCTGCTTGCCCTGTTTTTCGGGATCGCGTCTCTCGCCACTGCGCCCGCTGCCGAGGCGGCTTCGAAAGCCGAGATCGATGCGAAGGTCGACATCGCGCTCGAGGCGTTGCTCGCGGAGTCCGAGGCGGCGCAGGCTATCTCGGAGAAGGCGCTCGCCGTTCTCGTGTTTCCCGACATCGTCAAGGCGGGCCTCGGGTTCGGCGGCCAGTTCGGCGAAGGCGCCCTTCGCCGCGACGGGGTGACAACCGGGTATTTCAACATCGCCTCGGCCTCGTTCGGCTTTCAGGCCGGCGCCCAGACCTACAGCCAGGTGCTGTTCTTCATGTCCGAGGAGGCGCTGCAGAACCTCGGCCGGGCCCGCGGGTTCGAACTCGGCGCCGATGCCAGCGTGGCGGTGGCCAGTCAGGGGATGGGCGTCGATGTCAGTTCGACCACAGCGCAGGACCCGATCGTGGCCTTCGTCTTCGGCCAGAAGGGCCTGATGGGCGGTGTGACCGTCGAGGGCTCGAAGATCACGAAGATCAACCCGAACTAGGCGCCCTGCATGCTCTCGCGCGACAGGCCCCGTGCGCTCTTGTTCGACGTGTTCGGAACGCTGGTGGACTGGCGGTCCTCGATCGCCGCCCATGTGACGGCGGCTTTTGCGCAGATTGGGCTCGATGTGGACGGGCCGGCCTTCGCGGATGCCTGGCGGGGCGAGTACCAGCCGGCGATGGAGCGGGTGCGGTCGGGGGCGCGCGGCTATGTTCCGCTCGACGAACTGCATCTGGAAAACCTGATGACGGTGCTCGACCGCCTCGGCCGGCGGGACGTGTTCGAGCCCGACGAACTCATCGCGCTGGCGCGGGCCTGGGAGCGACTCGATCCCTGGCCGGACGTGCCGGCTGGGCTGATCCGGCTCGGGGCGCACCGGATCGTCGCGCCCTGTTCGAACGGCTCGATCGCGCTGATGACGCATCTTGCGCGCCATGGCAGGCTCTCGTGGGACTGCATTCTCGGCGCGGATATCGCGCGGGATTACAAACCGAAAACAGAGGTTTACCTCGCGAGTTGCGCGGCGCTGCGGCTGGCGCCGGAGACGGTGATGATGGTGGCGGCCCACAATGCCGATCTGGCGGCAGCGCGGGCGGCGGGGCTGATGACAGCCTTCGTCCCCCGGCCGACGGAACACGGGACGGACCAGGCGACGGACCTGACGCCCGCGCAGCCGTGGGACATCGTTGCGGACGACCTGAACGGGCTCGCCGACGCACTGGACTGAGCCTGGAGACCGTGGGATGGCGGCGGGAAGCGGCGCCCGACAGACCCGAAACCGGTGTCTGCATGCCGTATGCATCCCGTATGCATCCTGTACGTACAAGCGCGGGCGCTGCACGCCCGGCGAAGCGAGCCTGGGTCACGCGAGTGGCCGGTTCGGGACCTGGAGACCGCGCGTTCCGCCCACTTGGCCAGGTCACGCGCGGCAGACCGGTCAGGCTTGCGGGCGCTGAGCCTGACCGCTCCGTGGGGCGCCGACCCGTCTGGACTTCGCACCATCCGTTCGGGCACCGCGCGACTGCGACATGGCTCGGGTCCCGGAGGCACTAGCATCCGGCCCATTGAAAGGTGCGAGCCGCCCCTGATCGCGGTGTGCTGCACCTCGTCGGTGCCGGTGGTCATCCGGCCGGATACGGCGTCACCTTCGGGGACCGTGTTGGGGTGGCCCTTTCGGCAGACACCGGGGCTTTCGGTCACCCCGCCGGAAACGAAGGACCCACGGCCTCCGGGCCAGACGCGGGATCGGTGCCCGATGCCTGAACCCTGACATCGTGCTGGCCATTGCCGGTCTTGCGCGTTCTGGAAGTCGCCGACAGGAGCGGAGCCGGCCGTCATGGCAACAGCATCGCCGTTGGCCCGGAGGTCGGACTTGCGATGACGCCGCGCGACAAGGGGCCAGCACCGAAGCGCCGCCCCCGACACGGGCGATGGCGGCGATCCGGAAAATCGGGAGAGTTGGCACGGCGCGCGGTGACGCGCCGTGCCGCGAGGCATCTGGGTCAGAGAAAGAAATCGCCCGCGTCGTACCAGGAGGCGAGCTGGGTGCCGTCCTCGATCTCGATCTCGGATTCCCACGCCTTGTCGGCGTCGGTGTTCATGCGGACGATGGTATCCGCGCCGACATTCGTGACGTAGAGGAAGCCGGTCTTTCCCGTTGCGGTAGCCGAAATCTGGCCGCCGAACTTGAAGGCCTGATTGCCAAACACACCGGCATTCGCGTCGATGCCGGAAACATCGATCTTGTCTCCGAACTCGAACGCCGCCGCCGGAGAGACCGAACCAGGATCGGTCTTGCGGATCTGGTCGCGGTTCAGCGCCCCGAGGCCGGAGGCATCGATCGCCGCGAAGACGAACCTGTCGGACCCGGTTCCGCCGATGAGGATATCGGCCTGCTTGCCTCCGACGAGGACATCGTTGCCCTCATTGCCCTTCAGAATGTCCTTGCCCTTGTTGCCCTCGAGGTAGTCGTTGCCGTAGCCGCCGGCGACCTGATCGTTGCCGTCATCGCCCCAGAGGATATCGTTGCCGTAACCCCCGTAGATCTTGTCGTTCCCGGTGCCGCCGTAGATCGTGTCGTTGCCGCTGATCGTGCTGGTCAGCGTCCAGTCACCGTAGAGCGTGTCGTCGCCGGCTTCGCCGTAGATGTAGTCGTTTCCGCTGTAGCCGTAGACGGTGTCGTTTCCGGTGCCGGCATAAACGTAGTCGTCGCCGCCGTCGGCATCGACGTAGTCATTGCCGGCGTAGGCATAGATGTAGTCGGTCGAAGGCTGTAGTTCCGGTGAGACCCGAGGGATACGTCGTCACGCCGGGCGACAGGAAGGCAAAGTCGATGGTGTCGGAGACATTCGTTCCGTAAAAGCTTGCCATTTCTCAACTCCGGTTTGGATGTGAATATCTGATTGATCCGATCGATGCGGTGTCCGCAGGATCGGCTGTTCGGCCACGCCATGCCGCGATTTCCAATGTCGCGCGGCTCGCCGCGGAATGCCGGACCGGCTGCGCCAGACCGACCGTGATCGAGATCCGCCCTAGCAATAGCTGCGGATTCTTGTTTAGGTTGAACTCAGATTTCCCTAACACCAAATAGGTGTTTTATTCGATCTCTATTAGTGTCTTGGTGGAATTTTCAGTGCCGGTAATGAAACCACAAATACTCCTCTTTCCACGATTCGTCTATTCAAATAATCGCCCTCCGCGCAGCCGACAACAAGCTCGGCCATAGCGGTTAAATGACAGATTAGCTATTTATTTCAGTAACTTGGTAGTCATAACCGCCGTGCCGGAGATTACTTGCCGAAAACATGGTTGGACCGGCGCGGGGGCGGCAGGGCCATTGCATGGGAACGTGGCGAGTGGCCGGACCACGGACAGGCCGACCCCGTTGTGCCTTGTGTCCCGCGACCCATCCGGGGCATCTTGCCATGCGATCCACACCGCTCAGGGACAGGAGATATCCCGAGTGTCGCTCGATATCGCGCGGGTCATGCCAGCAGGGTGGAGGCGTTTCGGAAACGACGGCTTCGGAAGGACGGGACAGGGACATGATGAAACACAGGATGCTCGCAGCGGCCCTCGCCGCCGCATCTTTTGCGTCGGTGGGGACGCTGGCCGAGGCACAGGGGCCCGCGGCACCCGCCTCAAGTTCGGCGCCGGCCGGACAGGACTCGAGTGTCGAGCTGGCCAAGAGTTTCGCCAACCCGATCGCAAGCCTGATCAGCGTGCCGCTGCAGTTCAACTACAACCAGGGCTTCGCGGATGGCGACGGCGACCAGTATTACCTCAACATCCAGCCGGTGATCCCGTTCTCGCTCAATGCGGACTGGAACCTGATCTCGCGCACCATCCTGCCGATCTACAGCCAGGACGGGGTGATCCCCGGCGCGGGCTCGCAGTTCGGGCTGGGACCGACGACGCAGAGCCTCTTCTTCTCGCCCAAGGCGCCGACGGCGGGCGGCCTGATCTGGGGGGTCGGCCCGGTGGCGCTGATCCCGACGGCGACGGACGGGATCGCGAGCAACCAGTGGGGGCTCGGCGTGACAGGCGTCGCGCTGCGGCAGGACGGGCCATGGACCGTCGGCGGGCTCGCGAACCACATCTGGTCGGTGACCGGGAACGACAGCGACGGGGATATCTCCAGTACCTTCCTGCAGCCCTTCATCAACTACACCACCCCGCGCGCGACCTCGTTCTTTATCAACACCGAATCGACCTATGACTGGGAGAGCGAGCAATGGTCGGTGCCGATCAATTTCGGCGTGAACCAGTTGCTGAAGCTCGGCGGGCAGCCGGTGCAGATCGGCGGCGGGTTGCGCTACTGGGCGGAATCGCCGGATTTCGGGCCGCAGGACTGGGGCGCGCGGGTGAACCTGGTGTTCCTGTTCCCCGCCGGCTGAGGCCTCTCAGCGGCTGAACTGCGCGGCCAGTTCCACATGGCCCGACCAGCGGAACTGGTCGACCGGCTGCACCCAGTCGAGGCGGAAGCCCCCCGAGACGAGGATCGCGGCATCGCGGGCGAAGCTGGCCGGGTCGCAGGAGATCGACGCCACGCGGGCGAGGCCGGAGGCGGCGATCTCGCGGCTCTGGGCCTCGGCGCCGGCGCGGGGCGGATCGATCACCACCGCGTCGAGGCCCTTGAGCTCGGCGGCCAGGAGCGGCCGACGGAAGAGATCGCGGCTGCCGGGCGACGACGCGGTGCAGGCCCGGGGCGCCGCGCCAGCCGGCTTCGAGAGCGGCGACCATGGCTGCGTCGCCCTCCAGCGCCAGCACCTCGGCCGTGTCCGCGAGCGGCAGGGTGAAGGTGCCGCAACCGCAGAACAGATCCGCGATGCGCCGCGCCGGTCCGATGGCCGTGCGGGCCGCGGCGACGAGGGCGGCCTCGCCTTCGGCCGTGGCCTGCAGGAAGGCGCCGGGGGGCGGCACCACGCGGGCTGTGCCGAAGGTCTGGAACGGCGGGCGGGCGGTGGCGACCGGCTCGCCGTCCCAACCGAGCCGGGCGAGGCCGGTGGCTGCGGCGATGTCGGCGAGGCTGGTGCCGAGGGCGGCGTCGAGGGGCTTGGCGCCGGCGACCGCGACGTCGAGGCCGGCGGGGCCGGCGGTGACCGCGAGCCGGATCGCCCCGGAGCGGCTGGCGCCGGCCCGAGTGATCGCCGCGAGGGCCGGGACGCCGGCGAGGATGTCGGGGTGCAGGACGTGGCAATCGGCGAGCGGGACGATCGCCCCGGAGCGGCGGGCGTGGAAGCCGAGAGTGGCGGTCTTGCGGGTCCGGGCGCCGGCGAGCACCGCGCGGCGGCGGGAGCGGGGCGGGGAGGTCAGCGTCGGGCGGATCTCGGTCTCGAGCCGGTGGGCGGCGAGGGCGCGGCGGATGGTGTCGGCCTTCCAGGCGGCGAGGAACTCGTCGGAGGCGTGCTGAAGCGCGCAGCCGCCGCAGCTTCCGAAGAGCGCGCAGGGCGGCCGGACGCGGTCGGGGGAGGGCGCGAGGATTTCGACATCGGTGACGAGATCGCCGGTCACGGTCCCGCGCAGCCGCTCGCCGGGCAGGGTGAACGGCGCGCGCAGGCCGCCGGCGGTGAGGCCGTCGCCCTGGCGGCCGAGCCGGTCGATGGTGATTTCCTGCATGGGTCCGGAGCCGTCGAGGCGCTGTTGCGGGATGCGATGCTGTGCCAGTGTGTCCCGGCCTATGTGCTCGCATCGCTTTTCGCAAGGAGTCCCGCCATGACGAAGCCCATCGCCCCGGGTACCCGGATCGGGCATGTTCACCTCAAGGTCGCCGATCTCGACCGGGCGCTGGGGTTCTACCGCGACGTGCTGGGCTTCAAGGTGACCCAGCGCTACGGCGCGCAGGCGGTGTTTCTGGCCGCCGGCGATTATCACCACCATATCGGGCTGAACACCTGGGAGAGCGCGGGCGGGCCGCCGGCGCCGAAGGGATCGGCCGGACTCTATCACACCGCGATCCTCTATCCGAGCCGCGCCGACCTGGCCGATGCGCTGCGGCGGGTCCGCGCGGCGGGGATCGCGCTGACCGGCGCGGCGGATCACGGCGTGTCGGAGGCGCTCTATCTCGACGATCCCGATGGCAACGGGGTGGAGCTCTATTGCGACAAGCCGGCGGCGGACTGGCCGCGGGACGAGGCGGATTTCCTCAAGATGGTCAACGCGCCGCTGGACCTCGAGGCGTTGCTCGCCGAGGCGTGAGGCGGGGCGCGGACGGAGGGGTCACTCGGCGGCGAGGCCGATGAAGCCGCCGGACTGGTGCTCCCAGAAATTCGCGTAGAGCCCGCCGCGGGCGATCAGCGAGGCGTGGGTGCCTTCCTCGGCGATATGGCCGTCCTCGAGCACGACGATCCGGTCCATGCGGGCGATGGTCGAGAGCCGGTGGGCGATGGCGAGCACGGTCTTGCCCTCCATCACCGTCTCGAGGGTGTCCTGGATCGCGGCTTCCACCTCGCTGTCGAGCGCAGAGGTGGCCTCGTCGAGCACGAGGACCGGCGCGTCCTTCAGGATGACGCGGGCCAGCGCGATGCGCTGGCGCTGGCCGCCCGAGAGCTTCACGCCGCGCTCGCCGAGATGGGCGGCGTATCCCTCGCGGCCGTTGAAGTCGCGCAAGGTGAGGATGAAGTCGTGGGCGTGGGCGCGGCGGGCGGCTTCGAGCACTTCGGCGTCGCTGGCATCCGGGCGGCCGTAGCGGATGTTCTCCATTGCCGAGCGGTTGAACATCGCGGTTTCCTGCCGGACCATGCCGATCTGCGCGCGCAACCCGTCCTGCGTGAGATCGCGGATGTCGGTGCCATCGAGCGCGATCCGCCCGCCCTCGACGTCGTAGAGCCTGAGCAGCAGCGAGACGGCGGTGGTCTTGCCGGCGCCCGAGCGGCCGACCAGCGCCACCTTCTCGCCGGGCGCGAGGCGCAGCGTGAGCCCGTCGAGCGCGGCCTCCTTGCGGCCGTAGCCGAAGCGCACATCCTCGAAGGCGACCGCGCCGCGCACCCGGCCCGGATCGCGGGCGCCGGCGCGGTCGGTCACCCGGTGCGGCGGCGAGAGCGTGCGGATGCCGTCCTCGATCTCGCCGATATTGGCGAAGATGCCCATGGCGGTCATGCTCACCCAGCCCGACATCTGGGCGAGCCGGGTCGAGATCAGCCCGGCGGTGGCGATGTCGCCGGCGGTGGCGGTGCCCTGGCTCCAGAGCCAGAGCGCCATGCCGATGAGCCCCACCGGCAGGAGGCCCGCCAGGGCCATCAGCCAGAATCGGAAGGCGGCGGAGACCCGGCCGAAGCCGATGGTGGTGTCGCGGTAGCCGCCGAGCGCGGTGAGCGCGGCCTGGTCCTCGAAATCGCCGTGGGCGAAGAGCTTGACGGTGGCAATGTTCGAGACCGTGTCGACGATCTGGCCGGTGACCACCGCCCGCGCCCCGGCCCGCGCCCGCGAGCGCGCCCGTATCTTCGGCAGGTAGTGGCGGATCAGGAGCACGTAGGCGCCGATCCACATCAGGAGGATGGCCGCGAGGCGCCAGTCCACCGCGCCCATCAGGAGCGCGGCGCCGCCGACCGCGGAGAGCGCGTAGCCGAAAGTGTTCACGACCTCGGTGACCACGTCGGTCACCGCGCGGGAGGTCTGCTGCGCCTTCTGGGCGATGCGGCCGGCGAAATCGTCGTCGAAGTAGCTCAGGGATTGCCCGAGCACGTGGCGGTTCAGCCGCGAGAGCACGAGGGGGTAGAGGTTGGGCTGGAGCCCGATCGCGGTGATCGCGGCGCCGGCCCCCATCACCGCCGGCCGCAGCAGGAGGAAGAACGCCGCGACCGCGAGAAACACCGGCCAGAGCCGGGCGAAGAGATCGGCGGCGCCCTCCTGCTGGGCGAGGTCGATCAGCCAGCCGACGATCCAGGCGGCGGTGACCTCGGTGAGCCCGGTCAGCACCGAGATGCCGAGCATCAGGACGATCACCGGGAAGGCGCCGTCGAGCGCCCAGCGCAGGAAGGCACCGAGCCGGTCGGGCGGCGGCCCGTCGGCGCGGGCGAAGCCGTCGATCCAGTCGGCGATGCGCCTCATGCGGGATCTCCGGAGCGCGGGATGAGCGCGGCGACCGCGCGGGATGCAGGATCGCCGGTCGCGAGCAGACCGAGCGCCACGCCCTCGCGGTCGGCCTCGCCGCGGTTCTGGCTGAACTTGCGCTTGCCTTCGAGACGGGCGATCGCGATCCGCACGCCGGTGATGCCGCGGAGCTGGCCGCTGATGTAGCGCTCGGGCGCGTCCGTGACGGCCCACGGAGCGGGGCGGCTCGCCTCGTGGTGGTCTGTCAGGCGCGTGACGACATCGTGGAGCCGGCCGGCCTCCTCGAAGAACTCGGCCGGACCGCTGGCATGGACGGCGGCGTAGTTCCAGGTCGGCACGACCCTTCCGTGCTCGGCCTTGGAGGGGTACCAGCCGGGCGAGACATAGGCATCCGGACCGGGAAAGATCACCAGGGCATCGCAGGTCGCGGGCAGGGCTGCCTGCGGATTGGCCCGGGCCACATGGCCGTAGAGCGTGCCGAGCGGGCCCTCGTCGGGCTCGAGCAGCAGCGGCAGCGGCGTTGCCACCAGACCCGCGGGCGTATGGGTGACCAGGGTGGCGAGGCCGACGGAGCGGATCGCGTCGTGGAGCGAGGTGCGATCGTCGTCACGGAAGGCTGGCGGAGTATACATCGGTGATTTTCCTGCGCTACTCGGCGGCCTCGAGGTTGATGAAGCCGCCGGACTGGCGGTTCCAGAAGCGGGCATAGAGGCCGTCGCGGGCCAGAAGCTCTGAATGGGTGCCTTCCTCGGCGATGGCGCCGTCGTCGAGCACGACGATGCGGTCCATATGGGCGATGGTCGAGAGCCGGTGGGCGATGGCGATCACGGTCTTTCCTTCCATCACGCCGTAGAGCGTGGACTGGATCGCGGCCTCCACCTCGCTGTCGAGGGCCGAGGTGGCCTCGTCGAGCACGAGGATCGGCGCGTCCTCGAGGATCACGCGCGCGAGGGCGATGCGCTGGCGCTGGCCGCCGGAGAGCTTCACGCCGCGCTCGCCCACCTGCGCGTCGTAGCCGGTGCGGCCGTTCTGGTCCTGGAGATCGAGAATGAAGTCGTGCGCCTCGGCGCGGCGTGCGGCGGCGATCATCTCGGCCTCGGAGGCGCCGGGGCGGCCGTAGAGGATGTTGTCGCGCACCGAGCGGTGCAGGAGCGAGGGATCCTGCGTCACCATGCCGATGCGGCGGCGCAGGCTGTCCTGGGTGACGGTGCGGATGTCCTGGCCGTCGATGCGGATGGCACCGCCCTCGGTGTCGAAGAAGCGCAGGATGAGATTGACCAGCGTCGACTTGCCCGCCCCCGAGCGGCCGACCAGCCCGACCTTCTCGCCGGGGCGGATGGTGAGAGCGACGTCGCGCAGGCCGCCGGTGCCGCGGCCGTAATGGTGGCTGACATGGTCGAATTCGATCTCTCCGGCGGTCACCTCGAGTTCGGTGGCGCCCGGCGCATCGGTGAGGGCGATGGGCTGGGCGATGGTCTCCATGCCCTCGCGGATGATGCCGAGATTGGTGAAGAGCGACGAGAGCGCCCACATGATCCAGCCGGTCATGGCGTTGAGCCTGAGCGTGAGCGCGGTGGCGGCGGCGACCGTGCCGATGGTCGCCCCGCCCTGCCCCCAGAGCCAGATCGCGAGGCCGATGACGGCGACGATCAGGAAGCCGTTGATCAGCGTGAGGCCGAAATCCATCAGGGTGATGATGCGCATCTGCGCGGCGAAGGTCTTGCGGCCGTGCTCGATCGCCTCGCCGGCATAGGCCTCCTCGGATTTCGTGTGGGCGAAGAGCTTCACCGACTGGATGTTCGTGTAGCTGTCGACGATGCGCCCGGTGATCTGCGAGCGGGCATCCGAGAACGCCTTGGAGGCGAGCCCGACCCGCGGCACGGTCCAGGCGACGAGCCAGACGTAGAGCCCGAACCAGATCACCAGCGGGATCGCGAGGCGCAGGTCGATGTCGCCGAGCAGCCAGAGCGCGCCGACGAGATAGATCGCAGAATAGACCAGCGCGTCGAAGGTCTGGAACGCCGCCTCGCCCACCGCGGGGGCGGTCTGCATCACCCGGTTGGCGGTGCGCCCGGCGAAATCGTTCTGGAACCAGGTCACCGACTGGCGCAGCACGTGGCGGTGGCTGCGCCAGCGCACCAGCGTGCCGACATTGGGCATGATCGACTGGTTCAGCAGCGCCGCGCTCAGGGTCTGGGCGAGCGGGCGCAGCAGGAGCACGAAGCCCGCGACGAGGATCAGTTCGAAGCCGTGCTCGGACCAGAAGGCGTCCGGCCCGGCCTCGGCGAGCATGTCCACGAGCCGGCCCGCATACCAGATCAGCCAGATCTCGATGATGCCGACCGCAAAGATCGACGCCACCGTCCAGAGCATCACGCCGCGCGCCGGGCGCAGATAGGCCATCAGGAAGGGCCACAGCCGGTCGGGCGGCGTGTTCTCCTCGGCGTAGGGGGTGTACGGGTCGACGAGCGACTCGAAGAAACGGAACATCGGAACGGGTCTCGGGCGCTGCGGGAACGCTACAGATAGGGGCGCGGCAGGGGCGGAACACCCCGCGTCGGGAAAACGCCGGTCGCGCCGCGCCAGTTCCACGGAATACGCCGTTCCTATACCCGTTGCCGGGTGCTGTCACGCGGCACGGCACTGGCGGAAGCGGGCGATCGGCCTAGGTGTGGCTCAGAAGCGATCCCGGAAGCGCCGATGACCCTGCCCAGTGCCGTCCCGATCCCCCGCCCCGCGCCGGATGCGAGCCCGGCGGCGCGGACCGCCGCAGGCCATCTGCGCGATGCGGTGGCGACCATCGACGCCGAGTTCGGTGCCGGTTTTGCCCGTGCGCATCCGGAACTCGTCGCGAGCCTCGTCCAGGCCACGGTGCTCGAGAACCTTCACGCCACCGGCCGCGAGGTCCATGCCGAGGCGATGGCGCTGGCGAGCCGGGTATCGCGCGAGACCAACGAGACGCTCCTGAAGCTGAAGCCGCGGATCTTCGGCTGAGATCAGCCGAAGGGTAGGCTCCGGGTGCCGCGACGCTCGCCGGAAGCATCACCCGTGCCGCGGGATCGACCCGCCGGGCGCCTTCCGGGCGGTCGGCGCACGCCATCAGAATCTCGAGCACGACGGCGGCGAGAGCCGCGGAGACCAGCACCGTGGCACCGGCGATGAACACGTCGGGATCGGTGAAATCCGGGCTGCGCGGCAGGATCCGGGCGGCTGAGACAGCGCGGCCCTGATCTGGCGCCGCAGGGTGACGGGCCCGTCGGGCTCTTTGCCGAGCTTGGTCGGGAAACCGCTGTAGCCCTTCTGCTCGCTGGCAATGCCGACGATCGGGGTCCGGATTTCCGATACGGGGGGCCGGCCGGGGGTCCGGCGAGGCGCGGATCGGTCCGGCGGAGCTGGCAGGAGATGCCCGCCTCGCAGCCGTTCCCGGCCTCGCGCACCGCGTTGATGTTCGCGAGCACGATGGTCGCGCGGATCTGCGTCGGACCGAGACCGGCATGCGGGCGGATCGTCTCGCTGGCGGAGGCGCTCTATCCGAAGAGCGCGGCACCGGCGAGCGCCAGCGCCACGATGCGCCGGAACTGCCGCCCGATCCCGACGATGGCCCGATTCTCCAAACGATCCGTGGACGAATCGTACCGGATTTCCCTGCCCTGTGACGCGCCTTCTGCCGATGCGGGTTGCCTCGGCGCCGGGCGGGGCGATAAGTCTGTCGCGACAGGACGAGAGGAGCGGGAATGCCGGACACCGGAGACGCTGCGGTGCAGGATGCAAGCGACAGCCGAAAGGCCCGGGCAGCCGCCTGGTTCACCGAATTGCGCGACGACATCTGCGCCGCGTTCGAAGCGCTGGAGGATGCGCAGGACACCGGCCCCTTCGCTGCGCTGCCGCCGGGGCGGTTCGCGCGCAAGGAGACCCGGCGGGCGTCGGAGGGCGAGGAGGATGCCGGTGGCGGCATGATGTCGGTGATGCGCGAGGGCCGGGTGTTCGAGAAGGTCGGCGTGAACGTCTCCGCGGTCTACGGCACGCTGGGCGAGCAGGCGCAGAAGAGCCTCACCGCGCGCCACGGCATTCCCGGCCTCGCCGAGGATCCGCGGTTCTGGGCGAGCGGGATCAGCCTCGTGGCGCACATGCGCTCGCCGCACACGCCGGCGGTGCACATGAACACGCGCATGTTCTGGACGCCGGAGGCCTGGTGGTTCGGCGGCGGCTCGGATCTCAACCCGATGATCGAGAACCCCGAGGACACCGCGTTCTTCCACGACGTGTTGCGCGAGGCCTGTGACAGGCACGATACGGGCTATTACCCGCGCTTCAAGCTCTGGGCGGACGAGTATTTCATGATCAAGCACTGGAACGAGCCGCGCGGGGTGGGCGGCATCTTCTACGACGATCTCTGCACCGGCGACTGGGAGGCGGATTTCGCCTTCACGCAGGATGTCGGCCGCGCCTTCCTCGACGCCTTCGTGCCGGTGACCGAGCGGCACATGCGCGAGAGCTGGACCGAGGCGGAGCGCGAGATCCAGCTGGTGAAGCGCGGGCGCTACGCGGAGTTCAACCTCGTCTATGACCGCGGCACGCAGTTCGGCCTGCAGACCGGCCACAACCCCGAGGCGGTGCTGATGAGCCTGCCGCCGGTGGCGAAATGGCCGTGAGGCGTCGCGAATACCGTTAACCCCGGTGACGCAAAATCGTTGTCGACAAGTCCAAGCATTGCGAGACTGTTGCTATGTTCGCAGACGTCAGACAACTTGAAGACAACACATTGGTCTCGCTCTGTTACCCAGGATCGGGCTCCGGAGCTCACGAATTGCTTTCGCATGCGGATTGCTTTCGCGCCGCTGCTCTTGTGCTCCTCGCTCCCGGCGCCGGCCCGAAATCGCGCCCTCCGGGCAGGCTTTGCGCGATCCACGCAATCGAGCTCTATTTCAACGCATTTCTTTTGGACCGGGGGAGGACACAGGCCGAGATCCGCCGTCTCCAACACGACCTCGCCGTACGAACGGCCCTCGCAGAGCAATACGGCATGGCTTTTCGGCAAAAGACGACAGAGCATCTGGTCGGCCTGCACGCAAACCGAGAGCACCTCGCGGTCAGATACGCGCCGGAACTCGAGATGACACTCTCGCAGATCAACCGGCTGAAGGCGGCGCTTGAACAGGTCGCAAGCGCAGTCCGCGAAGCTGTGGGGCCGATCTGATCGAGTTGAGACCGTAGTGACCGACCACCGCATCGCAATTCTCGGCTGGGGCTCGCTCTTGTGGGATCTCGACGATCTTGCACCCAAGGTCGCCGGAGGCTGGCTGCACCGCGCCGGGCCGCGGCTGCCGATGGAATTCGCCCGGATCAGCCCAAAGAGAAAGATGGGCCTGGTGCTCTGCCTCGACCCCGGCGACGGCACCGGCTGCGCCACCCATGCGATCCGGTCGCGGCGGACCGATCCGGAGGCGACGCGGGCCGATCTCGCCGCGCGCGAGCGCGCGCCGCTGAACCGGATCGGCTGGGCCGATGCGGCCGGACGGGGCGAAAGCCGGCTGCCGGAGGTTGTCGATGCGGTGGCGGAATGGTGCCGGGCGACGGGCTGGTCCGGGGCAGTCTGGACCGACCTCGAGCCGAATTTCCGCGAGACCACCGGGGCGGATTTCTCGGTCGCGGCGGGCAAGGACTACCTGCGCGGCCTCGGTGCCGAGAGCCTGCCCGAGGCCGTTCGCTACATCCGCAACGCGCCCGGCACCACCCGCACGAAGCTGCGCCGCGCGCTCGCCGTCGATCCCTGGTGGCGGGAGCTGAACCGGCGCGACCGCGCCACCCCGCCTCACATCGCGTAGAAGAATTCCTCCCGGATGATCCGGCCCTCGGCATCGGTGGTGTAGACACCGATCTCGTGCATCTTGCTGCGCTGGCCGCTGGCACGATGGGTCGCGTCCATGTCGAAGATCAGCGCGAAGCGGTCGTCGCCATGGGGATGCGGGCCATCGACCGAACCTTCATGGACCTCGAAATTCTCCGCCCACCAGGCATGCTTGCCGCGGATGCCCTCGATCCCGTGGGTCTCGCGAGAACCGACGCCCTCCTGCGCCACCGATTCCACCGACACCGCCTCGGGATGATAGAGCTCGTCGAGCCCCGTCGCCTCCTGGCCTGTCCGACAATACTCGACAAGTTTGTCCGCCGTCGCCAGCATCGCGTCTCTCGACATGATCGGTCTCCCCCTGATCGCCCGCGCGCAACCTACACCGCCCGCCCTGATTCGGCCGATCAGATTCGGGCCATCGCCTTCAGGGCGCCGGCATCCGGCATGAAATCGCCGGCGATCCAGGCCGCTTCGAGCCGGGCGAGTTCGCGCCCCAGCGCCGGCCCGGCAAGCGGCGCGAGATCGTCGGCCCGAAGCGGGAAGCGGGCGGCGGCACCCCGGACGATCTCGGCCTCGAGATCGGCGGGGAGCGCTGCGGCAGTGCGGGCGGCGGCGATCAGCGCCGCATCCCGCGCCGCCTCAGCTCCGACGCGGTAGGCTGCCCCGGCCGGCGGCCAGCCAGCGGCCAGCGCCGTGGATATCGCCTCCAGCGCCCTGGCATCGGCCTTCGAGAGCCGCAACCGCTCCGGCCAATCCTTCGCCTGCCCGAGCAGCGCCAGCCGGCGCTGCCAGCGCGGGGCAACTCCGACGGCGGCCTCGCCGGCGAGAAGGGCAGGCATCGCCGCCGGATCGGCGCCGGGCAGCACCGCCGCGAGGACGCCGGTCGCGGCCATCGCGCCGAGCGCGGGGCCGGGATCGGGCGCCGCGAGGAGTTTCGCGATCTCCGCGCCCACCCGCTCGCGCGAGAGCTGCCCGAGCCCGTCCCGCGCGGCGGCGCAGGCGGCGAGCCCCGCCGCGTCGAGCCCCTCCTCCGGATGGCCGTACCAGGCGAAGAACCGGAAGAACCGCAGGATGCGCAGGTAGTCCTCGGCGATGCGCGCCACCGGATCGCCGACGAACCGGACATGCCCGGCGCGCAGGTCCGGCAGCCCGCCGAGCGGGTCGACCAGCGTGCCGTCAGGCCGGGCATAGAGCGCGTTCATGGTGAAGTCGCGCCGCGCGGCGTCCTCGGCGATGTCGGTGGAGAAGGCGATCGTGGCATGCCGCCCGAAGGTCTCGACGTCGCGGCGAAAGGTGGTGACCTCGAAGGGACGCCCGCCGGCCACCAGCGTCACCGTGCCGTGGGCGAGGCCGGTCGGCACCGATTTGAGCCCGGCGGCGGCGGCGAGGTCGATCACCGTCTCGGGCGTCGCGTCGGTGGCGATGTCGAGATCGGTGACCGGCTGGTCGAGGAGCGCGTTGCGCACGCAGCCGCCGACGAAGAGCACCCGGTGCCCCGACGCGGCGAGCGCCGCGACGACGGCCCGGGTCTCCGGCGCCGCGAGCCAGTCCGCCGCGAGCCGGGTCATTCCGCGCGCATCCGCTCGGCCAGGGTCCGGATCATGCGCGCCGTGGCCCCCCAGATGTAGTGCGGTCCGAACGGGATCGCATAGTAGGATCGCCACTGGCCGTTCAGGCGGCGCCGGTGCTGCTGGTGGTTGGCGGGATCGAGCACGAAGGCGAGCGGCACCTCGAACACCTCGTCGACCTCGTCGCGATCCGGGCGCGGCTGGAAGCGCTCGGCGACCAGGGCGACGAAAGGCGTCACGTTGAACCGCGTCACCGTCTCGTGGCGGTCGAACGTGCCGAGCACCTCGACATCGGCCGGATCGAGGCCGATTTCCTCGTGGGCCTCGCGCAGCGCCGTCGCCTCGTCGTCGGCGTCGCCCGGATCGCGCTTGCCGCCGGGAAAGGCGATCTGGCCCGGATGATGCGCGAGCCGCGTCGTGCGCCGGGTCAGGATCAGGCTCAGCGCCGGGCCGCGTTCGACCAGCGGCACCAGCACCGAGGCCGGGCGCAGGAGCGGCGGGGCGAGCGGACGGGCCCATGGATCGAGGTCGTAATCCGACGATGCCCGGTCGGGCCGGGCCAGCGCCTGCTGGATCCGGTGGATGTTGATTTCGTGGCGGTCCATGGGCGACAGATGGCGCGCAAACGCGACCCGCGCAAGGCCCGGCGGCACGCGGCGGCGGTCCGGTTGCGCTTGAACCGACCGGTCGATCCGCTAAGAAGTTCGTAACGATTCTGCGACGACCGGATCGCGGCGAAGGCCGTCCCGGCCGGAAGACAAGAACGCCGGACGTGAACGCGCGATCCGGGATCAACAGGATAGAGGGCGCCCGTGATCGCTGACGTTCCCCGACCGGCCCGGCCGATCCGCCTGCGCGCGGTCCGCGCATGACCGCAGGCCCCTGGCGCTACATCCCGGCGATCCTCGCGACGCTGGTGACGCTCTGGTTCGCGCGGTTCATCGGCCCGGTCTCGCATGGCGAGATTCCCGAATGGGTCTGGCCCTGGGCCCCGTCGCTCGGCGTCGAGTTCGCCTTCCGCCTCGACGGGCTCTCGCTGGCCTTCGCGCTCCTGATCTCGGGCATCGGGGCGATGGTGTTCCTCTATGCCGCGACCTATTTCGCCACCGATCGGCGGCTCGGCTCGCTGCTCCTGACGCTGATGGCCTTCGCGATCTCGATGCTGGGGCTGACGGCGGCCGATGATGCGGTGACGCTCTTCGTGTTCTGGGAGGGCACGACGATCACCTCCTGGCTCTTGGTCGGCTTCGACCACGAGAAGGAGAAATCGCGGGCCGCCGCCCTGCAGGCGCTGCTGATCACCGGGTTCGGCGGGCTGGCGCTGTTCGCGGGCCTGCTGGTGATGGGCAACATCGCCGGCACCTTCCGGCTGTCGGAAATGAACGCGATGGGCGACCTCTTCACCGCGCATGCGCTCTATCCGGTGATCTTCGCGCTGGTGATGCTGGGCTGCTTCACCAAATCGGCGCAGTTCCCGTTCCATTTCTGGCTTCCCGGCGCGATGGCGGCGCCCACCCCGGTGAGCGCCTATCTCCATTCGGCGACCATGGTGAAGGCCGGCGTCTACCTGATCGCGCGGCTGAACCCCGCGCTCGGCGGCACCGATCTCTGGGTCTGGACGCTGGTGCCGGTGGGCGCCTTCACGATGATCCTCGCCTCGGTCTGGGCGCTGCGGCAGACCGACCTCAAGCTGATGCTGGCCTACACCACCGTGATGGGCCTGAGCATGATGGTGATGCTGCTGGGCACCTCCTCGCCGATGGCGGTGACAGCGGCGATGACCTTCCTGCTGGTACATGCCTTCTACAAGGCGGCGCTCTTTCTCTCTGTCGGGATGATCGAGAAGGGGGCGGGGTCGCGCGAATATCCGGCCGTGGCGGGGCTCGCGCGGGCCATGCCGCTCACCACCACGGTGATCGCGCTCGCCGCACTGTCGATGGCCGGTTTCCCGCCGACCTTCGGCTTCATCGGCAAGGAGATCATCTACAAGAGCACCGAGTACGCGGTGATCAGCCCCGAGGCCGTCGCCGGGGCGGCGCTGATCGCCAATGCGCTGATGGTGGCCTGCGCCGGCATGGTGGCGATCCGGCCGTTCTTCTTCGCGGAGCGGCGCAGTCCCAAGGACATGCCGCGCGATCCGGCCTGGGGGCTGCGCGTCGGGCCGATCATCCTCGCCACGCTGGGGCTCTTGATCGGGCTCTTCCCGTGGCTGATCGACCATTCCATCGTGCTGCCGATGGTCACGGCGGTGTCGGGCGTCACCGAACTGCCGATCCACTTCGCGCTCTGGCACGGGGTGAACACGGCCCTGATCCTCAGCCTCGTGACCTTCGCGCTCGGCTTCGTGCTCTACCTGCTGCTGAACGTCCTGCGGGACGGCGCTGATCTCGGCCGAGAGCTGGGTGCCGCGCACCGAAGGCTGGTATGACGGCATGCTCAAGCTGATCGCCGGTCTCGCGGCGGGCGTGACCGCGGACATCCAGAACGGCCTGATGACGAGCTATCTGCGGCGCACCTTCCTCGTGATGGGCGCGCTGATCTGGCTGGCACTCCTGACCTCGACGCCGACCTGGCCCGACTTCATCCTCTCGAACGAGCTGATCGACTGGACGATCTTCGCGCTGATCACCGCCTCGATCATCGTGGTGATCCGCACCGAGTCGCGGCTGACGGCGATCACCGCGCTGGGCGGGCTCGGGGCGGGCATCGCCATCATCTTCGTGGTCTACGGCGCCATCGACGTCGCGATGACCCAGCTCTTCGTCGAGATCCTCGTGGTGATCTTCCTCGCCATCGCCATGGTCCGGCTGCCCTCTGCCGGCGGTGTCCCGTTCAGCGCGCGCAACGCCGCGGTCTCGATCTTCCTCGGCCTCGCGGTCACGGGCTCGCTGCTGATGGTGCTCGGCGGTGACCTCGACCTCAACCTCACGACCTTCTTCGAGGAGAAGAGCTACCCCGAAGCCTTCGGCCGCAACATCGTCAACGTGATCCTCGTCGATTTCCGCGGCTTCGACACGATGGGCGAGATCGCGGTGGTGGTGATCGCGGCGGTGGCGGCCATCGCAGCGCTGAAGGCCGGACGAAAGGCGGTGGGCCGATGAATTCCATCATCCTCACGACGGCGACGCGGCTCCTGCTGCCGCTGATCCTGATCCTCGCCGCCTTCGTGTTCTACCGCGGTCACAACGATCCGGGCGGCGGCTTCATCGGCGGGCTTCTGGCGGCCGTCGCCTTCGCGCTCCTGGAAAAGGCGCAGGGCATCCACGTCGCGCGCGAAGCCCTGCGCTTCCGGCCGCAATCGATCGCCGCCTTCGGGCTCGGCTGCGCGCTCACCGCCGGCATCTGGGGCGCCATCGCCTACGGCTACTTCCTCAAGGGCGTCTGGCCGCTCCTCGTCTTCGACGCCGAGGGCAACAAGTCGGGACTGCCGTTCGGATCGATCTTCCTGTTCGATCTCGGCGTGTTCCTCGTGGTGCTCGGCTCGGTCTGCGGCATCCTTTTCGCGCTCGAGGAAGTGGTGGCCGACGAGCCCGACATAGACGAGGAGGGGCGCTGACATGGAGATCATGATCGCCGTCCTCGCAGGCCTGATGGTCGCCGCCGGCGCCTATCTGATGATGAGCGGCAAGACCCTGCCCTATCTCTTCGGGCTCACGATGATCTCGAATGCCGCCAACCTGATCATCTTCGCCTCCGGCCGGCTCACCTTCGGCAAGCCGCCGCTGGTGCCGGAGGGCGAGAAATACATCCATGACGTCTCGAACGCGCTGCCGCAGGCGTTGATCCTGACGGCGATCGTGATCGGCTTCGGCCTTCTGGTCTTCGCCCTGACGCTGGCCTACCGCTCCTACTTCGTGCTCGGCACCATCGCGATGGACGACATGCAGAGCTCGGAAGCGGACGAAAGGAACCCGACCTAGTGCTCCTGTTCTGGCCGCTCGTCATCCCGTTCTTCACGGCCGTCCTGTGCCTCCTGGCCTGGCGCTCGACCGAGATGCAGCGCGGCATCTCGCTCCTGGGATCCATCGGGCTTCTCGTCGTGGCGGTGATGATCATCACCCGCGTCTCGACCGGGGGCACCTTCGCGGAACAGGCCGGCGGCTGGCCCGCCCCCTTCGGCATCAGCATGGTGGCGGACTGGCTCTCGGCGGTGCTGGTGCTGCTCACGGCCATCGTCGGCGTCGCGGTGGTGGTGTTCAGCTTCACCGATGTCAGTCAGGAGGAGGAGCATTTCGGCTTCCACCCGCTGATCCAGGCTCTGCTGGCCGGCATCTGCGGCTCGTTCCTCACCGGCGACATCTTCAACATGTATGTCTGGTTCGAGGTCATGCTGATCTCGTCCTTCGGCCTCCTGGTGATCGGCGGCGGCCGCGAACAGCTCGACGGCGCGGTGAAATACGTCGGCCTCAACCTGATCGCCACCGTGGCCTTCATCGCCGGGGTGGGGCTGCTCTACGGTGCGACCGGCGCGCTCAACATGGCCGACCTGCATCTGCGCCTCGCCGAGCGCGAGACCGATGCCGCGGTCCGCGCCGCCGCGGCGTTCCTGCTCTTCGCCTTCGCCTCGAAGGCCGCGCTCTTCCCGCTCTATTTCTGGCTGCCGGCCTCCTACCACACCCCGGCCTTCGCCACCTCGGCGCTGTTCTCGGCGCTCCTGACCAAGGTCGGGGTCTATGCACTGATCCGGGTCTTCACGCTGGTCTTCCCGTCGGACGACGCGATCCTGATGTCGATCCTGATCTGGGGCGGCGTGCTGACCATGCTCGCCGGCGTGCTCGGCGCGCTCAGCCAGACCGCGATCCGCCGGGTGCTCGGCTATTCGGTGGTCTCGTCGATCGGCTTCATGATCCTCGGCCTCGGAATCGGCACGCCGATCGCGCTGGCGGGAGCGGCCTTCTACCTGTTCCAGGACATCCTGGTGAAGGCGAGCCTGTTCTTCTCCGCCGGTATCGCCACGCGGCTGACCGGCTCCGAGCTCTTCGATCGCTCGGGCGGGCTCTGGCGCGCGCGGCCGTGGTTCTCGATCCTGTTCCTCGATCGCCGCCCTCGCGCTCGCCGGCGTGCCGCCCTTCTCGGGCTTCTGGCCGAAGCTCCTCCTGGTGCAGGCCACGCTCGGGATCGGTTCCTGGGGGCTCACGCTCGCGGTGCTCGGCACCGGCCTCCTGACGCTTTTCGCCATGGGCCGGATCTGGGCGGCGATGTTCTGGAGCGCGCATCCCGAGGGCGATTACGCCATCACCGGCCGGATCGACGGCTGGACGCTGGCCGCCCCGGTGGTGCTGACCTTCATCGTCATCCTGATCGGCGTGCAGCCCGCGCCCTTCATCGAGGTCTCGCAGGCGGTGGCCGGCCAGCTGCTCGATCCGGCCGGCTACGTCGACGCGGTTCTGGGGGTGGCCCGATGAGTTTCGTCAAGCGCAGCTGGGCCATGCTCGTGCTCTTCGTGCTGTTCCTGTGGGATCTGCTGGTCTCGAGCGTTCAGGTGGCCCGTGCCGTGCTCTCGCCGCGCGACATCACAAAGCCGCGCTTCGTGACCATCCCGCTTCATACCCGCACCGACGCCGGGATCACGATGACCGCGAACTTCATCTCGCTCACCCCCGGCACGCTCACCGTTGACGTGAGCGACGACCGGAAGACACTCCTGGTGCACGACCTGCTGGCCGGCGACTCGAGCGAGGGCACCCGCGCCGGCGTCCATGGGGGCATCGAGAAACGCGTGATGAGGGTGACCGAGCCATGATCATCGAATCGGCCGTCTCCGGCATCCTCGGCACCGCGCTCGCCATCACCATGCTGATGATCATCCTGGCACTCTTCGCGGCGGCCTACCGGCTGATGGTGGGACCCACCCTGCCCGACCGGGTGGTGGCGCTCGACATGGTGTCGATGCTGCTGGTGGTGTTCCTGGTGATCTTCAAGATGATCAGCGGCATCAACGCCTACATGTACGCCGCGATCGGGCTCGCGCTGATCTCCTTCCTCGCCACGGTGGCCTTCGCCCATTACATCGAGCGCAACCGGGAGACCGACGATGATTGAGTGGATCGCCGCGATCCTGTTCGTCTCGGGCGGCTTCTTCTGCCTGATCGCCGGGATCGGCATCATCCGCTTGAACGACGTGTTCTCGCGAATGCACGCCGCGACCAAGGCCGGCACGCTCGGCCTCGCGCTGATCTGCGTCGGCGTGATGCTGACGGCGGACAGCTGGCTGAAGGTCGCCGAGGCGCTCTTCGTGTTCCTGTTCATGATCGCCAGCAACCCGGTCGGCGCCCATCTGATGGGCCGCGCCGCCTTCCGCACCCGCAACCCGGTCGACCCGCGCACCCAGCGCGACGAAGACGCCGCCCGTTTCGAACGCCAGGGCCGGACCTGACACCGGAAGACCGGTTGAACCGTATCCGCCAGGCATGAGACGCAAGCCGGGCGCGCGCCCGCCCGTGGGATGGCGCCGCAACGACTGAGCGAAGCGCTTTATGGCAGCACCAACTCGTACTTCCCCAGCGACGCGCTTCCCCCACCAAAGCGCCAGCCCGCCCGAACGGGCAGGCGCTCGCCCGGCGCCTCCGGCTCGATTGCGGGCGAAACCTGACCCCGCTCCCCTTCGCCCCAGCCCCTTTCTCGACTGCGTTGATCTGCATCAATGCATCTGACCACCACCCGTCGGACACTTCCTCCACAATAGGAGTCATAGTGGAGGACCATCATGCCCCGAACTGTCTTCGCACTCACCGCCGCCGCCCTGCTCGCCGCCCCCGCCTTCGCCGGCGATCTCGCCTCCAGCGTGACCTCCGCCGACCTTCCCGAGAAGAAGCGCACCACGCTGGAACTCTACCTGACGCCGGAGGATGCGGCAGCGGCGCTTGCCGCCGATCCGTCCATCGTCTTCATCGACGTGCGCGACCCAGTTGAAGTCATGTTCGTCGGACACGCCGATCCTGCCGACGCGATCGTGCCCCTCCGGACGCTGACCCACGGATTCGATCCCGAGAAGGGGGCCTACAAGATGGCGCCCAACCCGGATTTCATCGATCAGGTCGCCGCCGTGATGGAGCGCGAGGGCAAGGGCACGGACGATCCGGTCTTCGTGACCTGCCAGTCGGGCGGACGCACCGCGCAGGCCGCGAATGCGCTGGCCAAGGCCGGCTATTCCAATGTCTGGGCGCTGTTCGAGGGCATCGAGGGCGATCTCGACACCGAGACCGGCCGGCGCGACGTCAATGGCTGGAAGAATGCCGACCTGCCCTGGTCCTACAAGATCACCGCGCAGCAGGCCTGGCAGCCCGCCGAGTAACAGCGCGGTCCGCAAGACGGCCGCAATTCCGGCCCCGCCGCCCCCACGGCGGAGCCAGCCGGCGCCTCCAGAGCCCGATCCGGGGCGCGTCGCCCACCGCGCCCCGTCCCGCGGTCCCGAAGCGCGTTAACACTTTTCCCGTTTCAGATCATTGGCTTGGAGGCGGTCCTAGCTAGGACCATCCCGAAAGCCCCCGTCAGCGGTCGCTGATCCGGTTGCGGATGCGCCGGACCATGTACCAGACCAGACCGATCACCGGCAGGGTCAGGAGTGCCAGCATCGTGGTCTTCGAGATGCCGACCCGCTCGCCGAGCGGCCCGACCAGCCCGGCGGCGAGATTGACGGCGTAGTAGCTGATCGCCACCACCGACAGCCCCTCGACGGTTTCCTGCAGGCGCAGTTGCATCGCCGCGCGGCGGTCCATCTGGTGCAGGACCTCGGTGTTCTGTTCCTGGTTCTCCACATCGACCCGGGTGCGCAAGAGGTTCGCCGCGCGCTCGGCCCGCGCCGAGAGCTCGTCGAGCCGGGCCTTCGAGGAGCGGCAGGTCCGCATCGCCGGATCGAAGCGGCGCATCATGAACTCGCCGAACATCTGCCAGTCGCGCTCGCGGGTCTCGCGCAGCACCGCGATCCGCTGGGTGACGATCGCCTCGTAGGCCTGCGCCGCCCCGAACCGGAAGGCGGACGCCGAGGACAGGCTCTCGATCTCGGCCGAGATCCTCAGGAGCCGGTCCAGCGTCTCGCTCTCCTCCCCGCGGCCCTCGGCCATGCCGGCGACGCAATCGGACAGTTCCCGGTCGAGCACCACCACCTTGGCGGCCACGTCGCGGGCCACCGGCAGACCGAGCATCGCCATCGACTTGTAGTTCTCGAGTTCCAGGAGCCGCTGGACCAGCCGGCCGAGCCGGGTCTGGTCGACCCCGGGCCGGCAGAGCACGAGGAAGCGGGTATGGCCGCGCGGATCGATGCGGAAATCGCCGGCCACCAGCGCCGCATCGCCGCCCACCCGGCTCACCGCGAGGCTGTCGGCGACGAAACGTCCCTTGAACCGGGTCTCCAGCTCCTCGCCGAACCGGTCGGGCTCGACGGTCTCGATATGCACGATCGACGAGGTCAGAACCACGCCGGGCATCTTGGCCAGCCAGTCGGAGGGGAAGTAGCGCGACAGGTCGACGTCGAACGGGTCACCGTCGGGTTTCGGCACGAAGAGCGTGTAGGAGACGAATTCGGTGTGGATCTCCCATTTCAGCACCCGTCCGGCGATCTCCCCGCTGTAATGGATCGCGTCCGGGGCGGGGTGCGGCGCGCCGTTGCGCTCCAGCAGCGCCACCAGATGGGCCCGGTCCATGTTGCGATCGCGGTCGACGGCCTTGGCGGCCGGCTTGATGGCGAGGCAGATCGCGAGGCAGGGCGGCTCGATATCGGGAAACGGCCGGGCATGCAGCTCGTTCGAGAGCTCGTAGCGTCGGGGGTGATCCGTCAGCGGCAGTTTCATCGGGCCGGTCTCCGTCATGGGCGCGCGCCCGACAATGGCACAGACTGGCGGAATTGGAACCGTTTTTGTGCAATGCAGCACCGGTCGCCCGGTGAACCCGCGCAGGTCATTCGGCGGCCTGCGCCGGCAGGGCGGGCGGGGCATCGCCGTCGAACTCCACCGCCTCGAGCCGCCGGGCGCGCGTCAGGCTGCGCTCGGCCGAGATGCCGATCTCCTCGATATCCTTCGCCGCCTGCCCGAAATGCCGCTGCAGATTCTCCACCCGGCCCGCCAGCCGCGCGACATCGCGGTGCAGCAGCCCCAGCTCGCGACGGATCGCATGGGCCTCGGCCCTGAGCCGCGTGTCCTTCAGTACCGCGCGCAGCGTGTGGAGCGTCGCCATGCAGGTGGTTGGCGACACGATCCAGACCCGCAGATCGAAGCCCTCGCGCACCACATCGCCGAAATTCGCGTGCAGTTCGGCATAGACCGCCTCCGAGGGCAGGAACATCAGGGCGCCCTCCGCCGTCTCGCCCTCGAGGATGTATTTCTCCGCGATCGCCTTGAGATGCACCCGCACCGCCGCGCGCAGCTTGCGCTGGGCCTCGGATTTCTGCGCCGGGGTCTCGGCAGCAACCAGTGCTTCGTAGGCCTCGAGCGGGAACTTCGCGTCGATCGCGATCGGCCCCGGCGGATGCGGCATCAGGATCAGGCAGTCGCAGCGGGTGCCGTTCGAGAGCTGGGCCTGGAAGCTCACCGCATCGGGCGGCAGCGCGCGGGTGACGATCTCGCGCAGCTGGATCTCGCCGAAGGCGCCGCGGGTCTGCTTGTTCGACAGGATGTCCTGCAGGCCGAGCACGTTGCCCGACAGCTCCTCGATCCGGCCCTGTGCGCGGTCGATGATCTCGAGCCGCGCCTGCAATTCACCCAGCGAGCGCGCCGTGCGCCGGGCATTGAGCCCGAGATTCTCGCCCAGCGTCTCGCTCACCTCCGCGAGCCGCCGCTCGAGCGCCTCCGCCGTGCGCGCCTGGGCGGCGGCCTGTGCTTCGGCCACATGGGTGATGCCGCCGTGGAGCTGGTTCTGGCCGTCGTTCAGCGCGCGCACCGCCCCGTCGAGATCGGCGATGTGCCGGGCCAGCGGTTCGGTCGCCCGCGCAGCCCGCGCGAGGGCGCGCAGCAGGAGCACCGCGAACACCAGCCCCGCCACCGCCACCCAGAACCGCGGATCGTCGAGCGACAGCGTCACTTCGCCAAGCTCGATCATCGGCGGCCGAACAGCCGCTCGATATCGGCCAGCCCGAGGCTCACGAAGGTCGGCCGCCCGTGGTTGCAGGTGCCCGAATGCGGCGTAGCTTCCATCTCGCGCAGGAGCGCGTTCATCTCCGGCCCGCTCATTCGCCGCCCGGCGCGCACCGACCCGTGGCAGGCCATCCGGCTCGCCACCGCATCGAGCCGCGCCTCCAGCCCGTCCCGGCCGTCGCCCGCTTCGAGCGCGTCGGCGATATCCGCCAGAAGCTTCGCGCCATCGACCTCGCCGAGCAGCGCCGGGGTCTCGCGCAGGCAGACCGCGTTGCCGCCGAATGGCTCGATCACCAGCCCGAGCGCCTCCAGATCGGCCGCAGCGTCCAGCAGGCGTCCAGCCGACGCCGCGTCGAGCTCGACGATCTCGGGCAGGAGCAGCATCTGCCGCGCCACGCCCTGCGCCGCCCGCGCCGCCTTCAGCCGCTCGTAGACCAGACGCTCGTGGGCGGCGTGCTGGTCGACCACCACCATGCCGTCGCGGGTCTGGGCGATGATGTAGGTCTCGTGGAGCTGCGCGCGCGCCGCGCCGAGCGGCAGGTCCTCGGCGTCGGTCCCCTCCGGCTCCGGGGCGCGCGCGGGCTCGACCCGCGCCGACCAGATATCGGCGGCGGCCAGCAGGCTCGCCGAGGGATCGGCCGGGCGGTGCCGCGCCGCTGACCAGCCCGCATGGCCCTGCGGCCGCGAGGCCTGTGGCGCCCCTTCTGGCCGGAAGGCCCCGAGCATCCCCATCCCGGCCGAGGACGCGCCGCGATGCCCGGCCTCGGCCAGCGCCGCCCGGATCGCGCCCACCAGGAGTCCGCGCACGAGCCCCGGCTCGCGGAAGCGCACCTCGGCCTTGGCCGGGTGCACGTTCACGTCCACCAGTTCGGGCGGGCAGTCGATGAAGAGCGCGGCGACCGGGTGGCGGTCCCGGGCCAGCACGTCGCCGTAAGCCGCGCGCAGGGCACCGACCAGGAGCCGGTCGCGCACCGGACGGCCGTTCACGAACAGGAATTGCGCCACCGCAGCCCCGCGCGAGAAGGTCGGCCGCGCCGCCAGCCCGGTCAGCCGGATGCCGTCGCGCTCCGCATCGATCCCGAGCGCATTCTCGACGAACTCCGCCCCGAGGATCGCCCGCAGGCGCCCCCGCAGCCCCTCGAAGAGATCGCCGCTCTCCGGATCGAGCGCCAGCAGCCGGCGCGGTGCCTCGGGGTCGGAGATGTCGGTGAGGCTGAACCCGGTCTCGGGTGCTGCCATCGCCAGCCGGCGCACCACATCGCCGATCGCCTGCGCCTCGGCGCGGTCGGTCCGCATGAACTTCAGCCGAGCCGGCGTCGCGGAAAACAGCCCTTCGAGCTCCACCACCGTACCGCGCGCCAGCGACGCAGGCCGGGGCCCCACGGGGCAGATGCCGCCGCGCACCCGCAGGCTGGCCGCCTCCGCCGCGCCGGCCGCGCGCGATGTCAGCGTGAGCTTGCCCACGGCGCCGAGCGAGGGCAGCGCCTCGCCACGGAATCCGAAGCTCAGGATATTGGTGAGATCGGTACCGTCGATCTTGGAGGTGGCGTGCCGCGCCAGCGCCAGCGCCAGCTGATCGGCGGCGATGCCGTGCCCGTCATCCGCGACCCGGATCAGCCGCTTGCCGCCATCGGCATAGGCGATGTCGATCCGCCGCGCCGCCGCATCGAGCGCGTTCTCCACCAGCTCCTTCACCGCGGAGGCCGGCCTTTCCACCACCTCGCCGGCGGCGATGCGGTTCGCGGCCGCATCGTCGAGCTGACGAATTGTGGGAGGGTCACGCTTTATGTTGGGGCTGACAACGTTCATGCCCCAAGGTTTAGCAAAGGCCGGCGCGTCGATCCATGGTTAATTGGCAGCGCCTAGTTCGTGGCTTCGACACCCTCCGGCCGGCCGACCACCGTCCAGCTCAGCTGGTCCGGCGCCAGGATGCGCTGCGCCACCCGGCGGATGTCGTCCACCGTGACCGCCTCGACCAGCGCGTTGCGCTCATTGACGTAATCGCGGTCGAGCCCGGCGGTCTGGAGCCCGAGAAGCTGCCCGGCAATGCTGCCGTTGCTGGCGAAGCGCAGCGGATAGGCGCCGGTGAGATAGCGCTTGGAGGCCTCGAGTTCCGCCTCGCTCACGCCCTCGGTCGCCATGCGCAGCCATTCGGTGCGCACCAGATCGATCGCTTCGGCCACCCGGTCGTTGGCGCTGGAGAACCGCCCGGCATAGAGCGCGCCGAAATCGCCGGGCGCGAGCCAGGTGTAGATGCCGTAGGTCAGGCCCCGCTTCTCCCGCAATTCCTCGGTGAGCCGCGAGCCGAAGCCGCCGCCGCCCAGCATGTGATCCATCACGAAGGCCGGGATGAAATCGGGATCGTCGCGCGGTATGCCCGGCTGGCCGAACATCACCACCGATTGCGGAATGTCGAGGTCGATCACCTCAACCGAGCCGTCAAGCGCGGGCGCAACCACCTCGGGCAGCGCCGGTCCCGATGCGGGCAGCGCCCCGAACAGGTCGTCGAGGATCGGCCCGAGCTCCTCGGCGGTGATGTCGCCCACCACCGCCACGCGCAGCCGGTCGCGCACCAGCGCCGCCTCGTGCGCCGCGCGCACATCGTCGAGCGTCAGCGCCGCCATCGTCTCCGGCGTGCCGCCCGCCGGCCGGCCGTAGGGGTGACCGGGGAAGGCCCGCGCATAGAAGGCGTCGCCCGCCAACGTGTCGGGATCGGTCTCCTCCGAGCGCAGGGCCGAGACGATCTGAGCCTGCACCCGCGCGAAGGCGGTCTCGTCGAAGCGCGGCTCGGTCAGCGCCGCCGCGAAGAGGGCGAGGCTCTCGTCGCGAAACTCGGTCAGCATCTCCGCCGACACCGAGACGTCATCGCGCGACGACGAGAAGCCGAACCGCGCCGCAACCGCCTCGCGCGCCTCGGCAAACCCGGTCGCGTCAAGCTCGCCCGCGCCTTCCTCGAGCAGCGCCGTCATCAGGCTGACGGCCCCCTCGCGGCCCTCCGGATCGAGTGCGGCTCCCCCGAGGAAGCTCGCCTCGATGGCGAGGATCGGGATCGAATGCTCCTCGTAGAGCCAGGCGGTGATGCCACCGGGCGAGACCACCTCGGTGATCTCGATCTCGGCTCGCGCCGGGAGCGCCGCCACAACAGCAAGAGCACCCGCCGCGACGAAGGAAAAGATGCGGCCCATCACTGGATCACCGGCGCGTCGGCATCCGTCGCCATAAGCCAGCCGGTCACCGAGCCCTCGGGTCGCAACACCGCCGCCGCCGCCGTCTGAACGTCCTCGACGGTCACCGCCTGCAGGAGGCCCGGCCAGGCGGCGACGTCCTCGAGCGTCAGCCCCGAGGTCAGCGCCGCCCCGATCTCCCGCGCCCGGCTCTGGGCATCGTCGAGCTGGTAGATCTCTGCCGCCCTGATCCGGGTCTTGATCCGCTCGAGCTGGGCCGGATCGGGGCCCTCCGCAACGAATTCCGCAAGCAATGCATCCATCCGCGCTTCGGCCTCGGCGAGGCTCGTGCCCTCGGCCGGCACGACGTAGAGATTGAAGCTCTGGGTGTCGAGGCCCTGCCCGCCATACCAGGCTCCGGCATCGACGGCGATCTTCTCCTCGAGGGTCAGCCTGCTGCCCATCACCGACGTGATCCCCGAGCCGCCCAGCATCTCGGCCAGCACGTAGAGCGCCGCAGCCTCCTCCTGATCGCCGGGCCGCCGCTGCGGCGCGAGATAGGAGCGCGCCACATAGGGCTGCCGCACCCGCGCGTCACGGTACTCGATCCGCCGGCTCGCCCGCGGCTCCGGCTCCTGCGGGCGGATACGAGGCGGAATGGTCGCGGACGGCGCGAGGTCGCCGAAATGCTTCTCTGCAAGCGCCTTCACCTCCTCCACCGTCACGTCGCCAGCCACCACGAGGATCGCGTTGTTCGGCGCGTAATGCTGCTCGTAGAACGCCATCGCCTTGTCGTAGGTCAGCCCGGCGATCTCGTCGGGCCAGCCGATGATCGGCCGCCCGTAGGGATGGTTGAGATAGAGGGTCGCCCGCCGCTGCTCGCCGAACGGGCCGTTGGGCGAATTCTCCACCACCTGCCGTCGCTCCTCGAGCACGACGTCCCGTTCCGAGAGCACGCCCTCGGGGGTCGGGTCGAGATCACGCATCCGGTCGGCTTCCATGCCCATCACGAGGTCGAGCCGGTCCGCGGCGATCCGCTGAAAATAGCCGGTGTAGTCAGTCGAGGTGAAGGCGTTGTCGTCGCCGCCGTTCTCCGAGACGATCCGGCTGAACTCGCCGTCCGACAGCTCGTCGGTGGCCTTGAACATCAGGTGCTCGAGGAAATGCGCGATCCCCGACTGCCCCGGCGGCTCGTCGGCCGATCCGACCCGGTACCAGACCATGTTCGTGACCACCGGCGCGCGATTGTCCTCGATCACCACGCCCATAAGGCCGTTGTCGAGGGTGAAGCTCTTCACGTCGTCGGCGGGAGCCGCGAGGGCAAGCCCGGGCACGAGGATCAGGACGGCACCGAGGGCAGACGGAAGCTTCATGCGGCAGATCTCCGGAGACATTCGTTCTCACGAGGATATCCCCGCCCACGCCCGGATCAAGCCGGGGCCACGCAGAGGTGATCCGCCGCTACTCGACCCAAGGCACCCGCCAGCCGGTCAGCTGGGGGTTCGGCGGCCGCGGGCCCAGAGGCTCGTCGGCCATCACCGAGGGCGACGGTGCCGGCACCTCGACGCCGCGCGCCCGCAAGTCGATGAAGGCCACCGGCGCATCGAGGATCTGGCCGCGATAGATCACCGCTTCCTTGTCCGAATCGAACAGCCGCTCGAGGAGCCGTCCGGGGTTGTCGGCGCGGTATGCCGCGTCCTCGCTGGCCAGGACGGTGCGGATCTGCGGCTCCGAAGGGCCGACCCGCGCCGCGAGCCCCGCGCCGCTCACGGTGCGCACCTGGCCCGGCGTACCGGTGAGGCCGGCGACCGCCAGTTCCTCGGGATCGATGTCGACCCGGTTGCGCGCGCCAGGAACCGGCGGCGGCAGCGCCGCGAGGTCGGTCGGCATCTCCAGCGGCGCAGTCGGCAGCACGAGAAATTCGTCTGGCGTGCCCGTAGCACCTGAGGAGCGCAGGAAACCCGCCAGCCCGCCACCCGAACAGCCCGACAGCACGAGCGCCCCGATCAGCAGCCCGGCCCGGAACATTCTGGCGCTCTTCGGTTGCGACATCTCGATCCCCGCTTGACCGCTTCGCTTCTAGCCCAAGTCGCGGCCGCCGTCACGCCCCGTCGCGCGAGCGGTCCGGCCCGTCGTCGGCTCGATCCCGCACGAAGACGAAGAGCACCACGACCCCGGCGAAGATCGCGGCATCGGCGATGTTGAAGGCGAATGGATTGCGGATGCCGCAGCAGCTCATGTTGAGGAAATCCGCGACCGCGCCGTATTGCACCCGGTCCCAGACATTGCCGAGCGCGCCGCCCACCACCAGCCCCGCGCCCACCGCAGAACCGGTATCGTCGCGCCCACGCAGCCAGACCAGCACGGCCACGACGATCGCGAGTGCCAGCGCGATCAGCACCCAGCGCCCGGCATCGCCCATGTCGAAGAGCCCGAAATTGATGCCCCTGTTCCAGGCCATCGTGAGGTTGAGGAACGGATCGACCACCTCGATGAAATACACGTTCTTCAGGTCGAGCACCTCGACGATCCAGAACTTCGACGCCCGGTCGAGCACGAAGACGAGGGCGGCGATCACGAGCGCGCGGGTCAGCATGGCGGGGGGCGCCCCTCCGGAGGCGGTTCTTCCGTGGCCGCGGACGCTATAGGTGCCGCGCCGCCCGGTCGCAAGCCCGGCCGGATTTGATCCCGATCAAGGCGGCCCACGGCATCGCATGCGACTATTTGCAGGTGAGTCGCGATTCATTCAGAAGGAGGTATCCGAATGATCGATCAATCCAACCCGTTCGGCTGGCTGCCCGGCCTCTACGATCCGTTCCGGGCCACCGGCGAGCGCCGGGGCGAGCTGTTCGCGCCCGCCGCCGAGGCCTCGACCGACGACAAGGGCTACCACATCACGATGGAACTGCCCGGCGTGGCCGAGGAGGACCTCGATGTCTCGGTGCATGACGGCATCGTCACCGTTACCGGCGAGAAGAAGTCCGAGCGCGAGGAGAAGGGCAAGTCGTTCTATTTCTCCGAACGCAGCTTCGGAAGCTTCCGCCGGAGCTTCCGGCTTCCCGAGGACGCCAGGCAGGACGAGATCGACGCGCATTTCGAGGACGGCGTGCTGAAGCTCACCGCGCCGCGCGCCCTGCCCAAGCCACCCGAGGCCCGCAAGATCGCCGTCAAGCGGCCCGAGAAGAAGGGCGCAAAGACCGGCTGAGCCGGGTCCGGGCCGGGATGCCCCCGCCCCTCAGTGGCGGAAGTGGCGCATCCCGGTGAACACCATCGCCAGCCCGGCCTCATCGGCCGCCGCGATCACGTCGTCGTCGCGCATCGACCCGCCGGGCTGGATCACCGCCGTCGCCCCGGCCTCGGCGGCGGTCAGGAGTCCGTCGGGAAACGGGAAGAACGCATCCGAGGCCACCACCGCCCCCTTCACCGTCGGCTCGGCAAGGCCCAGCGCCTCGGCCATGTCGGCGGATTTGCGCGCCGCGATCCGCGTCGAGTCCACCCGGCTCATCTGCCCCGCACCGATCCCCACCGTCGCGCCGCCCTTTGCGTAGATGATGGCGTTCGACTTCACATGCTTGGCCACCGTCCAGGCAAACAGCAGATCCGCGAGTTCACCGGCATCCGGCGCGCGCCGCGTCACGACCCGGAGCATCGCCGGGTCGAGCGCGCCGCTGTCGCGATCCTGCACCAGCAGCCCGCCGGCCACCTGCCGGAAGGCCAGCCCCGGGCTCTTCGGGTCGGGCAGCCCGCCAGTCACCAGGAGCCGCAGGTTCTTCTTCGCGGCGAACACCGCCTCGGCCTCGGGCGTCACCTCGGGGGCGATCACCACCTCGGTGAAGATGCCGGCGATCTCCTCGGCGGTCGGCCCGTCCAGGAGCCCGTTGAGCGCCACGATCCCGCCGAAGGCCGAAGTCCGGTCGCAATCGTAGGCCGCGCGATACGCCTCGAGCGCCGTGGCCCCGCGCGCCACGCCGCAGGGATTGGCGTGCTTGATGATCGCCACCGCCGGGCCGTCCGCCGGATCGAACTCCGCCACCAGCTCGAAGGCCGCATCGGTGTCGTTGATGTTGTTGTAGCTCAGCTCCTTGCCCTGAAGCTGCCGCGCCGTCGCGACACCGGGCCGCGCCCCGCCGTCGCGGTAGAACGCCGCCGCCTGATGCGGGTTCTCGCCGTAGCGCAGGCTCTTGCGCCAGCGTGCCCGCAAAGCTCCGCCGCCGCGGCACGGCCTCGCCGATCGCCCCGGCCATCCAGGTCGACACCGCGCTGTCATAGGCCGCCGTTCGCCCGTAGGCGATCTGCGCCAGCCGCTGCCGGAAGGCGAGCCCCGTCGCCCCGTCCTGCGCCTCGAGTTCCCCGAGCAGCGCCGCGTAATCCTCCACATCGGTCACCACGGTCACGAAGGCATGGTTCTTCGCCGCCGCCCGCAGCATCGCCGGCCCGCCGATATCGATGTTCTCCACGCAGGCGGCATAATCGCCCCCCGCCGCCACCGTCGCCTCGAACGGGTAGAGGTTCACCACCAGAAGATCGATCGGCAGGATGCCGTGTGCCGCCATCGCCTCTGCATGCCCCGCATCGTCGCGCAGGCCCAGGAGCCCGCCATGCACCAGCGGATGCAACGTCTTCACCCGCCCGTCGAGCATCTCGGGAAACCCGGTCACATCCGCCACGTCGAGCACCGCGAGCCCGGCATCGCGCAGCGCCTTCGCGGTGCCGCCGGTCGAGATCAGCTCCACTTCGCGGTTGGCCAGCGCGCGGGCGAGATCGACGAGGCCGGTCTTGTCGGACACGGAGAGAAGCGCGCGGCGGACCTGCACGAGATCGGTGGACATGAGACGAGGGACTCCCGAGCGAATGGAGCCGGGCGTCAGGCCCCCTCCGCAGGAGCAGGCGCCGGCGCCTCGGCGGCGCGGCCGAATGACCAGATGACCTGCCCCAGATACTCGACCAGATCGGCGCGGACAACCACCTGGCGGGACGGCACGGGCGCAGCCGAACGCGGGTCGAACACCACGCTCTCCTCGAGCCCGATCTCGCCCCCCGCCGCCCGGAAGATCCAGACCTCGCCCGAGGGCAGCGTCAGCGTCGCGACCTGCCGCACCGGGTCGTAGTCGGCGCCGATCGCCGGCGGCAGATGGAAGCGCACCGCGAAATCGAGCGGCCCGTCTCGGCTTGCCCGGTCGTGCTGCGCCTGCGCGCGGGCATCGGGCACCGACAGGATATCCTCGCCGCGCACCTCCGCGCCGCGCGCCTCGACGAAGATCCGCCGCTCGTGCAGCACGCCGTGGCTCGCCACGTAGCCGTCCTGGGTCGCCAGCAGCCATTGCCCGCTCGCATCCTGCGCCTGCCGGATCGACACTCGCGTCGGCCCCGGCTCGAGCCGCGCCCCGAAGGTGCGCGCGGCGAGGCCGTGGCTCTCGATCCGCGCCGAGGAGCGCCCTTCAATCTCGAGCGCCGAATGCGCCGCCGTCTGGCGCGACAGGTTCGTCCAGTCGCCGCCGAACACCCGCCCCGGCCCGGCACTGATCACCAGGGGCTCGCGGTGCACGCTCATCTCGAAGGCAAGCGTGCTGGCATGGGCCTGCACCGCCGCGTCACCCTCGGGCGGCAGCGCGCCGTCGAGCAACAGCGCGACCCGTCCGCCCGAGAGCCGCGCATAGCCCATCGGCAGCTTCGGCTTGTCCTGCACACCGATCCGGAGCTCCGCCAGCGCCTGGTCGATCCCGCCCGGATCGCCCGGGCCACCGCCATGGAAACAGGCCAGCGTGCCGCCGCCGAGCCGGAGCTGGCGCAGCACCGGCACCGCGCGCACGATCGCCGCGAGATGGCCGTGCGGCGCCTGCTGCCCGGCATTCTCCAGCACCCGCGCCGTCCAGATGAGCAGGATCACCGCCTCGGCGAGTTCTTCCGGCGACCGGCTCGCGATCTCGCCCGCGGGATCGATCACCGCCTCCGCCTCGGCGGCGAGATCGGCCTTCGCCGCCTCGTGCCCGGCATGGGGCAGCGCCACCCCGCTCCACACCAGCCCCGCCAACGCCCTCAGCGTGTCGAGCCCCGGCGCCGCCCGGTCCCAGCCCGCATCGAGATAGCGCTGCTGCGAGGCCAGCCCGCGCCAGAACCGGTCGGCCCCGGCCCGGTCCAGATCGGCGGTCAGCATCCGCGCATGCGCCGTCCACCGCTTCGCCCGCCGCCCGGCCAGCGCCGGCGCCCAGCCGGGGCCCCCTCCGGCCCCGTAGCGCGCGATCCAGTCGAGCACCCAGCCCTGCGCCCGCTCCCGCGCCGCGCGGTTGCCGAGTGCGGCCAGATCGTCGAGCCAGAGGAAGCCCTGCCGCTCCGCCTCGAGCCGCGGATCGGGCAGCCGGGCCTCCCAGATCGTGCCTTCCCCGAGCGCGACCTCGAACCCCTGCGCCCGCCACGTCCCGGCCACCATCGCGGCACCGAGATCGGCATCGCCGAACAGCACCGGCTCGGGAAGGGTCTCCGCCGGCTCCGGCCGCGCGCCGAGCCGCGACCGGCTCGCGCGGATGCGGTTCTGCAGCGCCCGCGACGGGGCCGCGATGCGGTCGCCGAGGGCCTTGAGGGTCAGCAAGGATCGGGACATGGCCGGGGGCGCAACACTCGAAAGGTGAAATCCGCCCGCACCTTAGCCCGCAACGTGCAAGCCTGTCACGCGCCGTCGCTCCCGCGGCGCAGCAGAGCGGCATAAAACCCGTCCATCCCGCCCCGCTCCGGCCAGAAATCAGGTCGCATCCGCAAGGCACCCCCCGGCGCCGCCGCCGAATCCGGCAGCCCGAACGCCGCCGGATCGCAGGCGACCGGCTCCATCTCCGGATGCGCCGCCAGAAATGCCGCCACCTGCGCCTCGCCCTCATCCGGCAGCAGGGAACAGGTGCCGTAGACCAGCCGGCCCCCCGGCTTCAGCCAGCCCGCCGCCCGCGCCAGCAAGGCCGACTGCAAGACGCGCAGCGCGCCGAGGTCCTCGCCCCGCCGCAGATGCGGCAGATCAGGATGCCGCCGGATCGTCCCGCTCGCCGTGCAGGGCGCATCCACCACGATCAGGTCGAAAGCCGCCTCCGGCTCCCAGGCCAGCGCATCGGCCGCGACGATCTCCGCCCTCAGCCCGGTCCGGGCGAGGTTCTCCGCGAGCCGCCCGAGCCGCCGCCGCGACAGATCGAGCGCCGTCACCGCCGCACCGCCCGCCGCGAGCTGCAATGTCTTGCCGCCCGGCGCTGCGCAGAGATCTAGGGCGCGCAGCTCCGCCACGTCGCCCGCCATCCGCACCGGCACCGCCGCCGCCGCATCCTGCACCCACCACGCGCCATCCGCATAGCCCGGCAGCGCCGAGACCTGCCCCGGCGCGTCCAGCCGCAGCGAGCCGGTCGGCAGCAGTTCCGCCCCCAGCATCTCCGCCAGCGCCGCCGCTCCGGCCGGATCGCGCGGTGTGAGGTCGAGCGGCACCCGGCCCTGCGCCTGCGCCGCCGCGATCCCGGCCAGCGCGTCCGCCCCCCAGGCGGCGCGCACCGGCCCGGCGATCCAGGCGGGCAGTTCTGCCTCCGCCGTGCCTTCCCAGAGCTCCGGCCCCGCCGCGGCGATCCTGCGCGCCACCGCATTCACCAGCCCCGCCACATGCCGCCCCTTGGGATGCGCGCGCACCAGGGTCACCGCGCCATCCACCGCGGCATGGGCCGGGATCCCGTCGATGTTCAGCTCCGCCACCGCGAGCCGCAGCGCCATCCGCGCGGGCTTCGGCGGCATCCGGTCGACGAAGCCGGCGATGATCGCATCGATCCGCCCCAGATGCCGCAGCACACCCGCCGCCAGGGCCTGCGCCCGCGCCCGCTCTGCCGGCACCAGCCGGGCCAAGGGCCCGCCGGCCACTGCCAGCTGATCCCCGAGCGAGACGCCCTCGTCCAGCACCCCGCTCACCAGAGCCGCGGCCGCACGCCGCGCCGCCGCCCCCGCGGGCGCGCTCACCCGCCGGGCCTGCGACCCGCCACCGGGATCGGGCTCGCCCGGAGCCCCGCGGCGCCACCGCCGCTGCCCCCGCCCGACGCCATCTCCTCGAGCGCCCGGATCCGGTTCTCGGTGCTCGGATGCGTGGCGAAGAGGTTGTCCATGCGCGCGCCCGACAGCGGGTTGATGATGAAGAGCGGCGCCGAGGCCGGATTGCGCTCGGCACTCGCGATCTCCACCCGCCCGGCCTGCGAGGCGATCTTGCGCAGCGCCGAGGCCAGCGCCAGCGGCTGGCCCGAGATCTCCGCGCCCAGCCGGTCGGCGGAATATTCCCGCGTCCGGCTGATCGTCATCTGGATCAGAGCCGCCGCCATCGGCGCGAAGATCATCGCCACCAGCACGCCGACGAAGCCCAGCGGGTTGCGGTCATCGCCCCGCCCGCCGCCGAAGAAGAACCCGAACTGCGCCAGCATCGAGATCGCGCCCGCCACCGTCGCCGCCACCGTCATCGTCAGCGTGTCGCGGTTCTTGATATGCGCCAACTCATGCGCGATCACGCCCGCCAGCTCGTCGCGGTCGAGCACCCGCATCAATCCCTGCGTCACCGCCACCGCGGCGTTCTCGGGGTTCCGGCCCGTCGCGAAGGCGTTGGGCTGCTCGGTGCGCAGCACATAGACCTTCGGCATCGGCAGGTCGCCGTCGCGCGCCAGCTCCGCCACCATGCGGTAGAGCCCCGGCGCGCTGTCGGGCGTCACCGGCTCGGCATCGTGCATCTTCAGCACCAGCCGGTCCGAGTTCCAGAACGCGAAGGCATTGGTGCCCACCGCGAACACCAGCGCGATCAGCATCCCGCTCGTCCCGCCGATCATCCAGCCCACGCCCATGAAGAGCGCGGTCATCGCCGCCAGCAGCATCCCCGTCCGGATCAGGTTCATCGTCCATCCCACCCTTGCAGCCCGCTCCCGCGACGGCATATTGTCCTCGCGAAGCCCGGAGGAAGATATATGTCCCGCGAGCCCGAGGATAAAGACACCCGCATCGCCGCCGCCGCCGCCCGCGCCATCGCCGAGGCCGCGACACGGCGCGCGAACGCCAAGCCCTTGAAGCTCCCCAAGGAGCTGGGCGGCCGCGACGGCCCCGAGCCCATCCGCTACGGCGACTGGGAGCTCAAGGGGATCGCCTCCGATTTCTGATATCCGCCACCGGACAGCCCGTCGCCAAAGCGTCCGGGCAATCCCGCATTCGCGAAACGGCCGTCTCCCGCGCAAAGGGCAGCGGCCGGCCCACGGGGAGGTCGCGAAGCGGCCACCCCTGGGGGGTGGGCTGGCCGCTGCCCGGGCTGACGCCCGGGCGAAAGGCAAAGACCCGCGCTGCCTTGCCTTCGCCCCCCGGCCCGCCCACCCATGACCAGACAGGTCATCTGCATCACCTGGGGCCCGAAATACGGCCCGCGCTACGTCAACCGCCTCTACGCGATGGTCGCGCGCAACATCACGCCGCCCTTCTCCTTCACCTGCTTCTGCGACAGCCCCGAGGGCATCCGCCCCGAAGTCCGCACCGAACCGCTCCCGCCCCTCGACGTCGAGATGCCCACCGGCACAGAAGGCATCTGGCCGAAGGCCCGCCTCTGGGGCCGCGAGCTCGGCGGCCTCACCGGCCCCGTGCTCTTCATGGACCTCGACATGGTGGTGACCGGCAGCCTCGACGAGTTCTTCTCCCAGGGCAGCCCCGACGACATCATCCTCGCCCGCAACCAGTCCACCCCCTTCGAGCGCCTTGGCCAGACCTCGATCTTCCGCTTCCCGGTCGGCAAGCTCAGCCCCCTCCAGGACCGCTTCCGCGCCGACCCGCAGGCCGTGGCCGACACCTACCGCTTCGAGCAGCGCTTCGTCACCCGCGAGGCCCCCGGCGGCATCTCCTTCTGGCCGAAGGCCTGGGTCCGCCACTTCCGCCGCGACTGCGTGCGCCCCTTCCCGCTCAACTACGCGCTTCCCCCGAAACTCCCCCCCGACGCCCGCGTGGTGATCTTCCCCGGCGGCCTTCTGCCACCCCACGCCATCGAGGGTCGCTGGGGCAAGTACCAGCGCCCCGGCAGCGGCTGGGCGCACATAAGGCGCGTCACCGCAGCCGACCGCCACGACCCGCCGCTGCGCCACCTGCGCCACTACCTCAAGCCGAGCCCCTGGGTCGCCGAGGCCTGGCGCGAGGAGTGAAACCGCGCCCGGCCCGCCGCGTCGGTCAGTGCAGGGTGAGAAGCGAGATCACGCCCACCAGCACGAGGCTCAGCGCCCAGACCAGATCGAGATTGAACCAGCTCTTCGACAGGAATTTCAGCCCCAGCCAGTGATAGACCCCGAGGGCGAGCAAGCCGCCCGACAGGGTCATCGCAAGGGTGTGGACCACGGCGACGAGCGCGGCGATCCCGGCCTGACCGGCCATCAGCGATCCGGCGGCGGCATGGCCCGCATCGGTCTCGACGGTCCGGCAGATGCCGAGATAGATCGGCACCAGCATCAGCCCCGCCCCGTGCGCCATCGCGGCGAGAAACGACCACAGCGCCAGCCGCGACGGCGGCACCCGGGCCAGGAAGCGCGGATGCCGGCGATTGACCATGAGATAGAGACCGAGGCCGATCACGATCAGCGCCGCGCCGATCCGGATCTCGCGCTCCCATTCCACCAGCACCAGCATCGCCGCGAAGGGAAACAGGATCGCCGACATCGCCAGCAGATGCCCGCCGGCGAGCGCCATCAGCGCCCGGTAGAGGCTGCCCCGGCTGCGCTCCATCAGCGCCGCGGACACCGCCAGCGGCCAGCCCATGCCCGGATTGATCCCGTGATAGATGCCCGAGGCGACGACGGCCCACCAGAGGGCCGCCGTCGTGCTCATGCTCTCCACGCGTCAGAAGGACGGGTAGCAGAAACTGTCCGTCGAGCAGTCGCCGCCCTCGAGCCGGATCTGGTGGCTGCGGTAGCCTTCCGGGAAGGCGACCCAGAAATCCTCCGCCAGCGTCAGCCCGCCTTCCGCGCCGACATTGGCCATCACCATCGCCCCGCCCCGCTCGCCGGGATAGAACTGGTCGTCCCAGCTCGAATAGAGCGAATTGGTCCAGTAGACCCGCTTGCCGTCGCGGCTCACCTCGACCATCTGCGGCCCGTAGCCGAAATCCTGGCCGTTGGGATGCTTCTTCCGGGCGGTGATGCCGCCGAGTTCGACCGTGCCGACGAGCTTCGGCTCCATCGGATCGGTCACGTCGTACTGGCGCATCTCGCCGGTGCCCCAGCAGGCGACGTAGAGGAACCGGTCGTCGAGGCTGAGATCGATATCCGTCACCAGCGGCGGCACCGCGCCGAAGCCCTTCAGCAGGTCGGGCAGGTCCTCGGCGGCGGCCGGCTGGGGCGGAATGGTCGCGGTCTTCTTCGCCTCGAAGGTTCCGTCCTTGTTGCGCCACCAGGTCCAGATCGAGCCTTCCAGATTGGTCGTGTCCACCACCACGCCGCAGAAGCCGTATTCCTTCACCGGGTCATGCGCCGGCCGCACCTCCAGCGCCATCTGGTGATTCGCACCCAGATCGATGGTCTGGATGTTCTTGCGTGCGCGCAGATCCCAGAAATGCAGCCGGTGGCCGTACTTGTTGGACAAGAGGTCCTCCGGCACGATCCCGTTCTCGAATTGCGGTGGCAGGCCCCATTCCGAGCTGATCATGTAGTTGCGCGGCAGGTTCCACCAGAAGTCGTACTGCTTGTCCTGCGTGCCGCGATCCATCTCGTAGCGGCCGATCACCTCGAAAGTCTCGCAATCCATGATGAAGATGCCCGGAGGCCCGTCGGTGCCGTCCGGCCCGCCGCCGCCCAGCGTGCTCACATAGATGCCCTCGGGGCCGCAATGGATGGTATGCGGCCGCGAATAGCCGGTCTTGGCGAAGACCTCCTCGGGCTCGATGATCTTGTGGATCGCGGCCTTGAGCGGCTCCTTCACGTCGATGATGTAGATGCGCGAAGACCGGATCCCCGGGATGATGAGATAGCGCCGCTCCAGGAACGCATGTCCCGTCAGCGGCGACAGCGCCGACGAGCAGGCGTTCCAGCCGAAATGGTGAAACTCGTCGCCGGTGTTGGGCATGATGACCTGATGCACGATCTGGCTGTAGGTCTTCGATGTCGGGTCGACGTCCACGATCGCCAGCCCGTCGGGCCGCGAGCCGTCCGGGCTCAGCATCAGCGTGAAGGCCAGCGTTTCCGCCGGCGCCTCCATCGCCAGCCGCGGCGTTGCGTGAAACGTGGGATCGGGTCTGAGATTTATCGGGCACTCCTCCGCGTGGGACGCACTCTTGTTCCGAAGTCCGGTGCGACGCCCAGAGACTCGCACGGACGCGGATTTCACGCAAATAAAATGCGAAATATCGACGTGCCGACCACGGGTGCAGCGGGTCGGCCCATCGCCGGTGCGCTGCCCCTCGGGCCGGCCCGCCGTCTCATCACCCTTTACCACCGGACGCCGCGCTCAGATATGCCTTGCGCAACTTTCATGCGCAGGCCGGCTCAATGGGCCTCCGCCCAGCTCGCCCCCTGGCCGGCATCCACCACCAGAGGCACGTCGAGCGCCACCGCCGGCAGCGCCGCACCCTCCATAACCGCCCGCACCCGCGCGATGGTTTCCTCGGCGGCACCCTCCTCCACCTCGAACACCAGCTCGTCATGCACCTGCAAGAGCATCCGCGCCGGCAGCCCGTCGATCGCCCCCGGCACCCGGATCATCGCCCGCCGGATCACATCCGCCGCCGAGCCCTGGATCGGCGCATTGATCGCCGCGCGCTGCGCGAAGGCCGCCCGCGGCCCGCTCGCCGAGATGTTCGGCGTGTGGATCTTCCGCCCGAACAGCGTCTCGACGTAGCCATGGTCCTTCGCGAAGGCCTTGGTGTCGTCCATATAGGTCCGGATCCCCGGAAACCGCTCGAAATAGGTGTCGATGAAGCGCTTCGCGTCCTCGCGCGGAATCCGCAGGTTGTTGGCGAGCCCGAAGGCCGAGATGCCGTAGATCACCCCGAAATTGATCGCCTTCGCCTGCCGGCGCACCATCGGGTCCATCCCCTCGAGCGGCACCCCGAACATCTCCGCCGCCGTCAGCGCATGGATGTCGAGCCCCTCGCGGAACGCCTGCTTCAGCTCCGGAATATCCGCCACATGCGCGAGGATCCGCAGCTCGATCTGGCTGTAATCGAGGCTCACCAGCACGTTCCCGGCCTCCGCCACGAAGGCCTCGCGGATGCGCCGCCCCTCCTCGCTGCGGATCGGAATGTTCTGCAGGTTCGGATCGGTCGAGGCGAGCCGCCCCGTCGCCGCCCCCGAGATCACATACGAGGTATGCACCCGCCCGGTCTCGGGATTGATGTGCTCCTGCAGCGCATCGGTATAGGTCGATTTCAGCTTCGAGAGCTGCCGCCAGTCCAGGACCCGCGCCGGCAACTCGTGCCCCTGTGCCGCCAGTTCCTCGAGCACATCCGCGCCGGTGGCATAGGCGCCGGTCTTGCCCTTCTTGCCGCCCGCAAGCCCCATCTGGTCGAACAGCACCTCGCCGAGCTGCTTCGGTGAGCCCACATTGAACGCGCCCCCCGCCAGCTGGTGGATCTCCGCCTCGAGCCCCGCCATCTTCTGCGCGAAGGTGCCCGACATGCGCGAGAGATGCGCGCGATCCACCCGAACGCCGGCCATCTCCATCTCCGCCAGCACCGGTACCAGCGGCCGCTCCATCGTCTCGTAGACCCGCGTCACCTTGCGCGAACGGCATCCGCGGCTTCAGCACCTCCCAGAGCCGGAAGGTGATGTCCGCATCCTCCGCCGCGTAGGGCGCCGCCTCCTCGATCGGCACCGCATCGAAGGTGCGCGCCGCCTTGCCCGAGCCCAGGAGCGGCTTGATCGGGATCGGCACATGCCCGAGATAGGTCTCGCTGAGCGTGTCCATGCCGTGCCCGTGCAGCCCGGAATGCAGCGCGAACGAGATCAGCATCGTGTCGTCGATCGGCGCCACCGCCACGCCGCGCCGCGCGAAGATCTTGGCGTCGTATTTCATGTTCTGGCCGATCTTGAGGATCGCCGGATCCTCCAGCACCGGGCGCAGGACGCCCCAGCACCGTCGCCTCGTCGAGCTGCCCCTCGAGCCGCGCCGCACTGGTGAAGAGGTCGCCCGCGCCGCCGACATGGTTGATCGGCATGTAGCAGGCCCGCCCGGCCTCGGTGGCGAGCGAGATGCCCACCAGCCCCGCCACCATCTCGTCGAGCCCGGTGGTCTCGGTATCGACCGCCACCACGCCCCGGTCGCGGATCCGCGCCACCCAGGCCTCGAGTGCGGCCAGATCGCGCACCACCTCGTAGCCGCTCGCATCGACGGGCGGCTGCTCCGGCACCGCCGGCCCCGAAGCACCGCCGTCCCGCGCGGCCGCGTCCGCGCCGGCTTCGGCGGGGCTCGATGCCCCGGCGGAGCCGCCCCCCGGAGCCGGCACCGGCGCCTCCACCCCGAGCTTCGCGGCGATCCGCCCGGTCAGCGTGCGGAACTCCATCTTGCCGAGAAACCCCAGGAGCGCGTCCGGGTCCGGCTCGGTCACCTCCAGCGCTTCGAGCGGCCGGTCGAGCGGCACGTCATCGCGCAGCGTCACCAGGTCCCGCGACACCCGGATCTGGTCGGCATGCTCGATCAGCGTCTGCCGCCGCTTGGGCTGCCTGATCTCCTCGGCCCGCGCCAGCAGCGTGTCGAGATCGCCGTATTCCCCGATCAGCTGCGCGGCGGTCTTGATGCCGATCCCCGGCGCGCCGGGAATGTTGTCGACCGAATCGCCCGCCAGCGCCTGCACGTCGATCACCCGGTCGGGACTTACGCCGAACTTCTCCTCAACCTCGTCGGGCCCGATCCGGCGGTTCTTCATGATGTCGAACATCTCGACGCCACCGCCCACCAGCTGCATCAGGTCCTTGTCCGACGAGACGATCGTCACCCGCCCGCCGGCCGCGCGCGCCAACGCCGCGTAGGTCGCGATGATGTCGTCGGCCTCGAACCCCTCGGTCTCGATGCACGGCGAGGTTGAAGGCCCGCGTCGCCTCGCGGATCAGCCCGAATTGCGGCTTGAGGTCCTCCGGCGCCTCGGGCCGGTTGGCCTTGTAGGCGTCGTAGAGATCGTTGCGGAAGGTCTTGCCCGAATGGTCGAAGATCACCGCGACATGGGTCGGCGCATCCGCCTCCTTCGCGTCCTCGACCATCTTGAAGATCATGTTGCAGAAGCCCGACACCGCGCCCACCGGCAGCCCGTCGGACTTGCGGGTGAGCGGCGGCAGGGCATGATAGGCGCGGAAGATGAAGCCCGACCCGTCGATCAGGTGCAGGTGATGGCCCTTGCCGAAGGGCGCCACCTCAGTGATCCGCCCCGGCGCCCGCCTTCAGCACGAACTTGCGGTCGCAATACCCGCATTCGACGAAGCCCTTCGCCGGATCGATCTGCATCCAGACGCGCGGATGGCCAGCCGCCCCGCCGCCGCCGTCACAGGCGACCCGTGTCGTGGTCACTTCCAGGGTTTCCGGGGCGGGAATGCTCATGCGGGCGGCTCCGTGATCTGTGGGCGTCGGCTGGGGCAGAGGTTTGACCTCTCATTAGCCCGCATGATAGCCGGGGGGCAATGGCCCGAGCGCGGGCCGCGCCCCGCCCGAAAGGTCATCCGTGCCCGCCAATGCCATCGAGATCCGGGGGCTCCGAAAGGTCTATGCCGGTCAGGGCGCCTCGGGCCCCAAGGAAGCCCTCAAGGGCCTCGATCTCGACATTCCCGAAGGCGCGATCTTCGGACTCCTCGGCCCCAACGGCGCCGGCAAGTCCACCACGATCAACATCATGGCCGGCCTGACCACAAAGACCTCCGGAACCGTCCGGATCTGGGGCTTCGACCAGGATCGCAACCCGCGCCAGTCGCGCGCCGCCATCGGCGTGGTGCCGCAGGAACTCAACATCGATCCCTTCTTCAGCCCGCGCGCCGCCCTCGAGGTGCAGGCCGGGCTCTACGGCGTGCCGAAACGCGCGCGCCGCACCGAGGAGATCCTCGACCGGGTCGGCCTCCTCGACAAGGCCGATGCCTATGCCCGGCAGCTCTCGGGCGGCATGAAGCGCCGGCTCCTGATCGCCAAGGCGCTGGTCCACGCGCCCCCGGTGCTGGTGCTCGACGAGCCCACCGCCGGCGTCGACATCGAACTGCGCCAGATGCTCTGGACCTATGTGCGCGAGCTCAACGCCGCCGGCACCACCATCATCCTCACCACCCACTACCTCGAAGAGGCCGAGCAGATGTGCGACCGGATCGGCATCATCAACCACGGCGATCTCATCGCCTCGGAATCCACCGCGACCCTGCTCGGCCGAATGGATGCCAAATCGCTGGTCATCACACCCGAGCGGCCGATCTCCGAAATCCCGCCGATGCCCGACGGAGTCGAGACCACCCTGCGCCCCGACGGCGCGCTGGTCTTCTCCTACCGACGCGCCGAGACCCGCGCCGAAGCCGTGCTCGACGCGGTCCGCGACGCCGGCATCTCGATCCGGGACGTCGCCACCGAGGAGCCCGATCTCGAGGACGTCTTCGTGAGCCTCACCAGCAGCCGCAAGACCGCCTGACCCGTCGCGGCCCGCGCGCCTATCCGGCATGTACGTACGGGATCCGTACAGGAAACGTACAGGGCGAATACGGCCGTTCCGGCGGCTCCGGCAGGCTTGCCGAACTGCACGAGCGACCCATCTCATGCGTCTGAAAACGCCAAAGAGGACGTCATGCCCACGCTTCGCTTGCCCCCCGCCCGCGCCCTCGCGACCCGCCTCGCCGCCGCCCTGCTGGCCCTCTGCCTGGTCGGGCCCGGGGCCCAGGCCGCGCCGCTGCCGGAGCTTTCCGGGCGCATCGACGTTGCCGCTCCCACGGGCGAGGCGCGCGGAACCTTCCTCACGATCCCGCTCTTCGATGCCGCCCTCTGGACCCCCGGAACCCGCCCGTTCTCGTGGTCGGAACCCTTCGCCCTTTCCCTCACCTATCGCCGCGGTTTCAGCGCCGACATGCTGGTCTGGGCCTCGATGGCCGAGATGAACCGCATCCGCCCCCTCGACCCCGGCACCGAGGCAGCGATCGAGGCGAAACTTGCCCAGTGCTTCCGGGCGGTCGGCGCGAACGATCGCATAACCGCCCTGAGCGAAACCCCTGATCGCACGACGTTCTTCCTGAACGGCCAGCCGACCTGCCGACTCGAACAGTCGGGCTTCCGCCGGAACTTCTTCTCGATCTGGCTCGATCCGGCCTCCCGCGATCCTGCCGGCGCGGCGCGACTGCGCGGCGAAAGCTGACCCGGCTCAGGCGGGGGCCAGCATCCGGCCGAGCCCGCGCCCGCCGAGGATATGGACGTGCATGTGCGGCACTTCCTGCACGCCGTCGATCCCGGCGTTGGTGATCAGCCTGTAGCCGCCATCCCCGCTTCCCGGCGAGACCCCGAGATCCGCGCAGAGCCGCGCCACAACCCGGTTGAAATCGACGATCTCGGCATCCGACGCTTCGGCGGCGAAATGGTCATAGGCCACATAGGCGCCCTTCGGGATCACCAGCACATGCACCGGCGCCTGCGGCCGGATATCCTCGAAGGCCAGCGTGTGTCCGGTCTCCATCACGGTCTTGTTGGGGATCTCCCCGCGCAGGATCTTCGCGAAGATGTTCTGGTCGTCATAGGCATAAGCCATTGGTTGCCCTCCTGAAAAACGTCCATCCCGCAATCAGTCCGCCGCCCCGAGCCCGTTCGCGGCAAAGAGCGCGCGCAGGTCGGCTTCCGGCCGCGCGCCGATATGGCTGATCACTTCGCCTGCCGCGATGCAGCCCATCCGCGCGCAGTCCATCCAGTCGCGCCCGGTCACGATCCCGTGCAGGAACCCGGACGCGAAGAGATCGCCCGCCCCGGTCGCATCGACCACATCCACCGGATCGGCCGGGCAGTGCAGCCGCACGTCGCCCGCCAGCACATGCGCACCGTCGGCCCCGACCGTGCAGGCCGTCACCGGCACCTCGGCCCGCGCCCGCTCCATCGCCGCCTCCAGATCATCGGTGAGATAGAGCGACTGCAATTCGTGCTCGTTGGCCACCAGCAAAGTCACGTCGGACCGGATCATCCCGAGAAACGCATCGCGGTGTCGCTCGACGCAAAACGGATCCGACAGCGTGATCGCCACCTTGCCGCCCGCAGCCCGCGTCGCGGCGATCGCCTTGGCGAAGGCGGCATGGCTGTCCGGCCCGTCGAAGCGATAGCCCTCGAGGAAGATCCACTCCGCCCGCGCCATCAGGTCCGTGTCGATGTCGTCCGGCCCGAGAAACTCCGAAACCCCGAGATAGGTGTTCATCGATCGCTCGCCGTCCGGGCTCACGAGGACCATGCAGCGCCCGGTCTCCGCCGGATGGTCGCGCGCGGCGAGCGGCGTCGCGTAGCCGGCTCCCTGCGCGCGGAGGTCATGGGCGAAGATCGCGCCGAGCTGGTCGTCCTTGACCTTGCCGACATAGGCCGTGCTGCGGCCCAGCGCCGCGAGCCCCGCGATCGTGTTGGCCGCCGAGCCTCCCGAAATCTCGTGCGCCGGCCCCATCCGGCCGTAGAGCTCCACCGCGCGGGCCGTGTCGATCAGCTGCATGATGCCCTTCTCGACACCGTTCTCGGCCAGAAACGCATCCTCGACCGGTGCGATCACGTCCACGATGGCGTTGCCGATCCCGACAACCTCGATGCGCTGGCTCAAATCGTCTTCTCCTCGTAGTCGCAAAGGTCGCGGATCAGGCAGGCGGCGCAGGCCGGCTTGCGCGCCTTGCAGATATAGCGCCCGTGCAGGATCAGCCAGTGATGCGCGTGGAGCTGGTAGGGGGCGGGCACGTTGTCCTCGATCGCCCGCTCGACCGCCACCACATCCTTGCCGGCGGCGATCCCGGTCCGGTTGCCCACCCGGAAGATATGCGTGTCCACCGCCTGCGCCGGCATCCGCCACCACATGTTGAGCACCACATTGGCGGTCTTGCGCCCCACCCCGGGCAGGCTCTGCGAGCGCCGCCCGCGACGACGGCACCTCACCGCCATATTCCTCGACGAGGATGCGGCTCAGCTTCATCACGTTCTTCGCCTTGTTGCGGAAGAGCCCGATGGTGCGGATATGCTCGACAAGGCCTTCCTCGCCCAGATCGAGCATCTTCTGCGGCGTGTCCACCTCGCGAAACAGCGCCTCGGTCGCCCGGTTCACGCCCTTGTCGGTCGCCTGCGCCGAAAGCGCCACGGCGACGAGCAGCGTATACGCGTTGACGTGGTGCGAGTTCGCCCTTCGGCTCGGGCTCGGCGTCCCGAAACCGCCGGAAGATCTCGGACATCGTGGCAAAGTCGAGCTGCGCGGGCATCGCTTCCCTTCGCATGGCAGCGACAGCGCACGCAAGCCGAGGTGGACCCCGGCGCAGTTGCGGCGCGCCGGGGGTGGTTTCGCGGAGCCGTCAGGCCGCCGTGCGGCGACGCTGGCGGATCACGCCGAGAGCCGCGAGACCGGCGAGGATCAGCGGCGCACCGGCGGGCAGCGGCACCGGCTGCACGTTGACTCGCAGGGTGAAGTTCTCACCCCCGAAGGCATCGCCAAGCAGGATCGCAAAGTTGGTATTCAGGTTCGCGAGATCCTCGATGGCCCCGGCTACGAGGCTCAGATTCAGGAAGCTCTCCGCCTCGGACAGGCTGTCGAACACGATCGGCGTGATCGAGATCGGATTGCCCTCTGCGTCGAGGCCGCGGCGAACTTCCCATTTGTTGTCCGGCGTGTTCCACGCCATCAGCAGATCGTCGGTGTTGGGATCGTTGTCGGTATCCCAGAAACCGCCGTCGGGCACCGCGCCCTGCGTCTGCCAGTCACCGAAAGTGGACTTGTAGGGGCCGTAATATCCGGCGCTCGACAGCTTGTCCTCCGAGAAGGTCATGTTGAACCCGGTGCGCTCCGGTGCGAAAAACCCGTCCAGATCGAAGTTCTGGTTGTCGGTCGCGTCACCGAAGAGACCGAACGGGAACTGGCTTGTGGCGTTGCCCCGGGTGGGGCCGAAGCGGAAGTCCGGCGAGAAGCCGAGACCGTCGCCGCTGGACGAACCGACGAACTTGTCGCCGATCCCGGTGCCGAGCGAGATGTCGAACCCGACGAGTCCTTGGCCGGTATTGTTGATCAGCCGGTGGAACACCTGGTAGCCGACCGAATCCGCCGGCTGCACACCGCCGCGATCGATGTCGAAGACCAGATCCATCGGACCGGTACCGGTCATCTGCTGCTTGATCCGCTTGCCGCTCTGGAACGGGCTGTCGCAGGTCGCAGCACTCGACGTCATGATGCAGCCCGAGGTGATCGGTTTCGGAGAGGGTCCGCCCAGTTCGAAAAGCCCGTTCACCACCTTGATGCCCGGGCTGACCGCCTCGGGCGGCACGAAGACGATCTGCCCATTGGTCACCGCGCCTGGTGCCGCCGGATCGCGATCATAGACCACGCTGGTGCCGGTCTCGAAATCTGCGGGCGTCGCGCCGACCACCACATTGTCGGTATTCCAGCCGCTGATCGTTGCGGCTTGCGCGCCGATCCCCGGCAGAGCCAGCAGCGCACCGAGCGCGGCACCAAGCCCGAGTCTTATCCTGAATGAAATCATTGGTAACTCCTGTTCCTGTACCGGGGAAAACACGCACCGCAGCGCCAAACCGCTCCCACCCCCGCCGAAATCAATTTCAGCGAGCTGCAACCAGTCATGTCCGCGGGCATCCCCGGTCAGAACAAAACATATCAAGCTGTGTGCATCCAAAGTATTCATGGTTAATGATCGCAGTAATTTGCATGCGATATACACTATGGTTAACGGATACAGAAACTCCTGTTCAACCGATTTTCGATCGCGCGCCAATTTTGCGCTACCCGCACGAAACAGCAGGAATCGGGTGGTGGACAGCCACCCGCCAGCTATCCTTGGCCCCAAGGAGACCCGCCATGACTGCAAGCCTCGCCCCGGGCCGGACCGATTCGTACCACTACGCCGTGATCGCCCGCGCGATCCGGGCCATCGCCGAACGCGCCCCGGAGCAGCTTTCGCTCGAACAGCTCGCCGCCGAGGTCGGCCTCTCGCCGGCACATTTCCAGCGCGTCTTCAGCGCCTGGGCCGGGGTGAGCCCGAAGCGCTACCAGCAGTATCTCGCCCTCGACCATGCCCGCCGGATGCTGGCCGAACGCCACACCGTCCTCGATACCGCCCATGGCAGCGGCCTCTCGGGCGGCGGCCGGCTGCACGATCTTTTCCTGCGCTGGGAGGCGATGACCCCGGGCGAATACGCCCGCGCCGGTGCCGGGCTCACGGTGTTCTGGGGCTGGTTCGAGAGCCCCTTCGGTCCCGCCCTCGTCATGGGCACGGACAAGGGCATATGCGGGATCGGCTTCGCCGAGGAGCTGGGCATGGAGGCCACGACGACCGATCTGCTCGGGCGCTGGCCGAAGGCCGGCTTTGTCGAGGATCCGATGCGCCTGCGGCCCTGGGCGCGCGCGGCCTTCGGAACGGAGCCCGGGCTGGAAGCGCCGCTGCACCTGATCGGCGCGCCGTTCCACCTCAAGGTCTGGGAAGCGCTGCTGCGCGTCCCATCGGGGCATGTCACGACCTATTCGGACATCGCCGGGGCGATCGGGTCACCCCGCGCCGTCCGTGCCGTCGGCACCGCGGTGGGGCGCAACCCGATCGGCTGGCTGATCCCCTGCCACCGCGCGCTGCAGAAGGCCGGCGGGCTCGGCGGCTATCACTGGGGGCTCGACGTCAAGCGCGCCATGCTCGCCTGGGAATCCGCCCGCCACGACAGCCGCGCCGCCGGCTGACCGGCCGGTTCAGGCCTTCGCGGCGCAATCCCGGCAAAGCGGCGTGTGCGGCAGCACGTCGAGCCGCTCGTCGGAGATCGTCTCGCCGCAGCGGACGCATGTCGCCATAGCTGCCATCGCGGATACGGTCGAGCGCAGCGCGGATCATCCGCATCTCCTGCTGGCCGGCCATGCCGAGATCCTCCAGCACCTCCTCGGATTCACGCTCGGTCGCACGCTCCTCCCAGTCCGGGCTGACCGGCGCATCCAACTCCCGTTCGATGGTGTGGAGACGCTCATCCAGCTCGCGCAGCCGCGCTTCGAGCTGGTCCTTGCGGGTATCGGCAACAATCATGGTCTGACTCCGGAAACACTGACGGCAGGAACTCAACCGCGCCAGGATCGGCTCCGCCTTGATCCTGATCAAACCCGGAAAGTCAGGATGTCGCAGTCCGGAAATGCGCAGGGCCCGCCTGCGAGGCGGGCCCTGCGTCGTACAGCCCGTCGCATATCAGTGCAGTTTCGCACCGACCTCCGCGATCGCATTGTCGATGAGCGAGGCGGAATCGGCCGCCTTGAGCCGATCGCGGATCACGTCACCGGCCGAGGCCACAGCGACCGTAACCGCGCGATCCTTGATCTGCCGGATCGCTGCCTGCTCGGCTGCCGCGATCTGCTCGCCGGCGGTCTTCATCCGCCGCTCCAGCGCCTTCGCGATGTCTTCCTTGGCCGTCTCCGCCGCGCGCTCGGCCTCGTGTCGGGCTGCCGCGACGATCTCGTCGGCCTGAACCGAGACTTCCTTCTGCTTGCGTTCGTAACTCGCCAGCAGTGCCTGCGCCTCCTCGCGAAGGGCGCGGGCTTCGTCGAGTTCCCCGCGGATCCGCACGGCGCGTTCGTCGAGCTTGCTTCCGAGGATCTTCGGCACGCCGAAATAGAGCAGCACGCCGACGAAGATCACAAAACCGATGCCGACGACGATGTCTGTATTGTTGAGGAAATCCATCGCGTCAGCCCTTCATCCGGTTGGCGATCGCCGCGGAAACATCGACGTCGTCGCCCCCGCCGGGCATGAATGCCGCGACGATCTCGCGCGCCGTCGCGCTTGCGACCTCCTCGACGCTCTTCACCGCAGATTCGCGGATCTCGGCAATCCGTCCCTCGGATTCGGCCGATTTGACCGCGATCTCGGCGTCGGCCTTGGCCATCAGCGTCGAAAGCTCGCGGTTGATCTCCGCCTTGGTCTCGGCGGCGATCCGGTGCGCCTCGTCGCGCGCCTTCGCCAGCGCCGCGTTGTAGGCGGCCTCGGCCTCGTCGGCCCGGCGCTTGAGAAGCTGCGCCTGCTCGAGATCGTTCGACACCGCGTCGCTGCGTTCGGCCAGCACCGAAGAAATCCGCGGCAATGCCACCCGCGTGAGGATGAAGTAGAGCAGAAGGAGACTCACCACCAACCAGAAGATCAGGTTGGGGTACATCCCGATATCGAGCTGCGGCATGCCGGCTTCGGCAGCCTCGAGGTTCACCGCCCCGAGAGATTCCGCGCCGTCTGCGGCATGTGCGGCACCCTCGGCCGCGGCCTCGGTCGTGTCAGCCATGGTTCACTCCGTCGATGACCGGCCGCACCGGGCAAGAAGGCCCCATGCGGCGGGTTTGCGAAAGTCGCGATCAGACGGCGAACATCAGCAGGAGCGCGACCAGGAACGAGAAGATGCCGAGCGCTTCGGCGAAGGCGATGCCGATAAAGAGCGTCGCGGTCTGCTCGCCTGCGGCGGCGGGGTTGCGCAGCGCGCCGGACAGGAAGTTGCCGGCGACGTGGCCCACGCCGATGCCTGCACCACCCATGCCAATGCATGCGAGACCGGCGCCGATGAACTGGCCCATTTCAGCGATATTGCCTTCCATAGCGTATGCTCCTTTGGATCTGGAATGGCGGAATGTCGGAACGCTGCCGGCCTCAGTGGCTCGGATGCAGCGCGTCGTTGAGGTAGACGCAGGTGAGGATCGCGAAGACGTAGGCCTGAATGACCGCCACCAGCAGTTCCAGCCCGTAGATACCGGTGATCGCGAGGATCGGCACGATGGCACCGAGACCGAGCGCGCCGGCGAAGCCCGCGAACACCTTGAGCACCGCGTGACCGGCCATCAGGTTGCCGGCAAGCCGGATCGAATGGCTGAGCGGACGCACGAAATAGGAGATCAGCTCGATCAGGGCGAGGACGATCCGCAGCGCCACGGTCGGCGCCGAGGACACCCAGAAAAGCTTCAGGAACCCGAAGCCGTGCTTGTAGAACCCGATCGCCGTCACGGTCAGGAACACCGCGACTGCCAGCACCGCCGTCACCGCGATCTGCGAGGTGGTCGAGAAGCTTGTCGGGAGCAGCGCCAGGAGGTTGGCGAAGAGGATGAACAGAAACAGTGTCAGAACGTAGGGGAAGTACTTCGCGCCTTCCTTGCCGGCCACATCCACGACCATCTTGTGCACGAAACCGTAGATCACCTCGGCTGCCGACTGGATCCGCGTCGGGATCAGCGCGCGACCGCGGGTGCCGAAGACCATCAGGAGCGTGATCGCGGCCACGGTCAGCAGCATCCACAGCGTCGCATTGGTGAACGTGTACCAATGGACCTCGCCGGAGCCGAACAGCGGCTCGACCTTGAACTGGTCCATCGGGTGGATGTTGAACCCGCTGCCGTCGCCGTGTCCCGCTTCACCTGCCATCGCGCTCTCACTCTTCCCCGGGACCGTTGCGGTCCGGTTGCGTCTCGTCCCGGCCGCGCATCAGCGCCGCCTCGGACCGTCCGTGCTGGATGTCCTGCGCCGTCCGCATCATCGTGCGCACGCCGGCGGCGAACCCCAGCAGGGCGAACAGCACGAGGAACACCGGGCGTGTCCCGAACAGGCTGTCCAGCCCGTATCCGATCCCGAGCCCGAGCAGCATCCCGGCGACGAGTTCCGTCACCATCCGCCAGGCGAGCGAGCCCTGCGTGTATTCCGAGCGCCGGTCGCGCGCGGGTTCCTCGCGGGCCTTCTCGGCAGACTTGATCCGGTCCTCGAGGTTCTTCAGACGCGCGGAAAAGGGATCCTCTTCCATGTGCAGTCCGTCCCCGGCTCCCCGACCATGCGATGCGCGCATCAGGTCCAGCTTTCGGGAGCGTCTTTAAGCAATGCAGCACCCCCTGTCAAGGCAGGCGGCCCGCAGCCGGAAGTCAACTATCCATCTGTTCGTAATACATATTTCAGAACACACTTGCCCGCCACACAACGCCCTGACGGGCCCACCGCGCGCTTTCCTGCCGCACCGCAAAATTCAACCATCCGGTTGACTTTCCAGTCCCCCGGCCCGCTTCATCGCGGCCATGGACGATCCCGCCGGCCCGCCCGATCTCGACCTGATCTTCGCGGCTCTCGCCGATCCGACCCGCCGGGCGATCCTGCGCACGCTGCTCGACGGCCCGACGCGGGTGGGCGATCTGGCCGAACCGCTGCCGATGTCGCTCGCCGCCGTCTCCAAGCATCTCGCGCTCCTGCAGCGCGCCGGCCTCGTCTCCCAGCAGCGCGACGGCCGCATCCGCACCTGCCGCCTCGAGCCCGACGGCCTCGCCAGCGCCTTCCTCTGGATGCAGGGCTTCGGCGCCTTCGCCACCGCCGACATCGAGGCGCTCGAACGCATCCTCGAACTGGCCCTCGATGACGACCCCGACGCCGCCGATCCCGCGCCGCCTTCGCCCTGAGCCCCCCACGCCGGTTGACCCGCACCCTCGCCGCAGTAAACTGCCGCTCCCGCATTCCTCCGAGAGGCGCCCCCGCATGCAGCCCGTCCTGACCGCCCTGACTCTCAGCGTCCTCGCGGCCCTCGCGGCCCCGACCCGCGCGGCGGAAACCTCGAACCCCGCCGCCGCCTTCTGCGTCGAGCAGGGCGGCAGCTACCGCATCGTCGACAGCGTCGACGGCCAGCGTGGTCTGTGCATGCTCGCAGATGGCCGCGAACTGGACGCCTGGGACTTCTTCCGTGCGCAGCACGACGCCGCCCCGTCGCCCGAGACCGGCGCCGCCCCGGCCGACCGCATCTGGACCGGCGGCCCGATCCTGACGATGGACGACGCCGCAATGCAGGCCGAAGCCCTCGCCGAAAGAGACGGCCTGATCCTCGCCGTCGGCGCCGCCGACGCCGTCATGGCGCTGCGCGGCCCCGACACCGACATCATCGACCTCGCCGGCCGCACGATGATCCCCGGCTTCGTCGACGCCCACGGCCACGTCTTCATGATCGGCCTTCAGGCGCTGGCGGCCAACACGCTGCCGGCACCCGACGGCCCGGTCAACGACATCCCGGCGCTGCAACAGGTGCTGCGCGATTTCGCCGAAGCCCAGCCCGAACGCGTCGGCGCGGCGGGCCTGATCCTCGGCTTCGGCTATGACGACGCCCAGCTCGCCGAACTGCGCCACCCGACCCGTGACGAGCTCGACGCGGTCTCGACCGATATCCCGGTCTACGTGATCCACCAGTCCGGCCATCTCGGCGTCGCCAATTCGAAGGCGCTGGAACTCGCGGGCATCACAGCCGACACGCCCGACCCGGCCGGCGGGGTAATCCGGCGGCGCGAGAGCGGCTCGGAACCCGACGGCGTCCTTGAGGAGAACGCCGCCAACATGGTGATCGGAAAACTTCTCGGCGGTCTCGACGAGGCGGCCAACCGCGCGATCTTCCGTGCCGGCGTCGAGCTGATCGCCTCCTACGGATACACCACCGCGCAGGAGGGCCGCTCGATCCCGCCGGTCGCCGAGCTGATGCGCGCGGTCGCCACCGAGGAAGGCCTCGACATCGACGTCGTGACCTATGCCGACGTTCTGGTCGACCGAGACTACATCCTCGAGAACCAGTCGCGCGACTACACTGACCGGTTCCGCGTCGGCGGCGCAAAGCTGACCATCGACGGCTCGCCCCAGGGCTTCACCGCCCTGCGCGACCGGCCCTACTACAACCCGCCCGAAGGCTTCCGCGCCGATTACGCTGGATACGCCAATGCCACCGGCGACCAAGTCTTCGACGCCATCGACTGGGCCTTCGCCAATGACGTGCAGATCCTGACCCATGCCAACGGCGAGGGCGCCTCCGACATGCTGATCGGCGCCATCGATACCGCCACCCGGGCGCACGGCCCTGCCGACCGCCGTCCGGTGCTGATCCACGGCCAGTTCCTGCGCGAGGACCAGATCGACGCGTACAACCGGCTCGACGTCTTTCCCGTCGCTCTTTCCGATGCACACCTTCTACTGGGGCGACTGGCACCGCGAACGCACGGTCGGCCCGGTGGCCGCCGACGACATCTCGCCCACCGGCTGGGTCCGCGAACGCGGCATGATGTTCTCCAGCCACCACGACGCGCCGGTGGCCTTCCCCGATTCCATGCGGATCCTCGACGCCACCGTCACCCGCCGCTCGCGGTCCGGCGACATCATCGGCCCGGCGCAGCGCGTCGACGTGCTCACCGCGCTCAAGGCCATGACGATCTGGCCCGCCTTCCAGCATTTCGAGGAGGACCGCAAGGGCTCGCTCGAGCCGGGCAAGCTGGCCGATCTGGTGATCCTCTCGGACGACCCGACCGCAATCGACCCCGAGACCCTCGACACGATCTCGGTGCTCGAGACCATCAAGGAAGGCGAGACGATCTACCGGGCGGAGCTGCGCGAGGGCAGCCTGCACTACCGCCCGCGCGCGGATGGCACCGACCCCTTCGCGGTCTTCCTGCGCACCTTCGCCATCGCCCGGGAGATGCAGGGCGTCTCCGGCCCGATCAGCCGCATCCGGCCCTCGACCATGGCCCGCGCCCCGCATTCGAGCGCCTGCGTCGCCCGCACCCTGGGCGACCTCCTCGCCGCATCGCTCACCCGCCCGCAGGACGGCTAGAGCGCTGGGCGCCGACCGGCCGCGCCCGCGCTGCTCTCACCGCATCGGGCCGCCATGGCCTGCCCGGCGCCCGCCGCACGGTCCCGAACCGCGTTAAAATTTTTGTCCTTAATTATCAGAACTTTGTCGCCGGTCCTAGCTAGGACCACCCGAAAACCGGCCCTTAGACCACCTCTTCGACGATCCGCTCGGCCGCCTGAAGGTCGACGGAAACCAGCTGGCTCACCCCCTGCTCGCCCATCGTCACCCCGAACAGCCGGTCCATCCGCGCCATCGTCACCGCGTGGTGGGTGATGATCAGGAACCGGGTCTTGGTGCGGCGGTTCATCTCGTCCAGCAGGTCGCAGAACCGCGTGACGTTCGCATCGTCGAGCGGCGCATCCACCTCGTCGAGCACGCAGATCGGCGCCGGGATTGGCGAGGAACACCGCGAAGATCAGCGACGAGCGCCGTCAGCGTCTGCTCGCCCCCCGACAGGAGCGACAGCGTCGAGAGCTTCTTGCCCGGCGGCTGGCACATGATCTCGAGCCCGGCCTCCAGCGGATCGTCGCTCTCCACCAGCACCAGCCGCGCCTCGCCGCCGCCGAAGAGATGCGTGAACAGCATCCCGAAATTCTCGTTCACCTCGTCGAAGGCCGCCAGCAGCCGCCCGCGCCCCTCCCGGTTCAGGTTGGCGATGCCGTGCCGCAGCTTGCCGATCGCGTCCTCGAGATCGGTCCGCTCGGTGGCCAGGAGGTCGCGCTCGACCTCCACCTCCCGCGCATCCTCCTCGGCCCGCAGGTTGACCGCGCCCAGCCCGTCGCGCTGCCGCCGCAGCTGTGCCGCCTCGGCCTCCAGCGCCTCCGCCGCCGGCACCGCCTCGGAACTCGTGCCGAAATCGGCCAGCAGCCGTTCCGGAGAGCCGCCGGTCTCGGTTTCCACCCGCTCGGTAGCCTCCGCCGCCCGGGCCTCCGCGGCCTCCGCCAGCGCCTCGGCCCGCGCGCGCGCCTCGCGCGCCTCGCCGGCCTCGCGCTCGGTCCGGCGGGCCGCCGCGACCCGGTCGCGCAGATTCGGCTTCGCGCGCGGTCAGCGCCTCGATCGCCCGCCGCTTCCGGCTCTCCGCCGCGCGGAGCGCCGCCCCGGCTTCCGAGATCTTCTCCCGCAGGGCCTCGGGCCGCATCCGCGCCGCACCCAGCGCCGCCTCGGCCTCCACCGCCCGCGCCTCGAGATCCGCGAGCCGAGCCGCAGCACTCGCCTGCCGCGCCGCCCAGGTCGCGGTCTCCCGTTCGATTTCCGCAAGCCGCCGCTCCCGCGCCCGCCCGTCGCGCTCCAGTTCGTCCGCCGCCGCGCGATGCGACAGCATCGCGATACGCGCCGCCTCGACCCGCAACTTCTCCTCCGCGACCTCCGCCCGCGCCCGCCCGGGATCGGCCATCCCGGTCAGCGCCGCTTCCGCCTCCCGCTGCGTCGCCTCTGCCTCGGCCACCTCGCGGGTCCGCCGCTCCAGCGCGACCCGCAGCGACGACACCCGGCCCTGCAGCGCCTCGACCGCCGAGTCTGTGCGGTCCCGCGCCCGCCCGGCCTCCGACGCCCGCTGGTCCGCGCCCTTTCGCACCAGCCGCGCCGCGCTCTCCGCCGCCGCGGCTTCCCGTGCCGCGGCCCCGGCTTCCTCCGCGGCGGCGAGCGCCGCATCGAGCGCCTGCCCGGCTTCGGCCGCGGCCACTCGCAACTCCGAAAGCCGGTTCTGCTGCTGCAGCCGCAGAGCCGCCGCCGAGGGCGCATCGCCCGCGAAGATGCAGAGACCGTCCCAGCGCCAGAGATCGCCCGCCCGGCTCACCAGCCGCTGTCCCGGCGCGAGCAGCCGCATGCAGCGCCGGCGCCGCCTCCGGGTCGACCACCCCGATCGCCGCCAGCCGCCGGGCCAGCGTCGCCGGCGCGGTCACCACTTCCGCCAGCGGCGCGGCGCCCTCGCGGCAGCGGCGGCATCGCGTCGAGCGGCGGCAGGAGATGCCAGCCGGTCCCGGCCCCGGCCTCCCCGAGATCGGGAAGGCCCAGATCGTCGGCGAGCGCCGCGCCGAACGCCGCCTCGAAGCCCGGCGCGACGCGCACCGCCTCGAGGATCTGCGCCGCCGCACCGGCGGGCCGTGCCAGCAGCTTCTCGAGACCGGCCATCTCCGCCGACACCGCGCGCGCGCTGCCCTCGGCCTCCGCGCGCGCCTGAAGCGCCGCCGCCTCGATGCCGCGCGTCTGCCCGGCCCGGCTCTCCGTCTCGGCGAGCCGCGCCTCCGCCGCCGCCGCATCGGCGGCCGTCGCCGCGGCCTCCTTCGCTGCACTGTCGCGCGCCGCCCGGGCCTCCGCCGTCTCGACATCGAGCCGTGCCAGCGCCTCGGCGGCCTGCTCGCGCGCCCGCCGGCTCTCGCCGAGCCGCCGGCGCGGCATCCTCGACCGCCCGCACCGCTGAGCCGTGCTCGGCGGCCAGCGTCGCCGCCGCCTCGGCCCGCGCGCCGAAGATCGCCTCGACCTCCGCCAGCGCCGCCGCCGCCGCCTCGGCCGCGCCCCGGGCCTCAGCCAGCGCCACGTCGTGACCGCCGCCCTCGGCGGTCAGCTCGTCGCGCTCCGCCGCCAGCCGCGCCGCCATCTCCGCCGCATCACCGTCGAGCGCCGCTTCCCGCTCGCGGTCCCGCGCGATCTGCGCCAGCGCGGCTTCCGATTCGCCGATCGCGCGGGTCACCGCGCCGAGCTCGGTCTCCAGCCGGTCATGCTCGATGGTCAGCCGCTGCAACACCGCGGCCGCGATGGTATCCTCCTCGCGCAGCCCCGGCAGGCTTTCCTCGATCCCGGTCTGCGCCAGCGCCGCCGCCGCCGCTTCGGTCTGCGCCACACCCGCTGCGCGCGTCGCCCCGAGCAGCGCCTCCGCCGCCCGGCCCCGCGCGGTTTCCGCGTCGTGCCAGAGCCGCCACAGCAACAGTCCTTCGGCGCGCCGCAACGCCTCGGCCACCTCGCGATACCGCGCCGCCTGCCGGGCCTGCCGCGCCAGGGTCGACAACTGCCCCTCGAGCGCCTCGAGCACGTCGCCGACCCGGCCCAGATTGGCCTCGGTCGCCCGCAGCTTCAGCTCCGCCTCGTGGCGGCGCTGGTAGAGCCCGGAGATTCCTGCCGCCTCCTCTAGGATCCGCCGCCGCGCCTTGGGCCGGGCATTGATCAGCTCCGAGATCTGCCCCTGCCGCACCAGCGCCGGCGAATGCGCTCCGGTGGAGGCATCGGCGAACAGCATCTGCACATCCCGCGCCCGGGCCTCCTTGCCGTTCACCCGATAGGCGGAGCCGGCCTCGCGGGTGATCCGCCGCACCACCTCCAGCCGGTCGTCGTCGTTGAAGCCGGCCGGCGCCAGCCGCTCGGAATTGTCGAGCGTGAGGGTGACTTCCGCGTGATTGCGCTGCGGCCGCGATCCGGAGCCCGCGAAGATCACGTCCTCCATGCCGTCGCCGCGCATCGCGGAGGCGCGGTTCTCGCCCATCACCCAGCGCAGCGCTTCCAGCAGGTTCGACTTGCCGCAGCCGTTCGGCCCGACCACGCCGGTCTGCCCCGGCGCGATCACCAGTTCGGTCGGATCGACGAAGCTCTTGAATCCGAGAAGGCGAAGGCGGGTGAACTGCACCGGCGAGGGTCCGTCTGTTGTTCGGCGCAGATTCCCGACCCGATGCCGTCCTGTCAATGCCGAACCCCACCATATGGCGGATGTTCATGCTTCGAACCGCTATATCTCGGGCGAATCCGATTCGCCTTGCCAGCCCGGGCGTGCGCGTTAGGTCTCCTGCCAACCGTAGCCGAATCCGGAAGGACACCCATGCGCGGAGACGACGCTGACCACCCGCCCAGACTGCTCGGCATATCGGGATCGTTGCGCAGGGCCTCGCGCAACACAGCCCTCGTGGCCGAGGCCGTGCGCGCCTTCGGGCCGTGCCGCTTCGAGATGGCCGATCTGCGGCTGCCGCTCTACGACGGCGATCTCGAGGAGGCCGAGGGCATCCCGCCCGGGGTCGCGACGCTGGCCGACCAGATGCGCGCCGCTGATGCCGTGGTGATCTCGACCCCAGAATACAACAAGAACCTGCCCGGCGTGCTGAAGAACGCCCTCGACTGGGTGAGCCGCACTAAACCCGCGCCGCTCGCCGGCAAGCCGGTTGCGATCATCTCGGCGGCGGCGGGCCGCGCCGGCGGCGAACGCGCACAGTTCTCGCTGCGCCACTGCCTCACGCCGTTCGGCCCGCGCGTCCTGCAGGGCCCGGAGATCATGGTCGCCAATGCCGGTTCCGCCTTCGACGCCGACGAGCGGCTGGTCGACCCGAGGAGCTTCGAATTCCTCGAGAAGCTGATGAAGGCGCTCCGCGACGAGATCGCCCGCGCCGGGCTCGAAGGTCTGAGTTCAGCCGAGTCCGTGCGCTGCCGGCGCGAAGGAAGCCGGCAGCGTCGACGGCTCCCCGGCGATCATCCCGGCGATCGCCTCGCCGACCGCCGGCGCCATCCCGAAGCCGATCTTGTAGCCGCCGTCGGCGACGAACACTCCAGGCGCGCCCGGAAGTGGCCCGATCAGCGGGTCGGGCCGTGGCGCGCGGGGCCTCAACCCCGCCCAGCGGAGCGCCACCGGCGCCCGCGCGAGGTCCGGGCAGAGCATCCGCGCGCGGGCGATCAGGTCCTCGAGTTCCCCATCGGTCTCGTCGGGGCTCGCCCAGCTGCTCTCGCTGGTCGATCCGACCGCCACGCTGCCGTCGCCATGCGCGACCACATAGAGGCCGTCCGAGAAGATCAGCGGCATCCGCGGCTGGTCGCAGGCAATGAGCGCCGCCTGTCCCTTGACGTGCCGCCCCGCTACCTTTCGCCCGATCACGCCTTCGGTGAGATCCGCCCCGCCTGACCCGGTCGCGAGCACGATCGCCTCCGCCCGAACCATGCCTTCCGCGGTCCGCACGCCGCCATCCGCCAGCCCGATCACCTCCGTGCCGACCTGCAGCCGGCCGCCCAGTGCCGAAAGCGCCCCGACCTGCGCCGCGAGCGCCGCCCGCGGGGTCAGGCGCGCCGACAGGGTCTCGCGCACCGCCCCGAACGGCGCCGCGTCGCGGGCGATCCAGCCAGGCAGATCGTCAGGCGCCACCAGCTCCCAGGTGAACGGCTCCGGCCAGACCTCCGCCGCCCCGCGCGCCATCTCCGCGGCCCGTTCCCTCGCCTCGGCGGTCGCGAGCGGGATCAGCCGGCCGACCCGCGCATAACCCGGCTCGTGGCCCGAGATCGCGGCGATCCGACCCCAGTAGGCCTCGCCTGCCACCAGCGCGTCGAGCTGCGCCTGCTTCTTCGGGTTCCAGGGCGCAGGCAGGAACGGCGACAGCGCACCGACCACCCCGCCGCTGGCACCCGCGCCGGGCGCGAAGCGCTCCAGAACCGTCACCGCCATGCCTCGCTCTGCGCAGGCCAGTGCGCAACTCAGCCCGAAGATGCCGGCCCCGACCACCAGGACCTCGGGCGCTTTGTGCTTTTCCACCATCATCGCCTCGCCTAGATTGCTCCTCTTGCCAAAGGGTACAGCATGAACGCGCGAGCGACGCAAAACGCCTCAATCGTCTGGCGGGACGGATCGGTGCCGGTCTCAACCCGGTTCGACGACCCCTATTTCGCGCTCGGCGACGGCCTTGCGGAGACCGCGCACGTCTTTCTCGCCGGCAACGACCTGCCAGCCCGGTTCCGCCGAGGCTTCCACATCGCCGAACTCGGCTTCGGCACCGGCCTCAACGCGCTCGCCGCCGCGCTGGCCTGGAACGCGTCGGGACAGACTGGCCGGCTCCGCTTCACCAGCTTCGAGGCGTTTCCGATGCGGACCTGCGACATGGTGCGGGCCCTCGCCGCCTGGCCCGACCTCGCGCCGCTGGTCGAACCGTTGGTGGTGGCCATGCGTGCCGGCGCGCGCGACAGTCGCCCTCCCCGGCCTCGATCTCGCGATCGTCGAAGGCGATGCCCGCGTCACGCTGCCCTCCTGGGACGGTCGCGCCGATGCCTGGTTCCTCGACGGCTTCAGCCCGGCGCGCAATCCCGAACTCTGGGAGGCCGGTCTTATGGCCGAGGTCGCGCGCCACACCGCCCCCGGCGGCAGCTTCGCCACCTATTCCGCCGCCGGCCCGGTCCGCGCCCGCCTCACCGAGGCCGGCTTCGCCGTAGAGCGCTGCCCGGGGTTCGGCCGCAAGCGCCACATGACCCGCGGCCGGCTTCTGGCCCGATGAGCCGAGACAATCCCCGGCTCGGCATCACGCTGATGATCGTCGCGATGATGGTGTTCGCGGCCCAGGACGGCGTGTCGCGTCACCTCGCCGCCGAATACAACACCATGACCGTGGTGATGATCCGCTACTGGTTCTTCGCGGCCTTCGTGATCGCGCTCTCCGCGAGCCGGGCCGGTGGTATCCGCCGGGTCGCCCGCACGCAGCAGCCCGGACCTCCAGATCTTCCGCGGCGTGCTGCTGGCTGCCGAAATCGTCGTGACCGTCATTTCCTTCGTTCTCCTCGGGCTCATCGAGAGCCATGCGATCTTCGCGATCTACCCCCTTCTGATCGCCGCCCTCGCCGGACCGATGCTCGGCGAATACGTCGGCTGGCGGCGCGGCGCGGCGATCCTCGTCGGGCTGGTCGGCGTGGTCATCATCCTGCGCCCCGGCTTCAAGGTCTTCAGCCCCGAAGCCCTCGTCCCGCTGCTCGCAGCCTTCATGTTCGCGCTCTACGGCCTGCTGACCCGCCGGGTCGCGCGCCTCGATTCCGCCGAGACAAGCTTCTTCTACACCGGGGTAGCCGGCGCGGTGGCGATCACCCTCGTCGGCCCGTTCTTCTGGGACCCGATGCAGGGTGCGGCCGACTGGGGCTGGATGGCGGTGCTCTGCATGACCGGCGCGCTCGGGCATTTCCTGCTCATCAAGGTCTACGAGGTCGCCGAAGCCGGCACCGTCCAGCCCTTCGCCTATTTCCAGCTCGTGTTCGTCACCATCCTTGGCGTCACGCTCTTCGACGAACGCCCCGACGCCTTCACCGTGGCTGGCGCCGCGCTGATCCTCGCCGCCGGGCTCTACACGCTGATCCGGCAGGCCCGGCTGCGCCGCCCGCTGCCGCCGCCCAAGACCGGTTGACAGCCCACCCCTCGGCCGGGCCATCCTGCGCGCACCCGTCCGGAGAAAAACCATGCGTCCGATCCCGCCCCTCGCCCTCGCAGCCCTGCTCGCTCTCTCTGCCCCGGTCGCGGCTCTCGGCCCGGTCGCCTTCGGCCCGGACCTCGCCGCGAACGGCTGGGACGAGATCACCTTCCGCGGCCGCACTCCGGCGGAGTTCTCGGCCGACGGCGCCTCCGGCCTCCGCGTCGAGACCGAAAGCGGCGTCTCGGTGCTCTGGCGCGCGCTCCCGCCCGCCTTCGGCCCGGCGACGACGGCAGGCTGGCGCTGGCGGGTCGATGCCGGCGTGGCCGCCACCGACCTCGGCAGCCGCGGCGGCGACGACCGCTCCCTAGCGCTCTACTTTGTCTTCGCCGACGATCCGGGCTCGGTGCGCGAGACCCCGCGCACCCTGCGCGCCGCGATGCGCCGCGGCCGCGCGCTGATCTATGTCTGGGGCGGCGACGCCCCCCGCGGCAGCGTCATCGCCAGCCCCTCGATGCTCGGGCGCGGCCAGATGCTGATTGCCCGCACCGACCCCACCGGCGGCTGGCAGTCCGAGACGGTCGATCTCGCCGGCGATTTCCGCCGCGTCTTCGGCCGCGAGCCCGGCCCGCTCATGGGCATCGGCGTCTCCGCCGACAGCGACGACACCGCCGGCCGCACCGATGCGCGCATCGAGGGCCTCACCCTGCGCTGAGGCGGCTCAGCCGGTCCCCTCGACATCCTGCGCGAGCCGGATCGGCTCGGTCTCGCCACTCAGCCGCGCCCGGTAGACATGGAGCGATTCGAGCACCCGCATCACGTAGTTGCGCGTCTCGCTGAACGGGATCGTCTCGATCCACTCGACCGCATCGACCTCCGCTGTCCGCGGGTCGCCGTAGGTTGCGAGCCATTCGCGCACCCGCCCCGGCCCGGCATTGTAGGCCGCGGCGGCCAGCACGTAGGAGCCGTTGAACTGCCGCAGCAGCCGCGCGAGGTAATCCGTCCCCAGCGTCGCGTTGTAGAGCGGATCGCCGGTCAGCTTCTCGCTGTCGTAGCTCAGCCCGTTCTGCCCGGCGACCTGCGCCGCGGTCGCCGGCATCAGCTGCATCAGGCCGCGCGCCCCCGCCGGGCTCACGGCTTCGGGGTTGAGCTCGGATTCCTGCCGGGCGATCGCCAGCGCGAACTCGGTCGGCACCGGCCAAGACGCCTCGCCGATCGCGTGCAGCGGATAGTACTGCTCGGTGAGGATCAACCCGTCCGCCGCCGCGTCCTTCGCGATGCGGATGCCGACATGCGGCAGCCCGATATCGATCGCCATCTGCGCGATACCCGACCGGATCTCCGCCGGCTGGTCCTCGGCGGCATGCCGCAGGAAACTCCGCACCAGCCCCTCCTCTCCGGCCGCATGGAGCAGCAGCGCCGCGCGCACCGGCTCGCTGTCGCCAAAGGGCGCGGCGCGCCAGTCCGGCAGTGTCGCGCCCCCCGCCAGCGTCGGATCGGCCGGCAGACCGGCACGCGCCGCAGCCAGCTGGCCGTAGAAGCTGGTCTGGTGCTTCGCCCCCTCGGCCCAGGCCGCCTCGGCAGCCTCGGAATCCCCCGCCGCGGCATGGGCGAGCCCGAGCCAGTAGCCGGCGCGTCCGAGGCTGATCGGCGTGGCGACCACCTCGCGGAACCGGGTGAAATGCCCGATCGCCGCTTCCGGGTCGTTCTGCCGCGTCAGCGCGATGAACCCCGCGACCCATTCGGAATCGGCGAAATCCGCGCCCTCAGTGCCGAAACTTTTCGCCGCCAGCCGGTAGGCCGCGTCCACCTCGCCCCGGCGGAGCACCTGCCGCGCGAGATTGGCGCGGCGCTCCATCCACATCTCCGGGCGCCCGAGCACGGCGGCATCGGTCGACATCTCCAGCAGATAGGCCTCAGCCTCGTCCCAGCGGCCCTTGTTGACCCGGTAGAGATATCGCTCGAAGGCCAGCCCGGGATCGGCCTTCAGGTCCCCCGGTACCGAGGCGATCCGCGCCATCAGCCCCTCGGCATCGCGCCGCACGGCGATCCGAGCCTCCGCGAGCTTGGCCAGCCCCGGGTCGACCAGGTCGAGCATGGCCTCCGCCTCGCGCGTCAGGCCGCGCCAGAGCAGGTTGTCGAGCCGCGCCACGTGATGCGGCGCGATCGCGACCGCCCAGTCCTCGCGGAACCGTCCCGCTTCGTGCGGCGTCAGCGACAGCTCGCGCCAGGCCCGGCCGACCTCCGCATCGGCCTCCGCCTCGCGCCCGGCCGCCGCCAGCGCCTCGGCGAAACGCAGCGATCCGCTCCCGGTCTGCGGCGGCGCATCGCCCAGAAACGCCGTCACTTCCTCGAAGCCCAGCCCCGCCGGCATCCGCCGCTCGCCGTTGCGCCGCACCAGCGCCAGGCCGGGCCAGTCAGGGTTGTCCGCCACGAAATCGCGATATTCCTCCCAGTCGCCCATCTCGGCGCGCAGCCGCTCCCAGACGACGATCTCCCGCGCCACCGGATCATCGACCCGCCCGGCCATCTCCATCGCGCGATCCCAGTCGGCCTGGCGCGTCGCGGCAATCGCCTCGGCCATCACCGCGGCCTCCCGCGCCATCGGCGGCGGGGCGCCGGGCGGCACCGGGTCGGGAAACGCGGCGCCCGACAGGAGCGATCCCGCAAGGGCGGCCGGCAGCAGAAGGATGCGAAAGGTCATGTGTAAGAACTCGTCGCTTCGGAACCTATTCCAGTAAGACTATCTTAGCGTGTCTTACCAAACCGCAAACCGTCCTTGCGGCCCCCGGTATTCACGATTAGTTTCGCGCGGCTTTTTCGCGCCCTGCCGCCTGCCGGAGATATCCGATGTTCCACGGTTCCATTCCCGCGCTCGTCACCCCGTTCCGCGACGGCGCCGTGGACGAGAAGGCGCTGGTCGAACTGGTGGAATGGCACGTCGCCGAGGGCAGCCACGGCATCGTCGCCGTCGGCACCACCGGCGAGACCCCGACCTTGACCCATGACGAGCACGAGCGAGTCGTCGAGGTGGTGGTCAGGACCTCCGCCGGCCGCATTCCCGTGATCGCCGGCGCCGGCTCGAACAACACCGACGAATCGATCAGCCTGATGGCCTTCGCCAAGAAGGTCGGCGCCGACGCCGCGCTCGTGGTGACACCCTATTACAACAAGCCGAGCCAGCGCGGGCTCTACCACCACTACCGAACGCTCCACGACGCGGTGGACCTGCCGATCATCATCTACAACATCCCCGGCCGCTCGGTGATCGACATGCTGCCCGCCACGATGGGTGAGCTGGCGAAGCTGCCCCGCATTGTCGGCGTCAAGGACGCGACGGGCGACGTCAGCCGGGTCTCCGACACCCGCATCACCTGCGGCACCGATTTCGTGCAGTTCTGCGGCAACGACGAGGCGGCACTGGGCTTCAACGCCCATGGAGGGCGCGGCTGCATCTCGGTGGTCGCCAACATTGCGCCGCGGCTGTGCGCCGAATTCCAGAACGCCATGCTGGCGGGCGATTTCACCACCGCCCTCAGCTACCAGGACCGGCTGATGCCGCTCCATCGCGCCGCCTTCGCCGAGCCGAACCCCGCCCCGACCAAATACGCACTGTCGCGGCTCGGCAAATGCGCCGAGGATCTGCGCTCGCCGATGCTGCCCGTCGAGGAAACCACCCGCCAGCGTATGGACGCCGCGATGCGCCACGCCGGCCTGCTGAACTGAGGCCCGCCCGCCGGGCCACCGGGCCGACGCACCCGCACGACCAGCCGAGCGGGCCATTGACGCCGGCACCTGCCTCGCCCCAACATCCGCGATACACGGGAGGTGCCCATGCTCCGCCACATCGTTCTGCTGACCTTCCGGCCGGAGGCCACCGAAGACCGGATCGAGGCCTGGCGCGCCGCGGTGACCGAAATGTGCGAGACGAGCCCGGAGGTCCTCTCGTTCACCCTCGGCGCCAATGTCGGGAGCGGACCGAACCACCACGACTACGCGCTCGTGGCCGATTTCGAGGACATGGACTCCTTCCGGCGTTATGTCGGCGCTCCGGCGCACAAGGCCTATGTCGAGAACCACGCCCGCCACGTCGCCGGCAGAATCGCGGCCATCCAGCATCAACTCTGACGTGCCGGCGGCCGGTCAAACCGCACGGGCGCGCCGTCACCGGCGCGCCCGTGTCGCTTCCGCGGGCCGGACCTAGCCGATCGCGCCGCCGTCCCGCTTGGTGATGACGACCACCGCCGGCCGCGGCGGCATGCCATCGGCGAAGTCCGGCCAGCGCGTCGAGGGCTCCTCGAAGGTCGAACCGTCGCCGGGGTGCTGCACCCCGACGAAGAGGGCGCTATCCCCGTCTACGAACCAAGGCCCGCAGAGCTCCGCACCGACGGGCACGCGGAAGAAATGCCGCGACGTCCCGCGCATCTCGCCGTCGGTCTCCATTGCCCACAGGCCGTCGGCGCGGCCGGTTTCCTCGAGCGAATTGCCGTCGGTCGCGATCCAGAGCCGGCCCGCCGCGTCGATGGCGCAGTTGTCCGGCATCCCGAACCAGCCGTTCTCCGAGGTCGCGGGCGAGAAGGTCGCGCCCACCTCGGCGACGGACGGATCGCCGCATTTCACGAGGATCTCCCAGTCCATCGTGTCGGCCGTGAAATCCTGTCCCGGCGCCACGATCTCGACGATGTGACCGAAGAGGTTCTCCGCCCGCGGATTCGCCGCGTTCTCGTCGCCGGGCTTCCGCCGCGAATTGTTCGTCAGCATCACGTAGATTCGGCCGTTCTCGGGATGCGGCTCGACGTCCTCGGGCCGGTCCATCGGCGTCGCCTCGAGCAGGTCGGCGGCGCGGCGCGTCTGGACCATCACGTCGCCCTGGTCCTCGAAGCCGTTCTCGGCGGTCAGCGGTCCCTCGCCGTGCACGAGCGGCAGCCACTGCATCGTCCCATCGTCGTTGAACCGCGCGACCGACAGCACGCCCCGGTCGAGGATGTCAGGATCCGGGTTCGCCGGGTCGAAGGCGTCCTCGGTCACGAACCGGTAGACGTAGTCGAACCGCTCGTCGTCGCCCATGAACAGCGCGACCCGCCCGTCGGCGTTGACCGCCGGCATCGCGCCCTCGTGCTTGAAACGGCCCATCGTCGTGCGCTTCACCGGGGTCGCGTCCGGATCGGCCGGGTTCACCTCGACGATCCAGCCGTGCCGGTTGGGCTCGTTCGGCTCCTTGTCGATGTTGAAGCGGTCGTCGAACTTGCCCCAAGCGTACCATTTTCCGGGCACGCCGTAGCGAGCATTGATCATCGCCACCGGATCGTCCGAGGTCTCGGTGTTCGGCGGCTCCGGCGCATCGGACCAGAAGTAGCCGTGGAAGTTCTCCTCGGCCATCAGCCACGTGCCCCACGGCGTGATGCCGCCGGCGCAGTTGTTGAACGTGCCGCGCGCCTCGGTCCCGTCGGGATCGGCGCCGGTCCGCATCCTGGCGTGGCCGGCCGCCGGTCCCGCGATCCGCATCGGCGTCTCGGCCGTGATCCGGCGGTTGTAGCGGCTGTCGGGCACGACGGACCACTTGCCGTTCTCGCCTCGTCGAATCTCGATGACGCTGCCGCCATGCGCGGCCTTCTCGACGTTGACCAGCGCCTCGGTCATGCCGGCGAAATCGACGTCGTCCTGGATACCGATGCCGGGGAACATCAGCTCCTCGTTGGTGTATTCGTGGTGGTTCACGAGGAGCAGCCGGTCCGGATCGTCCGGCGCCTCCGGATGCGGGACGGTGCCGATGAAGTCGGAATTGTAGCCGAACTGCTGGTTCTGCGCCTCGGCGGTCTGGTTCTGGACGTCGAATTCCGGCGCGCCGGGCAACACCGGATCGCCCCAGCGGATCAGCACATCGGCGTCGTAGCCGTCGGCCACGACATGGGTCTCGCTCACGCCAGCCTCGATCTCGTCGAAGTCGAAGCTCGACGTCCCCTGCGCCCGCGCCCGTCCTGCGGTGAGTGCCAGAGGACTGACCGTGGCGGCGATCGCGGTGAAGCCCAGTGCCCCCTTCATGACGTCGCGGCGGTTGTAGCGCGCGGCGATGACGTCGCCGATCGTCGGAACGGTCGGTCGGTTGACGCCGACGTCGTCGGCGGCGTCGGCACGCTGCGACCGGTTGACCGGATCGTGGATCGTGAATTTCATTTTCTTGCCCTCCCTGATTTTGCAGCCGAGTGGAATTGGCGGCTCCGGCAGCATACACCCTGGTCGGCATCCGACTAGGCCGCTTCTACGCCCGGAGCGCCGAATCGGGCCTGAACGGCCATGCTGCAGGCCGCGCGCGGAAGCTGGCCCACTGCTGCCGGAACATCTGAAGTCCCTGCGAAAATTAAGATGTTTCAGGCTTCGGGGCGAGAATCGCCACAAGCCTCCCGGTCCCGACTTCGGTAGGCACGTAAAGCCCGGCCCCCCGTCCCTCGGGGCGATGACGGATCGTTTTCCGAGCGTCCCCAAGGAACGCTCGGCTGGAGAAAGCAGTCCATGTCTGTCCGCGTCACCGGCCTGACCGCTCCTGTGGTCTTCACGCCTGCTCGATTCTGGCGGCTGCGTCCTGCGTTGGGACGCCTCATGCCGCAAGCTCCTCACACAGCGGGGATCCGTGAAGACGTTGACACTTTTCATGTTTGAAAACAGCGTGTTATTCCCCATCCTAGCTAGGACCGTCCGAAAACCCGGCTGGACAGGCGCCGTTCTGTCCCATACATCGCGACGATCATGGCCCCCAAATCCGATCCCGCCCGCAAGATTGTCGCCGAGAACCGCAAGGCCCGGCACAACTATTTCATCGAGGATGACCTCGAGGCCGGCATCATGCTCGAAGGCTCCGAGGTGAAGTCGCTGCGCGAGGGCAAGGCCAACATCGCCGAGAGCTACGCCACCGTCGAGGACGGCGAACTCTGGCTGATCAACGGCTACATCCCGGCCTATGCCCAGGCCAAGACCTTCGGCCATGACGAGCGCCGCCGCCGCAAGCTCCTCGTCAACAAGCGCGAGCTGTCGCGGCTCTGGCAGGGGATCGGCCGCGAGGGCATGACCCTCGTGCCACTAAAACTCTATTTCAACGAGAAGGGCCGCGCCAAGCTCCTGCTCGGCATCGCCAAGGGCAAGAAGATGCAGGACAAGCGCGCCACCGAGGCCAAGCGAGACTGGAACCGCCAGAAGGCCCGCCTCCTGCGCGAGAAGGGCTGAGTCTCAGTCCAGGTCGCGATCCCGGTCCGAACTGCGGGTCACCACGAGCAGCGCTCCGAGCGCCACCAGCCCCAGCCCGACCAGCCCGCGCGGCAGCCGCCGGACCCCCAATGGAGCCGCCGAGAACAGGGCCGCCCGCGCCAGCTCGCGATCGAGCGGCGCCCGCCGCGCGGCGAGCAGGCGAGCCTTTCGGGTCTCCGAGGCGAGCAACGCCAGCGCGATCCCCGTCCCCGCGAGGCTGATCGCGCAGAGCATCAGCAGCGCCGGGATCACCCCGAGCCAGTCCGCCAGCCCGAGCGTCAGTGCGATCAGCCCGAACACGAGCGCCATCACGCCGAACAGCGCTGCAACGACACCGAACAGCGCCTTGCGCTGCACCTGCCGGGCCGAGGCGCGGACCCGCGCCTCGGCGACCGCACCGACGCTTCGAAGAATGCTCACGTGATCAGCGCCGGAACAGCACGCCGACGAGGAACCCGATCAGCGCCGCGAGCCCCAGCGCCGCAACCGGCCGCTCCCGCGTCGCGCTCAGGACCTCGTCCTCCAGATCGTGCAGATCCTTCAGCACGTCCTCGAGCTTCGCCTCGCCCTTCGCAAGCCCACCCTTCGCGGCCGATTCCGCAGCCACGCGCAGCTTCGCCGCACGGGCCCGGCCGGTCTCGGTCACCAGCGTCGTCAGATCGCCCAGCTCCGCGCGCAGCGCCGCGATCTCCTTCTTCAGCGGCGCGGTCATGTCCTCGTCGTCGGTCTTGTCGGTCTTGGTCGTCGTCGCCATCGCAGTCAATCTCCCTCACGAAAAGCAGTCGGTCCGGCGGACCGGACCAGCATTGTATCGGCAGGCAACGCGCGGCGAAGCCATTCGTTCCGTCGCCCGCGCCGCCGCGCCGTTCAGACGAAGCGGTTCACGAGGTTCTCGAGCCGCTCCTGGCGGCCGGATCGCGGTTGCGGATCGATTCCCTCGTGATCGACGCGTGCGGCAATCGCCGCAAGGTCCCGCTCGCCGGCCAGCATCGCCCGCGCCTCCGCCGTCTCCCACCCGGCGTAGCGCTCGGCAAGCTGACCGTCGAGTCCACCATCCTCGATGATCGCCGCCGCCGCAAGCAGCCCCCGCGCACAGATATCCATGCCGCCGGCATGCGCCGCGATCAGGTCCACCGGGTCCAGCGACTGGCGGCGCAGCTTGGCGTCGAAATTGAAGCCCCCGGTGGTGAACCCGCCGGCCCGGAGGATGTGGTAGATCGCGACCGCCATTTCCGGCGCATTGTTCGGAAACTGGTCGGTATCCCAGCCCGACTGGTAATCATTGCGGTTCGCATCCACCGAGCCGAAGATGCCGAGCGCCGCCGCCGTGGCGATCTCGTGCTCGAAGGAATGCCCCGCCAGCACCGCGTGGCCGGTCTCGATATTGACCTTGACCTCCTTCTCCAGCCCGAAGCGCTGCAGGAACCCGAATACCGTCGCCACATCGTAATCGTACTGGTGCTTTGTCGGCTCCTGCGGTTTCGGCTCGATCAGGATCGTGCCCTCGAAACCGATCCGGTGCTTGTACTCGACCACGAGGGAGAGAAAGCGCCCCATCTGGTCCAGCTCGCGCGCCATATCTGTGTTCAGCAGGGTCTCGTAACCTTCCCGTCCGCCCCAGAGCACGTAATTGGCGCCCCCGAGCCGGTGCGTGGTGTCCAGCGCGTGCTTCACCTGCGCCGCGGCATAGGCGAACACGTCCGGGTCTGGGTTGGTCGCCGCCCCCGCCATGTAGCGGCGGTTCGAGAACAGGTTGGCGGTGCCCCAGAGCAGCTTCGGTCCACCCGCTGCGATCTTCTCGGCGAAGACATCGGCGATCTCGCTGACATTGCGATTGGACTCCGCGAGGCTCGTTCCCTCAGGGGCGATGTCGCGGTCATGGAAGGTGAAGAACGGCACGCCGAGGATACGGTACATCTCGAACGCCACATCCGCCTTCGTCCGCGCCGCCTCCATGCCGTCGGCGAACCATGGGCGTTCGAAGGTCTGCCCGCCGAACGGATCGGTGCCCGGCCACGCGAAGCTGTGCCAGTAGCAGACGGCACAACGCAGGTGATCCTCCATCCGCTTGCCCATCACCATCCGGTCGGGCTGGTAGAAGCGGAAGGAGAGCGGATCGGTGCAGTCGGGGCCTCCGAAGGGAATCGGCTCGATCCCGGCGAAGAAATCGGTCACGGCAGGGTCTCCTTCAGGGCAGGGTAGAGGGCGCGATAGCGGGCGAGTCCAGCCCGGTATCCGTCGACCAGCGCCGGATCGGGTTCGATAACCCGCTCAGTCGGCGGGGCCGAGCAGACCTCCAGCGGATCGGCCCCCTCGGCGGCGCAGATTGCGAGTCGCGCAGCGCCCAGCGCAGCCCCCACATCGCGGTCATGGGCGATTTCGAGCGGCCGATCCAGCACGCTCGCGATGATGCGGAGCCAGGCCTCCGAGCGGGCGCCGCCGCCGACCGCAAGAGCGCTGTCGAAATCGGTCCCGGCATGGGCGAGTGCGCTCTGACAATCCGCGAAGGCATAGGCGACACCCTCGAGGACCGCCTGCGTCATGTCGCCGAGATCATGACTGCGGGACAGTCCGATGAAGGCCCCACGCGCTCCGGCATCGTTGTGCGGCGTGCGCTCGCCGGAAAGATAGGGCAGGAAAGTGATATCCGAGGGACGATCGACGCGCCCGACCGCATCGGCCAGGTCCACGGCGGGCTTGCCGGCGATCCGCCCGAACCATTCAAGACTGTCGGCAGCAGAAAGGATCACGCCCATCTGGTGCCAAGTGTGGGGAAGCGCGTGACAGAAGGCATGAACACCGCCCTCAGTGTTGGGAGAGAAGGTCGCGTTCGAGACGAACAGAACGCCCGACGTCCCGATCGAGACGAAGGCAGAGCCGGGACGCACCACTCCGACACCGCAGGCCGCCGCCGCGTTGTCACCTGCGCCCCCCGCCACCACGACACTGCCCTCGACGCCCCATGTCCTGGCCAGATCACGACGCAAGGTCGCGGAAACTGCGCTCCCCTCGACCAGCCGTGGCATATGCGCCCGACCTAGTCCGGTTGCGCCAAGCATCGTTTCCGACCAGTCGCGTGCGGCGACGTCAAGCCATAGCGTCCCGGCAGCATCGGACATCTCCGAGACGTATTCGCCGGTCAGACGGTAGCGCAGATAGTCCTTTGGAAGCAGAATCTTGTCGATCCGCGCAAACAGATCCGGCTCGTTGTGACGCATCCATTGGAGCTTGGGCGCCGTAAAGCCGGGCATCGCGACATTGCCGGTAATCGCGCGGCTCGCAGGGCAGGATGCTTCGATCTCGGCGCATTCGGCCGGGGCTCGCCCATCGTTCCAGAGGATCGCAGGCCGAAGGACCGCCCCCTTGGCATCGAGGCAGACCGCGCCGTGCATCTGGCCCGACAGACCGATGCCGCGCAGATCGACCAAGGGGTGCCTTCCACAAAGCTCGGCCATCGTGGCCTCGACCGCGCGCCACCATGCCTCGGGATCCTGTTCTGACCATCCCGGATGCGGCCTGGAGATTTCCAACGGATGACTTGCTTGGCCGATCAACCGCTGATCACGGTCGAAGAGGACGGCCTTCAGCGAGGAGGTTCCGAGATCGAGACCGAGATACATCGTGCCTCACTGGACCGGTTCGGGCGCCTTGCCGAGGATGATCATGCCCAGAAGGTCGTCTTCGCTCACCTCGTCGACATTGACCGTGCCGACGAGTTGGCCGTTCTTCATGACGCTGGCCCTGTCGCAGAGCGCCTTGACCTGATGGATGTCGTGATCGATCAGGAAGATGCCGATCCCCTGCTTCTTCAACTCGCCGATAAGATCCGCGACCATGCGGGTTTCCTGGACACCGAGCGCCGCGGTGGGCTCGTCCATGATGAGGATCTTCGCGTTGAAATAGACCGCCCGGCTGATCGCCACAGACTGCCGTTGCCCGCCCGAAAGGCCCGCGACCGGCGTCGAGAAGCGCCGGAAGTTCGGATTGAGCCGTCCCATGATCTTGCGCGTTTCCGCCTCCATCTGGGCATCATCGAGCAATCCGGTCCGGGTTACGATCTCGCGCCCGAGAAACAGGTTGGCAGCGGCATCGAGATTGTCCGCGAGAGCGAGAGTCTGGTAGATCGTCTCTATGTTGTGACCGCGGGCGTCACGCGGGTTGTTGATCGAGACCTCGGTGCCATTGACCAGTATGTGCCCGCCATCACGCGGAAGTGCGCCCGACAGCATCTTCATCAGGACCGACTTGCCCGCCCCGTTGTGGCCGAGAACACCGACCACCTCGCCCGCAAAGAGATCGATCGTCACATGATCGACGGCCTTGATGCCGCCGAACGACTTCTGCATGTCGCGCAATTCGACCAGCGGTGTGCCTCTGTCCGTCACGTCACTTCCTCTCGGTTCGCCTGCGGTAGAGGATGTCGACGAATACCGCGAGAACGAGGACGATCCCGACGACAATGTTCTGGAACGGCGCATCCACGCCCACCATCGCCATACCCGATTGCAGCGACTGCATGATGAGCGCCCCGAGAATGGCACCATGTATCGTACCGATCCCGCCCGAAAGAGCCGTGCCGCCGATCACCGCCGCGGCGATGACACGCAACTCGTCGAGGGTCCCGATATCGTTGGTGTGGAAGGTCAGACGTGCCGAGGCCACCACAGCCGAAAGCGCGCAGAGCGCACCCATGATCGCGAAGACCTTGACGGTGAGAAAGCGGATATCGACGCCGGCGAGCGACGTCGCGTCGGGGTTGCCGCCTGCGGCAAAGATGTACCGCCCGAGCCGCGTCCGCGTCGCCACCACGGTCATCACGACTGCCACGGCAATCAGGATCAGGACCGAAAAGGGAATGCCATAGGCTTCGGTATAGCCCTCGGGCATCACCTCTCCCCGCGCCTCGAAGGCGCGCCGGACGACGCGAGCAGGCTTTTCATAGTCATTCAGGATCGCAACGAAACCGAGGATGGTAGCGGCGACTATTGCCGCAAGCAGCACTTCGGCCCAGACCGGCTTGACCGGAAACTCGTGGCTGATCTTGTTCCGCCGCGCCGCGAACAGCGCATAGAGCGCGACCGCGACCGCAATACCGCCGAATATCCAACTTCCAGTCTCGCCCAACGTGCCGCCGATGCCGCCGAGCGACTGAAAGCGCTCGTCGAGCGGGCCGATAGTCTGGCCGCGGGTCATGAACCAGGCAACGTTTCGCCAGACGAAAAGCCCGCCGAGCGTCACGATGAAGGCGGGGATGGTCAGGAAACCCACTAGGTAGCCCTGGAACGCTCCGATCAGCGTGCCGGCGAGGATGCCTACGAGGACCGTGATCCAGACGATTGCCGGATTGCCCAGGCCAAGACCGAGGCCGGTGGGCAGGATGTCGGTCTGGAGTACCGCCATCATCGCCGAGCATGTGGCAAGCAGCGCTCCGACGCTAAGATCGATATGCCGCGTGACAATGACGAACACCATTCCGGTGGCCATGATCGCGACAGAAACCGTCTGGATGGTCAGATTGAAGATGTTGCGCGGTGTCAGGAAGCGGCCGTCGGTCCAGAAGTTGAAGAAGAGTGCGATCACGACAAACGCCCCGATCATGCCGAGCAGGCGTGTATCGACTTCGAGCGTCTGCAGGAGGTTCTTTTCCGCCGGAGCGGCAGCCGTGTTGCTCATGGTCAGTGCCACCTCGGACAGGAGGATCGCCCGCGCATCGCGCGAGCGATCCGGACCTCAGACGATCAGTTGCAGGGTGCCGGTCCGTCGGTAACACCCTGACAGAGTGTCTCGACGTCGATCCAGCCTGCATCCGAGACCACGGTGAGATTGTCCCGTGTCACAGGTACCGGCTCGAGGAAGATCGCGTTCACCTCGACACCACCCGGCGTCGTGAACACGGTCTGTCCGACATCCGCGAGGCCCGCGCCGCCGATCAGGGCTACAGCAGCTTCGCCGGCAGATTTCCCGAGTTCGCGGGCATCCTTCCAGACGCTGACGGTCTGGGTACCCTTGGCGACCCGGTTCAGCGCGGCATGATCGCCATCCTGACCCGGAGACCGGAATGCCTTCCATGCCCTGCGCCGTCAGCGCCGCGACGACGCCGCCCGCCGTGCCGTCGTTCGACGCCACGACCGCATCGACACCGTTATCGGTTGCCGTCAGGATCTGCTCCATGTTGCGCTGGGCGTTCGCAGGGATCCAGCCGTCCGTGTAGGCTTCGCCGACGATGGTGATGGCGCCCGAATCGATAGCTTCCTGCAGGACTTCCTGCTGACCGCCGCGCAGGAAGTCCGCGTTCGGATCAGTGGGCGAGCCCTTGATCATGACGTAGTTGCCTTCGGGCTGCGCCTCGAAGACAGCCCGGGCCTGCATCCGGCCGACCTCGACATTGTCGAATGTGATGTAGAGCGCACGGGGATCCTCGATCAGTCGGTCATAGGCGACCACCGGAATGCCTTCGGACGCGGCCAGTTCCACGGCAGGAATGATGGCCTGCGTATCCTGCGCCAGAAGGATCAGCGCGTCCGCGCCCTGCGCGATCAGGCTTTCGACGTCGGAGAGCTGCTTGGCCGACGAACTCTGGGCATCGGCGGAGATGTACCCTACTCCGGCTGCCTCGAGCGCGGCTTTCACCGCCGCTTCGTCGGTCTTCCAGCGCTCTTCCTGAAAATTCGACCAGCTCACGCCGACCGTCATGTCCTGGGCAAAAGCCGTCGAGGCAAGCGTGGATGCCAGAAGTGCGGCTGTAAGGGTTGTCAGGGTTCTCATGTGTTCTCCTCCGTGCTGCAGCATGATGCTGTCCCGCCTTTTTCGGCCGTGTTCGGCCCCGCGGGTTGGATGCGCATCCTTTCCCGAGGCCACGCACTTGTCAAAGAGTTTCACGAGCTTGGAATGTCTTGGCGGATCAACCGCCGTTGGCTGGTGCCATCTCTGACTCAAGAAGGCCCCGATCAGTCAGGACGCGTTCCGCCGCCGGGTGCAACGGCGCGGTCCGCCCCGTTGTGGCCATGGTCGCGGCGTCGAGACCCGCCAGCGCCGGCTCGAAACCCCGCACTTCGTCGAGCGCATCGAGGACGCCCGTCACCAGGGGCGCAACCATGGCATCTGGCACATCGGCAGTCGTCACGAGCGTCGCCCCGACGCCGAACGTCGGGACCGGGTCCGGATTGCCGCGGTAAAGCCCGCCCGGAATCTGTGTGTCAAAATAGACGGCTTGCGCGGCAACGAGGGTATCGACGGCCGGCCCTGCCACCGGCACAAGCACCGCATCGCAGCGCAGCGTCGCCTCTTGCACCGACAGTGCCGGATGCCCGACCGCGACCACAAAGGCGTCGATCCGGTCCGAACAGAGCGCTTCGGCAAGATCGGCATTCGGAATGTCGGGCACGAGAGTGAAATCCTCGGCGGCCCATCCGGACGCGTCGATCGTCTTCTCCCAGAGCAGCCGCGCACCAGCGCCTTCGGAACCATGCGAGACCCGCTTGCCGCGCAGATCGGCGATCGACGCGACCTGACTGTCGCGGCGGCTCACGACGGTCAGCGGTTCGGGATGGAGCGCGAGCAGCGACCTTAGGCCTCCGAAGGCATCCGCATCCGCAAAAGCACCCTCGCCGAGAAAGGCTTCCTGCTGCACGTCGGACTGGATGATCGCCACCTCGGCATCGCCCGCCTTCAAGCGCATGACGTTGTCCACCGACCCCTCCGTCGGGATTGCGGAGCACCGCAGGCCATGGGCAGGACGTTCGGCATTGACCACCCGGCAGAGCGCCACTCCGACAGGAAAATATACTCCGTTGACCGCGCCTGTCGCCATCCGCACCAAAGCGGGATCGGCCGAAAGGCCGGGCACCGGCGCCGCTCCGACGCAACAGGCAAGAAGGAACGCGTTGAGGTGAATTCGGGCCATCATGAGTGCTCCGGAACTGCTGGCAGCGCTGGTGCGGAGCGTAGCCCCTTCACGGCGTAGGAACAATCGCCACGCGCAGGACTCCATTTCACCCGCAGCTCGGGCGTACCGGTCCGTCGAAGCGGGCCTCTACTCCGATATGGCGCTCACCGGCTGGGCGTTGAGCTGCTCCCAACGCTCCACACCGATCCGCTCCAGCAGGTCAAGCTGCGTCTCGAGGAAATCGATATGGCCTTCCTCATCGGCGATCAGGGCCTCGAACAGCGCCTTCGTCACGTAATCTCCGACCTTTTCGCAATGGTCGCGCGCCTCGATATACAGTGTCCGGGCATCGTGCTCGCCAGCTAGGTCGCATTCGAGGCTTTCCTTGGCCGTTTCACCGATGCGCAACGGATCGAGCGTCTGCAGGTTCGGATGGCCGCCGAGAAAGATGATCCGATCGATCAGCCGGTCGGCGTGGTGCATCTCCTCGACACTCTCTTCGCGCGACTTCTTCGCGAGATGGCCGAGGCCCCAGTCGAGCTGAAGCCGGTAGTGCAGCCAGTACTGGCTCACCGCCGTCAGTTCGCTGCGCAGCGCCTTGTTGAGGTAGTCGATGACGCCCTTGTCACCCTTCATCCGTGCATTCCTCCCGTTTCTGCTGGATCGGGAGCCAAATCGCCCTGTCCCGGCAGTCTCTATGAAATCTGTCTTCGCACTCCGGGACGAGATAAGATGCCCGGAAACGATGCGCGCCCCTAGTCGCTGGCGATCACGCGCAGGAACCGCAATTCCTCCGGCACGTCGTTGCGCAACTGCGCGGGCACATGAAGCGAGTTGTTGCTGCGCATGGTCGCGACGAAGAGCCGGATACAGGAGCCGCAATCGGGCATTTGCCCGAGCGCCTTGTAGACCTTGCCCGGCGTGATCAGCGTATGCGGGTCGGAGGCCCGCATCCAGTCGATGGCGGCGTGGACGTCGCGATCGCTGATCCCGCTGCACGAACAGATGATCACCCTGCTACGTCCTCCCAGCTATGCCACCGGGTCTTGGAATCGGCGACCGATCCAGCTTTCCCGATAAAACGCCACAATTCCCGACAATATGCATCAGGCAAATTTCTGACATCTTCTGTCGGGATTCGCAAGCATCGCCGATCACGCCACGGCCCTGCTGAGGGCGCACTGGCTCCAGAGGGCGGCGAGGGCTCGGACGAGGCGGTCGATGTCGGCGTCGGTGTGCAAGGGCGAGGGGGTGAAGCGCAGGCGCTCGGTGCCCTTGGGCACGGTGGGATAGTTGATCGGCTGGACGTAGATGCCGTACTGGTCGAGCAGGATGTCGGAGAGCACCTTGCACTTGACCGGGTCCTTCACCATCACCGGGACGATGTGGCTCGGATTGTGGAGATGCGGGATGCCGGCCGCGTCGAGGCGGGCGCGCAGCTTGGCGACGTTCTCGCGCTGCTTGAGGCGCTCGGTGTCGCTCTGCTTGAGGTGCCGGATCGAGGCGCGGGCCGCCGCGGCGACCGCCGGCGGCAGGGCGGTGGTGAAGATGAAGCCCGAGGAGAACGAGCGGATGAAATCCACCAGGGGTGCGGAGCCGGTGATGTAGCCGCCCATCACGCCGAAGGCCTTGCCCAGCGTGCCCTCGATCAGCGTGACGCGGTCCATCAGCCCCTCGCGCTCGGCGACGCCGCCGCCGCGCGGGCCGTAGAGCCCGACCGCATGGACCTCGTCGAGATAGGTCATCGCGCCGTGCTTCTCGGAGACCTCGAGGATCTCGGCGATCGGGGCGATGTCGCCGTCCATCGAATAGACGCTCTCGAAGGCGACGACCTTGGGGCGCGACGGGTCGATCTCCGCCAGCCGCCGGTCGAGATCCTCGGGATCGTTGTGGGTCCAGATCCGCTTCTCGCAGCGCGAATGCCGGATGCCCTCGATCATGCTGGCGTGGTTGAGCGCGTCCGAGAGGATCACGCAATCCTTCAGCTTCGCGCCGAGCGTGCCAAGTGCTGCCCAGTTCGAGACGTAGCCCGAGGTGAAGAGGAGCGCCGCCTCCTTGCCGTGGAGGTCGGCCAGTTCGCGCTCGAGCAGGACGTGGTCGTGGTTGGTGCCCGAGATGTTGCGGGTGCCCCCCGCACCGGCGCCGCAGCGGTCGATCGCGGCATGCATCTCGGCCAGGACGTCGGGGTGCTGGCCCATCCCGAGGTAATCGTTCGAGCACCAGACCGTGACATCCGAGGGCCCGTCCCCGCCGCAATGGCGCAGCGCCTGCGGAAACGCCCCGCGCTTGCGCTCGAGCTCCGCGAAGACCCGGTAATTCCCCTCGGCATGCAGAGCATCCAGCTCGGCCTGAAACAGCGCGTCGTAATCCATCTTTCGTCCTCCGCAGTCAGCCGGCGCCCGCTTGCCCGGGGTGCCCGTCTTTTCGGCGAGGCACGATTCGGGCCCCGGTTTCGGGAACATGCGGCGATCCCGCTGTATCCCGGCTTCGATATATCGGTGCGATCGCTCATGTCAGCACCGCTGGTCGTCCCAGAATGCCGCATCACGCGCGACGCCGGGGAGTCATCCATGAGGTCAACTCTGTTCGGCCGGGATCGAGCGGACCTTGATTTCGATCAAGTCGCAGGACCGGTGACCGGCGTGGCCGGTTCAGATGTCGAAGAAACCCGTTCCGGCCCGTCCGCGCAGGTTCTCGGCAGCGGCGCGACCAAGTGCCGCGCCATCTGCGGCGAGTCCCTCCAGCGCATGGGTCAGGCATTCCGAACCGTCGGGCCGGAGGATCTCGGCCCGCAGCCGGATGCGGTCGCCACTCAGTTCCGCCAGCCCGCCGATCGGAGTCTGGCATGAGCCGTCGAGTCCCGCGAGCAGGGCGCGCTCCGCCGCCAGCCGCTGTCCGGTCGGGCCGTCGTGGATTGGAGCAAGCAGCGCCGCGACCCGGTCGTCATCGGCCCGCTGTTCGATGCCGATCGCACCCTGGGCGATGGCCGGCAGCATGTCCTCGGGCTCGATCGGGGCGCGGGCGATTGCGTCCATGCCGAGCCGGCGCAGCCCGGCCATGGCGAGGAACGTCGCCGCCGCGACGCCGTCCTCGAGTTTCTTCAGTCGGGTCTGCACGTTGCCGCGAAACTCCACCACCTGCAAGTCCGGCCGGCGATTGCGCAGCTGCGCCCGGCGTCGCAGGCTCGAGGTACCGACCACCGTACCCCGCGGCAGATCGGCAAGACCGCCCTCGCCGAGCGTGACGAAGGCATCGCGCACATCTTCGCGGGGCAGATAACAGGTGAGCGCCAGACCGTCGGGCTGTTCGGTCGGCATGTCCTTCATCGAGTGCACGGCGATGTCGATCTCGCCCGAGAGCATCGCCTCCTCGATTTCCCTGGTGAAAAGCCCCTTTCCGCCAATCTCCGACAGCGGCCGGTCGAGGACACGGTCACCGGTGGTCTTGATCACCACGATCTCGAAAGCCGCGTCCGGCAGTCCGTGCGCGGCCATCAGCCGGGCGCGGGTTTCGTGTGCCTGCGCCAAGGCGAGCGGGCTGCCACGGGTGCCGATGCGCAGCGGACGGTCGGGATCTGGGAGGTCGGTGCTCATGCGGTCGCGGTCCCTTTTAATTCCGGGCCACATGGGTAAGGTCGCGCCGGAACATTCGCAAGACGGATCGGGAATGATGGAAGGTGACGACAAGCTGATGATGCGAGCCTTGCGGGGCGAGACGTTGCCGGTGCCGCCGGTGTGGATGATGCGGCAGGCCGGACGCTACCTTCCGGAGTATCGCGAGACCCGCAAGCAGGCCGGTTCTTTCCTCGACCTGTGCTACAATCCCGATCTCGCCACCGAGGTCACGCTGCAGCCGATCCGGCGCTACGGGTTCGATGCGGCGATCCTGTTCGCGGACATCCTGCTGATCCCGCAGGCGCTGGGGGCCGATCTGACCTTCGTGCAGGGTGAGGGGCCGCGGCTCTCGACCGTCACTTCCGCGGAGGATTTCGCGAAGCTGCGCCCAGCGGAGGAGGTGCACGAGACGCTTTCGCCGGTCTACGAGACCGTCGGCCGGCTCGCCGCGGAACTGCCCGCCGCGACGACGCTGATCGGCTTCGCGGGGGCGCCCTGGACCGTGGCCACCTACATGATCGCCGGGCAGGGAACGCCCGATCAGGCGCCGGCGCGGCGGCTGATGTACGGCGATCCCGCGACCTTCGACGCGCTGCTCGACCGCATTACGGAAGCGACAATCCTTTATCTTTCCAGACAGATAGAAGCCGGCGCCGAGGTCGTGAAGCTCTTCGACAGCTGGGCGGGGGCGCTGCCGGGGGTGCATTTCGCGCGGTATTGCATCGAGCCGGCGCGGCGGATCATCGCAGCGCTGAAGGAGACGCATCCCGGGGTGCCGGTGATCGGTTTTCCGCGCGGGGCCGGGGGCGGCTATGCGCGCTTCGCCGCGGAGGCCGGGGCGGATGCGATCGCGCTCGATACCAGCGTCGATCCGGCCTGGGCGGCGCGGGAATTGCAGAACCGCTTGTGCGTTCAGGGAAATCTCGATCCGCTTCTGCTGGTGATCGGTGGCGATGCGCTGGTTGACGGGACCCGGAAGGTGATCGAGGGGTTCGCCGGCGGGCCGCATATCTTCAATCTGGGCCACGGGATCACGCCCGATGCGGACCCTGCGCATGTCGAGCTGATGCTACGCACGATCCGGGGCTGATCGGCCCCGCACCCGCGAAAACGGCTGTATGCATCCCTGCAGGGCAGCCTGTACGGAACCTGTACGTACAACGGAGCGGAGCACCGGCGCTGCTGTCGCGCGTTGCGGGCCGGCTGCTCGGGGGACAGGGCAAGGGGCGGGCGCGGGACGGTCGGTCGCCGCGCCTGCTAGGCGGCGGAGATCGGGCCGGCCGCATGCGACGCTCGACCGGATCGGACTCGTTCGTGCCCGGACCGGCGCGCGAAGTGCGGCGGTCCCGGAACCCGAGCCGGAAGGCGCTCAGGCGGTCGGCTGTGCAGGCGGCGACTTGGTCGGTGCGACGCCGAGCTCGCGGGAGACCCGCATGGCCACTTCCTCGCAGAAGGTGCGTTCGCTCTTGGTCAGCCCCGGCATCCGGGCGGCGCGCCAGGCCTCGAGATCGGCCACCTGGCCGTGCGCCGCGATCAGCCCGTCCGACGCCGAGCGGACCGCCCGTCCGTAGGCCGTCCGCTCTCTGAAAATGGGAAACATTGCCCTACTCCTGTTTCATCCCCGTCCGATCAGCATGACTTGAGAGATGTTTTCGGACAATTCTATTGAAGGCCGACGGTTAACGGATCGTTCGGCCGTGGCCGTCCTGCAACGGGCTGATGCCGCGCGGGCACATTTGGGGTTCCGGAAACAAAGAGGCGCACCGCCGGGCATGCCGGCGATGCGCCAAGGTTGCCCCGAAGGGCGCAGGCGTCTCGGAATGTCTCAGGCCACCTCGGCCATCACGGCGACCCTGGTGAGGCGCGCAACGCGATCGGCCACGGAGGCAAGAAAGGCGGCGTCGGCTTCGGTCAGACCGAATTTCGCGGCCTGTCGGGCGGCCTCCTCTGCGGCGCGCTCGCCATGCTCGGCGATCAGCCGGTCGGCTTCGCTGCGGATGCGCCGGCCGTATTCAATTCTCTCAACGAGTGTCCTCTGCATCGCGTCCTCTCCCTCTCGCTCGGGAAAAGATGCATGCACGTCGAATTCAACACAACTTGAACGTTATCGGGTGGTTAATCGGGAGTCTTGAGAGTTGCGAAAATGCATCACCCTGCCCGGCGCCGTTGCAGAAGGCTCACGCCAGCTTCCGGTTCATCCGCCAGAGCGTGAGGTTGAGCGCACCGGCATAGCTCACCCAGACGAGATAGGGCAGCATCAGCAGGCCCGCGAGCAGCGAGACCGACCAGAACAGCGAGGTGGTGATCGCCACGGCGATCCACAGGACCGTGATCACGGCGAAGCCGGCGCCGAGGCGCTGCTGCCCGAAGAACACCGGGGACCAGAGCGCATTGACCGTGAGCTGGAAGGCCCAGAACGCGAGGGCCGGCACGGCGAGGGGATCGGGGCTGTAGGCGACCCACCAGGCCGCCACCGCCATCGCGATGTAGAGCACGGTCCAGGCGATCGGAAAAAGCCAGTCGGGCGGTGTCCAAGACGGCTTGGCGAGCTTGAGGTACCAGGTCCCGGGCTTGAAGAACGCGCCGCTGGCGGCGGCGGCGAAAGTTGCAAGCAGGAAGCCCGCGAGTGTTGCCCAGGTCGGATAGGTCTTGATCAGGTAATCCATGCCAGCACCCGTTGTTCCGATCCTGCGACAGGTGGACCGCTTCCGCGGCGAAGTCAAACCCACGTTGCGGTCCCGCGGGCTCAACGCGGAAGGCGCCTGTAGGATCCCGCAAGGCGGCATGGCGCCCGGTGGGTCCGGGTTGTGGGCCGGGCTTCGGGTCGGGCGAGGGCGGTTTTCGGCCGGCTCTGCCGCACGATGGCCGGGGATACGAACCGGCGGCTCCGGCGCGCCGTCGTCGCCGCTGCTAACGCCTTGGTAACCATGGCGGCCGTAGGACGGGGGCAGTCGGTGTTGGAGGAGAATCCCCCCGTGTCGCTCGTCCGGTCTGCCCTGGGGCTCGCTGCCCTGCTGGCGCTGGCGCTCCTTGCGCCTGCCGGAGACCTGCGCGCCAGCGAGACCGACCATGCGGCGGATCTCTGCGAGCGCGCGATCGTGAACGGCGCGCGCCGCGGCGGGGTACCGGCGCAGATCCTCCATGCCATCGCGCTCACCGAGACCGGCCGCAAGTCGCAGGGGCGCATCCGCCCCTACCCCTGGGCGATCAACCGCGAGGGCAAGAGCCACTGGTTCGACACTCGCGAAGAGGCGCTCGCCTTCGCGCAGGCGAGCCTTCTCGAGGGGCGGCGCAGCTTCGACGTGGGCTGCGTGCAGATCAACTACCGCTGGCACGGCCACGCCTTTCCGAGCCTCGACGACATGTTCGATCCCGGAATGGACCGCGACCTATGCCGCGCAGTTCCTGCGCACGCTCTACGAGGAGCGTGGCAGCTGGTCCGAGGCCGCCGGCGCCTATCATTCGCTCACCCCGGAACTCGCCTCGATCTACCGCGAGCGCTTCGACCGGCTGCTGGCCGGGCTCTCGCCGGATGCGCTGCCGGAGGTGATGCCGCAGATCGCCGGACCCGGGCCGGGGCTGAGCCGGCAGGAACGCCGGCTCGCCGCCCGCGCCGCCGGGCGCGAGGCGGAGGCGGCCCGGCGGGCGCTGGCCGGACCGCCGCCGCCGGCGGTCAACGGCTCGGTCGGTGGCGGCCTCTTCGCCCCGGCGAGCGGGGCACTGCTGGTCGAGGGCGGTGCGCTGCTGGGTTCCGCGGGTCCGCTTCTGACCGCGCCCCCCGGCCGGCTCTATTGAGGGCGGGCGCATCATGACGCCCAACATCAGCGTCACGGCGCTGTTCCAGCCCACGGTGCTGCTCGCGATGGCGCTGATGGCGGTCATCGTGATGATGGTGCTGCCGATGCCCTCCTGGATACTGGATCTCGGGCTGGCGGCATCGTTCGCGCTGGCGATCCTGATCTTCACCAACACGCTCTTCATCCAGCGCCCGCTCGATTTCTCGGCGTTTCCGACGATCCTGCTCGGCGAGCCTGATGCTGCGGCTGTCGCTCAACGTCTCCTCCACCAAGCTCATCATCGGCGAGGGCCATACCGGCACCGGGGCCGCGGGCGACGTGATCGAGGGCTTCGCGATGTTCATCATGGGCGGCTCGGTGCTGCTCGGGCTCGTGGTGTTCTGCGTGCTCCTGATCGTGAACTTCATCGTGATCACCAAGGGTGCGGGGCGCATGGCCGAGGTGGGCGCGCGCTTCGCGCTCGACGCGATGCCCGGCAAGCAGCTCGCCATCGACAGCGACATGGCCGCGGGTGCGATCAGCCACGAGGAGGCCCGCGAACGGCGCAAGCTCGAGCAGGAGGAGACCACCTTCTTCGGCTCGCTCGACGGTGCCTCCAAGTTCGTGAAGGGCGATGCGATCGCGGGGCTGCTGATCACGCTGCTGAACCTCGTGATGGGTCTGGTGATCGGGGTGATGATCCACGACATGCCGGTGGGCGCGGCATTCCAGACCTATGCGATCCTGACGGTGGGCGACGGGCTGGTGAGCCAGATCCCGGCGGTGATCATCTCGATCGCCTCGGCGATGCTGCTCTCGAAGGGCGGCGTGGTGGGCTCGACCGATCGCGCGCTCCTGTCGCAGCTCGGGAACTATCCGGTGGCGCTGGCGACGGTGGCGATCCTGATGCTGATCTTCGCGTTCATCCCCGGGCTGCCGTTCATTCCCTTCGTGCTGGGAGCGGGCGGGCTTGCGGCGGCGGCTTGGTATTCCGGTTCGCTTCGGGCGCAGGCTGCGGCGGATGCCGCGGCGGCGCCTGTCCCGTCCACTGCGAAGCCGCGGGAGAAGTCGCTGGGCGATCTGCTGGACGTCGACGAGGTGCACATGGAGTTCGCCGTCGACCTGGTGCCGGTGGTGATGGACGAGGCGACCGGGCTCGATGCGCGCATCGCCAACATGCGCAAGCACATCGCCGGCGAATACGGGCTGATCCTGCCGGAGATCCGGCTCACCGACAATGCGGGCCTGCCGCCGGGCACCTATGCGATCCGCATCCAGGGGGTGGAGATGGCGCGCAGCCAGATCGAGACCGACCGGGTGCTGGTGCTGTTGCCCGACGAGGCCGCGGAGGCGCCGGAGGGGCGGCTGGTGGCCGAGCCGGTCTACGGGGCGCCGGCGCGCTGGATCGAGAAGGCGGATCAGGACGAGGCGGCGCTGATGGGGCTCGCGGTGGTGACGCCCACGGAGGTGGTGGCGACTCATCTCCTGGAGATCGTGAAGGCGAATTTCGGGCGGCTCTTCAACCGCCGCGCGCTCCGGAAGCTGCTCGACGAGTTCACCACGCCCTCGGATCCGCGCCGGGCGGAGGCGAACCGGCGCATGGTGGACGAGTTCATCCCCGACAAGTTCCCGGTCGATACCCTGCAGAGCGTGCTGCGGCTGCTGCTCGAGGAGCGGGTGTCGATCCGCAACCTGCCGCTCATCCTCGAGGCGATCGGCGAGGTCTACACCAGCAACACCAGCCCCGAGGCGATCTGCGAGCATGTGCGCCACCGGCTCGGCTTCCAGCTGGTCGCGGGCATTCAGGAGGCCGACGGGGCGGTGCCGCTGATCCAGCTCAATCCGAGCTGGGAGGAGATGTTCCAGCAATACCAGCTGCCCGAGGGGTCGGGGATCGTCGATGTGGCGCTGCCGCCGGCGGAGTTCAACCGGCTCGCCAACGCCATCGCCGACCGCATCGCCACCGCGGGTGCGCAGGGGCGCTATCCGGCGGTGGTGACCTCGACCAAGCGGCGGCGGTTCCTGCACACGGTGATGAACGCCAAGGGCATCCGCAATCCGGTGCTCTCGTTCGAGGAGATCGGCACGAGCGCGAAGCCGGCGGTGCTGGGGCTCGCCTGAGCGATGTTCGAGGGCCTCGCCCAGCTCATGGATATCAGCGCCGACGGGCTGGCGGGCTTCATCCTCGTCTTCACCCGGATCGGCGCGGTGATGGCGCTGCTGCCGGGCTTCGGCGAGCGGCTGATCCCGGCGCGGGTCCGGCTGGGCCTGACGGTGGCGTTCTCGATGGTGGTCTGGCCGCTGCTGATGCCGGGCATCGCCACGCCGGACCCGACGCGGCCCTTCTTCCTCATGCTGGTCATCGAGGCCGGGATCGGGCTCCTGATCGGGCTGTCGATCCGGCTGATGGTGATCGCGCTTCAGCTCGCCGGCTCGATCGCGGCGCAATCGACCTCGCTGGCGCAGATCTTCGGCGCGGGCGCCACGCCCGATCCGATGCCCTCGATCGGCAACATCCTGATGCTGGCCGGCGTCACGCTCGCGGTGTCGTCGGGGCTGCACGTCAAGGCGGCGGTGGCGATGGCGGAGAGCTACACCATCCTGCCGATGGGGGTCGCGGTGCCGGCGGTTGACGTGGTGACCTGGGGCACGGCGCGGGTTGCGCAGACCTTCGCGCTGGGCTTCTCGCTCGCCGCGCCCTTCGTGATCGCGGCCTTCGCGTACAACCTCGCGCTCGGGGCCATCAACAAGGCGATGCCCTCGCTGATGGTGGCCTTCGTCGGTGCACCGGCCATCGTCGCGGCGGGCATGCTGATCCTGATGCTGGCCGCCCCGCTGATGCTCGGCTTCTGGAACGGCCAGCTCGACCTCATCCTGCGCCGATCCGATGGCGATGCCGCGATGAGCGAGGACAGTGAGGGCAGCGGCGAAAAGGTCTTCGAGCCGACACCGCAGAAGCTCGAGGAAGCGCGCAGGAAAGGCGATGTCGCCCGCTCCAACGATGTCTCTGGGGCGGCGATGTATCTCGGGCTCTTCGCCGGCATCCTGACGGTCGGTGCCTTCGCCGTCGATCAGGCCGCCTCGGTGCTGATGATCTTCATCGCCCAGCCCGACCGGCTCACGGGTCTCGTGCTCGGGCCGGGCGGCGGGGCGCTGTCGGGCGCGATCATGGCCGAGGCGCTCTGGGCGCTGGCGCCGTTCTTCCTGTTGCCGATCGTCGCGGTGATCGTGAGCCTCCTGGGCCAGCAGGCCCTGGTCTTCGCCGGCGACAAGCTGGTTCCGAAGGGCTCGCGGCTCTCGCTGATCAAAAACGCCCAGAACAAGTTCGGACCCACGGGCCTGATGGAGTTCGCCAAGTCGGCGATCAAGCTCGCGGCGATCTCGGCCGCGCTCGCGGTCTATCTCGTCGGCGATCTCGACCGGATGATCGGCGCGGCGCAGGCCGAGCCGAAGGTCGTCGGCGCGATCATGATGGAATCGCTCGTGGTGCTTCTCGGCATCACCTGCATGATCGCCATCGCCATCGCCGGGATCGACCTCGTCTGGCAGCGCTTCGACCATGCCCGCAAGCTCCGGATGTCCTACCAGGACCTCAAGGAGGAGTCGAAGCAGACCGAGGGTGATCCCTACATGAAGGCCCAGCGCCGGGCCCGTGGCGAGGCGATCGCGACCAACCGCATGATGCTCGACGTGCCGAAGGCCGACGTGGTGATCGTCAACCCGACCCATTATGCCGTGGCGCTGAAATGGTCGCGCGAGAAGGGCAGCGCCCCGGTCTGCGTCGCCAAGGGCGAGGACGAGACGGCGCTGCGGATCCGCGAGATCGCCGCGACCGCCGAGGTGCCGATCCATTCCGATCCGCCAGCGGCCCGCGCGCTGCACGCCACCACCGAGATCGGCCAGGAGATCGCGCCCGAGCATTACAAGGCCGTCGCCGCCGCGATCCGCTTCGCCGACCGGCTGCGCACCGCGTCGCGGCAGCGGGGCGGCGCATGACCCCGTCGAAGCTGCGTCAGCTCGGGCGGCTCGCGGAGGCGCGCAAGCTGCGCGATCTCGCCGATCTCGAGACCGCCGTCGCCGAGGACCGGATGCTGCGCCAGCGCATCCTCGACCTCGCCAGCACGCCGGTCCGCGACATGGCCGAGGGGCTGATCGCGATGCCGGTGGCCCAGCAGGAGGTCCGCCAGGTCTGGGCGCAGCGCCAGATCGCGCTCTGCCGGGCGCGGCGTGCCGAACTCGCCGGCCGGATCGAGGCCCTGCGCCGGAACGCGGCGCGCAGCCTCGGCAAGCACGAGGCGATCGGCAAGCTGGTCGGCAGCGCCGAGGCCGAAGCCAGCGAGGCCCAAAGGGCGCGCAGCGAGCGCGAAGCTCCGCCGCACGGCTCCGGGAGGCCCTTCGGGGACTGAGCGCGCGGGCGGGGAACGGTCCGGACTGCGGGGCGGGCGGCGCCTTCGGTTCGGGTCCGGGCGGGACCGGGTTCGGGGGATTTGGCGAAAGCGGTGATTCGTGGTAGAGTAATCTTGGGCCGGGTATTGTGGCCCGTGGTATTTCTATTACCTGTTTCCGCGCAATTGAGCGCTTCTTTCCCAACCCCCGAACCGCATCCGCTGTCGCCGCCGGCCCTCTGGCCGCCGTCGCCCGATGCCGTTCGGCCTATCAAGGAAAATCCCATGGATCCCGCTGAAAAACCGGAAAAACGCGTTTATGTCGTGCTGCTGTTCGCCAAGGTGAACCGCGACTATTACGAACTCCCGGCAAAGAAGCGCGCGGAGCTGACCAATCCGCATGTGAAGGAGCTTTCGAAACATCTTCGCTGCGTGTCGATCACCTCGCTGCAGGGCACGGGGCTCTCGCCCGATGTGATGGTCGAGGTGCTCGAATCCGAGAACCTGCTGGAGATCGAGAAGATGATCGAGACCTACAAGGCCGGGGCGAAATCGGCTTACGGCATCATCACCGACGTGATGATCACCGAAAAATGCATGGAACGCCGCATGACCGGCTGAGGCCCTGCGACGGCGGGCCCGGGCGCATGCGCCGGGCCTGTCGGCTCAGATCAGACGTCCTGGCGTGCCACATCGGTGATCAGCACGTCACCCACCGGCGCGGAGCCCATCACCTCGCGGGCGGCGTTGACCAGGGCGGATTTCAGATCGTCCATCTTCTGACCGCTGGTGAAGCTGCCGTCGAAGCCGCCGGTATTGGCGTGGCGGAACATCGCCTTGAGGAACCGGTCGCGCAGCCGCGGCTCGACAGCCTCAACGGCCGGGGCGGAGTCCGCCCCGGTCTCGACCGAGACGGTCAGCACCACCATCGCAACGACGCGCTCGCCGTCGAAAACCGGCACGACGAAGGGCTTTTCCATGGGGACGTAATAGGGCTCGCCCTCGATATGGACCTCCGCCTCGGCCCCGGCGCGGAACGGATCGACCTCGGCCTCGGCGCAGCCACCATGGCCGTCATCAACGCAGTCGACCGCGGCCATGTCCCTTTCCTCGGGAGGCGGTTTCAACGCGAGGCCGGCACCCACCCCGGCACCGAGGCCGAGGACGGCGATCACCAAGGGAGCGAGCAGCTTCATTCGGGTCTCCTCAGTAGGGCATCACGCGGTCGGTGATCTGCTGGCCCCAGCGCGGCTGCTGCGCTGTGGTGATCTGGCCGCGGCCGCCGTAGGAGATGCGCGCGCCGGCGATCCGGTCGTAGGGGATGACGTTGTGGCGCGAAATGTCCTCGGGCCGCACGATGCCAGTGACCTGCAGGTCCCGCAGCTCGTAGTTCACCCGCACCTCCTGGTCGCCCTGGATCACCAGATGCCCATTGGGCAGCACGTCGACCACGGTGGCGGCGACGCGCAGCGTGAGCTTCTCGTTACGGCTGGTCGAGCCGTTGCCGCGGAAGTTGCTGTCGGATTCCATCTCCAACTCAGGGCTCAGGGTCTGGAGATTGTCCGGCAGGATGGTCTGGATGCCGAAGAAGGCGCCGACGCTCGCACTTTCGCTGCCCGAGCGGGAGCGCTGGCTGTCGTTCTGGATCTCGGCCTCGTCGTCGATCTCGATGGTGATCGTCAGGATGTCGCCCAAGCTGCGGGCGCGCTTATCGCCCAGGAGCCCAGCCGGGCCTGTGTTCCACAGCGAGCCGTTCTGGTAGGCGAAGCGCGCCGGCTGCGGTGGCGGCACGGCGATCGCCGCGCGTTCGGGGGTGAGGATCGGCTTGGCATCCGGGGCGGCGGTGCCGATGGTGGTCATCTCGGGCGGCTGGCCGACGCCGCAGGCCGAGAGGCCCAGCGCGAGGGCGAGTCCCAGCGGTTTCATGAATCTGCTCATTCTCCGACCTCCACAGTGCCCGCGGATGTCACCGTTCCGGACACGATCTGGCGCGAGGCGAGGTTCATCACCCGCACGATTTCTCCGACACCGCCGCGATCGAGCACGCGCCCGTCCGCGGTGATGCTCAGCCCGGCATCCGCATAGGTCATGCGCACGAGCTGGTTGCGTTCGACGAGGGCCGGCGCGCCGACCTGTCCGCTGAGGATCGGCCGGCCCGGATAGAGCGTGACCCTTGCCTCGCGGCCGATCACCGCGTCGAGGGCGGCGAAGGCGCCGGGCACCCGGTCCTCGGAAAGGGTGACGTCCTCGGCGGAGATCACGCTCTGGCCGCGGATCGCGCGCAGCGGCACCACGGCCTGGGCGGTGGCGATCTCGGCGGCGAGCAGCGGCACGAGGCAGAGGATCAGGCGCAGGCGCATCCGATCAGCGGACCTGCACGGTGGCGGCCAGCATCTGGTCGGCGGCGGTGATGACCTTGGCGTTCATCTCGTAGCCGCGCTGCGCCTCGATCAGCCCGGTGATCTCGCGCACCGCATCGACGCTGGAGGCCTCGAGATAGCCCTGGCGGAAGATGCCGCGGCCGTCATCGCCGGCATCGCCCACATTGGGCTGCCCCGACGCCTCGGTCTCGCGGTAGAGGTTCGAGCCCAGCGCCTCGAGGCCCTTCTCGTTGGAGAAGGTGACGAGGCCGAACTGCCCGAGCAGCTGCGCCTCGACCTGTCCGTCGAAATAGGCATAGACCTCGCCATCTGCATTGATGGTGATCTCGCGGGCATCCTCGGGAATGGTGATGTCGGGCACCACGGTGAAGCCGTCGGAGGTGACGATCAGCCCGTCGCCGTTGCGCTTGAGCGCGCCGTCGCGGGTGTAGGCCGGGTTGCCGTTGGGCATGGTGATCTCGAGATAGCCCTTGCCGTCGATGGCGAGGTCGAGCGACCCGCGGGTCTCGACGAGCGAGCCCTGCTCGACCTGCATCGCCACCGCCGAGGTGCGCACGCCGAGGCCGAGCTGGACGCCGGCCGGCAGGATCGTGCCCTCGGCGGTGTTCACCGAGCCCGGCCGCACCGCCTGCTGGTAGTGCAGGTCGGAGAACTCGGCGCGGCGCGCGTTGTAGGCGGTGGTGCTCATGTTGGCGAGGTTGTGGGAAATCACCTCGACCCGCGTATTCTGGGCCGACATTCCGGTGGCGGCGATGTTGAGGGCGCGCATGTGTCTCTCCTGTTATCCTGATGACGCTCAGCCGGTCCGGCCGAGGGTGTTGACCACCTGCTTGATGCGCTCGTCTTCCTGATCGAGCAGCTTCTGGCCGTATTCGTAGGCGCGCTGGACCTCGATCATGCGGGCCATCTCGGTGATCGGGTTGACGTTGGAATTCTCGAGGAAGCCCTGCACCATCCGGCCGAGATCGGGCTCGACCGGCACGGTCTCGCCATCGACGCGAAAGAGCACGCCGGCCTCGCGGAAGATCTTCGTGGGGTCTTCTGCGGTGACGAGGCCGATGCGGGCCTGCGGCGCGCCATCGACCGAAAGCGTGCCGTCGGCGGCCAGCCCGATGTTGCGGGCCTCGAAGGGAACGACGATCGGCCCGCCGGCTTCGTCGAGCAGCGGATGGCCGTCCATGGTGACGAGGGTGCCCTCGGCGTCGCGCGAGAAGGCGCCGGCGCGGGTGAGCCGCGGCCCCTCGGGGGACTGGACCGTGAAATAGCCCTCGCCCTCGATGGCGATGTCGAGCGAGCCGCCAGTCTGGACCAGCGCGCCCTGAAGGTCGTCAGTGAAGCGCGCGCGCGCCTCGGTCATCGCGACCGAGCCGCCCTCGGCGGGCAGCGCCTGCACCATCTCCGCGAAGATCACGCCTTCGCGGCGGTATCCGGTGGTGGAGAGGTTCGCGATGTTGTTCGCGACCGCCTGCATTTCCTTGACCAGCCCCGATTGCCGGGTCAGTGCCACGTAGCCTGCAACGTCCATCGCTCTCTCCCGCGTTCTCGCGTTCGTGACCGCGCGGTTCTCCGCGCTCGGACGCAACACTCGCCGGTCATGGTAAAGATTCGGTCAAGGCAGTCAGGGACTTGCGACACCCCGTGGCCTCGGGAACGTCTGCGGGTGGTGCACCGGCCCCGGATAGGCGCCCGGAACGCAGAGGATCGGCGCAGGACGACAGGCGGCGTTCGGCCTAGCCGAGGCGATCCTTCACGATGTCGCCACCCTTCATGATGAGCGCGAGGTTCGTTTCCGGATCGTCCAGCCAGTCGAGTTCCAGTCTCCGGGTTGCCCTCGACCACGAGAAGGTCCGCATGGGCACCCTCGGCGATAACGCCGAGCCTGCCTGGATAGGGCGTGCGCTCTCCAGAAAGCGCCAGCAGGTCGCCCGCCGACCCCGTCGCCATGCGCAGGGCTTCCAGCGGCGGCATGAACCGGGTCAGCTTGGCAAGCTGCCGGCCCTGGCTCGACACGCCGGCCGGATTCATCAGGATATCGGTGCCGAACGCCATCCTGACGCCAGCGTCCCGCCCCTCCTCGAACGCCCGAACGGTGCCGCGCGCCACTTCGAGCTGTTTGGCCCGCTGGGCCGGATCGCTCTTGGGGTTGGCGTCCTCGTCGTCGAGGAAGGGCTGAATCGACCACCAGGCATCGGCGGCGCGCATTTCTGCGATGGTCGCGGTATCCGCAAGCTGGCCGTGCTCGATGCATTTCACTCCGGCCCGCAGGGCGCGCCGGATGCCCGCCGGCGTGTAGACATGGGCACAGACATAGGTGCCCCAGTCGGCGGCAGCCCGGACCGCGGCCTCCATCTCCTCCTCCAGATACTGCACCGACTCGAGCGGATCGTAGAGCGACGACACGCCGCCGCCGGCCATGATCTTGATCTGGCTCGCCCCCTTCATCAGCTGCTCGCGGGTGCGCCGCAGCACTTCCGCCCGCCCGTCGGCGATCGCCGCGACGCCCTGCAGTTCGGTCCGGTCCAGATCGACGTCGCTGCGCGGAAGAGCGTCGAGCGGCCGGAAATCGCCGTGTCCCGATGTCTGGGAGATCATCGCGCCGGAGGGAAAGATGCGCGGCCCCGGCAACACGCCCCGGTCGATCGCGAGCTTCAGCGCGAAGGCGGGCCCGCCAGTGTCGCGCACGGTGGTGAAGCCACGCAAAAGCATCGCGCCCGCCTGCTGCCCGGCCACGAGATGGATGAAGGCCGGATCGGCGGTCAGCGCCGCGACCTGGCTGATACCGGCCAGAGTGATGTGGACATGCGCATCGATCAGGCCGGGGATGACGGCCCGGCCGCCGCAATCGATCCGATCCGCGTCCTCCGGACCCTGCCCGGCCGGCACCAGCGCGGCGATGCGCCCGTCCGCGACAAGGATGTCGCGGCCTTCCTGAAGCGCGAGTGCCGTGCCGTCGAAGTAACGCATATTGTGGAGGAGAAGCGGCCGTCCGCCGGACTGGCCCCTTGCCGCCCGCGGCGCGAGGCCGAACCCCGCGAACATGCCCATCAAAGCCGCCGTACCGCCGATCATTCGACGCCGGTCGAGATCAGCCTCCAGCCGTGCAAAGGCAGCCCGTGTTGTCGGCGCCCCGCACAGGCACATGTCGATGAAGGCTCCGGTCTCGGGATCGGCATGGCAGCACGAAAGACACATGGCAATCTCCGTCGGAGTCAGCGGACCGGCTACTCCACCCGCAGCGGTGTACTATAACGGCCGGACTTTTCGAAGACCGGCGTCACGCTGACGCAACGCAGACCGCGACTTCCTGAAGGGAGGCGTCGATGGCGACCGGTTGTGTGGCGATTTCGGTGACCTGCGTATCCGGCTGGCCGGCGACGACGTGCGAATCGTCCTCGAGGAGACCCGGATCACCCTGCTCGAGGCCGAGCGTTGGCACATCGACCCCGGCGATTTCCTGTTCTGAAGCCGGGGGATCGGGCGGCGGAGCCGGTGCGGGGCGAAAGCGCGGTTGCATCGGCCCGGGGAAATCCCATATCCCGAACCCTGGGAGGATCGCCATGCCACGTTTCGTCACGAGAGCGCTGATCGAGTTGCTGGCGGCGGCCATCGGGCTGCTGGTTGCAGTATGGCTGCTGCCCGGCTTCTCCATCAGCTTCAGGAGCTTTGTGATCGTCGTCGTGATCTTCACGGTGGCACGGTTCGCCCTCGAGCCGCTGCTCAAGGGGCTGTCGACACGGTATGCGCAGGCGCTGGTCGGCGGCATCGCCCTTGTGGCGACCTTCGCCGCACTTCTGGTCACCACGCTGGTCAGCAGCGGTCTCGAGATCACGGGGCTCTCGACCTGGGTGCTCGCGACACTGATCGTCTGGATCTTCGACGTGATTGCGCTCTTGATCCTGCCGCGGGTGATCTCCTCGGGCGCGGTGTCGGCAAGGCTGGGGCGCAAGCCGGTTACGCCTGCGGAGCCACCGGGGACCAATCCGCAGCAGGGGCCGGGAACCGGACCGCAGAACTGATCGCGGTCGAGATGCGCTCGGCGTCCTTGAGGGAGCTGCGGGCCGCGGCTGCGGTGCCGGTCGGCTTCAGCGGCCCTCGATCATCGGGATGAGCTGGTCCTGATAGAACCGCACCAGCGTGGCGCCCGGAGAAGCTCATCGAGATCCAGAACACGATGAGGATCGCGCCGAGCTTCGGCACGAAGGTCAGCGTCATTTCCTGCACCGAGGTCAGGGCCTGCAGGAGTCCGATCGCGAGACCGACGATCAGCGCAACCGCGAGGATCGGGGTCGAGATCACCAGGGCCGTCCAGAGGCCCTGGCGCAGGATGTCGAGGATCTGGGCCTCGGTCACGGCGGGAAGCCTCAGACCGGCATGCGCAGGATTTCCTGATAGGCCTCGACCACCTTGTCGCGCACCGCGACGGCGGTCTGCACCGCAAGCTCGGTCGCGGCCAGCGCTTCGACCACGGCCTGCGGATCGGCCCGGCCGGCGAGCCCGGCCTTCACCGTCTCCTCGCTGGCGCGCAGGGTTTCCATGAAATCGGTCGAGGCGGCCTGGAAGGCCGCGCCGGCGGAACGAACCCCGGCGCCGTCGGCCTGCTGCGGCAGCGGCCGCGCGGCGAGCTGGGCCTGGGAATAGAGCTGGGAGGCGAGGGAGGCTTTCACGTCCATGTGGGGATGTCCTTCGGTCAGCGGCGCAGCAGGTCGAGCAGGCTCGTCGCCATCTGGCGCGCCTGGTCGAACATGCGGAGATTGGCCTGGTAGGAGCGGTTGGCTTCACGGGCATCGGCGATCTCGACCATGAGATCGACGTTGGAGCCGCGGAAGTAGCCGTCGACCCCGGCCATCGGGTTGGTCGGGTCGTAGATCTGCGGCAGCTCGCTGCGGTCGAGCCGCACCGGGCCGGTCTTCACCGCGCGCGCGTCGCCGCGCTGGAAGGTCTCCTCGAAGGACACCGTCTTGCGCCGGTAGCCGGGCGTGTCGACATTGGCGATGTTCTCCGACGACAGCCGCAGCCGCGCCGATTGCGCCCGCATTCCGCTCGCCGAAGCGGCCATCGTCTTGGCGATTTCGTTCATGAGAGGGTCTCCTTACCGTCCGCGCCCGAGCGACGAGCGCAGGATGTCCATCGACTTGCGATAGACCCCGAGCGCCATGTCGTGGCTCTGCCGCACCTCGGCGGCGCGCATCATCTGTTCCTCGAGCGAGACCGAGTTGCCGTTGGGGCTCTCGGCGCCGTCGACCACCGCGACCTGCGGGGCGAAGCCGTTGGGATCGGCGCCGAAGGCCATGTGGCCGGGCCGCGTGGTCTTCGCGGCGAAGGCCGGCGTCGATCCGCGCAGGGTCTCGCCGAAATCGGGGATGTCGCGCGCCTGGTAGCCGGGCGTGTCGGCATGGGCGATGTTCTCCGAGAGCACCCGCTGGCGCGAGGTGGAATGCGCCGCGAGGCTGCTGGAGAGCCGCAGAAGTGTCAGGTTCATGTCCATGGGCCGGATTCTCCTGCCATTTCGGATTTCGGTCGTCTCTAACCCGGGCTTAACCACTCATGGTGAACAAAGGGTAAGCGCCCGACGGGCAGCCGGAACACGCAGCGAGGCCCCATGCTCACAGATTTCTCCGCCGTCGCCTCCGAACTGACCCGGATCACCAACCACCGCCGCATCGGCCGCGTGGTGGCGGTCGGGACGGCCTCGCTCGAGATCGCCGGCCTCACCCATCAGGCGCGGATCGGCGACCAGGTGGCGATCGCGATGGGAGCGGGACGATCTCTGGGCGGCGAGATTGTCGGCATCTCGGAGGATCACGCGCGGGCGATGACCTACGCGCCGCTGGACGGGGCGGCGGTGGGCAACCGGGTGACGCTGCTCGGGCCGGCGGGGGTGCATCCCGATGCGTCCTGGGTCGGGCGGATCGTCGACGCGTTCGGCCAATCGCTCGACGGGCGACCGCTGAAGCCGGGGGCCGCCTCGGCGACGCTGCGCCGCGCGCCGCCCGAGCCCGCCACGCGCAAGGCGCTGGGGACACGGCTCAACACCGGGCTCACGGTTTTCGACACCGTGCTGCCGCTGGCGAAGGGCCAGCGGATCGGGGTGTTCGCCGGCTCCGGCGTGGGCAAGTCGTCGCTGCTCGCCGATCTCGCGCGGGGGATCGAAGCGGATATCGTGGTGCTCGCGCTGATCGGCGAACGCGGGCGGGAATTGCGCGATTTCGTCGACAACGTGCTGGGGCCCGAGGGCATGTCGCGGGCGGTGGTGGTGGCGGCGACCTCGGACCAGGCGCCGCTGATCAAGCGCCGGGCGGCCTGGATGGCGATGGCCACGGCGGAGGTGTTCCGCGACCAGGGGCATCATGTGCTCCTCTTGACGGATTCGCTCACGCGGTTCGCGGAGGCGCATCGGGAGATCGCGCTGACCGCCGGCGAGGCGCCGACGCTCCGGGGGTTTCCGCCCTCGACGGCGAACCTGATCGCCGGGCTCTGCGAGCGGGCCGGGCCGGGGCCGTTCGGGAAGGGCGACATCACCGGCATCTTCTCGGTGCTGGTGGCGGGCTCGGACATGGACGAGCCGATCGCCGACATCACCCGGGGCGTGCTCGACGGGCATGTGGTGCTCGACCGGGGCATCGCCGAGCGCGGGCGGTTCCCGGCGGTGGATGTGCGCCGGTCGGTGTCACGCAGCCTGCCGGGGATCGCGACCCCGGCGGAGAACGCGATGATCGCGCGGACGCGGCGGGTGCTCACGGCCTACGAGAATGCCGAGTTGATGATCCAGACCGGGCTCTATGCCGACGGGTCGGACCCGGCGATCGACGAGGCGATCCGGCTCTGGCCGGCCCTCGACGGCTATTTCACCGAAAAGGCCCCGGACGGGGCGGAGGGGAGCTTCGACCGGCTGGCCGCACTCCTCGGGATGGAGACCGGCCGGATGGCCAAGCCCAAGCCCATGCCGCTCGATCCGAACGCGCCTCGGGTGTGACCGCCCCGGTGTTCACCGTGGAAAACATGGGCAACGCATGCACGGCGTGCGCGGGGCGAGGTGTGGTTTCGCCGCCGCGCTGCGGCAAGGGACAAGCGCTCAGCCGCGGGCGGCGAGGAGGTTGAAGAGGCCCTGCGAGCCGCCGCCATTGGCGTTCTGCAGGAGCGTGAGAGCGCCGGAGGCCGGCGAGGCGGCGGCCGCACCGGTCTCGATCTGCGAGATGGCGAGGAAGCGGGTGATCAGCTTGTCGACATTGGTCGGGTCCTGGAACACCGTGAGGTCGCCCTTGCCGAACATCTTCGAGAGCTTGTCGCCGAAGACCTCGGCCTGGCGGTCGATGTCGAGCTGGACGAACTGGCTGGGCAGGTTGAAGGCCTTCTCGAAGACCTGCCGCAGGGGCTTCGAGCCGATCACCTTGAAGAGGCTCGCACCCTCGCCGGCGGCAAGCTCGCCGATCTCGCGCTTGAGGTTCATGGCGAGGCGCATGTCGTTGTTGCTCTCGCCCACCGCGGCCTCGAAGGCGCGGGTCTTGTAGGCGGCGACGATCTTCGGGGCGAAACCCGGCTCGGCGTTGCGCCGGCCGGTCTCGGCGCCGAAGCCGAAGGCGTCGGACATCTCGCGGAATGCCTTTTCCGTGAGCCGCATGGCGAGCGCCCTGGGGTCGGTGGTCCCCTCCTCGAGTACCTTGCGGATGAAGGCCTTCTTGTCGATCTCGTCGGAAAGGCCGAAGGCGCCGAGGGCGACCTTCAGGAGGCGGCGGTCGGCAACCAGATCGGCGGCGGTCTCGATCTTGCCGACGTTCTCGGTGAAATAGGCAATATCGCGGGCGAACTGCGGCCCCTTCTCGAAGGTGGCCTGTTGCACCGGCTGGGTGCGTTCCAGAAAGCGCCATCCGGCGATGCCTGCGAGCGGGATCTGGGGCTGGAAGCTCATCTCTGCACCTGTCAGCGGGTCCGGAGCACGCGTCTGGCGCGCACTCCGGATTGGTTTCGGATCAGCGGAACAGCGACACGATGGCCTGCGGCGCCTGATTGGCGATCGACAAAGCCTGGATGCCGAGCTGCTGTTGGGTCTGTAGCGCGGTCAGGCGGGCCGAAGCCTCCTCCATGTCGGCATCAACCAGCGCGCCCACGCCTTCCTTCAGCGCATCGGCCTGCTTGCTCAGAAAGCTGTTCTGGGCGTCGATGCGGGCCTGCGCCGCGCCGAAGGTGGCCGCCGCGGTGTTGGCATCGTCGAGCCGGGTATCGATCCAGTCGAGCGTGTCGGGATGGCCGATCCCGAGCGGCGGCCCGATCAGCCGGTCGGCGATCAGGACGGTTACATCGTCCGCGATCGTTCCCAGATCGGCGACGCCGGTCGAGAAGGTCTGGGTTGCCACGATTCCGGCGGCATCGCGGGTGAGCGAGAGCGTGATGGTCTGCGCCGTCGCTCCGGTCTCGACGAGGTTGATGCCGTTGTACTGGGCCGATTCGGCGATGGAGCCAATGGTTTCGCCGAGGGCCCGGATGTCCTCGTTGAGCTTGAAGAGATCGGCGTCGGGATTCTGGGCCTGGACGATCTTTTCCTGCACCTGCTTGAGAATGTCCGCGACCTGTTCCGCGGCGACCCGGGCCACGCCGACCATCGCCGAGGCGGAGGTCAGCGATTGCGACAGCGTGCGGAACGCCCCGACATCGGCGCTCATGGTGGAGGCGATCGACCAGCTCGAGGAATTGTCGCGCGCCGTGGCGACGCTCTTGCCGGTGCTGATCTCGTTCTGCGTCCGGCCGAGCGCCGTATTGGTACTCCTGAGGGTCTGAAGCGCGACCATCGAGCTTGTGTTGGTCAGAATGCTGGACATGTGTTCGATACCCAAGGTGCAGTGCGTTCGGCACCGCGTTTCGATCCGACCCCGCGCGATGCGGGGCATGACCGTCTTCTGACGTTGCGGCACAGGATCGTTCTTCCCCTCCGCGCCAGTGTTTCACTGCAAGGCAAGACTACGCCGGCACCGATGAAGCAAAGAATAATCCGGCCGAACCATCATGCCTAACGGAAGGTTGCGAAGGTGCAGGGTCGCAGGCAGTGGCAGTGTCCGGAACGCGTTGCGCCCGGTCGGAGACCGGGCGCGGGAACAGTCCAGAGCGGAGTCAGTGCTCAGGACACATCGCGAATCTGCAGAAGCCGGGCCTCGCGCGGCAGGACCGCGCGCAGCGCTTTCATGGCCTGGTAGAAACGGTTCTCGGAGACGGCTTCGGTAGCGGCATCGAGATGCATCCGGCTGTCGTCGTCGCGGAAGACCTGGCTGAGCTGTTCGATACCGCGCAGCATCTGCGTGCGGGCCTCGGCGGGATCGGCCTCGCCGGCGAGCACGAGCTGGGCGATGTAGCAGACCCGCTTGACCGGGGTGTTGGCCTCGTCGGGATGGATCGCGTCGCGCAGACGCAGCACGTTGGCGTCGGGCGTGACGATGTTGATCCGGGTCCGGCGATCGCCGTTTTCCATCACGACGCCGTTGATCATGATCCGCTCGCGCGGACCGAGCTTGAGGACGAGCCCGCTCATGCGGCTTCCTCCCTCACGTTGCCGCGCAGGCCGCGCATGATGGTGGTGTTGATTTCGATCAGCGGCGCAATCGAGGCCTTGCCGGCCAGCACCTGAAGCGAGTGCCGGCGGACGAATTCCGCGAGCCCGATCAGGTTGGCGCGGAGCGCGTCGGGAAGCTGGTTGCCGTCGCTCATCAGGTCCTCGAACAGCACGCCCCAGAGGCGCTGGTTGTCGGTCACGGCCGCCGCGAGGGCCGGAAACCGCGTCCTGTCGCTTTCGTCCAGCGCCTTCAGGCGGCTGGTCGTCTGGGCGAAGATGGCGTATTCCGTGCCACGATCGGTGCGGATCGGCGCCGAGGCGGCGGCATATCCGGAGCGGGCGTTCGGGCGGTAACTCATTCGCGGACCTCTCGAAGAGCAGGCGCAGGCACAAGGCCCCGCAGCGGGGCCGGAGGCGAAACGAAGTCCGGGGCGGGCGGAGGGCCCGCCCCGGGTCAGTCAGTCCGCGATCAACGGAACAGCGACAGCACGCTCTGCGGCGCCTGGTTGGCGATCGACAGGGCCTGGATGCCGAGCTGCTGCTGCGTCTGCAGCGCGGTCAGGCGAGCCGAAGCTTCTTCCATGTCGGCGTCGACGAGTGCGCCCACGCCTTCCTTCAGCGCATCGGCCTGCTTGCCCAGGAAGTCGTTCTGGGCGTCGATGCGCGCCTGCGCCGCACCGAAGGCAGCCGCCGCGGTGTTGGCGCTGTCGATGAGCGTGTCGATGGCATCCACAGTCGCCGTGCCGACGACCAGAGCGGCGCCGAGCACTTCGAGATCCTGTGCCGCGACCGCCATCGTGCCGGTGGTCAGGGCGCCGGCCGCGTCACGCATGACGGAGACGGTGATGGTCTGCGCGGCACCGCCGGTTTCGACCATGTTGATGCCGTTGTACTGGGCCGACTGGGCGATCGAGACGATCGTGTCGGTCAGCGCGGTGACTTCGGCCTGGATCTTGGCGACGTCGGCGTCCGGATTTTCGGCCTGGACGACCTTCTCCTGGATCTGCTTGAGAATGTCCGACACCTGCTCGGCGGCCACGCGGGCCACGCCGACCATGGCCGAGGCCGAGGTGAGCGCATCGCCGAGCTTGCCGTAGCTGCGGACGTCGGAGTTCATGGTGGAGGCGATCGACCAGGACGAGGAGTTGTCCTTCGCGGTCGCGACCTTCAGGCCGGTGGAGATCTCGTTCTGGACCTTGCCGAGGCTGCCGTTGGTGCTCTTCAGGGTCTGGAGGGCAACCATTGCGCTGGTGTTGGTGAGAATCGAAGACATGTGTTTCGTCCTTTATTTGGCGAGCGGCGCTTTCGACGCCGCGTGATGAAATGGACCCGCATGTGCGGACCCCCTGATCGCCATTCTGACTGTGCAGCGCCTTCCCGGTTTCCGGTCTCGCCGCGCCGGCCCTTCGACCGCGTGGGACAGGTCTTAGCGCCGCGACGGTGAAGCAAGTGCTAACCGCCCGGGATTATCATGGTTGACAGCGGAGTTAGCGGATTGCGTCGGGTTTTTCCGATCGCCGCTCAGCCCTTGCGGGGCTTGCGTTTGCCGTAGAGCTCGAGCCGGTGGCTGACCAGCTCGTAGCCGAGCTCGGCGGCGATTTCCTCCTGCAGCGCCTCGATCCGGGCGGAGGAGAACTCGACAACCTCGCCGGTCTCGACGTCGATCAGGTGGTCGTGATGGTCGGTGTCGCCGGATTCGAAGCGCGCCGGGCCGCCGTCGAAGGCGTGGCGCTGGATCGCACCGGTCTCCTCGAGGGCCTTCATGGTTCGGTAGACCGTGGCGAGCGAGATCCGGCTGTCGCGGGCGGCTGCCGTCGCGAAGATTTCGGTCGCGTCGGGGTGGCCCTCGCTGGCGGCGAGGATCTCGAGGATGATCCGGCGTGGCCGCGTGATCCGCAGGCCCGCCTCGCGCAACGTGTCTTCGTGATCCTCGAGCTTTCCGGCCATGCACCGCAGATTAGCCGATCCGCCGGGCCGGGCAAGCTCTTTATGAGAATGTTTCTCAATCGCGTTGACAGAGTCCGATCGCGTCGTATGTTCCTCGCTCATGTCCCTTCACCCTGCAGGATCCCGTCGATGCATCGTCTTCTTGCCGCTCTCGCCCTCGCCACCCTGGTCTGGACGCCTGCCGGTGCCGAGGACCGTCTCAAGGTCGTGACCACCTTCACCGTGCTCGCCGACATGGCCGCCAACGTCGCGGGCGAGGCTGCGGACGTGGAGGCGCTGACCAAACCGGGGGCGGAGATCCATTTCTACCAGCCGACACCGGGCGATATCCGCCGGGCGCGCGACGCCGATCTGGTGCTCTGGAACGGGCTCAATCTCGAGCAGTGGTTCGCGCAGTTCCTCGACAATCTCGGCGACATTCCCTCGGCGGTGGTCTCGGAGGGCGTCGAGCCGATCGGCATCGGCACCGGGCCATATGCGGGAAAGCCGAATCCGCATGCCTGGATGTCCCCCGATGCGGCGCTGATCTATGTCGAGAACATCCGAGCGGCGATGGCGGCGGCCGATCCGGCGAATGCGGAGGTCTATGCCGCCAATGCCGCGGCATATTCCGACGAGATCCGCGCGCTGGCCGATCCGATCCGCGAGACGCTGGCGGCGATCCCCGAGGAGCGGCGATGGCTGGTGACCTCGGAAGGCGCGTTCAGCTATCTCGCGCGGGATTTCGGTCTGAAGGAGCTCTACATCTGGCCGATCAATGCCGACCAGCAGGGCACGCCGCAGCAAGTCCGGGCGGTGATCGACACGATCCGCGCCGAGGGCATCCCGGCAGTGTTCTCCGAGAGCACAGTGCCGGCGGATGCGGCGCAGCAGATCGCGCGAGAGACCGGGGCGGCCTATGCGGGCGTGCTCTATGTCGACAGCCTGTCGGAGCCGGACGGACCGGTGCCGACCTATCTCGACCTGATGCGCGTCACGACCTCGACCATCGCGGCGGGCCTGAGCGAATGAGCCTCGCCGAGCCCCTGGCGACGACTGAAGGGCTCGCGCTCGACGACGTGACCGTGACCTATCGCAACGGGATGACCGCGCTCGAGGCGGCGAGTTTTGCGATCCCGCGCGCCTCGATCACGGCGCTGGTGGGGGTGAACGGGTCCGGCAAGTCGACGCTCTTCAAGGCGATCATGGGCTTCGTGCCCCTGGCCTCGGGGACGGTCTCGATCCTCGGCCAGAAGGGCGACGCCGCGCGCGCGGCCAACCTCGTGGCCTATGTGCCGCAGGCCGAGGAGGTGGACTGGTCGTTTCCGGTGCTGGTGGAGGACGTGGTGACGATGGGCCGCTACGGCCACATGAACTGGATGCGCCGCGGCTCGGCCCAGGACCGGGCGATGGTCACCGAGGCGCTCGAGCGGGTCGGGATGGCTGCGCTCCGGCACCGGCAGATCGGCGAATTGTCGGGCGGGCAGAAGAAGCGGGTGTTCCTCGCGCGGGCGCTGGCGCAGGAGGGGCAGGTGATCCTGCTCGACGAGCCCTTCACCGGCGTCGACGTCACCACCGAGGCGCAGATCGTCAGCCTCCTGCAGGAATTGCGCGACGAGGGCCGCGTCCTGCTGGTCTCGACCCACAATCTCGGCTCGGTGCCGGAATATTGCGACCGGGCAGTACTGATCAACCGGCGCATCCTCGCGGCGGGGCCGACGGCGGAGGTGTTCACCCAGGAGAACCTCGAGGCGGCGTTCGGCGGCAAGCTCCGGCATTTCGTGCTCGGCGGGCAGGACCTGCACCACGACGAGACCGAGGATCGCCGGCAGATCACCGTGCTGACCGACGACGAGCGGCCCTTCGTGATCTATTCCGAGGCCGAGGATGCCGCGACCGGGCCCGAAAGGGAGCCGCGCGAGCTATGAGCACCCTCCTCGAACCCTTCGGCTACAGCTACATGCTCAACGCGATCTGGGTGAGCGGGCTGGTCGGCGGGGTCTGCGGCTTCCTCTCGGCCTTCCTGATGCTGAAGGGCTGGTCGCTGATCGGCGACGCGCTCAGCCACGCCATCGTGCCAGGGGTCGCCGGCGCCTACATGCTGGGCCTGCCGTTCGCGGCCGGCGCGTTCCTAGCCGGCGGGCTCGCGGCGGCGGCGATCCTGTCGCTCTCGGCAGTGACGCGTCTCAAGCACGACACCGTGATCGGCATCATCTTCACCTCGTTCTTCGGGCTCGGGCTCTTCATGGTCTCGCTCTCGCCCACCTCCGTGAACGTGCAGACCATCGTCATGGGCAACGTGCTGGCGATCACGCCGGGCGACACGCTGCAACTCGCGCTCATCGCCGGCCTCACGCTCACCATCCTCACCCTGCGCTGGCGCGACCTGATGGCGGTGTTCTTCGACGAGGACCATGCCCGCTCGATCGGCCTGCCCGCGACCGGGCTGAAACTCCTGTTCTTCGCGCTGCTCGCCGCCTCGACGGTCGCGGCCCTTCAGACCGTCGGTGCCTTCCTGGTCGTCGCCCTCGTGGTGACGCCCGGCGCCACCGCCTACCTGCTGACCGACCGGTTCGGCGTGCTCGTCGCCCTCGCCGTTGCGATCGGCGCCGGCACGGCGCTGACGGGCGCCTATCTCAGCTATTTCCTCGACGGGGCGACCGGGGGCATCATCGTGGTGTTCCAGACGCTGATCTTCCTCGCCGCCTTCGTCCTCGCGCCGAAGCACGGCTATCTCGCGGCGCGGCGCCGGGCGCGGGAGAATCTCGGGCGATGAGCGACATCCTCCTGCCCTTCGAGTTCGACTTCATGCTCCGCGCCTTCGCGGTGACCGCCCTCGTTGCGGTGCCGATGGCGCTCCTGTCATGCTTTCTGGTGCTGCGCGGCTGGGCGCTGATGGGCGATGCGATCAGCCACGCGGTGCTGCCCGGCATCGTTGTCGCCTACTGGCTCGGGGCGCCTCTGGCCCTCGGCGCCTTCGCCGCCGGCATGCTCTGCGCCGGCGCGACCGGCTTTCTGAAGGACAACAGCCGGATCAAGGAGGACACCGCGATGGGCATCGTGTTCTCCGGCATGTTTGCGCTCGGCATCGTGCTCTACGTCTGGACTCCGACCGACGTGCATCTCGACCACATTCTCTTCGGCGACGCACTCGGCATCGGCTGGCCGGACATCGCCGCCAGTGCCGCGATCGCGGTGCCGGTCACGGGAGTGCTGCTCGCTCTGCGCCGCGGCTTCATGCTCCACGCCTTCGATCCGGCCCATGCCCGTGCCATCGGCCTGCCGGTGGGCTGGCTGCATTACGGGCTGCTGGCGATGGTCTCGATGATTGTCGTGGCGGCGTTGCAAGCGGTCGGGATCATCCTCGCAATCGCCTTCCTGATCACGCCCGGAGCCATCGCCTTTCTCTGGGTGCGGCGCTTCGGGCCCATGCTGGCGGTCGCGGTCGGGGTTGCGATCCTGGCGAGCTTTGCGGGGGTTTATGCCAGCTTCTGGCTCGACAGCGCGCCGGCACCCACGATCGTGCTTGCGATGACGATCCTCTTCGTGGCGAGCCTCGCCGGAACCGGTCTCCGGACCGCACGGACCGCGCCAGCGCCGATTCAGAACGTGCCGATCTCGGCGACCGACACATCGGCCTCGTGATCGCGTCCGTAAGCCACGATGGCCACCGAGCGCACGGCCTCGGGTTTCGGGGTGTCGCGCAGCATCCGCCCCGAGGCTTCGAAGGCCGACCACGGCAGCCGTACCTCCTGCCAGTCGGGGCCGGTCTCGAAAGGCGCCTGGTAATACTGCCAGGGCAGCACGGTTCCGGAGGTGCGCAGATGGACGAAGTAGCGCTGCCCGTCGCCGCGCACGCGGAGCACCACGCCCGCGGCATCGGCCGACAGCGGACCGGCAAGGTCGAGGCGGGCCTGGATGAAGCCACCGCGGTTCTCGGTGCTGACCGAGCCGGTCAGGTGCAGGGCCGTCTCTCCGGCAACCTCCTCGACCCGCGCCTGCCCCTCGGACACGCCGCCCATCACCTGATCGGTGAAGAACCGCCAGTTCGCGGCATTCGGCTCCGAGAAATCCTCCAGCATCCTGCCCTCCGCGATTGCCGTTCCGGCGGCGCCCACGCAGACGAAGAAAAATGCCGTCCGCGCGGCGGTTGAAATGGCTTGGCGCATCGGAACTCCCCTGATCCCCTGCACCATTGAGATGTGGCGGACCGGCGCCGGTTCAATCCGCCGGAAGCGGGTTCAGAACGGCCAGATCAGCGAAACCTCTCCGCCGTAGACGTCGAAATCGTCGTCGCCGATGGCGTCACTGCCGATGCGGGCATCGATCAGTGCGCCGTTCCCGAGCCGCGCCGTCACGCCGAGCAGCGCCGCGCCAGTCACGTCGGAGGTGTCCTCGAGTGTCAGGTCACCGCCGAGGATCCGCCCGTCATTGGGCCGGTCAAGGAAGGCGTCGAGGCCGATGCGGGCGAACGGCTCGACCCGGGTGCCGTCCGCAAGCATCCAGGGCCGCCGCACCTCGACCGAGAAGGTCGTGAGCGCGAGGCTCTCGGTGCCACCCTCGACCCGGAATTGGTAGTCCGCCGGCAGCCCGCTGTCGGCGGCCGGTCGATAGGTCGCATCGTCGCTCTCGTCGCTGGCATAGAAGAACTCGAACTTCGGCCGGACTTCCCAGTCGCCGTACTGGTGCCGCCCGGTGGCATTGGCCGAAACGAACAGCCGATCGATGTCGTAGCCGGATTCCAGACCGGCGATGTCGCTGTCGACGCCGCGGCGGGCATAGCCGACCCAAATATCGACCACGAGGTCCGGATCGGGCAGCCAGGCGGCATAGGGCCCGAAGAAATAACCGTCGAACCCGGTCTCGACCCCGCCATCGAACGATTCCGAGCGGGCGGTCTCCCAGCCCATTGCGAGACCGTAGACGAGATCGGCGCGGCGGATCATGTCGAAGCCGAGAATGATCTCCTCGCGGCTGCCGTCGCCATCGCGACCGTCGCGGTCCTCGTCGTAACGCAACGCGGAGCCCTCGATCCAAACCCGGCTTTCGGGACCCTCGGCCCGCCCGGTCTCGGGCAGGCCGCCTGGGCCGCCGAAGCCCCATGGAACGAGCCGCTCGGTGATCGAATAGGGCTCTGTGAAGACCGGCAACGCGCCGATCCCGGTGATCCCGTCGACAAGCCCCCTGTCACCCACATCGGGTCGCGACGGGGCCGCGGGATCTGTGGGGTCCACCGGGACTCCCGGATCCGTGGGGTCTGTCGGATCGGTCGGATCGGTCGGATCGATGGGACCGTGGGATCCGTCGGGTCCGTGGGATCCGTCGGATCGGTCGGGTCAACGGGGAACTCCGGATCGACCGGGTCCGTCGGATCAGTAGGGTCTACCGGGAATTCCGGATCGACGGGGTCCGTCGGATCGGTCGGGTCAGTCGGATCTGTAGGGTCGGTCGGATCCGTAGGGTCGGTAGGGTCCGTCGGATCGGTCGGGTCCGTCGGATCGGTGCCGTCATCGGGATCATAGTTGTAGAGCGAATGGGGCTGCTGGCCGTTGGCATCGGAGACGAAGAACCGCAGCCTGCGATCCTCAAGCACGAACTGGCCGCTGTCGAATTCCCGGTTCTGCGATTCCAGCGAGAACGTGCCGTCGGGCGACCGCGTCCCGAGCACGAGAAAGCTCTGGCTGTCCTTGTCACCGGAAAGCCGCAACAATCTGCCACGGTCGGGGCAATCGGGGTTGCCGATACTGCTGCCGTCCTTGTTGACGCGCTCGACCTCGCAACGTTGCTGGGCTGAACCCACACCCGGCGAAAAACCCATGCCCGTCGCAACAAGCGCAAGCGCGGTGGATCCGATCACCGACCTCATCATGTCAGGCTCCGCCCTGAATTCAATCCAGAGTTGATCGCCGCTCTCCGTCAGCCGTGTCAAGCCGATGGCGCCGGTTCCCCTGTCTACGTTGCGCTGCCGCATCAGCGGAGGCGAGGGACGCGCGGTCGGCCCCGGTGGTGGAACCTTCGGGCATCGCCTCAGGCCGAACGGAGGGAAAGGGACGCGATACCTCCCCGGCCCGTTCAGCGGCCTCGAAAGCCGACCTGCGCACCGCCCATTCTCGACCTGCTCGCCGATCCCCACGCCGGGGCGGAGGTCCGCGAGGTCGCCGCGGAACGGGCAGCGCTTCCGGGCATCAGGTCCGCAGTCATGGCGATGGAAGGCAATGCCCGGCCTGCCCGAGACGGACGCTCCGGGGCCTGAAACGCATCGGGCCCCCGCAGGACGGAGGCCCGACAACCGGATCGGTGCTGCCGGCCGGCTCAGTCGATGCGCGCCAGCAGCGCGTCGATCGAGGCCTTGGCGTCGCCGTAATACATCCGCGTGTTGTCCTTGAAGAACAGCGGGTTCTCGATGCCGGAATAGCCGGTGCCCTGCCCGCGCTTCAGCACGAAGGTCTGCTTGGCCTTCCAGACCTCGAGCACCGGCATGCCGGCGATCGGCGAGTTCGGATCGTCCTGCGCCGCCGGGTTCACGATGTCGTTCGAGCCGATGATGATCGAGACGTCCGTGGAGGGGAAGTCCTCGTTGATCTCGTCCATCTCGAGCACGATGTCATAGGGCACCTTGGCCTCGGCGAGCAGCACGTTCATGTGCCCGGGCAGGCGGCCGGCGACGGGGTGGATGCCGAAGCGCACCTCCTTGCCCTTGGCCCGCAGCCGCTTCGTCAGTTCGCTGACCGATTGCTGGGCCTGCGCCACCGCCATGCCGTAGCCCGGCACGATGATGACGCTGTCGGCCTCCTCGAGCGCCGCCGCGACACCCTCGGCGTCGATGGCGATCATCTCGCCCTCGATCGCCATCTGCTCGCCGCCCCCGCCGCCGAAGCCGCCGAGGATCACGCTGACGAACGACCGGTTCATCGCCTTGCACATGATGTAGCTCAGGATCGCGCCCGAGGAGCCGACCAGCGCGCCGACGACGATCAGCAGATCGTTGCCGAGGCTGAAGCCGATCGCCGCCGCCGCCCAGCCCGAATAGGAGTTGAGCATCGAGACCACCACCGGCATGTCTGCGCCGCCGATGCCCATGATCAGGTGATAGCCGATGAAGAGCGCCAGAAGCGTCAGCAGCACCAGCGCCCACGTGCCCGACCCCGCCAGATAGGCGATGGTCAGCAGCAGCGACAGGCCCGCGGCGGCGGCATTCAGCAGATGCCCGCCAGGCAGCTGCTTGGCGACCGAGTTCACCTTACCGGCCAGCTTGCCGTAGGCGATGACCGAGCCGGTGAAGGTCACCGCGCCGATCCAGATGCCGAGCACGAGTTCGACGCGCAGGATGCCGATCTCGACGCCGGATTTCTTGGCGATCGAGCTGGCCGAAGGACGAGAGGCCGTCATAGAGCGTCCTTCGGCAGCCCGACCGCGGTGTAGCCGTCCGGTAGCCAGACCGCTCGCGCAGCGCCGTCGATCATCGGCCGCAAAGCAGTCGCGGTCACGTCGTTGATCATGATGTCGGCGTTGAAACCGACGAAGACCGCCGCGAGACCGACGAGCGAGTGCATGATCGCCACCAGCTCGGGCATCTGCGTCATCTGCACCCTGGTCGCCAGCTGGTAGCCAACCGCGGCGCCCAGCGCGATCAGGATGACCGAGACGAACCACAGGCCCTGTCCCGGCCCGATCAGGTGGCAAGGACCGCGATCGCCATGCCGACGATCCCGTACCAGACCGCGCGCTTGGCGCTTTCCTGACCGCTCAGGCCGCCGAGGCTGAGGATGAAGAGCACCGCCGCGACCGCATAGGCCGCAATCGTGAAACCGAATTCCATTGTCCCTTACCCCTGCCCGCTCAAGATTTCTGGAACATGGCGAGCATGCGCCGTGTCACGAGGAAGCCGCCGAAGATGTTGATCGAGGCCATGAAGATGCCCAGGGCCGCAAGGAGCGTGATCAGCAGCGAGGACGATCCGATCTGGATCAGCGCACCGAGGATGATGATCGACGAGATGGCGTTGGTCACCGCCATGAGCGGGGTGTGCAGCGAGTGGCTGACGTTCCAGATCACCTGGAAGCCGATGAAGACCGACAGCACGAAGACGATGAAATGCGCCATGAAACTCGCCGGCGCCACCAGCCCGACCGCGAGCACCAGCACGGTCATCGCCGCCAGGAGCCCTACCTGCCGGCGGGTCTGCGCCTTGAAGGCCGCGACCTCCTGCGCGCGCTTCTCCTCCGCCGTCAGCTCCTTCGCCTTCTCCTTCGGCTTCTGGGCGGCGATCGCCTTCACCTTCGGCGGCGGCGGCGGGAAGGTCACCTCGCCGGCATGGGTCACGGTGGCGCCGCGGATCACGTCGTCTTCCATGTTGACGACCGGCGTGCCGTTCTTCTCCGGCGTCAGGTCGTCCATCATGTGACGGATGTTGTTGGAATAGAGCGTCGAGGATTGCGTCGCCATCCGGCTCGGGAAATCGGTATAGCCGACGATGGTCACGCCGTTGTCGGAGACGATCTTCTCGTCGGGCACCGTCAGGTCGCAGTTGCCGCCCTTCTCGGCGGCGAGATCGACCACCACCGAGCCGGGTTTCATCGCCGCGACCATGTCCTTCGTCCAGAGCTTCGGCGCGTCGCGACCCGGGATCAGCGCCGTGGTGATGACGATGTCCATCTCGGGCGCGAGTTCCATGAACTTCTCGAGCTGCTTCTCGCGGAATTCCGGGCTCGACGGTGCAGCGTAGCCTCCCGTGGCGGCGCCGTCCTGCGCTGCCTCCTCGAAATCGAGGAAGACGAACTCGGCGCCCATGGATTCGATCTGCTCGGCCACTTCGGGCCGCACGTCGAAGGCGTAGGTGATCGCGCCGAGCGAGGTCGAGGTGCCGATCGCCGCAAGGCCCGCCACGCCCGCGCCGACCACGAGCACCTTCGCCGGCGGCACCTTGCCCGCCGCCGTGACCTGGCCCGTGAAGAAGCGCCCGAAATTGTTGCCGGCCTCGATCACCGCACGGTAGCCGGCGATGTTGGCCATCGAGGAAAGCGCGTCCATCTTCTGCGCACGACTGATGCGCGGAACCATGTCCATGGCGAGCGCGGTCACGCCCTTCGCCTTTAGGCTTTCCAGCAGCGCCGCGTTCTGGGCCGGCCAGATGAAGCTGATCAGGATTTGCCCCGAGCGCGCGAGTTCAAGTTCCGCCTCGTCGGGGGCGCGCACTTTGGCCACCACGTCGGCGCGGCCCCAGAGGTCCGCGGCGGAGCCGACCACCTCGACCCCAGCCTCCCGGTAGGCGTCGTCGGAGAACCGCGCCGCGGCTCCGGCGCCGGACTCGACGATGCAGTCGTAGCCGAGTTTCTTCAGCATCGCGGCCGATTGCGGCGTGAGGGCCACGCGGGCCTCGCCGGGATAGGTCTCTCTGGGGGCTCCGATGATCACAGGCGAAGGCTCCTCTTGCGGCGCGCCCCAAGCGGCGGGCCGGGTCCAGTCCGGGTTTCGACGGAAAGTCGGATGAAGGTCAGGTTTTAGGTATGGCGGCAGACCGTGTCAAATTGTCGTGTGCCCTTTGGCCGCCGACTTTCGGATGCCGAGGCCCTGCAGGATCGCCGGCGTGAGCAGCATCGGCACCTGGTAGAGGGCGACGAAGAGCGCAAAGGCCGGATCGGGCGGCAGCGCGGCGAGGTAGATCGCGATGGTGCGGTTGCCCGAAACGATGCCCGCCGCCCCGGCATCGGCCGCGCCGAGCCGCGCGCCGCGTAGCAGCAGCGCCCGGACCGCGAGGGTGACGCCGATATTGGCGAGCACCGCGACGCCGAGCACCTCGAGCGCCCGCGCCGGCGCGTCGAGGATCATCGCCGGCACCCCGTCGAAGAGCGGAATCACGAACACCACGAGCGCGATCACCCCGATCCCGTCCATCGCGCCGGCATGCCGCGCCAGCCGCGCCGGCCCGGCGCCGCGTCGGATCGCCAGCGCCACGAACCCGGCCGCGGCGATCATCAGGCCGAGCCGCAGCGCGAGGTCGAGCGGCGCGATCGCCGCCGCACCGGGCAGGACCAGAGCCACCGTGGCGGGCCCGAGCAGCGGCGTGAGCAGCGTCGCCGCCACCGTCAACTCCACCGCCAGCGCCGCATTGAAGCCGAGGATGAAACAGAGCGCCCCGGCCGAGGCGATCGGCGGCGCAGCAGCGAGATAGACCAGCGCCGACGACAGCGCCGGATCGAGCCCGAAGAGGCGCGCGAGCAAGAGATAGAGCACCGCCCCAAGCGGCATCAGCACGAGACAGATCGCCAACAGCAGCGCCAGCCGTCCCGGCTGCAGAGCCCGGCTGAGCGTCGCCGCGAGATCGATCCGCGCCATCGCGAGCCCGAGCACCAGCGGCACAAGGAAGGGCAGTGCCGGTCGCAGGAACCGCGACAGCTCCGGCACCATGAAGCAGAGCGCGATGCCGATCACCAGCGCGCCCCGCGCCCGCGCCCCGAGCCAGGCGAGCGCGCCGGTCACGCCGGTCTTCCGGCCATGGCGCCGGCGCCCGCCGCCGCCCGCTCCGGCACGGAAACATTCAGCCGTAAAGCCGCGCCGCGATCTCGGCGACCCGCTTGCCCTGGAAGGTCGCACCCTCGAGTTCCTGCTCGGAGGGCATCCGCGAGCCGTCGGTGTTCGAGGTCGTCGTCATGCCGTAGGGCGACCCTCCGCGGACCGTGTCGTTGCCCGACTGGCCCTGATAGGCGTAGCTGAGCGGCACGATGATCATGCCGTGATGCTGGAGCGAAGCCTGCGTCGAAAGGATCGCGAGTTCCGCGCCGCCGTGCTGGGTCGCGGTCGAGGACATGACCGAGGCGACCTTGTCGACGAGCTTGCCCCCGGCCCAGAGCCCGCCGGTCTGGTCGAGGAAGTTCTTCAGCTGCGCCGACATCATGCCGAACCGCGTCGAGACCCCGAAGATGATCGCGTCGTAATCGGCCAGTTCGGCCGGCTCCGCGACCGGCGCGGCCTGGTCGAGCTTGTAATGCGCCGCCTTCGCCACGTCCTCGGGCACCAGTTCCGGCACGCGCTTGACCGTCACCTCGGCCCCGGCGTCCCGCGCCCCGGCTGCGGCGGCGTTGGCCATCGCTTCCATGTGACCCCAGCTCGAATAGTAGAGTACCAGCACCTTCGCCATGATCGCTTCTTCCTTTTCGGTACAGCCGGCAGCGGCCCCGGCGATGCGATACATGAGTTTCCTCATAATCGGCAATCAACCGAAAATGAAACGGATCGTTTCCCGAATAGAGATCCTTCGGGCATGGGGGCCGGGAGCCGGGCCGTTCGTTCATCCGATCCGCCGGCCGGCCCGCACCGGCTCAGCCGAGCCGGCCGTCGAGGGCGCGGGAATAAAGCTCCAGCGCATCCGGCCGCGGTGAAGGGCCGCGGATTGCCGCCCGCCGTCGGGTCCGCCTCGGCCATCGGCGCCATGCGCTCGAAGTTGCTGTCATCGACACCGATCCGGTCGAGGGTGTGCGGGATCCCGAGATCCCGGCGCAGGCGCAGCACGAGGTCGAGAAATCCCGAAAAGCCGCCCTCGATTTCGAGCCAGGCCGCGAGCCGTTCGATCTTCGCCTCGATGTGGTCGCGGTTGTAGTCGAGCACGTAGGGCATGAAGACGGCGTTCGTGAGGCCGTGATGGGTGTCGTGGATTGCGCCGACCGGATGCGAGAGCGCGTGGATCGCGCCGAGGCCCTTCTGGAAGGCGGTGGCGCCCATCGCGGCGGCGGAGAGCATGTTGGCGCGGGCCTCGAGATCGGCGCCGTCCTGGTAGGCGGCGAGCAGGTTTTCCTGCACGAGGCGGATGCCCTCGACGGCGATGCCTTCGGCCATCGGATGATACGACGGCGCGCAATAGGCCTCGAGGCAATGGGCGAGCGCGTCCATGCCGGTGCCGGCGGTGAGCATCGGCGGCAGGCCGACGGTGAGTTCGGCGTCGCAGATCACCACCTTGGGCATCATGCCCGGATGGAAGATCACCTTCTTGGTATGCGTCTCGACATTGGTGATGACACCGGCGCGGCCGACCTCCGAACCGGTGCCGGCGGTGGTCGGCACCGCCACCACCGGCGCGATGCCGGCCGGGTCGGCGCGGGTCCACCAGTCGCCCACATCCTCGAAATCCCACATCGGCCTCGTCTGGCCCTTCATGAAGGCCATGACCTTGCCGCAATCGAGCGCCGAGCCGCCGCCGAATGCCACCACGCCGTCATGGTCGCCGTCGCGCAGCACTTCGAGCCCCGCCTCGACATTGGCGTCGGTGGGATTCGGCTTCACGTCGGAGAACACTGCAACGGGCAGACCCGCCGCCTCGATCGCCGCCCGCGCTCGCGCCGCGATCGGAAGGTTCACGATGCCGGGATCGGTCACGAGGAGCGGCCGTGCCATGCCGGCCGCCCTGCAGGCCGCGCCGAGCTCCGCGATGCGGCCCTCCCCGAAACGGATCGCCGTGGGGAAGTTCCAGTTCGCCGTCGGACCCATTTTCAGAGCTTCCGCAGGTGGTAGGATTTCGGCCGCGTCAGACTCTGGTAGCCGAGGACCGAGAGCGAGGTGCCGCGGCCGGTCTCCTTGCAGCCGGTCCAGCACAGCGCCGGGTCGAGATAGTCGCAGCGGTTCATGAACACCGTGCCGGTCTCGAGCCGTGCACCGATCTCGGCGGCCGCATCGGTATCGGCGGTCCAGATCGAGGCGGTGAGCCCGTAGCGGCAATCGTTCATCAGCGCGATGGCTTCCTCGTCGTCCTTCACCGGCATGATTCCGACCACCGGGCCGAAGCTCTCCTCCATCATCACGCGCATGGAATGATCGACGCCGGTGAGGATCTGCGGAGCGAGATAGGCGTCCTCGCCGGTGTCGCGCGGGAAGAGGGCGGGGTCGATCCGCGCGGTGGCACCCGCCTTCAGTGCATCGGCGATCTGGCCGCGCACCTCGTCGGCGAATCGCTTGGAGGCCATCGGCCCGATCGTGGTTTCCTCCTCGAGCGGGTTGCCGAGCTTCAGCTTCGAGACCTCGGCCACGGCCTTCTCGACGAAGGCATCATAGAGGCTCTCGTGGACGTAGATCCGCTCGATGCCGCAGCAGCACTGGCCGGCATTGTACATCGCGCCGTCCATCAGCCCGGCCACGGCCGCGTCGAGATCGGCATCGGCGCGCACATAGCCCGGATCCTTGCCGCCGAGCTCGAGCCCGATGCCGACGAAGGTACCCGCGGCCGCCTTCTCGATCTCGGCGCCGCCCCGGACCGAGCCGGTGAAGTTGATGAAGTCGAATTCCCGGGTGCCGATCAGCGCCGAGGTGACGTCATGGGTGAGAAAGACGTTGGTGAAAAGGCCGTCGGGCAGGTTGCCGAAGGCCTCCGCCAGCCGTTCGCCGGCCAGCAGCGTCTGGCTGGCGTGCTTGAGCACCACCGCATTGCCGGCGATCAGCGCCGGAATGATGGTGTTGATCGCGGTGAGATAGGGGTAGTTCCACGGCGCGATCACCAACACCACGCCCAGCGGCTCGCGGGCGATGTAGCGCCGGAACCCGTCGCTGTCCTCGTAGACCAGCGGGGCCAGCGCCTCCTCGGCGATCTTCGACATGTACTGGTTACGCTCGCAGACCCCGCCGAACTCGCCGCCGAACCGCACCGGCCGGCCCATCTGCCAGGCCAGTTCCGGAACGATCTCGGCGTTCATCGCCTCGAGGCGCTGCACGCCGGCATTCACCGCGGCGATGCGCTCGACGAGCGGCAGCGCCGCCCAGGCCTTCTGCGCCGCGCGCACGACCGCCAGCCGGTCGCGCACGCTTTCCGCTGTCTCCGCGGGGCGCGTCGCATAGACGCTGCCATCCACCGGAGAGATGCACCTGATCTCCGACATTCGAGGACTTCCCTTTGTTTTGTCAGGCGCGCTCGAAGCCGCGCGCCACTTCCCAATCCGTGACCTTGCGGTCGTATTCGCTCTGCTCCCAGCGCGCGGCATGGACGTAGTGGTCGACCACCGCATCCCCGAATGCCGCGCGGAGCATTTTCGATTTGCGCAGCGCCTCGGCGGCATCGCGCAGCGTGGTGGGTATCTCGCGCAGCCGCTTTCCGCCATAGGCATCGCCGCGGAATTCGTCCTCGAGCTCCATCTCGCCCTCGATTCCGGCGATCCCGGCCGCCAGCAGCGCCGAATAGGCGAGATAGGGGTTGAGGTCCGCCCCGCCGGCCCGCGCCTCGACCCGCACCGATTTCGTGCCCGCCCCGACCACCCGGTAGCCCGCGGTGCGGTTGTCCGTCGACCAGACCGCCTTGGTGGGCGCGAAGGTCCCGGCGACGAAACGCTTGTAGCTGTTGATGTTGGGCGCGAGGAAATAGGTGATCTCCGAGGCATGGGCCAGGAGACCCGCGAGATAGTGCCGCATCAGCTTCGACATGCCGTGTTCCGCCGCCGCGTCGAAGAACACCGGGCTGCCGTCCAGGCCGCGCATCGACTGGTGGACATGGCTCGACGAGCCGGCGGCCTCGGTCGAATACTTCGCCATGAAGGTCACCGCCTTGCCCTTGGCGTGCGCGATCTCCTTGACGGCGTTCTTCACGATCACATGGCCGTCGGCCGACGCGAGCGCCTCCGCATAGGAGACGTTGATCTCCTCCTGCCCGGCCCAGGCCTCGCCCTTGGTCGATTCCACCGCGATCCCCGCGCCGTTGAGCCCGGTGCGGATCGCCCGCATCACGTCCTCCTCCTTGGTGGTCTGGAAGATGTGATAATCCTCGTTGTAGGGGCTCACCGGCGTCATGCCGCGGTAGCCCGCCCCGTGCAGCGTCCGGTAGCTCTCCTCGAAGAGGTAGAATTCGAGCTCCGAGGCCATCATCGCCTGAAGCCCCATCGCCTCGAGCCGGGCGATCTGGGCGCGCAGCAGGGTGCGGGGCGCATGGGGCACGAGAGCGTGGTGTTGGTCCTCGGTATCGCAGAGCACCAGCGCGGTTCCTTCGAGCCAGGGGACGCGCCGCAGGGTCGCGAGGTCGGGTTTGATCGCGTAATCACCGTAGCCGCTCTCCCAGCTGGTCGCGGCATAGCCGGGTACGGTCTCCATCTCGTAGTCGGTCGCCATGACGTAGTTGCAGCCATGGGTCCCGCGATGGGCGCTCTCGAGGAAGAACTCGGCCTGAAAGCGCTTGCCCATCAGGCGGCCCTGCATGTCGACTTGCGCGACCAGCACCGTGTCGATCGCGCCCTCGGCCACCGCCTGGGCAAGTTCCTCCATCGTCAGATTGCCGCGCATCTCTCGTCTCCCGGTCCGCCGGCGATCGCCTCTGATCCGGGCCGCCTGCGGATCACGCTAGACGGGCGCCGAAATGCTGGCAAGGCCGGCCGGTTCGCTGCCCGCTCAGAGGCAGACCCCGTCGATCATCACTCCGCCGTCGCCACCATCGTCGCAGCTCCGCACGGACTGCCCGGACTGCCCGGACTGCCCGCCAGAACAGGCGGCGAGCAGGCAACCGGCGACAATAAGGAAAGCGATGCGGCTGCGCATGGAAGAGAACCTCCTTGGTTTGCCCAGATGTTGTTCCAGACCCGGCCCATCGGGATCAAGTCGAAAGCGCCGTAGCTCCCGCAAGGACCATCGCGCCGATCGCCACCGAAACCGCCATCGCAACCGCGCCGAGGGCCAGCGAGAGAATGAGAACGAGCCCGTCGCGCTCGACGATGCCGATCCCGGCCAGCAGGAGCGCGATCGCCGGCAAATAGGCTGCGAACGGGAGCGGCAGGAACACCGCGATCGACAAAACGAGGAACGCGACGCCGAGGCTGCGCTCGAAGACCGGCGAGAACATCAGCATCAGACGGGGCTTCACCAGCCGGTCCACGGGGCGCAGGAGCGGACCGGCGCGCAGCACGAGCTTGCGAAAGCCGCGCATGCCGATCCGCCGGGTCTTCAGCCTGTCGGGCAGCCAGAGCGCCTGCCGTCCCAGCGCCATCTGCGCCGTGACGACGATGAGCGGGATCGCCAGGATCAGGTTCGATCCGAAGGGCACCGGCAGCAGGTTCAGGAGCGAAAACAGGATCAGCGCCCAGCCGAAGGAGCGGTCGCCCAGCCGCGCGATCAGATCGCCCACGGGCATCTCTGCGGTGCGATCGGTCCGCCGGTCGGGATGCCGCGCGGCGCCCATCAAGCGACGCGACAGCCGCAACCGGCGCGGCCCCGCCCGCATTCCGTCCGGTGTCGGCCCGTCGCCCGTCATCGTCTCCCTCCGAAGCCGCAGCACCTTGCGCCGGTTCAGCCCTCGCATTTCGACCGCCGGCCTGAAACAATAGCTTGCTGCGGGCCGTATAAATAGCGACACGGAAAAAACAGTCTGCCCTGCCGCCCGGAGGCCACATGAAATCCATCCTCGCCGCGCTCTGTGCCATTTCCTTCGCTACCGCCCTGCCGGCACGGGCCACGCCACCCGAGCCCGCCGACTGGCCGGCGATCGAGGCCGCAGCAGAAGGCCAGGAGGTGTTCTTTCATGCCTGGGGCGGCGATCCGCGGCGCAATGCCTTCATCGACTGGGCGGCGGCAGAGGTCGAGCACCGGTACGGGGTAAGCGTCACCCACGTCAAGCTTGCCGATACGGGCGAGGCGGTCGCCAGCGTCGTTGCCGAAAAGGCTGCGGGGCGCCACAGCGGCGGTCGCGTCGACCTGATCTGGATCAACGGTCCGAACTTCGCCGCGATGAAAAACCAGGAGTTTGCTGTTCGGCCCCTGGGTCGAGGCGCTGCCGAACTGGCGCTTCGTCGATGTCGCCGGCAAGCCCACGGTGATCCGCGACTTCACCGTGCCGACGGACGGACTCGAAGCGCCCTGGGGCATGGCGCAACTGATCTTCTACCACGATACCGCCCGCCTGCCCGAGCCGCCGCGCAGCATTGCGGACCTCGGCAATTGGGCCGAAGAGAACCAGGGCCGCTTCACCTATCCCCAGCCGCCCGACTTCCTCGGCCTCACCTTCCTCAAGCAGGCCCTCATCGAGCTTGCCCCCGATCCCGCCGTTCTGGGCAGCGCCCCCACGGACGCGACCTACGCGAGCGCGACCGAGCCGCTCTGGCTCTGGCTCGACGCGATCAGCCCGCATCTCTGGCGCGGGGGCCGGGCCTTCCCGGCCAACACGACCCAGCTCAAGCAGATGATGGCCGACAGCGAGATCGACATCGCCTTCTCGTTCAACCAGTCCGAGGCCAGTGCCGCGATCGCCAACGGCGAGCTGCCCGACACCGTGCGCTCCTACGTTCTCGAGGGCGGCACGATCGCCAACGCCAATTTCGTCGCCATCCCCTACAACGCGAAGGCGAAGGAAGGCGCGATGGTGCTGGCCAATTTCCTGATGTCGCCCGAGGCGCAGGCCCGCGCGCAGGACCCGGAAGTGCTCGGCAACTTCACCGTGCTCGACATGGAGGCCCTCGACCCGCGTGACCGTGCCCGCTTCGAGGCACTCGATCTGGGAATCGCCACGCTCTCGACCGACGCCCTCGGCACGCCGCTCGACGAGCCGCACCCGGAGTGGATGGAGCGGCTGGCAGCGGACTGGCTGACGCATTACGGCGTCGGCAACTGACGGCGACGTGACCCGCGGCCGGCTCATCCGCCTCGCGCCGAGGGTCACCCTTGCCTTCCTCACCCTGCCGGTACTGGCCGGCCTCGCGGGCACGCTCCTGCCGGCCTTCGGCTGGCTTCCCGCGCTTGGCGGCAGCACCCTCTCGCTCGATCCCTTCCGCGCGCTCCTTGCCACCCCGGGCCTCGGCCGCTCGGCCTGGCTCAGCCTCTCGACCGGCCTCGCCGCGACGCTTCTCGCCTTCGTCGCCACGCTCCTCATCCTCGCGACCTTCCACGGCACCAGCACCTTCCGCGTCCTCGAACGCCTGCTCTCACCGCTGCTCTCGGTGCCGCATGCCGCCGCCGCCTTCGGCCTCGCCTACCTGATCGCGCCGTCGGGCTGGGTCGCGCGCCTGTTCTCGCCCTGGGCCACCGGGCGAGACGTGCCAGCCGATCTCCTGATCGTGAACGATCCGCACGGCCTCGCGCTGATCGCCGGCCTGGCTGCCAAGGAAGTGCCCTTCCTTATGCTGATGGCGCTGGCCGCCCTGCCGCAGACCGAAGCGGCGCGCAGCCTCGCCGTCGCCCGCACGCTCGGCTACGGCCGCATCGCCGGCTGGCTCAAGCTTGTCCTGCCCCGGCTCTATCCGCAGATCCGTCTGCCGGTCTTCGCGGTGCTGGCCTATTCGGTCTCGACCGTCGAGGTCGCGATGATCCTCGGCCCGACCACCCCGGCCACCCTCGCGGTCCGCCTGACCAACTGGATGCGCGCCCCCGACCTCTCGCTCTGGTTCACCGCCGCCGCCGGCGCGATGCTGCAACTCGTCCTCGTGCTCCTCGCCCTCGCCCTCTGGCGCTCCGGCGAAGCCGTCACCGCCCGCTTGGGCAACCGCTGGGCCTTCCGTGGAGGCCGCCTGCGCCGCGACGGTGCGCTGCGCGTCCTCGCCGCCCTCGCCGCACTCGCCGCCACACTGCCGCTCGCCCTCGGCCTCGCGGGCCTCGCGCTCTGGTCGGTCGCCGGCCCGTGGCCCTTTCCGGACGCGCTCCCCGCACGGCTCGACCTCTCGGTCTGGTCCGCCAATGCCGGCCGGATCGCCCCGACCCTCGCCACAAGCCTCGCCATCGCCGCGGCTTCTGTCGCCCTCGCCCTCGCCCTCGTCATCGCCTCCCTCGAAGCAGGCCACCGCAGCGGCCAGCGCGCCGGCCGCGCCGCGCTCTGGATGCTCTACCTGCCCCTCATCGTGCCGCAGATCGCCTTCCTCTTCGGCCTGCAGATGCTCGGGATCGCCCTCGGCGCCGACGGCGCCCTTGGCGGCGTCATCTTCGCCCATCTCGTCTTCGTGCTGCCCTACGTCTACCTCTCGCTGGCCGATCCCTGGACGGCGATGGATCCGCGCCTCGGCCGCATCGCCGCCAGCCTCGGCGCATCTCCGGCCCGCGCCTTCCTGACCGTGCGCCTGCCGCTGATGCTCGCCCCGATCCTTACCGCCGCCGCAGTCGGCTTCGCGGTCTCGATCGGCCTCTACCTGCCGACGCTCCTGATCGGCGGCGGCCGCGTCGAGACCCTCACGACAGAGGCCGTGGCTCTGGCCGCCGGCGGCGACCGGCGGCTGATCGGAGTCTATGCGCTCTTGCAGATGCTCGCCCCCTTTACCGCCTTTGCCCTCGCGCTCGGCCTTCCGGCCCTCGTCTGGCGCAACCGTGCCGGCATGAGGGTGCGCCCGTGACCGGCCCCGCCGGCCTCGTCCTCGACGATATCCGGATCCGCCGGGGCGAGCGCCGGCTGCTCGCCGTCTCGGCCCGGATCGCACCGGGCGAGGTCGTCACTGTCATGGGCCCCTCCGGCTCGGGCAAGTCGACCCTACTCGCCTTCGCAACCGGCACCCTCGACGCGGCCTTCACCGCCACGGGTCGTGTCCTTCTCGACGGCCGCGACGTCACCGGGTTGCCACCGCAGGACCGCCATATCGGCCTCATGTTCCAGGAGGCACTCCTGTTCCCGCATCTCAGCGTCGGCGGCAATCTCGCCTTCGGGCTCGCCCCGGAACTGCGCGGCCGCGCCGCCCGCCGCGAGGCCGTCGCCGCCGCCCTCGCCCGCGCGGGCCTCGACGGCTTCGCCGACCGAGACCCCGCGACGCTCTCCGGCGGACAGCAGGCGCGCGTCGCCCTGATGCGCGTCCTCCTGTCGCGCCCGGCGGCGCTTCTGCTCGACGAGCCGTTCTCCCGCCTCGACGCCGAGCGCCGCGGCCGCATCCGCGATTTCGTGTTCTCCCATGCGCGGGCCGAGGGCCTGCCCGTCCTCCTCGTCACCCACGACCCCGAAGATGCCGCGGCCGCCGGTGGCCGCGTCATCGAGATCGGAACGTGACGGGAGTCGGGGATGGATCGCACCGACCCCGGGACCGTCGCAGGCGACGAGGCGCGCCTGAGCCCCCTCGACAATGCATCGACCCTGCAAGAACGGGTTCGACCCATCCCGCGGTATCAGGGGCTTGATCCAGGTTCTTTGGTTGCCCGCACTCCCGCGCGCACGACGGACCGGCCTTCAGTCGGCCCGGTCCCAGGTCGGATGGAACCGCCCCGCCGGCGACAGCGTGAAGATCTCGCAGCCGGTCTCGGTCACCCCGATCGAATGCTCGAACTGAGCCGAGAGCGAGCGGTCCTTGGTCACCGCCGTCCAGTCGTCGTCGAGCACCTTGGTCTCGGGCCGGCCGAGATTGATCATCGGCTCGATGGTGAAGAACATGCCCGGCTCCAGCACGGCCCCGGCGCCCCAGCGGCCGTAATGCAGCACGTTCGGCGCGGCATGGAACACCCGCCCCAGCCCGTGCCCGCAGAAATCGCGCACCACCGAACAGCGATGCGCCTCGGCATAGCGCTGGATCGCTGCGCCGATATCCCCGAAGGTGTTGCCCGGCCGCACCTCGTCGATGCCCTTCATCAGCGCATCATGGGTGATGTCGATCAGCCGCTCGGCCTTGCGGTTCGGCGTGCCGGCGACGTACATCCGGCTGGTGTCGCCGTACCAGCCATCGACGATCACCGTAACGTCGATGTTGAGGATGTCGCCGTCCTTCAGCTTCTTCGCATCGGTCGGGATGCCGTGGCAGACAACGTGGTTGATCGAGATGCAGGTGGCGTGCCGGTAGCCCTTGTAGCCGATCGTCGCCGACGTCGCCCCCGCCGCCTTGATCATCGCCTCGACCGCGGCATCGAGCTCGCCCGTACTCACGCCGGGCACCACCAGCGGCGCCACCCGGTCGAGGATGTCGGCCGCCAGATGCCCCGCCGCTCGCATGCCGGCGAAATCCTCCGGCGCATGGATGCGGATGCCGTCCCGGTTGAGGCGGCCTGTCATCTCGATGTCGCGGGCGGGGTTTCCGGAGCTCATCGATCCGATCTAGACCCTCGCGCCGGCCTTTGCAATTCCGCCCCGGACATTCCGTACTCCCACCGCCCGGACAAGGCGGAATGCAGGGCACACCCGACCCCACAACCAGACACCCAACGATCCGTGAACAGATGGCGAAAGGTGATACTTCGGGATACGAAAAAAACATCCCGATATTTTACCCGATCTGCCCCCTTCGGTGTCGATGAAAAAACACGCTATAGTTGAACGGCTAACCCTTTGGCACCCAACGTGTATCTACGTTGTGCCAACTACACACCGAAAGTTGTTTTGCCGCAGTTCTCGAAGGAGAGCCTGACCGACCGGATCTGGATGGGCCGCCGCATCTCGCCAAGCGCGGTGCCGGGCTGCATACGCGAGATCAGGAAGGCGCTCCGCGATCGCGCACGGACGCCGGACTGGATCGAGACGGTGCCGGGCACTGGATACCGGCTTCTAAAGGCGCCGGAGCTTCTGTCGGCCGAAGGCGGCCGGCACGCCTCGACGAAGGCTCACTGCGATCGATCCGTTGCCGGGACACCGCCGGGCGGCGCGTCCGTCGCCGTTCTGCCGTTCGCCGCCCGCACGCCGGGGGGCGCCCCGGTCGCGCGGGCCCTCGCCCGAGACATCGCCGTGGGCCTCGCCCGAACCCGCTGGCTGACGGTTTCGGCCAGCGCCAGTGCGGAGGCGCTCCCGGCCAACGGCGGTCGCAAGACGGCGGCGGAGACGCTCCGGGTCGATTATCTGGTTGACGGGGATCTCCATGTCGCCGGAGAAAGCCTGGCCCCCCAGGTGACCCTCGTCGGTTCACAAGCGGACAGCATCCTCTGGGCCGACCTGACGTCCGGGGCAGGCGTGGACCTGACAGCGATGATGGAGGACGTGTGCGGCAAGGTCGTGTCCGCCGTCGAGCGGGAGATCGAGCTTTGCGAACAGAGACGGGCGATGATCGCGCCTGTCCGCGGCCTGGTACCCTGGATCGGACTCCATCGGGGCATGAACCTTCTGCAACGGCAGGACCGGACGATACTGTCCGACGCCGACCACGCGTTGCGGGCCGCCGGACGCGCAGACCCCGCCTGCGCCCGAATTCCCGCGGCGCGGTCGTGGCATGCCTGGCAGGAACTCTTCTTCGGGCTCGCACGGGATCGGGAAACCAGCCTGTGCAAAGCGCGCGATCTGGCTCTAGAGAGCCTCGATCTGGACGCCCGGGAACCGCTGGCTCACTGGTGCCTAGGCCGCGCGCGCTGGCTATCGGGGGATCTGGAATCCGCGACCGTGAATCTCGAACGCGCGATATCGCTGAACCCGAGCTTCGCCGTCGCGCACTATTCGCTGGGCTACACACCTTACCTCACCGGACGGGAAGCCGAAGCCATGCGATGCTGTGACACGGCGATCCGTCTGAGCCCGCTGGACCCGCTGGCCTTCGCCTTCCACTGCATCAAGGCGCATCTTCTCTGTTTCGACGGGGAGAAGGATCGGGCGCTGCATCATGCCCGGCGCATCGCCGATCACCCGAACGTCCATGCCTTCGCCCTGGCGGTAGCCGCCTGGGTCAACGAGATCTGCGGCGACACTCCGGCGGCCACGGAGTGTCTCTCCCGGATCCGGCAAGGCTGGCCCGGCTATGCCCGCGGGGACTACATGGCCGCGCTTCTCCACCGGCACCCGTGGTACCCGACCGAGCGCAAGCGCGAGATCGAAAGGGCGTTCGATCGACTCGGATTTTGAATCGCACGGGTCTTTCGCAGCGGCACCGGGCGGCGAACCAGACACGCGTCCGGTGGCAGCATCGACATTTAGATCGCGATGGATAACGACGCGGGAGCGGCCGGTCGGACAACGCCGCGATTGCCTTGGATTGACGCGGGGCAAGTTCTATCCGGCTGGTGAGAGCCACTGCTCAAGCGATGTCCCTGCACCGCGAGCACCTCCGGCGCGTGCCCGAGGATCTAGCCCCAATCGGCATCGCAGCCCTCGCGCATTCACGCATTGCTTACGATTTTTCTTAATGATTCCAGATTACTTGAAAACGGTCCTAGCTAGGACCGAAAATCCAAGCCCCGAATCGGGTTCAGAACCCGGTCGGAATCTCCTCCGCGAGCGTCACGCCGGCCGGCGAAATCCGGGTCGCATGCGCCACCGCTTCCACCCCGGCCTCCCGCGCCGCCGCGAAGGCCGCCGCATAGGCCGGGTCAAGGTCCGCTGCCAGCCGGAACCGCCCGCAATCGGTCCGCTGGACCACGTAGAGCATCACCGCCCGGTGCCCCGCCGCCACCATTGCGGCGAGCTCCCGAAGATGCTTCGCCCCCCGCGCCGTCACGCAATCGGGAAACTCCGCCCAGTCGTCCTCGCGCCGCAGATGCACGTTCTTGACCTCGACATAGGCATCCGCGAGCCCGTCGCCGGTGGCGAGGAAATCGATCCGGCTGTTCTCCGTCCCGTAGCGCACCTCCGGCCGGAAGCCCGCATATCCCGCCAGTGCCGGCACCCGCCCCGCCGCGAGCGCCTCGCCAACGATCCGGTTCGGAACCCCGGTGTCGATCCCGGCGAAGCCGCCCCCCGGCAGCTCCACCAGCCGCCACGACCAGCGCAGCTTGCGTTTCGGATCTGCCGCCGGCTCCAGCCAGACCGCGGAGCCGGCCGCGTTCAGCCCGAGCATCGCCCCGGGATTGGCGCAATGGGCCGTCACCTCGGTGCCGTCTTCGAGCATGACGTCGGCGAGGAATCGTTTATACCGGCGCAGAAGCCTGCCGCGGACGAGCGGGAGCGGGAAATCCATGCCCGCGATCCTGCCCCGGCGGCCCAGCGAGGACAAGACGCCGATGCCGAACCCGACCGCCGCCATGATCACCATCGGGGACGAGATCCTTTCGGGCCGCACCCGCGACACCAACATGGTCTTCCTCGCCCGCGCCGTCGCCGCGCGCGGGATCACGCTCCGCGAGACCCGTACGATTCCCGACATCGCCGAGGAGATCGTCGGGGCGGTGAATGCGCTGCGGACGAAATACGATCACGTCTTCACCTCGGGCGGCATCGGTCCGACCCATGACGACATCACCGCGGATTGCGTCGCAGCCGCCTTCGGCGTCGGCATCGATGTCCGCGCCGATGCCCGCGCGATCCTCGCCAGCCACTACCCGAACCCGGAGGTCGATCTAAACGCCGACCGCCTGCGGATGGCCCGCATACCGGACGGGGCGACCCTCATCGACAACCCGGTCTCCCGCGCCCCCGGCTTCACCCTCGGGAATGTCCACGTCATGGCCGGCGTCCCGGCCGTGTTCGAGGCGATGGTGACCGGCCTTCTTCCGCGGCTGACCGCCGGTGTGCCGCTCCGCAGCCTCACCCTGCGGGTCGCCCTCCCCGAGGGCGAACTTGCCGGCGTGCTGCGCGAGGTCGATGCGGCCCATCCGGCCGTCGCTATCGGCTGCTACCCGTTCAGCTTCGGCGGCCGTCTCGGCGCCAACGTGGTGCTGCGCGCGGAAGACGCGGCCGCACTGGAAACAGCCGGCGCCGATCTCTGCAGCCGCCCGCTGCTCGCCGGCGCCGTGACCCGTCTCGACGCAGGGGAAGTGCCCGCCGCCGGCTGAGCGGCGCAGACAGCTTGCCGCAGGCGCCGGCACGCCTTAGGACGGCGGGGCGTGCGGACGTGGCGGAACAGGTAGACGCATCGGACTTAAAATCCGTTGAGCGACAAGCTCGTGTGGGTTCGACTCCCACCGTCCGTACCAGAACGCCAGGGATCAGCTGCCCGGCTCGCGTCGGTAGATGCCTTCGGGCAGGTCCAGGGCGAGGGCCAGATCGCGCAGCTGGTTCGTCGAAAGCGTGATCGTCTGAACCGTATCGAGGCGCGCATCGAACTGCGCGATCGTCACCCCGTCATCGAAGCTCGTGATGATGACGTCCTCGCGCAGCGGCGCGTTGTCCTCGTCGACGAGGGTCACGACGGTCGCGTCGAAATCGTGTTCGATGGTAAACATGGACGGAGGTTAGCCCGGTCTGCCGGTGATGCGAAAGCGCGAAGATGAGGCTGTCAGCTGTGGCAATACCCGCTTGGGCGCGCTAGGTCGCGAAGCATGAACATCGCACTCATAGGCGCAGGTCTCGCCGGCCTCTCCGCGGCCCGCGCCCTGCGCGCCACCGGGCACGACGTCACGGTCTTCGACAAGAGCGGCGGCCTCGGCGGCCGGGTGGCGACGCGGCGCACCGATCATGGCGCCTTCGACCACGGCGCCGGCGTGTTGCACGGCATCCCGGCGGATCTGCACGCCGCAGCGGGAGATTCGGCGGTCCCACACGAGGACGGCCTCGTCGGCCTGCCCGGCAATTCCGGAATTGCCCGCGCGCTCGCGGCCGGGCTGGAGGTGAAGGGGCGCGTGCGGGTCACGGCGGTGACCCTCGGACCTGACCTGACCTGGACCGCCGGTTTCGAGGACGGCACCCGAGCGGGCGGGTTCGACGCGATGCTGATCTGCATCCCCGAGCCCCAGGCCCGCGCCCTGCTCGCGTCCGCCGGGATGGACCCAGGCACCGACACGGCCTTGGCCGGGCTCGACCGGGTGACGATGCGGCCCTGCTGGACGCTGATGGTGGCCTTCGATGCGCCGGTCGTAGCACCACCGCGGCTCCAGATCGCCGAACCTCCGGCAATCGCCCGGCGCGAGGCGGCCAAACCGGGGCGGGCGGCGGCGGAGACCTGGGTCGTCCAGGCCGGTGCCGACTGGTCGGAAGCGCAGCTCGAAGATGAGCCAGAGGCCGTGGCAGCCTGCCTCGTAGAGGCCTTCCGGGCCGCAACCGGCGCCCCGGAGCCGGTCTTCGCCGCGGCGCATCGTTGGCGCTACGCCCGGACGGGGGTACCGCTCGGCCAGGCCTGCCTGTGGGACGCGGCGCACCGGATCGGGCTTGCCGGTGATTGGTGCCTCGGGCCGGATGCCGGCGATGCGGTAGCCAGCGGCCGGGCGCTCGCGGCGGCCTTGACTCGTGGCTGAGCCGATGATCCTCGCCCTCCGCCTTGCCGTGCTGCTCCTCCTAGTTGGCGCGTTCGGCGTGCTCGCAGCGCGCTGGTATATCGGCCGGCTCGACCAGCCGGCCTACGCCGTTGTCGTCGCCGACGGCGGGTTCGAACTGCGCGACTACGCGCCCATGGTGATCGCGACGACCCGGCAGCAGGGCGTCCGCCGGCAGGCACTCGAAGGCGGGTTCCGGACGCTCGCGAGCTACATCTTCGCCGAGGACCGCCCCGGCGAGAAGCTCGCGATGACCACGCCCGTTCTGCTGGGTCCGACTAGGGGCGGCGGCTGGTCCGTGGCCTTCGTGATGCCCCCCGGCCGGAGCCCGGAGAGCCTGCCGGTTCCGCAGGGGGATCTGGAGCTCCGCGACGTGCCGGCCCGGCAGGTGGCGGCGCTCCGGTTCACCGGCCGATGGTCCGACGACCGGCTGGCGAAGAAGAGCGGCGAGTTGTCGGATTGGATGACCGCCCGGAACCTCGCGCCGGCCGGCCCGCCCGAATTCGCCTTTTATCACCCGCCCTTCATGCCGTTCTTCCTGCGGCGCAACGAGGTGCTGATCCCGGTCGCCGCCGGGGCCGAAAGCTAGTCCGGCGGCAGGAGCTTGCGGAGCGTCTCGATCCGGTCGGCCTCGGCGGGCGGCTTGTCCCAGCGCAGGCGCGCGACGCGCGGGAACCGCATCGCGACGCCGGATCGGTGCCGGGTCGAGCGGTTGAGGCCCTCGAAGGCGATCTCGAGCACCAGTCCGCTCTCCGGTTCGGCGCGCACCGAGCGGACGGGACCGAAGCGCTCGACGGTGTTGGCGCGCACGAAGCGGTCGATCTTCGCAAGCTCGGCATCGGTGAAGCCGAAATAGGCCTTGCCGACCGGGACCAGCGCATCGCCGTCCCAGACCCCGAAGGTATAATCCGAATAAAGGCCCGAGCGCTTGCCGTGGCCGCGCTGGGCGTAGAGCAGCACCGCGTCGATCACATGCGGGTCGCGCTTCCACTTGTACCAGAGCCCCTTGACGCGGCCGGCGTGGTACGGGCTGTCGCGGCGTTTGAGCATCAACCCCTCGATCACCGGGTCGGGCGGGGCATCGCGCAGGCGGGCGAGGTCGTCGAAGCTCGCGAACGGCAGGATTGTCGAGAGGTCGAAGCGGGCCGGGTCGAGGCCGGCCACGAGGTCTGCGAGCCGCGCGCGCCGTTCCGCGAAGGGGCGGTCGCGCAGGTCGGTGTCGCCCTCGATCAGCAGGTCGTAGGCGCGCAGGAAGGCGGGCGCACCCGCGATCATCTTCGCGCTGACGGTCTTGCGGTTGAGGCGGGTCTGGAGGGCCGCGAAGGGCGCGACGCCTTCGGTGATGCCGCCGGTGCGGGTGGCGAGCAGTTCACCGTCCAGGGTGCCGTCGAAATCGAGCGCACTCGAGCAGATCAGGGAAGGCGCGGGAAATGTCGTCGCCGCTGCGCGAATAGAGCCGTCGCACGCCGCTCGAGGCGGAGGCCTGCACGCGGATACCGTCCCACTTCCATTCGGCCACGAAATCGGCCGGATCGAGGCCGGGCAGCACCTCCGCGTCGAGCGGATGGGCGAGCATCACCGGGCGGAACGGACAGGCGGCGGCCTGGACGGGTTTCTCCGCGCCGCTGGTGAGCCAGTCGAAGAGTGGGGCGTAGGGCGGCTCCAGCCCGTGCCAGAGTTCCTCGATCTCGGCCGCCTCCACCCCGCCGAGGCTGGCGAGTGCCTGTCGCGCGAGCCGGCCGGAGACGCCCACACGCAGGCCGCCGGTGACGAGTTTGAGGAGCGCGAACCGCTCGGTTGCCGGCAGGATTTCGAGCCAGTCGGCGACGAGCGCGGCAGCCTTGCCGCGGGGGGCCGCCCGCAGGTCCTCCACGACGTTGCCGAGCGACAGATCGGTGGCACCCTCAGCCGCGGCTGCGGGCCAGATCAGCGCGATGGTCTCGGCGAGGTCACCGACGTAATCGTAGGAGAGCGCGAAGAGCTCAGGGTCGACGCGCTCGGCCACCAGCGCGCGCAGCATGGCGGGCTTGAGGCCAGGAATGTCGAGATCACCGGTCAGCGCGGCGAGGGCGTAGCCGCGATCGGGGTCGGGCGTGGTGGCGAGATAGTCGGCCACCAGCCGGAGCTTGTCGTTGCGGCGCGGCGTGAACGCAAGGCGCTCGAGGAGGGCGGCGAAGGCGCGCATCACTCGGGCTCATCGTCATAGCCGACGAGGCTGAGCGGGCGGGCGGGGATTCCTTGAAGCGCGCACCAGCGGACGAGGGCGTCCTCGCGGCCGTGGGTGACCCAGACTTCGGCAGGCGCCAGTTCCCGGATGGTAGCGGTGAGGCCGTCCCAGTCGCAATGGTCGGAAATGACGAGCGGAAGTTCGACGCCGCGCTGGCGGGCGCGGGCGCGGACCTGCATCCAGCCCGAGGCGAAGACCATGAGCGGGTCGGAGAAACGACGCATCCAGGGGCCGGAGAAGGCGGAGGGGGGCCCTAGCACGATGGCGCCGGCGAAGTCGCCCTTGCCGCGGCCCTGATCGAGGGTGGCGTCGCGCAGGGCGCCGAGATCGATCCCACGGCTCGCGTAATAGTCGCAGAGCTTGCGCAGTGCGCCGTGCAGGTAGATCGGCGTGTCGTGGCCAGCATCGCGCAGGAGGCGGATCAGCCGCTGGGCCTTGCCGAGTGCGTAGGCGCCGACGAGATGGGTGCGTTCGGGGAACCGTGCGAGCGAGGCGCGGAGGCGGGCGATCTCGGCCTGCGGGTCAGGGTGGTTGAACACCGGCAGGCCGAAGGTGGCCTCGGTGACAAGGAGATCGCAGGGGACCGGCTCCCAAGGCGTGCAGGTCGGATCGGAGCTGCGCTTGTAGTCGCCGGTGACCACGGCGCGGCAGCCAGCGGTCTCGATTCGGACCTGGGCGGAGCCGAGGACGTGGCCGGCGGGGTGGAAGCTGATGCGGGCGGAGCCGAGATCGACGGGGCTGCCCGGCATTGCCTCCTGGGTGGTCCCGGCGAAACCGGCGCCGTAGCGGATCGCCATGATCTCGAGGGTCTCGCGGGTGGCGAGCACGGCGCCGTGGCCGGCGCGGGCGTGGTCGGCATGGGCATGGGTGATCAGGGCGCGCGCGACCGGCCGGACCGGGTCGATATGGGCGGCCGCCGGCGGGCACCAGAGGCCCTCCGGGCGGGGGATGAGAATGTCCTCGAAACGCATGGCCCAGTATCTGTTCCGGGGCCGCCGAAGGTAAAGTCCCGGGCGGTTCCAGCTAGGGCCGTTTTCAAGTCACTGTTTTTGCTTCCCAAACGTGTTGGCGCCGCGCGACCGGCGGTCCGGGACCAGCGTCATGTGGCGGGTCGGTTGCTCCCCCGGTTCGAAAGTCACGATGGCGGACGGCGGCATCGCCGACGCGCTGACCGACATCCGCACGGACAACAAGTTCATGAAGGGCCTCGCCGGGCAGAGCATCAAGGAGGGCGAGGCGGTGTTCTTCGTGCTCGTCAGGAAGGTGACCGACGACAAGGTGCTCACAGGGCTGGAGGGCATGGGCGAAGGGGGTTCCAGACCTCGGGCGACCATACCCGCGAGGAGTAGCTGCGCCACGCGACCGCAACCGGGCGGCGGTCCCGCCGGCGCTGCCGGCGGGAAATCCCGCGCGCCGGAGGAACCTTGCCTCCGGATCTCGCGTTGATCGGCCGTAAGAACCAACCCCGGTCTGTCGCGGTGACGGCGGGGCGCAATCTGGAGACCGGAATGAAGACCTTCGACGATGCCTTCCTGCATACACTGCAGGACATCTACTACGCCGAGAACGCGCTGACCAAGGCGCTGCCCAAGGCCGCCGATGCAGCCAAGAGCGCGGCGCTCAAGACCGCCTTCAAGGATCACCTCGAGGAAACCCGCGGGCAGATCAAGCTGCTCGAGAAGGCGTTCAAGTCGATCGGCAAGGAAGCCTCCGGCGAGAAGTGCGACGCCATCGAGGGGCTGATCAAGGAAACCGAAGGGCTGATCGAGGAGGCCGAAGGGCCGGACGCGCTCGATCCGGCGCTGATCGGCGCGGCGCAGGCGATCGAGCACTACGAGATCGCCCGATATGGCACGCTGCGCGAATGGGCGAGGCAGCTCGGCCACGACGAGGCGCACGATCTGCTGGGCCAGATCCTCGATCAGGAAAAGGCCGCGAACGCCAAGCTGACCGCGCTGGCGGTCGAGAAGATCAACGGCTGAAGCGGCGGCGGCGGGCGGCGCTCGGCCGCCGCCTGCCGCCGGCGCGTCGGCCGCGGCCTCTGTGCGGGGAGCCGGCGCATCGCGGGGTGTTTATTTCGCACCGATACATACCTGTATTCTTATTTAAATTATTTAAATCGTTTTTATTTATATTACTATTTTTAGTGCGCGACACACTTTTTTTCGTTCCGCCCGCAGTCTGACCGGGTCGGCTCCCGATGAAATTTATCAAGTGCTGTCCGCATACTGGGATGAAGCAGTCATCCGACAAAAACGTCAGATGACAGTAGCGAGCCCATAGTTACGATATTGGCAAAGGAGCCGAAATCCCGATGCGCATGACCTCATGCGTCGAGGTGGCTGTTCCGCAAGGGACGTTTTCTAGCTGAACTGGGTGATTGCGGAACAAGCCGACGAGAGCCTTTGGAATTGTCTGAAGGCACAGGGGTATGTACGCTTTCTCTCGGTTGCTGGGAGCTGGGCCCTGTATATTAAGACAATTGAACCAAGCGAGGCTACCGGAGATATCGCGAATCTGTACGATTCGGAAGTTGCACCAATGGGAAATGTCATGTAGGCGACCCGGTGTTGGTCGGCCCGACCTGACATCATCGTCCCGGTCGCGTCTCTCTTGCACCAGATCCGGGGCGGTTTCTCCCTCGACCTCGTCGATTTCCGCCTCATTACCTTTGTCGACGCGCGCAAAGTCTCCTCAATTTACTGCTCTCACGTCTATTTCAAGATACGGTCAGAGATACTTGGCCGAGAGGCCACGATTGCCCTTAATCGTGACTATAGGACTGCCGGATTGAGCGAGCGACAGGTCGCGATGCTTGAGTATGCCGAGAAGATAACCCGAAACTCGTCAACGATCTCAGAGCAGGACATCGACAAGCTCCGTGCGCTGGGATCCAGCGATCTCAACATCGCTGATATCGCACTGGCTGCTTCCTTCCGGAACTTTAAGAGCCGTAATTTCGATGCTGTCGGTGCAAGTCCCGAAGCAGCTTTTCTTGATGCCGATGTGGCGGTCAGGGCAGAACTGTCTGCGGGCCGCAAGTGCCGTATTTTGTAGCCTTTCGCACTTAGGCTGGCTTTAAGAAAGCTTTCATTCGTGCATTCGCAGCGAAGTGGCGTTTCGTTCGCGACCCGGACATGGCCCGAATTTTTCCAAATGTCCGCTGCCTGGCGGAAGCTTCCATTGCGGTTGCGCCTGTTTGCACGTCCCGACCTAGTTGATGGGCAGAAGGGAAAAGCGCGATAATCGGAGTGCCGGGGATGGCGCCGCTGCGGTTACGGAGCGGGTTACTCCGCCGGTTCGAAGGACACGGTGGCGGTTGGGACCGTGCCGCCTGGGAGGCCGATATAGGAGACCTTCACGCCGGCGAGGTCACCGACGGGCATGGGCGGGCCGAAGCCGCCGAGGCTGATGCGATCGCCGGGGACGAGGGTCTCGCCGATGGCGGCGAGATGGTCGGTGAGGTAGAGCACGGCGTTGATCGGGTTGCCGAGGATCGCGGCGCCGGGAAATTCGCCGATCAGCGCGCCTTCGGCATCCTGAAGCCGGACGATCATCGAGGCGAGGGCGATTTCCCAGGCGGCCGGATCGTCGATCGGGATCGGCGTGCCGGTCACGCCGGACCGGGCGCCGACGTTGATCGCGGTGATGATGTCCGCGTCGAGTTTCTCGCCCGGAGCGACCATCAGATCCGCAAGCTCGATGAAGGGCACGAAGCTCTCGAGGGAGGCGAGGACTTCCGCAACGGTGGTCGCCTCCATGACGGCCGAATCCTTGACCACGACGATGGCATCGGCCTCGACCAGCGGCCGACCACCGAAATCGCGAGGGATCGTCTCGCCTTCCTCGAGCAGCATGGCCGAATGGAGCTGGCCGACGACCGGCTCGGTGACGCCGAACTGCTCCTGCGCGGCCTCCGAGGTGAGCCCGACCTTCCAGCCGGCGGGCGGGCCGGCGACCTCGTCGAGCGCCGTGTTGAGCGCGCCGCGGATGCAGAGCGCGGCCGCTTCATCGGCCACTGCGGGAGACGAGATGGTTTCGCGGGCCTCCCAGGCACGGGCGATCCCGGCACCGAGCGCATCGGTCTCGGGGGCGCAATCGGCCCGGGCAGGAGACGCGGAGAGCGTCAGGAGAGCGAGAAGGACGAGGCGCATGGCGAAGTCTCCGAGGATGGCATATCCGGGGGTCGGCAGACACAACTTTACCGTGCAAAAGTCGAATCGCAAGCCCGTGGCGCCGGTCGGGAGCCTCTGCTACGGCAGGGACATCATGCGCGTCGATCCCCGCATCTTCCTCGATCCGCTGCGTCTTGTGGCGGTCACCTGCCTGATCGGGTTTGCCGGGGCGGGGCTCGCGACGCTGGCCGGCCTGCCGGCGGCGGCGTTGATCGGCTCGGCGGTGACCGTCTCGCTGGTGACCTGGGGCGGGCTGAAGACGCGCATGGCGGAAGGGCTGCGCAATGCCGCCTTCGGGGTGATCGGCGTCTCGCTCGGGGCGGGGTTCACTCCGGACGTGATCGGGCAGATGGCGGCCTGGCCGGCAAGCCTCGGGCTCCTGCTGGCTTCGGTCGCGACGACGATGACGGCGGCGACACTTCTCCTGATGCGCGGCTTCGGCATGGGGCGCGACACGGCACTTCTGGCGAGCAGTCCGGGAGCGCTGTCCTACGCGATTGCCCTTGCGGCGACGGGGCGCGGCGATGCGGTGGCGGTTCTGGTGGTGCAGGGGCTGCGGCTCCTGCTGATCGCGACGACGTTGCCGCTGCTGCTGACGGCACTTGGCGGACCGCCTGCGGAGGCGCTGAGGCCGGCCCTGACGGAGACGACCGGTCCGGCTGTAACGCTCGCCCTGCTCGCATTGACGGGCGTTTTCGGCTGGGCTGGGTTGCGGCGGGGCTGGCCGGCGGCGTTCCTGCTCGCCGGGATGGCGACGAGCGGGATCCTCCATGCCGTGGGGCTGGTAGAGGGGCGGCCGCCGGGATGGCTGACCTTCGCGGGCTTCACGATCACCGGGGCGGCGATCGGGGCACGGTTTTCCGGAGTCGAGACGGCCCTCCTGCGCCGGCATGCGGTGGCGGCGCTGGCGGTGACCCTGCTGGCCTCGGGGATCGCGGCGGGCTTCGCCGCGCTGGCGGCGGGCATTGTCGGCATTCCGTTCACCCAGGCCTGGATCGCCTTCGCGCCAGGCGGGATCGAGGCGATGGCGGTGATGGCGCTCTCGCTCGGCTTCGATCCGGCCTTTGTCGCCACCCATCACGTCGCCCGGCTGCTCATCCTGTTCGCGCTGCTGCCGGTGCTGATGAAGCGCCTGTCGTAATTGCTGCGCGATGCGTGATTGTCGGGGCCTCGAGAGGGGCTAGCTGTCCGCAGGAGCGTGGTTTGCAAGGGGAGCGGAGATGAAGATCGGGATCGTCGGAGCGGGGATGGTCGGCAGTGCCGCGGCCTATGCGATCGGGTTGCGCGGCGTGGTGGGCTCGATCGTGCTGGTCGATCGGGATGCGGCGCTGGCGCGGGCGCAGGCGCTCGACATTTCCCATGCGATGCCCTTCGCCTCGGCGACCATCGTGAAGCATGGCGACTATGACGATCTGGCCGGTGCGGCAGTGGTGATCATCGCCGCCGGGCGTGAGCCAGAAGCCGGGCGAGAGCCGGCTCGACCTGCTGGGGCGCAATGCGGAGGTGTTCCGGGAGGTCATCGGCGCGGTGATGGCGGTCGCGCCGGACGCGATCCTGCTGGTGGCGTCGAACCCGGTCGACATCATGACCCATGTGACGGTGCGGCTTTCCGGGCTCGGCCGCCGAGCGGGTGATCGGCTCGGGGACGATCCTCGACACCGCGCGGTTCCGCGTCGCTGATCGGGCTGCATCTCGGGATCGCGCCGCAATCGGTGCATGCCTATGTGCTGGGCGAGCATGGCGACAGCGAGGTGCTGGGGTGGTCGGGGGCGCGCGCGGGATCGGTGCCGCTCGTGTCCTTCGCGGCGCAGGTCGGCGCGCCGCTGACGGCGAATCTGCGCGAGCGACATCGACAAGGATGTGCGGTATGCGGCCTATGCGATCATCGAGGGCAAGGGCGCGACGTGGTACGGGATCGGCGCGGGTCTGGCGCGCATCGTCACCGCGATCACCCAGGATCAACAGGCGGTGCTCTCGGTCTCGATGCTGACGCCGGAGGTGGAGGGCGTGCGCGACGTCGCGCTTTCGGTGCCGCGGGTGGTGGGGCGCGACGGCATCACCGTCGATCTGGTGCCGGAGCTCGATGCGGGCGAGCACGAGGCGCTCGGGGAGAGTGCGCGGATCCTGAAGGCGACCGCCGACGCCGTGGTGCCGTGAGGCGTCGGGTCAGCGGCAGCGCGTCGAGCACGGTTCCGGCGGTGCGGGCGGTCTCGCGCCAGCCGGGAAGCGCCGCGCCGGCTGTTCGGGCGGCGGCGGCCATGCGGGTCGCGCCGGCGTCGATCGGTCAGGAGGTGGCGCAGGGCATCGGCGAAGGCTGCGGATCGTCGGGCGGGACGAGGAGGCCGGCGGCTCGGCGGCACGGTGTCGGGGACGGCGCCGGTGCGGCAGGAGACGATGGGCAGGCCGTGGACAAGGGCCTCGTCGAAGACGATGCCGTAGCCCTCGTAGCGGGTGGCCAGCGCGAAGATCGAGGCGGCGCGGTAGAGCGCGTCCAGATCGGCCTGCGGCACGCGGCCGGCGAGGCGCACGCGGGGGCCGAGGCCGAGGGCGGCGTGCTGGCGGGCGAGGGCTTCGGCGCAGGCGGGATCGTGGGCGCTGCCGGCGATCACCGCCTGCCAGTCGAGATCGGTGAGGCGCGGCAAGCGCGTCGAGCAGGATGTCGTGGCCCTTGCGGGCGTGCTGGATGCCGACCGAGAGGATCAGCGGCGGGGTGACGGGGCCGGCGGGCCGTCGGGGCGGTCGACGCCAGGGCGGGCGATGGTGATCCGGTTCGGGGCGACGCCGTAGTGTCGCGACGAGGATCTTGCGGGTGTGCGGGCTCGGGACGAGGACATGCGCCGCGAGGGCGAGGTTGTCGCGTTCGGTGCGGAAGAGGTGGGCTGCGGCGGTCGTCGTCGAGGCCGCTTTCGAGGGCGAGGGGGTGGTGGATCATCGCGACGATGGGCGCGCCGACCCGGGCGAGGCCGGCGGTGTCGATGGCGCCGAAGACGAGCCCGTCGAGGATCAGCGGGCGGGCCGGGTCGAGGGCCGCTAGCTGGGCGACGGCGTCGGCCATGTCGGCGGGGCCGGGATCGGGGAAGCTCGGCGGCGAGGCGGATATGGGTGACGTCGCGGCCGGCATCGCGCAGCCCTTCGAGGAGCGGCGCTCGTAGATGTAGCCGCCGGTCAGGGTTTCGATGTCGCCGGGGATGGCGAAGGCAGAGGGGCGCGGGCCGGGGGCTCATCGGGTCAGCTGTTCGGCGGCGTAGCGGGAGAGGATGCGGCGCTCGACGGCGCCGACGGCGGCGTAACCGAGTGCCGAGAGGATCGGGACGAGGACGACGGCGCTCCAGAGCATGTCGTAATCCGAAAGCGAGGCGGAGAGCGCCATCAGGCTGCCGATGCCGTTGCCGGTCGCGAGCCATTCGACGACGGTGACGGCGAGGATCGAGGCCGGGACACTCATGCGGGCGGCGGCGAAGAAGGCGGGCAGCATCGCCGGGATGCGGACGCGCAGGAGGCGCGCGATCGGGCCGGCGGCATAGGTGTCGAACACGTCCATGATCTGACCCGGGGCCTGCCGCAGCCCGTGCAGGCAGGCGACGAAGGTCGGAAAGAACACCATCAGGGCGACGAGGGAAACTGTCCCGACCGCGCCACGCCCGAGCACGAGCACGACGAGCGGGGCGGTGGTGACGATGGGCACCGAACGCAGGGCGATGGCGAGGGGCATGGCGGTGGTGGCGAGGGCCGGCACGAGGACAAGAAGCATGGCGAGGCCGGCGCCGAGGGCGAGGCCGGCGAGATAGCCCGGCAGAAGGTAGATCGCGGTTTCGCTCGAGCGCCGCGGCGAGGATGGCGCGGGTGGCGGCGGCATCGGGGGCGAAGACGAGGGCATCGAGCACCTCGGCCGGGCCCTTGGCGAAGAACGGATTGAGACCGAGGAGCTCTATGGTGCCCCACCAGAGCAGAAGCGCCGCGGCGGTGACCACGAGGGCGTGGCGCAGGGCCGGCAAGCGGCGGGCGGCGGGATCGGCGATATCCGGCGGGGCGAGGATCACCGGCGGGTCCGCGAGCAGCACGCGCCGCGCGAAGCGCCCGATGGCGACATAGGCGACGATCGCGACGCCCGAGGCGACGCTGGCGAGCGCCCACGTCATCTCGACATCGAGTGCCCGCATGGCGCGGATGGTCAGCAGCACCCATGCCGCGCTCGGCCGCGGTGAATTCCCGATCATCGCCGAGAAAGGCGGCAGGGGCGGCGATCTGCAGGCCGGCGAAAAAATAGGGCAGCGAGGCCATCGCCCGCACATGAACCAGCGCCGAGAACTGGTCGCGGCCGTAGCTGCGCACGAGGTCAAACCAGCTCGCAGGGGCGGCGCGCAGGCCGACGAGGAGCGGTATCAGGTGGAGAGACCGCGAGCGCGGCAAGGGTGATCTGCGGCCACGGGCCGGGGCCGAAGGAAACGCGCAGGATCGGGCCGAGCGCGACCAGCGGCAGGCAGAAGACCAGAAGGGCGAGGCTCGCGATGCACCCTTCCGCTGCGGGGCCAGACGAAGGCGACGGTCGCCAGCGCCATTGCGGCGAATTGCCCAGAAGGGAAGCCTGCGACGGCATTCGCGAGGGTGACAGCGAGCGCGCGGCCGGTGAGCCTGGGATTTTCGAGGAGCCAGATCAGCACTTCGGAGGGGGCGGCAGCAGGTACGCGCCGCTCAGGCTGCGCGCGGCGAGTTCCCAGAGGACAAGGACGACGACACCGAAGGTGGCGGTGCCGCCGGGAAGTCGGAGGCGCCGCCCGAGGGGAATCCGCCGGGATGCCCGCCTTCGGTCACTGCGCCGGAGCGATGGACGTGCCTCAGCCATGCCCTTCGACAGGGCCATCGAGACATCTTCCACGAGGGTGGCGAAATCCGCGCGCCGGACGAATCCGGCTCCCAGGGCGCGGCAGATCGACGGCGATGATCGGCAGCGACGCTGGCGGGGCGCGGCGAGAACACCACGATCCGGTCGGCGAGCATGACCGCCTCGGTGACGGAATGGGTGACGAAGGGTCGTGGTGCCGCGCGCTTCCCAGATCCGGGCAGATCCTGTGCGCGCCGCTGGCGCGTCAGCTCGTCGACCGCACCGAAGGGCTCGTCGAGCAGAAGGAGCTGGGGTTCGGTCACGAGGGCACGGGCGATCGCCGCCCGCTGGCGCATGCCGCCGGACAGGGCGCCGGGACGGGTATCGGCGAAGCCGTCGAGGCCGACGAGGGTGACGAGCTGGTCCACGGCCTGCGCGTCGGCCGGTTCCGGCGCGAGGTCGAGGCGAGATCGATGTTGCCGCGCACGCTGCGCCACGGAAGCAGGGAGGGTCCTGGAGGCCATGGAGAGACCGGCGCGGCGCACGGTCTCGGCGGGGCAGACCACCGATGGAGATCGCGCCGGAAGTCGGCGCCTCGAGGCCCGCGATCATCCGCAGGATGGTGGACTTGCCGCAGCCCCGACGGGCCGACGAGCGCCGTCGTCCGGCCGGGCGCGAACGTGATGTCGAGCGGCGCAACCGCCGACGCCAGCCGGAAGGTCTTGGCCAGCGCCGGCACACGATCTCGGGCGGCGGGTCGAGCGGCTCATCGCATCAGGCGCCATGGACCTCTTCGAGGATCGAACGGTCCCAGAGATCGGGGGTGACGGTGCGGCCGAGCAGGGCCAGCGTCTCGATGTTCGCCGCGACCGTCGACGTCGGTCCACCAGCCGAAACCGAATTCTCGGTCAGGTCGGAGAACATCAGCGGCACCTGCCGTTCGGCCTGCATCAGCTGGGTGGCCTCGTCGAGACCGGCGTCGGGGATGCGTTTCGAGCGTGAGCGCGACGGCGGCGGCGAGGTCCTCGCGATAGGCCTCCCAGCCACGCACTTCGCCC
>CAWGUH010000025.1:0-75335 GCA_963825715.1 uncultured Alphaproteobacteria bacterium | reverse complement strand
ATCGCCCAGAAATACCCTCCCGCCGACCGGCCGAACTTGACGCCCATCTCGCGCACCACCAGCGCGAACAGCACCCGCAGCCGCTGGAAGCGGGGACGGCCGGGCACGGGAGGGAGGCGGGGCGGTGAGTCATGGATCCTGCCGGTCGAGCACGGTTTGTGCCCGCGCTCCGGAACACGCAGGCGGCATTTGCTTTTGCCGGGACCGAGGAGTAAACCCGGTCTCGCGGACAGACAAGCGCATCGCGCGCCCCGTCCGGTTTCCCCGCCAGAGCGGCGGCGTTTCCAGACAGTCCCCGGACACCAGCCAGGCCCCGCCCGGAGACCCGATGACCCCCTCTCCCGAATCCCCCGACGACCCCGCGACGCGCCGCGCAGGCCGCCCGAATGCGGGCCGTCGACACCGAACCGGCCGAACGGCGGGACAGCCCGCCGCCGGCAGAACGCCGGAACGGCCGACGCGGAAGCCCCCCGGCCGGACCGAGGCGGCCGCCCGACGGCGCGGAGACCGGCGACGACGCCGCGACGCGCCGGAGCGCGAAGAACCGCCGCCGCCGGCGCGCCCGGCGCAAGAAGCCGGCCGCGGCGGCCACCGGGGCGAGCGGGCGCCCGCGCAATCCGTCGCGCCGGCCCGGGCCGCAGGCCCGGCACTGGGGCATTCTCGCGAGCTTCCTCCTGCTCGTCGCTGCTGCCCTTCGCGCTGATCACCGGCTATCTCTACACCCGCGCCGCCGACCAGTACCATTCCGAGGTCGCCTTCTCGATCCGCTCCGAGGAGACCGCCTCGGCCACGGCCGGGCTGATCGGCGCGCTCACCCAGGTCGGCACCGGCACGCGCCACGGATGCCGACATCCTCTACGAATACATCCGCAGCCAGCGCATCGTCGAGGAGATCGACGCCGATCTCGACCTGCGCGCGATCTACAACGCCGCCGAGAACGACCCGGTCTTCACCCTCGGCGCGGACGCGACCATCGAGCAGTTGCTGGGCGCCTGGCATGCGCATGGTCGACGTGAACTACGACAGCGCCACCGGCATCATCCACGTCGTCGCCCGCGCCTTCGACCCCGAATGACGCCCGCATCATCGCCACCGAGATCCTCGACGAAGCGACGCGCTGGTGAACCAGCTCTCCGAACAGGCGCGCGAGGATGCGGTGCGCTTCGCCCGCGAGGAACTCGAGGAGGCCGAGGAGGTGCTGCGCGACGTGCGCAAGGACCTCGCGGATTTCCGCCGCCAGTACAATCTCGTCGATCCCACCGCCGACGTCGCCAGCCAGGCGGGGCTCCTGAACGCCCTCCAGCAGGAACTCGCCCAGGCGCTGGTCGACCGCGACGTGCTCCTGTCCTTCACCGCCGAAACCGACCAGCGGACGATCCAGGCCAACCGGCGCATCACCGCGATCACCGAGCGCATCGAGGACGAGCGCTCCTCGCTCGACCTCACCGGCCTGCCCGGCTCGCTGCCGGAGGTGGTCGGGCGCTACGAGGAATTGCTGGTCAATCTCGAATTCGCCAACACCGCCTTCACCCAGACCCTCGCCGGGCTCGGCGCGGCCCGGGCCGAGGCGCGGCGGCAGTCGCGCTATCTCGCGGCGCATATCCAGCCCACCCTGGCCACCAGCGCCGCTCTATCCGCGCCGGCTCGTGCTGTCGGCGCTGTCGGGCTGTTCCTGCATGCTGGGCTGGGGCATGCTGCTCCTGATCTACTACAACGTCCGCGACAACCGCTGACCCGGCGCGCCGCGACCCGCCCATGATCGAGTTCCACAACGTCACCAAGACCTACCCCACCCCGCACGGGCGCAAGATGGTGATCGACCGGCTCGATCTCGCGCTTCCCACCGGGGCCAAGGTCGGCGTTCTGGGCCGCAACGGGGCGGGCAAGTCGACGCTTCTGGGCATGGTCGCCGGCACCACCAAGCCCGACAGCGGCCGGATCGTGCGCCCGTCCAGCATCTCCTGGCCGCTGGGCTTCGGCGGCACCTCGAACGCCGATCTCACCGGGGCGCAGAACGTGCGCTTCGTGGCGCGGATCTACGGCATGGATACCGATGCGCTGGTGGACTACGTCCGGGACTTCTCCGAGATCGGCGATTTCATGGACATGCCGGTCCGGACCTATTCGAGCGGGATGAAGGCCCGGCTCACCTTCGGCATGTCGATGGGCATCGCCTTCGACTGCTATCTGGTGGACGAGCTGACGGCGGTCGGGGATTCCCGCTTCAAGAAGAAATCCCTGCGGTGTTCCGCACCCGGCTGAAGGATGCGGGCCTCCTGATGGTGTCGCATTCGATCAACACCATCCGCACCTACTGCACCTCGGGCCTCGTGCTCGAAGGCGGCCATGCCACCTATTACGAGGACATCGCCGAAGCGGTCGCCGTGCACGAAGCCAACATGAAGCGCGGCTGAGACCCGCGCGCCGGGCTTCCGTCAGGCGCGCTCCGCCGCCCGCGCCGCCTCGACCCAGGCCCGGGCCGGGACCAGCCGGCCGAGCGGGCCGAGCCGGGCGGCCAGCGCCTCGGGCTCGAGCGCGGCCACATCGGCGAGCGTCGCGAGACCGGCGCGCCGGAGCGCCCAGACCAGCCCCGGCCCGGCGCCGTCGAGGGTCGCGAGATCGCAGTCCCCGGCCGCCCCGGGAGGCGGGGCCGCGACGACCGCCGCCTCCACCGCCCGCCGCTCGAAGGGCAGCACCGCGGTCGGCGCCGGCTCGAAGCCGGCCTCGGCGCCCAGAACCGTATCGGCGTCCATGTCCGGGTCGATATCGAAGTCGGCCGCGGAGACGGGCCCGGAAACGGGCGCCGCGGCGATCCGCGGGGCCGGCACCGCGCAGGCGGCGGGCCGCTCGGGGGCGCGGGTGAGGGCGCGCAGGAATTCCTCCAGCGCCGATCCCGGCGGTGCGGTCATGTCGGGAGCGGGCATCGGCGGCTCGGGATCCGCCGCCGGGCGCAGCCGGGCCAGCCGCTCGGCGCGCAGCCGGTTGCGCTGCGCGATCCGCATCGCCAGCGTGCGCCGCGCGGTGCCGCAGCGATCCTCCTCGATCAGGTCATCCCGAAGGGCCATGTCCGTTCCTCCCTGTCAGTTGAGCGCGAGGCCGGCGCCCGGCCCCTCGGTCTGGATCTGCTCGATGCGGGCGAGAAATTCCGCCAGGGTCACGCCGACGCTGGTCTCGAAATCCGACGGCCGCGCGGCCATTCCCGCGAGCAGGCCGAGCTGGTCGGCCACCCGATCCTCGCGGGAAATGTGGGTGTGCAGCACCTCCGACTGGGCATCGAGCCGCTGCAGCACCACCGCGAGCGTCTCGCCGAGGCTCGCCAGGGTCTCGAGCGCCGCGTTCTGGGCATCCAGCCGCCCGAGGATCTCGGCCTGCCGGGCCTCGAGGGCCCCGAGCCGGGCATCGAGCACCTCGCCCGCCCCGGCGCCGGCGGTCAGCCGGGCGCATTCGGCGGCGTAGCGGGCATTGACCACCGCCTGCAGGCCGGGTCCGGCGCTCTCGAGCCCGTCGCGCAACGCGCCGTCCTGGGCGCGCAGGAGCAGGAGCGGCTGGGCCAGCGCCGCGCCGGCCTCGGGCAACAGGTCGGTGGCGTTGAGCCAGACCGCCTCGGGACCGAGTGCATCGGAAAGGGCGGCCTCCAGCGCCCCGGTCCAGGCGCCCGGCGCGAGATCCTCGAGCCGTCCGTCGAGATCGGCCGGGCCGGCCCGGAAGGCGTAGTGATAGGCATCGATGCGGTAGACCGGGCCCGCCACCAGCTCGCAGAGCGCGCGCAGTGCCGCGGTCTCGCCGCCGAGCCGGGCCGGATCGCCGATCATCTCGTGGCTGACGAGGCCCGCGGCGATCAGGTCGGCCAGCACCGGCGGCGCGGCCTCCCCGGCCGGGGGCTCGGCACTGCCGGACAGGGCCGGGTCAATCCGGGCCGCCTGCGCGGGCACCGGGCCGGTCGGGGCTTCGAGGTCCTGGATATCCACGTTGCGCTCTCCTCGCGATGACTGGGGGGGCCGGCCTCGGGCGGCGGCAAATCCGGGTCTTAACGTGCCGTGAATTGGTTAAGCCGGCGTTACCGCCCCGGAGCATGATTGAGCCCGTCCCGGCCTTCTGGCAGGCTCGGCACCATGGCCCCGTCTCCCGCCCCGGTCGCGCTCGACATCCTGCTCCTGCCCGGCCCGCGCCTCGCCGCAGCGGCCCGCGCGCTCAACGCGGCCCTCGTCGCCGCCGGCCACCCGGCCATCACCTTCGGTCCGCAGGCGACCCCGCATCTCACCCTCGCCCAGCTCTTCGTCGCCCCCGAGGCCCTGGCACGCCTCGCCGCGAGCCTGCGCGCCGCCGCCCTGCCCGCATCCGGTCCGCCGCTCGCCGCCACCGGCCTCGACGCCGCTTCCTTCGCCGGCCGCCAGGCGCTCTCGATCGTCGTGGAAACCACCCCCGCCCTCGTCGCCCTCCACGACCGCGTCCGCGCCCTGGCTGCCCCCTTCGCCACACGGGGCGACGCGGCGGGCTTCTTTCGCGCCCCCGGCGCCCCGGAGATCCATCCCGGCACCGTCGCCTATGCGTCGGATTTCCTCGCCCGCCATGCCGGACCGGCCTGGGCCCCGCATGTCACCGTGGGCCTCGCGGAGGACGCCGCCGCCGGGGCGCTCCTCGCGCGCCCCTTCACGCCCGTCACCGAACCGGCCGCGGCCCTCGCCCTCTGGCGCCTGGGAGAGTACGGCACCGCCGCGGAGCCTCTCGCCGCGCCGGCCTGAGCCGCCGCACCCGCCTGTGGTGCGGCGATGCCAGTCGCGGCTACTGCTTGTGGTGCAGCGACACCAGTCTCGGCAACGCCCAGACCTCCTCCATGCCGCCCGGCGCGGCGCCGTCCATCACCGCCGGCAGCACCCGGCCGGGATCGGGCTCGCCGAAGGCGGCGCGCGGCCGCGGTCCCGAGGGCCGGGTCCCCTGCCCTGCCCGGTCGCGCATCATCAGGCTCTGCTCGGCCGAGAGCCGCGGCAGGCTCGCCTCCAGCACCGCGAGGCGCTCGGCGAACAGCTCGGTATGCTCGGCGGCGGCGCGCGCCGCGATGATCTGGGCGGCGATCGCCTGGATCCCGGCGCGGGTCTCGTCGGCCTCCGGATCCCAGGGCCGCGCCTCGAGATCCGCCAGCCGCGCCTCGACCGGGGCGAGCCGGTCGAGCACCGCCTCGACCGCCGCTTCCCGGCGCGAGAACAGCGCGCCGAGCTGCTCGGCGATGCCGGCGACCGGCGCCACCGCGCCCTGCACCGCGTCGCGGGCCACGTCCCGCGCGGTCTCCCGCGCGCGCTCGGCCATCTGCCGGCCGGCCGCCGAAACCGCTTCCAGCCGGTCGGCGGCCTCGTCCTGCGCCCAGTCGAGCGCGTCGAGCCGGGCGGCCACCCGGTCGAGCGCCGGCACGCGCGCCGCGTCCCGGTCGAGCGCGTCGAGCCGCTGCGACACCGCGTCGAGCGCCTCGGTCCGCGCGGCCTCCCGGTCCAGCGCCCCGAGCCGGTCGCTGACCGCCGCGAGCGCGTCCTGGCGCAGCGCGGTGTCCTCGAGCGCCGCGAGCCGCGGCGGCAGCGCCTCCATCCCGGCCAGCCGCTCGGTCAGCCCGGCCAGCGCCGGCGCCGGATCGCGGGTGACGAGCTCGCTCTCCACCTCGGCGAGCCGCGCCTCGAGCGGCGCGAGCCGCGCGAAGACCGTCTCCACCGTGGCATCCTTCTGGGCGTAGAGCCGGGTGAGCTGGTCGGCGATCTCCGCGAAGGGACTCTCGCCCGGCAGCTCCAGCACCTCGAGCCGCTTCTGCATCGCCGCCATCCGCTCCCCGAAGCCCGCGAGCATCGCGGCGGGATCGCTCGAAGCCCGGTCGCGCTCGAGCGCCTCGAGCCGGCCGCGCAGCGCCTCGGCGGCGCCGGTGGTGATCTCCGAGAGCCGCTCCAGCCGCCCGGCGAGATCGGCCACGCTGCCGCCCTGCGCGACCTGCGCCTCCTTCAGCCCGTCCATCCGCGCCTCGAGCGCGGCGAGGGCCGCGGTCGGATCGGCGGAGGTGAGCGCCTCCTCGACCTCGCCGAGCCGGGCCTCCATCGGCGCGAGCCGGGCGAACACCGTCTCCACGGTGGCGTCCTTCTGGGCGTAGAGCCGCGTGAGCTGCTCGGAGATCTCGGCGAACGGGCTCTCGCCCGGCGCCTCCAGCACATCGAGCCGCGCCTGCACGCGCTCCATGCGCTCGGCGAAGCGCGCGAGCTCCACCGCCGGATCGCGGTCCGCAACGTCGCGCCCGAGCGCCTCGAGGCCGTCGCGCAGCGTCTCCTGCGCCGCCCTGAGCCCGGCGATCTCGGCCCCGCGATCGGCCCCGTCGAGGGCGTCCTCCATCTCCGCGAGCCGCGCCTCGAGCGGCGCGAGCCGGGCGAAGACCGTCTCCACCGTGGCGTCCTTCTGGGCGTAGAGCCGGGTGAGCTGGTCGGAAATCTCCGCGAACGGGCTCTCGCCCGGCGTCTCGAGCGTCTCGACCCGGCCGGTCAGCGCCTCCAGGCGCGCGGCGAAGCGGTCGAGCGCCTCCTGCGGATCGCGCGCCGCGATCTCGGTCTCGAGGCTGCCGAGCCGCGCCATCAGCGTCTCCGACAGCGCCTCGCGGCCCGCCTGCAGCGTCTCGAGCCGTCCGGCGATGTCGCTGACCGCGACGGCCTCGGCGCGCAGCGCCCCGAGATCGCGCGTCACATCGCCCTGCCCGGCCTCGAGGGCGGCCATACGGTTCCCGGAAACCTCGAGCGCGGAACGCAGCGCCGCGATCTCCGCCGCCGGATCGGCCCCGGCAAGCGCGGTCTCCACCTCGGCGAGCCGCGCCTCCAGCGGCGCGAGCCGGGTGAAGACGCTCTCCACCGTGGCGTCCTTCTGGGCATAGAGCCGGGTGAGCTGGTCGGCGATCTCGCCGAACGGGCTCTCGCCCGGCGCCTCGAGCGCGTCGAGCCGGGCCTGCACCCCCTCGAAGCGGGCGGCGAAACGGTCGAGCAGCGCCGCGGGATCGAGCCCGTCGAGCCGGCCCTCGACCGCATCGATCTTCGCCTCGAGCGGTCCGAGCTTCGCGAGCACGGTCTCCACCGCGGCATCCTTCTGGCCGTAGAGCCGGGCGAGCTGGTCGGAAATCTCCGCGAACGGGTTCTCGCCCGGCGCCTCCAGCGCGGCGATCCGGCCGGCGAGGGCGGCGGTGCCGGCCTCCGCCGCGGCCCGGAGCCCGTCGAGCCGGCCTTCGAGCCCCGCAAGCGCCGCCGCGGGATCGCGGCCCTGCATCTCGCGCGCCAGCCCGTCGAGCCGCTCGGTGAGCGCCCGGGCCAGGGCAGCACCGTCGGCCTCGACCGCGGCGATGCGGGTGTCGAGCGCCCCGGAGGCGTCGGCGGTGCTGCGCATGTCGTCCAGCATGCGGGCGGTCTCGGCGGCCCCCGCACGCAGGGTCGCCAGCTCCTCCTCCAGACGCGCCAGCGCCGAGGCGCCGGCCGGAACCGTGGCCTCGATGCCGGCGATGCGCGCCTCGAGCGGTCCGAGCTTCCCGAGCACGACTTCCACGGCCGCATCCTTCTGGGCGTAGAGCCGGGTGAGCTGGTCGGAAATCTCGCCGAAGGGATTGGCGTCCGGGGTCTCGAGCGCCCGCAGCCGCGCCTCCATGCCGGCCCGCGCCTCGGCCTCGGCGTCGCGGCTCGCGGCGATCCGCGCCTCCAGCGTCTCGAGCAGGCCGCGCGCCTCGGCGGCATCGCCGATCTTCTCGAGGGTCGACATGCGGGCGCGCAGCTGGTCGAGCCCGGCAAGGGCGGTCTCGAGCGTGGCGTTCTTGTCGCGGATCAGCCCGAGCATCTGGCTCGCCATCGCCTTGAGCCGCTCCTCGGGGGCGGACTGGGCGGCGGCCATCTCGGAGAGCCGGGCGACGATCTCGGCCTGGCTGCGTTCGAGGGCGGCGATGCGCGGCACCTCGTCGACGGACAGCTCGGGACCGGTGCGGGCGTAACGGACAGCAGAGCGGCGGGCGCGCCGTCCCTGCGGCACCGCCCCGGCGCGCCGGGCCGCGCGGCGCCGGCTCCAGCTCGAAAGCGCGGTACCCATCACCACCAGAAGGCTGCCCGCCAGGGCGAGCGCCACCATGCTGCCGGTCTCGCCGATGCCGAAAATGTCCATGTCAGGGTCCGCCACGCTGTGCACTGTTCAAGAAACCGAGCGCATCTGGCGGCAGAAGCGGTTAGCGCGAGGTTAACCGGCAGGGGTGCCCCCGGGGCCGGCAGCGGCGGCCGTCCGGAGGCGTGATCACTTTGTCACGTCATTTACCAAGACTCGTCTTAATCTTGAATCCAAATTGACGGATTCACGCCAAACGCATAGATTCCGGGCAGGGGTAATAGGGGTTTTATCCATGTTCGACCGAGTACGCCTGTTCGCAGGCGGCGTCCTTGCGGCCGCCGTCCTGTCATCTTCCGCCGCGGGAGCCCTCACGCTCACCGAAGGCGGGATCACGATGACCATCGACCGCGTCGACCGGTCCGCGCTGGCCGCGGCACGGACGATGAAGGACGATTTCCTCGCCGCCCATGTCGTGAAGAATCTCCACGTCGAGAGCTTCGCCGATCACAAGGCCTGGGACGGCACCTCCGGAACCTCCGATCCGCAGAACACCAAGGTCGGCAGCTTCACGGCCGTGGGCGCGGCGGGCACCGGGAAATCCGTCGTCAATGACGGGCACTCCACCGAGGTGCGCGGCGACAGCACCATGCGCTGGGGCCGCTACAACACCGACCTGCTCGGCGGCAACTGGCTCGACAGCAACGACAACAAGGGCATGAAGTGGGAGATCTCGGGCCTGGGGAACTTCAACACCCTGGCCTTCTTCGTGCTCGACGCCGCCGATGTCGGCGGCAAGTTCTCGATCAAGGTCGGCGACACCCGCTTCAGCGACCTCGCCTCCGGCCAGCGTCTCGCCGACGGCAACATCCATTTCGTGCGCATCGCGCTCGACGCGGCGGTGGACAACCTCACCGTGTTCCTGCGCCACGACCGCACCAATGACGGCTTCGGCGTCGACGGCCTGATGGTCGCCGACATGAAGCCGGTGCCGCTGCCGCCGGCCGCACTCCTGCTCGTCGGTGGCCTCGCGGCCCTGGGCGGCCTGCGCCGCCGGCGCCGCACCGCCTGATCGCCCGCGCGACCGCAGGCTGACCTCATCCGCGCCGGCCCCCCACCCGGGGCCGGCGCTTTCCTTTCACATCTGCCCCTCCCCGCACCCCCGTTCGTCATCCCTGTCCGTACGGGATACGTACAGGAGGCATACGGGTTGCATACACGCTGATTTCGGAGCCCGGACAGCTGGTCCGGAGACAGGCGCGGGACGCAGGACCGGTACGCCCTCAGTCGGCGGTCCGCGCCACCGGAGCGTGTCCGAGCTTGGCAAAGGCCCGGTCATAGGCCGCCAGCAGCGCCGGAACCGAATGATCCCACGAGAATTTCTCGAGGATGCGCGCCCGGCCGATCGCCCCCATCCGGGCCCGCGCCTCGGGATCCTCGAGCAGCGCCACGATCTTCTCGGCGAAATCGACGGGGTCGTTCTTCCGCGCATAAAGCGACGCCGCCCCCGCCGAAACCCGCCCCTCGTGCAGGTCGAACTGCACGATCGGCTTCCCGAGCGTCATGTATTCGAGGATCTTGTTCATCGTCGACAGATCGTTCATCGGCGTCGCCCGGTCGGGGTTCACGCAGACATCGGCCGTGTTGAGCATCGACAGCATCAGCGCATCCGGCGCCCGGCCGGTGAAGGTGAAGAACTCCGCCAGCCCCTTTTTCGCCACCAGCGCCTCGATGGCGGCGCGGTCCGGCCCGTCGCCGACAATGCCGAACTGCACGTCGGTCCGGCCCATCGGCCCGGTCAGATGCGCCACCGCCTCCACCAGAAGATCGAGCCCCTCCTGCTGGCCGATCACCCCCACGTAGCCGACGAGAAAGCGGCGGCCGCGCCGGAGTGCCGGATCGGGCGGAACGATGCGGAACTTGTCGACCCGCGGCCCGGAGCGCACCACGAAGACATCCTCCGGCGCCATCCCGCCGCGCTCGCGGGCGATGCGGGCATAGGATTCGTTGGTGGCGATCGAGACCGTGGCGGTGCGGAAGGTCAACCATTCGAAGAAGAGCATCGCCCGCCAGAGCGCCCCGCGCTTCGCGAACTTCGTCTCGTAGAGCTCCGGGCAGATGTCGTGATGATCGAAGAGATAGCGCACGCCCCAGGGCCGCAGCGCCCAGGCGATCAGGAAGATCAGGTCGGGCGGGTTGCAGCCGTGCAGGATGTCGATGCCGCGCTCACGACGCACCCTGTGGGCAAGGCGCAGCTGGTGGCTCAGGGCTGAGCCGTATTCGCGCAGATACTGGCCGAAGGCATTCTTGCCCTCCTCCGCCTGCGGGTGGCGATAGACATGCACGCCGTCGAGAAACTCGTATTCCGTCTCGTAACCCTGGCCGGTCGGGCTGATCACCGAGACGGTGTAGCCGGCGCGGCGAGCGTGGTGGCCTCGGCCCAGACCCGTCGGTCGAAGGGCACGGGCAGATTCTCGACGACGATCAGCACACGGCGTCCGGCGCGGGACGATGGCGCACAGGCGATATCAGGCGACCCCAAGGCGGCGACCCCGCTACCAGTTGATGCCATCGTAACGCTCCCCCAGCACATCGGCGAGACCCGGGATACGGACCAGATCCAGCAGGGTCTGATCGGGGCGCATCAATGCCGGGACACCCTTGAACTCGGGGGCCGCATTTCCGACCACGATCAGCTCGCCATGCGCCACGGTGGCGGCAAGATCGTCGCCCAGCAATTCCGAGATATGCGGGATGACCCCTTCGATATAGGCCCGGTTCGACCCGGTCAGGCGGGACAGATGGACGCCGTGATCATAGATGGAGAGGTTGATCCCCTTGCCGATCAGCCGCTCCACCAGCATCACCTGCGGGCTTTCGCGCAGGTCGTCGGTACCCGCCTTGAAGCTGATGCCGAGAAAGCCGATCTGCCGGGCTCCGGTGGCGAGGATGCGGTCCAGCGCGCGCTCGACCTGCAGCGCATTGGTCGGCATCACCGAGGACAGGAGCGGCAGATCGAGATCGAGCGCCTGACCGCGATGGGTCAGCGCGCGCAGATCCTTGGGCAGACAGGATCCCCCGAAGGCGAAGCCGGGCCGCAGATAGGCCGGCGAGATGTTGAGCTTCCGGTCGGCGCAGAAAATGTCCATCACATCCCAGCTGTCGACCCCGGCGGCCTTGGCGATGTTGCCGATCTCGTTGCCGAAGGCGATCTTGACCGCATGCCAGGCATTGTCGGCGTATTTCACCATCTCGGCAACCTCGAGCGAGGTGGCGATGCGCGCGCCGGGCAGGTGGGCGTAGAGCCCGAGCACCCGTTCGGCGACGGCCGGGTCGTCGGCGCCCACCACGGAACGCTCGGGCGCGTCGTAATCGGCGAGCGCGGTGGCTTCACGCAGGAACTCCGGATTATGCGCCACCGTGATCTGCGCGAAGGCCTCCGGCCCCGCCGCGGCCTCGAGCGCGGGAAGCACCAGGTCGCGCATGGTGCCGGGCAGCACGGTGGAGCGGATCACCACCAGATGCGGCTGTCCGGCGGCCTTCACGGCCGCCCCGATCTCGGCGCAGACCCGCGCGAGCCCGTCGGTGTCGAGACTTCCGTTGCGCCGAGACGGTGTCCCGACGCAGACGAGACTGATCTCGCTGGCCGCCACCGCCTCTTCCGCCACGCCGGTGGCATGCAGCCGCTTCGCCGCCACTCGCCGCCTCGATCAGTTCGTCCACACCCGGCTCGACGATCGGGCAGCGTCCGGCATTGACCAGGGCCAGCTTGTCCGGATTGAGGTCGACTCCGATCACGTCGTGCCCGTCACGCGCCAGGCAGGCGCTCGCAACGATGCCGACATACCCCAGGCCGAAAACCGCGATTCTCACGTCAGCACCCTGAACCCGCCTCACTCGTCACGTTCCGACCTGTCCGAATCCGCGCAGCCTGCCTACCTGCCGGAACTTATACGCCCTCGTCGCAAAAAGCGTAAGGAAAGCCTAGTGAAAAGCGTGTTAGAGCGGTTTCAAGAACCTTAAGGGTTAACCTCGAGATGTGCCCTGCGGGCGCACGAGCCAAGGAGAGAGTACCATGTCCCAGCCCATTGTCCCGGTGATCCTCTGCGGCGGTTCCGGCACCCGGCTCTGGCCGCTCAGCCGGGCGAGCTACCCCAAGCAGTTCAACCGGATACTGGGCCAGAAGAGCCTGTTCCAGGCTTCGGTCGAGCGCTTGCCGGAACCCGATTTCGCCCCGCCGATCGTGGTGACCAACGGCGAGTTCCGTTTCATCGCCACCGAACAGATCGGCCAGATCGGCCGCGCCCCCGGCGCGGTCCTCATCGAGCCCGACGGGCGCAACACCGCCCCCGCGGTGCTCGCCGCGGCCCTCACGGCCGCCCGGACCGCCCCGGACGGATTCCTGCTGGTCTGCCCGTCGGATCAGGCCATCGCCGATGCCGCGGCCTTCCGGACGGCGGTGCGCGCGGGCATGCGCGCGGCGATCGACGGCGACCTCGTCACCTTCGGCATCGTGCCGGAACGCGCCGAAACCGGCTATGGCTGGCTCGCCCTCGACACCCCGCCGGACATGGACGCCCCCCCTGCCCCGCTGAAGCTCGCGGGCTTTGTCGAGAAGCCCGACGCGGCAACGGCCGAAGCGATGCGTGCCGGCGGACGGCATCTGTGGAACAGCGGCATCTTCCTGTTCTCGGTGAAGGCGATCCTGAAGGCCTTCGAGATGCACCAGCCCGAGATGACGGCCGCGGTCCGGCTGGCCGTGAGCCGTGCCGAGCCGGACCTGTCGTTCCTGCGGCTCGACCCGGAAAGCTGGGCCGCGGTCCCCGGGGAATCGATCGATTACGCGGTGATGGAGAAATCCGCCAACCTCGCGGTGGTGCCCTTTGCCGGCCACTGGTCGGATCTCGGCTCGTGGGACGCGATCGCCCGCGAGATGGGGCTGGACGAGAACGGTGTGGCGCTTTCCGGCCCGGCCCATGCCATCGATTGCGAGCACACGCTGCTGCGCTCGGAAAGCCCCGAGCAGACGCTGGTGGGCATCGGGCTGAAGAACATCGTCGCGGTGGCGATGCACGATGCGGTGCTGGTCGCCGACATCTCCGACGGCCAGCGGGTCAAGGAGGCGGTGGCGCTGCTGAAGGCCGAGGGCGTGAAGCAGGCGACCGAGTTCCCGCGCTATCACCGGCCCTGGGGCTGGTACGAGACGCTCTCGCTCGGCTCCCGCTTCCAGGTCAAGCGCATCATGGTGCATCCCGGCGGCACGCTCTCGCTCCAGAGCCACGTGCACCGGGCCGAGCACTGGGTGGTGGTGCAGGGCGCCGCCCGGGTCACCGTGGGCGAGAAGGTCCAGCTCCTGAGCGAGAACCAGTCGGTCTACATCCCGCTCGGTGAGGTGCACCGGCTGGAAAACCCCGGCAAGGTCGACCTGCATCTGATCGAGGTACAGGTCGGTCCCTATCTCGGCGAGGACGACATCGTCCGCTACGAGGATGTCTACGCCCGCAAGTGACGGGCGCCGGGGAAGGTTGGCTACCGCCGGCGTTCCGCGCGCGGAACGCCGGCGAAACGGGCCTCAGAAGAAATAGTCGGGATCCCCGACATTCTGCAGTATGGCCTGATGGACACCATCGTCCTGGCGGATGATGAGCGCGACGTATTGTACCACTTCTGGGCCCTGATGTCCGGCGAAGCGGCGATCAGTTCCTTGATATCGGCGACGGCTGTCGATCGAGGCCGAGCGCCCGTCCCAAGACGTGGAGAGCGGATTGCCGCCCCCGAAATCCTTGCAAGGTTCCGCGATCATAATCGCTGAACTCGCACCTTGTCGCTGGCAAGGTCGACATTGCGCACGACCTCCTTTGTCCAGCCACTCACGTCACCACCATCAAAACGGAAGATGTCGTCATGCCAGAGTCTGACGTTGGTCGCGCGGAATTCGAAGGGCCGGGCTGGTTGACGGAGCCGCCGCCACCGGGGTGCGGACTACCGGAGAACTTCACACTCTCGGAAACGATCCTGTTGCCCGCCTCGCTGGCTCCGTTGATGTTGTAGGTCGTATTGCCCGTGACCTGAACGTTGGTGGAACCGGTCCCGACATTGATCGTCGGCGTATCGATGGCCCGGAAGAACTGTTGTTGGCATCCTTCAGAACGATGTTGTTGGTGATCTTCAGCCCGGCAGCCTTCGCCATAGGTGATACCGTGAAGATGGCCCGATATCATCTTGTTGTCGTCGATAATGATATTGCGATGGCAGAGCCCCACCGCTTCCAAAAAAACGATCCCATGGTTTGCAGATCGTTGCTGTCGAGAACGTTGCCACGGATCACCACATTGGTTGAGGCTCCATTCGACGGATGGACCTGGATCATGTCGTGGTGGGCTTCGACCGGGGCCTTCATGCCCTTGACATGGTTGCGACGATCTGCAGCCCGTTGACCTCCCGAAAAGGCCATGGCGTCCTCGGCCTGACGCTTAAACTCGTTGCGCGATCGACCGTAACCCCCTGCGAACGGGAGATCGAGATGCCCTTGTAGTAGTCCTGAAAATCGGAGTCCTCGACCTTGATGTTGCGTGAATCGTAGATTTTCAGACCCGATGCCGGTCCCGCAGCCACCCTGCACAGTGCCCTGGAAGTCGAGATTGTCGAAGGTCATATTTGACGACTTTTGGACCTGAATGCCCTTGAATGTCGCCTGATTCCACGCCGATTCCGACTCGATGGTGAGAACCTTGCTGGAATTGGCGATCTTACAGCTGCCCGTAATTGCCAGCCTTGAGCTTGATGGTATCGCCGCTGCTGGCGGACTTGATGGCGGCGTTGAGCTGGGAGGCATTCGAGACGGTACGGACTGCCATTCTGGACAGGCTCCTCTTGTCTTGCGCGACGGACGATCGCCCGCCGGTGTTGATCTTGCTCGTCCGAACGAGGCACTCGCGCCCGGCGCTTCGGGCATGGCTGAGACCGGTCGCGGAAAGCGCTTCTCCGCATGGTCCGTTCCACCCCGTTCCGATGATCCCGACGACCCCGCGTCGCTGCCATTGAATGCCCTGTGACGTCAGGGCGGAGGCAACCGGCACGCAGGAGCGTGGGAATGATCAAAGGTTTAGATTTCACGAGTTCGAGTCTCAACCCGACGGCCCGGGCCTTAACGTTTTCGGCGAAATAATGCCAGTTCCACCCGAAAATGTCGGGCCTCTGCCGAAGCAGCCTGCATGCAACTCTCTGGCCAAGAAAAGGCATTTCTTGGAAAATTCAGGGATCGGTATTTTTTGCAGCCCGTTGTTGCATTGCGGCGAGACAGGCCTGCGTCGGGAGCGCACGTCGGCGAAATTCAGCCGGGAAATCAGAGTGTGCGGGCGGTTCAGCAGTGGCCGTCTGTCCAGAACCGTCAGCCGGACCGGGCCGGGATTCTCAAGCCTGGTGCTTCCGGCGTGCTGCCAACCGGCAAGGCTCGAAAACTGTCGCAGGACAGAGTCGGATCACACCACCTCGTGGTGGCTCCGTCCTTTTCGGGGACCTGCAGACAGGCTCCACTGCCACCGCCTGGTCCGTCCGGAGTCGCAGCCGGCAACGCCGGGCAACCAGTCACCAAGGCAGCCATCAGCGGAGCGACGCGGTCGAATACCGGCATGGTGTCCGCCAGTCCCGGATTTGGGAAGGCACATCGATGGATCCTGACGCCAAGAACATTCAGAGCTTCGGGATTGTGGTCGGAGACTTGCACATCGCCGCCATCGGGAAACCCGATCCATCCAGAGGCTTTCATCCGTGAGTCGTCGACTTGGGATGGCGGCCGCCGGACTTGCACGCTGCCGGCGGACATGGTTGATATCGCCCGCACGGAGAGGTGGCCGAGTGGTCGAAGGCGCACGCCTGGAAAGTGTGTAGGCGGGAAACCGTCTCGAGGGTTCGAATCCCTCTCTCTCCGCCAGCCACCGCCCGCATGAGGATCTCCAGGCCCGAAGTCGTCCGACCGGGGATATCCGGGGTCGCCCGCCGCCCCTCTTGCGCGCCCTGCCCCGGCGGCTGTATCCAGACCCGGTGCCCCTATAGCTCAGCTGGTAGAGCAACTGATTTGTAATCAGTGGGTCGGGAGTTCGAGTCTCTCTGGGGGCACCATCAAATTCGACCGTCCCGCAGCCCGTCCCCACGTCCGAGCGTTGCCCCGGAACGCGGCCATGCCTTGACGGACGCGGCCCGGCCTCGCTCCCCTTGCCCGCACCCGGTGCCGGGGTCACCGCTCCCGCGCGCGGAACGCACCGGGCGGACCTCAAGCCGTGCGCCTGCGGCGGGACGCGGCCCCCAGCACACCCATGCCGCCCAGAAGCAGCCATGCCGCCGCCGGCAGCGGCACCGGGGCGCCACGGGTCGTCGAAGGACACTGCGACAGTGCTGCCTTCCGCTTGCCGAGAATGTCACCGGTGTCACATCGGCCCACAGGTGTCGAGCAGCTCGTAGAGCGTATAGGTATTGTTGGCCTTAACGCCAGAGGCCGAGAACGAGACGACGGCTGCATTGCTGCACCTATGGTCGGATCGAACTTGCCGGTTCCCCTACCCGGCACGGTGAAGTTCAGGCTGTTGAGGCCCCGTAAAAGTCTGCCCGGCGCCGGCGCGGCTCGTCATCAGCCGTGGTTCATTGTCTTCAGCACGGCACAGGTGCCAGCAAAGGCAGTTGCCGTTCACGATGCGATCCGGGCCGAAGAACACCGATCTTCGATGGAGGGATCGGCCTTGCCCGTCGAAATCGATCAGCGTTGCTGCCTGGCCCCGGAAGCCAGGATGTCGCGCCGACCAGCACCGACCGCGGCCAAAAGCCATGGCCGATTCTAAACATACTCATTCTTCCACACCCCTTACAGGACAAACCGAGCACAGCACATTCCGCTCAAGCATATGATCGCCATCTCTGAAGGTGCAATGCATTCGCTTAAGTGCGCAGATTTCCTTCGGATTCGGTTAACGCACACCCCCGTTCCGCGCGCGGAACGGGGGCGGGGCGGACGGCTCGGGGCATGCGGCCGGGATACTCCGCCGCGGCGCGCCCCTGCCCCGATCAGTCGACCGCGGGCACCTTCCGGGCATCGGAGGCCGACTGGCCACGATTGGCCTTGAAGGCGACGATCTCGTCGAGCGTCAGGCCTTCGGCCTGGTCCGGGGTCAGGCCGGCCGCGGCGATCAGCTGGGCGTGGCGATCGGTATCGACGACCGAGCGGCTGGAGACCGTCGCGCCCGCGGGCCGGACGATTTCCTGCCGGTCGGAGAAGGACCTGCCACGGTTGTACTTCTCGACGGCAAAGGCGAGCAGGTCGGCGGACGACACGCCGGCATCGCCAGGCACGATCACCACGGCCTGGCGGTCGGAGAAGGAAACGCCGCGATTGGCCTTGGCGGCGGCGATCTGGTTGAGCGTCAGGCCTTCGGCCTGCTCGGCGGTGAGGCCGGCCGAGGCGATCAGCTGGCTGTTGGCAAGGGCCGGTGCGGCGGCGGAGAGGGCGGCGACGGTGGCGATGATGGCGAAGCTGCGGGTCATGAATCGGGTCCTTTCGGGTCGTCGGTTTCTCGAGATCCGCCGGGCCCTGCGTGTTTGCTGCGGCCCGAAGCGGTGGAGCCCGTCTGGCTCTCGGGAAACAGTTAGGAAAAGGGGGCTGGATTGTTTCCAGACCTCACGCGTCGGTGTTGGGTCCGTCACGCCTCGGTGAAGGCCTGAAACGTCGGGCAGGCCGGCGCGAAGCCAGCGGTCCGCACGCGGACCGGCGGGCCGGGAGAGATCTCAATTCCCGCCGAGCGCCATCAGCGCCTTGCGGGCGGCAGCGCGCAATTCCGGCGTCACGCCGGGGCCCTTGAGCCGGAAGGTCAGCGTCTTGCCCTTGAGGCTCTGCTCGAGGGTCACGCCACGCGCAATGCGCACCGGATCATTCTCGCGGCCCGGAGCCTGGGCGGGCAGCGGGCGCAGCAGCGTTTCGAGCAGCGCCAGTTCCGCCTCCGCAGTCTGAGGGGTGTCGCGCTCGAGGACGTCGATCACATGCATCTTGCCACCCTGCGTGCGCAGGTACGCCACAAGTCGCAATCCGAGCCGTTCGGGCAGATGCGCCGGAAAGCGCAGTCGCCCGTCGAGCGCCTCGACGATCTCGACGAAGCCGCGGATCCGCGAGCGCCGTGCCCGGCTGGCGGTGCCGAACAATCCCTGCAACGCCGCCTCCACGTCCGGGAAGACGCCGCGCCTTGCGGCGAGCACGGCGACGCGGGCGCGTTCGTACTGGCTGAGACCGACGCGGATCTCGTTCTCCTCGACCATGTTCACATAGGCGTCCGCGAGGCTCTCGGGGCTGCGCAGGATCGCCTGGATGGTGGCGAAGCGCGGATCGCCGGTCTCGGCATGGAGTGCCTTGAGCGCCGTCAACCGGCGCCAGCCGGAGATCAGCCCGTAGGGCAGGGCACCCGCCCCGGAGCCCGCGAGCGGCGACACCTCGATCGGCGTGCGCTGGCCATGGGCGCGCAGGCTTTCGCGCAGGGCTGCCATCTCCTCGTCCTCGGCCGGGATACGGTCGCGGGCCAGATGGTCGGGAGCGATCGCGTCGAGCGGCAGGTCGAGGATCATACGGCCGGTCTCGCGCGCCCGACGCAGTGTGTCCGACATCTCCTCGAGCGCCGCGACCCCAACCGCGTCGGCGGCAATCCGGGCGATCGGAGCGGAGGGATTCAGCCGGGTGAGGGCCTTGGTCTCGAGACCGGCGGGGGAGAGGTGTTCCGCGCGCGGAACGGCCCGATCGGATTCGGTCGGCGTGAGGCGGCGGCGGGCCATCAGGCGGTCTCCTTTTCGCTGGCGGCCGCGGCCCTTGCAGCGATCTCGTCGCGCCTCCAGGCTCCCAGCAGCAGCCGCTTGAAGCCGGCATAGGTCTCGTCGAAGGTCTGGCGGCCGCGGGCATAGGTGTCGCGGTTGAAATCACGGTAATCGGCCTCGTAGATGCCGTTCACCTGCTCGCCGGCCTGTCCGACCAGTGCCGTGAAGTCCTGCCGCCAGGGCGAGAGCGTGCGGCCGAGATAGGATTGCATCAGCGCCGCCAGTTCCGCCTGTTGCTGGCCGTCGTAGCGGGTGATCACCGCGCGGACCGCATCCCATTCGAAGCGGGTCTCGGGACGGCCGAGCGCGCGGGCCGCGAGGTTCTCGCCATCCTCGATCGACTGGAAGGTCGAATGCAGCATGTCGAAGAAGCGGCCCGTCGAATCGAATTCGAGAAAGGAGGCTCCGAGCGGGACCAGCAGGATGTCGGCCGCGGCCAGCCCGTTGATGGTAAGATATCCGAGGGCCGGCGGGGTATCGAGGATGACCACATCGTAGCGATCGAGCACGCCGTCACGCAGCAGCGCATCCGAAAGCGCGTCCCAGAGCTTCCAGCCGCGCAACCGTGTGCGCCAGACGGGGATCTGGAACTCGGCCCAGTAGAGATTGAGCTGGGCGCCGATCAGATCGATGTTCGGCCAGTGCGTGGGCTGGATGACATCCGCCGCGGTCTTCTCCAGCGCCGCCTCCAGCGTCTCGTCGAGGGGCAGAGGCGGCTCGTCGCGCTCGACCCGGCGGCGGTTCTCCGTGCGCAGGGCCAGCGCATAATCCCGCGCGATGAGCGGGAAGACCGTGTCCCATTCGTCGGCGACCTTGCCGCCGAAGATGCTCGTCATCGAGCCCTGGCTGTCCAGATCGATCACCAGCACCCGGTAGCCGTCGAGCGCCGCCGACATGGCCAGATGGGCCGCGGTGGACGTCTTGCCGACGCCGCCCTTGAAATTGGCGATGGCGCAGATTTTCGCCGGCAGGCCCTCCGGTCGCCAGGGCGCATACTCCTTGGCCCGCGAGCCTTCCGCCGCGAAATAGGCCCGCAACCGGAGCACCTCGTCGAGCGTGAACCACTTGGCACCGGCCTCGGTCTCGGAGCGGCCCTGCGGCAGGTCGGGATTGGCCCGCAACACCCGCCTGAAATGGGCCTGGGCCACCGGGATCAGGTAGCGGGTGATCTCCCAGGTCGAGAAGCGGCGCAGGGTCTTCCTGCCGTCCGGGGCGTGACCCCGGGCCAGCAGATCATCGCGCCCGCGTGCACAGGCATTGGCAATGGCGGCAAAGTCGGTCGTGCCGATACCCGCCTCCAGATCGGCCAGCGCAGTCTCGGCCGAGATGTTGAAATAGGGTGGCGGGGACGCGTCCATGCCGTGGGACATCGGGCAACCTCTGCATCAGCCTCGGGAGGCGGTTCTTGGCAGAAACCTGCCATATGCCGCGTTTCACCGAGTGTATCATGATTCGCGATACATGGAACAAAAATCGGCATTTTCACTGCATCTTTTGGACAAAACTCATCCTGGAACAAGGGGTTGGCTCTGGGGCGCAAAAAAAATCCGGTGTTATATCGTGTTATATCCTGTGTTACGGCGAACCCGGGTTTTGCCAAGAGCTTCGAATTGCGCCGTTTTTTGGCTCGTAACAAGGTCAGGGCGATTCCGGAACCACGTTCAGGCGATTCCGAAACCACGCGCGGGCGATTCCGCTTCCCCGAAGAGGAGGATTGCGCGAATCCCGTCCTTGGCTACGGTAGGCGGTACCGAAACCACGATAGAAAACGGACAACCGTTTCATGGGGCAGAGCATGGCAGGACCGCCTGGGGTACGGGCCCCGGGGCCGGTTGCGGCGGGTGATTTCTTCATCTGCGAATTTCCCTGGGCGGCGCCCAAGGACGATATGGCGTCGATGGAGCATCCGCTCTTCACGCTGGCGACCCGGCCGGACCGGCGCATCCTGCGGTACAGTCACGGCGCGGCGGAGATCGAGGTGACCCCGAGCGTCAAGGGTCTCGCCACGATCCACGACAAGGACATCCTGATCTACTGCATCAGTCAGTTGATGGCGGCGGTGAATGCGGGATCGCCCGTGGCGCCGACGCTGCATCTCAGGGCGCATGATCTCCTGGTGGCGACGCAGCGCGACACCTCCGGGGATGGCTACCGGCGGTTGCGGGAGGCCTTCGAGCGGCTGTCGGGAACCCGGATTGTCACCAATCTCGAGACCGGCGGCATGGAGAGCACCCGCGGCTTCGGGTTGATCGACAGCTGGGAGATCCTGCGCAAAGCCCGTGGCGGGCGCATGGTGCTGGTGACTGTGACCCTGTCGGACTGGATCTTCCGCTCCGTACTCTCGAAGTCGGTGCTCACCCTGCACCGGGATTATTTCGGCCTGCGCAAGCCTCTCGAGCGGCGGGTCTACGAGATTGCGCGCAAGCATTGCGGGCGTCAGGCCGAATGGCGGATCGGTCTCGAGACGCTTCTGAAGAAGACTGGTTCGACCAGTCCGCGCCGGGTGTTCCGCCGGATGATCCGGGATATGGCCGAGGCCGATGGACTGCCCGACTACAATCTCGCGCTCGTGGAGGGTGATGTGGTGCGGGTGCAGGCCCGGGGCCGGATGGCCGGGGCAGGGGACGGGCCTGTGCTCGATGCGGAAGTGCACGGCCGGCTGCGCGCGGCCCTGCCGGGATGGGACCCGTATTTTCTCGAGGCCGAATGGCGGCGGCACTGGCGGGCTTCGGGCCGCCCGCGGCTGCACAGCCCGGAAGCTGCGCTGCTGGCCTTCGCCCGGGCCCGTGTCGCGCGGACCGCTGCCGGGAGCAGCGGCGGCGCGGGGCAGGCTTCCTAGTGTCTGTTGGCACAGCGACAACGGCGCAGTCTGGGCAACCGAATGTCCGGGTTGCATTTACGGCAGTGCAACAAAGCTGGTAGATGAACGCAAAAGTCGTATCAGGGAAAGGCAGCGAGAGAATGGACGCGACGGTATCGAAGCGGATTCTGGTGACCGGCGGGGCGGGATTTCTCGGCAGCCATCTGTGCGAACGGCTGATCGGGGAGGGGCACGAGGTGCTCTGCGTCGACAACTACTTCACCGGACGCCGCGCCAATGTCGCCCACCTCCTCGACAGTCCGGGCTTCGAGCTGATGCGCCACGACGTGACCTTTCCGCTCTATGTGGAGGTCGACGAGATCTACAACCTCGCCTGTCCGGCCTCGCCGATCCACTACCAGTTCGATCCCGTCCAGACCACCAAGACCTCCGTGCACGGTGCCATCAACATGCTGGGCCTCGCCAAGCGGGTGCGCGCCAAGATGTTCCAGGCGTCCACTTCCGAGGTCTACGGTGATCCGTCGGTGCATCCGCAGCCCGAGGAATACTGGGGCAACGTGAATCCGATCGGACCGCGCTCGTGCTACGATGAGGGCAAGCGCTGTGCCGAGACCCTGTGCTTCGACTATCTCCGTCAGCACGATCTGCGCATCAAGGTGGTGCGCATCTTCAACACCTACGGGCCGCGCATGCATCCCAATGACGGGCGCGTGGTATCGAACTTCATCGTCCAGGCGCTTCAGGGCCATCCGATCACCATCTATGGCGATGGCAGCCAGACCCGGTCGTTCTGCTATGTCGACGACCTCATCGAAGGTTTCGTGCGGTTGATGGACAGCCCTGACGAGGTGACCGGGCCGATCAACATCGGCAATCCCGGAGAATTCACCATCCTCCAGCTGGCCGAAAAGGTGATCGAGCTCACCGGGTCGCGGTCGGAACTGGTGCGCAAGCCGCTGCCTGCGGATGACCCGATGCAGCGTCAGCCCGACATCACCAAGGCCCGCGAGGTGCTTGGATGGGAGCCGACGGTGGCGCTTGGAGAAGGCCTCAAGAAGACCATCGCCTATTTCGATGCGCTGCTGGCAGGCCGGCTCAACCGGCCGGTCTGACGCCCCGTTCCGCGCGCGGAACGGGGGGCGGCGGACCCTCCTCAGATGCTCTGGTCATAGTCGCCCACGAGCGGTTCGGTTCGGATCGTCGCGTCGAGATCGGCGAAGATCGCGCGCATCTCGGCCTCGCTGTCGGGGCTCTCGCAGACCACCACGAGGTTGGGCGTGTTCGAGGAGGCGCGCACAAGCCCCCAGCCGCCATTCTCCAGCTCGACCCGGGCGCCGTTCACCGTGACGATGCCCGAGATCGCCCGCCCACCGAGGCTGCCACCTGCTGCCGCGCGCGCCTCGAGACGGGCGACGATGCGGTCGAGCACGGCGTATTTCTCGGTGTCGGGGCAATAGGGCGACATGGTGGGTGTGGCCCATGTGCGGGGCAGGGCGCGACGCAGGTCGGAGAGCGATCTGCCCGGATTGTTGTCCATCAGCCGGCAGACTTCGACGGCGACGCGCATGCCGCAATCGTAGCCGCGGCCGATCGGCGCGGCGAGGAAGTAGTGGCCGGACTTCTCGAAGCCCGCCAGCGCGCCCAGTTCCTTCACCCGCCGCTTCATGTGGCTGTGACCGGTCTTCCAGTAATCGGTCTTCGCGCCGCCCGCCTTCAGCTCGGGATCGGCGTTGAAGAGGCCGGTGGATTTCACGTCCGCGACGAACTGGGCGCCGGGAAAGCGGCGGACCATGTCGCGGGCGAGGATCACCCCCATCTTGTCGGCGAAGATTTCCTCGCCCTCGTCGTCCACCACGCCGCAGCGATCGCCATCGCCGTCGAACCCGAGGGCGAGATCGGCGCCCGAGGCCTTCACCGCCGCCGCCATGTCGTGCAGCATCTCCAGGGCTTCGGGGTTGGGGTTGTAGACCGGGAAGGTGTAGTCGAGCTCGGTGTGGAGCGGGACCACCTCGGCCCCGATGCGCGCGAGGATCTCGGGGGCGAAGGCGCCGGCGGTGCCGTTGCCGGTGGCGCAGACCACCTTGAGCGGGCGGCTCAGCCGGAAATCGCCGACCAGATCGTCGAGATAGGCCGTGCGCACGCCAGGCGCGGTCTCCCAGCCTCCGCCCGGACGATCGACGCCCTTCCCGCCGAGCACGAGGTCGCGCAGTTCGGCCATGTCGGCCGGGCCATGGGTGAGCGGGCGCTCGAAGCCCATCTTCACTCCGGTCCAGCCGTTGGGATTGTGGCTCGCGGTCACCATGGCGACTGCGGGCGCGTCGAGATGGAACTGGGCGAAATAGGCCATGGGCGAAAGCGCCGGGCCGATGTCGCGGACATGGATGCCGGCCCGGACGAGTCCGAGCATCAGCGCCTGCTTGATGGCGAGCGAATAGTCGCGGTAGTCGTTGCCGACGACGATCTCGGGTTTCAGGCCGCGCGCCTGCATCTGGGTGCCGATGCCGAGACCGAGCGCCGTCATGCCGGGCAGGTTGATTTCTTCCGGAAACCGCCAGCGCGCATCGTATTCACGAAAGCCGGTGGCAGCGATCATCGGCTCGGCGAGGAACTCCCAGGTGTTGGGCGTGACGGTGCTGTGCGGACTGGTCATGGCGGCTCCTCGGGCTGTCCGATGCGGACCGGTACGGCTGGCGCGCATCGGTCGGTGCAGTTCAACCGGTGCGGGCAAGGGGTCAAGGAAAAAGCGGGAGCTGCAGGATGGTGGCGCACGGACGCGACGCACGGGTCACTGAACGACTGGGAGAAGCCGGGTCCGTACCGGGGATTTGTCCCGGGTCCGGAAATTAGGCCTTCAGTAGCTGCCGTCCTTCTGGAACGGCACGGCCAGTGTCTTCAGGAGCAGGATCACGTCGAGCCACAGCGAGTGCTCGCGGATGTATCTCGTGTCATAGGCGACGCGTTCTGCGGCCATGGAATAATTTTCCACCGGGCCGCGATTGCCCCGGATCTGGGCAAGACCGGTCATGCCCGGGCGTACCGCGTGACGTGCGTGATAGCCGGGGATCAGGTTCTCGATCGGCTCGCCGTCGATCTCGAGCTGCAGCGGATGCGGGCGGGGGCCGACCAGCGACATGCGGCCGCACAGCACATCCCAAAGCTGAGGCAGTTCATCGAGGCAGCTGCGGCGCAGGAACCGGCCGATCGGTGTGATGCGGTCATCATCACGGCTGGCCTGCCGCTTGCCGCCGATGTCGGTACCTTCGACGCGCATGGTACGGAATTTGGTGACGACGACGGCGTTCCTGCCCTTGCCGAAACGAGGCTGCCGAAAAAAGACCGGCCCGGGTGAGGTGAACCTGACCGCAACTGCTATTCCGAAGAGCAGCGGCGCAAAAACGATCAGAAGGATGGCCGCTCCGGCAAAATCCATGACCGACTTGATCTGCCAGGACAGGCCGCGAGGTGCACTGGAGATGCCGGCCTCTGCAACCTGCTCGCGGACGGAATCGCCCAGAGACGAGACTGCCTGGATATCCGAAAAATGCGCCATCACCGATCCTAACTCACGCGTTCGATGGAGCAGCCCTGTCAGAACTCGGATTCGACGGAAGCGATGAACTGGCCCCTCGAGACCACAACGGCACCTTCGTCGCCCGGATATGTCTGACGCGCGTCCCCCCGACGACTTACCGTTGAAAACGGAATTCCCCGCTTGCCTCTCATATAGGCAGCTTTTGTCCTCAAACTCAACCAAATTTGAGTGATTGTTTAGTGACGTGTCACATCTGGGTTAACGCGGATATCGCCGGTCGACATGGCGGGGTTACCCGGGGGCCGGCCGCGATCAGGTCGTCGGGTCCACGCCGCGAATTTGCGGAACGAGGCGGATCCAGGCGGCCAGCCGCTGATCGCGGAGCCTGCGGCTCGCGGCTTCCATATCCGTCTGGTGCGCGCGCGCCGCGCGCAGGGTGTCGACCAGTGCCGGGGCGGTGTTCTGGCTCAGGAGCGCCGCATCGCCGAACATCGTGCGGAGGACCCGTGTGTCGGAGAGCACCAGCGCACGACCGGCGCCGAGCGCCTCGTTGGCCACGGAGAGCTGGACACCCTCCGCGGTGGTCAGGCCGAGCACGACGGCAGCATTTGCTAGCAGTGCATCGTATTCGGCAAGATCGAGAAAGCCGGTGAAGGTGACGTTGTCGGGAAGGTTCTTGGTGAAGCCCTGGGCTTCGGCTCTGCGGCGGTTGCCGGTGATCAGGAAGTGTTGTTCCGGCATCGCGCGGGCGGTTTCGATCAGCATCGGAATCGGCTCGTCGTACTTGAACGAGCAGGGGACCAGCACGTAGGGTGTTTCGGGCATCACCCCCGGTGCCGCGAGACCGGGGCGGAAATCCGGGGGCGGCGGATCCTCCAGCACTACCATGCGTGCCCGATCCACCCCCATCTTCGCGGCTTTCTCAAGGCTTTCGGAATTGTGCATCAGAACGACGTCGCAGCGGTTCAGCAGCGAGATCGCGCCCGGGATCCGCGACCAGGGGGGCAGCAGCGCACCATGATGGAGATCGGCGATCAGCCGGAATGCCCGCCGGGAGCGCATCGCCAACAGCAGATGGACGAGAAAGGTTGGTGGTGTCTGGACCCAGACCGTATCGTAGTCACCCTTGAGTACGAGGCGCGCGGTCTTGGCGGCCTGCGAAAAATAGCCAAACGGTTTCAGTAGTTTGAAACCAAAGGGCGGAGGCAGGTGGTGCAACTCGAAGCCGAGGATCTCCTGCATCGACACCGCCCGGCGCTGGAAGCCGATCCAGGCGATATAGAGATCGCGCGCGGCCTCCGGAGATGCCGGGGCTGCGGCGGCCTCGGCGGGCGGCACAGGTTCCGGGCGGGTCTCCATGGCATGTTCCTCGCAGCGGGCCCGGCGCGGATCCGGCGGACGCGGTGTTCCTACCATCTGGCGGGGCGGCCGGACAATCGGCTTTTGCCGCGGTGCAGCGCGAAAGTCGCAAACCCGCGACCTTGTTATGCATTCCCTAAATAAACAGATGCTATGGGGCCGTGATGGCTGTATGAAGCCCACGGGGAGGACAGCGGCCGGGCGGCAGGACAGGGGAGTGTGCGCCACTCATCGGAGGTGCACCAGCGTGACATGGGTATGACGAGTAGCCTCAGCATCTATACCGAGCATTTCGGCCTCGCCGAGCGGCCGTTCACGCTGCTGCCGGATCCGGATTTCCTCTATTGGTCCGAGAACCATGCCCGCGCCTATGCCATGCTCGAATACGGCATGCTGACCCATGCGCCGATCACCGTGATCACTGGCGAGATCGGTGCGGGCAAGACCACGCTGCTGCGCCATCTGTTGCGCTCGCTGCCCGAGGATTTCACCGTGGGCCTGATCTCGAACGCGCAGGGCAATCGTGGCGAGCTTCTGCACTGGGTGCTGATGGCGCTCGGCGTGCCGACCGACAACAACGCGACCTATGTCCAGCTCTTCGCGCAGTTCCAGGATTTCCTGATCGAGGAATACGCCTCCGGCCGACGCACCATGCTGATCTTCGACGAGGCGCAGAACCTCTCGATCGAGACGCTCGAGGAACTCCGGATGTTTTCCAACATCAATGCCGACAAGGACGAACTGATCCAGCTTGTGCTGGTGGGCCAGCCCGAGTTGCGCGACCTGATCTCGCGGCCGGAACTGGTGCAGTTCTCCCAGCGCGTAGCGGCGGAATATCATCTGCCGGGAATGTCTTCCGACCAGGTCGGTGCCTATGTCAACCACCGGTTGGCCGTCGCAGGCGCCGGACACGAGATTTTCACGCCGGCAGCCTGCGAGATGATCCAGCAGGCCACACGCGGCGTGCCGCGGCTGGTGAACCAGATCTGCGATTACGCCCTGGTCTATGCCTTCACCGATGGGCTCGACGGTGTCGATACAACCGTGGTCGAGCAGGTGGTGACTGACCGGCGTCTGCACGGCAACCTCAAGATGGCGGTCTGATCGACGAAGAAGACACGGCGGCCGGGGCAGGGTGCCCGTATGATGGAACGGATGACGGGAAGAGCGGCGATGGGAAGTCTGGATCTGAAGTACTACTGGGCAGTGTTTCTCCGGCGGCTGCCCTATTTCGCGGTGGCTGCTCGCTTTCCTCTCGGCGATCGGGCTTACCATGGCCTTCATCCTGCCGCCGGTCTTCGTGTCGCGGGCGGCGATTCTCGTCGAGCCGCAGCAGATCCCCGACGAACTCGCCCAGTCCACGGTGCCGATCGATCCCTACGAGCAGATCCAGATCATCCAGCGAAGGGTGATGACTCGTGCCAATCTTCTCGCACTTTCCGACCGGGTCGGCATGTTCGACGATCGCCCCGACACGCCGTCGGAGGACATCATTCAGGATACCGCCGGACGGATCACCTTTACCGGTGCCGAACCCGAGGAAGTCGGCCGCTTCGGACCGATGCCCGGTGCGATCGTCATGGGGGTGACCTTCGAGGCGCCGACGGCGGAGTTTGCCGCCCGCGGTGCCAATGAGGTCGTCAACCTGCTTCTGGCCGAGAACCAGCGCATCCGCACCGGTCGCGCTACCGACACCCAGCAATTCTTCGAAGCCGAGGTGGCGAAGCTCGCGGCCGCGCTTGAATCCAAGTCGCGCGAAATCGCCGAGTTCAAGACGGCCAATGTCGAATCCCTCCCCGACAGCCTCGAAGCGCGCCGCCAGCAGCAGGTGATCGAGCAGGAACGCCTCCTGGCTCTTGAGCGCGAGGAACAGGCGCTTGCCAATGAGCGCTCTACGGTCATCTGGGTCTTCGAGCGTACCGGACGCACGGGCACGGTGGCACTCAGTCTCGAAGAGGAGGAACTGGCGGCCCTGAAAAGCGAGCGGTTGCAGCAGCTCGCGGTCTATGCGCCGACCTCGGCCCGGATCCGGGTGCTCGACAACCGCATCGCCAGCCTCGAGGCGCTGGTCGAGGAGCAGCGCGCCGCGCGCGCGCTCCCCGCCGGAGAAGGCGGGGAGGCACCGGCGGCCCCCACCTCGGAGCTGGAGCTGGAATTGGCGCCGATCGATGCCCGGCTCGGTTTCATCGCCGAGGAGAAGGCGATGATCGAGGAGACCTTGGCCGAGTTGCAGGCGAGCATCGCAGTCACCCCGAGCAACGAGATGGTGCTCGGTTCGCTTGAGCGTGATCTTGCCAACCTGCAATTGCAGTACGAGACCGCCACCACCAGTCTCGCTTCCGCCGAGACCGGCGAGCGCATCGAGCGCTCTTCCAAGGGGGAACGCCTGACACTGGTCGAACCGCCGATCGAGCCGACCAAGCCCGAGAGCCCCAATCGCCGGCTGATCGCCATGGCCGGTGTTGCCGGCGGGATCGGGGCCGGCCTTGGACTGGTGCTGCTGCTCGAACTGCTCAACCGCTCGATCCGCCGACCGGTGGATCTTTCCGCGGGGCTCGGCATCCAGCCGATTGCGACCATTCCCTACATCCGGACCCGGCGCGAAGTATTCTGGAAGCGCAGCCTGATACTGGCTGCCCTGGCAGGAACATTCGTCGTGATCCCGCTGATGCTCTTCCTGATCCACACCTATTACATGCCGCTCGACCTGCTGTTGCAGCAGATCACGAGCGCCGCTGACGCACCTGCATCCTGATCCGCACGGCCGAGGAACCCATAGACCCATGGAACGCATTCAGGCAGCCATCCAGAAGGCCAAGGAACAGCGCGGCACCGGGCCGATCCCGGCTGCCGATGCCGGGATCTTTGCGCCCTCGGCTCCCGGCCGGCGCGAGGTGGCTTCCGGCCTGGCATGGGACGTGCTGCCGGTCTTCGACCCTGATCCGGAACTGATGGCGCGTCACCGCATCGTCACCTTCGCCGATACCGATCCGGCGCATGCCACCTTCGACATGCTGCGCACGAAGGTGCTGCGGATGATGCGGCAGGGCGGCTGGACATCGCTTGGCATCACGTCGCCGACCGCGGGCTGCGGCAAGACCATGACCAGCCTGAACCTTGCCTTCAGCCTTGCCCACCAGCCCGATCTGCGCACCGTGCTGGTCGATCTTGACCTGCGCCGCCCGGCGGTTGCCCGCGACATCGGTCTGGACGTCGCCCAGTCGATGGCCGGTGTGCTGCAAGGTACGCGGGCAGTGGCGGAAAACTTCGTTCGCTACGGCGAAAACCTCGCCATCGGGACCAACGCGGCCCCGGTTCGCAATTCCTCCGAACTTCTGCTCAACGCTGCCACCGCTCAGGGCGTGGCAGCCATCAAGACCGCCTTCGCGCCGGATGTGCTGCTTTACGACCTGCCGCCGATGCTGATGAGCGACGACACAATGGCCTTCCTGCCGCATCTTGATTGCGTGCTGCTGGTCGCCGGGGCCGGGAAGTCCAGCCTCGATGACGTGGAGGCCTGCGAGAACGACCTTCGCGAGCAGACAAATCTTCTCGGTGTCACCCTGAACATGTGCCGCTACATGGGGGAGAGCTACGGATATTACGGACCGCCTTCATAGGCGGAATCTTGCCTATTCGCGGCTGCTGATGTACCACAAGAAGAGGGCCGCGAGTGACGCTTGAAAGTGTAGGCGAACCGTTCCGTGCCGACGGTAACGCCCGATTAAGGGGGGCACCCTAGCTTCGCGTCATGATCCTCGGAACTCCTCTGGGCGGCGATCTCGCCAGGCAGAAATTCGACGTTTGCATTGCCGGCGCCGGCCCGGCGGGGATCACTCTTGCCCGCGCGCTTGCGGCCCGCGGAAAGCGGGTGGTGCTTCTTGAGGCGGGTGGCTTCGAAATGTCCCCGGTCTCGCAGGAGTTCTACACCGGCGAGAATGTCGGTCTCGACTATTACGATCCTTTCGTGTCGCGGTTGCGTTATTTCGGCGGTGCGTCCAACCATTGGGGCGGCCGTTGCCGGCCGCTCGATGCGCAGGACTTCGAAGTACGACCCTTCCTGCCGCTGAGCGGCTGGCCGATCGCCAAGGCCGATCTCGACGCCTATGCTGCGGCGCGCCGACGCGGTACTTCGATCTCGCGCCCGTGGCACGTGTCGCGGAAGGCCGACGGTGCCGGCCCGATTCCGAAATCTGATTCGGATCGGCTATCGCCACAGCCACGGTCAAGTTCAACGCCCGCTATCGCGACGAGATCATTGCTGATCCCAATATCCTTCTGGTGCTCAACGCCAACCTGGTCGATCTGCGCCTCGACGATGCGCGTCGGCCGGATAACCGGTGCCGTGGTGCGTGGCTACGAGACGGAAGTCGCTCCGATCACGGTCCGGGCAGAGAACTACTGCCTCTGCCTCGGCGGGCTCGAGAATGCGCGCTTCCTGCTCAATGCCGACGGTCAGATGCCGGGGGGCATCGGCAACGGCGCAGACCTGGTGGGGCGGTTCTTCGCCGAGCACCCGCATTTCTTCATTGCCGACATCCTGTTCGAGGACACGGCGATGTCGGCGAAGAACTTCGGCGCCGCGCCCGCCTTGTTTGCCGTCGAAAGCCTGCCGAATTTCGCCCTGCGCGTCAGCCCTATCAACGCTCGCTGCCGCGCGAAATGGCGCGCAGTCTGATCTGTTCGACCCGCTTCAGCCGTCGTCTGGCACGCGCGGTGATCGGCATGGTACCGAGCTGTGACTATGGTGGGCTCGCCGAATGGTGGGAGGAGCGGGACGAGGATGACATCTCTGGCCCCGCTTGCAGATCAACAGCGAGATGGTGCTCGATCCCGACAGCCGGGTGATGCTGGGCAAGACCCGTGATCCCTTTGGACAGCGTCAGCTGGTGGTCGACTGGCGCCTCGGCCCGCAGGATTACGACACCATGCGCCGCGCGGCGGAGATGATGGGTCGCCACTGGCGCGGGCGGGAATCGGCCGTGTCCGGCTGCGCGACTGGCTGATGGCCGAGGATCCGGTGCCGCCGGGGCCGGGCAGCGAGATGCCCGGAGGCTACCATCACATGTGCACCACGCGGATGAGTGACGATCCTGCGACCGGGGTGGTCGACCGCAACTGCCGGGTGCACGGAATCGGCAACCTCTATGTCGGCGGCTCGAGCGTCTTCGCCACGCCGGGCCATGCCAATCCGACCTATACCATCGTCCAGCTCGCCTTGAGGCTGGCCGATCATCTTTCAGTTGAACCGCAAGTGGTGCGCACCAGGACCGGAGGCCGGACATGAAGACTCGCAGGCTTTTTCTCAAGGCCCTGATCGCGGCGGGAGCGCTGCCCTTCGCGCCACCGGCATTGCGCCGCTTGCGCGATCTGCGCGTGCGGCCGCTCGGCGGGGGGTTCCACGAGGTCGAAGGCTGGATCCTGACCGACGCCGATCTGGTGATGTTGCGCCATCATGTTTCTTGACGCCAACTCCGGCGGAGGCAGGTGCCTTCGACCGGATCTGGGATGTCTGCGTCGTCGGTACCGGCCCGGCCGGCATGACCGTGGCGCGTCGGCTGGCGGCGCAGGGCCATGATGTGGCGTTGATGGAGGCGGGCGATCTGGAGGTCACCTGGGAAAGCCAGGACTTCTATGCGGGCGACGTAGCGTCGGCATGGCCTATTACGACCTCGACGTGAGCGGCTGCGGACCTTCGGTGGCACGTCGGAGCACTGGGGTGGGCGTAGCCGGCCGCTGGAGGCCGGACGATTTCCGAGCGACTGCCCTGGCATCGCCTGAGCGGCTGGCCGATCAGCGCAGGTCCGATCTCGAGCCCTACGCGACGAGACCGATGCCATCCTGGACCTCCTCCCGGCCGGATCGCGTGCCGGACAGGCCGGTCGAGGACGGGCTGGACGGACTGGTCAATATCCGGTTCCGGCAATCGCCGCCGACCCGCTTTGCCGAGAAGTTCGGTGCCGAGATCCGCGCCTCGGACCGGATCACCATGATCTACAACGCGGCGCTGGTCGACCTTGCGGTTCTCGGAGAATGGTGCGGCGGTGACCGGGCGGTATTCCGCCCTGCCCGTGCCGGAAGGCGAGGCCTTCACCGTGAGGCACGGTACTATTGTCTGTGCCTCGGCGGGCTCGAAAACCCTCGCTTCCTGCTCAATGCCAACAGTCAGATGCCCATGGGGATCGGCAACCAGAACGATCAGGTCGGGCGCTATTTCTGCGAACACCCGACCTACCGGATCGCGGACGTGCTGTTCGACAAGGAGACTCCGCCGGATCGGGCAGCTACAGCTGACCTTCGAGGCGATGAAGCGCCACGAGATGCTGAGCTGCAATCTGCTGCTGGCCGACCAGGGTGGCAGCCTATCGCCGGCGGCACTGCGCAGCGCTCGCCTGTTCTTCCGACTTCACCGCGCGACTGGCCGAGCAGGGTACTGGGTCGCGAGGTCGATTGCGAGCGTGACGGGTTCTTCGGATGTGCTCGAAGCGCGGCGATCGGGCGCGGACCGCACGGGCAAGCTCGGGATCATCACTCGAGCAGGAGCTCAATCCCGACAGTCGGGTGATGCTCGGCGACGAGGTCGATGCTTTCGGCCAGCGACGGATGATACTCGACTGGCGGCTGACCGAGCGCGATATCCACACCATGCGCAGCGCGGCCGAGATCGTGGGCCGCAGTCTTGCCGCGCGGGATTATGGCCGGCTGAAGCTTCGCGACTGGCTGCGCGCAGAGCCTGCCGACATACCGCAGATGGATGAGGAGGGCGATCACCAGATCGGTCTCCATCACCATCTGTGCACCACGCGGATGAGCGAGGATCCCCGCACGCGGCGTGGTCGATCGCGATTGCCGGGTGCATGGCATCGACAATCTGCATATCTGCTGGCGGCAGTGTCTTCGCCACTGCCGGTTTCGCCAATCCGACCTATACCATCGTGCAGATGGCGCTGCGGCTCGGCGACCATCTGGGCGCGCGTCTTGCCACGGAGACGGCGGCCGTCTCAGGTGGTTGACGGCGCGGTCGCGGCATGCGGGAATGCCGCAGCGCAACAGGTTGGGCTCCTCTATCCGATGATCATCTCACCAAGCCGTAATTTCGCCTTTGTGCATATCCACAAGACCGCCGGAGAGGCGGTCACTCTTGCCCTGATGCCCTATCTCGCTCCAAGCGATCTGACACTTGGTGCCAGCCGGAAGGGACGGTTGCGCGACCTGCGGTATCGTCGCCAGTACGGCATCTCCAAGCACAGTTCGGCACGGGTGCTGCGCGACTATGCCGGCGCCGAGGTCTGGGCGGGATATTTCACCTTCGCCATCGTGCGCCATCCCCATGACCGGGCGCGCTCGCTCTATACCTATCTCCGGCAGATGTCCGAGCGCCGCGACGCTGTGAGCGCGAAGAACCTCGCCTACCGGATGCCGGGGCTGCGCCGGGCCGATCCGCTGGGCTGGCCGGGGGTGCAGGCGGTGCGCGAGACGGCGGATTTCTCCGAATTCATTCGCCATCCGAAGTTTCGCGCCGATCCGGGCTCGCGGCCGCAACGCGACATGCTGGTTGACGAAGATGGCCGGCTTCTGGTGGATTTCGTAGGCCATTTCGAGCGGCTGGAAGCGGATTTCGCCCATGTCACCGAGCGGCTCGAACTGGGCAGGGTGGTCATGCCGCGACACAACGTCTCGGGAGACGGGGCAGTAAAGTCGGCGCTGTCCCCTGCTGACCGGGCGGAGCTCTATGCCCTATATGCCGCGGACTTCGACGCGTTCGGCTTTGATCCCGAACGCGGCTGATCCGGTTTCAGTAGCCTGCGCGCCAGTCCTTGCGCCGTGCCCAGACGGCTGACCAGGTCGTGGCACTCTCGCGCAGACTTTCCTTTCCGGTCAGGGCGCCAAGCGTGCGCGTGGCGATCATCCGGCCCAGCGGATAGGCGGTGAAAAGCGCGCGTCCGAGCGGTTTCTGCCAGGCCGGGAAATGCCGGTTGATCAGCCCCATCTTGCCGGCGAGCAGCTTGACCATGCGGTCCGAGCGCACCTTCTCCGAGGCACCGCCGTAGTGCACGATCGTGGCGTCGGGTGTCATGCGCGGCCGGGCTCCTCTGGCAATGGCGCGCAGGCAGAGATCGGCCTCCTCCCCGTACATGAAGAATTTCGGGTCGAAACCGCCGAGTTCGTTCCAGAAATCGCGGCGGATCAGGAAGAAGCTGCCCTGGACGATATCGACGTCGCGTTCGCTGTCGCGCTGCCAGTCACCATACCCTTCGGCGTTGAAAATCTGCGAGCTGCGGAAGATCGCCGTGAGCCCGGTGGTGCGGCAGAAGGTATTCCACAGGGTCATGCGCTGCCAGCACGAGGCGGGATTCAGGCTCATGTCGGCGAAGACCGTGCGTCCACCCCAGATGCCGGCCTTCGGGTTGGCCGCAGCGAAGGCCAGCAGCCGGTCGACGGCATGGTCGAGAACGACCGTATCGGGGTTGAGCAGCAAAATGTACTCGCCGCATGCCCGGCTGGCCGCGAGGTTGTTGCCCCCGGCGAAACCGAGATTGTCCGAGCGTGCCACGAGGTCGATTTCCGGAAACTCTCTGGCGATCGCCTCAGCCGAGCCGTCCTGGCTGTTGTTGTCGACGACGATCACCTCGAAGGCCAGATCGGTCTGGTCACGCAGGCTCCGCAGGCATTCGAGTGTCATTTCGCGGGTGTTGTAGCTGATCACCAGTACCGAGACGACGGGTCGGGAACCGCCTGGCATGGCTGCGAGCGTTTCGATATCGGGCGCGGTGTCAGGCATGCGGTCACCTCCGGCGTCGGTGTCACTCCGGAATGAAGCGGGGTAGAGCATCGATATGCGCCTGCAGGAATTGCTGCAAGCGCACATCGGCCGCGCCTTCGGATTCTTCCGGGCCGATCGGGGTGATCAGGCGGACCACGGCGATATCGCGCCGCCCGCGGGTCAGGCTGTCGGCCACGGTGTAGAGCTTGGTGGCGATGTCGTTGGCGAGGCTGCGCCCGCGGCCCTCGAACCAGAAATAGACCAGCTGCCGGTCGAGACCCTTCTGGATGATGGCGCGGTTGAGCCGGACGGAGCCGAACTCCGTACCCGGCAGGACGATGTCGGTGGGTTCGATGCGGAACACCTCCCAGCCGCCGGCGGGCAGGCAGGCGGCGGGCGAGTGGATGTAGCCGCTCTCGGTTTCCTTGTGGTAATAGGCCGAGAAGAAGTCGACTCCCGCGCTTTCGCCGGATCGCGTGAAGGCCGCCGAGATGTAGTCGTCGGCGGCGAGATAGGCTTCGACCTCCGGTTCGAGCAGTTGCCGCCGTCCGCTCCAGCCGTCGGTCGCCATCGGAAACAGCGCGAAGCCGTCCCGTTCGGGTGTGACCGAGGCCCGTGCCGGTGCCAGCGCCCAGGCTGCCGACACGGTGGCGGTGACGAGGGCTGCCGCGATCATGCCCTTCGACGGTGTGATGGTGAAGACGCGGCGGAATTCGGCGCCGAGCCCGGTGAAATCCATGTCGAGTGCCTCGCCCAGCCGACGCCGGTCCCCCGAGAGCCGCTGCATCCCCATCGCCATCAGGAACAGCAGACCGATGCAGGTCAGGAAGATGACCCAGCCCTCGAAGGCATGCAGAAAGCCCTCGGCGTGGCCGATCCCGTAGCGGTCCACCAGCACGCCGATCACCCCGATGCGGAAGGCGTTCATCAGCACCGCGATCGGAATGGCGGAGAGCAGCAGCACCATCTTGTGCCAGACCGGCCCGCGATAGAGCACCGCGAAGACATAGGTGAAGGACATGATCGGAAACATGTAGCGCAGCCCCGAGCACGCCTCGGCGACCAGGAGCTTGTAGACGCCCAGATCGATCACGTTGCCCTCGAGGAACACCGGCACGCCGACGAGCCGCAGCACCCAGACGCCGATTTCCGAGGAGACGAACTGCAGTGCGATGGTGACGTTCCAGTAGATCATGTTCGGCAGGGGCAGCATGAACACGAGATGCAGCACCGCCGGCCAGAACAGGATGCCGCGCGAGAGGCCGAAGCCGGTCAGCACGAGCCCGCCGATCCAGACGATCAGACCGTAGGTGACGATGTCGGGGATGTTGACCAGGTTTCCGGCCACCGCGATCAGGAGGCCGAAGGCGATCAGTGCGACACCCCATCCGCGATCGGTAACGGGGGCCGTCGGCGGTGGTACCGCCTTGGTCTCGCGCAGGAACATGTAGAACGACAGGATCGGGATCACCGGGCCGTGGCTGTATTCCGGCCGTGCCCAGGCCTCGCCCAGATGCACCAGCCCCGACCAGAAGACAGGCAGCGCGGCGAGGCAGGCGAAGACGAACCAGGCGAAGCCTGGCCCGTTGAGGGCCGTGGTGCCATATCCTGGCACGCTTTGCCGATGATCCGCTGTCACGGCCATGACACTTCCTTCCGATCAAGACCTGATCCCTGCAGACGTGGCTGCCGGGGTCGTGGGCAATCTAGGGACCTCGGGGCGCGAAAACGAGAGAAAACCGGTTAAAGGGTAACCGGGACCGGGACTGAAACGCCGATCCCGATCCCGGTTCAGGGCCGGGTCAGCCAACGGCTGGCTCTCGTACGAAGTTTCACGGGCAGGCTGTTGCGGCGGGCAAGGTCGCGATCTCGAGCAGCAGTGAAGGCCTCGGGCAGGGCCGGGGGGAGGGCGCGCGGCGCGCGGTCTCCCGCACTGTAGCCAAATCGGGTAAAATCAGCCGCGTAAGCCTCTTCCAGAAGCGCAATGTCCTCGGGGGAACTTCTGGCCGGCGCTTGGGTTCCGGATGCCTTGCCGGGGCTGGACTTGCGTTTGTTGGAGTGACCGATGGAGCGAGGACCATCGGCGTTGCCCGTCACCGCGTCGAGCCAGTGGATCAGCGCATCGAGCCCGTGTTCCATGTGGAAGATCGCCGCGCCCTCGGGAACGAAATCGGTCTGGGGTCGCATGTGGCCATCGAGCACGAAGGGATCGGCCCGCATCATCGAGATCTGCTCGCGAAGCCAGTCGGAGAAACGGGTCTCGGGCGGGATTGAACGTTCGACGCCGATCTGGAAATGGAAGGCGCTCTCGGCACGGGCGACCGGATGGCGCACGACGGTGAAGACCGCATCGATCATGGTGGCTGGCAGGATGGTCTGCAAGCTCTGCCAGTCGATGTGCTGAGGCGAGGTTCGTGACCACCGTGTCGCTGCTTCTTTCGACAGGAAGCGACGATCCAGCATGGCAAGCGCACCGAAGCGCTCGATCAGGTAATCCTCGACCGAGGTCCCGGCACATTTTGGCACATGCGCGAAATAGACGATCTTTCCGGCGGTTCTGAAGAAGGGCATGGGCAGGGATCCTCGGGACTGACCGTGTCAGCTATAGCCGAACTTGCGCAGAACGGGTCCGAGTTCCTGCTCGATATAGGCAAGATGCGCCGGCTCCAGCTCGGTCTCCCACTGGCCGGACTTGCCGCTGCGGACATGGGATTTCTGGTTGATCGCGCCGCTGGCCTTGCCCGAGCGGCTTTCGGCCTCGAAGAGCTTCATCAGATCGGTGGCGAGTTTCAGTTCCGCCTCGCGAAAGCCCAGATGGGTGAAGATCTCGACATATTTTGCCCGCTTTTCGGGGCCCATCAGCGCTTCGTAGGACACTTCGTAGAGGTCTGGATCGTCGAGATTCCAGCCGGTGAGCGTATCGCGGTAGAAGAAGATGAAATGATCGATCTCGAGGAAGAGGCCCTCCGTCTTGTCGAGGCGGTTCAGCTTCTGCTGGTAGCTCTCGCCGTTCTCGTCGAGCCGGTGCACCCAGGTTTCATGGGTCCATTTGTGATAATGATAGCCTGAGACGATCATGTCGCGCGGATCACGCATCACATGTACGCCGCGATAAGGTCCGAGCCGCGCGAGATCCTGCTTGCCCTGCATGGAGAGGAACATCCGCGTACCCGGCTTCGGCAGATCGGCATTGGCGACCCTCTCGAAGGGGATGTCGAGCGCCAGTGCCAGTGCCTTTAGAACCGCATGGAAATAGGTGGTCATCGCCTTGTGATGGGTGGCGACAAAGAGCATGCGTTCCTGGCCAAGCACCTGTGCCGGTCTCATTGTTGCGCGCGTGCGCGCCACCGCCATGCGGGGTGCGATCTGCCAGAACAGCGTGTTGCGAGCAAGGCCGCGGTTCTTTTTCCAGAATGTGTGCAGCTTCTGGCGCGACCCTATGGCCGCAGGCGGGGTCGTGGGGGGGTGAAACCTGCAGGCGTCGTGACATAGCAGCGGCGGGTCTGGGCGGACCCTGACGGCTGTCCTGGTGCGGTGGGATCACTCATGTCGGGCTCCGTCATTTCCGGGGCTTGTCATATGTATGCAGCTGGGTTCGTGAAGCGGCTCATGGCCGGCCGGAAGCCATGTCGCGCCGCCGCGCGTCTGCCAGAAGCCGAGGCAACAGACGTGCGCAACGCCAGTAGCGCGGGCCGAGGCGGCGGGGTTCGTTCAGCAGGCGCCATGACCATTCGAGGCCGGTATTGCACAGGATCTTCGGCGCGCGCCGGATGGTGCCGGCAAGGAAATCCATGCCCGCGCCGATGCTCATGGCCCCCACATGAGGCAGGGCTGCGCCAATCCGGCTGGCAAGGATTTCCTGGCGCGGGGCTCCGAGGGCGAGAAAACACAGCCGGGCACCTTTCGCTTCGATCTGCGCGATGAGCGCGTCGGCTTCGGCGCCGAAAGGATCGAATGGATAAGACGGTGCAATGCGGGCCACGATCTGCAGATCCGGAGCGCGGGCGATCATCGCATCGGCGGCGCGGTCGAGTACGTGTTCCGTCGCGCCGATCAGGGCAACCGGCACGTCGAGACGGCCGGCGAGGCTGAGACAGGAGATCATCAGATCGGCGCCGCTGACCCGTTCGACGTCGGGCCGCTGCCGCCGCGCGAGCCATGCGATAGGCATGCCGTCGGCGGTGATCAGGTCATGGGCGTCATAGGCGTCCCGAAAGGCTCCGGGTTCCTGGAGCAGTACAGAATGGTCGAGATTGAGGGTGGCAAGCCTGAAGCCGCGGCCGGCAGTCAGTCGCCTCGCGATCTCCTCCAGCGCCTGAGCTTCGTTGAACAGGTTGATGCGCAGATGCCTGCCGATCTCGATCCATGCCGGAGGAGCTGCCATCGACGGCGGGCTGTCAGGAATGGACGGAAGAGGCATTCGGGCGTCTCCGTAGCGGTCTGGCCGGGCCTGGGTGCGTGTCGGACGAAGCCTCGATCAGAACAATCGACAGCGAACATCCGTGTCTCGGATATCCGTCCCCCGTTGCAATTTCCATCCCAAGATCCGGCCGTGGTTTCTCGCCCCTGGACACGCCAGACATCTGTTGTTTCGTACTGCCGGTCGAGACTAGCGTATAGCGTGTTGGTGGGCCATGGCATTCGGCGGAGCGGCCTGTTCCGATCGGGCGGCCCCGCCGCCTTTCAGAGACCGGTCTCGAAGGTCCGGCCGATCCGGAAGAACACCCGGTTGCTGTCGGCATCGGTGTCGGGGGCTTCGATGAGATTGAGGAACCGGTAGCCCACCTCCGCGCTCACCACCGGTGTCAGATCGCGGCGATAGGTGGCGGTGAAGGCGGTGCGCTGGGTGTTCTCCTGGTCGAGATCGAGAAATTCCTGGTCGGCATAGGCCACGTCGAAGCTCACGGCGGAGACCGTGTTGATCTCGCGCTCCCAGACCAGGCCGAAGCCGGCGATCCGGGTCTCGGTGCCGGTGCCGCTGTCGCCGGTATAGCGGTTGAAGGCGCGGCCGATCAGCTGGCCCCGCGGCAGGGCGTAGACGCCGCGGATGTTGAAGCTCAGCCGGGTTTCGGGGGCCGCCGTGGTCAGCCGCGCATCGCCCACCAGCCGGAAATCATCGCGGATCCACAGCACGTCGCCGCGCAGGGTCGGGCCCCTGTTCTCCTCGGTGACCTCCTCTCCGTCCTCGATTTCCGTGCGCACCCGGTCGGCATAGCCGATGCCGCCGCGCAGCTGCAGGTTCTCGTCGGGCTCGTAGACCAGGCCCGCATCGATCTCTGAGATGCGCAGGTCGGTGTCTTCTTCGTTGTCGGCGTCGTACTGGTAGTATTCGCCCACCACGATGGTCGAGAGCACCGGGTTGATGCGCAGGGTCCAGGCCGCAGTGGCCTGGCCGAAGCGTCGCGGCACCAGGTCGGTGGCGTCGTCGGAATAGCCGATATCGGTGCCGGAGAAGCGCAGCGTGTAGCTGCTGGGCGATGCGGTGCCCCAGGTGCCGCCGATCTCCGCATCGAAGCGCTCTTCGCGGGCGTCGCTCTCGAGATCTTCCGAGGTCAGGTCGTCGGGCAGAAATCCTTCCTCGGTGACGAAATCCTCGAGATCGGCCTGGAAGTCGGTGCGGGTCTGCCGGTAGCTCAGCAGGGTGTCGAACGCGAAGTTGGGCCCTTCGACCGCATAGTCGAGCAGGCCGCCCGTCGGCGAGCCCAGCGTGAACTCGAAGGGCTCGTCGGCGCGGTCGAGCGCGCGCAGCGCCGTGTCGAGGCCGAGCGCGAAGCTCTGGGTCCGGGTTTCGCGCAACAGGCCGATCTCGAGCCGGGTGTCGCCGAAATAGGCCGTGCCCGGACTGTCGTTCTCGAGGTCGTAGTTGGTGTCGGCCTCGAGGCTCTGGGAGATCGTCGCCGAGATGCGCGAGGGCGCGATGCCTTCCTGCGCGGTGGCACCATGAATGGCGGCGCCGCCCGCGAGGAGCAGGGCCGCGAGGGAGGCGCGATGCATGGGCCTTGCCCTCACTCGAACAGGCGACGTTCGGGAACGATGATCACGTCACCCGGGCGCAGCGTGATCATCGACTGGATCGCGCCGCCGCGTTCCACGGCATTGTAGTTGAAGATGTAGAGTTTTTCCTGACCCGTCGACGGATCGGTGCGGCGCAGCTGGATGCGCTTCGTGGCGGCGAAGCGGTCCGGTCCGCCGGCCGCGGCGACCGCCTGCAGCAGCGTGGTGCCGCTTTCGATCTCGATCTGACCCGGGGCCTGGACCTGGCCGAGCACGAAGATCGGGAAGGTTTCCTCTTCCTCGTCGATGGAGACCACCGAGACGAAGACGCTGGGGCGCACAGCAAAGTTGGAGGCCAGCCGGTCGGCGATGGTGCGCTCGACAGCCTCGACCGTGTTGCCGGCGGCGTTGATCGACCCGGCGAGCGGGACGGAGACACGACCGTCCGGCAGAACGAGGGTCTGCCGGTTGAGGGTCTCGTCCTCGAGCACGGTGATGGCGAGTACGTCGCCGGGCTGGATGCGGTAGCCGGCGCTCTGCGCGAGAGCGAGCGGTGCGGCAAGCACCGTGACGAGCATTGCAATCAGGAACTTTTTCATCGAACCGCCTCATATGGGTGTTTGGAATGGTTAGAACATGAGCACCGGACGCGGGGGAAGCCAAAACCCCGGGCAGGTGGCGCTCCGGCACCATTTGACCGCCCGAGCGTAGTCAATCTGCAACAACCGCGTGTTGGAAACCGGGCAGCGGGGTCCCGATCGCGGGATGTGACGTTTCAGCCACTACCGGTTTACAGGGACTTCATCCGTTTCGGGGAGGGTCGGATGCGGACACGTATCCCTGGCAGGGTTGCCGGCAGAACGGAGGCCCGGAATGCTGGAGCGGATCGTCTATGTCAGCCGGGCAGCGCCCGGGATGGTGCGCGAGGATGTCTTCGAGATCATCCGCACGGCCCATCGGCGCAATCCGGCGGCGGGGATCACCGGCGGCGCCGGGGGCGAGGCCCGGTGTGCCCGGTGCCGGATTGTAGTTCTTGGGCAGGACGTAATCGCTGCCGCCGGTGGGCGTGAAGGTGACGGCCCCGGCAGTCGTGGCGGCCATGAGGCTCGCGGCAAGTGCCGTGGCGGCGATGATGCCGGCTTTCACAAGGCAATCCCCAAACTGGTCAAGGTCCGGACCAGAGGGCCCGTGACGTCCGGTCATAATCGCATTTGTTCCGAATACGCGCCGAGCACGATTCAAATGCACGGTTAACGTGTGGTGCTTCCCTGGCCGGTGTCAGCCGCCGCTGTCGGGGACCGGGGTCTCGTCGACCGTGGCGGCAGGCAGCGCCGCGATCTCGGCAAGCCGGTCGCGCACCGCCGCGGGTTTCGGCAGCGGGCTGCCGGCCTCGTGGGCCGCGAGCGCGCGGGTGAAGCTCGCCTGCGCCTCCGTCACGCGGCCGAGGGCCAGTTCCGCCTCGCCGCGATGGACCTGAACCAGGGCATTGTCGGGCAGCGCCTCGGCGGCGGGCACCAGATAGTCGAGGGCCGCAGCACTGTCGCCGCGCAGATGCAGGATCCAGCCGTAGGTATCGCGGAAATGCGGCACCTCGCTGTCGCGCAGCCGGCGGGCGATGGCATGGGCGCGGTCGAGGGTCTCGACCGAGGTGGCGGTATCGGTGCCGGCCTCGAGCCCCTGCTGGGTCAGCAGGCTCGCGAGATTGTTGGCGACCACGAGAACCCCGGAATCGCGGGCGTAGAGATCCTCGTAGCTGGCGATGGCGCCGGGAATGTCGCCGCGGGCCTCCTGCAGGCCGGCCCGGGTGAAGAGAAGCTGCGCGGGATCGTCCGCGGCGGTGATCCCCGCCTCGAGGACGGCTTCGGCCTCGTCGATCCGGCCCTGGGCGGCGAGCAGGGTGAAGAGCGCCTGGTAGGTCCGCGCCATCTCCGGGGCATCGGCGACGACCGCGCGATAGAGCGTCTCGGCGGCCTCCGGGGTGCCTTCGAGGGCCTCGATCCCGGCCAACAGGAAGCGCGCGGGCACCGAGGCGGGATCTTCGGCCAGCACTCCGTCGAGGTAGCCCCGGGCCGCCGGGATGTCGCCCGCCGCCACCTGGGCGCGGACCAGTTCGACCATCGCGGCGGCATTGTCGCCCTGTCCCGCGAGGCCTTCGAGCATGGCGAGCGTCTCGGCGCCGCGGCCCTGGCCGCGCAGGCTCTCGGTGGTCAGGGCGTCGGCCATCGCGGTGGAAACCGGATCCCCCTGGGCGCGCAGCAGCCCGGCCACCTGGTCGGCGCGGGTCCAGTCCTCGCGCGAAAGATGGATGCGCCCGAGCAGCCCCAGCAGGTCGCGGTTCTCCGGATCGCGGCGCAGCGCGTCGAGCACCGTGCTCTCGGCCGGGCCGACCCGGCCCTCCTGCATCAGGTAGCTGGCATAGCGCAGCGATTCCGCGGCGCGGCGGTTCGAGGTCTCGACGGCGAGGGCGAGCCGCTCGCCCATCAGTTCGCGGGCGCCCTCGCGTTCGTGGGCAAGCGCCATGATCGTCATGATGTCGGGGTCGCGGGGGTCGCGGCTCAGTGCCGTGCGCATGTCGCGGATCGCGGCATCGGGGCGGTCGGCGGCGATCTCTCCGCGGGCCCGGATCTTGAGAGCGCCGACCTGGGCGGGGTCTTCCGCGAGCACGGCGGCGACGAGGGCATCGCTCTCGGCTGTCTTCCCGGTGGCGGCGAGCATTTCCGCCAGCGTGACCTGCAGCTCGCGGGTCTCGTCGGAGGGCTCGGTGCCGTCGAGCAGGGCCTCGAGGGAGGCGATGGCGGTCTCGGAGTCGCCCCGGGCGAAATCGAGTGCGGCCAGCGCACGCTGGTAGGGACGGGGGTCGGCCGCGCCGGTGATCAGCGCCTCGAGCTCGGCCCGGGCCGCGTCGGCGCCGCGCAGTTCGAGCAGGAACTGCACCACGATCAGCGCCGGGTCGGGATCATCCGGCGTGCGTGCGGCGGTCTCGCGCAGCACCGCCTCGGCGGCATCGGTGTCGCCTTCGCGCAGGTGGAACTGGATCAGGGCGTCACGCACGCCCTCGTTTTCGGGAAAGAGTTCCGCCATCGCCATCAGCTCGGCGCCGACGGCAGCCATGTCGCCCTGTTTCTCGAGCGTGGCGAGGCGCACGAGATGCAGGCCCTCGTCACCGGGCGCCTCGGCGAGGCCGGCGTCGATCAGGGTCAGGGCCGTGGCGGTGTTTCCGGCTGCGAGGGCTTCCGCGATCAGCACCATCCGGGCGGGGATGTTGGCCGGCGTCTCGGCGACCACGCCTTCGGCGAGGGCGACCGCGGCGGGTTTGTCCACGCCCTTCCGGTAATCGACCGTGGCCTTGAGGGCGCGCACGGCCGGCGCGGCGGGGTCGATGCCGAAGGCCTGCATGACGTGGATCTCGGCATTCTCGAAATCCTGCACCTGCAGCGACATCTCGGCCAGTGCGATCTGGGCGGGAAGGTTGCGCGGCTCGAGCTCGACGACGCGCAGGTAATGCCCGAAGGCGCCCTTCACGTCGCCCTGATCGCGCAGCAGACCGGCGAATTCGGACAGGGCGGCCACGTGGGAATTGTCGAGCCGGAAGACGTTGCGGAACTCGATCATCGCCCGCTCGGTATCGCCCGAAGCGAGCAGCTCCAGGCCGCGCTGGTAATGGTTCTCGGCCCGTTCCTCGGCGGTGTCGCAGGCCGCGAGCCCGAGGGCGGCGACGAGCAGGGCGAGGCGGCTGGCGGTGCGGAGGCGGGGGGTCATGGGAACCTCGGATCGGGAAGGGCGCCGGTGGCGGTCAGGTAAGCACGTTCGGCCGGCATGTTAAGGTGCCGCGCTGCCTGCGGAAAGCCGGGCGGGGCGGGAGGATAACCGTGCGGGGGGATCGCGGGCCGGTGCATGCCCGTTCAATGACGCCGGGATGTTATCATCCTGTTAACCGGGCCGGTGCGCGGCCCGGCGCCCTCAGCCGGGGAAGGCTCCGGCGGAGATCTCGCGCAGATGAAGCGCGCCGTCATCGGCCGCGCGGAGCGGATAGGCCACGGCTTCGGTGCGCTCGGGGGTGCCGTCCGCGGCGCGGGTGAGGATGCGCGCGCCGGTGGCGGTGTAGTCCTCCGTGCGGTCGCCGCGGTGCCGGGTCCAGCCGGCGAGGCTGCCGTCCGGGGCATAGGAAAAGTCGTCGCGCCAGTCGGCGCGGGGCAGCAGCAGCGGGTCGGCGTAGATGGCGGCCTTTTCGGGATCGGCATGGTCGAGGGAGACGAGGCGGGGGGCGCCGTCGGGGCCGTCCTCGTAGAGCCGGGTCTCGTGGGGCGGGAAATACCAGCTCAGGATCGCCGGGGCGCTGTCATGGACACCGTTGTTTGCGAAGACGCCGATATCGACGCGGGAGGTGACGGTCGGGTCGTCCTCGGAGATCGGGAAGCTCTCGTGCCAGTCGAGGGTGATGCGCGCGCGGGTGCCGGCGTCGAGGGGTTCGATCGTCACCCGCTCCGGGTCGCCCTGCAGCAGGTGCCAGTGGAAGGTGAGGTCGCGGCCGTTGGCGTCGCGGGTCTCGCCGGCGGAGACGATCATGCTGCGCCGGCCGGCATGGGAGCGCCAGATGCGCGCGACGGCCTGGGGGGTGTCGAAGAGCCGCTCGTCGAGGCCGAGGCCGAAGAAGTCGATGCCCTCGGTTCCGAGCTCTTCCTGCTCCACGGCGATGCGGACCTCGGCAGGGATGTCGGCCTCCCGGATCGAATTGGCAAGGCTGACCATGCGGGCAGGGTTGATCTGCCAGCCCTGAAAGGCCGCCGGATGGGCGTCGCCGCTGAAATAGGCGTCGCGCGAGCGCACGTTCTGCAAGGAGCGGCGGAACACCATCTGCGCCGTGGGGACCAGCATCCGCTCCTCGATCAGCCGCGCCTTGGTGTCGGGACGGAAGGCGGCGTAGATCATCGCCACCGCCTCGAGGAAGGGCTGGTCCGAGCCCGAGGAGCCGCGCGAGACCAGGAGATAGGGCGTGTTGGCCGGGAAGAGATCGCCGCCCTTGTCGGTGAAGTCCTTGTGGGCGGGGTGGATGTAGAGGTGGTTGGCGCGCAGGTTCTGCCACAGGCGCATCGGCCCGGTGCCGTCGGGGCGGGTGAGCGCGTAGCGCGGCAGGCTGCGCCAGTGCGGGCCGGCGGTGATCGCGGTCGAGGAATTGCCGAAGGTGGGCCGGTCGAACAGCAGCCGGTCGCCCAGCCCGTAATCGACGCCCGCCTTCCGGGCCGCGGCGTGATAGGTGACATGGGTGAGCTGGGGGTGGGCCTCGGGGGCCAGCGTCGAGTGGCCGCGGTCGCGGTTGTCGTAGAGATCGCCGTGATTGCCGGCCGCCCGGCCGCGGCGGACATGCTCGCGCAGAAGCTCCCAGGCCGCGACCTTGCGCGCGGGCAGCACCGGGGCGGAGGGCGCTTCGGGGAAGGCGAAGCGGGCCTCGAGCCGTTCGCTGTCGGGGTTCCACACGGTGTTGGCCGCGGAAACCTCGGCGCGGCCGCGCGAGATCGGCGTGGCAACGGGCGCGGGTCCGGGCGGCGGGGCAGGGGTCGCCCGGAGGGCTTCGAGGCGGGCGCCGGTGGCGGGATCCGCGGCAAGCGGCGCGAAGACCGGATCGGCGAGGGCGGCCGGGTCGGCGATGCCGCGCGCCACGCTCTCCTCGAGCTGGGCGAGGGCGGTATCGGCATCGCCCGCAAGCAGGGCAAGGGCGGCACGGTCGGCCCGGAGCGCGCCGAGATCGGGGTGCTGCGCGATCAGCCCGTCGAGGATCGTGGCGGCACTGTCCGCATCGCCGGCGGCAAACCGCTCGGCGGCGGCGCGGGTGGCCGCGGTGATTTCGGGCATGGCGAAGAGATCGGCAGCCAGGCGCGGATCGATCCGGTCCGCGGCGCCCGGCGGTCGGGGCGGCGGCGCCGCCGGGTCGTCGGCGGCCCGCGCCTCCGGGATCGGCCCGAGGCAGATGCAGGCCAGGAGCAGCGCCGCACCCGCGTGCAGGACGATGTGCAGCCTGCCTGCCGTCATGTGCCGTGCCTTTCCTGTCGCGCCCGTCCGAGACGACCATAGCCGGGATTGAGAAAGGGTGAAGCGCCGTTGCGCCATCATGTCGTAATGCGAACGGCGCAGTCCTGAGTGTTTCAATCGGAGCGCGAGTAGAGTAGAACACCGCTTCCGGCCGGATCCGCAAAGCGGGGTCTCCGGCCTCGAAGCCCCCGGTGGCGGCGCCCGTCACGCGCCGCGCAGCGGTGGCCCATGCAAACCGCGAGCGGGCTTCGGCGCAGTCATCGCCCGGGATCCCGCGTCCCGGCGCTTCCCTTGCCATCCGGTCCGCTCGGCAGCCCCGAGAGCACGGACCCTTTCATGATTGATCCCTTCAAGAAACACAGTCGCAGTCTCACGTCGCCGCCGGAGAACGCGGTGGAGATCATTCCCGACGATACCGCCTCGCTCGGCAACGTGACCCGGGCGATCCATGTGGGCGGCGGCGGCGATCTCCGGGTGCGCATGCTGGGGGGCGAGGTCGTCACGCTGGCCGGGCTCCAGCCCGGCTCGATGATCCCGCTCCGGACCCGCCAGGTCTTTGCCACGGGCACGACCGCCACGGCCATCGTCGGGCTGTGGTGACATGATTTCACTGTCCCTCGGAGCCCGCATCGATGCGAAACGCCGCTCCCGGGGCAAGCCGGGCGGTGCGGATGACACGGGCGGGAAGCGTGCCCCGTCCCTGATCGCACCGCCCGGCCTCGAGGGGTCGGGCCGGATCGGCGAGACCCTGAGCCTGCTGCCCGGACGCTGGGAGGGACTGCCTGTCCCGGTGCTTTCGGTGCGCTGGCAGCGTGACGGGCGCGACATCCCCGGTGCGACCGGCTTTGCCTATGTCCCGGTTCCGCAGGATGACGGTGCCGAAATCGCGGCCCGCGTGATCGCAGGCAACACCGCCGGCACGGCGAGTGCTGCCAGCCCCGCCCGCCGGGTCATCTGGCCTGCCCCCGAAGTCCGGGCTCCGATCGCCGACCAATTTCTCAATCCTGATTCAGGAGAGCATGTCTTGAACGTTTCCTCCAATTTCGAAGGAGGAGCGTTGCGCTTCTCCGTGACCGGCGAGGGAGTCTCGATCGACCCCGAAACCGGGATCCTCAGCATCGCGACCGACGCGCTTCGCGACGGAATCAGCGTGACCGTCACCGCGGTCAATTCCGGCGGTGCTGTCGCGCAGAGCTTCCGGCTCGACGTGGCACTGCCCGAGATCGCCCTTCCGGTGGCCCCCGAAATGGTTGTGGCACCCGTCCTGCCGGAAGTCGCTGCGATCGGCAGCAAGATATCGGTCGAGGCCGGCACCTGGAGCGGAACGCCCGTGCCGGAACTGACCTATCAGTGGCTGCTCGATGGCGTCGAGATCGCGGGGGCCGTGGAGGTTTCCTACCTGCCGCTCGCAAGCGAGGACGGCAATCTGCTCGCCTGCCGGGTGACGGCGTCCAATTCCGCCGGAACGGCCCAGGCGGTGAGTTCCGCGGCCGAGGTGCGTCATGCGACCCCGCTGGCGGCCGGTGGACTGGCCGATCTCCTGCTCGATGCCGGCTCGGGCCCGGTCACCGTCGCCGCCGGGGCGGAATTCTCCGGTGAAAACCTCGTGTTCTCGGTCACGGGTGCGGGAGTGGAGATTGACAGCACAACCGGTCTGGTGACCATCTCGACCGATGATCTGCGGACCGAAGAGGCCATCACCGTGACGGCCGGCAATTCCGGCGGCAGCGCCACCAGCAGCTTCCGCGTCACGGTCCGGCCTGTGGCGCCGGTATTGCGCGTGGCTCCGAGCCTCGACGGAACCGGCGTGATCGGCGCGCCGGTCGCCGTCGAGCCCGGCCTCTGGGACGGTGCGCCGGAACCCGCGCTTTCCTTCCGCTGGATCTGCGGCGGCGACGTCGTCGCAGGCGCGACGGAGGCGGCCTATGTTCCGGGCCTGGCCGAGGATGGCAAGGATCTGGTCTGCGAAGTGACCGCGACCAATGAGGGCGGTTCGGAAATCGCCCGTACGCCGGCGCTCGCGCTGGTTCTGCCGGCGCCGGTCGTCGCGGGAACCCTCGCGGATGTCTCCGCGGAACAGGGGACGCCCGCGCTCGAACTGGATGCGGCGGCGGCCTTCTCCGGCGACGGGCTTGTCTTTGCCGTCGCCGGCGACGGGGCCGGCATCGATGCCGGCACCGGGCTGCTGACCATCGCCACCGATGCGGTGCGCGAGGCCGCCGAAGTGGTGGTGACCGCGTCCAATTCCGGCGGCTCGGCCGAGATCCGCTTCCGGGTCGCCATCACCGAAAAGGCCTTCGTTCCGGTGCCGCCGCTGATGCTGGCCGGACCGGTCCTGGTCGGCAGCGCCAAGGTCGGCACGGCGATGACCGTGGAGACCGGAAGCTGGGGTGGCGATCCCGCACCCGGCATCGCCTGCCAGTGGCTGCGCGACGGTGCGCCGATCGAGGGCGCCGTCGGGACCGACTACCTGGCGACCGCCGAGGACGATCTCGCCGAGATCGCCTGTCGGGTGACCGCGACCAATTCCGGCGGCTCGGCCGAGGCGCTGACCGCGGCACTGACCGTCACGCATGTGGCACCGGTGGCGAAGGGCGAGCTGTTCGAGGAGATCCTCGACGAGGGCACCGGGCCGCAGGAGGTCCCGACGGCACAGGATTTCGAAGGCCAGAATCTCGCTTTCGACGTCGCGGGGGCGGGTGCGACGATCGATACCGCGACCGGCGTGGTGTCCATCCCGACCGACACGCCGGTGGACGGCGCGACCGTGACGGTCACCGCGACCAATTCCGGCGGCGCGGCCGAAAGCAGCTTCCTCGTCACCGTCGAGGCGGCAGAACCCGAAGAGCCGGTGGGCCCGCCGCCCCCCCTCGCAGACGACCAGTGGCAGATCCTGCGCAGCGAGCCGAGCCCGGAGATCGCCGCCGACAGTTTCCGCCCGGTGATCGCGATCGATGCCTCCATCCCGGTGGAAGCGGCGCAGTGGACCACGAGCGGTCAGAAGCCGGCCCTTCCGGAGCACTGGGAAACACTCGCGCCGGCCGGCGAGCCCTACACCTTCACGACGGAGATGCTGAACAAGGATGCCGGGGACTGGCATGTCTTTGCCGAGCCCCAGGGACGCCGGGCCAATTTCCGTATCCGCTACCGGCTTGTGGCCGATGGCGCGTGGTCGGAGGAGACGGTGTCCAGGGAAATTCCCCTGCCGAAGACGGTAATAATTCCTGCTCCCGAAACATGGGAACATCACACGGCGCGCTCTGCCGCCTCGGCGGCAGCAGGAAGGCCAGGCGGTATCCCGCGTCAGTTCATGCATGCGGCGGATGCGTCGGAGAACACGTCGAACATTTTCCGTTTCGGGATGGATGTCGCAGGGGTATGGGATCGGAATCCTGCGACGGGACACTGGCGACACGTTCTCAACAAGGGCATTCGGTGGCAGAACACAGCCTCGCTCAAAATACACCCGACCTTGCCGAACCGGATGCTGACCGTTCTCGGCGGCTCCCATAACGATCCAGGGCTCGGCGTCTATCTCTCGAACGATGGCGGAGACACCAATATCCAGGTTGTCGGTCGCGATGGCGGGCTCAAGAACTTGCTCGGGACCATTCCGGCCGGATCACGAACTATCAACATAGGCGGCGAGAATACGACGCATCGGCAGATCCGGCATCTTGTCGATTTCGACAGGCAGGACACGAACCGCGCCTATTTCTTCAATCCCTACGACGGCATGTATCGCTGCAATGATGTGGCCGCAGCGGATGCTGCTCTTTGGTCCCGAGTGACCACCAGCGGTTTTGCCGCAATGAAGCGCATCTTTCATGTTCGGTGTCATCCGACAGACGGCAACGTGATCTATGTTGCTGCGCAGACCGGCTTCTATCGGTGCGACAATGCACGTGCCACTACCCCGACCTTCTCCAAGGTTGGCGGCGCCGATTATCCGAGCGCACATCCTTCGTGGTGCACCTCCCTGAATGTAAACATGAGAAATGGGAACAACGTTCTCATGGTTGTTCAGAACAGTGGGGTCTACGAAAGCTTCGACAGGGGCAATTCCTGGGCAGCGTTCAAGCTTGACGGCAAGGCGCGGACCATCCACGTCGCACCATCTGACAGAAAGACGATGTTCCTTGTTCGCAACGACAACGGCAACAATCCGCTGTTCACGGAAAACGGTGGCCTGTCGTGGCAGGAAGTCTCCGTTGACGGAGGTTATGACGGATGGGACGGGAATAGCTGGAGCAATAACTTCATTCATCGAGCCAGTCCGGGCGTCTATGCTTACTACAATGGGCGGGCCTGCATCCTGTTCGACGCGAACGACGCCACCAAGGCAGTCGGCGCATCGTCCTCGGCACTCTACGAATGGCACTATCCGACGAAAACGCTGCGCCACCTGAACGAAGGCTTTTCAACCGAGTTGTCGGGCGAGAGGAACGCGGGTGGTGAGGGTTCCGGCCAGATCATCTTCCATCCGACAAATCCGCTCCGCTGGCAGACGCTCTGTGCGGATCGCGTGTATCCCCGGACGCTGGACGGCGGCAAGACCTATACCAAGCAGAATGACGGCAATGTTGCGGTTCCTGGCGGGCCGGCCGGAGGTCAGATCGGTGCGTGCTCTCCGGCAGATCCGGACCGCGCGATAATGATTGTCGGGAAATATACCGAGTTCGCTACTGTTCAGAACACGAATGCGATGTGGGGCGGGCAGGCGTGGTTCAACAACGGGCCGGCAGCAACGCCGAACAATGGCCTGAACGAGCAATGGTGCGGAGCGCACCCGACAAATGCATCCGTGTTCTATTCCTCGACGCGCCGCACTATGAACAATGGCGGATCATGGGCCAAATTTTCGGATATATCGAACCTGCCGGACGCGGCACGTGTCTGCGGCATGTGCCGCGATACGGGGCGACTCTTCGCCTATCAGGTTTCCGGACAGTTCATCTGGTATTCCGATAATGAAGGAAGCGGCTGGACCAAGCTGGCATCTGGCCTGCCCCGTGCGAACCATCACTTCGGCAATGTGTTCCACTATGTAACGCCATTCTTCGCACATCCGACAAACCGCAATGTGTTCTGGGCCGGAGATCAGGGCGGCGGCATTGCCGAGTTCACGATTTCCGGGACATCCTACTCGAAAACCGGCCTTGGCAAGCCTTCCGGGGTGCCGCTTGCGCATCACATGACTGTGGACAGCTATGCGCTCCGGAAATTCGGCACCCGGATCCTGTACGTTGTGCCCGACACGTCGGACAAGAACGGGGTCGAGACGATTGTTGCACGAAAGATCGGCGCCGGGGATTGGGAAGATATCTCCTACCGGCTTCCCCGGACCCAATCCATGCGCAATGTCATCGTTCACCCATTGACGGGCGATCTGTTCATGCTCGGCTCTTCGGGCACCTACATCCTGCCGCGCCCGCTGTCGGTTTACGGGACGCTCGACAGTACGGCGCAATTGAACGCGTCGGTCACGAAGACGGCGGCTCTCATGTCACAATTCTCGTGATCGGCGAGGATCTGGATCCGATGGCGTGGCCGACCATTACACATGTGCTGTCGCCGCGGGGAAGCCTTCCGCGCTTCGATTAGCTGGCGCCATGGCTCGGTCACTGCAACCGGAGTGTATCTAGCAAATTATCAGGGCCGTCCTTCGGGGCGGCTCTTTTCTCATAGGGAAACGCCCGCTGACGGGCTCAACCTGCCTCGCCCCCTGCCATGGCCCGGAACTTCTGGCTGTGGTCGAGCAACTCGTCATAGGTGCCGGACGAGATCACCCGGCCCCTCTCGAGCATCACGATCCGGTCGCAATCCTTCACCGTCGTCAGTCGGTGCGCGATCATGATGATGGTCTTGGCGCGTCCGAGATTGTGCACCGCATCCATGACGGCCCGTTCCGTGAGATTGTCGAGGGCCGAGGTCGCCTCGTCGAGGATCAGGACGTCGGGGTCGTGATAGAGGGCGCGGGCGATGCCGATGCGCTGTCGCTGGCCTCCCGACAGCCGCACGCCGCGCTCTCCGACCATGGTATCGTAACCCTCGGGCAGTTCGTTGACCACGAAATCGTGCAATTCGGCAATGCGGGCAGCGCGCTCGATCGCGGCTTCGTCGATCTCCTCGGCCGGAATGCCGAAGGCGATGTTGCCGCGCACGCTCTCGTCGGTCAGGAAGATCTGCTGGGGCACATAGCCGATGGTGCGCTGCCAGGCCCGACGGTTCTCCCGGGTGATCGGCACACCGTCCACCAGCAAGGCGCCCTTTTCCGGCATCAGCAGGCCGAGGATCATGTCGACGGCCGTGGTCTTTCCGGCACCGGTGCCACCGACGATGCCGAGCGTGGTGTTCGCCGGGATCGTCAGGCTCAGCCCGTTCAGCGCGCCGCGCTCGGCATGGGGGTAAGCGTAGTGGATGTCGTCGAGTTCGATGCTTGTCCCGAGGTCGAGGGGCGCGGGCTGCGGACCCTTCGGCCGATCGGGCACGTTGCGCTCGACCTCCATCAGATCGTGGTGCAGGCTTTCCAGTCCGGAATAGTTGAAGCGCAGTCCCGTCGCCATGCGGAAGACCTGCTGCAGTGCCGGAAACAGCCGCAGCCCGGCGAAGGCGTAGACGCCCAGGAGCGGCAGGAGCCGTTCGAGCGAGCCCTCGTCGGAGATCAGCATCACCACGATCAGGAGCAGCATGCCGCCAAAGGCGATGCCCTCGAGGATGTAGCGCGGGCTCTCTCCCACCACCATGTCCGTGGTCAGCGCCCGCGCCATGTTGTGGGCAGGCTTCCGGAAGCGTGCCACATAGGTGGTCTCGAGGCCCAGAAGCTTGACTTCCTTGGCGCCGCCGAGGGCCTCCTGGGCGATCTGGAAGCGCTGACCGTTGGCGATCAGCCGCTCCTTGCCGCGCCTCGCGATGAACTTGCGCAGGCCGAGGAAGATGAGCCCGTAGCTCACGAAGATGAAGCCGGCCGCGGAGAGCGCGATCACCGGATTCATCAGGACGATCAGCCCGGTCAGGAACACCACCACCACCGTGCTGGCCAGAAGCCGCATCGCCGGCCCGATCACCGTCAGCGACAGCCGATCGATCTCCGAGAGCAGCGACTTGCCGAGATCCGCGCTGTTGCGGTTCAGAAACCAGGTGTAGGGCTGGTGCAGGTAGCCCCCGAGCAGGCGCATGCTCATCGTGGCGGCGCGCATGAAGCTGAAGCGCATCATGGCGTAGAGGGTGGCGGTCTTGACCACGAGGCTCAATACGACCACCCCGAAGACCATGAGGCCGATGAAGACGAGATAGCTCTGGTCACTGGTGAACCCCAGCGTCTCGTACCCCCAGGCCAGCCAGGCGTTGGTCCGGATGATTTCGGGGTCCGAGAGGATCGCGAGAAAGGGCAGGATCGCCGCGACGCCCACCGTCTCGATCAGTGCGGACACGATCATCACAACCAGCAGAGCCAGAAAGAGCCGTCGCTCGCGCGGGGTGAACATCTCCAGCAGCATGCGGTAGATCTTGAGCATCGGAGCCTCGCCGTCAGTGGCGTCAGCAGCTGCCGTGGGCAATGATGCACCCCACAGCGCTGACCGATCGTGTTGCATCTGCGAAGACGCGCAAGGCCGGAAGTACCCCGCCCGACTCCGTGCTGTCAATCTTCGCGCCTGTCGCGCCGAAACCCCTCATGCGCCTGAGCCGTAGCGTCCGGTCGAGCCCCGCACCCGGACAGTCGCCCGCTGCGGTCGTGGGCTTGCCGGCTCCTGAAGGGCGGAATTCGGCTGGACGTGTGAAGGCGCCGGTCGATGGGCGCCGCACCGGCACGGCCTCGGGCGCGTAGATCCAGGCCCCTGCCCCGAGATAGGTCATGATCATGACACCGACCGCACCCCAGACATGCACGGTCGCCAGCAGGAAGACCAGGGCCGCGACCGCGATCAGATGCCCGGTACGAATGTCAGAGGTCTCATCATCGGTGATTCTGGCGCCCATCACCTTGATGAGATGAACCACGATTGCCAGGAACAGGAACAGCGTCGTGGGAACGCCATATGTTATCGCGGTCGAGAGCCAGTAATTGTCGATCGAACCGGTATGCCACCAGGGCAGAACAACAGTGTCAGGGGGAATTCCGAAGACCGGGTATTCAACAACTCTTTCTATGACATACTGGAAGGTAAGGATGCGGAATTCGGCAGTCTCGGGAACCAGAGTGAGGTTGTTGACGAGGAAGTCCACGGCACCGTTCGGTGTGGCCAGTTCGAGAACACCGAAGACGGTCACGCCGATCCCGGCGAGAACGAGCCACTTGGCCTTCAGGGTGCGCGCAATCCGGTCCCAGAAGATCATCATGCTCTGGAGCAGCAGCGCGAGCATCGGAGCCGAGGACAGGGATGAGAAGGTCACAAGACCGCTGGTCCCCATCCAGAACAGCTGCTTCGTGCGATGCAGCCGATAGATGTAGAAGGCGTTGGCGAAGCCCAGCGAGCAGAACAGCCCGAAGAGGATCGGATGTTCGAAGGACACCTGCGCGCGGAACAGACCCAGTCGGGGCGCATGGATGATCTGTTCGAAGGGTTGCAGGAAGGTGCCGGCGATCTGTGCGACGAGGTTCTGCTTGGTCAGCATCTCGAACAGCGCAAAGGGAGCAAGGACAAGAAGGCCGCCCAGGAAGACCCGCATCAGTTGCCGGTAATCCGAGGCGTTGCGCACCATCACCCGTCCGAACAGGTAGCCGCACAGGGCTTCGACGGTGAGCACCACGATGAATTCGTAGCGCTCCATGCCCTCGTGCACGAAGGTCGAGAGGGCCAGCCAGAACACATAGCACACGAAGAACACATCCACCGCGGTGAGCCGGCCGAGCGCGCCGCGCGCCACCTGCCACAGGAGGGGTAGCGCCGCCAGCAGCAGGAAGGCGCGGTAGGGCGTGAGCCGCGCCGTGCCGATGAAGAACGATCCCGGCACCAGCACGGAGATCATGAACAGGATGAAGAACCAGCGGCGCCGGCGCTCCCGGCGCTCGGCGTCGGTCGGCAGGGCCTTTGCCTGTCGGCCGGATGCGCCGCGAGGTGGTGCCGCGAAGGACGCTTATTCGATGCGATATCTTCCACTTCGGGCCGATCGGTTATACAGTCGTTTCCGGGCGAGAGGGTTGCGGCATCTTTATCAGAGGGATCGGGCGCCGGACATGGTTCTGAGGGGTGGCATCTTCTGTCTGATCCGGGATTTCATAATCGGATCTTCCGCCGATTGCACCATTGCTTTGTCCGATGCCCTGTTGTGGGGTATCCTGAATTCGATATATAGGAAAGTATCGCGGGGATGGCTAAGAATGTATTGACCAATTCGGCCTATGCGCAGCAGAAGCCGCATGTCCGTGGTCATGAAGGACCGGAGTGACCGGGATGACGGACAGGACCGTCCTGCTCGTATCGAACTACAATACCGTGCCGCGGCCGCTGAACGGTGTGCCGTTCGAATTCTTCGACGTGATCTCGAAACTCGAGACCGCCCGGATCGTCGCCCCGGCCGCCAGCGCGTACCTGATCTGGCGCCCGGCGCGACCGTCAGCGAGGTCCTGCGCCATGCCGGCCGTGAACTCGCCGGTCGCGCCCGCCGTGCGACAGGCGGCAGGACGCCCGGCGACATGCGCGAGACCGACCTCGATACCGATTACGACCTCTGTCTCTTCATGTGCCAGTTTCCCCGCAACCTGCCGGAGATCGACCGGGTGCGCCACTGGCGCGCGCGGTCGCGCAAGGCTGTGGCCTTCGTGCTCGAAAGCTGGTCGGCCGATCTCGACAAGCATCGCGCCGCCCTGCGCGGGCTCGACGCCTTCGATCATGTCTTCGTCCTGAACGCGGCATCGATCCCGGCATTGCAGCGCCATACCGGAACGCCGATCTCCTTCCTGCCGACCGCGACCGACTGTCTGACGGCGCGACCGGGACCGGGGCGTGTCATCGATTTTCTCAGCCTCGGACGACGCCTGCCGAAGCTGCACCGGGAGTTCGCCGCGATCGCCGCTGAAGAGGGCCGCTTCTACGTATACGATCTGTGGAAGAACCTCGTGGTGCGCGACTGGGCCGAGGCCCGGGCGGGCAATGCCGACATGATCCGGCGCAGCCGCTATTTCATCGCCTGGGACCCGACCATCGTCAGTGTCGCCCGGGCGGCTACTCAGCAAGGACGCCGAGAGTGCGGGCGAACGTGCGCTCTCCACCCGCTACTTCGAGGGGGCCGCCGGCGGGGCGATCCTGCTCGGCTCGCGGCCGGGCTGCCCGGAATTCGACGACCTCTTCGACTGGCCCGACGCCGTGGTCGATATCGCGCCCGACGGAAGCGACCTGCGCCAGGTTCTCGCCGCCCTCGAGGCCGATCCAGAGCGGGTCGCGGCCGCGCGCATTGCCAACGTGGTCAACAGCCTGCGCCGGCACGACTGGGCCGTCCGCTGGGCCAGCATCCTCGACACCCTCGATCTGCCCCGGACCGAAGCTCACGACGCGCGGCTGCGCCAGCTCGCGCACGCCGCCGAGCAGATCGAACTGGAGGCCGGCGGGGCAGGGGCCTTCAAGATGCTTGCGGAATAGGGTATCAGCCATGGGGCCTGTCGGGGTTTCACTTTATGGATTGAGAGGTATGCTGTGAAAGTGGTCATCTTCGCCGGCGGGTACGGCACGCGGATCAGCGAGGAAACCGTCACCCTCCCCAAGCCGCTCGTCGAGGTCGGCGAGATGCCGATCCTGTGGCACATCATGAAGATCTACGCCGCCCACGGCCTGACCGACTTCGTGATCTGCTGCGGCTACAAGGGTCACATGATCAAGAAGTACTTCCTCGACTTCTTCAACCGCGGCAGCGACTTCACCCTCGATCTGCGCGACAATACCGTCGAGGTGCACCGCGCCGCCACCGAACCCTGGAAGGTCACGCTCGCCGATACCGGGCTCGAGACCATGACGGGCGGCCGCCTTGCGCGGGTGCGCGACTATATCGGCGACGAGACCTTCTGCCTGACCTACGGCGACGGCGTCACCGATCTCGATATCACCGACACCATCCGCTATCACCGCGAGCAGGGCAAACTCGCCACCGTCACCGCGGTGCAGCAGCCCGGCCGCTTCGGTGCCCTCGACCTCTCGCCCGACAAGACCCGCATCCAGGGTTTCCGCGAGAAGAGCATGTCGGACGGTCACCTGATCAACGGCGGCTTCTTCGTCTGCGAGCCCGGCGTGATCGACTACGTCATCGACGATACCACGGTCTGGGAGGAGGAGCCGCTCAAGGGCCTGGTGCGCGACGACCAGCTCGCCGTCTACCATTACCCCGGCTTCTGGCAGAACATGGACACCCTGCGCGACAAGAGCATCCTGCAGAAAATGTGGGATTCCGGCCGCGCCCCCTGGAAAATCTGGGATCGCCCCGACGACCTTGCAGCCCGCCGGGCCGCCGCCCGGAGCTGACGACGCCCGCGGAAATCCTTCGACAACATCAAGGCAGCATCATGCGCGTTCTTCTCACCGGAGCCGACGGCTATATCGGCGCGATCATGGGTCCGAAGCTTCTGGAGGCCGGCCACGAGGTGCTCGGGCTCGACACCGGATACTACCGCCGCGGCTGGCTCTTCGACGACCACCGCCCGCACCCGCAGGTGATCTCGAAGGATCAGCGGCAGATCGCGCCCGCCGATCTCGAGGGCTTCGACGCGGTGGTGCATCTCGCCGAGCTTTCCAACGATCCGATCGGCGAGAACGATCCCGACCTCACCATGGACGTGAACCATCGCGGCTCGGTCGGGCTCGCCCGCATGGCCCGCGAGGCCGGCGTCGGGCGCTTCATCCAGGCCTCCTCCTGCTCGACCTACGGGGCGGGCGGCGACGAGATGCGCACCGAGACCTCCGATCTCGCGCCCCAGACCGCCTATGCCCGCTGCAAGATCCTCGTCGAGGAGGGCGTGCGCGACCTGATGGACGATGACTTCACCCCGGTCTTCATGCGCAACGCCACCGCCTACGGCGCGAGCCCGCGACAGCGCTTCGACCTGGTGCTGAACAATCTCTGCGGCTTCGCCCACACCATCGGCGAGATCCGCATGACCTCCGACGGCTCGCCCTGGCGCCCGATCACCCATATCGAGGACATCTGCGAGGCGATGCTCTGCGCGCTGAAGGCGCCGAAGGACGCGGTGGCGGGCGAGGCCTTCAATGTCGGCGCCGACAGCGAGAACTACCGCATCCGCGAGATCGCCGAGATCGTGGCCGCGACCTTCCCGGGCTGCGAGCTGACCATCGGCGAATCCGGGGGCGACACCCGCTCCTACCGGGTCTCCTTCGCCAAGATCCGCGAGCACATGCCCGAGTTCAGGACCTCCTGGACCGCCGAGCGCGGCGCGCGCCAGCTCAAGGCGGTGTTCGACCGGATCGGGCTGACGAAGGAGATGTTCGAGACGCCGCCCTATACCCGCCTGCGCGAGCTGCGCTACCTGCAGGACAGCGGCCAGATCGACGGCAAGCTCTACTGGACCGCCCCCGAACCGGTCTGAGGCGTCTCCGGCGCCCCGATCGAAGCGGGGACGAACCGGCCACAAACTGCGGACGCCGCCGCCGAAGCGCTTCTTGACCGCGAAAGTAGCGTCGAACCCGCGATGTTGCGCACCACCCCGGTGCGTAACATCGGGATGGTCTGGCGGAGCCCGCAGGATCGTCGTTCAGACAAGCAGCACGTCGAAGTCTCCGCTCACCGTGAGGTCCGCTGCCGCATCGACGCGGAAGCTGAACCGATCGAACAGGCCCGTCCCGGCGAATACCGCGAGATCGAAATCCACCCCGCCGGGCACCAGCTCCGCGCTGTCGACGGCCTCGAAGTTCTGCCGCGTCAGGGCGCTCGTCTCGAAACCACCCGTGCGGATGCCGCCTTCGAGGAAGGCCTTGCCCGACTGGCTCGTCGCCGTCACCGTCACCAGATCCCCCACCCGTTCGATGGTCAGAAGACCTGCGAAGTCCGGATCGACGGCGGATCGACAGGCGGGTCAACCGGGGCCGCGTCGACGCGGTCGACGGGGCCGGTGAACACCACGTCGAAGTCTCCGCTCACCGTGAGGTCCGCTGCCGCATCGACGCGGAAGCTGAACCGATCGAACAGGCCCGTCCCGGCGAATACCGCGAGATCGAAATCCACCCCGCCGGGCACCAGCTCCGCGCTGTCGACGGCCTCGAAGTTCTGCCGCGTCAGGGCGCTCGTCTCGAAACCACCCGTGCGGATGCCGCCTTCGAGGAAGGCCTTGCCCGACTGGCTCGTCGCCGTCACCGTCACCAGATCCCCCACCCGTTCGATGGTCAGAAGACCTGCGAAGTCCGGATCGACAGGCGGATCGACAGGCGGGTCAACCGGGTCGACGCGGGTCGACAGGCGGGTCGACGGGGCCGGTGAACACCACGTCGAAGTCTCCGCTCACCGTGAGGTCCGCTGCCGCATCGACGCGGAAGCTGAACCGATCGAACAGGCCCGTCCCGGCGAATACCGCGAGATCGAAATCCACCCCGCCGGGCACCAGCTCCGCGCTGTCGACGGCCTCGAAGTTCTGCCGCGTCAGGGCGCTCGTCTCGAAACCACCCGTGCGGATGCCGCCTTCGAGGAAGGCCTTGCCCGACTGGCTCGTCGCCGTCACCGTCACCAGATCCCCCACCCGTTCGATGGTCAGAAGACCTGCGAAGTCCGGATCGACAGGCGGATCGACAGGCGGGTCAACCGGGGGCTCGACAGGCGGGTCGACGGGGCCGGTGTCGGAGCGGTCCTCGACGAGGGTAAGCCGCTGATTTGCGCTCCTGATTCCGAAGGACTGACTGTAGCCGTCGGCCCAGACGACGCGCACTTCGGCGTTGTCATGTGCCCCGAGGCCGAAGTGCAGGCGGGTATCGTCCTGCGCCCATCGATGTGCGCCGGAATCCTGTTCGAGCACCTGCTCGCGCCCGTCGGGGGTGCGCAGATAGACCCGCGCGCCGAGGCCGTCGGTCTCCGAGACGGTGCCCTTGAGTGCGATGCTGAGCCAGTTGTTGCCGTTGGGCCGGCCCTCCAGCAGGAAGTAGCTGCCGGCATTCTCTGCACTTGGCGGTTCGATTCCGGTGGAAAGCACCAGATCGAGGCTGCCGTCGTTGTTCACGTCGCCGGAGACGATGCTCTGCCCGGCCCCCGGAATGCCGGCATCGCGGATCCGCTCGGCGCTGAAGACGCCGGTGCCGTCGTTGATCCACAGCACCAGATCGAGGCCGTCCAGATCCTGGAGCACCACGATGTCCTGATCGCCGTCATTGTCGAAATCCCCCGAGACCGCCGATCGATCTGGGTCGTGACGCCGTGAAGTCCCGATTGTTGTGCCACATCGATCCAGGTCCCCGAGGCCGTTCGGTCCAGCAGCTTGTCCGGCCGGGTTCCGATCTGACCGACGAACAGCTCCGCCTCCAGGTCCCCGTCAAAATCAGCAACCAGCAGTTCGCGTATCTGAACGAAGCTGCCCGCAGAAATCGGCGCCTCGCGTGTGCCGTTCGCGCCACGCTCGACGATCTTGAGCGAGACGCTGTTCGCGAAAACGATATCGGTGCGCGAGTCGGAATCGAGCCGTGCGCCGATGGCGAAGGTATCCCCGGAGCGGGCCCGATCCTCGGTCCAGGGTCCGAAACTGCCGTCGGCGCGCTGCAGCAGGGTCACCGCAGGCCAGCTGCCGTCGTCCCGCGCCGCGCTGCCGAGGAACATCCCGGTCTCTCCGTCGAGCTCGATCGGAACCATGATGCGGCCCCGGGCCGGGCCGTATTCGAGGCCGAAATCCGCGGCGCTGTTGACGGTCGATATCTGCCCGTCCTCGTTCAGCAGCACCTTGTTCCAGGTGTCGCAGTCCGGGTGGGATCGCTCTCCGTACCCCGATTGCCGCCAACCGATTCAAGCAGATCGAGATCGCCGTCACGGTCGATGTCGAAGAATACCGCCCCGTGCTCGTCCCCTCCCTGGTTCGGACCGTCCAGCGAAAGTGTTACCGGCGTGACCGGTACCGACCCGCGGCCGAACCCGTAGAGCAACTCGGAGGGACCGACGAGATGGTGGTTCGCAAACAAGTCGAGCCAGCCGTCCCCGTCTACATCGGCAAGGGCGATCCCGTAGGTCTGGCCGCAATAGCCGCCGTCTGCGCAGCTCGTGCAGACACAGTCGAAACCACCCTCGGCCTGGAAATTCAGACGCCAACTGGCGTCGTCGAACTGGATCATCCTGAAATACCCCGCAAACCGTCACAGGGGCAAAATTTCCCCGGCAATCTTTTACGAATGCGGCCCGGGCACCCTCGGCAGTCGGACCACATCCCGGATTTTTATAGAGGTGAAATCATTAAAAACAACAAACAATTTATTTTTGTAGGCCATAGAAAAAATCTATAGTTAATGATATACACCTCTGGTTGAAAATATGATCATCAATAAATAACTTTTACGATTATATTGCCACTAGGTATTGTTCTTGCTGCGAATCGCTGCCCGATGAGCCCCACAGCAATCCATGTACCGCAGCCCTCGGATCGGCATGCCTGCCACCGGGATGGCCTGCGCTCTGACCATCGGCGAATCCGGCGGCAACACCCGTTCCTGCCGGGTCTCCATTGCACCTTCCGCGCCGCACCCGAACCGGCACGAGCCCGCCGGCCGGCCCTCAGATCGGGATGCCCGCCGCCGGGTCCACATCCGGCCAGGCCGCGTCCTTGTCGGAGATCGAGGCGACCGGCAGCGGCCAGTCGATGCCGAAGGCCGGATCGTCCCAGCGCACCCCGCCCTCGACGCCCGGCGTGTAGGGATGCGAGACCATGTAGGTGGCGTGGACCTCGTCGGTCAGGGTCTGGAAGCCGTGGGCGAAGCCCTCGGGCACGTAGAGCGCGCGGAAATTCTCCGCCGAAAGCTCGAAGCCCTCCCATTTCAGGTAGCTCGGGCTGTCGGGGCGCAGATCGATGATCACGTCGAGGATCGCCCCCTGCACCACGCGCACCACCTTCACCTCGGCATGGGGCGCCTTCTGGTAATGCATGCCGCGCAGCGTGCCCTTCGCGACGTTGTAGGAATAGTTCGCCTGCGGGAAGACGCTCACCAGCCCCGCCTTCGCGAATTCCTCGGCACAGAAGGAGCGGGCGAAAAAGCCACGGTCGTCCTCGAATTTCCGCAGATCGATCAGCATCGCATCCGCGAGGCTCGTTTTGCTGAACTTCATGCTTTCACTCCTGTATTGAGAGACCGATTCGGACCGGGCTGCATCCTGCGCGATCGGTGCCGGCCGATACAGGGACAGGATCGGGAAAAGGACAAGAAACCATGATCATCGTCGATACCGCGCTGTCGAAACGCGCCGCCGAGGGCCAGCCGCCGATCCGGGTCGGCATGATCGGCGCGGGCTTCATGGCCGCCGGCGTGGTGCTGCAGATCAACACCGCCTTCCGGGGCCAGATGCAGGTGGTCGCCATCGCCAACCGCACGCCGCAGAAGGCCGTGGAGGCCTATGCCGCCGCCGGCCAGGACGATGCGAAGATCTGCGACGACGCCCCCGCCCTCGCCCGCGCCATCGAGGCGGGCCACGCCGCGGTGACCACCGACCCGATGCTGGTGGCGACGAGCCCCCATGTCGACGTCTTCCTCGAGGTCACCGGTGCCATCGAGGAGGCGGCCCCGCTGGTGCTCGCCGCGATCGAGCACGGCAAGCACATCGTCCTGATGAACGCCGAGCTCGACGGCACGGTGGGACCGCTCCTGAAGGCGAAGGCGGCGGCGGCGGGACTGGTCTGCACCAATGTCGACGGCGACCAGCCCGGCGTGGAGATGAACCTCTTCCGCTTCGTGCAGGGGATCGGCGTGCGCCCGGTGCTCTGCGGCAACATCAAGGGCCTGCAGGATCCCTACCGCAATCCGACCACCCAGGCCGGCTTCGCGAAGCAATGGGGCCAGAACCCCTCGATGGTGACGAGCTTCGCCGACGGCACCAAGATCAGCTTCGAGCAGGCCATCGTCGCCAATGCCACCGGCATGACGGTGGCGAGGCGCGGCATGTACGGGCACACGGTGGAGGGCGGCACCCCGATCACCGAGGCCGTGAAGCTCTACGATCCCGAGGAGCTGATGGCCGGCCCCGGCATCGTCGACTACGTCGTCGGCGCTTCCCCCGGACCGGGCGTCTTCGTGCTCGGCACCATCGAGCATCCGCGCCAGCGCCACTACCTCAACCTCTACAAGCTGGGCGAGGGCCCGCTCTACTGTTTCTACACCCCGTACCATCTCTGCCATTTCGAGGTGCCCGCCACCATCGCCCGCGCCGCCCTGTTCAATGATGCCGCCATCGCCCCGATCGGCGGCCCGCTGGTGGAGGTGGTCACCCTCGCCAAGCGCGACCTGAAGGCCGGCGAGACGATCGACGAGCTCGGCGGCTACACCGTCTACGGCGAGGCCGACACCGCCGCCGCCACCGCGGCCGGCAGGCTCCTGCCCATCGGCGTCGCCGTCGGCGCGACGCTGAAACGCGACCTGCCGAAGGATGCGGTCCTCACCTACGACGACGTCGATCTCCCCCCAGGCCGGCTGATCGACAGGCTCCGCGCCGAGCAGGCGGCCCTGTTCGCAGGGTAGGAGTGCCGGACCCGTTCCGCTCGCGGAACGGGGGCCCCTGCGCCGATACAAGGTTACAAGTCGGAGGAAGAGCGGCCACAACCGGCCAATGGCGGCTTTGCGCCGAACCCGTCGTCCCCGGCGGACCCTATCAGAGCCGCAATCCGAGAAAGATCACGGCCAACGGGACCGGGGAAACCGCGAGAGCGACGGTCAGGAACGTCGCGAGCGGGGAGAAGATGCCGCTCAGGCCCGCCATCATCATGATGCCGCCGCCGCCGCCGATGATGGAATTGCCCGGCGTGTTCACCGCCAGCGCCAGGGCGATGTGGCGATAGCGCAGCCCGAGGCCGAGCGCACGTTTCGGCTGGCCGTCGAGCAGCATCGCCAGCCGCGCCTCGCCCGACAGGGGGGCCGCGCGGGCGACGAGGGCGGCCGCGCGCCGCATCCGCAGGGAGGACAGCAGGCGCTCCAGCGCGCCGATCGGCAGGAAGCGCCCGATCGTGTAGGCCAGCATCATCGAGGCGACCGTGGCCACGTAGATGAGGGGCGCGATCGGGGGACCGAAGGCGGCCAGCATGGCGATCCCGATCTCGGCGCCCGGCACGAACGGGCAGCGCCAGGAGCCCGATATAGGCCACCAGACCGAACATGATGGCGCGATGAACCTGTTGCTCGTTGTCGGGCCTGATCTGGAGATCGAGGGCGTCCCGGACGAGATGCGCGCCCCAGGTGGCGAGCAGCAGAACGGCGACGAGGAGGGCGATCCGCAGGAGGAGCCCGACCGGGCCGGGGCCGGTCGGGGTCAATCGATCCGCCTCAGCCCGAGACGCTGGCGTGGTCGGTCCGGGCGGGCACGCCGGTTGCGGTGATCTCGATCTGGTTGGTCCAGTACCAGCGCCGGGTGGTCCAGGTGACGTCGACCCTGAGCGCGTCGCCGTCGACGGTGCCGTACCAGACCACAGTGTGGGGGGCGTCCGGGCAGATCGTGCGCGCCGTGAAATGGATGACGTCGCCGACCCTCTTCGTCTCGTAGGCGGACCAGCCGAAATCGCAGTATTCCTGGCAGTCCACCGACTGGAAGGCTCCGTCGCGAAAGAGGATCTCGTCCTCGAGGACCGCGCCGCTCCCGAGATCCGTGCCGATGATCTCGAAGGTCCGGCCATCGAGGGCGCTGCCCGCGGACCAGTCTCCCTCGGGGACGGCGAGGTCGGGGATGTCCTCATTCATCACGGCCATCGTCGTGGCACCGGTGCCGAGCGTGGCGACCGCGAGGGCCGCGACCTGCAGTATCTGGGGCATTTCAAGTCCTCCGGTCCCTGCGTCGTCTGAAACATGGCTGTCCGGGGAGACGGCACCGCGATGGTAAACCCTTGAGTCGCCCCCGAGAAGCCGAAAGTTGCGCCGCGACCGCGGCAGCCGGAAGGTCGCGCGGGCCCGACAGCTTCCGGCTGGCCGAACGGAGCGCAGTGTCGGAGATCGTCTGAGCATGGATGTCACCAGCCCCTCACGCCGCCGCGCGCAGCCCGGTCGCCTGCAGGACCTCGTCGGCGATGGCGAGCGAGGCGGTCAGGCCGGGGCTCTCGATGCCGTAGAGATTGATCAGCCCGTCGAGCCCGTGGGTCTCGGGGCCTTCCAGCGTGAAATCGGTGGCCGCGCCGCCCTCGGGGAAGAGCTTGGGGCGGATGCCGGTATAATCGGGCAGGAGCGCGCCGTCCGCGAGGTCCGGCCAGTAGCGGCGGATCGCGTCGTAGAAGCTCTCGCCGCGGGTCGCGTCGAGGCTGTAGTCGATCCCGTCGATCCATTCGGTGTCCGGCCCGAACCGGCCGCTGCCCTGCAGATCGAGGGTGAGATGCACGCCGAGCCCGTCGCGCTCGGGCACCGGATAGATCAGCCGCGAGAACGGCACCCGGCCCGAGACGCCGAAATAGTTCCCCTTGCAGTAATGCACCCGCCGCCGATGCGGCGCGGCCAGCCCCTCGATCCCGTCCGCGACCTGTCCGGCGAAGAGCCCGGCCGCGTTCACCAGGAGGCGACAGCCGAGCCGCATCGGCGCGCCGTGGCTCTCGGTCCGCACCTCGAAGCCGCCGCCGGGCAGGGGGGTCGCGCCGAGAAAGCCGGTCCGGAAGGCGATCATCGCGCCATGATCCTCCGCCTCGCCCTGATAGCTCAGCATCAGCCCGTGGCTGTCGACGATGCCCGTCGAGGGCGACAGGAGCCCCGCCACCCCGCGCAGGGCCGGCTCGATGCGCTTCAGATCCCCCGCATCGAGCGGCGCGAGATCCGGCACCCCGTTGGCCGCCGCCTTCGCCCGGATGCCCTGAAGCGCGCCTTCCTGCCCGGGATCGGTCGCGACGATGATCTTGCCCAAGCGCCGGTGCGGCACGCCGCGCGCCGCGCAGTACTCGTAGAGCAGGTGCTTGCCGCGCACGCAGAGCCGGGCCTTGGCGGAATCCTGCGGGTAGTAGATGCCGGCATGGATCACCTCGGAATTGCGCGACGAGGTATGGCTGCCGATCAGCCCCTCGCGCTCAAGCACCACCACCTCGCGGCCGGCCAGCGCCAGTGCCCGCGCCACCGCGAGCCCCACCACGCCCGCACCCACGACGATGCAATCGACCCTGTCCATGGTCCTTCTCCCGACAACCGGCACCCGCCGGACACGACATCCACCACCCGCAATCCCGTATCGCGGTTGCGAAACGGTAACCGGAACCCGCCCCGGCTTCCATCCTCGCGTCGATCGGGGTTAAACAGGGTTCCGTCCCGCGGAGCCCGAGCGGCACAACCAGACCGAGAGTATCCATGTCCTCCGAAAGTACCGCCACCCCGCCCGACGCAGCGCCGCTGCTGGTCCATATCGGCTACCACAAGACCGCGACGACCTGGATGCAGGACGTGCTGTTCCGGCCCGCCTGCGGCTACCAGCCGCTGATGAGCCATGCGGAGGTCTTCGAACGCATCTCCGGTCCGCATCCGCTCGCCTTCGACCCCGAACCGGCTCGGCTGTTGATCGCGGAACGCGCATCGGCCGCCGCGCCGGGTCTCGCGCATGTCGTGTCCTCGGAGATCCTGTCGGGCAACCCGTTCCGCGGCGGGCAGGATGGCCCGGAAACCGCGCGGCGGCTGCAGCGGATCGCCCCAGGAGCGCAGATCCTCGTGACGATCCGCGAGCAAGTGTCGATGGCCGCCTCGATGTACATGCAGTATGTCTCGCAGGCTGGCACGTTGCGCATCGACCGGTTCTTCGCCGGCCCGCTCGATATCGGTTATCCGCTCTTCGACCCGGTACACCTCGAATATCACCGGCTGATCGCCCTCTACCGCGAGCTGTTCGGACCGGACCGGGTGCATGTGCTGACCTTCGAGGAGTTCCGGGCCGCCCCGGAGCGCTTCGTGACGGCGATTGCCCGCATCGCGGGCCTGCCGGAGCAAACGCCGTCGCCCGCCCTCGTCGCAGAGTTGGGCCGCAATGTGAGCAGTCCCGAATACGCGGCGCCGTTCCTGCGCCGGCTCAACCATTTCCGCAGTGGCCCGGTCAGCCCCGATCCGGTGCTCGATCTCGGCGCCGGGGCCCGGCTGACCTCCCGCGGGATCGGTCGGGCGGCACGTACGGAACCGCTCCGTCGGCTGGTGAAGCGCCGCAATCCGGTGAAGGACTTTGTCGCCGAGACGTTCGCCGGACACTTCGAGGACAGCAACCGCAGCCTCGCCGCCCTCTGCCCGGATCTCGATCTGCGGGGCTATCAGGGCATCGCGCCCGAGACCCCCGGCGCAGACGCCGTGGAACCGCTTCGGCCGGTTCCCGCCCGGCATTAACCCTGCGCGCAGCTTCTTCACGCCACCAATGGTGTCCCTGAAACTATTGGGATAGAAATGCCTCAAAAGTCGGCATATCGCAGAGCGCGGCCCCGGGGCGCCGCCTTGCGTCCTAAACAAGGAACAGTTTTTCATGGCGAGAATCATTGGAACAGAGGCTGACGACGTTCTTGTCGGCGGACCAGGAAACGACGTCATCCGGGGGCTCGGCGGCAACGATGACCTCTCCGGCCGCAACGGTGACGATCGACTGACCGGGGGCGACGGCGACGACATCCTCAACGGCGGCAACGGCGACGACCGGCTCGCCGGCAACGACGGAGATGACAGACTTGAAGGCGGCGGCGGGGCCGACACCCTGCTGGGAGGCGACGGCAACGACACCATCGACGGCGGACGGGGCGACGACCTGATCGAGCCGGGCTCCAACAGGGGCTTCGGTGACATCATTCTGGGAAGCCAGGGCGACGACACCATCGACATTTCCGGCGGTGGGAGTGCCTACTGGTTCGATTACGGCGGCCTGTCCGAGAACCTCACGATCAAGGTCTTCAAGAAGACCGGCTCCGTCGACAAGGGCGCGCTCGGCACCGACCGCATTCTCGGCATCGACAGCTTTTCGGGCATCGGCGGCATCACCCTGATCGGCGGCAGCGGCGACGACATCATCAAGGCCAATGTCGCCGAAGGTCTCTTCGTGCGCATGATCGGCGGGGACGGTTCCGACCGCTTCGTCGGGGGCGACGGCTTCGACCAGATGCTGCAGCGCGCGAACGGCGACACCGGGGTGAAGGTGCAGGTCAAGAGCTACAAGGGTGGCATGAACGGCACCGCCATCGACGCCTTCGGCAACGAGGACGTCTTCCGCCAGATCGACGAGATGCGCGGCTCCACGGCCGACGACATCCTGCGCGGCGGCTCGGGCCGCGATCGTTTCGCGCCCGTCGAGGGTAACGACGTCGTCAACGGCCGGGGCGGTGATTTCGACACTCGTCGTCCTACAATCAGGTTACCGTGAGGAGCGTGAACATCGATCTCGGGGCCCGAACCGGCGAGATCGTGATGAACGCAGGGACCTTCACGGACACCCTGCGCAATATCGAACAGATCATCGGCTCCCGCGATGGCAATGATACCATTCTCGGTACGCGATGCCGACGAGCGCTTCGAAGGGTTGGGAGGAGACGATCTGCTCTCGGGCTTCGGGGGCGACGACACGCTCTTCGGCGGAGAGGGCAACGACACCCTGCGCGGCGGAGAGGGCAACGACAGGCTCTATGGCGAGGACGGCAACGACTTCCTCAGTGGCCTCGAGGGCGACGACCGCATGTTCGGCGGGAGAGGCAGGGACACCCTGAACGGTGGCGACGGCGACGACCTTCTGGTCGGCGGCCGCGCCAGGGATACCCTGGTCGGTGGCGCCGGCGCCGACATCTTCGAATTCGCCTCCGGCGACGGCCGCGAACGATCAGATCAACGACATGACACTCGGCGAGGACGTGATCCGCATCACGGACGGCGCGAGCAGCTTCGGCGACCTGACCATCACCGACGAAACGGACGGCGCCCGTGTCGCCTTCGGAAACGCCGCAGTGCTCCTGGTCGGCATAGAGGCCGGCGATCTCGGGGCTTCCGACTTCCTCTTCGCCTGAGACGGAGACGCCGGGCCGGATGTTTTTCCGACCCGGCCTTTTGGGCAGGCCGCTCCGGGCGGGTCCCGCATTGGGCTCTGACAAATGCCCGATATTTTTCATTATGTTAAAAATCGGGTCGGGATCGGCGAAAGACAGGCCGGTCCCGCAGCCGGGAAGACGCTTGACCCCGACGCGTACGCCCGTGCATCTGTGCGCGACGCGCTACCGAAAGGGATCCCATGAAAATCACCGTCTTCGGAACCGGCTATGTCGGGCTCGTGCAGGGCGCCGTTCTGGCCGAGGTCGGCCATGACGTGCTCTGCGTCGACGTGGACGCCGCCAAGGTCGCGGGACTGAAGGCGGGCGTGATCCCGATCTACGAGCCCGGTCTCGAGGAGATCGTGAAGGCCAACCATGCCGCCGGCCGGCTGAACTTCACCACCGATGCGGCGACAGGCGTCGCGCACGGCCGCATCCAGTTCATCGCCGTCGGCACGCCGCCCGACGAGGACGGATCGGCCGACCTGCAATACGTGCTCGCGGTGGCCACGACCATCGCCGAACACATGGCCGCGCCGAAGATCATCCTCAACAAGTCCACCGTGCCGGTGGGCACCGCAGACCGGGTGCGCGCGCGCGTGGCCGAAGTCCTGGCGACGCGCGGCAGCGATCTCGGCTTCGACGTGGTCTCGAACCCCGAATTCCTCAAGGAAGGCGCGGCGGTCGCCGATTGCATGCGCCCCGACCGCATCGTCATCGGCACCTCCGACCCCGAGACCGAGGAAGTGCTGCGGGAGGTCTATGCCCCCTTCAACCGGAACCACGACAAGATCATCGTCATGGACGTGCGCTCGGCGGAGCTCACCAAATACGCCGCCAACTGCATGCTCGCGACCAAGATCAGCTTCATGAACGAGATCGCCGGGCTCGCCGACCGGCTCGGCGCCGACATCGAGATGGTGCGCCTCGGCATCGGCTCGGACCAGCGTATCGGCTACCACTTCATCTATCCCGGCGCCGGCTACGGCGGATCGTGCTTCCCCAAGGACGTGAAGGCGCTGATCCACACCGCCCGCGGGGCGGGATTCGAGCCGACGGTGCTGCAATCGGTCGAGGACCGCAACGAGGCCCAGAAGACCGTGCTCTTCTCCAAGATCGCGCAGCATTACGGCGGCGATCTCGCGGGCCGGACCTTCGCGCTCTGGGGCCTGTCGTTCAAGCCCAACACCGACGACATGCGCGAGGCCGCCGCGCGGGTGCTCATGGAGGCGCTCTGGGAGGCCGGGGCGAAGGTCCAGGCCTATGATCCCGAGGCGATGGAAGAGACCCAGCGCATCTACGGCGACCGCGACGATCTGGTGCTCTGCGGCACCAAGGAAGCCGCGCTCAAGGGCGCCGACGCGCTGGCGATCCTGACCGAATGGCAGGTCTTCCGGGCCCCCGATTTCGACCTGATCCGCGAAAGGCTGACCGATCCGGTGATCTTCGACGGCCGCAACCTCTATGATCCGGCGCGCATGGCCCGCAAGGGCTTCGCCTATTATGCCATCGGCCGCGGCCTCCGACCGGATCAGCCGACGGCCGCGATGCCGGCCGCCGTTGCCGCCGCGGCGGGCTGAGGCGGGTGCGCGTCCTCGTCACGGGAGCGGCCGGCTTCATCGGCTTCCACGTGGCGCGGGCGCTGATGGGGCGCGGCGACGCCGTGACCGGCTTCGACAGCGTCAACGCCTATTACGACCCCGCGCTCAAGAAGGCGCGGCTCGCCGAACTCGACCGCGCGGCCCGGGAGACCGGCGCGGACTGGAATTTCATCCGGGCCGATCTCGCCGATGGGGGCGCGGTGACCGCCGCCTTCGCAGACGCGCCCTTCGACCGGGTGATTCACCTCGCCGCCCAGGCCGGCGTGCGGCACTCGATCGAAAACCCCGGCTCCTACATCCAGTCGAACCTCGTCGGCTTCGCCAACATCCTCGAGGCCTGCCGGCACGCGGAAACCCCGCACCTGACCTATGCCTCGACCTCTTCGGTCTACGGCGCCAACACCACCATGCCCTTCGCGGAGAACCAGGGCACGGACCACCCGCTCCAGCTCTACGCCGCCACCAAGCGCGCCAACGAGCTGATGGCGCATTCCTACGCCCATCTCTACCGCCTGCCCTGCACGGGCCTGCGCTTCTTCACGGTCTACGGGCCCTGGGGGCGCCCCGACATGGCACCGATGAAATTCGCCGACGCCATCCTCGCCGGCCGGCCGATCCAGGTCTTCAACCACGGCAATCACAGCCGCGACTTCACGTTCGTCGACGACATCGTGGAAGGCGTGATCCGCGCCTCCGACCGCCCCGCCGCGCCCGATCCGGCCTGGGACGCGGCCGCCCCCGACCCGGCCACCTCGGATGCACCGTTCCGGGTCTACAACATCGGCAACGCCAAACCGGTCCGGCTCGCCGATTTCATCGAGGCCCTCGAGGACGCGCTGGGAAAAAAGGCCATCCGCGAGTTGCTGCCGCTCCAGCCCGGCGACGTGCCCGACACCTGGGCCGACAGCACGCGGCTCGCGGAAGCCACCGGCTACCGGCCCGCCACCGACATCCGCGACGGCGTCACCCGCTTCGCCGACTGGTTCCGCGACGTCTGGCACCTCCGACCGCCCCGCAACCCCCGATCCCGACTGGAACCCGGCCGCGCCCGACCCCGCCACCTCCGACGCGCCGTTCCGGGTCTACAACATCGGCAACGCCACGCCGGTGCAGCTCGCCAATTTCATCGCGGCCCTCGAGACCGCGCTCGGAAAGCAGGCGATCCGGGAGTTGCTGCGCTCCAGCCAGGCGACGTGCCGGACACCTGGGCCGACAGCTCCCGGCTCGCGCGCGCGGTTAACTACCGCCCCGCCACCCAGGTGAAAGAGGGCGTGGACCGCTTCGTCGACTGGTATCTCTGAATATTACGGCGATCCAGAGCGCCGCCCGGACGATGGCCCCACCTCGCCTCAAGTGAAGTGACGATTTTTTGGTGATTCTTCTGGCCGCGGCGTCCAGATTCGACCACACAGCATTCGTTTGTTGTAGGCTCTTTGAGCAACGTCTGGGCGATCCGTCTCCGGATAGACGGCTGTGCGGGTTCATGTCCTGTGGGGAACTGGAACTATGAAAGATATCTGTGTATTGCGATCTCACCCGGGAAGCCGAATAGAACCTGAGCGCGTACGCGCGCTCGCCGAGGTGATAGTGCTACCCGGCGAACGGGTAGACCTGCACCCGGTTGACGATCGGACCTTGATCGTCGAGATCCACCGCGCCGCCAAAAGATCGACCGTCAGCCAGGTTCTGACGTCGAACGGTACAGCATGGGCCTATTCGGGGCATGTCCAGCCACGGTTTTCAGATCTCCGGGCGCGCGACACACAGATCACGGTGACGAGACAAGAACTTGCTGCTGACAGAATCTCCCGGCGGCATTGCCGCCCACTTTCATGTCGATCGCGCAAGTGGCCAGTTTTTCGCCTGGCCGAGCCTCTCCAACTGGGAGCGGGTGTTCTACAGCAAGGGCACTGATCTCGTGGTCGTCAGCAACAGCGCACTGCTCAGCCATTGCCTCGCCGCGAACTCTCCGTCCCCACGGATGAACCCGGCCTGGCTCGAAGACGTCCTGATCGGAATGGGCAGCATCCTCGAACACACCCAGTTCGCGGACACCTTCGTGGTCCCATCTCGCCGAAGCCTTTGCGTCTCGCCCGAGGGCACGGTTTCGCTCGCGGCGTTTCCCCTACGCATCGAGCGCCACTCGTCCGATCCCGGAAGCCTCGCCGTCGTCGAAGAGATCACGCGTGAACTGGCCTTCGCCGCGTCACCACTGACGGTGCCCGACAGAAGCCTCTTCCGATTGTCCAGCGGAAAGGACAGCAGGCTGCTGGCCGCGATGTTCCGGTCGATCGGTTTCATTCCGAAGACCGTCACCTACGGCGAAGCCGTGTTCGAGCATGCTGCCGTCGTCGCGCGGCTGTGCGAGGCGCTGCGGATTCCGCTCGAGACGAACTCGGGCACGGCAATGCGACCAGGACCTGATCATGGGCAACATTCGCCAGCAGGCGCGACAGGCGGATTTCGCATATCTGGCTGGGCAGCAACTGGTCAAAGCGGAGGACGAGTTCACGGGATTCGATGTAGTGGTCGAAGGTCACGCGCACCATCTGCGTGGAGGCTATGCCATGAACCGCGACCGCACACGGAACGAGGCGTTCGAAATCTTCTGGAAGCACCAGAATGCCGACGCAGAGTACGCTTTCGGCGCGCAACGCCGGAAGAAGAAGCAGGTCGTGCGCGCGGCATTCGACGGTTTGCTCGAGGAGAGCACGCCCCATGAGGCGCTGTACTGGGCCTATGCCGATTACCGGGTCCTCACAACGCAACAGGTATACAGACGCAAGGCGCGCATCGTCGACCAAGTGCATCCGCTTATGGACGAGCGGGTAATTCTGGCAATGTCGAAGGCACCCATCGGCGATCTGGGATCGGAGAAGCTGTTCTATAGGGCGCTGACCGCTTTCTCGCCTGTCGCCACGCAGATCCCCGTCTATGGCAAGACCTGGAGGTTTGCGTCAGAAAGTGACCAAACCCTACCAGAGCCCCGCTGGCGCGTCCCCTCAATCGCCGGTCCGAAAGAACCTGCACAGGGATCTGCCGGCAGCCATCGCAATTCTGAACGGCCTGATCGATCAGGGACTGCCATTCGACATTGCGGACCTGACGCCGGATTCGGCCTTTCATGGTGATCGGATCATCCTTGAACGGCTGAAAGCCAACGGCAAGCCCGGTGGGAAGAACCTGGCCTATGTGTGGA
>CAWGUH010000024.1:0-13108 GCA_963825715.1 uncultured Alphaproteobacteria bacterium | reverse complement strand
CGGATTTCCCTTCGCGATCATCGGCATGTCGTCTATCACCCGAAGGCCTCGCCGCGCGCAACCCGTGCGCGATCATCTCAGAGGATGGCGCCATGCCCGAACCCTTCAAGGCCGTCTTCAATCGCGATCTCGTAGTGGCGATGGGGGAGCACCTCGCGCGACATGACGCCAGCTTCGATGCGGGGCGGTTCCGCGCTCTGGCGACCCGGGGCCTCGACGCGCTCGAGCTGAAGGCACGGTCGGCGCACATCACTTCGGCGCTGGAGGCCTGCCTGCCGGCGGATTTCGTGCGGGCCTGCGCCGTGCTGATAGCAAGTCTGGCGCCCGACCCGATCACCGATCTGGGTGGGTCGGTGCCCGATGCCAGCGGGCTGCGGGGCTGGGCGATCATGCCGATGGCCGATTTCGTCGCCGCGCGCGGGCTCGATCACTTCGACCTGTCCATGCGCACGCTGGCGGCGATGACCTCGCGCTTCACCTCCGAGGGTGCCGTTCGACCGTTCATCGCCGCCGATCCGGGACGGGCCATGGGCTGGCTGATGGACTGGACCGGGAGCCCCGATCCGCATCTGCGCAGGCTTGCCTCGGAGGGGTCGCGGCCGCGACTGCCCTGGAACATGCAGCTCAAGGCCTTCATCGCCGATCCCGTGCCGCTGGTGCCGCTGCTGACCCGGTTGCGCGACGATCCCTCGGATTATGTGCGCCGCTCGGTCGCCAACAACCTCAACGACATCGCGAAGGATCATCCCGATCTGGTCGCCGGCATCGCGGCCGACTGGATCGTGGACGCTTCTCCGGACCGCGCCCGGCTGATCCGCCATGCCTGCCGGACGCTGATCAAGCAGGGTCATCCGGAGGCGCTGGCGGCCCTCGGCTTCGGTCCGGCGCAGGTGACGCTCGATGCGCTTCGGATCGGCACATCCGAGGTCCGCTTCGGCGGGGCGCTGGAATTCGAGGCAGTGCTTTTGTCTCACGGCGATGCGACGCAGCGGGTCGCGCTCGACTACATCGTGCATCATGTGAAGGGCAGCGGCGCGACCAGCCCGAAGGTCTTCAAGTGGAAGGTCGTGACCCTCCCGGCCGGCGCATCCCTCGCGCTGACCCGCAGGCATCCGATCCGACCGATCACCACACGGCGCTACTACGACGGCCTGCATCGCGTCGAGATCGTCGCGAATTGCAGCGTGCTCGGCGGTGCCGATTTCCGGCTGACGGGAGTTGGCGCGCCGTGAAGGCCGTCAACGCGTCGGAAACCGGGCCACGCCGCCTCTGCACCCGCCTCACAGGATGAAGTCATCGGCGCCGAGCCGGTCGATGCCGGCGAGTTCGATCTGGAAATCGGCGCGTCCGTCGCCGTCGGTGTCGCCGGAGACGACGGCGAAGTCCGTTTCTCGTTGAGGCTGTAGCGAAGTTCGCCGGCGGTTTCGGAGAAGCCGTCGTGGCCGATGAAGTCGAAGCTCCTGATTGCCGCCGCGTCCTCGTCGCGTCCACCTTCGCAGGTGGATCTTGTCCGTGCCACGCTGAAAGTCGCTGATCACGTCGCGTTTGCGACCGGTCCCCGAATCGCGGTCGCTTCGGAAGTGGAAGGCTGTCGCCGCCATCACCGCCAACCAGCATGTCCAGCGCCCTTGCTGCCGACAAGCTTGTCGTTCCCGTTGCCGCCAATGATGACGTCACTTCCCGTGCCGCCATGAAGGAAGTCGTGGCCATTGCCACCCAGTACCATGTCGTTGCCGTTCTTCGCGCGGATGGTGTCGCTGCCGCTACCGCCTCCGAGCAGGTCGAACGCATTCGTGCCGAGTATCGTATCCGCGCCGGCATTCCCCATCAGGATCGCACCAGTCAGGAAACCGCCGTTTTTCTCGGGCACCATGCCGATGATCTTTTCCCCGTCTCTCGTGCCGAAGAATGTCGGCATACCGTCGGGATCGATCTTGCCGATCTCCTCCACGGGATCGAGTTGCGGGCTGATTGCCGCAACCTTGTCCACGGCAGCTTCGATTTCATCCACCACTGCGGTGATCTTTTCGCGCAGCGCCGCAACCGTCTCTTCTGCCAGATTGAAGTCGTCCAGGTAGTCTTCAAACGGATTGAGCTTGTCGACAATCGGCCGCAGGATCTTGTCGATTTGACCCTGGATCGGCGTCAGGAGTGGCGCCAGAGCCTTCTCGAGGAGTTCCTGCGGCAGCCCTGCGATCTTGAGGACAAGGTCGATGATCTTCTGCACCTCGGCGCGTGGGATCGGGTCGAAGATCTCCTTGAAACCGGGGATCGGAACCTTGACCGGAGGAACCCACACCTCCTTGGTCCGGAACGGATTCGTCAGGCTGGGATCAGGCACGGTCAGCCAGAAGCCGGGCGTGACCGTCTTGTACCCGGTGATCGTTGGCAGCACCTTGGGCGGGTTCTCGAAGAGCTTGAGAACGCCCTCGATTGGTGCACCAATGACCTCCGCAACCTCGAGGAAGTCTTCGTAGGGCTTGACCAGACCGCTTATGTCGGCGGTGAGCCGGGTGATCGGTTTGAAGAGTTCTTCGACATCCGCGACCATATCCACCAGGTCATCAGGGTCGGGCAACTTCGCAGCGATCTTCTCGACCTGCAGCAGCAGCCTGTCGACATCTCCGAGCGCTTCGGAGGAACGGAAATCGAACTCGGACAGCGCATCCTCGACCTTTGCCGCGGCATTCTTTCCGAGCCCGTCGGTCGCGGCCTCGAGTTCGTCCAGAAGTGGAAACGCGCGATCGTGAAATCCCGCTGAAACCGCCGTGGCGACCAAACCCACCGCGCTGACCGAACCGAAGCCGATGTATCCCGCCTTGCTGGCCTTGTTCACGAACTCCCAGTTGTTTTCCCACTGCTGATAGCCCGCCGCGTAATTGTCGGTGTACACCTTCATTTGCGCCAGGGCTTTTTCGACCTCTCCCCAGAGCTTGTCTATATTCATGCGTTTTACCGGCGTGCCGACATAGGGCAGCAACTCGATGAGCTTGGTCACGCTCTTGCCCTCTTGGGCCGCTTCAAGCGCCTTGGCGACTTGCATCCTGTCATAGACGAGCTTCATCGCCAAAAGCGGATCGGCCGGGTCCTTTGTGACAAACTTGGCGGAGTAGCGGTTCACTGCATAGCTGACACCGGTCAGGCCAAGCGAAGCGAAGGTGGCGAGTGCGAGACTGTCCGAAACGGAGAGGCCCGGATCATCTTCTCCGGGCGCCGGGACGTCGGGCGCGCCGTCCTCGCCCGGCGTCCCGGTGCCGGAAAAATGCTCGAACACTTCCAGCTTGCGTTCCCGGTCGTCGAAATCGGCGCGGATTCCATCAAGGGCTGTCGGCATGTTGCTGCTCCCGATCAATCAGTGAGAAACGGCGGAGAGCGGGGGGTCTCCGGATACCCGCCAAACTCCGGATCCGGGGCGCGGATCCGCCGTGCCCTGCCCGATGGCAATCTAGCGGAGCGAGGTTGTCGTCTCTGCCCGTGACTGTGGTCACCATGGTGGTCTCCCCCTGGTCTGCCGCCGCTGCCGTCTCTGAGCCGAGATGGACTGGATCTGCGACGGCGGGAAGCGCGCCGGTTCGTCCGGCTGCGTCAGAACGTTCGAGCGAAAACGGCGTTGTGCCGTCGTCGGATCATCTACAGCTGAGTATAATTCGACTCTGCTTTCGCAGAGGAATGCTACATCGGGAATCAATTTTTTGGTAGAAAAAACAATTTCTACCATTGGTTGTTGTGTTAGTTGCCGATTCCCGAAGATGACTTGGCCGGCGGGTTCGCCGTCAGGGCGCCGTGACTGTGCCGCGAACCGGTCAGCGTGTCGGAACCGGCGTCTCGCCGCGATAGTCGTAGAAGCCGCGTTTCGACTTGCGACCCAGCCAGCCGGCCTCGACGTATTTCACCAGAAGCGGGCAGGGGCGGTACTTGGTGTCCGCGAGGCCCTCGTGCAGCACGTTCATGATCGCGAGACAGGTGTCGAGGCCGATGAAGTCGGCGAGCTCGAGCGGGCCCATCGGGTGGTTTGCGCCGAGCTTGAGCGAGGTGTCGATGGACTGCACCGAGCCGACGCCCTCGTAAAGCGCGTAGACCGCCTCGTTGATCATCGGGATCAGGATGCGGTTGACGATGAAGGCGGGGTAGTCCTCGGAGCTCGCCGCGGTCTTGCCGAGCCGCTCCACCACGCCGGCCATGGTGGTGTAGGTCGGCTCGTCGGTGGCGATGCCGCGGATGAGCTCGACGAGCTGCATCAACGGCACCGGGTTCATGAAGTGGAAGCCCATGAACCGCTCGGGCCGGTCGGTTGCCGCGGCGAGGCGGGTGATCGAGATCGAAGAGGTGTTCGAGGTCAGGATGGTATGATCGGCGAGGTGGTCGGCGAGGCCGGCGAAGATCTTGTGCTTGATCGCCTCGTTCTCGGTCGCGCTCTCGATCACGAGGTCGGCGGCGCCGATCTCGGGCAGGTCGGTGACCATGCGGATGCGTCCCATCGCGGCGTCGCGGTCCGCGGCTGTGATCTTCTCGCGGCCGACCTGACGCTCGAGGTTCTTTTCGATCGTCGTGCGGGCGCGCTCGAGGGCCTCGGAGGAGACGTCATTGAGGAGCACGTCGTAGCCGGCGAGCGCGAAGACATGGGCGATGCCGTTGCCCATCTGTCCGGCGCCGATGACGCCAACACGCTTGATCTCCATGGGGTTTTGCCTCGCCTCTTCGGGGTCCGCCCGACAATAGGCCGGCCGTCGCGCGCTCCGCAACCGGATTGTCCCAGGGGGCGGCGTCAACGGTTTTTCCACCGCTTTGTCGCAGGGTCGCGCTTTCGGAGGCGCAGGGCGCGCGGGGGGGGGACGGTATGACGTTGAGTTGGGCGCTGCTGATCGACGGGGACAACATATCGGTGCGCCATGCCGACCCGCTCTTCGATCTCGTGCGGCACGGGGGCGGCGTGATCGCCACCGTGCGGATCTACGGCGATTGGCAAAAGATGAACGGCTGGCGCGAAAGGGCCGGTCCGCTTGGCATCGTGTTGCGCCCGGTCTCGCCGGTGTCTTCGATGAAGAACGCCGCCGACGTCGCGCTGGCGGTCGATGCGATGAACCTGATGCACGGCAGATTTCCGACCGGGTTCTGCATCGCCTCCTCCGACAGCGACTTCGTGCCGCTGGCCCTGGAGCTGAAGGCGAACGGGCGGCGGGTGATCGGCGCGGGGATGCGCCCGGCGACCGAGGCGCTGCGGGCGGCGTTCGACGACTGGCACCAGCTTGATACCGGGCCGGAATGCGCTGCCAAGTGTACGGCCCGGCCGGCGGCGCAGTCCGTGGTGAAGAGGGCCGCTCCACCGCGCGATCCGTTCGTCGCGGCCGTCATCGCGGCAATGGACGGCGCCGACTGGATCGGTCTGAGCCAGCTCGGGACCGCGCTGATCAGAACCGGTCACCACAAGAAGGGCGACAAGACTCCTGATCCGGCTGCGGGCACTCGGGCTGATTGATCGGGACGTCGCCGGCCGGATCGAGATCGCCCGCCCGCTCTAGCCGAGCTTGCCTTCGAGTTCCGGCACCAGATCGAAGAGGTCGCCGACGAGGCCGTAATCGGCGACCTGGAAGATCGGGGCTTCCTCGTCCTTGTTGATCGCGACGATGACCTTCGAATCCTTCATGCCGGCGAGGTGCTGGATCGCGCCGGAGATGCCCACCGCGATGTAGAGGTCGGGCGCCACGACCTTGCCGGTCTGGCCGACCTGCCAGTCGTTGGGGGCATAGCCCGAATCGACCGCCGCCCGGGAAGCGCCGACGGCGGCGCCGAGCTTGTCGGCGAGCTTCTCGATGATCGCGAAGTTGGCTTCCGAGCCGACGCCGCGGCCGCCGGAGACGACGATCTTCGCGGAGGCGAGTTCGGGGCGGTCGCTTTCCTGTACGCGGTCCTCGACGAAGGCCGACACAGACGGGTCGGCGGCCGCCTCGGCGGTCTCGATCGGACAGGCGGCCTGCTGGCCGGTGGCGTCGAAGCTCGCACCGCGCACGGTGACGATCTTCTTCAGGTCCGCGCTCTCGACGGTCTGGATCGCGTTGCCGGCATAGATCGGCCGCTCGAAGGTGTTGGCATCGACCACGCCGGTGATCTCGGAGATCACCATCACGTCGAGCAGGGCCGCGAGGCGGGGGGCCACGTTCTTGCCGGTGGTGGTGCCCGGAAAGACGATGTGGTCGTAGCCATCGGCCATGCCGAGGATCAGGTCGGTGAGCGGCTCGGCCAAGCGGTTGGCGTAATGCGCGCCCTCGACGTGGATCACCTTCGCGACGCCGTCGAGGGTGGCGGCTTCGGCGGCGGCATTGGCGCAATCATGGCCGGCGACGAGCACGTGGATGTCGCCGCCCATCGCCTTCGCCGCGGTGACGGTCTTTGCGGTGGCGTCGTTCAGATGCGCATTGTCGTGCTTGGCAAGGATCAGGACAGCCATGTCAGATCACTCCTGCTTCGGTCTTGAGCTTCTCCACCAGTTCGTCGACCGAGCCAACCTTGACGCCGGCGCCGCGGGTCGGCGGTTCGTCGGTCTTCACCACCTTGAGGCGCGGGGTGGTGTCGACGCCGTAATCGGCCGGGGTCTTCTCGTCGAGCGGCTTCTTCTTGGCCTTCATGATGTTGGGAAGGCTGGCGTAGCGCGGCTCGTTGAGGCGAAGGTCCACCGTGACGATGGCGGGCAGATTGACGTCGATCACCTGCAGGCCGCCATCGACCTCGCGGGTAACGGTCGCCTTGGCGTCGCCCAGCACGATCTCGGAAGCGAATGTGGCCTGCGGCCAGCCGAGCAGCGCCGCGAGCATCTGGCCGGTGGCATTCATGTCGTTGTCGATGGCCTGCTTGCCGGCAATCACGAGGCCCGGGGCCTCGGCGTCGATCACCGCCTTCAGGATCTTGGCGACCGCGAGCGGCTCGATGTCTTGGTTGACGTCGTCGGTGGCGACAACGAGGATGGCGCGGTCCGCACCCATGGCGAGGGCGGTGCGCAGCGTCTCCTGCGCCTGCTTCACGCCGATCGAGACCGCGACGATCTCCTCGGCGCCGCCCTTTTCCTTGATCCGGATGGCTTCCTCGACGGCGATCTCGTCGAAGGGGTTCATCGACATCTTGACGTTGGCGAGATCGACGCCGGTGCCGTCGGCCTTCACCCGCACCTTCACGTTGTAGTCGATCACGCGTTTCACGGGCACGAGAATCTTCATGGCGCACTCACCTTCCCGGTCTTGACAATCATCTGCCGAAGGCCGGAGCCGGGGACAATGCCCGGCACGGCGCCGCGGCGCTCTCTGTCCAGTCGCGTGTGGATAAGGTCGCAGGGACGGTCGCGCAACAGGAACTTCGCGTCAGGTGCCTGTCCCGGCGTCGCAGGGCGCTCTCAGATCAGGGCGGCGCGGTGCGAGATCTCGACCAGCACCGCGGAATAGAGCACGCCGGTGGCGACCAGCACGAAGATGTGCCAGATCGTGTAGTGGAACGGCATGCGCTCCATCAGGAAGAACACCACGCCGAGGGTGTAGAGGCAGCCGCCGGTGACGATGAGCGTGACCGTGTCTGAGCTGAGGGCGGCGAAGAGCGGCTCGCCCGCCACCAAGCCGGCCCAGCCGATGGCGAGATAGAGCACGAGGCTCGGGCGGCGGAGGCGTTCGGAGCCGAAGAGGATCATGGCGGCACCGGCGACCGCCGCGCTCCAGATGCCGGCGAGAAACATCGCCGCAGAACTTCCCGCGAGGGCCGCGAAGGGCGTGTAGGTGCCGGCGATCTTGAGATAGATCGCGGATTGGTCGATGCGACGCAGGCGATCCTTGAGCTCGGGGCGATGGACCATGTTGTAGAGCGCCGAGCAGGACAGCATTGCGAGAAGGCTCAGGCCGTAGACCAGCGTGGCGGTAACGGTGCCCCCGTCGCCGGTCCAGAGCACGGCGAGGGTGACCGCGACGGGTGCCGCGACCAGGGCCGCGATCACGCCGGTGACATGGACCGTGGCGTCCGAGACCATCTCGGCGCGCGAATAGACCTTCGGGACCCGTGCTCCGATCATGATCGACCCCACCCTGATGCGGGGCAGGACACATGCCCCGTGATGAATGAATTAGAGCAGATCTTGCGGGATTCAAAGCAATTCGACGGCATTGGTTGATGCCGTCGCGTCAGGTGTTGCCTATCGGTTGGCGCCGGGCACCCAGAGCACGTCGGCGCGGCCCTTGTCGTTGGCGATCCGGCCTGCCACGAAGAACCAGTCGGAAAGTCGGTTGAGGTAGCGGATGGCCGCCTCGTTCACCGCTTCGGTGGCCGAGAGCTCGACGACGCCGCGCTCGGCGCGCCGGCAGACCGTACGGCAGACATGCATGTGTGCGGCGAGCGGCGTGCCACCGGGCAGGATGAAGCTCCGGAGCGGGTCGAGCGCCTTGTTCATGACGTCGATCTCGGCCTCCAGCCGATCGACTTGCGCAGGAACCATGCGCAAACGCGGGTATTCCGCCTTGTCGTCGTTCTCGATGTCCGGCGTGCAGAGATCGGCGCCGAGATCGAAGAGATCGTTCTGGATCCGCGACAGTGCGACGTCGGACTCCGCATCGGCATGGAGCCGCGCAACGCCGAGCATGGCATTGAGTTCGTCTACCGTGCCGTAGGCGGCGACGCGCGGGGCGTGCTTGGCGACCCGCGACCCGTCACCGAGCGCGGTTTCGCCGGCATCGCCGGTGCGGGTGTAGATGCGGTTGAGAACGACCACTGGCTCAGCCTCCCCGCTGCGCGAAATAGGCGAAGGCGACGATCAGGATCACGGCGATGAATTGCAGGAGGATGCGAAGCTGCATCAGCTTGTTGGCGTATTTTCGGTTGAACTCACCGCCGCGGGCGAAGCCCATCACCCCGACCATCAGCACCGCGAGAACGGCGAGACAGGCGATGGCGGCGACGATGAAAAGCGGATCCTTGCCCATGATGGCGTCCCCCAAGGTCAGGCACTCCGACCTAGCTCATCGGCGCGCGAAAGCAAAGGTGGCGCTCTTCAGCCCGTGAAGAAGTAGTTCGTCAGGTGGAAGAACAGCGGGGCCGAGAAGGCGAGGCTGTCCATCCGGTCGAGCATGCCGCCATGGCCCTCGACCATCGTGCCCCAGTCCTTGGCGCCAAGCGAGCGCTTGACCGCCGAAAGCACCAGCCCGCCGAAGAAGCCGGCGACGACCAGCACGAGCGCCATCAGGGCGGCGCCGAGCGGCGGAAACGGCGTGATCCACCAGAGGCCGGCACCGAGCGCGACGGCGGCGGCACCCCCGAGCAACAGGCCCTCCCAGGTCTTGTTGGGGCTGATCGAGGGCGCGACGGGGTGCTTTCCGAACAGCTTGCCGAAGATGTATTGCAGCACGTCGCTGCCCTGCACCACCAGCAGAAGGAACGCGAGCAGGCCGAAGCCGGTCGCCGGCTGGCCGGGGAAGTCGAGGATCAGGAGCGCCGGCACGTGGCTGGTGCAGTAGACCGCCAGCATCACGGCCCATTGCACCTTCGAGACGCGCTGCAGGAAGTCGCGGGTCTCGCCCATCAGAGCCGAGAGCACCGGCAGGCCGAGAAAGCCGTAGACCGGGATGGCGATGGCGAAGATCACGAAGCGCTCGTGCCACAGGAGGAGATACTGCGCCGGCAGCACGAGGTAGAAGGCTGCGGCCAGCGCGTAATGATCGGCCTTCGGCGTCGGGGTGAGCGACAGGAATTCGCGCAGGCACCAGAACGAGACGAGGCCGAAAAGGACGAGCGTCGCCGCCGGGCCGAGCAGGAAGGCCCCGGCGAGGATCGCCACGATCACCCACCAGGCGGCGATGCGCTCGCGCAGGTTGGCGATGGTGGCGGATTTCTTCGCATCTAGGCCGTCGTCGCGGGCGGCGATGCGCATTCCCAGCAGGCTCGACGCGCCCAGGATCGCGAAAACTCCGGCGAACAGCCAGACCAGTGGCGTGGCGAGCACGTCACCCATCGGCAAGCTCCGGATGCAGGCTCGATCCGAGCGCGATCACGGCGCCGCGTGCGCGGGCGAGGAAAGCGGGTCGATCCTCGTCGGCGCCGAGATGGAGCGGCGTGCCGAAAAGCGCCGCCGCACTTACCGGAACCGGCACGAAGACGCCCTTGGGCATCGCGCGGGCGAGATTGTCGAGCCAGACCGGCACGAGGTCGACCTGCGGGAACTGGCGCGCCAGGTGGTAGAGTCCCGACTTGAACGGGGCGGGCATCAGCTTCGGGGCCGCGGGTGCCTTCGGGAAACACGATGAGCGAGGAGCCCTGGGCCAGCGCCTCCTCGACCGGCTCCAGCGCCGCCTCGCCGGCACCGCGGGCGATCAGCACGGCGTTGAGCACGTCGAGCGCTATGTGCCGGCGCAGGGCGTCGCCGTCCCAGTAATCCGCCGCTGCGACCGGCCGGGTCTTCGCTCGCAGGGAGGGGGGCAGGCCGGCCCAGAGCACCAGCGTATCGAGATGGCTTGCATGGTTGGCGAAGTAGATCCGCTGCCGGGTGGAGGGCGTGCAGCCGATCCAGCGCGCCTTGCCACCGACGAGAAAGCGGGTCGCACCGATCAGGAGCGGGCCGATCATTCCGGGATCCCCTGCGCCACCAGCCGGATGCGCCGGGCGACCGTGACGAGGCTGCCGGCGAGCACCAGCCAGAGCACCGCCTGCGCGAGGCGTGGCGGCTGGCCCGCGAGGCCCTCGGCGAGGCCGACGAGGCAGCCGAGCGTGATCGCGGCCATGCGGTGCTGCTTGGCCATCGGGCCGGTGAAGCTCTGCGGCTGGCCGAGTGCGCCGCCCATCAGGCGCACATTGGCGCAGGCGAAGGCGGCGAGACCGGCGCAGAGCCCGAGCACGAGGCTGCCGGTGGCATGGCCGAAGGCCGCGAGGATCAGGGTGTCCTCCAGCCGGTCGGGAAGTTCGTTCCAGAGCGCGCCGTAGCGCCCGGCCCTGCCGCCCTCGACCGCCACCAGCCCGTCGAGCAGGTTGGCCAGCAGGCGCAGCTGGATGAAGACGCCCGCGACAAGGAACCCCCAGGGCCAGACGGGGGCGGCCATGAGTGCGAGGCTGGCGAGGAGGGCTGCGACGATGCCGGTGGCGGAGATCTGGTCCGGTGTGATCCCGGTGCGCAGGAGGCCGGCGACCAGGCGGTGGATCACCTTTCGCCGGCGCGTGGCCAGCGGGCGGCGGTTCTTCATCGGGTCGTAGGGTGCCTCGTTCATGTATGTCGCTTTATAGATACGACTCGCTCAGCGCGAGTGAAATGCGCGGACATGGTTTCAGCTTCGGGTCAGGACCCGGTCGAGCAGGCGGGTTGGCAGGGCGCGGCGCAGGAGGTCGGCGGCGCGGGTCGGAGTGGTGACGAAGTAGCGTGGCCTCGGGCGCGGGTTTTCGAGCGCATGGATCAGCTTCGCGGTCACGGCGGCGGGTTGCAGCTCGAAGCGGTCGACGCCGCCCTCGTAGAGCCGCTTCTTCAGCCGGTGCTCGTAGGCGTCACGGTGCGGCGAGCCGGCGACGTCGATATGGGTCTCGAAGCCGCGGATCGCGTTCTGGCGGAAGGCGGTGGCGATCGGGCCGGGTTCGATCAGCGCGACATGCAGACCGCTTCCGGTCAGCTCCATCCGCAGCGCGTCGGTCAGTCCCTCGAGGGCGAACTTGGTCGCGCAGTAGGCCCCGCGCCAGGGCGAGGAGACGAAGCCGAGCACCGAGGAATTCATCACGATCCGCCCGGACCCCTTGGCCCGCATCCCCGGCAGCACCCGGTTGGTGAGATCGATCTGGCCGAAGAGATTGGTCTCGAAGATCTCGCGCAGCGCGGCGCGGGGCAAGTCCTCGACCGCGCCGGGGATCGCGAAGGCGCCGTTGTTGAACACCGCATCGACCGGACCGCCGCAGCGCGCCTCTGCCTCGGCGACGGCGGCGGTGATGCTCTCCTCCTCGGCGAGATCGAGCGGGAAGCTCTCGAGCCCTTCCGCCTCCAGCGCCACGCAATCGGCGGGTTTGCGGCAGGTCGCGAACACCCGCCAGCCCCGCGCGGCCATGGTGAAGGCGGCATCGCGTCCGATGCCCGAGGAACAGCCGGTGATCAGGAGCGTCCGGCTCATGCGGCGTCGGTCGGCAGCGGGAAGATCAGGCAGGTCGAACTGCCCGAGGCCAGTAGCCGGCCCCGCGCATCCTCGATCCGCGCCTCGGAACTCGCCGCCCGCCGTCCGCGCGATATCACGGTGCCGGTGGCGGTGATCTCGCCGGTATCGGGCTGCAGCGCGCGGTGGAAGCTGCACTTGATCTCGAGCGTGGTATAGCCCTCGCCGGCACCCAGCGTAGTGTGGACCGCGCAGCCGAGCACGGTGTCGAGCAGCACCGCCGCGTAGCCGCCATGGATCGAGCCGATCGGGTTCATGAAGCGCCGCTCCGGCCGCCCGGTCACCACGATCCGGCCCTCGGACGCCGCGATGAAGCGCATCGGCACGCTGTCGGCGATCGGCGGGATCGGCGCCTGGCCGGCGATCACCGCCGCGAAGAAGTCGAGCCCGCTCCGCCCGAAAACCTCCCCGAGCGGCAGCGTGCCGACGTGCGGCGCAGCCTCGGTCCCGTCGTCCATTCTTGCCTCCGACATTCCCTGCCCCGCAGTCACCGGGCTTTCCTTATCCCGACCGGCTGCGGCGGTCGATAGCCGGCCGCAAGCGGTTTCGCCGCGCCCGCCCCGACCCTGTCGCGACCGCATGATGGCGTTAACCCCTTCCGACTGGACCGGGCGCGGCACTTGACGTAGATACCACATCTATGAGCGATCTTACCGACGACCCCGAAATACCCTCCGATCTGCCCGGCGGCGCCATCACCGTCGAGCCGCTCGGCCGCGCTCTGGGCGACCGCTACCTGACCTATGCGCTCTCCACCATCATGCACCGCGCGCTCCCCGATGCCCGCGACGGGCTGAAGCCCGTGCACCGGCGCATCCTCTACGCCATGCGCGGGCTGAAGCTCGATCCGAAGGGCGCCTTCCGAAAATGCGCCAAGATCGTCGGCGAGGTGATGGGAAACTACCATCCGCACGGCGACCAGGCGATCTACGACGCGCTCGTGCGGCTCGCGCAGGATTTCGCGGTGC
>CAWGUH010000023.1:0-23759 GCA_963825715.1 uncultured Alphaproteobacteria bacterium | reverse complement strand
TTTTTGGTAGAAAAAACAATTTCTACCATTGGTTGTTGTGTTGGTTGACGATTCCCAAAGATGAATTGCCCGGCGAGTCGCCGTCAAGGCGCCGTGACTGTGCCGCGAACCGGTCAGCGGGTCGGGACCGGGTCGTCGCCCCGGTAATCGTAGAAGCCGCGCTTCGACTTGCGGCCCAGCCAGCCGGCCTCGACGTATTTCACCAGAAGCGGGCAGGGGCGGTACTTGGTGTCGCGCGAGGCCCTCGTGCAGCACGTTCATGATGGCGAGGCAGGTGTCGAGGCCGATGAAGTCGGCGAGCTCGAGCGGGCCCATCGGGTGGTTTGCGCCGAGCTTGAGCGAGGTGTCGATGGACTGCACCGAGCCGACGCCCTCGTAGAGCGCGTAGACCGCCTCGTTGATCATCGGGATCAGGATGCGGTTGACGATGAAGGCGGGGTAATCCTCGGAGCTCGCCGCGGTCTTGCCGAGCCGCTCCACCACGCCGGCCATGGTGGTGTAGGTCGGCTCGTCGGTGGCGATGCCGCGGATGAGCTCGACGAGCTGCATCAACGGGACCGGGTTCATGAAGTGGAAGCCCATGAACCGCTCGGGCCGGTCGGTTGCCGCGGCGAGGCGGGTGATCGAGATCGAGGAGGTGTTCGAGGTCAGGATGGTATGGTCGGCGAGGTGGTCGGCGAGGCCGGCGAAGATCTTGTGCTTGATCGCCTCGTTCTCGGTCGCGCTCTCGATCACGAGGTCGGCGGCGCCGATCTCGGGCAGGTCGGTGACCATGCGGATGCGTCCCATCGCGGCGTCGCGGTCCGCGGCGGTGATCTTCTCGCGGCCGACCTGACGCTCGAGGTTCTTTTCGATCGTCGTGCGGGCGCGCTCGAGGGCCTCGGCGGAGACGTCATTGAGGAGCACGTCGTAGCCGGCGAGCGCGAAGACATGGGCGATGCCGTTGCCCATCTGTCCGGCGCCGATGACGCCAACGCGCTTGATCTCCATGGGGTTTTGCCTCGCCTCTTCGGGGTCCGCCCGACAATAGGCCGGCCTTCGCGCGCTCCGCAACCGGATTGTCCCAGGGGGCGGCGTCAACGGTTTTTCCACCGCTTTGTCGCAGGGTCGCGCTTTCGGAGGCGCAGGGCGCGCGGGGGGGACGGGATGACGTCGAGTTGGGCGCTGCTGATCGACGGGGACAACATATCGGTGCGCCATGCCGACCCGCTCTTCGAACTCGTGCGGCACGGGGGCGTGATCGCCACCGTGCGGATCTACGGCGATTGGCAAAAGATGAACGGCTGGCGCGAAAGGGCCGGTCCGCTTGGCATCGTGTTGCGCCCGGTCTCGCCGGTGTCTTCGATGAAGAACGCCGCCGATATCGCGCTGGCGGTCGATGCGATGAACCTGATGCACGGCAGATTTCCGACCGGGTTCTGCATCGCCTCGTCCGACAGCGACTTCGTGCCGCTGGCCCTGGAGCTGAAGGCGAACGGGCGGCGGGTGATCGGCGCGGGGATGCGCCCGGCGACCGAGGCGCTGCGGGCGGCGTTCGACGACTGGCACCAGCTTGATGCTGGGCCGGAATGCGCTGCCAAGTGTACGGCCCGGCCGGCGGCGCAGTCCGTGGTGAAGAGGGCCGCTCCACCGCGCGATCCGTTCGTCGAGGCCGTCATCGCGGCAATGGACGGCGCCGAGTGGATCGGTCTGAGCCAGCTCGGGACCGCGCTGATCAGAACCGGTCACCACAAGAAAGGCGACAGGCTCCTGATCCGGCTGCGGGCACTCGGGCTGTTGATCGGGACGTCGCCGGCGGATCGAAATCGCCCGTCCGCGCTAGCCGAGCTTGCCTTCGAGTTCCGGCACCAGATCGAAGAGGTCGCCGACGAGGCCGTAATCGGCGACCTGGAAGATCGGGGCTTCCTCGTCCTTGTTGATCGCGACGATGACCTTCGAGTCCTTCATGCCGGCGAGGTGCTGGATCGCGCCCGAGATGCCCACGGCGATGTAGAGGTCGGGGGCCACGACCTTGCCGGTCTGGCCGACCTGCCAGTCGTTGGGGGCGTAGCCCGAGTCGACCGCGGCGCGGGTGGCGCCGACGGCGGCGCCGAGCTTGTCGGCGAGCTTCTCGATGATCGCGAAGTTGGCTTCCGAGCCGACGCCGCGGCCGCCGGAGACGACGATCTTCGCGGAGGCGAGTTCGGGGCGGTCGCTTTCCTGCACGCGGTCCTCGACGAAGGCCGACACGCCGGGTCGGCGGCCGCCTCGGCGGTCTCGATCGGGCAGGCGGCCTGCTGGCCGGTGGCGTCGAAGCTCGCACCGCGCACGGTGACGATCTTCTTCGGGTCCGCGCTCTCGACGGTCTGCATCGCGTTGCCGGCGTAGATCGGCCGCTCGAAGGTGTTGGCGTCGATCACGGCGGTGATCTCGGAGATCACCATGACGTCGAGCAGGGCCGCGAGGCGGGGGGCCACGTTCTTGCCGGTGGTGGTGCCCGGAAAGACGATGTGGTCGTAGCCATCGGCCATGCCGAGGATCAGGTCGGTGAGCGGCTCGGCCAAGCGGTTGGCGTAATGCGCGCCCTCGACGTGGATCACCTTCGCGACGCCGTCGAGGGTGGCGGCTTCGGCGGCGGCATTGGCGCAATCATGGCCGGCGACGAGCACGTGGATGTCGCCGCCCATCGCCTTCGCCGCGGTGACGGTCTTTGCGGTGGCGTCGTTCAGATGCGCATTGTCGTGCTTGGCAAGGATCAGGACAGCCATGTCAGATCACTCCCGCTTCGGTCTTGAGCTTCTCCACCAGTTCGTCGACCGAGCCGACCTTGACGCCGGCGCTGCGGGTCGGCGGCTCGTCGGTCTTCACCACCTTGAGGCGCGGCGTGGTGTCGACGCCGTAATCGGCCGGGGTCTTCTCGTCGAGCGGCTTCTTCTTGGCCTTCATGATGTTGGGAAGGCTGGCGTAGCGCGGCTCGTTGAGGCGAAGGTCCACCGTGACGATGGCGGGCAGATTGACGTCGATCACCTGCAGGCCGCCATCGACCTCGCGGGTGACGGTCGCCTTGGCGTCGCCCAGCACGATCTTGGAAGCGAATGTGGCCTGCGGCCAGCCGAGCAGCGCCGCGAGCATCTGGCCGGTGGCATTCATGTCGTTGTCGATGGCCTGCTTGCCGGCGATCACGAGGCCCGGGGCCTCGGCGTCGATCACCGCCTTCAGGATCTTGGCGACCGCGAGCGGCTCGATGTCCTGGTTGACGTCGTCGGTGGCGACAACGAGGATGGCGCGGTCCGCACCCATGGCGAGGGCGGTGCGCAGCGTCTCCTGCGCCTGCTTCACGCCGATCGAGACCGCGACGATCTCCTCGGCGCCGCCCTTTTCCTTGATCCGGATGGCTTCCTCGACGGCGATCTCGTCGAAGGGGTTCATCGACATCTTGACGTTGGCGAGATCGACGCCGGTGCCGTCGGCCTTCACCCGCACCTTCACGTTGTAGTCGATCACGCGTTTCACGGGCACGAGGATCTTCATGGCGCACTCACCTTCCCGGTCTTGACAATCATCTGCCGAAGGCCGGAGCCGGGGACAATGCCCGGCACGGCGCCGCGGCGCTCTCTGTCCAGTCGCGTGTGGATAAGGTCGCAGGGACGGTCGCGCAACAGGAACTTCGCGTCAGGTGCCTGTCCCGGCGTCGCAGGGCGCTCTCAGATCAGGGCGGCGCGGTGCGAGATCTCGACCAGCACCGCGGAATAGAGCACGCCGGTGGCGACCAGCACGAAGATGTGCCAGATCGTGTAGTGGAACGGCATGCGCTCCATCAGGAAGAACACCACGCCGAGGGTGTAGAGGCAGCCGCCGGTGACGATGAGCGTGACCGTGTCTGGGCTGAGGGCGGCGAAGAGCGGCTCGCCCGCCACCAAGCCGGCCCAGCCGATGGCGAGATAGAGCACGAGGCTCGGGCGGCGCAGGCGTTCGGAGCCGAAGAGGATCATCGCGGCACCGGCGACCGCCGCGCTCCAGATGCCGGCGAGAAACATCGCCGCCGAACTTCCCGCGAGGGCCGCGAAGGGCGTGTAGGTGCCGGCGATCTTGAGATAGATCGCGGATTGGTCGATGCGACGCAGGCGATCCTTGAGCTCGGGGCGATGGACCATGTTGTAGAGCGCCGAGCAGGACAGCATTGCGAGAAGGCTCAGGCCGTAGACCAGCGTGGCGGTAACGGTGCCGCCGTCGCCGGTCCAGAGCACGGCGAGGGTGACCGCGACGGGTGCCGCGACCAGGGCCGCGATCACGCCGGTGACATGGACCGTGGCGTCCGAGACCATCTCGGCGCGCGAATAGACCTTCGGGACCCGTGCTCCGATCATGATCGACCCCACCCTGATGCGGGGCAGGACACATGCCCCGTGATGAATGAATTAGAGCAGATCTTGCGGGATTCTCAAAAGCAATTCGACGGCATTGGTTGATGCCGTCGCGTCAGGTGTTGCCTATCGGTTGGCGCCGGGCACCCAGAGCACGTCGGCGCGGCCCTTGTCGTTGGCGATCCGGCCTGCCACGAAGAACCAGTCGGAAAGTCGGTTGAGGTAGCGGATGGCCGCCTCGTTCACCGCTTCGGTGGCCGAGAGCTCGACGACGCCGCGCTCGGCGCGCCGGCAGACCGTGCGGCAGACATGCATGTGTGCGGCGAGCGGCGTGCCGCCGGGCAGGATGAAGCTCCGGAGCGGGTCGAGCGCCTTGTTCATGACGTCGATCTCGGCCTCGAGCCGGTCGACCTGCGCAGGAACCATGCGCAAGCGCGGGTATTCCGCCTTGTCGTCGTTCTCGATGTCCGGCGTGCAGAGATCGGCGCCGAGATCGAAGAGATCGTTCTGGATCCGCGACAGTGCGACGTCGGACTCCGCATCGGCATGGAGCCGCGCGACGCCGAGCATGGCATTGAGTTCGTCTACCGTGCCGTAGGCGGCGACGCGCGGGGCGTGCTTGGCGACCCGCGACCCGTCACCGAGCGCGGTTTCGCCGGCATCGCCGGTGCGGGTGTAGATGCGGTTGAGAACGACCACTGGCTCAGCCTCCCCGCTGTGCGAAATAGGCGAAGGCGACGATCAGGATCACGGCGATGAATTGCAGGAGGATGCGAAGCTGCATCAGCTTGTTGGCGTATTTTCGGTTGAACTCACCGCCGCGGGCGAAGCCCATCACCCCGACCATCAGCACCGCGAGAACGGCGAGACAGGCGATGGCGGCGACGATGAAAAGCGGATCCTTGCCCATGATGGCGTCCCCCAAGGTCAGGCACTCCGACCTAGCTCATCGGCGCGCGAAAGCAAAGGTGGCGCTCTTCAGCCCGTGAAGAAGTAGTTCGTCAGGTGGAAGAACAGCGGGGCCGAGAAGGCGAGGCTGTCCATCCGGTCGAGCATGCCGCCATGGCCCTCGACCATCGTGCCCCAGTCCTTGGCGCCAAGCGAGCGCTTGACCGCCGAAAGCACCAGCCCGCCGAAGAAGCCGGCGACGACCAGCACGAGCGCCATCAGGGCGGCGCCGAGCGGCGGAAACGGCGTGATCCACCAGAGGCCGGCGCCGAGCGCGACGGCGGCGGCACCCCCGAGCAACAGGCCCTCCCAGGTCTTGTTGGGGCTGATCGAGGGCGCGACGGGGTGCTTTCCGAACAGCTTGCCGAAGATGTATTGCAGCACGTCGCTGCCCTGCACCACCAGCAGAAGGAAGGCGAGCAGGCCGAAGCCGGTCGCCGGCTGGCCGGGGAAGTCGAGGATCAGGAGCGCGGGCACGTGGCTGGTGCAGTAGACCGCCAGCATCACGGCCCATTGCACCTTCGAGACGCGCTGCAGGAAGTCGCGGGTCTCGCCCATCAGAGCCGAGAGCACCGGCAGGCCGAGAAAGCCGTAGACCGGGATGGCGATGGCGAAGATCACGAAGCGCTCGTGCCACAGGAGGAGATACTGCGCCGGCAGCACGAGGTAGAAGGCTGCGGCCAGCGCGTAATGATCGGCCTTCGGCGTCGGGGTGAGCGACAGGAATTCGCGCAGGCACCAGAACGAGACGAGGCCGAAAAGGACGAGCGTCGCCGCCGGGCCGAGCAGGAAGGCCCCGGCGAGGATCGCCACGATCACCCACCAGGCGGCGATGCGCTCGCGCAGGTTGGCGATGGTGGCGGATTTCTTCGCATCTGAGCCGTCGTCGCGGGCGGCGAGGCGCATTCCCAGCAGGCTCGACGCGCCCAGGATCGCGAAAACTCCGGCGAACAGCCAGACCAGTGGCGTGGCGAGCACGTCACCCATCGGCAAGCTCCGGATGCAGGCTCGATCCGAGCGCGATCACGGCGCCGCGGGCGCGGGCGAGGAAAGCGGGTCGATCCTCGTCGGCGCCGAGATGGAGCGGCGTGCCGAAAAGCGCCGCCGCACTTACCGGAACCGGCACGAAGACGCCCTTCGGCATCGCGCGGGCGAGATTGTCGAGCCAGACCGGCACGAGGTCGACCTGCGGGAACTGGCGCGCCAGGTGGTAGAGTCCCGACTTGAACGGGGCGGGCATCAGCTCGGGGCCGCGGGTGCCTTCGGGAAACACGATGAGCGAGGAGCCCTGGGCCAGCGCCTCCTCGACCGGCTCCAGCGCCGCCTCGCCGGCACCGCGGGCGATCAGCACGGCGTTGAGCACGTCGAGCGCTATGTGCCGGCGCAGGGCGTCGCCGTCCCAGTAATCCGCCGCCGCGACCGGCCGGGTCTTCGCTCGCAGGGAGGGGGGCAGGCCGGCCCAGAGCACCAGCGTATCGAGATGGCTTGCATGGTTGGCGAAGTAGATCCGCTGCCGGGTCGAGGGCGTGCAGCCGATCCAGCGCGCCTTGCCACCGACGAGAAAGCGGGTCGCACCGATCAGGAGCGGGCCGATCATTCCGGGATCCCCTGCGCCACCAGCCGGATGCGCCGGGCGACCGTGACGAGGCTGCCGGCGAGCACCAGCCAGAGCACCGCCTGCGCGAGGCGTGGCGGCTGGCCCGCGAGGCCCTCGGCGAGGCCGACGAGGCAGCCGAGCGTGATCGCGGCCATGCGGTGCTGCTTGGCCATCGGGCCGATGAAGCTCTGCGGCTGGCCGAGTGCGCCGCCCATCAGCCGGACATTGGCGCAGGCGAAGGCGGCGAGACCGGCGCAGAGCCCGAGCACGAGGCTGCCGGTGGCATGGCCGAAGGCCGCGAGGATCAGGGTGTCCTCCAGCCGGTCGGGAAGTTCGTTCCAGAGCGCGCCGTAGCGCCCGGCCCTGCCGCCCTCGACCGCCACCAGCCCGTCGAGCAGGTTGGCCAGCAGGCGCAGCTGGATGAAGACGCCCGCGACAAGGAACCCCCAGGGCCAGACGGGGGCGGCCATGAGTGCGAGGCTGGCGAGGAGGGCTGCGACGATGCCGGTGGCGGAGATCTGGTCCGGCGTGATCCCGGTGCGCAGGAGGCCGGCGACGAGGCGGTGGATCACCTTTCGCCGGCGCGTGGCCAGCGGGCGGCGGTTCTTCATCGGGTCGTAGGGTGCCTCGTTCATGTATGTCGCTTTATAGATGCGACTCGCGCAGCGCGAGTGAAATGCGCGGACATGGTTTCAGCTTCGGGTCAGGACCCGGTCGAGCAGGCGGGTTGGCAGGGCGCGGCGCAGGAGGTCGGCGGCGCGGGTCGGAGTGGTGACGAAGTAGCGTGGCCTCGGGCGCGGGCTTTCGAGCGCATGGATCAGCTTCGCGGTCACGGCGGCGGGTTGCAGCTCGAAGCGGTCGACGCCGCCCTCGTAGAGCCGCTTCTTCAGCCGGTGCTCGTAGGCGTCACGGTGCGGCGAGCCGGCGACGTCGATATGGGTCTCGAAGCCGCGGATCGCGTTCTGGCGGAAGGCGGTGGCGATCGGGCCGGGTTCGATCAGCGAGACATGGAGACCGCTTGCCGGCCAGTTCCATCCGCAGCGCGTCGGTCAGGCCCTCGAGGGCGAACTTGGTCGCGCAGTAGGCCCCGCGCCAGGGCGAGGAGACGAAGCCGAGCACCGAGGAATTCATCACGATCCGCCCGGACCCCTTGGCCCGCATCCCCGGCAGAAGCCGGTTGGTGAGGTCGATCTGGCCGAAGAGATTGGTCTCGAAGATCTCGCGCAGCGCGGCGCGGGGCAAGTCCTCGACCGCGCCGGGGATCGCGAAGGCGCCGTTGTTGAACACCGCATCGACCGGACCGCCGCAGCGCGCCTCTGCCTCGGCGACGGCGGCGGTGATGCTCTCCTCCTCGGCGAGATCGAGCGGGAAGCTCTCGAGCCCTTCCGCCTCCAGCGCCACGCAATCGGCGGGTTTGCGGCAGGTCGCGAACACCCGCCAGCCCCGCGCGGCCATGGTGAAGGCGGCATCGCGTCCGATGCCCGAGGAACAGCCGGTGATCAGGAGCGTCCGGCTCATGCGGCGTCGGTCGGCAGCGGGAAGATCAGGCAGGTCGAACTGCCCGAGGCCAGCAGCCGGCCCCGCGCATCCTCGATCCGCGCCTCGGAACTCGCCGCCCGCCGTCCGCGCGATATCACGGTGCCGGTGGCGGTGATCTCGCCGGTATCGGGCTGCAGCGCGCGGTGGAAGCTGCACTTGATCTCGAGCGTGGTATAGCCCTCGCCGGCGCCCAGCGTGGTGTGGACCGCGCAGCCGAGCACGGTGTCGAGCAGCACCGCCGCGTAGCCGCCATGGATCGAGCCGATCGGGTTCATGAAGCGCCGCTCCGGCCGCCCGGTCACCACGATCCGGCCCTCGGACGCCGCGATGAAGCGCATCGGCACGCTGTCGGCGATCGGCGGGATCGGCGCCTGGCCGGCGATCACCGCCGCGAAGAAGTCGAGCCCGCTCCGCCCGAACACCTCCCCGAGCGGCAGCGTGCCGACGTGCGGCGCAGCCTCGGTCCCGTCGTCCATTCTTGCCTCCGACCTTCCCTGCCCCGCAGTCACCGGGCTTTCCTTATCCCGACCGGCTGCGGCGGTCGATAGCCGGCCGCAAGCGGTTTCGCCGCGCCCGCCCCGACCCGGTCGCGACCGCATGATGGCGTTAACCCCTTCCGACTGGACCGGGCGCGGCACTTGACGTAGATACCACATCTATGAGCGATCTTACCGACGACCCCGAAATACCCTCCGATCTGCCCGGCGGCGCCATCACCGTCGAGCCGCTCGGCCGCGCTCTGGGCGACCGCTACCTGACCTATGCGCTCTCCACCATCATGCACCGCGCGCTCCCCGATGCCCGCGACGGGCTGAAGCCCGTGCACCGGCGCATCCTCTACGCCATGCGCGGGCTGAAGCTCGACCCGAAGGGCGCGTTCCGGAAATGCGCCAAGATCGTCGGCGAGGTGATGGGCAACTACCACCCGCACGGCGACCAGGCGATCTACGACGCGCTCGTGCGGCTCGCGCAGGATTTCGCGGTGCGCTACCCGCTGGTCGACGGTCAGGGCAATTTCGGCAATATCGACGGCGACAACGCCGCCGCCCAGCGCTACACCGAGGCCCGGCTGACCGAGGCGGCCGAGGCGCTGATGGTGGGCCTCGCCGAGGATGCCGTCGATTTCCGCGACAATTACGACGGCTCCGAGCGCGAGCCGGTGGTGCTGCCGGCGGCCTATCCGAACCTGCTCGCCAACGGGTCCTCGGGCATCGCGGTCGGCATGGCGACCAACATCCCGCCCCACAACATCGACGAGCTGATCGGCGCCTGCCTGCATCTCGTGAAGACCCCGAACGCCCGCGACGAGACGCTGATGGATTACGTGCAGGGGCCGGATTTCCCGACCGGCGGCGTGATCATCGAGCCGCGCGCCAACATCAAGCAGGCCTATCTCACCGGGCGGGGCTCGATCCGGCTCCGGGCACGCTGGGAAAAGGAGGACCTCGGGCGCGGCCTCTGGCAGATCGTCGTGACCGAGATGCCCTATCAGGTTCAGAAGGGCAAGCTGATCGAGCGGATCGCCGACCTGATCAACGCGAAGAAGATCCCGATCCTCGGCGATGTCCGCGACGAGAGCGCCGAGGACATCCGCCTCGTGATCGAGCCGAAATCGCGCGCCGTGAACCCCGAACTCCTCATGGAGTCGCTGTTCCGCAACACCGATCTCGAAACCCGCTTCGCGATGAACATGAACGTGCTGATCGACGGCCGCACGCCGAGGGTCTGCTCGCTCAAGGAGGTGCTGCGCGCCTTCCTCGACCATCGCCGCGACGTGCTGATGCGCCGCTCGGCCTTCCGGCTGGGCAAGATTGCCGCCCGGCTCGAAGTGCTCGAGGGCTACCTGATCGCCTATCTCAACCTCGACCGGGTGATCGAGATCATCCGCTACGAGGACGAGCCGAAGGCGGTGCTGATGGCCGAATTCGCGCTGACCGACGTGCAGGCCGAGGCGATCCTGAACATGCGGCTCAGGAACCTGCGCAAGCTCGAGGAGATGGAGCTGCGCCGCGAGCGCGACGACCTGATCGCCGAACAGGCCGAGCTGACCGCGCTGATGGCCTCCGAAGACCTGCAATGGGCGCGGATCTCCGAGGAATTGAAGGAGATCCGCAAGCAGTTCGGCAAGGCGAGCCCCAAAGGCGCGCGGCGCACGCAGTTCGCCGATGCGCCCGACATCGAGGACGTGCCGCTCGAGGCGATGATCGAGCGCGAGCCGGTGACGGTCGTCTGTTCGAAGATGGGCTGGATCCGGGCGATGAAGGGCCATCTCGACCCCGGCGCCGAGCTGAAGTTCAAGGACGGCGACGGGCCGGCGTTCTTCCTCCATGCCGAGACCACCGACAAGCTTCTGATGTTCGCCTCGAACGGACGGATGTACACGCTGCAGGCCAGCCAGCTTCCCGGCGGGCGCGGCATGGGAGAGCCGGTGCGCCTGATGGTCGATCTTCCCAACGAGGCCGAGCCGATCGCGCTGATGCTGCATGTGCCGGGCGGCAAGCTTCTGGTGGCATCCGATGCCGGCGACGGTTTCGTGCTGCCCGAGGACGAGGCGCTGGCGCAGACCCGGGCAGGCCGCCAGGTCCTCAACGTCAGGGCCGGGACCCGCGCGACGGTCTGCAGGCCGGTGGCGGGCGATTCGGTCGCCGTGGTCGGCGAGAACCGCAAGGTGCTGGTATTCGCGCTCGCGGAACTGCCCGAAATGGGCCGCGGCAAGGGCGTGCGGCTTCAGCGCTACAAGGACGGCGGCCTCTCCGACGCGATCACCTTCGACCTCGAGGACGGTCTCTCCTGGCTCGATCCGGCCGGTCGGCGCCGCACCATCGGGGCCGGGGAACTCGCCGAATGGCGGGGTGCCCGCGCCGGTGCCGGCCGCATGGCGCCGCGGGGCTTCCCGAAGGAAAACCGGTTCGACTGAGGCGCTCCGCCGTGGCGACGCCGGGGGGCGCTCCCGAACGAAAAAGGCCGGGGTTCCCTCGGGAAGCCCGGCCAGTCGTCAGGGAGGTCGTCTTGCTCGCCGGTCGCAGGATCGTGAGCAAGCAGGTTCAGAATATCGATCCCGCGCCGGTCCGGATTGATCCAGGTCAAGTGCGGCAACCTGACGCAGAGTTCAGGTCACGGCGCGCGACAGGGCCTCCGCATCGGTGCCGTCCTCGAGCGCGCGAAGTCGAAGATAGACCAGCGTCGTGAACACCGCGAAGATCGCGTAGGTCACGGCCTGGACGATCGCGCTCGCCAGCGCTGTCGCCAGCGTGCCGGTTCCCGCAGCGCTGGCGGCGAAGAGCGGCGCGATCATCAGGAAGAGCCCGAGGAACAGCACGCCCATCACCAGCAACGCCCCGATGATCGGCCAGCGGTGGCCGCGCGTCAGCGCCTGCGCCCGCCCGAGACCGCCCATGCCCCCACCCTCGAAGACGATGCAGGGGATCCAGACGAAGAACTGCGCGTAGATGTAGAGCCCCGGAAGGATCAGCGCGAGGATGCCGATCGCGACCGCGATCGACAGCAGCGTGCCGATCACCACCAGCGGCAGCAGATTGCGCATGGCCACCGAGAAATAGGCGCCGAGCGGTCGCGGCCGGCCTGCAAGGATGTCAACCGTCGCGAGACAGAGCACCGCCGTGACCATGTAGCCGACCACGGTCGCGGCCAGCGAGGCGAAGAGCGCGCCGGCGCCGAACATCTCGCCGGGCGTCGGGCTCTCGGCGGGCATCACCGCGACGAGCATCGCCTCGACCAGCAGCGCCGGGGCGAGGGCGAGGGGAAACAGCAGTGCGAAGTTGCCGAGGACGAGGCGGAAACTCTCGCCCAGCAGCTTCATCGCGCCGAGCGCCGGTCCGGAATCGGTCATGGGTCAGTCCTGAAGGGTCGGAGTGGCGCCGTCGAAGGCCTCGGGACGCGCCTCCCGCGCCATGTGATCGAGCACGGCGTTGACGAACTTTGTCTCGCGCCCTTCGGCGTAGAACGCCTTCGCCACCTCTACGAACTCGTTGATCGCGACCTTGGGCGGCGTGTCGGTGGCGACGAATTCCGCGCCCGCCGCCCGGAACACCGCGCGCAGCGTCGGATCGATGCGGGCGATCGGCCAGCGCGCGACGAGGCCGCGATCGGTCATCTGGTCGATCCGGCCCTGATTCCGCACGGCACCGTCGACCAGTGTCCGGAAATGGCCGATATCCGCGTCTGCCAGCGCCACCCCGTCGATCTCCACCCCGAGCCGGTGGGTCTCGAACTCCGCGATCACGTCCTCGAGCGCCGCCCCGGACGCTTCGAGCTGAAAGAGCGCCTGAACGGCATGGAGCCGTGCTGCGGACCGCATCCGACGGGCCTCGGCGGCCGGGATCTTGGGGCTCCGCGCCATCAGGCCATGTCTCCCTCGTCTGGCGCGCCCGCGACCAGAATGCCGCCCTCGGGCAATGCCCGGCGCGGCGGCGCGAAGCGGCGCGCAAGGGCGATCAGATGGAGCGCCGCCGACGCGGCCCCGCCGCCCTTGTCCATGTGCGACGGATCGGCCCGCACAACCGCCTGCGCTTCGGTCTCGACCGTGAGGATGCCGTTGCCGATGCACAGGCCCTGCAGCCCGAGCAGCGTCAGCCCGCGCGAACTGTCGGCGCACACCGTCTCGTAATGCGTCGTCTCGCCCCGGATCACGCAGCCCAGCGCCACGAAGCCGTCGTACTCCTTCCGCGCGAGCGCGATGGCGGTCGGAACCTCGAGGGCCCCGGGAACCTCGACGATCTCGTGGGTGACCCCGGCGGTGTCGAGCACGGCGCGGGCGCCGGCGACGAGGTCATCGGCGATGGCACGGTAGAAGGGCGCCACCACCACGAGCACCCGGGTCGGGGCCGCGAGGGCGGGGAGGGCGAGGCCCTCGGCGGGATCGTGCACGGCCATCTCAGCCCTTCGTTTCCGGGATCGGCCGGGTGCCGGCGATCGTCAGGCCGTAGCCGTCGAGGCCCACCACCTTGCGGCTCGGTGAATTGGACAGGAGCACCAGCGCATGCAGGCCCAGCGCGTTGAGGATCTGCGCACCGACGCCGTATTGCCGCAGCGCGGTCGAGCCGCCCGGGGCCGCCTCGTCGAGCTTCATCGCCATGTCGCGCAGCAGGACCACCACGCCGCGGCCCTCGGCGTCGATCAGCCGCATCGCATCGCGCAGCTGGTTCGACCGGCCCGGATGCAGCCCGAGCAGATCCTCGAACGGGTTCGAGGCATGCATCCGCACGAGCACCGGTTCGGCCCCGCCGACATCGCCCTTGATCAGCGCCACATGCTCGCCGCCCTCGGCCTGATCGGCGAAGACCCGCATCTCCCAGTCGCCGCCGAACTCCGAGTGCACCGGCCGGCGCGCGGTCTCGGCCACGAGGTTGTCGTGCCGGCGACGATAGGCGATCAGATCGGAGATCGTGCCGATCTTCAGCCCGTGCAGCTGCGCGAAGGCCACGAGATCGGGCAGCCGCGCCATCGTGCCGTCGTCGTTCATGATCTCGCAGATCACGCCGGAGGGGTTCAGCCCGGCGAGCCGCGCGATGTCGACGGCCGCCTCGGTATGTCCGGCGCGCACCAGCACGCCGCCATCCCGCGCCCGCAGCGGGAAGATGTGGCCCGGCGTCGCGATGTCCTGCGGGCCGGAGGTCGGATCGATCGCCACCGCCACGGTGCGGGCGCGGTCGGCCGCCGAGATGCCGGTCGTCACCCCCTCGCGCGCCTCGATCGAGACCGTGAAGGCGGTCTCGTGACGCGAGGAGTTCGAGGCGGCCATCAGCGGCAGGCCGAGCGCGTCGAGCCGTTCGCCGGGCAGCGTCAGGCAGATCAGCCCGCGGCCGTGACGGGCCATGAAGTTGATCGCGTCGGGCGTGCACATCTGCGCCGGGATCACCAGATCGCCCTCGTTCTCGCGATCCTCGTGGTCGACGAGCACGAACATCCGCCCGTTGCGCGCATCGTCGACGATCTCCTCGATCGGCGAGATCGCATCCGTGTAGTCGTAGCGCGGCAGATCCTCGCTCACGCCGCCGCCTCCGCCAGCCGCGCGACGTAGCGCGCCAGCATGTCGATCTCGAGATTGACCGGATCGCCGGGCTGCATCCGTCCCCAGGTCGTCACCGCCATGGTGTGCGGGATGAGGTTCACGCCGAACTCGGCACCCCTCGACCTCGTTGACCGTGAGCGAGGTGCCGGCGAGCGCCACCGAGCCCTTCGGCGCGATGAAGCGGGCGAGCTCGGGCGGGGCACGGAACCGGAACCGGGTGCTGTCGCCCTCGGGTGTCATCGCGACGATCTCGGCCACGCCGTCGACATGGCCCGAGACGATGTGCCCGCCCATCTCGTCGCCGAGCTTCAGCGCCCGTTCGAGATTGACGCCCTCTCCCGGCGCCCAGGCCCGGCGCCCGCGCCGGATCGCGGTCTTCGAGACGCTTTCGGCCGAGACATCCACCTCGAACCAGGCGCCGCCGGATGCGGCCGGGCCGCGATCGACCACCGTGAGGCAGACGCCGTCGCAGGCGATCGAGGCACCGAGCGCGATGGTCTCGGGTTTCGCCGCACAGCGGATGCGCACGCGCAGATCGCCCCGATCCTCGAGGCGGTCGATCGTGCCGATATCGGTGACGATCCCGGTGAACATCGCGCGGCTTTCCGTCCTGCTGGCTTCGGCCCGCCTCCTAGCCCGCACGCGGCGCCGGAGCAAGGCCGCATCCGGCAGCGGCTACGTGCCCGGCCCCCCTCCGACCCGCCCGGACGCCTTCGGTCTGGCTTCAGGGGCGCTTTGCCTGTAGAATCACCTCCAGACGTCGGAAAACAGGCGCGAGCGAGGCAGTCGATGCAGGTGACGCGAAGGACCGCGCGGGTCGTGCGCGCGATGTTTGTCGGGGCGATGGTGATCGCGCTCGCGGGCTGTACGCTGCCGCGCTCCGGCCCGACGGCCGGCGAGATCCTGCGCGCCGGGGACGACCCCGAGCTCGGCCTCCACATCGTCGCAGTCACGCCCTCGGTCGCCGCCGCGGCGCGCTCGGAAGCCGCCATCGGGTTCGGATCGCAATTCACCGGAGCCGGACCGATCTCCGCCGATGCCATCAGCCCCGGCGACACCCTCGCCATCACGGTCTGGGAGAACGTCGATGCCGGGCTCCTGGCCGGAATCGGCCAGCGGGCCACCGCCGTGCAGGAGATCCAGGTCGACGAGAGCGGCCAGATCTTCATGCCCTATGTCGGTCGTGTCCGGGTGGCAGGATCGAGCCCCGAGGAGGTGCGCGGCCGCATCACCGAAGGCCTGATCGCCCAGACCCCGGACCCGCAGGTCGAGGTCCGCCGCCTCGCCGGCGACGGCGCCACGGTCACCGTCCTCGGCGATGTCCGCGAACCCGGCGTCTACCCGATCGAGACCCCGACCCTGCGGCTTTCGGCGATGATCGCCAGCGCCGGGGGCGTGGCGATCGTGCCGGAAACCGCCCAGGTCAAGCTCGAACGCGGCGGCCGCACCGGCTCGGTCTGGCTGCAGGACCTCTACGACAATCCGTCCTTCGACGTCGCGCTGCGCTCCGGCGACCGCATCATCGTCGAGCAGGACCGCCGCACCTTCACCGCCCTCGGAGCCACCACGACGCAGGCCAGCGTGCCCTTCAGCAAGCGCGACATGTCGGCCATCGAGGCGCTCGGCGCCTCCGGTGGGCTCGAGGGCAATTCCGCCGACCCGACCGGCATCTTCGTCTTCCGCGCCGAGAATTCCGACGTCGCCAACCGCGTGACCGGACGCGCCGACCTCATCGGCACCCAGCGCGTCGCCTACGTCATCGACCTCACCGAACCCCAGGGCATGTTCGCGGCGCGCGAATTCGTCATCCGCGACGAGGACACCGTCTACGTCACCGAGGCGCCGCTCGCCGCGTGGCGCCAGGTCATCAACTTCACCGCCGCCGCCGTGGCGCTCGGCGGCTCGGTCGCGGCACTGTCGAACTAGGCGGCGCGCACCCGGCCCGTCGTCGAACCTCGATCGCATCTTCTGCCGGCCCGGTCGCAGCTGCGTGGGCTACTGCCGTCGCCAGTGGCTCCGGACGTCGGGACCGACGCGGGCGACGTCGACCAGCCGGAAATGCGGGGCGAGCTGGAGGGCCTCGACCTCGAGCTGGCCCACCGCCGAGACCGCGTCCTCACCCAGCGCGAGGCCCGCCGTGTAGCAGATCACCTCGTCCACGAGCCCGTCGCCGAGCAGGGCCGCAGCGAGCCGCCCGCCGCCCTCGCAGAGCACCCGCGTGAGGCCCCGGTCGCCCAGCCGCTGCATCATCGCCGAGAGATCCATCTGCCCGTCCGCCTGGAACGGGATCTGGATCAGTTCCGCGCCGATCGCGCGCCAGGCCTCGCGCCGGCTCTCCTCCGCCTCGGAATGGTGGCAGAGCCAGAGCGGCACCGTGCCGGCACTCGTGCCCAGATGCCCGTCCCGCGGCACCGTCAGCCCGCCGGCGATAACCACCCGCACCGGGTCGGCGCCCTCGATGCCCAGATCGCGCACGTCGAGCTTCGGATCGTCGCTGCGCACCGTGCCGGCGCCCACGAGCACCGCATCGGACTGCGCCCGCAGGAGATGGACTTCGGCCCGCGCCCTCGGCCCGGTGATCCAGCGGCTCTCGCCGGTACCGGTGGCGATCCGCCCGTCGAGCGAGGTCGCGAGCTTGAGCGTCAGCATGGGCCGCCCGGTGCTCTGGCGCGTCAGAAAGCCGCGATTGACCGCAACCGCCTCGCGGGCGAGGCAGCCCACCTCGACGGCGATCCCCGCTTCGCGGAGCATCCCGATGCCGGCGCCGTTCACCCTGGGATCGGGATCCTCGATGGCGACCACCGCCCGCGCGATCCCGGCCTCGATCAGCGCTTCGGCGCAGGGCGCCGTCTCGCCGGTATGGGAACAGGGCTCGAGCGTGACATAGGCCGTGGCGCCCCGCGCCGACGCGCCGGCCTGCTTCAGCGCCCGGGTCTCGGCATGCGGCCGCCCGCCATCGGCGGTCCAGCCCCGCCCGACGACGCGGCCCTGGCGGACCAGCACGCAGCCCACCGCCGGGTTGGGCCAGACCCGGCCCAGCCCGCGCCGCGCCAGCCCGAGGGCCACGCGCATGAAGCCCGTATCGTCGGTCCCGCGGATCATCGGCTCAGGCGTCGTCGCCGAGCTTGGTCTCGGGCCGAAGCTCGGAGACGAAATCCTCGAAGTCGTCCGCGGCCTGGAAATTCTTGTAGACCGAGGCGAAGCGCACATAGGCCACGGTGTCGATCCGTGCCAGCGTCTCCATCACGATCGCCCCGATGGTGTCGGAGGGCACGTCGGTATCGCCGAGGCTCTCGAGCCGCCGCACGATGCCCGAAATGAGCTGATCCAGCCGTTCGGCCTCCACGGGCCGCTTCTGCATCGCGATGCGGATCGAGCGCTCGAGCTTGTCGCGGTCGAAGGGTTCGCGCTTGCCGTTCTTCTTGACCACGACGAGGTCGCGCAGCTGCACCCGCTCGTAGGTGGTAAAGCGCCCGCCACAGGCCGGGCAGAACCGCCGCCGCCGGATGGCGACGTGATCCTCGGCGGGACGGCTGTCCTTCACCTGGGTGTCGATATTGCCGCAAAACGGACAGCGCATGCCGCCTCCTCGTCCCGTCGGGTTTCAAGCCGGGGCACTATAGGTCGGTGACAACTGCTTGGGTAGGTGCTTCGGCGATCCACAATATCGGCGTTGCAGCCCCGCCACGCCCGGGTGTTCGGACCTACACGCGCCGCTACTCCCCGAGGTAGCGGCGCTGGATCTCCGCCCAACGGCTCGAGGACAGGATCATCAGCAGCGCCCGGTTGAAGGTCTCCCGCTGCTCCGCACCCTGCGGCAACACGATCCCGTAGTCCTGGGGCGCGAATTCCAGCGGCGTGACCCGCACGCCGTCGACCGACCCGGTCTCCCATTTCAGGATCGCCGCATCGTGCACGAAGGCCTCGATCTGCTGACCGGCCAGCGCCTCCAGCCCGTCTTTCACGGTCTCGAAGCCGATCGGGCGCACGCCGATCGTGCGCAGCGGCTGGAGCGACGCGGAATTCGCCAGGTTCCCGACCCGCACCCGGGGCAGGTCGTTGATCGTCTGGACCGGGCTGTTGAGCTTGGTCGAGGTGAGCCCGGCGGTGATCTGCGCCGTGAAGACCGCGGTCAGGATCAGCGCGAGGAACATCCAGACCATCGCGAGGCCACGCCCCAGCACCGTGATCGGGGTCTTGTCGCCGTAGCCGACCGTGCTCATCGTGACGGCAGCCCACCACACGCCGCTGAACAGGCCGCGCACCGGGCGCCGCTCGAACTGAGCGGAATTGCGTTTGCGCTCCAGAATCCAGATCAGCCCTCCCACCGTCAGCAGCAGGAGCGCCAGCACGGACATCGTTCCAAGGAAATCACGCGACGAGAGCACGTCGATGATCGCCAGCCAGCCCGCCCGCTGGACCGCCGGCACCGCGACGCCGAGCCCGGTGCGGTAGAAGGGATGGGAGAAATCGACGCGCTGCTCGCGCGCGGCCGTGATCGTCATCGCGGCGATCGATCCGTCGAGCCGTCCCGCGGCCACGCCGTCGATCATCTCGGGGAGATCCACCTCCCGGAGTTCGTACCGGAAGTCGAGCGCGCCTGCGAGCTCCTCGAGCAGGTCGATGCTGATGCCCTCCCACCGTCCGTCCGCCGCCTTCATCGCGAAGGGCGGGGCCTCCCGGGTCCCGACCACCAGCGTTCGGTCCGGTTGCTGGGGCAGGGCCGCGAGCGGCCAGAGCACAAGGCAGAGCAGGAGCGCGCAGCCAGCGCCCGCGCGCCCGCAGACCCCTGCGATGCGCGCGCTTACCCGACGGGAGCCGGTCACCGGTCCGCAGCCGCGCGCGCACACGCCGCAGGCATCATGGCGGGCCATGCGCTTTCAACCATCCGATCCATGCCGGACCCTCCCACTCTGCGATCCGGGGGAAATCTGCCCGCTGGACTCCGGCCCTGCAACCCATTGCGGCCAGTCCGCTTCCCCATCGCCGGGACCGAGAGATCGAATCCGATCCGGGCGACCTTGCTCATTCCGCGGGCAACTCCGGAATGCCCGCACGGATCAGCGCCGAAAAATCCGCATCGGGCTCCCCGGAGCGGGCAGGTCCGGTAATCGTGGCCATCTCGCGCAAAGCCTCGCGTGAAAAGCGCATGTCGAGCGCTCCGAGCTCGTAGAGATACTCGGGCAGCTGGCCGTTGAGGAGCAGCGCCGCGTCCAGCGGCAGATCCGGAAGGTTCTGGCGGATCAGCCGGAACACCCGTGTCGTGCAATTGGCGAGCAGCGTGTTGTAGAATTGCGGTGTTTCGGCGAGGTCGTTTGCGGCGGCGACGTAGTCGAGAAACAGCCGCTTGCGCGAGATCGGGCCGAGCGCGACGCGGTAGAGGCTGACATCCTCGCCGCGCACGCTGGTCCTGAGGCGCACAACGTCGCGTTCCTCGGCCGCGACGATGGCGATCTCGTAGCGCCGAAACAGCCCCGCCAGCGCCGAGTAGGTCTCGCCCGCCTGCTTGCGAACCTCCACCGAGAACACCAGATGCCGGCCGTCCTCGAACCCGAAGCTGACCAGCGTGTGCCCGAAGATCGGCCGGGACCAGAACGACAGGATCATGTCCACGCCGGTCAGGGTGTCGAGGTCGTAGCTGCGGTCCTCCCAGACGGCGTCGAAGTCCTCCAGCGTCCGCCAGTCGAAATTCCGGACATTCCGCAGGGCGACCCGAGACGGATCGGACGCATCGATCGCGCCGGTCAGCAACTGCGCCGTCTCCGGTTGCCAGTCACGGGCATTGGACGGCGTGATCCCCTGCCACCACAGGGCCATTCCCGCCAGAGCCAGCGCGGCGGGTGCGAAGACCGGCGCCATCCGACCACGCAGGATCGAGATGATCGCCAGGACAAGGAGACCCAGCCAGAGGGCGATGAGCACGATGCGCCAGGAAGGGGCCGCCGGGCCCTGGAAGTGCAAGGCGAGCGCCCCCCAGGCGGTGATCGCGGCCAGCGGGAGGGCGAGCGCGATGCGACCCGACCAGCGCAGGAAAAGGCAAGGTCCGAATGCGGCGGGTCTGGGCACGGTTCCGGACACGTTGCTTCCCGATGGCTGAGGCACGGCGTTGCGCCGGAGCCTAGTCCCGCAGCCCGCGCAGGCTCAAGCGCGACTTGGTCCGCCGGCCTCCTCCGGTCTGCGCGATTGCCCTTTCCGGTACGGCCCGATATAGTAAACCATAAGAAAACGAGCGATTTTTCAGGACGCAGGCAACCTTGACCGACGAACCGAACGACGACATCCCGGTGCCGCCCCGGCCGCCGGTTTCCGGCCCGACGATCACCATCGAGGAGGAGATGAAATCCTCCTACCTCGACTACGCGATGAGCGTGATCGTCAGCCGGGCGATCCCGGATCTGCGCGACGGGCTGAAACCCGTCCACCGGCGCATCCTCTATGCCATGCACGAGAGCGGCAACACACACGACAAGCCCTACCGGAAATCGGCACGCCCCGTCGGAGACGTGATGGGCAAGTACCACCCCCATGGCGACAGCGCGATCTACGACGCGCTGGTGCGGATGGCGCAGCCCTTCTCGATGTCGCTGCCGCTTCTGGACGGCCAGGGCAATTTCGGCTCGATGGACGGCGATGCGCCCGCGGCGATGCGCTACACCGAAGTGCGGATGGACAAGCCCGCCGCCTACCTTCTCGCCGACATCGACAAGGAGACGGTGACCTTCCAGCCGAACTACGACGGCAAGGACATGGAGCCGACCGTCCTGCCGGCCCGGTTCCCCAACATGCTCGTCAACGGCGCCGCCGGCATCGCGGTCGGCATGGCCACCAACATCCCGCCGCACAATCTCGGCGAGGTGATCGACGCGACGCTGGCGCTGATCGCGAACCCCGACCTCTCGGTGGCGGAGCTGATGGAGTACATCCCGGCCCCCGATTTCCCCACGGGGGGCATCATCCTCGGCCGGTCCGGCGCCCGGAAGGCCTATCACGAGGGCCGCGGCTCGGTGATCGTCCGCGCGAAGACCCGCATCGAGGAGCTTCGCAAGGACCGCTTCGCCGTCGTCGTCGACGAGATCCCCTATCAGGTCAACAAGGCGACGATGATCGAGCGCATCGCCGAGCTCGCCCGCGACAAGCGGATCGAGGGCATCGCCCATGTGCAGGACGAGAGCGACCGGACCGGCGTGCGCGTGGTGATCGAGCTCCGGCGCGACGCGACCCCGGACGTGGTCCTGAACCAGCTCTTCCGCTACACGCCGCTCCAGACCTCCTTCGGCGCCAACATGCTCGCGCTGAACGGCGGCCGCCCCGAACAGCTCGACCTGCGCGGCTTCCTGACCGCCTTCGTCGCCTTCCGCGAGGAGGTCGTCGCCCGGCGCACCGCCTTCGAGCTGCGCAAGGCCCGCGAGCGCGCCCACATCCTCTGCGGCCTCGCCGTGGCGGTCACCAATGTCGACGAGGTCGTGGCGACCATCCGCGCCTCCGCCGACCCGGCCGAGGCCCGCGAACGGCTGATGACCCGCGCCTGGCCGGCCGAGGACATCGCGCCCTACATCGCGCTGATCGACGATCCCTCGCACCGGGTGCTGGAGGACGGCACCTACTTCCTTTCCGAGACCCAGGCCCGCGCCATTCTCGAATTGCGGCTCCAGCGCCTCACCGCCCTCGGCGTCAAGGAAGTCACCGACGAGCTGGAAGAGCTCGCGGGCAGGATCACCGACTATCTCGCCATCCTGCGCTCCCGCGAGCGGATCATGTCCATCATCTCCGACGAGCTGCGCGAGGTGCGCGAGCTTTTCGCGGTGCCGCGCCGCTCCGAGATCGTCGAATGGGACACCGATCTCGACGACGAGGACCTGATCGAGCGCGAGGACATGGTGGTGACCGTCACCCAGGGCGGCTACATCAAGCGCACGCCGCTGACCGAGTACCGTGCCCAGAAGCGCGGCGGCAAGGGCACCCAGGGCATGGCCACCAAGGACGAGGATTTCGTCACCACGCTCTTCGTCGCCAACACCCACACGCAGCTGCTGTTCTTCACCACCGACGGCATGGCCTACAAGCTCAAGACCTGGCGCCTGCCGCTCGGCGGGCGCAATGCCCGCGGCAAGGCCATCGTCAACATCCTGCCGATCGCCTCCGGCGTCTCGATCGCCGCGATCATGCCGGTGGATGCGCCCGAGGACGAATGGCAGAACCTGCAGATCGTCTTCGCCACCTCCGAGGGCGACGTCCGCCGCAACGCGCTCGACGACTTCACCAACGTGATGCGCAACGGCAAGATCGCCATGAAACTCCCCGAGGGCGTGCGGCTGATCAATGCGCGCATCGCCTCCGAAGACGACGACGTGATGCTCACCACCCGCATGGGCAAGGCGATCCGCTTCCGCTCGACCGATGTGCGGGTCTTCAAGGGCCGCGATTCGACCGGGGTGCGCGGCATCCGCCTCGCCGCCGGCGACGAGGTCGTCTCGATGGCGGTCATCCGCCATTTCGAGGCCACGCCGGGCGAGCGCGCCGCCTATCTCAAGATGCGCCGCGCCGTCGCCGGCCTCACCGACGAGGACGAGGCCGAGAACGATGTGGATGCCGAGGAGGACGGCGTCGAGGAATCCGCCCTCGGTCAGGAGCGCTACGTCGCGATGTCCGAGGCCGAGGACCTGCTGCTGACCGTCACCGAAAAGGGCGCCGGCAAGCTCTCCTCCTCCCACGATTACCCGCTCAGGGGCCGTGGCGGCCAGGGCGTGATGGCGATGGACCGGGCGATGCGCGGCGGCCCTCTCGCCGCCCTGTTCCCCGTCGCCATGGACGACCAGATCATGCTCGCCACCGATGCCGGCCAGTCGATCCGGGTGCCGGTGACCGGCATATCCTTCCGCTCGCGCACCGCCGGCGGCGTGCGGGTGTTCAATACCTCCGCCGGCGAGCGCGTGGTCTCGGTGGCGCTCATCGCCGAAGCCGCCGACGAGGAGTCCGGGGAGGATCCGTCCGGGACGTGACCGGACGGATCCCGCACCCGGCCCCGCTTCAGCAGTAATAGACCCCGACAGCGCAGCGACGCACCGTGCGGCGACCGACACCGGCGACGCTGACCGGCGTCAGCGGCCGACCGACCCGTGCCTCGGCCGGGGCGGAGATGCCGAGGCGACCCTGCGCCTGGAAACTGGCGCCCGCCTCGAGAACCAGCGCGGCGCAGAACAGCGCCGCGAGGAAGATACCGATCCGTCCGGTCATGTCAGTTTCCTTCCGCCGGGGCGTAGATGCCGCCCGTTTCGTCGAGATCCGCGAGATCCGCCGGTTC
>CAWGUH010000022.1:0-15786 GCA_963825715.1 uncultured Alphaproteobacteria bacterium | reverse complement strand
ATATCGACCAGCCACAGGTCGAGAAAGGGTGCATCCGGATCTTCGAGCGCTTCCGGATCGTCATCGGACCAGACCGTGCCGGCAAAGAGGCCGTCCACCTCGGCGTTCGACATGCGGACATTGCGGACAAGGTCCTGCGCGACGAGATCACTCCATGTCAGGGTCTCGTCGATGGCCGGATCCGGATAGGCCGGCGGACCGCTGGCAACACCCTGCATCTTTTCGCGCGCCACCTGCAGCGTTGCGGCCATGATGCTTTCATTCGCGATCCGCACGCTGGCAGTCGCCTTGGTCACACCGTCGAGGTAGACAAGTCCCGAGCCGGCACCGCCCTCGCCATAGGGCGTTCCGACCACAAGATTGTCGCTGATACTGTGGCCGCGATACTGTTCCAGGAATGCGTGCAATGGTCCCTCTCCGAGGCCGGATACGAAGATGGGTTCGTTGTGAGAGAGCAGTTCGACCGCGATGAATCGTCCGTCGAGATCGAGCATGACCAGCACATTGATCGCTCTGCCGGAGAACCCGGGCAAGGGCGCCATCGGTTCCGTTTCGAAGACGTATCCGGCCTCGGCGCCTCCCGAGTTCAACAGGCCCCAGACGCCCCGGTCATTCAGCGGTTCTCCGAGCGAATACGGCGGCATGACGTGGCTGGCGATTTCCTCGCGCGACAGCGGCTCCGCTCCGGCGGCGCAGGCCGCAAGGAATGACGCGACGAAGGCAAGGAAGAGCCGGATCAACATGGCTGACATCCTACCGGACATCACATCGACCCGCTTGTCGACTTAGGTCTGAGAAGCCGCGCCCGATGTCTGCACGAGGCGGTTCTGCACCATCCGAGCGGTAGCAGGGCGGCGTTCATCCCAAAGCACACCCGGTCTCAGGGCAGAACGGCATCGTCATTTTCCCTAGCGAAGTCATACCACTGCAATGAAGGGCTCCCGGTCCCTCCCCACCTTCGCCATTCCGAAGGCGTTCGGGAAGGATATGCCTGTCGATCCATGGTTGATGCTTCAAAAGGCCGCATCGGGAACAACCGGATGCGGCCTTTCGGGCCGCCCGAAGACGGCCCTTCCAGTGATCAGGCTGTTCAGTTTGCGGCCGCGTATTCCGCGGGCAACTTGAATGTCCAGAGCATGCCGCCCTGATTGAGGTAGTTCACCTTCGAGGCGACCTCGCCGCCCCAGAGCGGCACGGCGCCGCCCCAGCCGGAGATGATGGAGACGTACTGCTCGCCGTCCATCTCCCAGGTCACCGGCTGGCCGACGATGCCCGAGCCGGTCTGGAACGACCAGAGCTTCTCGCCGGTCTCGTCGTCGAGGGCGATGAATTCACCCTCGGGGGTGCCGAAGAAGACGAGGCCGCCGGCCGTGGTCATAACCCCGCTCCAGAGCGGCGCGTTGTTCTGGTACTCCCACTTCCATTCGCCGGTGTTGGGATCGATGGCCTTCAGCGAGCCGATATGGTCCTCATAGTTCGGCTTGATGGTGAAGCCGGCGCCGAGAAAGGCCGCGCCCTTCTTGAAGGCGATGGGCTCGTTCCAGATGTCCATGCCCCATTCGTTCGACGGCACATAGAAGAGGCCGGTGTTCTGCGAATAGGCCATCGGGTTCCAGTTCTTGCCGCCGAGGAAGCCCGGCGCGGCGAAGACCGTATCGCCCTTCTGCCCGTCGGCCGCCGCCGCCGGATCGCCCGGACGGTTCTCCTCGACATAGATCGGGCGGCCGTCGTCGCCGATATCCTCGGCCCAGGTGACGTCCTTCACGAAGGGCCAGGCATCGACGAAGGCGCCGTCCTCGCGGTTGAGGATGTAGAAGAAGCCGTTGCGGTCGGCGGTGGCGTAGCGCTTGTTGCCCTCGGCATCGACGAAGCCCACGACCTCGTTTACGCCGTCATAGTCCCAGCCCTCGCGCGGCGTGGTCTGGTAGTGCCACTTGATCTCGCCGGTGGCCGGATCGAGCCCGATGCGCGACGCGGCGTAGAGGTTGTCGCCGGCATTGCCCTCCAGGGGCGTGCCGGCGCCGCGCAGATGGCTGTTCCAGGGCGAGGGGTTGCCGGCGCCGAAGACGAGGGTGTCGGTCTCGATGTCGTAGGCGCCGCCGAGCCACGTCGCGCCGCCGCCGTTCTGCCACATGTCACCCGGCCAGGTGGCGTTGAGCGTCCCGGTCATGGTACTGTCTTCGCCGTTGAGCTTGCCCATGTGCCCCTCGATCGTCGGGCGGTGCCAGACCAGATCGCCGGTCTCGGCGTCCCGGGCCTGGACAGCGCCGACGATGCCGAACTCGCCGCCCGAATTGCCGGTTATGACGAGCCCGTTCACGATCAGGGGTGCAGCGGTGTAGCTGTAGCCGGCCCTGTAATCGTCGATCTGGTCACGCCAGACCACGTCTCCGGTCTTGGCATCGAGGGCGACGATCCGGGCATCAAGCGTACCGAAATAGACCTTGTCGTTGTAGATCGCCGCACCGCGGTTCACCACGTCGCAGCAGGGCAGGATGCCCTCGGGAAGTCGCGCGTCATACTGCCAGATCTCCTCCCCGGTCTTCGCGTCGATCGCAAAGATGCGGCTGTAGGAGCCGGTGATGTACATGATCCCGTCATGGACCAGCGGCTGGGTTTCCTGGCCGCGCTGCTTCTCGCCCCCGAGCGAGAACGCCCAGACCGGCTGCAGTTTCGAGACGTTGGTCTTGTTAAGCGTCTCAAGCGGACTGAAACGTTGCAGGTCACGGCCCATTCCGTTCGTCAGGACGTCACCGGTCGATGCCTGATCGCCGGCGAGCATTTCCTCGGTGACCTGGGCCTGTGCGCCGGTGGCAGCGACGATTCCGGCCACGACGGCCATGGTGAAGCGGTTCATGCGAGCTATCCTCCAAGATCTTTCTCTTTGCCGTTCGTCAAGCAGTCCGAAGCCCCGTGGCAGGTCGGGCGCGTTCACAATGCGACCTTAGAGCCTGATTGTTAGCCGCGCATATCGCGCCTTCGTCTTACGACCATGGCAGAATTGACAAGTCTGGAGCAGCTGTGTTGGGCACGCACGATTCGACACAGACCGTTCCATCATGGCGTCTGGGCCAAACGGGTACGCACGCACCGACTGCGTGAACGCGGGATCGTTGTCGTCTGATCCGCATCTTGCGGGTGCGCACCATCAGGATGAGTATCGGCCCGGCTTCCGGCATGATCGGCCCGCGCAAGCCATTTCCCGCCCGACAAACCGACACTCTTCCAACTCGGGAAAGAGCGCCGATCCCGACCGGTGGCCCCCCGGGGAGGACAGAGGCCCCATGCGCCGCTGCGGGCACCTGCTCCGGGGCTGGGCTTCCGTGAAGCCTGATCCTACTGGGGAGAAATCGAGTCGAGATACGCGAGGATGAAATCCTGCACCGTGCGATCCTCGATCCCGACGTGACGCATCTTTGTGCCTGGCATGAAGCCGTCGTTGTCCTCCATCCAGGCGCGCAGGGCCGCGGGCGTCCAGACGATACCTGAGCCGCCGAGTGCCTCGGAATATTCGTAGTCCGGATATGTGCCCGCCTGACGTCCGACGATATTCTCGAGTGGCGGTCCGTAGCTCTCGTGCTGGACATCGATGGCGTGGCAGCGGCGGCATTCCGTCTCGAACAGGCGTGCGCCTGCCTCAACCTTGATGAGTTGAAAGGTCGCCTCGGATTCCGCGAGAGCGGCACCGGTCGTTCCGGCAACGAGCATCATTGCGCCGAAGGCGTTGGTGAAGGATCGAGACATGTGGAAGCTCCGCAGATGAAAAAAGGCGCGATGCGGTTCCTGAGGTCCCACACCTCGACCGACTCATGGCAGCCCTAGTTCACAGGCGCTATCCGCCTTTCGTCGTAGATTTGCAGGCAGAGGGGCTTCGCCATGGACCGAATCGGGGCTGAATTCGCCGGCGCGGGATCGCGTTCGGGCTCAGGAGGTCGGCGCGTAGCGCCACTCGTCCGAATCCGGGGTCACGGCATCAAGGTCGTAATCGGCCTCACGAAGCCTGCGCGCGATGCCGAGGCCCTCCGTGGCGGCCTCGTCGACGAGCGCGCGACCGGCATCCATGTCACGCGCCACGCCATGACCGCGCATCAGGTCTAGGCCGTAATTGAACTTCGCGACAGGATCCCCGAGTTCCGCCGCCTTGCGGTCCCACTCCGCGGCAGCTCCGGGGTCGAAAGGTGCTCCCAGCCCATTGCCGTCGAGCTGGCTCATCCAGGTCATGGCGCCGGTCCAGCCTGCCTCGGCACAGTTGCGAAACAGCGTGCGCGCGCTCGCGTGATCCCCGGACTTGGTCATCATGTAGCCCATGGAACAGAGGACCATGTCGGTTTCCCCGTCCTCCGCACGTTCCACGAACCTCTGCCACGTCATCTCGTCCGGATTGAGTGTCCCGAGATCGTCCGTCGCAGATCGCTGCTCTGCGGAGACAGCTGGCGGGCCGGCCAGACAGGCCGCGAGCAAGAGTCCTATCAGGCGCTTCATGGGCAATCCTCCTTCGGAAACCCTAGCATGCATCCGCCAGCCACGACAGTACGCACGTTCGGCGCGGCTCGGACCTTGGGTCACAAAACGATCATCAGCCTCGGGGCGGCCGGTATCGGGACTGAATCAGGGCCGCAACGCCGCGCCCCACGGGAAGCGCCCGACCTTGATCGTCTTGATCGCCTCCCGTCCGGCGACATCGATCACGGTCACGTCCCCCGACACGCCGTTGGTCGTGAATGCGAGGTCCCGGTCCGGGGAGAATTCGAGATGCCAGACGCGGCGGCCGACAAGGATGTAGTCCTCGACCTCGTACGTCTCGGCATTGACAACGGCGACGTGGTTCGACGGGCCGAGGGCGACGTAGGCATGGGTATCGTCTGCCGTGAACTCGAACCCCACGGGTTGCACCCGATCGGGATGCACGTTCCGGATCTCGAAGCCGATCTTGGCCTTTTCGGCCTGAGTCGCGACATCGAAGACGGTGATCGAGCCGCCGATCTCCGACGAGACCCAGAGCTCCGTGCCGTCCTTCACGAATTCCGCGTGGCGCGGCCGGGAATCGACAAGGGTGTTGGCGAAGATCTCCTGCGTCTCCGTATCGATCCAGTGCGCCATATTGGTTGTCTCGGATGTCGTGATCGCGATTCTGCCATCCGGGCTCACCGCCATGCCCTCCGGCTCGATCCCGACATCGATCTGCGCGATCACCTCGCGGGTTTCGACATCGACGACCGTCGTGATCGCATCGTCCTCGTTGGCGATGTAGAGGTGCCGGTCGTTCGGATGCAGGACGAACTGCTCCGGGTCCTCGCCCGAAGGCAGATCGTGCAGGATCTCGCCGGTTTCCGCGTCGAGGACCTGCACGGCGTCGCTGTCGGACGCACAGACGTAGACCCGGCTGAAATCCTTCGAGAAGGTGATGCCCCGCGGCCGTTCTCCGGTCGGTATGGTGCGAACCACCTCGAACGTTTCGATGTCGATGACGCTTATCGTATCGTCCTTTTCGTTGGTCACCCAGATTTCAGCCGAAGCGGCCGGCTGCACGAGAAGGCCGGAAAGACCGATCGCCAGCGCACGGATAGTCGGTTTCATGATGGTGCTCCGGAATTTGACGCGTCAGTTGGGTTCGAAGGCCGTGCAGGACGTCTCGACGGCATCGACCCCGAGGGTATCAAGCTCGTTGCGCTGGTGCAGGAAGCCTTCGAGGGGGGCTTGGGTGACCAAGGCGCGCGGATGGACCAGCGGGATCGGCTGGCGCATCTGACCGTTCCAGCTGCGGAAGGTCTGCGGCGTGCCCTTGAAACCGGCCAGCTCGAACTCTTCCGAGAGCATGAAGCCGCGCAACGTCTCGGGGTCCGTCGCGCCGGTGCGGGTGACGGCTTCGCCGATGCTGCGCATCGCGGCCCAGGCGGCGTAGTCCTGGGACAGCATGGCGCGGCCGGAAAGCTCGCGGAAGCGCGATTGCAGCTGCGCGGCCCCCCATTGCTCGACGACCGGAGACCAGGCTTCGGCGACCAGCCCCTCGGAGCCGGCCACCAGTCGCGGCAACCAGGTGTTGTAGAGGATGTAGCGGCCGAAATCGCCGATCTCGTCGGCGACCAGCAGGACCTCGTGCTCGCCGAGGTCCTGGGTGAAGACCGGAACCTCCTGGGCGGCATTGCGGCGCATGTCGGCGTCGAAGGCCCAGGTCTTGCGCGCACCGATTTCCAGTCCGAACTTGTGCAGCGAGGCCTCGAGGGCGACGCTGAAGGCGACGTCCTCGGGATAGGTTCCCTCGACCAGCGCGATCCCGGACCAGCGGCGCGCTACGAGGAACTGAGCCAGCGCGTCGGTCCGCATCGCGGTCGAGGGCAGCGTGTGCAGCAAATTGGCCCGGCAGTCCGCATCGCGCAGCGCCGTCGCGGGATCGGCGGTGTTGAACATGAGCGCGCCTTGCGCCTCGGGAAGATCTGCGATGGCCAGCAGGGTCTCGGCCGGCGCATCGAGCAGGACCAGACGGTGCGTCGCGAGGATTCCGGCAGCCGTCGCGACGGGATCGGAACCTTCGGGAACGCTGACCGTCTCGAGGGAGAAGGACTGCCCCAGAAACCGGCCGGTTGTGGCGTTGTCGGCCAGCCCGAGCTCGGCGCCGGCCAGACCGATATCCGCGGGTTCCGGGTCGAGATTCGACAGGACCGGCGGTGCCGGCATCTCGACCCGCAGATAGGCGATATCGACGGAAACCTCGGCTGCCGCAGCGCAGGCGATCCCGCAAAGAAGCCCGGCAAGTCCAAGTAACTTCATCGATTCCACCCTCGTTCCGGATCTCCGTCGCGGGACGGAACACAGCCGATTGGCAGATTCTATACCCCAACCTTCGTCGCATGCGCTGCGGGACGAAAGTCGAATACAAAAGCCCCGGGTCTGTCCCGTATGAGGAGGGCAGACCCCGGGGTATCTCCTCCGGCGCGACGAAAAGGAGCCAGGACATGACTCAGCACCGTATCGGCCATCTGCGAGCCGCATTTGCCTTGACTGCCATGACTGCCGCCGGAATGGCCTTTGCCCACGGCGATGTCGCCCCCCAGCCGGTCGACACCGACGCCCTTCCCGAGATCGGCGAGGAATGGCTCACCGAGAACCCCTACCGGGCGGAAACAGCCGGTGAGGAGGTTTGGGCCAAGGCGATCGAGATCGGGTCTTCGGGTTACAACCAGAATTGCGCGCGCTGCCACGGGCTCGAGGTGATCTCCGGAGGTCTCGCTCCGGATTTGCGGTTCCTTGAGGCCGAGGAATACGGTGACGAGTGGTATGCCGAGCGCTTCATTCACGGCTACACCCAGGACGGCATCACGAAGATGCCGGGTTTCGGCGAGCTCCTTGGGCAAAAGGCGGCCTGGGCGATCCGGACCTATATCGAGACCCGCCCCGATGACGATGCCATGGCCGAGGTCTCGGACGAGCTGAAGGGCATCCGGGATTCACTGCAGGTGGCTGCTGACGGTGGCGCCGATGCCGATGTCCCGGCGGTGACCGCGCGCCTCGACGAGATCGCCGGCCAGATCGGCACGATGTCCGGGGCCCCGGTTTCGGATTCGATCGCCCGCCGGGCCGCGGCGGTGCTCACCGCCGATCCCGCGAACGCCAAGCAGGCCGCCGAGATCCTCACCATTGGCCTCTCGGCCACCCATTGACGCCGGCGCGGCCCGGATCTTACCTGATCTGGGACTGGGGGAGACAGCGCGGGGAGGTCCGGCGAAGATGATCGGTCGCATAACCGGAGTGGCCCTGGCCGCCCTCCTCTGCGTCGTTCCGGCCGCCACCGTACTGGCGGCCGATCCCTGCGCGGACTGGGCGCCGCAGCCGAAACCGCAGAATGCAAGCCGGGACATCGTCGGGCAGGATATCGACGAGATCGAGGAGCAAGGGTTCATTACCTTTGCCCTGTACACCGACTACCCGCCCTATTCCTGGCTCGACGGGACCACGCCACGGGGCGTCGATGTGGAGATCGCCAGGTTGATCGCCGAGGATGTGGGCGTCGAGCCGCGCTTCAGGTTCGTCTTCGCCGCCGAGGGTCTCGAGGCGGATCTGCGTAACAACATCTGGCAGGGTGCGGTCATCGACCGCGAGGTGTCGAACGTGATGTTGCGCGTGCCCTACGACAGCAACTTCAAGTGCCGGGTAGAGCAGGTGTCGTTCACCGGCCAGTACGCCGCCGAGACCATAGCCATCGCCTATTCCGAAAGCGCCTATCCCGACGACCCGCCGCTTCCGGCCCATTTCCGCTTCGACAGCGTGGGCGTCGAGAACGATTCGCTGTCGGACTTCTACCTCGCGAGCCTCGCGGGCGGGCAACTCTCGGCGAACATCCACCGCTTCCCGACCGTCGGCGCCGCGATGGACGCGCTCGCGGCGGGCGAGGTGAAGGCGGTGATGGGGCCGCTCGGGCAGCTCGAGCACGGCGTGGTGGCGGGGATCGGCATCCACCGCCAGCCCCTGCCCGGCCTGTCGCGAGGCACCTGGACCCTCGGGGTGGGAATCCATTTCGGCTACCGCCCGCTGGCCTACCGGGTCGACGACGCCATCGCGGCCGCGCTCGCCGACGGCCGCATCGAGGCGATCTTCGCGTCCTACGGGCTGACGCATCTGCCCCCGGAGCGGTAGGCGCCCGCGCGCGCCCTCCCCGAGCGCTTCGCGCCATTTCAGATGAGACATCGCTGCCGGGGGCTGGTCGGGACGGCCGTGCCTCGGCCTCGACGGGCAGCATGCCCGGCCGCGCCGGGTCCCCTGTCCCACCGCCCGCGATCTGCGACCAAAGTCGGTCCCGACCATGGTCCAATTCCGCCGGGACGGCCCCCTGGCGCATAGTCCGGTCAACATCAAACGGGCTGCGGCCTTGCCCCAATGCCCACAACCGGAGGAATACCGATGCCCAAAGACCATCTCGACGTTCAGGATGCAGCCAGCGCCGGCTGCCCGCTGAAGACGCGCTACGACAACTTCATCGGCGGCAAGTTCAAGGCGCCGAATGCGGGCCGCTACTTCGAGAACATCTCGCCGATCACCGGCGGCCCGATCGGGGAGATCGCCCGCTCCGACGCCTCGGACATCGAGGATGCGCTCGATGCGGCCCATGCCGCCGCCGACGCCTGGGGCAAGACCTCGGTCACCAACCGCGCCAACATGCTGATGAAGATCGCGCAGGTGATGGAGGAAAACATCGACGTTCTGGCCCTCGCGGAGACCTGGGACAACGGCAAGCCGATCCGCGAGACGACCCTGGCCGACATGGCGCTCGGCATCGATCACTTCCGCTATTTCGGCTCGGTGATCCGCGCCCAGGAAGGCTCGATGGGCGAGCTCGACAACGATACCGTCGCCTATCACTTCCACGAGCCGCTCGGCGTGGTCGGCCAGATCATCCCGTGGAACTTCCCGATGCTGATGGCGGTCTGGAAACTCGCGCCCGCCCTCGCGGCCGGAAATTGCGTCGTGATCAAGCCGGCCGAGCAGACCCCTGCCACGATCATGATGTGGGCCGAGATGATCGCCGACATCCTGCCCGCAGGCGTCCTGAACATCGTCAACGGATTCGGCCTCGAAGCAGGCAAGCCGCTGGCAAGCTCGAGCCGGATCGCCAAGATCGCCTTCACCGGGGAGACGACCACCGGCCGCCTGATCGCCCAATACGCCTCCGAGTCTGATCATTCCCGTCACGCTGGAACTCGGCGGAAAGTCTCCGAACATCTTTTTCTCGGACGTGATGCGGGAGGACGACGCCTATTTCGACAAGTGTCTCGAGGGCTTCACGATGTTCGCTCTCAATCAGGGCGAGGTCTGCACCTGCCCGTCTCGCGCCCTGATCCAGGAGGACATCTACGAAGCCTTCATGGAACGCGCCCTCGAGCGGGTGAACGCCATCGTCTGCGGTGACCCGCGCAAGATGGAAACCATGATGGGCGCACAGGCGTCCAGCGAGCAGCGCGACAAGATCCTGTCCTACTTCGACATCGGTCGCCAGGAAGGCGCTGAAGTTCTGGCCGGCGGCGAAGCCAACAGCTTCAGCGGCGACATGGCGAACGGCTACTACATCAAGCCGACCGTCATGAAGGGCCACAACAAGATGCGCATCTTCCAGGAGGAGATCTTCGGGCCGGTCGTGTCCGTGACAACCTTCAAGGATCAGGCGGAAGCGATGGAGATCGCCAACGACACGCTCTACGGGCTCGGGGCTGGCGTCTGGTCGCGCGATGCCAACACCTGCTACCGTTTCGGGCGTGGGATCAAGGCCGGCCGGGTCTGGACGAACTGCTACCATCTCTATCCCGCCCACGCGGCCTTCGGGGGCTACAAGCAGTCCGGTATCGGGCGCGAGAACCACAAGATGATGCTCGATCACTACCAGCAGACCAAGAACATGCTGGTCAGCTACAGCCCCAACAAGCTGGGCTTCTTCTGAGACGGGCTATCTGCCCTTTGCGGGCGTGCGAAGATTCCTCCCGCTTCGCGCGTTCCGCATCTCCGGCGGGGCTCCTCCGATCGTCCGGAGGCGCCCCGCTCCCGTTCTTGGCTTCAGCAGGATCGCGCCCATGTCCGACACCACTCCGATCGTCTGCAACACGGTATCCCCGACGGACCCCGACTACCGGACTGGAGTCCGCGTCACGGCCACGGAGGCGGCACGTGTGCTGCTCGCCGAGATTCGCGCGGATCACGGCCCCGTACTCTTCCATCAGTCGGGCGGATGCTGCGACGGCTCCTCGCCGATGTGCTATCCCGTCGGCGATTTCCGCATCGGCCAGTCCGACGTGAAACTTGGCGAGATCGACGGCGCGGAAGTGTGGATCTCGGGTCCGCAATTCGAGGTATGGAAACACACCCAGCTCATCCTCGACGTCGTGCGGGGACGCGGCGGCATGTTCAGTCTCGACAACGGTCGCGAGCGACGCTTCCTGACCCGCTCGCGGGTGTTCGGCCCGGAGGAGGAGGAGGCCCTCCCCCCGGTCATGAGGCATTCCGAAACACAGTGAGCGCTCAATCGGCCACGATGCCGGCCGCCGCCGCCTCGGCGACGAAGGCGCGCAGACGCTCCGGATCGAGCGGCTTGGGCAGCAGCTCGACGCCCGCCGCAGCGCAGGCCTGGCGCAATTGCGGGCGCCGGTCCGCCGACATGATCCGCAGCCGGATATTACCGTATCGCGCGCGAAGAGCCCGGGCGAGTGCCAGCCCTGTCTCGCCGTTCTGGAGTTGCTGATCGAGCAGGAACGCGTCCGGGACGATACCGACCTCGTCCAGCAGGCTCAGCGCCTCGGCGGTGCCCGAAGCCTCGATAACGGCGACACCCCAGCTTTCCAGAAGGGTCTCCAGAGCAGCTCTGAGCCCGGAATCATCATCGACCAGCATCACGATGGTCGCGGTCGCCGCCACCGGCCCGGCATGCAGTCTCGGCGCCGACACCTCCGGGAGCCCGACATCGGAGGGTTCGGCGAGATCGAGACCGACCCGGAACACGCTGCCGCGCCCCACCTCGGAAACAAGGTCGAGATGGTGTCCGAGCCGGGTGCAGGCCCGCTCGACGATCGCAAGACCCAGCCCCATCCCTTCCGCCGCGCTCGCACGCCGGTCAAGGCGCCGGAACTCTTCGAAAATGGCGCCTTGATATTCTGCGGGGATACCCGGGCCTGTGTCATGAACCTCAAGACGGACCCCGCCTCCGACGCGCCTCACTCCGACAAGGATCTTGCCGGCGGAGGTATAGCGGATCGCATTGGAAAGCAGGTTCTGCACGATGCGACGGAGATAGGAGACGTCGCTCAGCACCACCGCCGAACTCCCGACGATCCGCAACTGCAAGCCCTTCGCCGCGGCGAACGGGCGGAACGAGTTGATGACCGGCAGAATGATGTCCGATATCCGGACCGGAACCGGGGTCAGTTGCTCTTCACCCGATTCAAGCCGCGACATGTCGAGGAGCGCGCTGATCATTTCTTCCACGGAAGCGAGCGCGTCTTCGGCTTTGGCCACCGCCGGGACCTGTGCATCTTCGCTCCCCACCGAAGCCAGATAGAGCTTCGCTGCCGAAAGCGGCTGAAGCAGGTCATGGGAGACCGCCGCGACGAACCGTGTGCGAGACGCGTTAGATCGTTTTGCCGCCTGTAACGCATCCTGCAATTCCAGTGTCCGTTCGCGCACCCGCTCCTCGAGTGTCTCCTTGGCTTGCGCGAGGACCCGAGTCGCCTCGCGTTCCCGGGTCACATCGGAAAACGACAGCACGAAACCCTCGTCGGGAAGGCGCTGCATGAACACGCTCAACACCAGATCTTCCGCCCGAGAAATCTCGAACGACAACGACTGACCCCGCATTTGCCGCGACACCCACTGGCCCAGACGCCGTTCGTCCTCGACCCCCCGCATGGAGAAATCCTGCCGCAGATGCTCGGCAATCCGCGCAAAACTCATCCCGAGCTTCCAGACTGTCGACGGCATACCGGTCAGTTGCCGCAGGCGCTCGTTCCAGCCCACCAGCCGCGCCTGCGCATCGAAGATCGCAACACCCTGATCGAGATGGTCCAACGTCGCCCGGATCATCCGCGCCTGGCTATCGAGGAGCTTCTCGCGCTCCATGCGCTCGGCGCTCACGAGGTCGGTCACATCCGTCTGCACGATCGCGGTCCCGCCGGTCTCGGTCCGGTGCTCGGAGATCTGCAGCCAGCGATCGCCTTTCAGGGCGAGGTTGAAGGAGACCCGATCCTCAAGGTGCCGCTGGATCCGGTCGCGCGCCCAGTCTTCCGGCTTCATCCCCGGGGACAGTCGCAGATGCCTGCTGCGAGAGACGCGTTCGATGTAGCTCTCGAATTTTTGACCCTGCTCGAGGCTCTGCCGAACGTCCGGCAGCAGCCAGCAGAAGCGGCGGTTGAAGAGTTTCAGGACGTCGTCCGCCCCGAAGAGCGCAAATCCTTCCCGCACCGCCTCGATCGCGCTGGCCATATCCCTGCGGGCCGTGTCGGCTTCGCGCATGGCGTCCCCGAGCCGGGCATTCGAGCTCGTTGAGCAGATCGAGCGCGTGTTCCAGTTCGACGGTGCGCCGCCGCACCTGATCCTCGAGGACGACGGCGCGTTCGAACTGGTCATATGCGGCGCCCGTGCGCGCGGTCTGGCTGTCGACCCGCCGCATGAGCGCGGCGGCGATCACCTTGAGCTTCTCGTTCTGCCGCTCGATCGGCTCGTCCGGGTTGACAAGACGATCCAAGTCTCAGGCCCCGGATGGTGGTTTCGGTCGGAAGATCGCGACGCCTGTCATGGTCAGGTTCACATGCATGGCTCCGAACTGCTCGCCGTAGGTGGAGAAGCCGACGACACGGTGGCGGCGCAGGACATCCGACACCTTCCTGCTGCACTGCTTCTGCTGGGCCTCGATGCGGCGCAGGATGCAGTCGCAGGCGAAGATCGTGTCGAGAGCGCCGGCGCCCACCACCTCGGCGAGGCTTTCGTCCAGAGCCCGCGCCATGTCGTCGGATTCGGCAACCGTGAGCACCACGCCCTCGTCGATCGCCGAAAAAAAATAGAGGTCGTCATTGTCACCGACACGCTGGATGGAGCGGACATGATACCTCCCGCCGACCCGCACGACCAGCGGATGGCCCGCGAAGACGAACTGATCGAGATGGTCGGGGTTCATCCCCAGAATGCGGGCGTATTCCCGCGCGGCCGGCTCCGCATTGATCTGGATCACCCGGCGGCGCGCCGGCTCGGCCTCGGTCACGACCATCCGGTCGTCTCCCGGCTGAAGGTGATCGAAGCTGAAGACCTTGATCGGGCAGGACGTGCGCACGAAGGTCAGGATCGCAGCATTGTTCATCACCGCGCCGTTGCGCGACAGCAGGCAGCGCTCGAAGCGCGTTCCGTCCCCCGCGGATCCGCCGAACAACGGCACCGGACCCAGTCCGGGCGAGATCGCATCCATCAGGGTGTCCTCGCGCAGCGACAGACCGTCGACCATCAGAAACGCGAATTCGTGTTGAAATTCCGGACGCGCCGAGGCGAGCGCGCGCCGCGCCAGGATCATCTCGCCGACCAGCGCGGCCGCATCGATGTTCTGAAGATCGGGCACGACCAGTGTCAAGGTCGAGAAATCGCTTTCCGGCAGACCGAGCGCAAGGATCTCGTCATCGAGATAGGCCCCGTCGATCTCGCCCGCAGTGGTGCAGGCCGCCACGTCGGCTCCCGGGAATGCGGCCCTCAATGAACCAGAAATGGCGCCGAAATCACCCTGCGGGGAGGCAAACACAAGGACCTGAGCGAGGTCACTCCCCAGCTCCGCGGCAAGGCGGGCACCGGGATCGGGTGTGTCGACCGGCAATCGCGCAATCCGGACGATGCGCTCGGACGCGTCAACCACCGGACCCGCTCCGGACGACCCGTCCTGCGCAGCCGGCCCGCGAGACCCCGGCCCGCCGATCCGGTTCACGGACACGTCAATCCTCGGATTTCAGGAAGTCGAACCTCGCATTCTGCGCGATCAGCACCGCCTGCGTCCGGCTCTGGACCGCCAGCTTGCGCATGATGGCCGTGACATGCGCCTTTACGGTCGCTTCGGCGATCGACATGTCCCATGCGATCTGCTTGTTGAGCTTCCCATCGCACACCAGCGACAGGATCCGCGCCTGCTGCGGGGTCAGGCTCGACATGCGCCGCAGGGCTTCGTCGACACCCTTTGCACCACTGAACGAGAAGTCCTCGGGGACGAAGACACCCCCGCCGGCGATGCAGTCGAGGGCCGCGGCGAAGACCGGTCGCTGCGAGTGTTTCGGCACAAAGCCCGACGCGCCCGTGCGCAGTGCCGCCGAGACCGTCCGCTCGTCGGAGATCGACGACACGATCAATATCGGGACGGCACCCACCGCACGCTTGAGTCGCATCAGGCCGTCGAGCCCGGAGACGTCCGGCAGGTTGAGGTCGAGGAGGACAATGTCAGGCTCAAGACCCGCCTCGATCTCGCCAAGTGCGAATTCCAGACTGGGAGCGGTGGTGATGTCCTCGACGCCGGAGACGCTCTGAAGCGTCATGGAAAGGGCGTCGCTGAACAGCGGGTGATCCTCGACGATCAACGCTTTCGAGATAATTGAACTCGGCTTTGTCGGCCTCACCTGCATGATGTCCGTCATTCGATGCCTCCTGCCATGCACCCTCGATCCTGCCCCAAACTTGCGAACCGTGCCATTGGGCCAAAGTCGCACGCCGAAGCTCCGGCTGCGAGTTCTCATACGGCTGTTCGCCCGCTTGGAAGGGAACAGGCCGTCAGATGCGGAGTTCGGTCTTGATCGGTTGAACCAGTCGAGACGGCATGAAAGGCCGTTGTTGCCTCCGGCAGGGGAGGGAATTGCGAGGCCGCGGACCCGTTCCCGCAGCGAGGTCTCGACGAACCGCTCGGCCTGGTCATCTGTCCTTGGTGGGCAGGGCCGGACAAGGACATGGCGGATGGCCAGAAGCCTCAGCGCGTTGGCGAAGCGTGGGGAGCGGCAGGCCGATCCATTTCCGGTCATCAGGGGTTGGGCGCGGATGTCCGGGTCGCGGAACCGGCGCAAGGCGCGCAGACCCCCTGCCCGCGCGGAACCGGGCAAGCCACTTGCGCACCGTCCGGACCGAACTCCTCGGAACCTCCGATGCGGTCAGCCCGGCGACGACGCGGACCACACTCCGTTCCCGACTGTGTACCGCAAGACGGGAATTCCGATGCGGGCCGTTCATCCTCGCGGGTCCTCGGATGGAGCCATGCGACCACAGCCTGACCCCGTCTCCGGTGAACGACCTGATGAGACG